>JAFEDI010000143.1 GCA_018241725.1 Pseudomonadota bacterium | reverse complement strand
TTGTTCAACCGCTGATCACCCAGCTCTATCGTCCCGAACTCGTCTCTCGCCCAACTCATCCGTCAGCCCTGTCAGTTATTTGGCATCCAAGACTACAGGATCAAGAGTTGTGTGTAATGGGATGGAGCAATCCTCGTCCCTACCGCGACCAGTCAAATTCTATCGTGCAGAGCGCTTGTATCTGGCTTGCTCTTGGCCTTGCTTAACCAGTGCAATAGGCACTGGAATAAGGCGTCTGGATCTACGGGTTTGGGGATGAAATCGTCCATGCCGGCTTCCAGGCAGTGGGCGCGATCTTCCGCGAAGGCATTGGCTGTCATGGCAATGATGGGAATGGAATTGCCCTGAGGCTGGGCGCGGATGCGGCGAGTGGCTTCCAGACCATCCAGTTGTGGCATCTGCACGTCCATCAGAATCAGGTCATAGGACTGTTGTGCAGCCATTTCGACGGCTTCCAGACCATTTGTCGCGACATCCACGGTTGGCCAGACGTCCTTCAGCAGTTCCAGCGTTACTTCCCGATTGACCGGTTCGTCCTCTACCAGCAGGAGTCGCCGCTTTCCGTGTTCCCGCGCCAGCCTTGTTTCAGGCGCGTCGATGGCTTTCGTCTCTGGTATGGCGTCGCTTTCCTCGCGACGTTTCTTGACGATGGCAGTGAACCAGAAGGTGGAGCCGTGCCCGGTTTGTGTAGACACGCCTGCATCACCTCCCATGAGTTGGGCCAGCCGGCGGGTGATGGCCAGCCCGAGCCCGGTGCCGCCATAGCTCCGGCGAATCGAGTTGTCGGCCTGTTCGAATGGGAAGAAAAGTTTGTTCACCTGCTCGGGGGAAATGCCAATTCCCGTATCTTCGACTTCGAAGCGTATCCGGATACGATCATCCCATTCTTCTTCGATTCGTGTGCGCAAGGTGACGGAGCCGGTGGAGGTGAATTTGATGGCATTGCTTCCATAGTTGAGCAGTGCCTGTTGCAGGCGTGCCGGATCGCCAAGCAGGGCCGCCGTTATCGGCGGAGAGTCGATGTTCAACTGAATATGTTTCTCTTGCGCGTTCTGGGCCAGTAGCGAGGCGACATTGGCAACGACCGCGGCTATGTGGAGCTTGCTTTCGTCGAGGACGAACTTGCCTGCCTCGATCTTCGACAAGTCGAGGATGGTATTAATGATGTCGAGCAGGTGCTTGCTGGCCACATTGATCTTTTCCAGGCGGCTTACTTGTTCATATGGCACGCCGGCGCGCTGGATCAGGTGCACCATTCCGGTGATGGCGTTGAGTGGCGTGCGTATTTCGTGGCTCATGTTGGCCAGGAAGCTGCTCTTGGCCTGGTTCGCCCGTTCGGCTTCTTCCTTGGCCTGCCGGAGTGCCGCATTGGCCTGGGTCAGGTCACGGGTGCGGTCGGCCAGCAACTCTTCAAGGTGATGCCGATGTTGCTCGAGTTCCCGGGCGGTTTGTTTCTTCTCGGTGATGTCGCGTGCCGAACAGTAGACATAGCGTTTCCCGTCGATCTCTATGCCTCCGCCGAAGATCTCCACGTCGCGCAGGCTGCCGTCCTTGCGTCGGTGGCGCGTTTCAAAAGTGGCCGGTGCATGATGCATGTCATCGAGTAGCTGGTAGAGGGTCTCTTCGGGAAAGTTGGCATCCCAGTCCGAGACCTTCATCTGGCACAGTTCCTCGCGGGAATAGCCGAGGTGGGCTACGAAGGAATCGCTGAACTCCTGCAGTCGCCAGTCCTCGTTAAAGATATGCACGAGATCTGTCGCAGTGCGCAGGATCTGTTGGTAGCGCAGGCGCTCGTCGGCGAGTTCAGTGTTGCTTCGGGTCAGTTGTGCTGTCTGTTCTTCAACCCGCTGGGAGATGATCCGGTTGCGGCTATTCAGTGAGTGCAGGAGCATGCCCAACATCAGGCTGACGGATAGTCCGCCGCCAAGTGTCATCCACCAGATGGCCGGCCTCGACGAGGGCGAAAAGCCTTCGGGTGCGGAGACTCCGATCTGCCAGACCTTGCCGTCCGGTAGCTGGATTTGTTCCCTGTAGCGGAAGTCTGCGTCCGCAGACGTTTCCTGGTGAAGGGTTTGAGCTGCGGGCCCGCTGATGTCCTCGATGCTGATGGCCAGTTCGTCGCTTTGTTTGCCCATGCGGTCACGGGCGGCCTGGACAAGATCCCCGATGCGGATGACCAGGGTCAGAAATCCGGTGATTGAGCGATGTGCCTGGTCGTGGATAGGAAAGAAGGCGATCACGCCCGTCGTCCCGCTGGTACGGGACAAGACCAGTTGGATCGGTCCGGTCGTGGCGACCTCGCCGCTGGCAATAGCCCTTTGAACGGCTTCCGTCCGTTCGTTGGGTTGTGGGCCGGGATGCTCGCCCGGGTTGGTCAGGCTGTCGAAGCCCCGTGCCGCGAGATTGTTCCCGAGGGGTTCGACACGGAGGAAGGGGTAATACTCGGCCCGCTCCCCGGCAGGGCCGAAGGTACCGATCCGGGTGGCCTCGTTGATCGTGAAGCCTGGAATCTCCTGCTGGATGCGGGCCTCGAAAGCGGCACGCTCTTTCTGCACGACGCGGGGGTTGAGACCAATCGCCTGCAGGTAGGGATGGTCGCGCAGCAGAGGGGTGGTGATCCGGCGAAAGCCCAGTTCGCTGTCATCGCCGGTCATCTCGAAATGCTCGGTGAGCGTCTTGAGCAGGTCGTAGGTCACCAGCAATTCGCGGCGAATCGTGTTGATCTGCGTCGCGGCAAGTTGTTCGAAACGCAGTTGGGCAGCCGTGTGCTCTTCGCGTCCAACCAGGGACGCCAGATAGAAGGGCAGTGCTGCGAGCGTGGCATAGACGATGCCCGTGCGCAGCATGCCCAGCAGACCTTGCCGGCCTGCGGGCGCCGTTGCCATGAAATTCCCCCGGAGCCTGTAGTGGTGTTATCTCGTCCGGGCAATGGTAGCGCTGAATGCGCCGGTCCGTCGTCCATCCGCTATATATGACCGGCTACATCCCGCACTGGGGGATGGATCACGCGCCTTTCAGCATGGGTGCTTCCCATTCCTGAAAATCGTCGGCCTGGCGCATGCGCAAGGCGCGTTCGGCGGAGCGCAGGGTGTTCTCGATGAGCATGGTGACGGTCATCGGGCCGACGCCGCCGGGCACCGGGGTGATCCAGCTGGCCTTCTCCTTGACGCCGTCGAAATCCACGTCGCCGACGATCTTGCCGGCATTGGGGCCGTCCGTCAGGCGGTTGATGCCCACGTCGATGACGATGGCGCCCTGCTTGACCATCTGCGGCACGATCAGGCCCGGCTTGCCGGCGGCGACGATGAGGATGTCGGCGAGGATGGTGTGCTGGGCGAGGTCGCGGGTCTTCGCGTGGCAGATCGTCACGGTGGCCTCGCGCTGCAGGAGCATCAGGGCCATCGGT
>JAFEDI010000142.1 GCA_018241725.1 Pseudomonadota bacterium | reverse complement strand
TTTTTAACAAAAATATCAATTAAATATGGCCAATACCCCTGTCTCCCGGCTCCTGATCTCGGCTCTATTCACGCTGCAGATGATGTTCCTCCTGTCCGATGCCCATTCGGCTGGGAATACCGTCGTCCAGCTCAAGTGGCGGCACGGTTTCGAGTTCGCCGGCTACTACGTTGCCAAAGAACTCGGGTACTACCGAGACGCGGGACTCGACGTACAGATCCGGGAAGCAGGGCCGGGGACAGACAGCGTGGAGGAAGTCGTATCCGGTCGTGCCACATTCGGCGTCGGCTCCAGCAGTCTGCTGCTGGCCCGCAAAGCCGGCAAGCCGGTAGTGGCCCTGGCCGTCATCCAGCAACATTCGCCCTATGTGCTGATCACGGGGACTTTCAGCGCCACCGACAGCATTCAGAATCTACTCGGCAAACGGGTCATGCTGGACCCGATGGCGGACGAACTACTGGTGTATCTCAAGCGGGAAGGCGTGCCCATCGACGCCATTCAGCACCAAGCGCAGAGCTTCGATATTACCGATCTGACCTCCGGCAAGACAGATGCAACAAGCGCTCACGTCACCGACCAGGCGTTCCGTCTCGACCAGATCCATTTCCCCCATCACGTCTACACGCCACGGGCTGCAGGTATCGACTTCTATGGCGACAACCTCTTCACGTCCGAACGACAGCTCCAAACAAATCCCGAACAGGTCAAGGCATTCGTCGAAGCCAGCCTGCGCGGATGGGCGCACGCACTCGCCCATCCGACCGAAACCATCGACCTCATCCTCGAAAAATATGCCCCGCAAGAATCACGCGCGCAGATCCAGTACGAAGCGGAGCGCACCGAGGCCCTGATTCATGCCGATATGGTCACCATCGGCTACATGAACACAGGGCGCTGGCGACACATCGCCGACAGCTATGCAGAAATCGGCCGGCTCCCCGAGGGCTACTCCCTGGACGGCTTTCTTTACGACCCCGAAAAGGGCAAGACCACCTACAACGAACTGCTCCGCTACCTCGTACTGGCCCTTGCCATTGCCGCCTGTGCCGGCTCGGTGATGGTGTACACCGTTCGGGTCAACCAACGCCTTCGGCGCAGCCAGGCTCAGTTGGCCACTACCCTCGAAGCGGTTCCCGACCTGCTGTTCGAACTCGATGAAGACGGCATCTACCTGGACGTCCGCGCCAGACGCGATGCTCTACTCGCGGCCCCAAGGAATGAATTGCTCGGGCGCAGCGCCTTCGACATTCTCCCCGAAGGCGCCGCCGCGACCCTGCGCGATGCGCTGCACGCGGCCTGCAAGCACGGCGCCGATTACGGCCGCGTCATCCTGCTTCAACTCGCGGATGGCAATCGCTGGTTCGAACTCTCCGTCGCCCGTAAGCCGGCGCCGCCAAACCAGCCGTGCCGCTTCATCGTGATGTCCCGCGACATCACCGACCGCAAAGAAGCCGAGCAAGACCTGCGTGACGAACGGCAGCGCCTCGTCAATGTACTCAACGGTACCGGGGCCGGAACCTGGGAATGGAACATCCAGAGCGGCGAGGTGCAATTCAACGAACGCTGGGCCGAGATGCTCGGCTATCGGCTCGACGAACTGCAGCCGCTCACCATTGACACCTGGACACAGCTCATCCATCCGGATGACCTCGCCCACTCCATAGCCATCCTGCGTCAGCACTTCGCCGGCAGGATCGATCAATACGAGTACGAAACCCGCATCCGCACCAAAGAAGGCCGCTGGACCTGGATGCTCAATCGCGGCCGAGTCATCAGCCGCTCACCGGACGGACGTCCCCTCATGATGTACGGCACTCAAATGGACATTGCCGCGCGCAAGGAAGCGGAGGCCAAGCGCATCGAGAGCGAGCAGCTACTCCATTCGGCCATCGATACCATCGGCGAAGGTTTCGTGATTTACGACACCGACGACCGACTGGCCTTCTTCAACGAGGAATACCGCCAGATCTACCGGGGCGCCGTTCCCATCGAAGTGGGCCGCAGCTTCGAGGAAATCCTGCGCGCCGGCCTGCAGCACGCCATTTATCCAGATGCGCTGGGGCGCGAGGAGGCGTGGCTGGCCGAGCGCCTGGCCTGGCATCAAGACGGAAGCTCCGAGGTCATACAGCGACTTGACAACGGCCGCTGGCTGAAGATCCGCGAGCGACGCACCGCCAACGGATATACCGTCGGTTTCCGCGTGGACATCACCGAGCTGGTGCGGGCCAGACAGGCGGCGGAAACAGCCAGCCTCGCCAAGAGCCAGTTCCTGGCCACGATGAGCCACGAAATCCGGACACCGATGAACGGCATTCTCGGCATGGCCCAGATCCTTCTGTCCCCGGGCATTACCGCCCCCCAGCGCCAGGAGTACGCCCACATCATCATCAAGGCCGGCCAGACTCTGCTCACGCTGCTCAACGACATGCTGGACCTGTCCAAGATCGAAGCCGGCAAGCTCCTTATCGAGCCCGCCCCCCTCGATCCGGCGCAGTGCTTTCAGGAACTCCAGTCTCTTTTCGAAGATGCAGCATGGCGCAAAGGACTCAGCATGGAAGCACGCTGGCACGGCGACGTCGGGCCATGCTTCCTGATCGACCCTCACCGACTGCGCCAGATGCTGTCCAACCTGATCGGCAACGCCATCAAGTTCACATCACGCGGAGAGATCCACATCGATGCCCATGAGGTGGAACGCGACGGCAGCCACTCCACCCTCGAGTTCTCCGTATCGGATACCGGCATCGGCATTCCCGCAGACAAGCTGCCCCAACTCTTCCAGCCCTTCAGCCAGGCCGACAGTTCGACGACCCGCGAATACGGCGGCTCCGGCCTTGGGCTGTCCATCGTGCGCAGTCTGGCGGATCTGATGGGCGGCTCGGTCGGAGTCAGCAGCACTCCCGGACAAGGCTCCCACTTCTGGTTCCGCATCCGCGCGGAGCGCCTGAAGAGCGAAAGCACCAAGGTCGCAGCCGACGGCGAACCCGCTGCCACCTGCACCCTAAGCGGCAAAGTGCTGGTTGTGGATGACAACGGCACCGAGCGCAAGGTCATCACCGCCCTGCTCGGCAAACTCGGCTTGAGCGCCACGCTCGCCCGCAACGGCCGCGAAGCGGTGGACGCCGTCACCCTCGGCACGCCACCGGATCTCGTCCTGATGGACTGCCAGATGCCAGACGTGGACGGCTACACCGCCACCGAGCACATCCGCACTTGGGAACGCCTCAACGACCGAGCGCCGCTGCCGATCATCGCCCTCACTGCCTCGGCCTTCGATGAGGACCTGCAACGCAGCATCCATGCCGGCATGAACGACTTCCTCACCAAACCAGTACCCCTCGACATCCTGCGAACAGTCCTGGCGAAGTGGCTGCATGGCGATCCCGGCGCTGTCCCGGCCGTGCCGCCGTTGGATAACGGGCTCCTGCTGGCCCTCGTCGGTGAGCTGGAGCCCCTGCTGGCCGATCAGAAGTTCGACGCCCTGATCCGTTTCAAGGAACTTCAAGCCCTCGTCAGCGGCACCGATCTTGCCGCCGAAATCGGCGAGATCGGTACCTTGCTGGCCAGTTTCCGCTTCGGTCCAGCCCTGGAGCGACTACGAACCCTCGCGGCTTCAACAAGCGCACGACAAGCATCATGAACGGCAAACCACGCATCCTGGCGATCGACGATACGCCCACCAACCTTTACACCCTGGGCATGGCCCTGGCCGGAGAATTCGACCTGCAGATCGCCAATTCAGGGCCGGAAGGCCTGGTCATGGCCCGCGAGTCTCCGCCCGACCTGATCCTGCTCGATGTAATGATGCCGGGCATGGACGGCTTCGAGACCTGCCGTCGCTTCAAGGCCGAGCCTGCATTGGCAAAAACGCCCATCATCTTCGTGACCGCCCTCTCGGATCTGGAATCGGAACTGTCGGGGCTCAGCCTCGGTGTCGCCGACTACATCATCAAGCCTTTCAAGGTGGAGCTGGTCAAGCTGCGCATCCGCAACATCCTGCGCATCAGCAGCCTGTCCCAGGAGCTGAAGGCCAGCGAGGAATGCCTGCGCTACGTGATGGAAGCCACCGGCGAAGGAGTATGGGACTGGCGCATGCCCGATGGTGTCGTGCATCACAACGCATCCTGGTGTCGGATCCTGGGTCTGGACATGTCCTTCCTGACCCACCCGGTGGATACCTTCATGAACCTCATCCATCCGGATGACCGCGCCGGCGTACAACGCGTGCTGGGTGCCTGCCTGGCCGGCAGCGGTGTCTATGCCAGCGAACACCGCCTGCGCCATACCTGCGGACATTACGTGTGGGTAGCCGACCGCGGCCGCATCGTCGAACGGGCCGCCTCCGGTGAACCAACCCGAATGGTCGGCAGCATCGCCAACATCACCGAACGCAAGCGCCATGAGGCTGAGATCCATCATCTCGCCTACTTCGACGCGCTCACCGAGCTCCCCAATCGACGCCTGCTGATCGAGCGCCTGCAGCAGGCGGTACTGCGCAACCAGCGCAACAAGCAGTTCGGCGCGCTGATGTTCCTCGACATGGACCGTTTCAAGCATCTCAACGACACCCACGGCCACGCCAAGGGCGACGAGTTGCTGATCCAGGTCGCCAGCCGCCTGCGCGGCTGCGTGCGGGAACAGGACACGGTCGCGCGCCTCGGGGGCGACGAATTCGTGGTGATGCTGGAAAACCTGTCCGGTCCTTTCGACGAGGCCATCGTCAATGCCCGCACCGTCGGCAACAAGATCCTCCAAGCGCTCAACGGCCCCTATCGACTGGGCGAGCTTTCCTATACCAGCACGCCCAGCATCGGCCTGACGCTGTTCTCCGGCAAGGACGACGGCATCGATGAAATACTCAAACGCGCGGACATCGCAATGTATGCAGCCAAGAGCGCAGGTCGCAATACGCTGCGGGAGGCGGAACCCGGCTCCTGACCCACCTCACAACGATGTCGGCGGATGGCCAAGGACTGCCTCGCAGGCGGCAATGTTGTCCACGTGGGAGCGCCGCATCTCCTCCAGCATGCGCCGGGCGTCGGGATCGTCGATGTCGGTCAGTACCTCGTCGATCTTGCGCACCACCCACGCCTGCCCCTTGTTCAGAAAGCTCAGACGGGCCTCCAGACCGTCGATGGCCAGCGTCTTGTGCACGAAGGCTCCGGTCTCGTGGGACGCCGCGCCGCCGAGGCGCTGGATGGTCTTGTACAGCACCACGGCGTTGCTGCCTTCATCCTTCTGCAGGCGTTCGAGCAGGGCGCGCAGGGGCGCACGCGCATCCAGCTCGTCACGCAGGATGGCCAGCACCTTGGCGCCGGCGCGTTCGGCTTCCAGCAGCGCATTGAGCCGTTCGATGCGAATCGCCTCGGCACTCGGCACCTCTTCGCCGAAGTGGCCGGGGAAATCTCGGGCGTAACAGGGCGGAGAGCTATAGGCCGCCTGCGTATCGTTGGGGGCATCGGGCTGTCGGCCGGATTTGCGGCTCATGACCATCTCCTGGATTCAATTGGCTTGGCGGACGACGAACACCGCGGGGTCGTCGCCATGGTCCAGCAACACCCGCCGGACGCGGTCCTGCCACAGTTGCCGGAACTCCTGCATCTCATCGTCGCTGGCCTGGCCGGCCAGACTCAGCTGCATCAGCGGGATCATGCGCGGATTGGCCGGCACTTCCCGTAGCGTGCTCATCGCATCGACTGCCACGCCGGTATCCACACGGCGGAAGCGCAGATCGAGGGGCTGCCCGGCATCGAAAGCCAGCAGATGGCGACGGTCGAATCGCCCCGCCAGGCCTTTGAAACCGGTATCCACCGTCCCCCCGGTGAGCAGCGACACCACGTTGGCGATCACGCCGGTCACGCCATCCGTCCGGCTGTCACGGAAGCTCACATGCACACCGCCCCGCTCGGGCAATTCCGCGCCGTAGAGCGCCGCCAGCGCCAGGCAGGTCAGCCGGTAGGCGCTCGCCACCGTCGGGCAGGAATGCCCGGCAAGCCGCACCGCGTCGAGATAGCGGTATTCGATCAGGCCGCCCTCTGCGGCCCCCAGGAATTCAGCCAACGGGTCGCGCACCCGCAGCGGGGGAATTTCATCGAAAAAACTGGGGTAACTCATGACGACACCCGTTGTGACTCCGTTGAGATCAGGTGCCCGCCACCCTAAGGCGCCGTCCGACAAGGGGCCTTGATCTACGATATGCGCGCCCGCATTTGCCGTGCCCCACCGCAGCGCTTCAATCCGGCCCGCCGGCAATGCTATCGTCGGCCCCTCGCGTGCCACACGCCTGCCCATGGCCTGGCCTTTTTGCCTGTATCCCCGCCTCTATCGGAGCTCCAAGCCCATGCTGCGTGCCATCTTCGTCATCGCTCTGCTTCTCGCCGGCAGCGGCGTCAGCCTCGCCGAAGGGATCCGCCACCAGGCGATCACGCCCGGCCGCTACGCCGACGCCCGCGAGGCGCTGGTGGACGCCATCGAGGCCGAAGGCCTGGTGCCCGCCCCGCCGAGCCGTTTCGGCGACATGCTGGCGCGCACCGGGCCGGCACTGGAGCAGACCACGCCGGTGTATCACGACGCCGAGGTGCTGCACTTCTGCAGTGCCCGCATTGCCTGGACCTTCGCGCGCGAGAATCCGCTCAATGTCGCCCAGTGCCCGCTGTCGATGGCCATCTACACGCTGCCTGCGGAAGCCACCACCGTGCATCTGGCCTGGCGCGAAGCCCACGGCGACAGTCCGGCCAGCCGCGCCGCCAACGCGCTGCTCGAACGGATCGCCCAGCAGACCGCCGACAACGCCGGGCGCAGCAGCCTCGGCCGCTGAACTCACCACGCCGTATCGCCCGCGCCCCTCGCGGGCCGGCGGCGGGCGCGGTATAGTCCGGTCCGCTTCAAAATCCATCCGTCGTCACCCCAGCATGTCGCAGAAAACCTACAACGCCGATTCCATCACCGTCCTCAAGGGCCTCGAGCCCGTCAAGCAGCGGCCGGGCATGTACACCCGCACCGAAAACCCGCTGCACGTCATCCAGGAAGTCATCGACAACGCCGCCGACGAGGCGATGGCCGGCTTCTGCAAGAAGATCGGCGTGACACTGCATGCCGACGGCTCGGTGAGCGTGTCCGACGACGGCCGCGGCATTCCGGTGGAAATCCACCCGGTCGAGGGCGTGTCGACGGTCGAGGTGGTGTTCACCCGTCTGCACGCCGGCGGCAAGTTCAACAAGACGGATGAGGAATCCGCCTACCGCTTCTCCGGCGGCCTGCACGGCGTCGGCGTGTCCGTCACCAACGCCCTGTCCCACCGGCTGGAAGTGGAAGTCGTCCGCGACGGCGGCCGCCATCGCCTGGTGTTCGCCGCCGGCGACGTGATCGAGCCCCTCGCCCGTATCGGCGACGCCCCCAAGAAGGCCAGCGGCACCACCGTGCGCGCGTGGCCCGACGCCAAGTATTTTGACGCCGCCGACCTGCCCCGCGCCGAGCTGGAACGCCTGTTGCGCTCCAAGGCGGTGCTGATGCCCGGCCTGGAAGTCAGCCTGAGCATCGAAGGCGGTGACACCCGCAGCTGGCTGTTCGAGCACGGCATGCGCGGCTACCTGTCCGAAGCCCTGCCCGACGAGCCGCTGATCCCACTGTTCAGCGGCGAGAAATACGCAGCGAAGGGCGACGACACCTTCGCGACGGGTGAAGGCGCATCCTGGGCCGTGGCATGGACTGCCGAGGGCGCGCCGGTGCGCGAGTCCTACGTCAACCTGATTCCCACCCCCGCCGGCGGCACCCATGAGGCCGGCCTGCGCGACGGCGTGTTCACCGCCGTCAAGAACTTCATCGACCACCATGCGCTGCTGCCCAAGGGCGTCAAGCTGACCGCCGACGACGCCTTCGGGCGTGCCTCCTTCGTGCTGTCGGCGCGCGTCCTCGACCCCAGCTTCCAGGGCCAGACCAAGGAACGCCTCAACAGCCGCGACGCGGTGCAGCTGGTCTCGCGGATGGTCCGCGACCCCTTCGAGCTGTGGCTCAACGAGCACGTGGAATACGGCAAGAAGCTCGCCGAGCTGGCCATCAAGGCCGCCCAGGCCCGTGCCCGCGCGGCGCAGAAGGTCGAGAAGCGCAAGTCCTCCGGCGTCGCCGTGCTGCCCGGCAAGCTGTCCGACTGCGAATCCGAGGACATCGAGCGTAACGAACTCTTCCTGGTCGAGGGCGACTCCGCCGGCGGCAGTGCCAAGATGGCCCGCGACAAGGACACCCAGGCCATCCTGCCGCTGCGCGGCAAGGTGCAGAACGCCTGGGAGGTGGACCGGGAGCGTCTGTTCGCCAACGCCGAAATCCACGACATCGCAGTGGCCCTCGGTGTGGATGCTCACACCCCGAAGGACGATCCGGACCTCTCCGAGCTGCGCTACGGCAAGGTCATCATCATGTCCGACGCGGATGTGGATGGCTCCCACATCCAGACCCTGCTGCTGACCCTGTTCTTCCGCCACTTCCCCAAGCTCATCGAGAACGGCCACATCTACGTGGCCCAGCCGCCGCTGTACCGCCTCGACGTACCGGCCCTGGGAAAGAAGCGGCCGCCGCGCCGCCTGTATGCGCTGGACGACCAGGAGCTCGCCTCCCTGCGCGACCGCCTGGCTCACGAAGGCGTCAAAGCCGAGCAGATCGAAGTCGGTCGATTCAAGGGCCTCGGCGAGATGAACCCCGACCAGTTGCGCGAAACCACCATGGACCCGGCCACCCGCCGCGTGCTGCCAGTGCATGTGCGTCCCGACGCCTTCGATGACACCCTGCGCATGTTCACGCTGCTGATGGGCAAGGGCGAAGCCTCCGGCCGGCGGGCCTGGATGGAGGAAAAAGGCGACTCGGTGGAGGCCGACGTCTGATCTTCGTCAAGGGGAGACGCAATGTGTGATAACCCTGATTGACCATACCGGGCCGCATGCAAAGAATGGGCGAGCGGCCCGAAATGCAACTAAAGTTATAAGACACTCAATGGGCCGCTGGCGGGCTTTCTCCCGGCCCCACGGTCGATCCGGTGCTGATGCCCAGCCGGGGCCGGCACCATTTCCTCCTCACTGGTCGGGCGAACGTTCGTGCGTCTCCACGAAACAGACAGTGAGGAAAACCATGTCATCCATACAGCGTCACCTCGGCTGGGGGGCCGTTGCCGTGCTCGGCGCAGCCGCGTTCGGCACCGTAGCCCTGCACCGCGGCGAGACCATCAACGCCCTCTGGCTGGTCATCGCCGCGGTATGTACCTATCTCATCGCCTACCGCTACTACAGCCTGTTCATCGCCGAAAAGGTGATGGAGCTCGACCCCAACCGCATGACCCCCGCCGTCCGCCACAACGACGGCCTCGACTACGTCCCCACTGACAAATACGTGCTGTTCGGCCACCACTTCGCCGCCATCGCCGGCGCCGGCCCGCTGGTCGGCCCCGTTTTGGCCGCGCAGATGGGCTACCTGCCGGGCATGCTGTGGATCCTCGCCGGCGTGGTCTTCGCCGGGGCGGTGCAGGATTTCATGGTGCTCTTCATCTCCACACGCCGCGACGGCCGTTCCCTCGGCGATCTGGTCAAGACCGAACTCGGCCCCGTACCCGGCGTGATCGCGCTGTTCGGCACCTTCATGATCATGGTCATCATCCTCGCGGTGCTGGCGCTGATCGTCGTGAAGGCGCTGGCCGAATCCCCGTGGGGCATGTTCACCGTCGGCGCCACCATCCCGATCGCGCTGCTGATGGGCGTGTATACCCGCTTCATCCGCCCGGGACGCATCGGTGAAATGTCCCTGATCGGGTTCGTGCTGCTGATGGCCGCGATCGTCTTCGGCGGTGACATCGCTGCCAGCCCAACCTGGGGCCCGCTGTTCACCTTCGACGGCAAGCAACTCACCTGGCTGCTGGTCGGCTACGGATTCATCGCCTCCGTTCTGCCCGTATGGCTGCTGCTGGCCCCGCGGGACTACCTGTCCACCTTCCTGAAGATCGGCACCATCGTCGGCCTGGCCATCGGCATCGCCATCGTCGCGCCGAACCTGCAGATGCCGGCGCTCACCAAGTTCATCGACGGCAGCGGCCCGGTCTGGTCCGGCAGCCTGTTCCCCTTCCTCTTCATCACCATCGCCTGCGGCGCCGTGTCCGGCTTCCACGCACTGATCTCGTCGGGCACCACGCCCAAACTGCTCGACAACGAGAAGAACGCCCGCTTCATCGGCTACGGCGGGATGCTGATGGAGTCCTTCGTCGCCATGATGGCGCTGGTCGCCGCCTCGGTCATCGAACCGGGCGTCTACTTCGCGATGAACAGCCCGGCCGCGGTGATTGGCAAGACCGCCGAAAGCGCCGCCCAGGCGATTTCCCAATGGGGCTTCGTGCTGACCCCCGACATGCTGTTGCAGACTGCCCAGGACGTCGGCGAGAAGACCATCATCTCCCGCGCCGGCGGCGCCCCCACGCTGGCTGTCGGCATGGCCCACATCCTCTCCAACGCCCTCGGCGGCAAGACGATGATGGCCTTCTGGTACCACTTCGCGATCCTCTTCGAGGCCTTGTTCATCCTCACCGCCGTCGATGCGGGCACCCGTGCGGGCCGCTTCATGCTGCAGGATCTGATGGGCACCTTCGTGCCGTCCATGCGCAAGATGGACTCCATCTTCGCCAGCCTCGTCGCCACCGCCCTGTGCGTGGCCGCCTGGGGCTACTTCCTGTACCAGGGCGTGGTCGACCCGCTGGGCGGCATCAACACCTTGTGGCCGCTGTTCGGCATCGCCAACCAGATGCTCGCCGGTGTTGCGCTGACCCTCGCCACCGTGGTGCTGTTCAAGATGAAGCGCCAGCAGTTCGCGTGGGTGACGATCGTGCCGACCGCCTGGCTGCTGACCTGCACGCTGACCGCCGGCTGGCAGAAGATGTTCCACGAGAATCCGAAAATCGGCTTCCTCGCCAACGCCCACAAGTACCAGGCCGCCCTCGACAAGGGCGAGATCCTGGCGCCGGCCAAGAGCATGGACCAGATGCACCAGATCATCACCAACAACTATGTGGATGCCACCATGTCCGGCCTCTTCATCCTGCTGGTGGTCGCGATCGTCGTGTATGCCATCCCGGCCTGCCTGCGCGCCCTCAACACCAACAAGCCGACCACGCTCGAAACACCTTTCGAGCCGCTGCCGGCCAAGTAAGGAGCGCCACGTGTTCTCCGACCTCGCCCGCGTAGGCAAGTACCTCGGCCAGGCGGCCCGCCTGATGGTGGGCATGCCCGACTACGACACCTACGTACAGCACATGCGCCTCAACCATCCGGACAAGCCGATCATGAGTTATGAAGAGTTTTTCCGGGAGCGCCAGGAGGCCCGCTACGGCGGTGCCGATGGGCGCCCGGGACGCTGCTGCTGAGCAAGGCTCACACACGCTTCGGCCGGCACGCCCGCTTCTGGCGGGTTGCCGGCCGATTTTTCATTGAATCCGGACCATGACCAATCCCCTCGCCATTCCCCGCCCGCCGATCCGCGCCACCATCCTCACCGGCTTCCTCGGCGCCGGCAAGACCACCCTGCTCAACCGCTACCTGAACACTGCCGGCCACAAGAAGATCGCCGTACTCGAGAACGAATTCGGCGCCGTCGGCATCGACGGCGGGCTGATCGCCGGCTCACCGGCGGTCGAAGTCGTAGAACTCGCCAACGGCTGCATCTGCTGCAGCGTGCGCGGCGAACTGAGCCTCTCCCTCGCCGCCTTGGCCGACCGCCGCGACCGCGGCGAGCTGGACTTCGAGCACCTGGTCATCGAGACCACCGGCCTCGCCGACCCGGCGCCAGTCGCCCAGGCCTTCTTCGTCGATGAAGGCGTGCGCGACCGCTACGAGCTGGACGGCATCCTCGCCGTGGTGGATGCCGTCCACGCCGGCAAGCAGCTCGACGAGAACCGCGTCGCCGCCGCCCAGATCGGCTTTGCCGACCGCGTCCTGCTGAGCAAGACCGAGCTCGTCACACCCGCCGAGCTGGAAGCGCTGGAAATCCGCCTGCGCCGCATCAACCTGCGCGTGCCGATCACCACCGTCCCCACCGACGCGGATGCTGTGGCTGAGCTGTTCTCTCTCGACGCCTTCGTGCTCACCGACGTGCTGGAGCGCACCCCGGGCTTCCTCGCCGACGCCGCGCCCAGCGGCCTGCGCCGCGGTGGTGCAGAGCGCCAGCCTTTCGTTCGCCATGACGACGATATCGCCTCGTTGGTGCTGCACCACGCCGGTGACGTGGACGTGGGTCTGATGGGCAATTTCGTGGAAGAGCTGCTGCTCAAGAGCGGCAACGACATGCTGCGCTACAAGGGCATCCTGGCCGTACGTGGCGAGGAGCGGCGCCTGGTCTTCCAGGGCGTGCACCGCATCACCGGCTTCGACTACGGCCGCCCGTGGGAGGCAAACGAAGCGCGCGAGACCACTATCGTCATCATCGGCCGCCGCCTCGACGGCGCCGCCATCGAGGCCGGCTTCCGCCTCGCCTGTCGCTGACGGATGGGGCCACCGATGCTGGCCCCATAATTGCTAAAGCTCTCCGACAACAACAGACAGCCCCCGGAGAGTTCAATGAGCGTTACCGCCCTCAGCGAGGACACCGTCGATTTCGGCGACGTGCCCGACAACATCAACGCCCTGCTGCAACAGGGCGTCGCCATCCATTCCAGTGACCCGGCCCGCGCCCGCGCCTTCTTCCGCACCGCCATCGAGGTGGCGCCGGACGTGCTGCCGTCCTACCGTTGCCTGTTCAAGCTGCAGAACAAGCTACGCGACTTCGACTCCGCCTTCGAGACCGCCGTCACGGCCCTCGCCCGGGCTGCCGACCAGGCCGCGCTGCCGCGCAACTGGGCCAACTGGAGCCTTGCCGACCTGGCCGCCGCCCCCGCAGTCCCGCGCCGCTTCCTGCTCCAGTTCCTGAAAGCCGTCGCTTTCATCGAACTGCGCCGCGACAACCAGGATGCCTCCGCCAGGGCCCTTGCCAAGCTGCAGGAGCTTGACCCCGAAGACGGCGCCGGCGGCTCGGTGATCGCCGCGCTCCTCGCCCACGGGGACGCCGCATGAGCGACACGAACGGCGGTCAGGAAGCCGACAAACCCCCGTTCTCGGTCTCGGAAACGACACACCGCGCCCTTGGCCGCCTGCTCATCCTGAAGGTCGGCGGCACCCTCACGGTGCGCCTCACACCCCACGAGGGCCACACTCTCGCCCTCGCGATGGTCGCGGTGCGGGATGGCAAGAGCGCCGAGACCGAACTCTTCATGTGCCCCATCGCCAGCGACGCGATCTTCGTCGCGCCGGTGGGCGCGGACGGCATCGCGGTGGAAACACCGGGCGGGCCGCAAGCCCTCGACTGGAGCGTGGTCGGCCAGCTCGCGGCGGCGCTGTCACCGGCGGCCGTGGAGGGGTGAGTGCCTCCTCGCACTACGGCCCGATCGGCAGATAACACACAGCCTCGCTCCGCCGACAGCAACAGAACCGGAGAGCGCTCCCTGCTGCACACGTCGTTCGCGGCTGTAACAAACCGGCGGATAAATCATCGGCAGCGTGCGGAGCATGAGCAGATCATCAACTCAGAGGGGGCCGGCGCCCACAGATATTCGCGCCAGATTTCGTCGACTTTTTTTACACAAACCGGCCGTTTTTCCCGACGTTCTTCGGCACCTCGGAAAAATTCGTTTTGAATCAGCAATCTGTATGCTATAAAATTCGCGGAACAAAATTTGCTTAATCTATTTCGAACATAAGCGTGCAAATGTCACGCCCCTGTAAATCAGGTGTACTTATATTACGTTCAACCGCGCCGACGTACGGCGCTAGAACGAAGAGGTTAAGGATGAAACTGGAGCACCCGGAAAAGTCGGCCAAACAACAAGGCAGCAGCGCCGCAGCGCCCTTGTTGTCCCGCCGCAAGCTGATACAAACCGGTCTGGCCGGCGCTCCTGTACTGATGGCACTCAAGAGCGTCCCCGCCCTTGCCGCAGAATGCAAACGGCCCTCGGGTTTCTCTGCGTCCGGCAACCTCAGCCGCAACGGCACCACGCCGTGCTCTCCCAAGGTGAGCGGCATCAGCTTCTGGACCAACTACGCTACCAACAATCCTACTGACGCCACTCTCGACAAGCAGTTCAACAGCGTCTTCAGCTCTACCGTTACCCAATCATTCCGCGAGATTCTCTCCTCGGGCTCGCCGATTCAACGCAAGATCGTTGCCGCCTGGCTGAGCGCCAATGTTGGCAGCACCTCGCTCTTCAGCGCGGACGAAGTCAAGAAGATGTGGGACACCGGCATCGTGGCCAATGCCTACCAACCTACGCTGGGCGTCACGTGGAATGCAGCTCAGGTGGAAACCTACCTCGACTACGTGCTGCTCCCCTGATCGCGACGCCGACTTTTGGTCCCGGCCGACATCCGGTACTCCGCCAGCGAAACCCTGTTCGAAGGCTTGGCGGACGTACTCTGGAAAGACGTGGATGAAGGGTGGGTCCGCTACGACCCACAAGCTGGTGCAACCCTTCTGCTCGCTCCGCTCACCCGATTCGTGCTTGATCGGCTGTCGGTTCCCGGCCGGGTGCTCTCCGAAGACGAATTGATCCGCGCCATCCGTCAGGAAGAGCCCGATGCAGCCCTGGAGGACTGCCGTCAACTCGTCGCGGCGGCCCTCGGCGCGCTGATCGGCGCCCGCCTGATCCAGGCCGCTCCGAGCCATTCCCTTGAAGATTCGTGATCTTTCCCTGGCTGAATTCCGCGCGCGGCTAGGTGGAGACGGGATCCGGCTGGCCACCGGACCGTTCAACTGCCGCCTGCAGAGCGGAATTCCCGAACTCGCCGATGAACTCGCCCGGCTCTACGCCCATCATCCGCTGATCGACGACAAGCCCTTCGTCGACTTCCATGTCGGCGTCCAGCCCGGCCATGGCCTGCGCCGGTGGATCGCGCCTCAGGCGCGTTTCGTCGTCGACGCCGTCGAGCCGTTCACGCCGCTTCCCCGCGGCCAGGCCTTGCCGATGCTCGAATGGGGCCTGAACTGGTGCGTGACAGCCTACTGCCACCACATCCTGGTCATCCATGCAGCCTCGGTCGCACGCGGCAAGCACGCGGCCATCCTCCCGGCGCCGCCGGGCTCGGGCAAGAGCACCCTGTGCGCTGCGCTGGTCAACCGGGGCTGGCGCCTGCTGTCCGATGAGCTCACGCTGATCCGCCTCGACACCGGCCAGATCATGGGCCTCGCCCGGCCGGTAAACCTGAAGAACGCATCCATCGACATCATTCGCGCCTACGCGCCCGATGCCTTCCTCACCCGGCCAATACTCGACACCACCAAGGGCACCGTCGCGCTGATGGCGCCGACCCAGGCCAGCGTCGAGACCGTCGGCGAATGGGCCGATCCAGCCTGGATGGTACTTCCGCGCTACCGCGCCGGCTCCGACGCGACGCTGACCCCGATGGGCAGCGGCGCCGCCTTCATGCAGCTCGCCGACAACGCCATGAACTACCATGTGCTTGGCGCACGCGGCTTCAAGGCAGTCGGGGACATCATCGACCGAACGCACAACTACAGCTTCGAGTACAGCCGCCTCGACGACGCCATTGCGGTATTCGACCGCCTTGCCGCGGAGGGCACGGCCGAATGAACCTCCTCATCGAGGCCTACCGCCACCCCGAGTCGATCCGCCACCTCGGCACCACAGACTGGGACCTGCTCGTCCGCCAGGCGCGCCATGCAAACCTGGTCGGCCGGCTGTTCCTGCGCCTGCAGAGCGCCGGCGTCGAAGCCGACATTCCGGAGCGGCCCCACAACCACCTGCTGTCCGGCGCCGTGATGGCGAGCGAACAGCGCCACGCGATCCGTCGGGAAGCCTGCTTTCTCCGCGAAGCGCTGAAACCGGCCGGCATCACGGTGATCCTGTTGAAAGGCGCCGCCTACGTCGCCGCCGGCCTGCCCGCCGCCCAGGGCCGGCTGTTCTCCGACGTGGACATCCTGCTGCCGAAGGAGCGCCTCGGTGATGCCGAATCTGCACTGATGCTCAAGGGCTGGGCCAGCACCGCCACCGACGACTACGACCAGCGCTACTACCGCCGCTGGATGCACGAACTGCCGGCGATGCGCCACGTTTTCCGCGGCTCCGCGCTCGATGTGCACCACACCATCCTGCCGCCCACGGCCCGCCTCAAACCCGATGCCCGCCTGCTGATCGAAGCCAGCGTCGCCCTACCCGATCTGCCCGGCGTGCACACCCTGTCGCTGCCCGACCTGATCCTGCACAGCGCCTCGCATCTCTTCCACGAGGGCGAGCCGGACAACCTCCTGCGCGACCTCACCGACCTGGACCTGCTGCTGCGTCACCTGGCCCGCGACGATGCCGCCTGGGACGGGCTCCTCGAACGGGCCATGCAACTTCAGCTATCCGGCCCGCTGCGCCTTGCGCTGCGCTATTGCCACCGCCTGCTCGGCACACCGCTCCCCGAGCGCATCGCGGCCCGCAGCCACTGCCTCGCCGACACGGGCATCGTCCAGCGCATGCTCGACGGCATCTACGCCCGCGTGCTGCGCCCGCAACACCCGAGCACCGCCGACGCACTCACCCCACTGGCGCGCCGCAGCCTCTACATCCGCGCCCACTGGCTGCGCATGCCGCCGCTGCTGCTGGCCTACCATCTGGCGCACAAGGCCATCTTCCCCCCAAAACAGAAAACCCATCCGCTCTCGACGGAACAACAGGGCTGACGCACTCGGAGACGCAGTCCTTCAGCGCACGCTGACGCTGATCCGGTCGTAGCGGCCCTGTTCGTCCATCGCGGTGATGTCGACGCGACCAGTTTCGGTCAGGGTTTGAATCAAGGGCTGGGTAGCGGGCCGGTGGGCAACCAGCCGACCGTTGATCAGCCAATAGACCTGCCCGCGCTGGCCGCGCAGTTCGAGGCGGACGACCGGCGCCTGGTCGGGGCGCGGGCGCTTGATCACTTCACCATTGCTCAGCCCGACAATGCTCAGGCCTGCCTCCGGATCGACCTGATTCTGGCAGCGGACATCCCACGCCGGCGGCTGGGCCTTGGCCCGCAGATCGGTGCTCAGCCAGGGCTCCAGTGCGGCAGGCCAATGCACAGCCTCGACCCGGCGGCGCGGTCGAGTGCTGCACGCCGGAGTGACGCGCAAACCACTAACCGCATCGACCTCGTAGGTGTAGCGCATCTCGCCGCTGCGCAGCCGGTCGGGGAAGGTCGGCGGCGCCGTATCGTTGAGCACCCAGGCCAGGGCCTGGCGATGGCAGAGCGCCTCGTCCTCCGGCTGGAAGCGCGTACCGAGCGGCCAGCAGATCTTCTCCTGATGCACTGACGGCGGCGGCGTTCGGGTCGTGGCCGGCTGGCCATCCACCGCCGAGAAGATGTCGACCAGCAGCGGCGCCGCGATATTGGCACCGAAGAAACCCGGGTTCGGCGTGCCGTCCGGGCGGCCGATCCACACACCCACGGTATAACGGTCCGACACGCCGATCGACCAGGCGTCACGGAAGCCGAAGCTGGTGCCTGTCTTCCACGCGATGCCCCGGCGGATGCCCGGCCCCTGCTCGACCGCGCGACCGACCGGACCGCCGGACTCCAGCACATCACGGATGATGAAGGCAGCACCCGGCGACAACATGCGCTGCTCGACCAGCGGTTCATCGGTCCGGTAGCGCGGCTTGCCCGAGACGCCCTGGCGGGCGAAGGCGGTGTAGGCGCCGACCAGCTGTTCGAGCGTCGTACCGGCACCGCCGAGGATCACCGACAGGTTGGGCGCTTCGCCTTTGGGAAAATCCAGCTTCAGACCGCCACGCCGGAGCGCCGCGACGAAACGCGCCGGCTCCAGCCGGTCAAGCACCTCGACGGCCGGCACGTTGAGGGACTTGCTCAAGGCTTCGGAAACGCTGACCGCCCCATGAAAGGACTGCTGGAAATTGCCCGGCTGATAACCGCCGAAGGACTGCGGCACATCGGCGAGCAGCGACTCCGAATGGATCAAACCTTCGTCGAGCGCCAGCCCGTACAGGAAGGGCTTGAGCGTCGAGCCGGGCGAGCGCGAGGCGCGCACCATGTCCACGAAGGCGAAGCGGTCGGCATCGCCGAAATCGGCCGAGCCGGCATAGGCGCGAACCTCCAGGGTCGCGTTGTCCACCACCAGCGCGGCCATCGACACCCGCGGCGGCAAGGCGGCCAGCCGGCTGGTGAGCAGCAGTTCGACGGTCTGCTGGGTCTGGGCGTCGATGGTCGTGTCGATACGCTGTCGGCCGCGTGCTTCCTTGCGCAGCCGCTCGGCGAGCAAGGGCGCGAGCAGCGGATCGCGCGCCGTCTGGGCGATGATCGGCTCCTGCAGCGCATCGCGGATCTCGCTGTCCGGCCACACGCCCGCCATGCGGTGCACGACCTTGTCGCGCGCGACGCGCGCCCGGGCCGGCTGACGATCCGGCCGCAGGCGCGACGGCATCTGCGGCAACACAGTCAGCAGCGCCGCATCCGCGTGGCTCAGGCGCTTGGCCGGCTTGCCGAGATAGGCCCGGCTGGCCGCCTCGACACCTTCGAGCACGCCGCCCATCGGCGCGTAATTGACGTAGAGAGCGAGGATCTCGTCCTTCGAATAATGCAGTTCGAGCTGCAGCGCGCGCAGGATCTGCCGGCTCTTGCCGAGCAGCGTCCGCGGCGTCGGCTCGATGATGCGGGCGACCTGCATGGTCAGCGTCGAACCGCCGGAGACGATGCGCCCATGGCGCAGCCACTGCCACGCGGCCCGCGTCAGGGCCAGCGGATTGACGCCGGGATGCCAGCGGAACCAGCGGTCTTCGTAACGCTCCAGCGCCTCCAGATAGAGCGGTGAAACATCAGCCAGCGCCACCGGATGACGCCACACATGGTCGCGATCCGGAAAGGCTCGCAGCGGCGTACCGTCGCGGGCAACGATGAGCAGCGCATTCGGCGCATCGCGGCCCGGCACCGGCGGCGAAAAGGCGTGGTCGAGCCCGGCCAGCACCAGCAGCGCGAGCAGCACACCCCACTGCCAGCGCGGACGGCGCTTCAGCCATCCGCGCCCGGCAAGCAGCCACGCTGCCTGCTGCGTCATGCCTTAGGGCTTGGCCGGCGCTGCAGCCGCCGGCTTGTCCTTGCCGTCGCTCACCGTCAGCGTGGCATCGCCACTGGCCAGACCATAAACGTCCGGCCGGTACATGTCCTCGGCGTACAGCGGCGGAAAGACGAACTTGCCTGGAGTAACGACGCGCGCACGGTAGAACAGGCTCAGCTTGCCATGCAGCCGCGCGGCAACCACGAAGCGGTCGTCGCGGAACTCCACGTGCTGAATGCGCGGGTCCTGCATCGCCTCGGCCGGATTGATGCCCTCTATTGTCGTGCTGCCCATGCCTTCGCCCTGGACGATGTTCAGGTTCTCGATCTCCAGGCCAGCCGGAATATGGTCCACCACCATGCCGGTATTGACCCAGCTGTGCGGATTGACCTTGATGCGCACGATCACCGATTCGCCGACCTTCAGCGTGCGGCTCTTCAGCGGCGTGCCGTCGGCTTCGAACAGATCCCGGCTCAGCGCGATGGCGTCGTCGCGGTTGGCCGGCATCTTCGCCGGATTGCCGCTCAGGCTGAGCTGCAGGTAGAGCTTGTCCTTGTAGGTGTTTTTGATGCGGATGCCGCCTTGCAAGGCTGTTGCCGTCAGCGGCCGGATCTGCGTGCCTGCACCGTTGATGACCTCCGGCTTGTCCTTGCCGAGCACTTCCGCCGTCCACCCGCCCTCGCCTTCGCCGGCCTTGGCGAAGTTGCGGCCGAGCAGGAACAGCGCGAGCTTCTCCTGGGTGCTGGTGTAACGGTTCTTGCCCAGTTCGGCGGCGGCGACGGCGACCAGGTTGTCACGACCGTCGACCTTCACCTTGTGGCGGTCGAGCAGCGCGTAGGACAGCGCCGCATCGCGCAACGGACTGCCGTAGTCGCCCCACCAGTAGCCGTTGTCGCGGCTCTTCTTCACGCCCTCGGCAAGCGCCGTCTGGGCGCGGGTTTCATCGCCCATCAGCTTGAGCGCCAGGCCGAGCTGCACCAGGGCCAGACCCGAGTGCGCCTGGCTGCGGACCTCGAACATCTGGCGCAGCGTGGACAGCGGCGCCTTGGATTCGCGGGCCAGCACGTAGGCGCCATAGGCGAGCACGCCGAAGCGGCCGGAACCGCCGAAGCGGTAATCCTGCCAACCGTTCTCGTTGTAGCTCAGCTTGCCGGTCGGCAGGCCGGCAACCCCTTCCTGCAGATACTTCAGCAGGAATTCCTGGGTCTTCTTCTGCATCGCCTCCGGCACCTGGAAACCCTGCTCGCGGGCATCCAGCAGGAAGTTGCCGACGTAGGCCGACAGCCAGTACTGGTACTCCGACACATTGCCCCACAGGCTGAAGCCGCCATTCGGCGCCTGCATCGCGCCGAGCCGGGCGATGGCCTTCTCCAGCATGTCGGCCCGCTGCGCGCGGGTATAGGTCTTGAGCCCGAACTGTCTGGCGCCCTCCTCGTCGATCAGCACATGCGGGTAGGCAGTGCTGGTCGTCTGCTCGGCGCAGCCATAGGGATAGGTGAGCAAGCCCTGAATGGCACTGCGCACGTCGATCGGCGCCTGGTTGGAGAGCACCAGATGCGACTGCACGGTGCTCCGGATGAAGCCCCCCAGTTCGGCCTCCTTCACCTCCACCGTCTCGCCCGGCCCCACGGCGAGCAGCTTGAGCACCTGCTGTTGCGGCGTCGCCGCCTGGACCTGCAGGCCGAAACTGCGCTCCAGCTTGAGGCCGGCGACGCTGCTGACGTGCACCCGCACATCGGTGAGGCCGAAGGCATTGCCGGCTTCGAGCGGGAAACGCAGCGTCTGCTTCTGCTGATCCTTGAGATCCAGTTCGCGCTCGGCGTTCTGAATCTTCAGGCCATCGGCGTTTTCGATGCGCACCTTCAGCTTCTGCGCCGCGCCGGACAGGTTGTGCAGGTCGAGCGCGATGGTGGCGTTGTCGCCCACGGTCAGGAAGCGCGGCGTCATCAGCTCGGCGACCAGCGGCGCGGCAACGACGGTCTCCACCTCGGCGTTGCCGAACTTCTCGGGTGCAGCGACCACCGCCATCAGGCGCAGCGTGCCGTTGAAGTCGGGCACATCGAGGGCGATCTCCGCTTCGCCCTGTGCGTTGAGTAGCACCGGCCCGGAGAACAGATCCACCAGGCGCACCTTCTTCGGCAGGCTCTTGGTCGCCTTGGGCGCGGCATCGCCGCCGAACTTGAGCTTGCCCTTCTGGCCGCCCATTTTCTCGATCAGGCGGCCATACACGTCGTACTGGTCGGCGCCGTAGCGCAGCTTTCCGA
This sequence comes from Pseudomonadota bacterium, assembly GCA_018241725.1. Classification (GTDB taxonomy): domain Bacteria; phylum Pseudomonadota; class Gammaproteobacteria; order Burkholderiales; family Rhodocyclaceae; genus Zoogloea. The sequence goes on along the minus strand of JAFEDI010000142.1, from coordinate 10,549 downwards.
AGAAATGGCCGTGCGGGTCGGGCGTCGCGTAGCGCGTGATGTTGAGAATGCCCACATCGACGGCGGACAGCGTGACCACCGCCTGCTGACCGGCGGCGCCGGGCGCCTTGACCTTCACCTTGAGGCGCGTGTCCGGCAGCATCTTCTTCGGTGCGTCGAGACTCACCGCCAGCTTGCGCTCACCCCGTTCGAGCGGCAGGTGCGCCAGGCCCAGCGCCCGCGCCGGGGTGACCTTCTCACCGGCGCTGCCCGGCCGCAGCACGCTGACCGACACATACAGGTCGTGGCGCTTCCAGTCCTTGTCCACCGGAATCTCGACGGTCGTGCCATCGAGCGCTACCGGAATGCGCTTGACCCACAGGGTTTTGTCGGCCTCGACGGTGATCAGCGCCTCGCCGGCGTGCGGCGGCGTGATGCTCAGCTTGGCGGTTTCGCCATCCTGGTAGGCCGGCTTGTCGAACTTCAGCGCGACGCGGTCGGGGCGGACGCCCTGGGTCTCGTCGCCGCGGGCGCTCCAGCCAGCGTAGAAGCGGTATTTCGTCGTCTGCTGGGTGGCCGGATCGGTGATCTCCAGGCGATAGCGGCCGTACTTGACCGGCACGCCGAGCTTGCTGCGCCCGCCGTCGGGAATGCTGACGCTCGCGGTGTTCACCAGCTCGTCGGTTTCCGTGAAGCCCGAATGCCAGCCACGCTGGTCATCGAAGCGCCAGTAGTAGTCGCGGTTCTCGCGGAACAGGCGGACCGGCAGCCCGTTGCCGGCGCTCAACTTGCCCTCCGCATTGGCGCGGATGACCTCGAACTGCGCGATGCTGCCTTCACGGGCGTAGTCGCCGGTGAACAACGGGCGGACGCCCACCAGCACCGGCGCCGGCCACACCACCCGCTCGAAATTGCGCACCACCGGCCGGCCGCCGCTCTCCAGCAGGCTCAACGTGGTCCGCACGGTGTAGGGCGAGCGCTTGTCCTTGGCCGGCGACAGATCGACGTCGAGCGTCATCTCGCCGTTCTCGTCGAGCTGGCTCTGGTCCAGTTCGACGCGCTGGCGCTGGCTCTCCTCGTTGGTATCGCCGAACTCGAAGCCGGGCAGTTTCTGGGCCAGCGGGTTCTTCTGGCGCTCGAAGACGGCAACGCCGAGCAGCTGGTTGCCGGCCGCTGGCGCGCCATACAGATAAGCGCCCTTCACGGCTATGCTCAGCGTGTCGTCCGGCGACACCGTGGCCTGCTTGCTGGCCAGATCGAGCTTCATGCGCTCCGGCAGAAATTCCTCCACGCCGAAGCGGAAGCTCGTCGTGGCCAGCTTGTCGGCCGGGTCGACACGCAGTTCCAGCGTCCACGAACCGGTGGGCGCATCCACTGGCAGCACGATGCGGTTCTGGTAATAGCCCCCCAGCTTGCCGTCCGGTTGCCAGGTCGCGGTGAATTGGCTCTTGCCGTCCGGGCGCCTGAGAATGGCCTGGACTGGCTGCGGCGGCACCGCGCGTCCGTCCGCATCGCGGGCCAGGACGGACAGATCGAAGCTCTCGCCCGGGCGATACAGGTTGCGGCCGGAATAGGCGAACAGGCGCACCGGCCGACCGGGCAGCCCTGCGATGTCGTATTCGGAGAGGTCGAGTGCCGGCTCCTTCAGCGCGATCAGCGAAATCTGCTGGTCGTGGCGAGCCAGGAGAACCTTGGCCGCCGCGGGCCGTTCGGCAAAGTTGGCCCGTCCGTTGCTGTCGGTCTCGGCGCGGGCCAGCACCTTGGCGTTCTCATCCATCCAGGCCACCTCCACACCCGCCATCGCCTTGCCGGTGGTCAGCGAGCTGACGTAGGCATCGGCGCCCTTCGCAAACACGCGGGTGCCCAAGCCGAGATCGCTGACGTAGAAATAGGTGACCTGATAGTCGTAGCGGAAGCGGTTCGGCTGGCTCATCACCGCGATGTAGATGCCGGGCTCGCGGAGCTCCTTGATGTCCTCGACCGGGAGGAAGGTCACGTTGCGCTTGTTGGGCTTCTGCTCGGTGAGGAAGCGGCCGGTGAACACGCTCTCGGTCAGGCTGTGCAGATTGTCGAGCGACCAGTTGTCGATAGCCCCCTTCAGATCGGTCGCGCGCCAATCCTCATCGCCGTCGTATTCCTCGTCGTAATCGTAGCCGTCGTTGTTCTGCTGGCGCTTGCCCCGCTGGGGACGCGGCCCGCTGATCACCTTGTCGAGAAAGCGCGGCAACTGGTCTGGCTTCACGCGCAGGAACTGGACATCCACCTCCGGCACGTTGACCGTGACCACCGGCAGACCGCCGTTCTGCTTGGCAGGCAGCACCATGCCGCGGCTCGCAAAGTAATAGGCCGGCGAGACGACGGCCGTGAGCACCGAGTAACTGCTGGCTTCCGCCAACGGCTGGCCGCCCTTCGACTGCAGTCCTGCCGCCACACGCACCACATAACGGGTCTGCGGCTTGATGTGCGGGAAATACAGGATGTGCGGATTGTCGCCCACCACCCAGGCGCCCTTCACCAGCTTGCCGCCGTCGATCGCCACATCGTCGGGCGCCGTACTGACCTGCGGATTGCCACTGCCGGGTGTGCCCTCGCCCTGATTGTCCGCGTCCTCGTCATCCTGGCTGTTCGGCTTGGCCTCACCCGTGCGCGGCGGCATCTCGAACACCTGGATGGACCCGTCGTAGTCCCGGCGCGCATCCATCGGATGCGTGAAGCTCAACGCCAGCGCCGGCGAGCCCTCAAAGTCCCGATTTGCGAAGTCTGCAATCTGGAATGGCCCGTCCACCGAACCAACCTCGTCGGCCTGCTGCGTCCTGGCAACGAACACACCTGCCGCCGCCAGCGCGGCAAGCACCAGCAACAAGGGCACAAGCCCGAAACCGCGACGCGATAGATGACGCAACATCGACCTCTCCCTGGAGCCCGCTCAATCGGAGCGCGCATCATGACAAGGGATGGGTATTCCATCAACATTGATCGTCGATGGGATCGGTGACTGAATCCTTGCGGGCGCCACATCGAATGTGGCCGGCGCATTCATCCATGTTGACGCCCCAACATTCAATGTTGGCGGCTGGATATGTCACGCGCCGCCGTCAACAACACAAGTTGTCTCCGCCACATCGAGCATCGCGACGCCCCCACTCAACACAACGGTGTCTACATTCAATGTTCGCGGCCGCACATCAAACACACCAATCCGGACCGCTCATGCCATGGCGCGCGCATTCAGTGTTGCGGCAACGAGATCGAATGTTCACCCGGCAACACGCTCCGTTCACCTGGCAACCCAGCATGTTGTCAGGTGAACGGAGCGTGTTACCGGAGACCATCAAGCAGTTGCCGAGTGCACGACGATCAATAGGACTGCAACATAGACCTTTCAGTCATCATTGCTTGACCGCCCTGCCCGCTCTTCACGTCTCTCAGCTCGCCGAGCGTATATAGCCTCGGTCAACTCACGCATTTCCCCCGCGATCATCGCGCAAGCCCACAGGTAGTTCTCCTGATAATCCGCATCCATGCGCCGGAAGACGTCGCCTGCGTTGCCATGCGTCATCGCGAGAAGCGCCTGGAGCTGGGCCTGTCGTGCGGTGAATTGATCGGTGAGGGCGAGCGCATCAGCGGTGCTGGCGAGGACGTAAATCGGGCTTGCAGAGGCGGGAAAACGCATCGGCGTGCTCATGCCGTAGCCCTCCCCGTCATAGGCAATGAACTGGCTGAGCGTGAAGCGGGAGAAACGGATGCAATCAGCGCGCACGCGTTTGCGCACCTGTGGGCGTGGGTGGTCATGATGGGTAACTCCTTTGCTGCGGTTTGCATCTCCGCCGCCCACTTTCCACGGTGGGCGGCGGAACCGTACGGGGGTGGAAATACCGGGCAAAGGAACCGGCCAGCCTCGCGGCTGCCCCGCACGGCCCGCCATTGGACAGGCGCAACCATGCTCCGACAAGAAAAAACCGCGTCGAAACGCGGCCTTCATCGGCCTTTGCAATCCGGGTTTCCACGCCCGGCCACCCTTGTTCAGGTGACGCGACGGAGTATCGATCCGGCGGTGGAAGAGCGTCAAGGGGAATGATTGATGGGGCGGGAGAACAGTCTGCAGAGAAGCACGCGAGTGACGCAGTGCATAGTGAAGCCGAGGAAAGGAATGCCATTCTGCTGGAAAATTCTCAAAAGGGAGAATCAGGCCGATGACGACAGACAATGACGGTTTGCTGCAGATGCCTATAAGGCGATGTAGCAATGACTACCCACGGATGAATTCAGTCCTCTTCTCAAGAACCAGGAAAGACAGAGACGACAACATGTAAAGACCTTCTGTAATCGACACCGTTTAAAACAGAGATTTAATCTCTCTTATTGGTCGTCTTTCTTCACGTCGGACTGCATAAGTAACATGACCATACTGGCACGCCTGATATTCGCATTCTTCTCTTTATGCCTTTCTGCCACAACTCCGGCAGACGAACAAACACGCCTTTCAACCTCTGTCCGTAACTCAGAGAAAGGCCTTCCCATCATATCTGGCCAGACCAATCTCCCAGACGGGACGGTTCTTCTAATAACTATTACATGCCCATCTATCTCATATCTAGGTCAAGACAGTGTTCAGGTCGCCAATGGTAGCTTTCAGTCATCTCAGTTTTCAGAAAAAGGAATGCCTATCCGTGTATCCAACTGCACGAGCGAAACATCCATGTCTCCACCTTCGACCCAACCACAGTTCGTCCGAGAGAGGATAGGCAGTCGTGGAGAAAAGCTTAAAGGCCCACTCGTGCATCGTGATTCGAAGACCGGAATAGCCGTACGGTCTACTTCTCGATTCAGCATCAAGGTACGAACTGCGTCAAAGCCAACCTCGAGGGCTCAACCGACGTCGACAGTCCCCTCACTTACAGCACGACACATCGATAGTTCGTGCCCTTGTAGTAGCAGCGTCTACTGCGTGGGGCCTCGCGGTGGGCGATATTGCTTCACGCGTAGTGGCAGCAAATCATACCGTTAGCAATATGTCACACGTGGCCGCCAGCATCCCAGCACTTCGCCGGGCCGGGCACACTCCCACGCATACAGATGAAAGCAGACGTTAAGCCACTTAAATTCTCGCAACCCGGGAGGTTTCGCCCATGGGGTTCTACCTAAGAAAGAGCATCAGTGTTGGCCCTCTTCGCTTCAATCTTTCAAAGTCCGGGATTGGAGTATCTACCGGCATAAAAGGCCTCCGATTCGGAATCGGACCAAGGGGTAACTATATCCATATGGGGCACAGCGGTATTTACTATCGCGCCACACTTCCACCATCGTCGGCTTCTCGTAAGCAGTCTCCCCAACCGGCGTTATCGCCGCCTCCCCAAATACCGCCTGGAACCCACGCCCCGCTCGAAGAAATCGAATCTGCAGATATTTCGCAAATTGTTGACTCGTCTTCCCGCGAGCTTCTCGATGAGCTTAATCGAAAACGCGCGAAGACACGTCTGTATCCGGTTGTAGCAATTGCCTCAGTCGTAATAATAGGCTTCGGCATTTCCTCAAATTGGCCAACATGGTTACTGGCCATGCTTGCAGTAGCTGGCACAGTGGGAACATATGCCGCTCACGCCCGCGACGAGTTGGAAAAGACTGTTGTCCTTTTCTACGATTTCGATTCAGACATGGAAGCTACCTATGCTCAACTCCACAGCGCAGCCAGCCAACTCGGCAGCTGCGCTGCTGCGTGGCATATCGAGGCATCAGGAAAGGTTCATGATCGAAAATACCATGCAGGCGCCAGCAATCTTGTCCGCCGGAAGAATACATTCATTAAGAAGGCCGAACCACCCTACGTCAAAACGAATGTCGAAACCATCGCTGTGAATGTAGGCCGCCAGACATTGCATTTCTTTCCAGATCGCGTCCTCATCTATGACACAAACGGCGTCGGTGCCGTCGGCTATCCAGACTTGCGCGTTGACGTGAACACAACCCGCTTCGTCGAGAGCGAATCCGTTCCTCGTGATGCCGAGGTTGTGGATCGCACATGGAAGTACGTCAATAAATCAGGCGGCCCTGATCGCAGATTCAAGGACAATAAGGAACTTCCTGTATGTCGCTATGAGGAAATCGCACTATCGAGCCAAACGGGATTGAATGAAGTCTTACAACTGTCCAGATGCGGATTAGGAAGCGACTTTGCCAGGGCAATTTCCCTGCTTGGTAAGAAGATGCCGAAGGAAGACAGCATTCATTGAAAGTGGGCATCTGCAGTTAACGCCTGTCGTGCAGTAAATTGAGCGCTGAGAATGAGCGCATCGGCCCGGTTTGCAAGGATGTAAAGCAGACGCGCAGGCGGGCATCCTCACCAGTGTAACGGAGTACTCTATGAAGAGATATGCAAGTGAGGCTATGCATAATTATGCCGACAGACGATATTTCATCCTGCTCACGCAGCTTTGCAACTAAACAACCTTCGCATAAGTCACTCGTTGCGACATTTTTCGTTTACTACTCACATAGGGGTGTGAGAGAAACAACCACAAGAGGCATCCGAAATGGACATCCCACGTATATTCAACATCTCTGAGAGCGCTCACCGCATCCACAACCCGATCACTCCCGAAAAGCTCGCGACGCTCGGCGCGGCGCTGCGTCTGGAACCAGGAGCCCAGGTGCTCGACCTCGGCAGCGGTTCGGGGGAGATGCTGTGCACCTGGGCACGCGATCATGGCATTGTCGGCACCGGCATCGACATGAGCCAATTATTTACCGAGCAGGCGAAGCTCCGGGCTATAGAACTCGGTGTTGCCGATAAGGTCACGTTTATCCATGGCGATGCTGCCGGCTATGTCTCCGACGAGAAGGCCAGTGTGGCCGCCTGTGTCGGCGCCACCTGGATCGCCGGTGGAGTCGCCGGCACTATCGAGCTTCTGGCGCAGAGCCTGCACACTGGAGGAATCATCCTCATCGGCGAGCCCTACTGGCGGCAGCTACCGCCGACAGAAGACGTTGCCCAAGGGTGTCTCGCCAACTCGATCTCCGACTTTCTGCTACTCCCCGAACTTCTCGCGTCTTTCGGCCGCCTCGGCTACGACGTCGTTGAAATGATTCTGGCGGACCAAGACGGCTGGGACCGATACGAGGCGGCCAAATGGCTCACCATGCGCCGATGGCTCGACGCCAATCCCGGTGATGAGCTCGCGAAAAAGGTTCGGGCCAAACTGAACTCGGAACCCGAGCGCTATGCTACTTACACGCGTGAATACCTGGGCTGGGGTGTGTTCGCGCTGATGCCGCGATGACAGGAACGACCAGGCAAGCGCAGCGCCGCGAGCATCGGTGAATTCTGGGCGAAGGCGTGCGTTTATCACGTCCCTGCCAACCATTGTCAGATTGCTGTCGGGCCCCTGTCGTTATCAACCCAGGAGACAAGTGACGCAGTGCATAGCCGAATTTGAGTGAGTGCAAAATAATTCTAAAAACATACCCATTCGGATTTTATTGCACTCATGGACAACCGAGAGTTCGACGCCCTGGTCGGCAGACTGGAAGGCCAGGCCCAGCAGAACCCCGGCCTCTACAAGCTCAAGGTGTTGCTGCTGGCCACGCTGGGGAATGCCTACATCGCAGTAATGCTGCTGGCGATCGTCGCGGTATTGGTGGGGCTATGCGCTTACATCATGGTGCTCAGGGCCATCGGCGTGAAGCTGATCATCATCGCCGGGTTCTTTCTGTGGATGGTACTGAAGGCGCTGTGGGTCAAGATCGAGCCTCCCAAGGGGACGCCGGTCGATGAGGCGCAGGCGCCCGAGTTGTTCGCGATGGTGAATGGATTGCGCCGGCAGTTGGGCGCCCCGCCCTTCCACCACGTACTGATCACTGACGATTTCAATGCCGGAGTCGTGCAGTCGCCGCGTCTGGGCGTTTTCGGCTGGTCACGCAACTATCTCCTGCTCGGCCTGCCCTTGATGAAGACGCTGACACCCGATCAGTTCAAGGCCGTGCTTGCCCACGAGTTCGGCCACCTGGCCAAGGGCCACGGGCGGATGTCGAACTGGATCTACCGCCAGCGCCTGCGCTGGAACCGCCTGTGGAACGTGCTGGACGCCGACGACAGCTGGGGCAGCCTGCTGTTCAAACCTTTCCTGAAGTGGTTTGCCCCCTTCTTCGGCGCCTACACCTTCCCGATGGCGCGGGCCAACGAGTACCAGGCGGATGCCACTGCGGCAACGCTCACCTCTGCACGGACGGCCGCAGAGGCACTCACGAGCGTCAACGTGGTGGGCAGCTTTCTCGCCGAAAAGTACTGGCCCGGGATTCACAGACACGCCGACGAGCATCCTCAACCCAGCTTTGCGCCGTATTCCGGAATGGGCCACGGCGTCAGTACGGAACTCGACGAGGCATCGGCCAAAGCGTGGCTGGAGCGGGCCATGGCTGAACAGACGGGCTCTGCCGACACGCATCCGGCGCTGACCGACCGTCTCAATGCCCTGGGGGAATCTCCACGCCTGCACCTCCCGCATGCGGGACACACCGCGGACCGGCTCCTGGGCAGCATGCTGGCTGTCGTGACCGAGAATTTCGACCAGCGCTGGCGGGACGCTATTTCGCCATCCTGGGAGGAACGCCATCGGGAAGTGCAGGACGGTCGCCGCCAATTGGCCGACCTCGATGCCCGTGCCAACGCGGGCGCCGAACTGACAGTACAGGAAGCCTATGATCGTGCGAACCTCACCGAGACCATCGGCCACAACGCCGATGACGCACTCAGCCAATTTCAGACCCTGCACGAACGCGTGCCTGACGACGCATTGGTCTGCTTCTCCCTCGGCGCCCGTCTCCTGAACCGAAACGATGCCAGCGGCTGCGCGTTGATCGAGCGCACCATGCACCTGGACGAAAACGCAACCGCCAACTGCTGCGAGTTGCTGCGTGACTACCATTGGCGCAATGAGCGCCGGGATGAAGCCCATGCATGGCACCAACGTCTGGTCGAACGCGTCACCCTGCAGGAGGACGCCACCAAGGAGCGCAATGGGGTATCGCTCCGCGACCGCTTCGAACGCCATGGCCTTCCCGAAGACGATCTGGCCGCCCTGCGCAACGCGCTACGGAGCATCCCCGGTCTTCGCAAAGCCTACCTGGTCAGGAAACGGGTCAAACATCTTTCGCACTCACCTTGCTACGTCTTCGGCTTCAAGACCTCCAGGTGGTTTCAACTGCACAGCGAAAGTCGCGCCAAGGAGGTCTTGCAGCGGATCCAGGAGTCCGTCAACTTCCCTGGAGAAACGATCCTCATCAACCTCGAAGGGAATAACAGCCAGTTCGGCCGCAAATTCAGCTGGAAGCGTGGAACGCGAATCCTGTGATGCGGAAGCGCCATCCGATCGTCCCGTGAGCTCAGTCCATCCGTCGAAAACAGAGGAGACAACATGATCGACCACACCGGCATCACCGTCAGCGATTTTGAGAAGAGCAAGGCGTTCTACCTGCAGGCGCTGGCGCCGATTGGCTACATGCTGGTCATGGAGCTTCCCGCCTCCGTGACCGGCCACACGGATGTCGCCGGCTTTGGCGAACCGCCCAAACCCGACTTCTGGCTCAGCCGCGGAACACCCAATCAACCACCGATCCACGTCGCCTTCCGGGCTCGATCCAGAGCGGAGGTTGATGCGTTCTACAAAGCCGCAATGACTGCCGGCGGTACGGACAACGGAGCCCCAGGCCTTCGTCCTCACTATCACCCCAACTACTATGGCGCATTCGTTCTCGACCCGGACGGGCACAACATCGAAGCGGTCTGCCACGACGCGGAATCGTGATGACGGCCATGCGTCGTATGGCCGCCCTTGCGTTTGCCATGGCCGTCTCGACCTCTGCCTGGTCCGCTGACTTGGCGGGGCAGTGGAACTTGAAAATCGCAGACCAAAGCCACCGCGTCATCACTACGCTTGTCATCGAATTTACAAACGAGACGGCGCGGTCCTGCATCGCCGGAAACTGGCTACGTGTAAATGTTGTTTCCGCCAGCACGAAGGATGCGCGCTTCTATCCTGTATCGGATCCACTGTCCTTCCACATTGAGGACGGCCAGCTGACGATTGGACGCAACGAAGTATGCGATGGCTATCTGATGCTCCACGGCCCGCTCAATGGTGAATCAGCTCGCGGCGACTATTACGGCTTGAGCATAGGCAGCAGATCACCGCGGGGGTTCTTCACTCTCAGTAGGAAGAAATGAGAAACCCAAGACTCAGCAATCCGCTCCACTGGATCGTTAGCCAGCTTCGCTGCCCGCTATGCAGTGGGCTTCATCGTTATGCACCTTAAAGCCGTCCCATTTACTCCCGTTGTCGGTGTCCCCTGTGGATCAGACGTCGAGAAGCTTGCCTTTTCTGGTGGGGAGCTTCGAATGACGGTTGCACTCGAAGCGGATAAATCAGGTTCTGTTCAGGGCTTAGACGTCATCCGGCGCGCGTCAAGCTAGTTGTCGCCTGATTCATGCAGCTCTTTGCTGTTTATTCCCCATGGCAAGGACTACGTCTCGCTCGGGATTGAGAGTCACCACGGTGATGGGTGACCAGTCCCGGGT
>JAFEDI010000141.1 GCA_018241725.1 Pseudomonadota bacterium | reverse complement strand
TTCCACGAGTTCTTTATCTTAAGCGCCATCTCAAGTGAAATAGCTCGATTTTCCATGGACCCAAACGACGCCAAAGGCATTTTAATGGAGATCGAGAGTCATCATGGCATCGTAGAGAAATGCTCGGCAGAAACATACGAATTCAGCCATGCAACGATGCAAGAGTATTTCGTTGCAAAGTACTTCGTCGCAAAAAGAAAGGAATTAGAGATCCTCAAGAAACACTATGAAAACGAAGGCTGGCACAATGTAATCTTATTCATGGTATCGATGATGGACGACTCTTCAAGTATTCTGAATTTTCTTTCAGAACGATCGTCCACGGAAAAATTCCAGAATTATCCTGCATTCGGACGACGCCTTGCACATTTGCTATTGCTCTATCGGTGTATGGCCATGGGCGTCAACCTCTCTCCAGAACTAAGAGAGAACATGTGCTCTCATTTGGTTCGAAGCCAAATAAATATGATTCAGCAGATAAACAAGGATGGAGTTCTTCCATACGCAGCACGGCGACCGAACGGAGTCCGACAAGCGCTATTTACGTACAGAAAGAGTCGCGAGTCAATCGACAGAATTCTAAAGCCTTATCGAAGCCTAATGAATGAAATTGTTTTATCGCCTATCAAGGAGTATTCCGAAAAAGTTGTGGAAGTTATTAGCAGCATCAACATGGAATCAGACGACGACTCTGAGCTATACAGTAAAATCGGGCTCGCGACATGCTTGCTGGTACCTGTTTCGGCTTCCAAGCCAGAGTTCTTCTTTGACAAGATGATGAGGTACTCAGAGCGACTATTGGCGAAGAAGGCCAATTCGATTAGAGGAGTGGTGGTAGAGTCAATAGAAGCCCATCGGGTAATGTTCCCGAAACTCTTTGAAGACATCCGAGCCTGACGATAGAAGGGTATTCTAGAGAGGCTGCCGTTCTCACGTAAGATGAATAGCAGCCGTCGAGAAGACGCCCAACACTCTATGCTCCAATACTGAGCGACTGCCTCAGGCCAAGAACTTTCACTTCCCCAAATCCTGCCCCTCTATACTGGCCTCATTTCCTCAAATCAATCCTTCTGCCTTCAACATCCCCAACCCCACCCACCGAGCCCCCAATGCAAACCCACTACGACCTCCTCGAAGTGAAAGAAACCGCCAGCGAGGAAGTGATAAAAGGAGCGTACAAATTCCTGTCGCAGAAGTGGCACCCCGACAAGCATCCGGACAATCAGGTGGAGGCCGAGAAGAGAACGTCCGAATTGAATGCGGCCTATTACGTCCTTTCCGACTCCATTCGCCGCACGGCGTATGACGTGGAGCTTGCTTTCAAGCGTCGGGAAAGTGCCAACCGCCAGGGCGCTGCCCGACCGGGTGGCGGGCCTTCCTCTCCTCCGCCGCCGGACAGTGCCCCGGCGGGGCCGGAGTTCATCGACGTCGACGGAAAACGCATCAGGCTGCGCTCCATATTCCGTTACGAGCTGAAGACCTGGAACGAGGTGGAGGAGTATTACCTGCCTCCGAAGGAGCCGAAGGGTTTCTGGGAGAACTTCGGCGCCCTGGCTGAGATGCTGGAGGCGCGCGACGACAAGGAACAGCGGGCCTTTGTGGAGCGGAAGCGGGCCGAGCGGCGCAGAACCCAGGAGGTGACGCACTACGAAGCGCACCTCCACACATCGGCAGGCCTGATCGTCGTGAAGGGGGAGGAAAGCGCCACCGCCCTGATCACGGAGCTAGACCGGCTGCCGAAGAAATAGGCACCGCCGCGGCGCTCCATGCAGCCGGCGCTTCCGCGCCGGCTTTTCAACACCTTAAATCAGGCCTTCCGCCTTCATCGCCGCCTGCACCGCAGGCCGCTCTGCCACACGTCCCTGAAACGCGATCAGGTTCGGGTAGGAGCTGAGGTCGAATTTGATGATCTTCATCCAGCCCAGCACGGTGAACAAATAGCCATCGGCAACGCTGAAGTCTTCGCCGAGGAGGTAGGGCTTGTCGGCGAGGTGTTCGTTCAGGTAGCCGAAGCGGCGTTCCAGGTTGAGCTTGGCGGCGGCTTTCCAGTCGTCCTTGCTCAGCGGGTGGAAGAAGGCGGTCACCGACTTGTGGAGTTCGGTGCCGATGAAGTTGAGCCAGCTTTGCAGGCGATAGCGCTCGATGCTGCCGTTGGGGGGCGCGAGCTTCTTTTCCGGGGCGAGGTCGGCGATGTACTGGACGATGGCCGGGCCTTCGGTGAGGACTTCGCCGGAGTCGAGGACCAGCGCTGGCACGTAGCCCTTGGGATTGACTTCGAGGTAGTTGGCGCCGCTGCCAGTGATCTTGGTGGCGAGGTCGACGCTTTCGGATTCGTACTGGAGGCCGGCTTCTTCGAGGGCGATGTGGGGCGACAGGGAACAGACGCCGGGTTTGAAGTAGAGCTTCACTTAGTCTCCTTGGTGCGCGCGGGGCGCGGTTTTTGTGGTTTGGGATTGGAACCGGCCGGCAGCCATCCGGATGGGATGCATAGCCGACCGGCGCCTAAGATAGCAGCGGATCGGGGCGCGGTGCAGACCACAACGCTTGCCAGGCCGTAAGCGCGGCGACATCCGGGGCTTTTGTTGATAACCATTCTCGTTTAGAATCTTCGCATGATCTCTGACGGTCATCGACCGGGACATCCAATCTGAACAGGTAACCACAGCACACAAGCCAGCCCTCGCCAGCCAGTGTTTATTCAACAGGAGAAACACGATGCGGCGAATGACTCCGCTCGCGCTGGCCATGAGCATGCTTGCGCAGTCCCCCTGGGCGGCGGCACAAGCGCTTCCCAATGCAGTTACGGAAAACGAGGCGACGCTGCCGGCGGTGAAGGTTGCCGCCAGCGCGGAACGCCCGTCCGACACGCCGGCCCCATACGCGGGCGGCCAGGTGGCCAAAGGCGCCCGCCTGGGCGCGCTGGGCAACCAGGACGTCATCGATACGCCGTTCAACATCACCAGCTATACCGCCGAGCTGATTGCGAACCAGCAGGCGCGGACCCTCTACGATCTGATGGCCAACGATCCCTCGGTGCGCTTCACGACATCGAACGGCCACGCCTATGAGAATTTCCGGGTGCGCGGTTTCGACGTCAATTCGTCCGACCTCGCCATCAACGGCATGTTCGGCCTGGCGCCGGTGGGCCATGCGCCGCTGGAAGCCGTGGACCGGGTCGAAGTGCTGAAGGGCCCCAGCGCGCTGTTCGGCGGGATGCCGCCGGGCGGCGGCGTCGGCGGGGTGATCAACCTGGTGCCGAAACGGGCGACCGACGATCCCCTGACGCGCCTGTCCGTGGGCTACCAGTCCGAGGGGCAGTTCGGCACCAGCATCGATGCCGGGCGCCGCTTCGGGGAGCGCAAGGCGCTGGGGGTGCGCATCAACGGGGCTTTCAGCGACGGCGATACGGAGCTGGACGGCCAGTCCAAGAAGCGCGAGTTCCTGTCTGCGGCGGTGGATTACCGCAGCGACGCGCTGACCGCGTCCCTCGACGCGTACTACAGCAAGGAGTCGTTTGCGGGCGGCACGCCGGCGATGTACTGGTTCCAGAACACGACCCCGGTGCCGAAGGCGGTCGATCCGCGCACCAATCTGTTCCGCGGCGCGAGCGGTTCGCTGGAGAGCAAGGCGGCGATGGCCCGCGCGGAATACGCGTTCAGTCCCCAGCTTTCGGCCTTTGCTGGTGTCGGGGTACTGAACTTCGAATCCGCGGGCTTCATCAACGGCACCCATGCGCGGACGATCGCCGCCAACGGCAATTTCACCGCGGCGACCAACGGCACGCGGAGCTACACCGACAGCGTCTCGGCCGAGGCCGGGTTGCGCGCGCGCTTCGGCACCGGCAGCGTGGCCCACGAGCTGGTCCTGCACGCCACCAACCTGGAGCAGGAGAGCGGCTCGGCCACCAACTCGGCCAGCGCCACGTCGAACATCTACAACCCGGTCACCACGCTGGCGATGCCGACGCCGCCGGGCGTGGCGCCGAAGACCAGCGACACGACGCTGTCCAGCCTGGCCCTGATCGATACGCTGTCGCTGCTGGAGGACCGCCTCCGGCTGACCGTGGGCCTGCGCAACCAGAGCATAAAGACCACCAACTACAACGCCACGACGGGCGCGGTGAGCGCCCAGTACGACAAGAGTGTGGTGACGCCGGCGCTGGCGGTCGTCGTCAAGCCGTGGGGGCCGGCGGTCTCGCTGTACGCCAACTACGTGCAGGGCCTGAGCAAGGGCGACACGGTCACCGATACCCTGGCGACCAACCGGAACTTCGTGTTCGCGCCCTACAAGACCGACCAGAAGGAGGCCGGTGCCAAATGGGATGCCGGCGCCTTTGCCCACACCGTCAGCCTGTTCGAGATCACCAAGCCCTCGATGGTCGCGCTCGGCAGCAGCAGCAACCCGACCTACACCGACGACGGCGAGAAGCGGGTCCGCGGGCTGGAGTGGAACACCTTCGGCAGCTTGACGCGTACCGTCCGCCTGCTCGGCGGCGCGACCTATACGCGCGGCGTGCAGACCAGGACGGCCTACGGCCAGTACGACGGCAACGTGGCCATCGGCGCGCCCCGCTGGCAGGGCAACCTGGGCACCGAGTGGGACACGCCGTGGCTCGCCGGGCTGACCCTCAGCGGCCGCGTCGTCAGCACCGGCAGCCAGTATCTCGATGCCGCCAACCGGCAGCAGATCCCCAGCTGGACCACCCTCGACGTCGGCGCGCGCTACGCCACGACGATGGACGGCCGCAAAGTGGTGCTGCGCGTGAACATCAACAACCTGTTCGACAAGCACTACTGGTCGGGCAGCTTCAGCGACAGCTATTCGATTGCGACCCTGGGCGCGCCGCGGACGATCTCCGCGTCCGCGACGATGGACTTCTGACGGCCCCAGGCCCTCGACGAGCCGCGTCGACCCGCGGCCGACACACTCACCATGCAGACATTCACCTTGATCGGCCTGGCCGCGGCGCTGCTCGGCTGCTCCAGCCTCTACCTGGCCTCCCCCAACCAGCGGCTGCTCGCTGCGCGCTGGCCGGCCCGCCCGACGCGCATAGCCGGCGCGGCCCTGCTGGCTGCCGGCTGGCTGACCTTGGCCCGCGACATGCAGGCCCTTACCGCCACCTTCACATTCATCGTGGTGCTGATGCTGGCGTTCGCCGTGCTGCCGTATGCCGGCGCGCTGCTGGGCAGCGGGCGGGGGCGCTGAGATGGCCGCCGCGAACCTTCCGCCGATCCGCCGCGACTGGCTGTCCAAGACCCTCGCCGGCTTCGTGCTGGGCGCCGTGCTGGCGCTCGGCTGCAGCGGCCTGTTCCTGCAGTTCAACGCCGACATGCCGCTCTCCGTGCGCGGGCAGCTGGCCATGTGGATGGTGCCGCCGGTCTGGCTGGGCGTGCTGGGTGGGGTCTTCTTCTTCGCCAGCGGCCTGCGCGCCTGGCTGTGGCTGGGCGGCGCCGGGGCGCTGGTGCTGGGCGCCCTGTCCGCGCTACGCCTTTCCTGACTGGACATCACATCATGAGAAGCGAGTTCGTCCGCATCTACAAGGCGGTCCATACGTGGACCGGCATCGTCGCCGGGATGGCCTTGTTCATCGCCTTCTATGCCGGCGCCCTGACCGTCTTCAAGGAGCCGCTGACGCGCTGGGCCTCGCCGCCGGGTGAAGTCCGCCCGGTGGCGCTGGCGGACGCGCAGCAGCTGATCGTCAAGACCCTGGCCGCGCATCCGGACGCGGCCAAAGACTTCACCCTCTACGTGCAGGACGCCGAGGACGTGCCGGCCCGCCTGGGCTGGCAGGTACGCAGCCCGGACGCCGACGAGCACGACGGCAGCCAGGTCCGCCACTACGCGGCGACGCTGGATGCGCACGGCGCGGCGCAGGTGACGGAGACCCATCCGTCGCGGCTGGCGGCCTTCATCGACACGCTGCACCGCGTCGTCGGCCTGCCGGTGGATAGCGATCCGAATCGCTGGGTGATGGGCGTCATCGCGACCCTCTACGCGCTGGCGCTGGTGTCCGGCGTGGTGGTGCTGCTGCCGTCGCTGGTCAAGGATTTCTTCGCGCTGCGGGTCGGCAAGAACCTGAAGCGCATGTGGCTGGACGCCCACAACGTGGTGGGCATCGTCAGTCTGCCCTTCCATCTGGTTATGGCGCTGACGGCGGTGGTCTTCGCCTATCACGACGGCATCTATGCGGTGCAGGACAGGCTGCTGCACGACGGCAAGTGGTCGACCGCCTTTCAGCGGCCGCGTCCGGCGCCCGGCGCCGCCGAACGCGATCCGGCGACGATGCTGCCTCCGCTGGAGATCCTGGCCCGGGTGCGGGAACAGGCGCCCGGCTTCGAGCCCACCCTGCTGCAGTACCAGCAGGCCACCGGGCCGCGCGCGGTGGTGCGGGTATGGGGCAAGGACGCGGCGGCCGTCTCGCCGCGGGCGCGGGGCGGGTTTGCGGCGGTCGATCCCTACAGCGGCAAGGTGGTCGGCAGCGATTTCCTGCCCGGCCGGCAGAGCACACCGAACCTGTTCATCAGCAGCTTCTTCGCCCTGCACATGGCGGCCTTCGGCGGCACGCCGGTGCAGTGGATGTACTTCCTGCTCGGCCTGGCCGGCGCCTGGCTGTTCTATAGCGGAAACCTGCTGTGGGTCGAGAGCCGCCGCAAGAAGCAGGCACGCCAGGGCGGGGAACTGCCCGTGCAGCGGCTGGATGTGCGCCTGATGGCCGCCGCCACCGTCGGCGTCTGCCTGGGCTGCGTGTGCGGTGTCTCGCTGGCGATCGTCGGTAGTAAATGGCTGCACGGCCTGGCCGGCGATACGAACGCCTGGCTGCCTGCACTGTATTACGGGGCCTTCTTCGCCAGCATCGGCTGGGCCTTCCTGCGCGGTGCGGCACGCGCGTCGGTCCATCTTCTGTGGCTGGCGGCGGCGCTCACCGCAGCCATTCCGCTCACCTCGCTGCTGGCGTGGAGCCTGCCGTCCCTGGGCCTGTGGGCGCACGGCTCGGCGGCAAGTCTGGGTGTGGATGCCACGGCGCTCGCCGGTGCCGGGGCCTTTGCGTGGATGGCCCGCGCCACCGCGCGGCGCGTCCGCTATGGGACGCCGGACAGCGTGTGGTCCGCCAGCGGCGTCCAAGCCAAGCCGGCGGCCGGCGTGCCGTCGGTGCAAACACCGCGCTGACGGGCCGGCGCGGACACCGGCCCGCGACGCGGCTTATTGCAGCGCGGCCTTGACCAGGCTTGCCAGGCCAGCGGTCGGGCGGCCGATCAGCTGGCTGAGCTGGTGGCTGTCGTCGAACAGGCCGCCCTTGGAGGCGCCGATGTCGGACTCGGCCAGCAGCGCGGCGAGGCCTTCCGGCAGGCCGGCGCCGAGCAGCGCGGCCTTGAAGTCGGCTTCGGGCAGGTTCTGGTAGGCCACCGCCTTGCCGAACTGGCGGGCGATCTCGGCGGCCAGCTCGGCCAGCGTGTAAGACTCGTCGCCGGCCAGTTCATAGACCTTGCCGGCCTGACCGTCACGGGTGAGGACGGCGGCTGCAGCGGCGGCGTAGTCGGCACGGGCGGCGGAGGCGATACGTCCTTCGCCGGCGCTGCCGAGCACCACGCCGTATTGCAGCGCGGGCGGGATGCTGGCGAGGTAGTTCTCGGTGTACCAGCCGTTGCGCAGGATGACCGCCGGCAGGCCGGCTTCGGCGATGAGCTGTTCGGTGGCCTTGTGTTCGACGGCCAGCGGCAGCGGCGAACTGTCGGCGTGCAGCAAGCTGGTGTAGGCGATCAGGCCGACCTTGGCGCGCTTGGCGGCGTCGATCACCGCGCGGTGCTGGGGCAGGCGGCTGCCCACTTCGCTGGAGGAGATCAACAGCAGCTTGTCGGCGCCGGCAAAGGCGCTGTCGAGGGTTTCGGGACGGTTGTAATCGGCCTCGCGAACCTGCACGCCGCGGGCGGCGAGGTCGGCCACCTTGGCCGGCGTGCGCACGGCGGCGACGATCTCGCCGGCGGGAACGGTCTGCAGGAGGTTTTCGATGACGAGGCGGCCGAGCTGGCCGGAGGCGCCGGTAACGACGATCATGATGCGACTTCCTTTATCTTGGGGAGAGGAAGCGGCAGAATATCCGCCTAACTAACTTTTAGTAAGTACGCACTAAAAGGTAAGTGCCATCATGAACACAGACCACGACGACGGGGCCGAGGCCCGCCCGACCCTGGCCGAGATGATGCGGCGCGGCGACGTGTTCGCCGAGAAGTGTCCGTCCCGCGAGGTGCTGAAGCACGTGACCAGCCGCTGGGGCGTGCTGCTGCTGGTCGGCCTGCTCAGCGGCATGCACCGCTTCAGCGACCTGCGCCGCAAGGTGAACGGGATCAGCGAAAAGATGCTGGCGCAGACGCTGCAGCAGCTGGAGAGCGACGGCTTCGTCGCGCGGGTCTCCTACCCGGTCGTGCCGCCCCACGTGGAATACACGCTGACGCCGCTGGGCGAGCAGATCGGCCGCAAGGTCGAGGCGCTGGCCGACTGGATCGAGCTGAACCTGCCGGAAATCCTGGCCGCCCAGCAGGCGCGGGCGGGCCAGGAAAGTGAAGTGACGGCCTGAGACTTACTTCGCGCCGCCGCCGAGCACCTTGTACAGGGTTACCTGGTTGCTCAACCCGGCCAGCCGGACGGTGATCAGGCTCTGCTCGGCGCTGTACTGGGCGCGCTGGGAGTCGAGCACCGCCAGGTAGCTGTCCACGCCCTTGTCGAAGCGCGCCTTGGACAGCCGGTAGCTGGCCGCGGTGGCATCGACGAGGGATTGCTGGGCGGCCAGCTGGCCTTCCAGCGGCGTACGCAGCGACAGCGCATCGGCGGCTTCGCGGAAGGCCGTCTGCACGGCCTTCTCGTACTGGGCCAGGCTGATCGCCCGGTCCGTCTCGGCCACCTTGAGGTTGGCGCTGATCCGCCCGGCGTCGAAGATGGGCAGGCTGATCTGCGGCGCGAAGCTCCAGCTGCCGGCACCGCCCTTGAACAGGTCGGACAGCTGGCTGCTGGCCACACCGCCCTTGGCGGTCAGCGTGATGCTCGGGAAGTAGGCCGCCCGCGCGGCGCCGATGTTGGCGTTGGCGGCCTGCAGCGCGCGTTCCGCCTGCAGCACGTCGGGGCGCCGCTGCAGCACGTCCGCCGGCACGCCGTCGGGCACGCCGGCCAGCGCCGAGACGCTGCCCAGTTCGCCCGGCTGGGCCAGCTCGTCGGGCAGCGGCCCGCCGAGCAGCAGCGCCAGCGCGTTGCGGTCCTGGGCCAGCTGACCGGTGTAGCGGGCCACGTCCACGCGCGCCGAGTCGACGCTGGTCTGGGCCTGGCGCAGGTCCAGCTCGGACGCGCTGCCGAGTTCGAAGCGGCGCTTGGTGAGGTCGTAGGAGCTCTGCTGGCTGACACGGGTTTCCTCGGCCAGCTTCAGGCGCTCGTTGTCGGCGACCAGCGTCAGGTAGGCGCTGGCGACCTCGGCCACCAGGCTGATCTGCGCGCTGCGCCGGGCCTCCTCGGTGCCGAGGAACTGGTACAGGGCCTGGTCCTTGAGGCTGCGGATGCGGCCGAAGAAGTCCAGCTCGTAGGACGCGAAGCCGAGGCCGGCGGTGTACTGGTGGGTGGTCATCGCCTGGCCGGTGGTGGACAGGCTGGCCGGCGTACGCTGGCCGGTGCCACCGGCCGTCGCCTGCACGGTCGGGAACAGGTCGGCGCGCTGGATCTGGTACTGGGCGCGGGCCTTCTCGATGTTGAGGGCGGCGACGCGGAGATCCCGGTTGTTGTCCAGGGCCAGCGCGATGAGCTGGCGCAGGCGGGCATCGGTGAAGAAGTCCTGCCAGCCGATGTCGGCCGCGGCGGTGCCGGTGGCCCCTGCGTCGACCGGCCATTGCTGCGGCACCGGCGCGGCCGGCCTGGCGTAGTCGGGAGCCAGCGTGGCGCAGCCGGCCAGCACGGCGGAAGCCAGCGCCGCGGCGAGAAGAGTCATGCGGGGCATCTCAGCGCACCTCCTGGGCGGGGATGGGTTCGGCCGGGGCGGCGTCCGTGGCAGTCTTGCCCTTGAACACCCGCCGCACGGCCACGAAGAACAGCGGCACGAACAGCACGGCCAGCACGGTGGCGGACAGCATGCCGCCGATCACGCCGGTGCCGATGGCGTTCTGCGCCCCGGAACCGGCGCCGTTGGAGAGGGCCAGCGGCAGCACGCCGAGGATGAAGGCCAGCGAGGTCATGACGATCGGGCGCAGGCGCAGGCGCACCGCCTCCAGCGTCGCGTCGATGAGGCCCTTGCCGTGCTCCATCTGCTCCTTGGCGAATTCGACGATCAGGATCGCGTTCTTCGCCGACAGGCCGATGGTCATCAGCAGGCCGACCTGGAAATACACGTCGTTGGACAGCCCGCGCATCATCGCCGCCAGCAGCGCGCCGATGATCCCCAGCGGCACCACCAGCATCACCGCGAACGGGATGGACCAGCTTTCATACAGCGCGGCCAGGCACAGGAACACCACCAGCAGCGAGATCGCGTACAGGGCCGGCGCCTGGGAGCCGGACAGACGCTCCTGGTAGGACAGGCCGGTCCATTCGAAGCCGATGCCGTCCGGCAGCCTGGACGCCATGTCTTCCATGGCCGCCATCGCCTCGCCGGTACTGTGGCCGGGCGCCGCGGAACCCATGATCTCCGCCGACGGCAGGCCGTTGTAGCGCTCCAGGCGCGGCGAGCCGTAGGTCCAGTGGGCCGACGCGAAGGACGAGAAGGGCACCATGTCGCCGTTGCCGTTGCGCACGTACCACTTGTTCAGGTCTTCCGGCTGCATGCGCGCCGACGCGTCGCCCTGCAGGTAGACCCGCTTGACGCGGCCCTTGTCGATGAAGTCATTGACGTAGGAACTGCCCCAAGCGGTCTGCAGGGCGTTGTTGATGTCGGCCAGCGAAAGACCCAGTGCGCCGGCCTTGGCATGATCGATGTCGAGTTTGTACTCGGGGGTGTCGTCCTGGCCGTTGGGGCGCACGCCGACCAGCAGCGGATTCTGAGACGCCATGCCGAGCAGCTGGTTGCGGGCGTCGATCAGGGCCTGGTGGCCGAGGCCGGCGCGGTCCTGCAGCTGGAAGTCGAAACCGCTGGCGTTGCCCAGCTCGACCACCGCCGGCGGCGCGAAGGCGAAGGCCATCGCGTTGCGGAAGGTCGAGAAATAACCCATCGCCTTGCCGGCCACCGCCGTCACTTTCAGGTCGGGGCGCTTGCGCTCGCTCCAGTCCTTCAGGTTGATGAAGGCGATCCCGTTGTTCTGGCCGCTGCCGGCGAAGCTGAAGCCGGTGACGGTGAAGATGGACTCCACGGCCTCCTTCTGGTCTTCCATGAAGTGGTGCTCGACCTTCTCCATCACCGCCAGCGTGCTTTCTGCGGTGGAGCCGGCCGGCAGGATCACCTGGGACATCAGGAAGCCCTGGTCTTCTTCCGGCAGGAAGGCGGTTGGCAGGCGCAGGAACAGCGCGCCCATGCCGACCACGATCAGTGCGTATATCACCAGGTAGCGCTTGCTGCTGCCCAGCATGCGGGCGACGACGGAGCGGCTGCCGGCGTTGCTGCGCTCGAAGGCGCGGTTGAACCAGCCGAAGAAGCCGCCCAGCAGGCCGCCCTCGCCGGCCGTGTGGCCCTGGGCCACCGGCTTCAGCAAGGTTGCGCAGAGGGCCGGCGTGAGGATCAGCGCCACCACCACCGACAGCACCATCGACGACACGATGGTGATCGAGAACTGGCGGTAGATGACGCCGGTGGAACCGCCGAAGAAGGCCATCGGCACGAACACCGCCGACAGCACCAGCGCGATGCCGATCAGCGCGCCGGTGATCTGGTTCATCGACTTGCGGGTCGCCTCCTTCGGCGACAGACCTTCCTCGCTCATCACCCGCTCGACGTTCTCGACGACCACGATGGCATCGTCCACCAGCAGACCGATGGCCAGCACCACGCCGAACATGGTCAGCGTGTTGATCGAGAAGCCGGCCGCGGCGAGCACGCCGAAGGTGCCGAGCAGCACCACCGGTACCGCGATGGTGGGGATCAGCGTGGCGCGGAAGTTCTGCAGGAACAGGTACATCACCAGGAAGACCAGCGCGATGGCTTCCACCAGGGTCTTCACGACCTCTTCGATGGAGACCTTCACGAAGGGCGTGGTGTCGTAGGGCGTCACCGCCTTCACGCCCGGCGGGAAGAACTTGGTCAGCTCGTGCAGCTTGGCCTTCACCGCATCGGCGGTATCCAGCGCGTTGGCGCCGGTGGCCAGCTTGATCGCCAGGCCGGTAGCTGGCTTGCCGTTGTAGCGCGCCACCACGTCGTAGGATTCGCCGCCCAGCTCGATGCGCGCCACGTCGCGCAGGCGCACGGAGGCGCCGTCGGCGGTGGTGCGCAGCAGAATCGCGCCGAACTGCTCGGGCGTCTGCAGGCGGCTCTGGGCGGTGATCGTCGCGTTGAGGCGCTGGCCCTTCGGCGACGGCATGCCACCGAGCTGACCAGCGGAGACCTGGGCGTTCTGCGCGGTGATCGCGGCGCTGATGTCGGCCGGGGTCAGCTTGTAGTTGTGCAGCTTGGCCGGATCGAGCCAGATGCGCATCGCGTACTTGCTGCCGAACAGCTGGGTCTCGCCGACGCCGTTGATGCGCGAGACGATGTCCTGCACGTTGGAGGCGACGTAGTCACCCAGGTCGATGTCGCTGAGGCTGCCGTCTTCGGAGACGAAACCGACCACCATCAGGAAGTTGGTGGTGGCCTTGGCGACCTGCACGCCCTGCTTCTGCACTTCCTGCGGCAGCAGCGGGGTGGCCAGCGCCAGCTTGTTCTGCACCTGCACCTGGGCGATATCCGGGTCGGTGCCGGCGTCGAAGGTCAGGGTGATCGTCACCGAGCCCGACGAGTCGCTGGCCGACGACATGTAGGTCAGGTGGTCGATGCCCTTCATCTTCTGCTCGATCACCTGGGTGACGGTGTCTTCCAAGGTCTTGGCGGACGCGCCGGGGTAGGTCGCGCTGATCGACACCGCGGGCGGGGCGATCGGCGGGTATTGGGAGATTGGCAGCGTGCGGATCGCCAGCACGCCGGCGAGCATGATGACGATCGCAATGACCCACGCGAAGATGGGCCGGTCTATGAAGAAGCGGGACATGCGCGTACTCCCTTAGCCTGCGGCAGCCGCCGTCGACGTCTTGGCGGGGGCTTCGGCCTTCGGCGCCGTTGCCGGCACCGGCTTGACCGGGGCGCCCGGATGGATCTTCTGCAAGCCATCGACGATCAGCTTGTCGCCGGCCTTCAGGCCATCGCTGACCAGCCACTTGTCACCCAGCACGCGGCTGGTCTTGAGGGTGCGCAGCTCCACCTTGCCGTCGGCGCCCACCACCATCGCGGTCGGGTTGCCCTTGGTGTCGCGGCTGACGCCCTGTTGCGGCACCAGGATGGCCTGCTCGTCGACGCCCTCTTCGAGCACCGTGCGCACGTACATGCCGGGCAGCAGGTCGCCCTTCGGATTGGGGAAAACCGCCCGCAGGGTGATCGTGCCGGTGCTCTGGTCCACCGTCACGTCGGAGAACTGCAGCTTGCCGGCCAGCGGATAGGCGCTGCCGTCCTCCAGCACCAGCTTGACGGCTGCCTGGCCGGCGCCGGCCTTCTTGAGCTGGCCGCTGGCCAGGTCGCGCTTGAGGCGCAGCAGTTCGGCACTGGACTGGGTCACGTCCACATAGATCGGATCGAGCTGCTGCACGGTAGCCAGCGCGTTCTGCTGGCTGGCCGTCACCAGCGCGCCCGGCGTCACCGTCGAGCGGCCGATGCGCCCGGCGATCGGCGAGGCGACCTTGGTGTAGGCCAGGTTGATGCGCGCCGTCTCGACCGCCGCCTTGGCCGCCGCCACATCGGCCTGGCCCTGCTTGAGGGCGGCCTGGGTGTCGTCGTAATCCTGCTGGCTGACCGCCTTGATGGCCACCAGCTCCTCATAGCGGGACGCCTTGCTGCGCGTGCTCGCCAGGTTGGCTTCGGCCTTGGCGAGACTGGCGCGGGCACTCTCATAAGCGGCCTGGTAGGTGGCCGGATCGATCTGGTACAGGGGCTGGCCGGCAGCAACGTCGCCGCCCTCGGTGAACAGCCGCTTCTGGATGATGCCGCCGACCTGCGGGCGCACGTCGGAAACCATGTAGGCCGCGGTGCGACCGGCCAGCTCGGTGGTCAGCGCAACCTTCTGCGGCTGGACCTCCACCACGCCGACTTCGGTCGGCCCCATCGGGTGCTGTTCACCGGCAGCCTTCGGCTCGCCGCAACCGCTCAGGATGACGCTGCCCAGCGCCAGCAGAAGCCCGGCGGAACACACCGCCTTGTTCATTTCGATCTGCATATCCAACACCTTTCCTGCCTTGAGTGGGCGCCAAATCAGCCCGTTGGGGAGAGCAAAAAGTATTCGGCGCCCATAAAAGAATGAACGCTCATTCTAGTTCGAACGCTCATTCTATATTAGAATTCGCCGTATAAGCAAACGCCTGCAGACGGCAGACCCTCAACGCAAGGGTTGCCCCATGACGCCAGGATGAGGAGAAAACAGCCATGAACACACAGACTTACGCCCAGCAGGAGCAACCCCGCGCCGAAGCCCGCAAAGCCCAGGTGCTCAACGCCGCCACCAACTGCTTCCGCCGCCAGGGCTTCCACGGCGCCAGCATGGCGCAGATCTCGAAGGCCGCCGGCATGAGCGTCGGCCACATCTACCACTACTTCGAGAACAAGGAAGCGATCATCGCGGCGATCGTCGAGCGGGATCTGCTCAACCTGCTGACCATCACCCAGCGCATCCGTTCCGCCAGCGCCGACGGCGACATCCTGCGGGCCATGGTGGACGACGTTCAGCACTGCACCGCGGACCTCGACAACGACGACGCGCCGTTGATGCTCGAGATCGTCGCCGAGGCGGCGCGCAATCCGGGTGTCGCCACCATCGTGCACACCGCCGACCGCACAGCCCGCGAGCGCCTCGTCGAACTCATCCGCGAAGGCCTGCAGTTCCGCGGCGTGAGCTGCACCGACGCCCAGATGGAAGGGCCGCTGGAAGTGCTGTACGCGGTCTTCGAGGGGCTCACGGTGCGCATGATCCGCAACCCGGACCTCGATCCGCAGATCCTGCTGGCACCGCTGCGCAGCGTGATGGAACACATCCTCGAAGAACTGATCGTCAAGGCCGCCGGCAAGACGGCCGGCGGCGAAGGAGCCTGAGCTGAGGCGTGGCGCGCACGCTCATTGATATCGAGCAAGCACCGCCCATCGGAAAGCGCGTAGCGTGGGGGCTCCCATGCTCACATCGCGGAGGTGCCCATGTTTCCGCTACCGAACGTTCACGCGCACGCTGGCGCGGGCCGGCACAACGATCTGTTGTCCTTCTGCCAGGGTTCGCTCGTCTGCGCGCAGCGCCTGGTCTCCCTCAACCTCAAGGCTGCGCAGTCGCTGATGGAAGGCAATCTGGAAACCGTCCAGACCCTCGCCCGGGCCCGCGACCTGCAGAGCTGGAACGAGGCCCAGCTGGCGCTGACCAAGCATGTCATCGATCAGGTCATCGGCTACGCCGGCGATTTCAATGAAGTGGTTGCCGCCAACCAGCACGAGATGGCCGAGCTGCTGTACCTCAACGCCGATACGCCGGCCAAGACGCAAGCCACACCGCCACTGGCGCTGGCCGCCGGCCCCGCCTTCGTCGGCGAGATGTTCCGGACCCTGCTCGACGCCGCCGTCAAATCCCGCGACGCGATGCTCGACATGGCGCTGCAGGCGGATGCCAGCCTGCAGCGCAAACCGGCCCGCAAGCGTTCCTGATCGCACCGCTGGAAGCGTGGTGAGTGAGCCCTGGCGGTTCCACTTGCCAGCTTCAATTGTTACCAGATATTCAGAATATAAGAATATTTGTAATTACGATTGAACCAAATTGAGCGTGCACCTAAAATCATTACCACACTGACGTCATGGTATTGATTTTCACTGCTCACGTGGATTTACCACCTGACTTCAGCTGACAAGAAGGCTTGAACGCTGAAGTCACGACCGTGTCACTCCGTCGTGCGCCGCCACAAGCCCGTTCGAATCCATTGCGATCCAACCAGCCAAAGGCGGGAGCATCCATGCACACGACAAATCCACCGGCGAGGCGCAAGCGGCACCTCGGCATCACGCTGACCTTTCTTGCAGCCAGCACACTGGGCGGCCTGGCCTACGCAGACATCACATGGCTGCAAACGCTGTTGACCAGCACCGGCGTGCAACAGACTCAAACTTCGGAACGCAGCACCCGGACGAGCGGCACCACGACAGCGAGCAGCAAGCGCAGCGACAGCGCCTCCAGCAACACCTGGTCCGGCTCCGCCAACCCCTTCCTCGGGACCACGTCGGTCTCGTCGGCGGGCGCGACCACGCTGAGCGCCAGCAGCACGACGACCACTGTCACCGCGGCTGCCACAACCGGCAGCTTTGCGTCCCGCTACGCGCTGCTGGCCTGGAACGACCTGGGCATGCACTGTGTGGACGGCAAGGACTACTCGATCATGTCCATCCTGCCGCCCTACAACAACCTGCACGCCCAGCTGATCGACCGTCAGTCCGGCAAGCAGGTCACCTCCGGCGTGACCTTGAGCTACGAGTCGCTGCGCGATCCATCGGGCTCCATCAACACCTCATCAGCCGGCAAGACCAACTTCTGGCAATACGTCAAAGCCCTCTACGGCGGCGCGCCGGCACCCAACCGCGGCCTCAATTTGAGCAACCCGGCGGTCAGCAACCCAACGCCGAGCACCCAGCCAGCCGCAATGAGCTACAACCAGGTGCAGAGCTGGTACGAGGCCGAAGGCCTGCCCATCCTGCCCTACGACGACACCCTGACCAGCAACGGGTACAACAAGAATTACTACCCGATGGTGAAGGTCGTTGCCAAGAGCAGCACCGGCACCGTG
Source organism: Pseudomonadota bacterium (assembly GCA_018241725.1). Lineage (GTDB taxonomy): Bacteria > Pseudomonadota > Gammaproteobacteria > Burkholderiales > Rhodocyclaceae > Zoogloea. The sequence goes on along the minus strand of JAFEDI010000141.1, from coordinate 20,917 downwards.
CTGGCCAGCACCCAGACCGTGCTGCCGGTGTCCGACGAGATGACCTGCATCAGCTGTCACGCCAGCAATTCCAACAAGGATGCGGCCAAGCCGCCCCTGCGCGGTTGGGCCAACTACAGCGCCGATCCGGAAAAGGACTGGAAGAAGAACGTGCTGCGCCTGCACGACGACAAGCACGCCAACGACCCGGTCTACCAGGCTGCCCTGCTCAAGCTGCAGCCAGTGGCCAGCGGCGGCCTCGCCCAGCGTGCCGACCAAGGGACGCCGACCCTATGCGCCTCCTGCCACGGCTCCAATGCCCTCGCCTCACCGGGCTTCACCGTCACGGCCAACGGCCAGAGCGTGAAGATCTCCGCCCTTACCTCGGCGATGCACCGCATGCACGGCCAAGTGAAGGACCCGCTCAAGCAGGTCACGCTGGACAGCATCGGCAACCGGGACTCCTGTTACCAATGCCACCCGGGCTCCGTCACCAAGTGCCTGCGCGGCGCCATGAGCGACACCCCGGGCCTCGACTGCCAGAGCTGCCATGGCAACCTGGGCGCGGTCGGCAAGGCCAGCCGGGTCGGCTGGCTGCAGCAGCCCAACTGCCAGGCCTGCCACCACGACGGCAAGCGTGAAACGGCCGCCGTCACCGACGTGACGACCGGCGCGCTGCGCGTGGTCACCGACGCCCGCTTTGCCACCAACGCCAACACGCCGAAGACCGGCTTCTCCCTGTTCCGCTTCAGCGTCGGCCACGGCAAGACCCAGTGCGAAGCCTGCCACGGTTCCACCCACGCCGAGTACGCGTCGAAGAACCAGACCTGGGCGAGCAGCCACGACAACGACCTGCTGCAGTCGAAGGCCATCCAGGGCTACGCCGGCACGATCACCGAATGCACGGTGTGCCACGCCAAGGTGCCACTGACCAAGAACGGCGGCCCCCACGGCATGCACACCATCGGTCAGAGCTGGGTCGATGCCCACGGCGACATGGTCGAATCCGGCGGCGCATCATCCTGTACCGCCTGCCACGGCAACGACTACCGCGGCAGCCCGCTGTCCCAGGTAAAGATCGCCAAGACATTCACCCACGACAGCAAGTCCTACGCGCTGGCTGCCGGCACCAAGGTCGGCTGCTACACCTGCCACAACGGTCCGAAGGGAGACTGAGCCCCCGGCTTTTGCCCTCCACCGGTCAAACACGAGGGGCGCGCAATGCGCCCCTTTTTACTGGCCTGCCGTCACCGCGGCCTGACCGGCACGCACAGCTGACAGTCGAAGATGCCAGCGGCCGGATCGTAATTCGAAGAAAAAAAGCAGCGGCGGCCCAGCGCGGAATCAGCCGGGGATATCGGCTTCGACCAGCTGCGCGAGCAACTGCAGCGACTCCTGCCAGCCCAGGTAGCAGGCCTGCGGCGGGATGATCTCGGGAATGCCCTCCTGCACGATGTTCAGCTCGGTGCCGCAGAACACCGCGCTGAGCACGACCGTGGTCTGCATCTGGCCGGGCAGGTTCGGATCGTCGAAGAGCGCCGTGTAGCGGAGCCGCGCCGCCGGCTCCAGTTCCAGGTAAGTTCCGCCGAAGCTGTGGCTGTGCCCGTTGCCGAGGTTCGTGAAGGACATGCGGTAGGCGCCGCCGACCTGCGCATCCAACTGGTGGACGGTGCCGGTGAAGCCATGGGGCGGCAGCCACTTGGCCATCGCCGCGGGATCGAGAAAAGCCCGGTAGATGCGCTCCGGCGGCGCGCGCAGCACACGGTGCAGGCGGACGGTATGGGTGCTCATGCTCACTCCTGGGTGGAAGGGGTTCCTGAACTGTAGTCGATGGCGTCCGATGACGCCGACGGTTCACTTGCCAAGCGTCTCGATGCGGAAGCGCATGTCGAAGATGGCCGCCTGCAGCGCCTGCTCTGCGCCACTCCGTCCGCCGGACCGGTCCGGATAGTCCGTCCAGTCCCCGTAGCGCAACTGCCAGCCGTTCAAGGACGCGTCATCCACCCGCAGGATCAGCTCGGGCACCAGGAAGACGTCACCGGCCGCGGTGACCTGCTCGCGCAGCGGAACCTGATCGGGAGACTCGATGAACATGGCGGGGTACTCCGTGCAAGGACACAAGGCGCGCAGCATACCGTGTCGGCGGACACGGGATCAGCGCTGCCGTACGGTCGGCGCAGGGCACCTGGCACGCCCCGCCCCGGCCACCCGGCGCCGGCCGCTCGAACGGAGCGCGGCATGTGTCAGATGGTGACAAAGTCCCTCCATCGCACCCACATCTCCCTCACCGCCACCGGAATCGGAAACAATACGCGGCCGCGGCGGCCAGATGGCCCCGCTCCCGGCGGAATCAAGGGAGGAACGGTGTTCCGATCGCTCACGTTAAGAAAACAATTGCTTCTCGTCGCCACGGTGGTGTGCGCCCTTTTCGTGGGCCTGGCCGTCCTCGTCTGGAGCGCGACGCAATCGATCATCGATGCAGCCCACGGCATGGCCCAGGGCAAGGACGTCATCGCCGATGTGCTGCCGCCGCCGCTGTACGTCATCGAGGCCCACCTGACGGCCCTGCAGCTCGGGCAGGCCCAGGCGGGAGAGCGCCCTCCGCTGCTGGACAAGCTGACGACGCTCAAGCACAAGTACGACGAACGCAACGCCTACTGGGCGGGGCAGGCCCTCACCCCGGAGCTGCGTGACGCATTGCTGGCAACCGAGAAGCGCACCGCCGACGCCTACTGGCGCTTCCTGTTCGACGACTACGTCGCCGCCCTCCAGCGCGACGATACGGCAAAAGCCGCCGAACTCCAGCGGACACTGGTGGAACGCTACGAAGCCCACCGGGCCGCCGTCGATGCAACGGTGAAGATCGCCTCGGCCTTCGCCGACCGGACCTCCAACAACCTTTATCTGACGGCAAGCCGCGTCCGCCTGCTGGTTGGCGTACTGACCCTCGGCGGCGTACTGCTGGCGGGCGGCCTGATGTTGCTCAGCGCCCGCGCCATCCTGCGTCGCCTTGGCGGCGAACCCATCGCGATGCAAAAGGTGGCCCGCCGGATCGCCATGGGTGACCTGGACACGGAAGTGGATATCGCCTATGGCGACGAGCAAAGCCTCGCGGCCTCCATCCTGCACATGAAGGACAGGCTGCGCGAATCGATCGCCCTGCTCGAACAGGAACGCCGGCAGCTGCGCACACTGATCAACACCCTGCCCGATCTGGTCTGGCTGAAGGATCCTGAAGGCGTCTTCATCACCTGCAACAACAAGTTCGAACGTCTTCTCGGCGCCTCCGAAAGCGAAATCGTCGGCAAGACGGATCGCGACTTCCTCCCCGCCGAACAGGCCGACGCGTTCCGACGCCACGACCTGCATGCCATCGAGACAGGACAGGCCTGCGTCAATAAAGAGACGGTGATCTACCGGGACGATGGCCACGAGGAAATGCTGGAGACGATCAAGACGCCGATGTACGACGACGCCGGCCACCTGGTCGGCGTGCTCGGCATCGCCCGCGACGTCACCCGCACCCATCGCCTGATGGCGGAACTCGAGGCTGCGCGCCAGGACGCCCTCAAATCGAACATCGCCAAGAGCGCCTTCCTGGCCAACATGAACCACGAGATCCGGCCCCCGATGAACGCCATCATCGGCATGGCCGACCTGGCGCTGGCAACCCACCTGAGCCCCCGACAGGCCAACTACGTCGGCAAGATCAGGGCAGCCTCGGAGAACCTGCTCACCATCATCAACGACATCCTGGACTTCTCGAAGATCGAAGCGGGCAAGCTGGACCTCGAACACACCCCGTTCGTGCTGGAGACCGTCTTCGAACAGCTCTCCGGCATCGTCGCCCTGCGCGCCGAGGAACAGGGCGTCGAACTGCACTACGACATCGACGACGACTCCCGCTTGCTCGAGGGCGACGCGCTGCGGCTCGGCCAGATCCTGACCAATCTTGTCTCGAACGCCCTCAAGTTCTCGACCGGCGGCAACGTGGTCGTGGCGGTGGAAACCGGCCCGACGGAACAGGACGCGGTCGAACTCCACTTCTCCGTCAGCGACGAGGGCATCGGCATCAGCGAGGAGCAGGTGGCACGCCTGTTCACGCCCTTCACCCAGGCAGACACCTCGACCACCCGCCGTTATGGCGGAACCGGCCTCGGCCTGGCCATCTGCCGCCAGCTCGTCGAAATCATGGGTGGCCGCATCTGGGTGGACAGCACCCTGGGCGCCGGCAGTACCTTCCACTTCACCGCCCGCTTCAAGGCGATCGGGCCCGATCGCCGGCGCGGCATCGGTGAATTCGGGCAACAGCTGGCGGCCCATGCCGCTCGCCCCGTGCTGGTGATCGACGACAACCCCGTAGCCCGGCACATCCACGCCCATCTGTGCCAGCAACTGGGCTTGCAGGTGGAACTCGCGGGCAGTGGCGACGAGGTCCTGGCCCGCATGGAATCAGCACCGCCGCCCGACTACCTGCTGTGTCTTGTGGACTGGCGCATGTCTGGGCTGGACGGCGTCGAGACGATCCGGCGCCTCAAATCGGTCTATCGCGACCACCGGATGAAATGTCCGCCGATGCTGCTGGCCACCGCCTTCAGCCATCACAAGGAACTCGACGCCATCGCCGACGAGATCGACGGTCTGCTGGCCAAGCCCGTCAGTGCCCGCCACCTGTACGTCGAGATCGCCAACAGCCTCGGCTTTCCGGACCAGGGCACCCCGGTGATCGAGCGGCGTGGCACCACCACCCGGCAATGGTCGCGTTTCCACGGGCTGGACGTCCTGATCGTCGAGGACGTGGAGATCAATCGGGAGATCATCGGCGAACTCCTCGGCAATGTGGGCCTGACGGTGCGCTTCGCGGCCAACGGCCAGCAAGCGCTGGCTGCCGTCGCCGCCGCACGGCCCGACCTGATCCTGATGGACGTGCAGATGCCGGTGATGGATGGCTTCGCCGCGACGCGCCTGCTGCGGCAGCAAGCCGACTGCCGGGATCTGCCGATCATCGCCCTGACCGCCAACACCATGGCCGACGAGAAGGAAGCCTGCCGGCAAGCCGGCATGAACGCCCACGTGGCGAAACCGATCGACATGGATACGCTGTTCGACGAGATAGCCACCCAGGTGCCGGCCGAACGCATCGCCGCCGCAGTGATCGTCGAGGAAGAACAGCCGGTCGCCGTCTATCCCGAACTGCCAGGGATCGATGTGGCGGTCGGCCTCACCTACGTCAAGAAAGCAAAGTCGCTGTACCGCCTGCTGGCCAAGTTCCGCGACACCCATGGCAAGACCTTCGAGCCCAGCTTTGCGCAGGCCATGGCCGCCAACGACTGGGGCAGCCAGATCCGGCTCGCCCACACCCTGAAAGGCATCGCCCGCACCCTGGGGGCTTACGATCTCGGCGAAGCGGCTGCCGCCCTGGAGGCTGCGGCGACCGACAAGGATCACGAAACTACCGCGGCACGCTTTGCACAGACCGTGAATCGGCTCCAGCACGTCACCGGCGGATTGCAGGGGGTGGAAGCGCTGATCACGGCATAGTTTCGTGAGGGGCCCCAGAGCGGCCCCCGGCATCCCCGGCGGCCTGCTCCAGCCAGCGGTCCAGCAGCGCGAACAGCACGTCCGGCGCCACCGGCTTGGCGATGAAGTCGTTCATGCCGGCTTCGAGGCAGCGCGCCTTGTCCTCGGCGAAGGCGTTGGCGGTGAGGGCCAGGATCGGCACGGCCTGCCGGCCGGGCAGCGCGCGGATGCGGCGCGTGGCTTCGAGGCCGTCCATGCCGGGCATCTGCATGTCCATCAAGATCAGCGCGTAATCGTTGGTGGTCGCCATGTTCAGGCCCTGCACGCCGTCCTCGGCGGCATCCACCAGCAGCCCCACATCACCGAGCAGGCTCAGCACGATCTCCCGGTTGACCGGCTCGTCCTCCACCAGCAGTACCCGGCAACCCGCGTGGCGGCGCACCAGGCTCTGCTCCGCCGCCTCGGGCGCACCGGCCAACCCTGCCGACAGGTCCTGCGCACCCTTGCGCAGGCGGGCGGTGAACCAGAAGGTGCTGCCCTGCCCAGGCACGCTGGTGGCACCTGCATCGCCACCCATCAGCTGGGCGATCTTCTTCGTGATGGCCAGCCCGAGGCCGGTTCCTCCGTACTTGCGCGTCATGCTGTTGTCGGCCTGTTCGAAGACGTTGAACAGGCGCGGCATGGCCTCCGCAGCAATACCGATACCGCTGTCCTCGACGACGAAGCGCAGCACGACGCTGTCCGCCCCCTCCTCCAGCGTATCGACGCGCAGCGCGATGCCGCCGGCTTCGGTGAACTTCACCGCATTGTTGGCGTAGTTGAGCAGGGCCTGCTGCAGGCGGGTCGCGTCGCCGAGCAATACACAGGCCGGCAACTGGAGCTGCACATCGAGCCGCAGCTGGCGCTCCTCTGCCTGCCCTCGAATCATGTCCACCACCGCGGCGACGATGCGCTCCACCTGCAATGGCACCTCGTCCATGCTGAGTTTGCCGGCCTCGATCTTAGTCAGCTCCAGCACCGCATTGATGATGTGCAGCAGGTGCACGCCCGCCGCCTCCAGCTTGCCGAGCTGCTGGGTCTGGCGCACGTTCAGGCCGCCGCGCCGCAGCAGGTGGGCCATGCCGATGATGGCATTGAGCGGCGTGCGGATCTCGTGGGACATATTGGCCAGGAAGGCGCTCTTGGCCAGGTTGGCCCCCTCCGCCGCCCGCGTGGCCTGCAGCAGTTCACCGGTGCGCCGGGCCACCGTGTACTCCAGGTCCTGCCGATAGCGGATCTGCCGCCACAAGAGCATCCCAAGCAGGGCCAGACAGGCCAGCGTGGACACTGTCGAAATCAATGCCGTGCGCCGCCACTCGGCGAGGAAGTCGCTCGTCGCCAGCCCCACCGCCACATAGAAAGGATAGACACCAACGCGCTTGTACGCGTAGATGCGCTCCTGCCCGTCGAGCGCCGCCTGGAAACGGATGATCCCCTCCCGGTCGCCCTGCTCGATGCGCATGTGCATCGGGTTGTTGATGATCGCCTGATTGACCGCTTCCGGGCGCGGCGGGATGCGCATCACCAGCCGCGCATCGTCGCTGCGCCGCCAGGTGACGGCGCCGTGCTCGCCGAGGTCGATGGCGTTCACCAGCGTGGACAGGTAATCCAGTTCGAGCGGCGCCATTGCCGCCCCGACGAAGCGCCCCTGGGCATCGCGGATCGGCAGCGCGGCGAAGAGCTGCGGCCGATGGCTGATGCGTCCGACGCTGACCTCGGAAAAAAACAGTGGATGATCCGGCTGCTGCTTGAGGATCTCGAAATAGCTGCGTCCCCGCGCACTGGGTGGCGTACCCGTAGCAATACCCTCAGAGAGGTACAGCACGTTGCCGTCCCGGTCGATCAGGCGCAGCCCGCTGATCTCCGGAAAGCGCTGGGCCCACGCGACGAGCTTGCGGTGCAGGTCCGGCGCATGGCGCTCCCGGGCAGCCAGATCGAGGGCCTCGACGGGGACTTCCTCCGCCAGCGCCGCGAGGGTCGTCTCGGTACGCCGCAGGGACACATCCAGCCGCGCCTCAAGTATCTCGACGAGATTGCGCGCATTGGCAGTCGCCAGCCGGATCTGGCCCTGGTAGCCCTCCGCCAGAAAGAAACCGAGCAACACCAGCACCGCGACAGCGAACAACAGGAAGCCGCCAAGGGACTTGCAGCTGGACAGCCTGGATGCGGCTCTTGGACTTTCATGCTTCGGCTGCTTGGACAACGACTGGAAAGTCCGCATGGGGATCGACTGGGCCTCGGAATCTCGGGATCAAGATGTCGACCGATCATAACGCCCCGGTCATCCCCTTGCACGCCACCGCACCGCGCGTATCCATTGTTAACCCGCCGATATCGAACATTTGACCGGCAATGTCCATCTCGCAGCCGTGCACGTTCAACATTGGCGCGTGCACGATCAACTCAGCCGACCCGAAGTTCTTCGTGCACGCGTGCAAGATGAACTTCACCCGGTGCACGATGAACATTGCCGCACGAAAGATGAACTACGCGCCGTGCACGAAGACCTTTCACCCGTGCACGGTCTTGTTCACGGCGGCAAAGTTGATCGTGCACCGGTGCGAGAAGACCGTGCACGCGTGCACGAAGATATCTGGCCGGCGCAGTGGAAGCTGGGCGATAGTGCATGCTAACTTCCGCCCCCCGTTCAATCGCTCCACCACCATGGCCCCGTCCGCCGCCCTGCTACCGCCCGTCGTCGCCCAGCGCCTGCGCGACTTCGCCGGCGGCGCGCCCTTGCGCATCCGCCACCGGGGCGCCGGCGAAGCCGGCAGCGACGTGTATTGCCACGCGGTGGTGCGCGACACGGTGGCGGCGGAGGGCGGACGCCAGTGTTTCGGCTGGCTGCACAGCCTGCCGAAACACGCCGGGCCGCAGCAGGGCGCCCACGGCTTCACCTTCCATTCCGTGTGGCTGGCGCCGGACGGGCAGCTGGTGGACGTGGCGCCCCACGCCTTCTCGCGGGACGGCTGGAGCGTCTTCGTCCCGGACCGCCGGCGGCGTTACGACTTCGCCCAGGACATGGGCTACAACGCGCTGGTCATTTACACGGACACTCGCGTCAGCGACTACGCACGCAAGCTCAGCGGCCTGCCGGTGACGCCCGGCGAGCTGTACTGGACGTCCCACCTCTACCTGTTGCCGGTCGCCACCTATGAAGGCCGCTTCCGCCGCGCTTCGCGCTACCTGTCCGAGATCGAGCAGCGCTACGGCCTGCGCAGCGACGGCAAGCGCCTCGTCGGGCTGGAAGGGCTGAACCGCAGCCAGCGCATCGAACTGGCCTTCAATTACGGCGTGTATTGAGCTGCGCTGCCGCTCATCCCGATGCCGGAACGGCCAAGCGGTTGACCTGGCGCAAACAAAGCCGGATTGCCATCGTTCCGACACCATCCCGTTACCGTACTGTCATCCTGCGTGCGCACAGTGCCCCCATCCAAACCACGAGAGGGCGGCCAGATGCATGATTTCCTTGAAAAACTGCGCACACTGCGGTGGGACGACCACCGCTACTACCACCAGTGCCGGATCAACCAGACCCTGCACCTGATCAGCGCCTTCAGCTTCCTGTGCGCCTACGGCCTGCTCTTCGTAGACCCGGCCATGGCGGGCCTGGTGGGCTGGCTGGTGGGCATGGTGTCGCGCCAGTCGGGGCACATCTTCTTCGAGCCGCGGGAGTTCGACCGGGTGAACAACACCAGCTATGACTACAAGGAATCGATCAAGGTCGGCTACAACATGCGCCGCAAGGGCGTCCTGATCGGCATCTGGCTGAGCATCCCGGCCCTGCTCTACGTACAGCCGACGCTGTTCGGGCTGTTCGACGCGCAGGCTGCCTTCCTGCACAAGCTCGGCCTGGTGTGGCTGGGGCTGGGCATCGGCGGGCTGCTGTTCCGCACCGTGCATCTGTTCTTCCTGCGCAGCCCGGCGTGGGGCCTGGCCTGGATGTGCAAGATCCTCACCGATCCCTTCCACAACGTGGACATCTACTGGAAGTCGCCGGTGTGGCTGCTGCGCGGCCAGCGCCTCGACCCGCTCGAACACGATCTGGAAGAAGCGGCGGCCTGAGCCGCCCGTAACACCCAATCGGCGGGACGCAAGCGACGCGCGCCCCGCCGATCGTCTTACAGCACCTGTACCTCGATACGCCGCGGCTGGGCGTGCTCGGCCTTGGGGATGCGCAGGGTCAGCACGCCGTGCTCGAAGCTGGCCTTCACCTTGCCGGCGTCGAGTTCCTTCGACAGCGTAAATTGGCGGCGGTAGCGCGGCAGGCCCACCTCGGTGTGGGTCAATTCCATGCCCTCCGGTGCTTCGAGCACCACTTCGCCGTCGATGGTCAGCACGTCGGCTTCCACGTGCAGGCTGAGGCGGTCCTTCGGCACGCCGGGCAAGTCGGCATACAGCGTGATGCCGGCGGCGTCCTCCAGCACATCGACGGGGGGCAGCAGCGCGGCGTCCTCGCGGGTCGCGTCGGCGCTCTTGGGGGCTTGGTTGGTGTCGCTCATGGTCGGTCCTCCGGGGGCTTACTGGATGCTGATGCGGCGCGGCTGGGTTTCTTCGCGGCGCTGCACGCTGACGTGCAGCACGCCGTTGCGGTACTTGGCGACGATGGAATTGGGGTCGATGTCGTCGGGCAGGGACACCACGCGGCGGAAACGCCCGGCGAAGCGCTCGCCGATATGCACGGTGGCCTGCTCGGACACGTCCGGGGCCTTGCGCTCGCCGGCAATGGTCAGGATGCCCTTCTCAAGCTGCACGTCCAGCGTGGCCGGATCGAGGCCCGGCGCGAAGGCGTAGATCTCCACGGCATTCGGGGTGCCGCCCACGTTGAGGGCGGGGTAACCGCGCTTCTGGCCGCGAATGCTCGGCCCCGGTTCGACGGTCTGCGGCACCTCCCGCTGCAGCCGCTCGAGTTCGGCGAGCAGATCGCGGGGGAACATGGATCGGTAGTACATGCGAGCCTCCTGAAAAAGGGTGGGTAAGCGGCGCCGGTGCGCCCATGACCCCATAGCTGAGTGCGCGCCATGCCGATTTCAAGGCCTTGAAGTTGGCGTCCGCATCCCCCATCTTTCGCGCTAGCGCGTGCGAGCCGAGCCGGCCCTCACGTTCCGTGACAGGTCACAGCGACGGGCAGCCAGCATGCGATACGACGACGATCCCCTCCGCCAGCAGCAGCGCTTCGTGCAGCGCTGGCTCATCATCACCCCCTGCGTGGGCGCGCTGATGCTGCTGTGGCATTTCCTGCCGGCGCTGGAGTCGGCCTTCAGCCCCCAACAGGCCAGCGAGCGCGTCGTGACGCCGCGCGGCGACCTGGCCGCCGACGAGAAATCGACCATCGAGCTGTTCGAGCGCTCCCGCAATTCGGTGGTGTACATCACCACTTCGCAGCTGGTGCGCGACAACTGGACCCGCAACGTGATGTCGGTGCCGCGCGGCACCGGTTCGGGCTTCATCTGGGACGACGCGGGCCACGTGGTCACCAATTTCCACGTCATCCGCGGCGCCTCACAGGCCACCGTGCGCCTTGCCGACGGACGCGACTACCAGGCGGCGCTGGTGGGTGCCAGCCCGGCCCACGACATCGCGGTGCTGCGCATCGGCGTCGGCTTCAAGCGCCCACCGCCGGTGCCGGTGGGCACCAGCGCGGACCTGAAGGTCGGGCAGAAGGTCTTCGCCATCGGCAATCCCTTCGGCCTGGACTGGACGCTGACCACCGGCATCGTGTCGGCGCTGGACCGCAGCCTGCAGGGCGACGACGAGGGACCGTCGATCGAACATCTGATCCAGACCGACGCGGCGATCAACCCCGGCAACTCCGGCGGCCCGCTGCTCGACTCGGCCGGCCGCCTGATCGGCATCAACACGGCGATCTACAGCCCGTCCGGCACCTCGGCGGGCATCGGCTTCTCGATCCCGGTGGATACGGTGATGCGGGTGGTGCCGCAGCTGATCCGCAGCGGCAAGTACCTGCGTCCGGCGCTTGGCGTGGAGCTCGACGAGGACCTCAACCAGCGCCTCTCCCGCGGGCTGGGCATCGAAGGGGTGGTGATCCTGCGCGTGCCGCGCGGCTCTGCGGCCCACCAGGCGGGCCTGCGGGGCATCACGCAGAACCCGGACGGCAGCCTGGTACCGGGCGACATCATCGTCGCGGTGGAAGGCAAGCCAGTGGATTCGGTGGCCCGCCTGGCGGCGCGCCTCGACGACTTCAAGGTCGGCGACAGCGTGTCGATCGAGATCCTGCGCGGCAGCAACCGCCAGACGGTGACGGTCACGCTGCAACCGGGCAGCTGAACGTCAACGAAAAAAAGGGGCCGCAGCCCCCGTGTCGATCACAGCTCGGTGAACAGTGCCGCGTCGGGCAGGCGCGACTTGGGGAGCTTGGCGTTGAAGTCGTCCGCTCCGCTGTAGCCGAGGGCCACCAGCACCACGCCGGTGAGGCCGCGCTCGGTGAGGCCGAGGGCCTCGTCCAGCGCCTTCACGTCGAAGCCTTCCATCGGACAGGCGTCGATGTCCAGCGCCGCGGCGCCGAGCAGCAGGGTGCCGAGGGCGATGTAAACCTGGCGCTCGATCCAGCTGCGCTCGTCCTGCAGCTCGGTCTGATGCAGGTTCACGTAGAAACGCCGGCTCTTGTCCTGGTTGGCCTTTGCCTCGTCGGTCGCGAAACGGCCATCGGCCTGCTCGGCGTCGAGCACCGCCGACAGGTGGGCGTCGTCCAGCGTGTTGCGGGCGCACAGCACCACCACATGGGAGGCCTTGCGGACCTTCGGCTCGTTGTACGCGAAGCCGCCCTGGGTGGCTTGGGCGACGCGGGCCTTGGCCTCCGGCGTGGCGGCGATGACGAAATGCCAGGGCTGGGAATTGACCGACGACGGGGCGTTGCGGAGCAGCACGCGCAGCTGCTCGACGAGGTTCTCGGGGATCCGACGGTCGGCGTCGAAGGCCTTGGTGGTGTGGCGGGTCTGGGTGATGCGGGCGATATCCATGAGCGTGCGGGTCCTTGCGTTCTCGGTTGTCGGACAACGCGCCGCCACTGCCCGGGAGGGCGTTTGCGGCGCTGCCGCATTGTAGAGGGTGGCAGGCGGCGGAAGTTCATGGCGGGCATCGTCGCACTGTGCAGGCGTCGCATACGCCGCTGCCCGGTTGTCATCGTCGTGCAATCTGCGGTGCGCATGCTGGCACTGGAGTCTGGAGGCGCGCCCGCCCCGGCCGGGTGTGCAATTTCATGTGCAAAGCTGTGACGAGGTGACCATGACGACCAAAGTCTATTGCTACCACTGCATGACCTACCACCGCCCCGAATCGATGCAGAAGATCATGACCCGCACCGGCGAACGCTGGCGCTGCATCCGTTCCATCGAAGCCGCACAAAGCAGCGTGGATGCGCGCGACGCCTTCGGCGAACGCCAGTCCGAGATCAACAAGGCCCGCGCCCGCGCGGTACAGGAGAACGCGATGCTCGACCGTCGCCTGACCGCCTTCGTGCTGTAACCCACACGCTGCGCCCGCTTTCCGCCGGGTGCGCAGCGTCTCTGCCGGCACCCCTGTCCTGCACGGCGCCGGCAGTGATGCGCCCTTGATTCGGCGGATGACCTTAATGACCTCGAACCCCACGCCGCACGCAAGGATGCAGCCCCCTGCGCCGGCATCATCGAGGGCAAGTTCATCCCCTACCTGCCCCAGGCCCTCGCCCAGAAGAAAAAGAACTTCGAGGCCCGCGAGACGGCCGATCCGCGCACCAAGAGCTGGACCCTCGGCGTGCCGCGCGGCATCTACTACCAGGAACCCTTCCAGCTCTTCCAGCGGCCACGCCCACCTGCCCGGCGACTCGGCGGCCGCCCGGTGAGAGCCCATCAACCGACCAGCGGCTCCGCAGCCACGACCACCCGGTTGCGGCCGGCCTCCTTGGCGGCATAGAGCGCCCGGTCAGCCCGCTCCACCAGATCGATACCGACCGAGCTCATCGAGTGATTCGGATTCTCCACCGGCCAGGCCGGACGCAGGCAGGCCACACCGATGCTGATGGTGACCTGACTGGTTTCCAGCGTGCCGCGGTGCACGATGCGCAGCGCGGCCACCGCACTGCGCAGGCGCTCGGCCACCTGGGCGGCGGCGGTTTCATCAGTGCCGGGCAGCAGCGCCACGAACTCCTCGCCGCCGTAGCGGGCCACCATGTCGGCGGCGCGGACCGCCGCGACGTTGAGGGTCTTGGCGACCATCTGCAGACAGCAGTCGCCTTCCACGTGGCCGAAATGGTCGTTGAAGTCCTTGAAGTGATCCACGTCGATCATCAGCACCGACAGCGGCTGGCCGCTGCGCATCGCCCGGCGCAGTTCCAGGTCGAGGGAGCCGTCGAAAGCCCGCCGGTTGCCGATGCCGGTCAGCGCGTCCTGGGCGGTCAGACGCCTGAGGGTCTCCGTCAGCTGCACCAGCTTGCGGTACAGGATGCCGCTTTCCACCAACAGCACCAGCAGCACGAAGCCCGCCGCCAGCAGGCCGTATACACGGCCGGCATAGAACCCAAGATCGAAGCGCTCGCCGTTGAGCATCGCCGACAGCGCGATATCGATCAAGGACGCACCGATCATGATCATCAGCCACAGGTCGAGCACCGTATGGGGCCGGCTGAACCACAGCACAACCAGCGCCAGCAGACTGGTGGCCCACGTCGAGGCGACCACGAGCGACATCGACGAGCTGTAGCGGTTGCCGTCCATGATTGCCGGCAGCAGGTCCTGCCCGACGGTGGCCAGCGCGGTGAAGCCGGCGCTCAGCGCCACCATGCCGACCCCGGCGGCCAGCAGCGGCAGACGCGGACGGCGCGGCAGCACGGAAGACACGCAGTCCCGCCCCTTGAAACGCGCATAGGCGACGACGAACAGCGGGAAGATGCCGTGCCAGAACATGTACAGCCAGGCTGTGCTCTGCGGGCCGGCACCCAGCAAACCGGTGGAGGTGAACAACCCCGGAAAAGTCAGCGCATGGGCAACGGTCATGCAGGCCACGTACAGATAGCCGCAGCCGAGCATGAACAATGCGCGGGAATTGAACGAAAGATACTGGCTGAACAGCAGTGCGGCGGTGATGAGGTCGGTGGCCACCAGCCATGACTCATAGCACGGAATGAAGCCCCAGATCGGAAGCAACGGCACCCGTGCAAACGGGGCGAGCAGCGCAAAGACCAGCAGGGAGAACAGCAGGACCGTCAGCGCCACGCGCTTTTCGCGCGGACTGGCCGTCAGCGTCGACAGGAACAGGGCACCGCCGTCGGATGGATCAGCGGGAACACTGTCAGTGAGCCCAGGCGCAGTCAAGGACATGATGGATCCCCGCTCGCGGTCAAATTTGACCATGAATAGGAATCTAGAATAAGACCTGAGCCTCCGTAGCCGTGCGTGAAATAAATCACGCTACGTACATCGCACCGGCCCCTCTCCTCCGCGTCGGATCCGCCGGCAACAGCTGGACGTTTTGCCGCGACGGCACCCAAGAAACAAGACCGACTCGCCACGCTCCCGGCGTGGATTCACACGCCGGGATGCGGGCGGGTGTGCCCTCTTCTCAACGCCAGCCCCCGAGCTGCTGCATGTGCAGGCCATCGGCTCCCGCATCCTGCTCGGTGGGGCCTTGCAGGCCCATCGTCGCGAGGCGCGCCGAACGGGAATTGCTGGTTGTCTCGGAGATCCAGGCCTGGCCGGCACGCAGATGGGCCAGGCAGTACTGCCAGAGTGTAGAGAACATGTCGCAACCCTCCTCAACATAGATACGGCTTTCTAAAAGCAAACGACATACCAGTATTACCGTATTACGCACCAAGCAGGATACAACCTGTCTTTCACGCCGGTTCGCGACTTTTCTCTCGTTCTCCCGACGCCTCCCCGACGCTTTGCCTCTCCATTTCCGCTGCCCGACTTGGTGCAGTTTTGACCTCTGCGCCGTGTTTTAGTGCATGAATTTTATTTTCATTTTGTTAAACCCCTTCATTTGTAGGGATTGCGGCTTGGCACAGCTCGTGCTTTTCTTTGCATGAAACTTTTGTTCTTTACATGCAATACCTCCCATGAAAAACCCGCCCACATCCCGTCCGGCTTCCTCGCGGTTGCCGGGCCTCCCTTGGAGGTTCCAATGAAATGGATTAGCGCAATCATCAAGCCGTTCAAGCTCGACGAGGTCCGCCTGGCCCTCAATGCCGTCGGCGTGAACGGCGTCACCGTCACCGACGTGAAAGGCTTTGGCCGCCAGAAGGGGCACACCGAGCTGTACCGGGGTGCCGAGTACGTCGTGGACTTCCTGCCCAAGGTGAAAGTGGAGGTCGCCGTGCCCGACGACGTGGTGGAAAGCGCCATCGCAGCCATCGAGCAGGCCGCCGCCACCGGAAAGATCGGCGACGGAAAGATCTTCGTCTTCGACCTCGAGAAGGCCGTCCGCATCCGCACCGGCGAAGCCGGTCTCGAAGCCCTTTAGGAGCGCTCCCATGAAACGCATTCTTGCCCTGGCAACCCTGCTTTTCGCCCTCTGTTTCGCGATGCCCGGCTGGGCCGACGACGCGCCGGCCGCTGCGGCGACCGTCAGCGCCGCCACCGACGCAGCCACCACCCCGGCGGCAGCGAGCGCGACGGCCGCCGCAGCAACCCCGGCAGCCCCGGCTGCCGCCGCTCCCGTGCCCAACAAGGGCGACACCGCCTGGCTGATCACCGCCACGCTGCTGGTGGTGATGATGGCCGCCCCCGGCCTCGGCCTGTTCTACGGCGGCATGGTCCGCTCGAAGAACATGCTGTCGATCCTGATGCAGTCGCTGGTGATCTTCTGTCTGCTCGGCGTGCTGTGGGCCGTCTATGGCTACAGCCTGGCCTTCACGGACGGCAATGCCTTCATCGGCGGCTTCGACAAGCTGTTCATGAAGGGCGTGACGCCGGACACCGTGGCCGCCACCTTCAGCAAGGGCGTCGTGCTGCCGGAGTACATCTTCGCGTCCTTCGAGCTGACCTTCGCGGCGATCACTCCGGCACTGATCATCGGCGGCTTCGCCGAGCGCATCAAATTCACCGCGGTGCTGGCCTTCATGGTGCTGTGGTTCACCTTCTCCTATATCCCGATGGCCCACATGGTGTGGTACTGGGCCGGCCCGGATGCCTTCACCTCCGCCGAAGCAGCCGAGAAAGCAGCTGAAGTGGGCGGCTTCCTGTTCAACAAGGGCGCCCTCGACTTCGCCGGCGGCACCGTGGTGCACATCAACGCCGGTATCGCCGCACTGATCGGTGCCTTCATGATCGGCCCGCGCCTCGGTTACCGCCGTGAATCGATGGCCCCGCACAGCCTGACGATGACCATGGTCGGCGGCTCCCTGCTGTGGGTCGGCTGGTTCGGCTTCAACGTCGGTTCGTCCCTGGAAGCCGGCGCCACCGCCGGCCTGGCCTTCTTCAACACGCTGGTGGCCACCTGTGCGGCAACCGTCTCGTGGACGCTGATCGAAGCCATCTTCAAGGGCAAGCCGTCGATGCTCGGCGCAATCTCCGGCGCCATCGCCGGCCTCGTCGTGATCACCCCGGCGTGTGGCCTGGTCGGTCCGATGGGCGCCATCATCATGGGCCTGCTCGGCGGCGTGGTGTGCTACTGGGGCGTCAATGGCCTCAAGCGCATGCTCGGCATGGACGACACCCTCGACGTGTTCGGCGTGCATGGCGTCGGCGGCATCCTCGGCGCGCTGCTGACCGGCGTGTTCGCCTCCCCCGAACTGGGCGGTACCGGTGTCTACGACTATGTCGCCAACGCCGTCGCCCCCTACGACATGGGCGCCCAGCTGGTCGCCCAGGCCTGGGGCGTGGGTACTGCAGTGGTGTGGTCCGGCGTGGTGTCCTACATCGCCTTCAAGCTGGTCGACCTGACCATCGGTCTGCGGGTCGGCGAAGAAGCCGAGCGCGAAGGCCTCGACCTGAGCACCCACGGCGAGTCCGCCTACCACGACTGAGCCCACGTCGATGAATCGTTTTATGAAGGGCCTGTTCGGGCCCCGCGGAAACGACTTCATGGCCGCCGACGACGCCGTCGGCGGCGGGGCCCCGGAGCCCGTCGCGGCTCCGCCGGCCCCGCCGTCGCCGGGCCGTCGCCTGGCCCTGTGGGGTCGCCACATCGCCCATCTGATCCGCCACGGCATGAACGCCGAAACCGCCCACGCCGCCCACCTGGGCGAAGTGGAAGCGCGCATCGGTGCGATGACCCTGGAGATCGAACGCGGCCAGCGCCGCATGCTGAACGGCAGCGAAGAAGCCCACGCACTGCGCGAGCAGGCCGAGGCCACACTTGCCGCCACCGCCGGCGACATCGACGCCGGCCTGGCCGAACTGGAAGCCACCCTGTCGGCCAAGGTCGCGCGCATCGGCGAAGTGGTCAAGGTGCTCGAGAAGATCGGCCGCGACCTCGACCTGCTGGCCCTCAATGCCGCCATTCAAGCGGCCAGCGCCGGCGAACAGGGCCGTGCCTTCGCGGTGGTCGCCGACAACATCCGGGCCCTCGCCGGCGACACCGTCGCCAACGCCAAGAGCGCCTCCCAACTGCTCAACTTTGCCGATTTCCAGCAGGACCTGCAGGGCTTCCGCCAGGAGAGCGCGGCCAGCGTGGCCCGCTCCAACCAGGAAACCGGCGCCGCCTTCACGCGTATCGAAGAGACCTTCGCCGGGCTGCGCGACGCCCTTGCCACCCTCGACGAACACGGGCGGGTCATCTCCGCCATGCACACTCTCAACCAGTCCACCTTCGACCGCCAGCGCCTCAAGCTCGAATGGGCGGAGCGCCTTAGCCTGGACCTGACCGGACTGGAGAAACAGCCCTACGACAACATCGTGCCGTTGCTCAACCGCCTGCTCGGCAAGGAAGGCCTCACCGCCGACGCCGACTACGACCGGCTGGCCGACATCCGCCAACGCGGCCGCCTGCGGGTCGCCATCGAACCCGCCTTCAAGGGCCTGTCCTTCCGCCTGCAGCCCGGCGCACCGCTGCGCGGACTGGACGTGGACTACGCCCGCGCCTTCGCCAAACACCTGGGCGTGGCGGTGGATTTCGTCGAACACCCATGGGACCAATGCACCGAGCTGCTGCAGGCCGGCCGCCGCCCCGGCGAGCCCGCGGCCGACCTGGTGTGGAGTGCACTGCCGCCGAATGCCGCCTACAAGGGCGTGGCCTTCTCGGACAGCTACACCTACCTGAATTACGTGCTGGCGCGCCGCCACGGCGATACACGCATCGACGGCATGGCCAGCCTGGAAGGCAAGGTCCTCGGCTGCATCAACGACCCGGCCGCCTTCGCCGCGCTGGAAGCCGCCGGCCTGCGCTGGAGCAAGCACACCCGCAAGGAGCCGGGCACCGTGCGGCTGGCCAACCTGATCGGCTATTCCGACCAGGGCGTCATCCACGACGCGCTGGCTGACGGCACCGTGGATGCCTTCGCGGTGGATCACCCGATCTTCGCGTGGGCCTGCTACGGGCAGGACAGCCCATGGCGCGGACGCATCGAGATCCTGCCCGCGACACTGTCCCGCCAGCCCTGGTTCTACGCGGTCGGCGTCGCCGACGACCCGTCGTCGTGCCGCCTGCTGCAGGAGGTCAACCGCTTCATCGCCGGCTTCATGAAGAGCCGCGAGCGGGAACAGATCGAGAAGACCTGGCAGTTCGCGGTGCTCCGCGGCACCGGCAGCTATCGCGACGAAGCCGGCAAGCTGCGCGGCGAGGATGCGCTGGCTGCCGACCTGGCCCGGCTGGTGCCGGGCGAGCCATGAAACACCCCGTGGGGGCGAATGAACTCGCCCTCACGGATTCTGTGCCCCTCAAAACAAGGACATCAGTCCGGCCGGCCCCGATGGGGAACGCCGCAACGACTCAGCCTGCCTCGCCCGGGTTCGGATACATCAGCACGCTGAGGAAGCGGATCGGGCATTTGCTGAGCTTCTCCGGCCCGTGGGGAATGTCGGCGCGGAAGGTCAGCGCGTCGCCCGGCTTCAGCACATAGGTGTTCTGGCCATGGCGGTATTCGATCTCCCCCTCGAGCATGTAGATGAACTCGGTGCCCGGGTGCTCGAAGATCGGGAAGGTCTCCGACTCATGGTCGATGGTGATCAGGAAGGGCTCGAAGACCTTGGTCGGCCCCTGGTCGTAGGCCAGCAGGTGGTAGGTATGCCCCTTCTTGGTGCCACGCCGCACCACTTCCATCCCTTCGCCGTCCTTCACCAGCTGCGCGCTGCCGTCGCGCACGTCGTAGCCGCGGAACAGCGTGGCGATCGACACGCCGAGGGCGCCGGCCAGCCGCGACAAGGTGTCCAGGCTGGTGGCCGTCTGGGCGTTCTCGATCTTCGACAGCATGCCGCGGCTGATGCCCGCCAGGTTGGCCACATCCGCAATGGTGAGGCCGTGCTTCTGGCGCAGGTCGCGGATCGTGTTGCCCAGGTAGCGCTCCAGGCTGCCGCTGCCTTCTTGTTCGCTCATGCGGGTTCTCCCACCTAAATCTCGATGACGAAATTATTGCACAGGCAGGTGTTTCACACGAGGAAAAAATAGTTGACACGATTCACCTTGAGATGCACCATGTGCAAAAATAATTCTCTACATGAACTTCCAGCGGAGTTGAGAGCATGTCATCCAGCCGTCGCTACACCCTGTCGCTGTCCTGTCCTGACCGGGTCGGCATCGTCGCCGCGGTAAGCGGCTTCCTCGCCAGCCATCAGGGCTGGATCACCGAGGCAAACCACCACGCCGACCCCGAAGCCAAGCGCTTCTTCATGCGCCAGGAAATCCTCGCCGACTCCCTGCCCTTCGGCGTCGACACCCTGCGCGACAAGTTCGCCCCCATCGCCGCCGAGTTCGGCATGGACTGGCGCATCTCCGACAGCGCCCGCAAGAAACGCGTCGTCATCCTCGTATCCAAGCAAGAACACTGCCTCTACGACCTCTTCGCCCGCTGGCACTCCGGCGACCTGGACATCGACATCCCCTGCGTCATCTCCAACCACGAAACCTTCCGCGGCTTCGTCGAGTGGCACGGCATCCCCTTCCACCACGTGCCCGTCACCCCCGACAACAAGCCCGCCGCCTACGCCAAGGTCGAAGAGTTGTTCCGCGAGGCCGACGGCGACGTGATGGTGCTGGCCCGCTACATGCAAATCCTCTCCCCGGAGCTGTGCATCAACTACCCCGGCCAGATCATCAACATCCACCACAGCTTCCTGCCCAGCTTCGTCGGCGCCAAGCCCTACCACCAGGCCCACGCCAAGGGCGTCAAGCTCATCGGCGCCACCTGCCACTACGTCACCAGCGAGCTCGATCAGGGGCCCATCGTCGAGCAGGACGTCATCCGCGTCGATCACTCCGACGCTCCCGACGACCTCGTCCGCTACGG
>JAFEDI010000140.1 GCA_018241725.1 Pseudomonadota bacterium | reverse complement strand
GCGGATTTCAACAATGATTTGAACAGCGAGTTCTATGTTGCCAGAAATAATCAGCTTGGTATCGATTATGCCGAAGTGAAGCCGCTTGGGAACATACTGTTCAAGGTTACCGTTTCTCCACAGAAGGGTGAAACAAAGAAACTGGTGTTTTCTGCAGATGGCAGCGTCGATTTCGATCTGGTGGCTCCTAATCATAATCTCAAGCAGATCTTCATTGGTTCGGCCGGCCGGAATCCGGCTCAAAAGCATTTCGCGCTTTCGCCGAATGATGCGGCCAATCAGGGCCTGCCGCAGTTCAGCAGCAATGTGCCGCCCGGACTCTACGTCGGGTTCGATCCAGCCACTCATCTCTGGTCGCTGGTGAACCACACGCCGGCCACTGACCGGATCATTGGCTATGCGGTGGCAGGAAACATCAGGGCAACGAATGTGGCCATTCGTGACATGAGCAGTCTGCGCACCCAGGCGACAAAGCTGACGGATTTGCTGTTCATGTACGATCCTCGGCAAGGCCGGCATGTCGTGACCAACTGGGGATTCGATGCGTCGACACCGACAATGGCAGTGGCAGTGGCTGATTTCGATAATGACATGGATGTGGACATTTTTCTGCTCAAGGCCAACAACGTAAAGAATTTCGCCAATCAGTTATGGCTCAATGATGGCAGTGGCCATTTCGTGGCCGCCCCTGACGCCGCTGGTCTGAACATGTCCGTGCAAGGGGCGGGGGAGGCGGTGATTGTCGCTGACTATGACAACGACGGATTCATGGATGTGCTCATCACCAACGGCTACGGTGAACCCCCCTTCAATCAGGGGCCGGTCGAATTGTTCAGGAACTCCGGGAATGCCAACCACTGGCTGGAGCTGAATCTGGTTGGCGGGCCGTCCAACCGTGATGCCATCGGGGCCAGAATCATTGCCACGACACCCGACGGACGCAAACAGTTGCGGGAAGTCGGTGAGGAACTGCACAACCACGGCCAGAACATGCGGCGTGTGCATTTCGGGCTCGGTGCCAATGACAAGGTTGCTTCGCTGGAAATACACTGGCCGAACGGAGAAGTCCGGACTCTGCAGGACATTCCCGCCAATCAGATCCTGGGCATCATGCAATCTATGGATACGGATGAGGACAGCGTCAGGGATGTAACGGATAACTGTCCGGCGATTGCCAATGCTGATCAGGTCGATACGGATGGCGATGGCCAGGGGGATGCCTGTGATGAGGATGATGACAATGATGGCATCGCTGATCGCAGCGACTTTGCGCCACTTTCCGCCCAGCCACCGACCGATAGCGATGGCGACGGTATCGCGGATGCATGGGAAATGGCTCATTTCGGAAATCTGACCTCGGTCGATGCGACATCCGATCATGATCATGATGGCATCACGGACGTGAAGGAATTCGCTGCCCGCGGCAACCCGAGGGTGGCGGCGCTGCACGATTCCCTGTCTCTTGTTCCGGATCAGACTCAGGATGGTGTGGCTGAACTGGCCATGGTCAGGATGTTCGAGCATTATGCCCGTCTGGACGTGGTCAACGGCAAGACCGGGGAAGTGCTGAGCACGGGTCGCTTCTATTTCAATGACTACGACCCGCTGGGGCTGGTGTACATGGGGCGCGGCAGTGACAGCGGCATGATGGAGTTTGCTGCGCTGGCCGTGGATTCGTATCGAAACAAGGCCTTCATTGAAATCAGGACGGCAACCGGCGCACTGGTCAGGAGTTTCGAACTCGACAGTCTGCCGGTGACGCAGATGCTGCAGTACGAGTCGATTGCCGGACAGAAGCGTTTCGTCCTGCCGGGCTACGATGCGGGCAGGGGACAGATGGTGGCGACCCTCATCGATCCTGCCGGGCGGGTCGAGCGCAGCGTCGATTTCGGAACGGGCAGCACGCTGGTTGATTTCAGGACTTTCCAGCGTCAGGGAGAAGCCTGGGCCGTGGCCGGCATGCAGCAGGCGGGCGGGCAGTTCGTGCTGCGCCTGCGCAGTCTGGTGAATGATCAGCAGAACCAGGTGGTGCTGCCGGCCGGCTATGCGCTTGCGGCCATCGATCTGGTCGAAGCCAGCACCGGGCATGAAGGACCTTATCTGGTGGCTTCGCAGCCGCGGCTGGTCAACCGTGAATCCGAAGCGGGTATCCGGCAGTTTTATCTGACCAGCACCTTCGCGCTGGCCAAGACCCACACGCTGCCGGCCTTGCGCTCGCTGCTTGCGCATGGCGTGTTCACCCAGCCTGACCCGGTGTTCGGTTTCGTGAACTTCATTGATGCCGAAGGCTATGCCGCGCAGTGGGTGGCAAAGGTGCAGTATGGCGGCGGTGCATACCGCTTCCGGTATCTGCCGGCTCAGGAAATCAGGATCGCCTACGAATGTCAGGGCACGGCTTCGATCTGTGTGGCTTCCCTGCGTCCTGATGGCCGGCTGATCGGTTTCGATGCAGCCAACCAGCGTTCATGGGTGTTGAACAGCAAGGAACAGGGCACGTATCAGCTGACCGGCAACTGAGCGCCTCGAAGTAAAAGGCAAAGGCAGGGGAGATCGGCAGGCAGGCGGGCTTGCGGGATGCGCAGGACGCCTGCCTGCCTGCAGGACGCCGGTGATGCGGTGCCGGGGTTTGCGGCCGGCGGCGGGGACTGCGCACGGATGGTGGATGCAAGGCTGCAGCCGGCCGCACCGGCGGAGCGTCCGGGAAACCGGGCGGTTCCAGCCTGCGGCCCGGCATCGATGCACGGGAACGGACGGATATGGACGAAGCGAATCGGTACAGTTTCGGGATCACCCGCTTGCGGCCGGGAACTTCCCGGCAGGGGCGTTCCGTACACATCGCCTGTGGACTGGTGGCGATGCTGATGGCCGTGGACATGGCCACGCTCGTGACGGCGCAAGTGCCGGGCGCATCAAAGGTTTCCGGCATCGATGCGGGCGGCCCCGTCGTGACGCAGCCGGTGCCCGAGCCGCTGGGTCGATACGCGCTGTTCGGCGTGGCCGAAAGCCCTCGGGACACGCCGCCGCCCGCCGCAGCGCTCAAGCCGTCCGCCCGGCCTCAGCTGCGTCTGACCGGAACGCTGGCCGGTGCCGGGCACGGACTGGCCTTGATCTCGGTCGGCGGACAGGCCGAACAGGCCTATCCGGTCGGCGGGACCCTGGCCAGCGGATGGCGATTGACCGCCGTGTTCGCGGACCGGGTGCAGATCGCCGGCTTCGGCGAAAGCATCGAGGTGCCCATGCCGGCAGGCGAATCCGCACTGGCGCGGACGAGCGCACCGCGCGATCCGGCCCCGGCAGTTTCCGGGGTGCCGGCGTTCCCGGCAGCGGCGGACGATCACGAGTTTTCAGAGGACGACCCGCAGGCCGGGTCCGCCCGCGCATCCGGCCGGCAGGAACGCACGCCGGTGGATGCGCGACCGATCGCGAGGCGCCTGCGGGGGGCCCCCCAGCCGGATGTGGCCCTGCGCCAGCTCGCCGGTTTCGATCCGGTCTCCCTTGCAGATCATCACGGCTATGGCCTGCGCCTGCGGCTGGGACCCGAATCGTATCTGCTGACCCGTGCCGGCCTGCGCGAAGGCGATGTCATCGTGGCCATCGGCGGGGTGCTGCTGCAGGACGGGGCACAGGCGCGTCAGCTGGCGATGGCGGCACTCGAGGCGACGGAGCTCGAACTGCGGCTCCTGCGCGAGAATGAGGAACTGACGATGGACTTCGACCTCGGGCGCAACTGAATGCCTGTCGGGCGAGGAAACGGACGGGTCATGTTTCGTGGATTTCTGCATGGCGCCTTCGCAGGCGTCGTCCTGTGCGCGGCAGCGACTGCGCCGGCCGGCCCCGTGACGCTGAATCTCAAGGATGCCGACATCGGCACGCTGGTCCAGGCGGTTTCCGAAATCACCGGCAGGAACTTCATCGTCGATCCGCGCATCAAGGCGCGCGTCACCGTGATTTCCTCGCGGCCGATGGACGAGCGGGATGTCTACGCGGTGTTCCTGTCGGTGCTGGCAGTGCACGGCTTTGCGGCGATTCCCGGCGACAAGGTCGTCAAGATCGTGCCCGAGGCCGATGCCAAGCAGGAAACGGTGCCTACCGTCGAGGACGGACGCCGCGGCGTCGAGGCCGACCAGATCGTCACGCGCGTGATCCAGGTACGCAACACGGCCGCCGCGCAGCTCGTGCCGCTGATCCGGCCGCTGATTCCGGCCCAGGGGCATCTGGCGGCCTTGCCCGGCCCCAACATGCTGGTGATCTCCGACAAGGCTGCCAACGTCGAGCGTGTCGGCGAACTGATCGCCCGCTTCGATCAGGCCGCCCGCGAGGACACCGAGGTCGTCACGCTGCAGAACGCCACGGCTGCCGACCTGCTGCCGGTGATCGCGCAGCTGGAGGCGAAGACGGGCGAGGGTGGCATGACGCCGGTGCGGGTCCTGGCCGACGAGCGCACGAACAGCCTCATCCTCAAGGGCGAGCAGCTCGCCCGCGCACGCCTGCGGCAACTGATCGAACGGCTGGATGCCCCGGTTGCCGGCCGGGGCAAGACGCAGGTCGTGTTCCTGCGCTATGCCCAGGCCAAGACGCTGGCGACGGCGCTGCAGGGCCTGGCCAAACAGCTGGCCGGTGCGGCCCGCAGTGCCGAGCCGGCGGGCGGCGGCGGCGGGGCGGTCAGTATCGAAGCCGAGGAGAACTCCAATGCGCTGCTGCTGACGGCACCGCCGACGGCGCTGCGCTCGCTGCTCGAAGTCATCGCGCAACTCGACGTGCGCCGTGCCCAGGTGCTGGTCGAGGCCATCGTCGCCGAGATCTCGCTCGAACGCTCCGCCAAGCTCGGCGTGCAATGGCTGATCGGCGACCGTCAGGGCGAGACCGTCGTCGGCATCGTCAATTTCGACAATCTGCTGAACACGCTGGCCGGGGCGGTCGCGGCGCGCGAGATTCCACAGTCGCTGGCGTCGGGGGCACACGTGGCGGTGTCGGCCGGCGCGGGTTCGCTGCGCTTCGCAGCCCTGATCAGTGCGCTGAGCAGCGACGGCAACACCAACGTGCTGTCCACCCCCAGCCTGGTGACGCTCGACAACCAGGAGGCCGAGATCATCGTCGGTCAGAACGTGCCGTTCGTGACCGGGACCTTCACGACCAGCGTCGGTGGCTCGCTGGGCGCGGGCACCGGACTCGGCTCCGGCAGCAACGGTGCTGCGCTCGGGCTGGTCGGCAACCCGTTCCAGACGATCCAGCGCCAGGACGTCGGCCTGCAGCTGAAGGTCAAGCCGCAGATCAACGAGAACAGCGCCATCCGGCTCGACATCAGTCAGGAGGTGTCGAGTCTGGCCTCGGTTTCGCCTTCGCAGGGGCCGACCACCAACAAGCGTTCGATCAAGACCAGCGTCATGATCGAGGATGGCCAGCTGCTGGTGCTCGGCGGCCTGATCGACGACAGCGTCAATGATGCCGAGGACAAGGTGCCGGTGCTGGGCGACGTGCCGGTGCTCGGGGGGCTGTTCCGCTACCGCAACCAGAAGAAGGTCAAGCGCAACCTGATGATCTTCCTGCGGCCGGTGATCCTGCGCGACGGGGTGGCCGCTACCGCCGGCCGATACGCCGCGATCCGCGGCGTCCAGCAGCAGGCGGCCGCCGTCAGCGACACTCCATCGGCGGTGCTGCCTCCGTTCGACGAGCCCTATCCCGGGGCCTCGCTGGCGCTTGGCATCGGGCGCCGGCTGAGTTTCTTCGGCGACACGACGGTGTTCGGCTGGGACGATCCGGCCGTGCGT
>JAFEDI010000013.1 GCA_018241725.1 Pseudomonadota bacterium | reverse complement strand
GTACCTGTCGCCCATGGTACGGGCTAAGTCTTTGAGCTTGGCCTTCCCCACAACGCCCACACACGAACGACAGGCTTATTGCGCCACTTCATCTTTGCCGCCTGTCTCGGATTCGGCAGCGTGATTTCATAAGTAACTGATTGTTATGTATTTTCTTATTTCATCGCAAACCGGATCAGCTATCAGATAGCCGAGGGCGCACAAGGGTTTCAAGATGCTGAACGAACAACAACTCGAAGATCTCTGCTTGGGCTGGTTCCAGGAGGCCGGCTGGCGTTTCGCCCACGGCCCGGACATTGCGCCGGACAGTGGCGCGCCTGAGCGCACCGACTTCCGGCAGGTCGTTCTGCGCGAGCGCCTGTTGGCCGCACTGGCCCGGATCAACCCGCAGATTCCACCCGCAGCCCTGGAGCAGGCTGCGCATGCGCTGCAGAGGGTGAGCGCGCCGCAGATGGTGGTGCGTAACCGCAGCGTGCACCGACTGCTGTTGAACGGCGTGCTGGTGGAATTTTCAGTGGGAAACGAGAAGAAGACCGATCTGGTGCACTTCATCGACTTTGCGCAGCCCAGCAACAACGACTTTCTGGCGGTGAACCAGTTCACCATCACCGGCACCAAGCAGCCGCGCCGGCCGGATGTGATCGCCTTTGTAAACGGGCTGCCGGTGGCGGTGGTGGAGCTGAAGAACCCCGCCAATGAGCAGACGGACGTGTGGGATGCCTTCAACCAGTTGCAGACCTACAAGGACGAGATCGGCGACCTGTTCAACAGCAATGCCGCTCTGGTGGTGAGCGATGGCTGGACGGCACGCGTGGGCTCGCTCACCGCGAACGCGGAGCGCATGCTGCCCTGGCGCACCATCGCCAACGAAGACGACCGGCCGCGCCTGCAGATGGAGCTGGAGACGGTGGTACGTGGTTTCTTCAAGCCCGAGCTGTTTCTGGACTACGTGCGGCACTTCGTGCTGTTCGAGCAGGACGGCGACAGCATCATCAAGAAGATTGCCGGCTACCACCAATTTCACGCCGTGCGCGAGGCAGTGCGCGCCACGGTCATTGCTGCGCGGGATACGGACAAAGGCGTGCTGGAGGTGCACGAAGAGCGCGCGACCTACGGCAAAGAGGTGAAGCCGGGTTCGCGTAAAGCTGGGGTGGTTTGGCACACGCAGGGTTCGGGCAAGAGCATCACCATGGCCTGCTATGCGGGCAAGCTGCTGCAACAGCCCGAGATGAAGAACCCCACGCTGGTGGTGGTGACCGACCGCAACGACCTCGATGGCCAGTTGTTCGCGACCTTCAGCGCCGCCAGTGATTTGCTCAAGACCACCCCAGTTCAAGCCGGCGACCGCGACGAGCTGCGTGGAATGCTGGCCTCGCGTGAAGCGGGCGGAATCATCTTCACCACGGTGCAGAAGTTCGCGCTGCTGGAGGGTGAGGAGGCACACCCGCTGCTCTCCGGCCGCAGCAATATCGTGGTGATCTCGGACGAAGCTCACCGCAGCCAGTACGGCACCAAGGGCCGGCTGGACACCAGAACCGGCAAGTACGTGTTCGGCTACGCCAAGCATTTGCGCGATGCGCTGAAGAACGCCACCTTCATCGGCTTCACCGGTACGCCGATTGCGCTGGAGGACAAGGACACCCGCGCGGTCTTTGGCGACTATGTCAGCATCTACGACATCCAGGATGCGGTGGACGACGGCGCCACGGTGCCCATCTTCTACGAGAGCCGTCTGGCCAAGCTCGACGTGAATCAGGCGGAAATCGACGCGCTCAACGAGCAGGTCGAAGAAGTGGTCGAGGACGAAGAGGACATCGCCAGCCGAGAGAAGACCAAGAGCGAATGGGCGGCTTTGGAAAAGCTGGTGGGCTCGGAGCCCCGGCTGCAGCAGGTGGCGCGTGACCTGATCCAGCACTTCGAGGCCCGGGTCTCAGTGGTGGACGGCAAGGCGATGATCGTGTGCATGAGCCGCGACATCTGCGTGCAGCTCTACAACGCCATTTGTGTGGGCGACGAGAACACCCCCCCTCTGCGGCCTGAGTGGCACAGCACCGATCCGGAGCAAGGCGCGATCAAGGTCGTGATGACCGGCTCTGCCGCAGACAAAGCCTTGCTGCAGCCGCACCTCTACAGCAAGCAAGTGAAGAAGCGGCTGGAGGCGCGCTTCAAGGACGTGAACGACCCACTGAAGTTGGTGATCGTGCGCGACATGTGGCTGACCGGATTCGATGCACCGTGCTGCCACACCATGTACGTCGACAAGCCCATGAAGGGCCACAACCTGATGCAGGCCATCGCCCGCGTCAACCGGGTGTTCAAAAACAAGCCGGGCGGTCTGGTGGTCGATTACATCGGGATTGCCAACGAGCTGAAGGCTGCGCTCAAGACCTACACCGATGCCAAGGGCAAAGGTGACCCGACGCACAACGCGGCGGAAGCGCTGGCCGTGTTGCTGGAAAAAATGGACATCGTGCGCGGCATGATGCACGGCTTCGACTACGGCGCGTTCGAGACCCAGGCCATCCAGCTTCTGGTGCCTGCGGCCAATCACATCCTGGGCCTGAAGGACGGCAAGACGCGTTTCCTCGACACCATGGTGGCCGTGGCCAAGGCGTTCTCGCTATGCGGCACGCTCGACGAGGCAGGAGTCCTGCGCAAGGAAATCGCCTTCTTCTCGGCCATCAAGGCGGCCATCAACAAGTTCACGACGGTGGACAAGAAGCGCAGCGACGCCGAGAAGAACAGCGCACTCAAGCAGATTCTGGACAACGCCATCATCTCCGATGGCGTGGCCGACGTGTTTGGGCTGGCAGGGCTGGACAAGCCGAACATCGGCCTGCTGTCGGACGAATTTCTCGAAGACGTGCGCCAGATGGAAAGCCGCAATCTGGCGGTGGAGTTGCTGGAAAAACTGCTGCGCGACGAGATCAAGTCGCGCGCACGCAACAACGTGGTGCAGGAAAAGAAGTACGGCGACCGCCTGCTGGAGACCCTGCGCAAATATCACAACCGCGCGATAGAAACCGCCCAGGTCATCGAAGAGCTGATTCAGATGGCCAAGGAGTTCCAGGCCACGCTGGAACGGGAGGCCGCGCTCGGTCTGGGCCACGACGAGATCGCTTTCTACGACGCGCTCGCCAACAACGAAAGCGCCGTGCGTGAGTTGGGCGACGAGGTGTTGAAGAAGATCGCCATCGAGATCACCGAGAAGCTGCGCGCCAGCACCACGGTCGATTGGCAGGTGCGTGAGAGCGTGCGCGCCAAACTGCGCATCCTCGTGCGGCGATGCCTGCAGAAGTGGAAGTACCCACCCGATCAGCAGCCTAACGCTGTGGAACTGGTGCTCAAGCAGGCTGAAGAGCTGTCCAACAGCTGGACGATGTGAAAGTTGCCGAGATCGGCAGAAATGAATTAACCGCTATGCGGTGTCTTCGACAAAGCGAAGTCACCGAGAGACGCGTGTTGGTTGGATCTCTGATGGCGTGGTCTGGCTCGTCAATGTCGGCGCAGGACGCCAAGTCATCTGCCGCCGCCGAGTCACCGCAGCTCGTTTCGTCCGCGATCTGCGCGTGCTCACCTCATCCTTCGGTGACCTCGTCGTTCATGAGGCGGAATGCGATCCACAGCCCGAGCAGCACGTTGCATACGGCGAAGCCGGCCAGCACCCAGTTCACCGCAGCCGGCAGCTCGCGCGTACGCAGCACCCAGGAGATCGCCGACGACAGCCCGTTGAGGGCGATCAGCAGCCAGAACTGGGGATTACGCGGCTGGATGAGCCGTGAAAGCTTCATGGGGTTGTCCTCGTGATGCCGCCCCGGGGGCCGGGCGACAGCCTCGCATTATCGTCCGGGAGCCGGCCCGCTCGGATACCATCGGTCCCATGCTGAAGCTCGAAAACATGAAGGCAATCTCCCTCGACCTGGACGACACGCTGTGGCCCGTCTGGCCCACCATCGCGCGCGCCGAGCAGGCCCTCCACGACTGGCTCGTGCTCAACGCGCCGCTGACCGCGGCCATGTACGCGAGCCCGCACGCGCTGCGCGAGATCCGCGACGGCGTGGGGCGGCAGCGGCCCGATCTCGCCCACGACATGACGGCGCTGCGCCGCGAATCGATCCGGCTTGCGCTGTCCAGCGCGGGTGACGACCCGCAACTGGCCGCGCCCGCCTTCGACGTCTTCATCGCCGAACGCCACAACGTCACGTTCTTTCCCGACGCGCTCCCCGCGCTGGAATTCCTCGCCGCCCGCTATCCGCTCGTGAGTGTGACCAACGGCAACGCCGAGCTGTCGCGCGTGGGTCTGGCACCTTTCTTCGTCGCCAGCGTCGCCGCGCTCAAGGTCGGCGTGTCCAAGCCCGACCCCCGCATCTTCCAGGCCGCGGCCGAGGCCGTCGGCGTGCAAGCGCACG
The DNA here is from genome assembly GCA_018241725.1 of Pseudomonadota bacterium. Taxonomy (GTDB): domain Bacteria; phylum Pseudomonadota; class Gammaproteobacteria; order Burkholderiales; family Rhodocyclaceae; genus Zoogloea. The sequence goes on along the minus strand of JAFEDI010000013.1, from coordinate 2,864 downwards.
AAGTGCTGCACGTGGGCGACGACGCGGTCATGGACGTGCTGGGTGTCCAGGACGCTGGCATGCAGGCGGTCTGGATCAATCGCGAACAGGCGGCGTGGCCGCATGCGGGGAGGCCGCATCTGGAAGTGCTTGACCTCGGCGTCCTGGTCGACGTGCTGGGATAGGTGGATCCGCGGGTGAGGCTGAGGGGTATCGCGTTTGGCCGGGGCGTCTGAACTTGATCTTCATGTCCGTGAGGCCCTCTCGGCCAACACCGCTGAGTTGCCGTCCCGATGGACCGCGCAGTGCAGGTGCGGCTCTTCCCAAGTCGCTGCCGCTCGCGCCGTAATCACTTACTCCGCGTTCGGCCTCTGCCGGTCAGCCTGCGACGACTGAACGAAAGCAGTGTTGTGCACAACTGCCACATGTCGTAAAGCGCTGTCGAACGGCTGGTCTTCGGGGCATCGAACTGATCGTCTTGGCACATCTGTCGGTCGGGAAGTCGAATTAGTGACCGCAGGGCAGACATAGATTGCCGCGTCTAGCCAGCCTTCGAATGTTGCAATGCGGCAGCCGCGTAACGTCGGGCCAGGCCGCACTCCCAACGCCGAGCAGGCGCCACAGTTCAGCGCTGGCGTCGGATGGCTTCCTCAAGCACCGGGAATGTCAGCGCGAAGAATCGCTGATTTAGTGTGCGGCATTGCGTCATGCCCCGTCGCACACCGTCGGGGTCGAGTTGCCTTAGCGCCGTGGTCAAGCGACCTATTGTGGCGTCGCAGAGATCCTGCCAGTCTTCCGTGATGGCTTCAATCTCGTCGGACGCGCCACTCGCATAGTGGCTGCGCAACGCCTCTCTGTCGATGCCCCCCTGGGCCTGCAACTCGCGGTCGATGCGGCTAAACGCCTTGGCGCAGGCTTCGATCTCGTCAGGCGACCAGTTCGCATCGGCGAAGCGCTCCAGCACCTCCCAGCGTACGCGGTTGTGCATCCGAACAGCGCGGAGCAGCACTCGGGTATGCGGCGCGATGCCGTGCGCCGGTGTGTTCGAGAACTCTTCGAGGAAGAACAGATGGAACTTAAACTCGTCGCTTATGCCATCGTGCTCCATCGAGTGCAGCACGGGTCGCATCACGCAGCCGCCCTGCACGCTCTCGAATGTGCCGGTCATCGGCCGAAATACGTTGCCGGCACTGGCCTTCCTCAGCACGGCAACAAGTTCCTCGAGCCACGGGCTGTTGCCATCAGCCGGCCGCACATTGGCCACCAACTGGCCCCAGATCCGTGGAGGCTCGACCTTGCCGAACAGGTTGGCTGTTAGGCGATCGGTCTCAACCACGCAGGCATCGAGGTCGGTGGCGACCGCGAGCCGTTCGGGACCGCGAACCTCAAGCGTGGCCCGGTAGTTGAACGCCACGGGCATGCGTGGCGGACGCAACACGTGGGCGATGCGCGTGGCTGCCTGCAGAATCGTCGCGTCATCGAGCGACGGGTTTAGCGCCTCCCATCCGGGCAATGGATCGGCCCGGCGAAAAAGGCCATCTAGGAAGCGCTGCAAGTGCGCGACATCACCGGGCACCGACTGGAACCCGTCGATGGCGCGAGGCAGCGAGGCATTCGGGTGGTGTAGGCAAATCAGCCGCTCCAACTTGCGCGATGTCGCGCTGGCGCGGAACATGCCCGTCTCGTACATGCACCAGCCGCTTGGCTCGCCAGCCTCGGAGATTAGGATCACAAACCAGTGCGACGCCTTGGTCGCCGACTCGATCTCCGATTTGTAGTCTTGGCCCGAGATGCGGGTCGTGAACTCGTCGGCGAATGTCACCGTGACCTGATGCGACGATAGCGCCCGGAAGACCTCGGCCACGGTTCGTGCGGCCTCGGCGTCGACGCCGACGCGGTAGCTGATGAAGGCAATGATTCGCCCCTCGTGCAGACTGTCGGCGACGCGGTGCATTGCGGAGGCGTAGTTCGGTTCATCTTTCAACACGCAGTGCGCACGCTTGAGGTTCTCGGCAGCGGCGGGATAGCGGCGGAGCAGTTTGGGCAGCATCTCCTCGCCCCGCAAATGCGAGAAGTCGGCGTCAGGCGTGTCCGATGCGCGGGTGAACTCGATGAAGTTCCGTTTCATGGCAGTCTATTCCTTCGTCATCACCGCCACTACCGTCACCGCCAGACGGTAAGACTAGCGCCTCACTTTAGTTGCGGCGGCGGCTCGAAATCCAGACGCTTCGTTCAGCGCGGTGCGGACCTGTCAACTGCAGATACTGGAACACGAAACCGGCCCCGCCGCAATCCCATCGCGGAGCCCCCAAAGCGGTTCTAGGATAGGAAACTAAGACGACCTGTTCTTTGCCTGACGGCAGGCCAGATCGGGCGCTCGACGGGTTGATCGCCGTCTTCGGGGCGAGCGTTGCCCGTTGAGCGTGCATGGACGCGACGGGTCAGGGATGCCAGCCGGTTCATGAGGGAAGCTCTGATCTATTCAGAGCCGGTAAAATACTGAAGTCATAAACCGCGCTACCCCCATGAAGCAAACGACCTTCGCCTCGCTGGCTTTCGAACGGAAGAAGAAACAGACGCGCCGGGAGCGCTTCCTGGCCGAGATGGAGCAGGTCGTGCCATGGGCAGCGCTGCTTGCGGTGATCGAACCGCACTACCCGACGACGGGTCGACGCGGTCGTCCGCCGATGCCTCTGGCGACAATGCTGCGGATCTACTTCATGCAGCAGTGGTACGCGCTGTCGGATCCGGCGATGGAAGACGCGCTGTACGAGATCGAGTCGATGCGCCGCTTTGCCGGTCTGGATCTGACCGACGATGCGATGCCCGACGAGACGACGATCCTCAAATTCCGCCATCTGCTCGAGAAGCATGGACTGACCTCG
>JAFEDI010000139.1 GCA_018241725.1 Pseudomonadota bacterium | reverse complement strand
CAGATGTTCGCTCAGCACCACGCTCACGCCTTGCCCTCCAGTGCGGCGGCCAGCACCGCCTTGAGTTCGTTCCGCGTGCGGGCGATTCGTGCCTGCAGTTGCGCGTAGTCGGCGAGCAGTTCGTCCGGATCGTGACTGACCTGCTCCGGGCTGTGCGGGTTCTTGATGTCGAGGTTGTAGTTGCGCGCCTTGATGTCCCTGGCCGAAACCTTCCACGCGAATTCGTTTTCAACGCGGTCGGTCCACCACGCCTTTTCCGCCTCGAATTCCTCGATGCGCATGGGCTTGGTCTTTGAGTAGTTCTTGTAGCCCGCCGGATAAGGGTGCTCGTAGAACCAGACCTCCTGCGTCGGCGTGCCCTTGGTGAAGAACAGCAGATTGGTCTTGATGCCGGTGTAGGGGCTGAAGACGCCGTTGGGCAGGCGCACGACGGTGTGCAGATTGCAGGTTTCCAGCAGTTGTTCCTTGATGCGGGTCTTGATGCCTTCGCCGAACAGCGTGCCGTCGGGCAGCACCACGGCGGCGCGGCCGCCGTCTTTGAGCAGGTGCATGATCAATACGAGGAACAGATCGGCGGTTTCGCGGGTGCGGAAGCTGGCCGGGAAGTTGTTCTCGATGCCGTCCTCTTCCATGCCGCCGAAGGGCGGGTTGGTGACGATGACATCGACCCGGTCGCGCGGGCCGTAATCACGCAGCGGACGCGACAAGGTGTTGTCGTGGCGCACGTTGGTGGGCACGTCGATGCCGTGCAGGATCATGTTGGTGGTGCACAGCAGGTGCGGCAGCGGCTTCTTTTCGACGCCGAAAATGCTTTGCTGCAGTATTTGCTCCTGCTCGACCGTCTTCACATGCTGCTTGCGGACGTGTTCGATCGCGCAGGTGAGAAAGCCGCCGGTGCCGCAGGCCGGGTCCATGATCCTTTCGCCCAGTTGCGGGGCAATCCTGTCGACCATGAACCGGGTGACCGGGCGCGGGGTGTAGTACTCACCGGCATTGCCGGCACTTTGCAGGTCGCGCAGGAGCTGCTCGTACACGTCCCCGAACAGGTGGCGGTCCTGCGCCTTGTTGAAGTCGAGTCCCTCGACGATCTTGTTGATCACCTGCCGCATCAGGTGGCCTGACTTCATGTAGTTGTAGGCGTCCTCAAAGACGCTGCGAATCACGAAGCTGCGCTTGTCATTGCCTCTGGGCTGCAGCAGCTTGAGAGTGGGGAAAAGCCTGATGTTCACGAAATCGAGCAGTTCGTCCCCGGTCGCCCCCTCCGGATTCGATGCCCAGTTACGCCAGCGCAGGTGCTCGGGAATCGGCGACTGGTAATCGTCGTCGAGCAACTCGTACTCGGTCTCCTTGTCGTCGTAAATCTTCAGAAAGAACATCCAGACCAACTGGCCGATGCGCTGCGCGTCGCCATCGACGCCGACATCCTTGCGCATGATGTCCTGAATGGATTTGATGGTGGTGCTGATGGACATGGGTTCCGGGTTTTGAAGTCACGGGTTGAAAACGGAATGAAATGCTGATGCGCGGACCCGGCCAGTCCGGTCATTCACTGCGCGGACTGATCAGGCATAGAGTTCGTCTTCCAGATCCCGGATCGCGGACAGATAGGCCGGCTTGCCGCCAAAGGACTGGATGAGTTCCTGGGCCGTGCCCAGGCGCGTGAAGGGATCGAGCGTCAGAATCTTGATGTCCTCGATGCTTTCGATGCCCGAGTCGGCATATTTTTCGATGAGCGCCTCCAGCACCGCCCGCGCCTTGTCCCCATATCGGGCAAAGGCATCACGCTTCCTGACCTGCTCGGCACGCTCCCGGCGGGTCAGCGGCGGGCGATCAAAAGCGACATGGCACACCAGATCGAAGGGATCGAACTCGCAGCCATTGTGCTTCGCGACTTCCTCGGCCAGCGCTTCGAGAATCACGCCCCGGGTTTCCAGTTCCTCGATCACGGCTTTCTTGCGCCGGGCGCCGGTCCAGTGGCGCAGAAAGTCGTCAAGCGACGCATATTCCGTGCGCACGGCACGACGGGTGTAATCCTTGAACGATTCGGTGATCAGCCTGCCGTCAGGGCCGTAATACTGAATGCGTTCAGCAACCACGTATACCGTGACTTCTCCACCCAGCACATATTTGATGCGCTTCCCGCCTGCGCACTCCGGCGGCAAGGGCGGTTCAGGCGGAGGCAAATCATCGGGGTCATCGCCCGGTCCCGGCGGAATGTCGAGGTCTGGCGGGACCGGCGAATCATGGTCACCCGGTTCATAAACCTGTTCCGGCGGGCCGTCGAAGTCGGGATCGGCAAAGAGTTCGGTGGCCTTCCTGAAGTCCATGATGCTGAACCAGAACTTGCCGAAGTCTTCGTTGATGCGCGTGCCGCGGCCGATGATCTGCTTGAACTCGGTCATCGACTGGATGCGCTGGTCGAGCACGACCAGCCTGCAGGTCTGGGCATCGACGCCGGTGGTCATCAGCTTGCTGGTGGTGGCGATGACCGGATAGCGGCTTTCAGGGTTGATGAAGTTGTCGAGTTCGGCCTTGCCTTCGGCTTCGTCCCCGGTGATCCGCATGATGTACTTGCGGTTCTCCCTGACGTGCCCGGCGTTGAGATTCACGAGCGCCTGACGCATGCGCTCGGCGTGGTCGATGTCTTCGCAGAACACGATGGTTTTTGCGTAAGGGTCCGTGGCGCCGAGAAATTCGGTGATCTTCTTCGCCACCAGTTCGGTACGTTTCTCCAGCACCAGCGTGCGGTCGAAGTCCTGCTGGTTGTAGATGCGGTCTTCGATCAGCCGGCCGTGCTTGTCGGTCTGCCCCCGGCTGGGGCGCCAGCCTTGCAGGTCCTTGTCGATATCGATGCGGATGACCTTGTAGGGAGCGAGAAAGCCATCGTCGATGCCCTGTCTGAGCGAATAGGTGTAAACCGGCTCGCCGAAGTAAAGGATGTTGGAAACCTCCCGGGTTTCCTTGGGCGTGGCGGTGAGGCCGATGTGGGTGGCGCTGGAAAAGTGGTCGAGGATTTCCCGCCAGGCCGAATCTTCGGCGGCGCTGCCCCGGTGACATTCGTCGATGACGACAAGATCGAAGAAGTCCCGGGAGAACTGCCGGTAGATGTTTTTTTCTTCTTCGCTGCCGGTCACGGCCTGATAGAGCGACAGGTAAATCTCGAAAGCCTTGTTGGCCTGCCGCTTCTCGATCTTGGTCATCGCCGGGCCGAACGGCTTGAAGTCGTTGTTGCGGGTCTGATCGACGAGGATGTTGCGATCGGCCAGGAACAGAATCCGCTTCTTCGCTTTCGATTTCCACAGCCGCCAGATGATCTGGAAGGCCGTGAACGTCTTGCCGGTGCCGGTGGCCATGACCAGCAGAATCCGGTTCTGCCCGCGGGCGATGGCCTCGATGGTGCGGTTGATGGCGTTGATCTGGTAATAGCGCGGTGACTTCCCGCTGCCGTCGTCGTGATAAGGCGTCTCGACGGTTTCACGACTTTTGGCGGTGGCCAGCCCTTTCCAGGTGCAGTAACGCTGCCAGAGTTCCAGCGGCGACGGGAACTGGTCGAGTGCGAGTTCCGTTTCGACTGGCTCGGCGTTTCCGGTGCGGTCATGAAAGAGGAAACCGTCGCCATTGCTGCTGAAGACGAAAGGCAGATCGAGGGTTTCGGCGTAGCTCAGCCCCTGCTGCATGCCATCGCCCAGGCCATGGTTGTTGTCCTTGGCCTCGATGACTGCGATGGGCAGATTGGGTTTGTAATACAGCAGGTAGTCGGCGCGTTTTCTGCTGCCCCGGCTGTGCAGCTTGCCGCGCACGATGATCCGCCCTGCGGTGAAGGAAACCTCTTCGCGTACCTGTGTGGAAAAATCCCAGCCCGCCGCCGCGAGGGCCGGGGCGATGCACTGGGTGCAGATGTCGCGTTCCGAGAGGGTTTTCCTGTTCATCCCTGTCGCGGTCTGTCGTGGCCTATTACCGTCCGCTCATCTTCGCACAGCCGCAGGGGCGGTTCGCTGATGCCGGTCACCACGGCCCCGGTCAGCGACACCGCTTTCTTGTGCCTTCAGGGCAAGCTGCTGCGGGCAGCTCCTGATGATCGCCGGCCTGGCGAATCGGCCGCGTGAACCGGCTCGCCGGTGCGGCGGCGAGGTCAGGGATGGACTTCGCCGCGCGGAAGCCTCAGCTCGTGGTTGCACCGCGCAGTCCGTAATCCGCGATTCCGGACCAGTCCTGCTCGCCGAGTCCGGCCTCGATTGCCGCGCTCATGCGTGCCCGCACGGCGTTGAGCATCACCAGCGGCGCATCGACATTGCCCGCGGCTTCGGTGGCGAGGCGCAGGTCCTTGAGGCCGAGGCTCATTTTGAAGCCGGCCGAGTAGTCGCCGGTG
>JAFEDI010000138.1 GCA_018241725.1 Pseudomonadota bacterium | reverse complement strand
ACATGGAACCTCCAGATGCGAATTCGGTAAGGGGACGCGGCGCGGCCTCAGTGGACGGTCAGGACGACCTTGACGGTGGCGTCGGCGGCGGCTTTCTCGACATAGCCGATGCCGCCGGGGGCGGCTGCGACGGCCTTCTTGACCGCTGCGCTGTTGGCCGCCTCGGGGGGCGGCGTGCCCTTGCCGGTGAAGGCCAGCTTGGCCCAGTAGGCCTTGGCCTGGGCGGCGGACTTGCCGGTGATCTTGGTGTAGAACTCGTCGCGCAGCGGGCTCGCCTCGGGCTGGTCCTGCGGTGCGGCGGCGGCGCCGCCGGGCAGGCTGGCGGCCTTGCCGAGGAACACGTCGGCGACCTGCTCCTTGGTCATCGCATCGGGGCCGCCCTTGCCGACGATCACCACCATTTCGGCCGCGGCGCCGTGGGCGGCAAGAACGCCCAGCAGGCACAGGCCCGTCTGCAGCTTGCGCTGCAATCCGTCTAGAAACATGACACTCCCTTGTGTGCTTTGTTGTTGCCCGTGCGGGCGGGCTGGTATCAGAAACTGGCGTTCTTCTTGAAGAAGTCGAAACAGCGGCGGATGGTGTTGCGTTCCGCTTCGCCGACCCCGGTGAATTCGATGCCGTACTCGTGCTTGGCACCGTCCCGGCCGCTGCGCACGATGCGTCCGGTGAGGCGCACCGGCGCCTGGCTGGCGTAGCGTTCCAGGTTGTCGTCGGGTACGAAGAGGCCGAGGCTCACCGGCTGCTGCGGGTCAACCGCCTGGCTCAGGCTGAGGCGCAGGCCGCCGAGCGAGAAATCGGCACAGACGCCCTCCTGGCGGACGCCTCTTTGTTCGACCTTGATCAGCAGGCCATGGCGTGCGCGTGGAGCCCGGCGCTGCTCGTTCTCCACCGGCAGGATCTGGGTACCGCTGGCGAAGCTGAAGCCGGCCATGATGTCGGTGAGCCGGCTCGTTACGTCGCGGAGGTCTTCACCGATGGCCGCCGTGGTGTCCACCTTGGTGGCGCTTTCGCGCAGCGTCGAGAAGAGGGTCTCGGTGGTCGATTCGAGCAGTGAGAAGCGGTCGAGCTGCTGGTGGCTGGACGACGCGATGCCCTGGATCGCCTGCGCCGAATCCACCGCGTTGCTGGCCATGCCCTCGATGGAGCCGCTGGTCTTGTGTGCCTCGTCCTGGGTCAGGTCCACCTGCTGGACGACCTCGTTCATCGTTCCCGACACTTGCTGGACCTTGGTGGACAGCTGGTCGATGATCAGGCCGACTTCGCTGGCCGACGCGGTGGTGCGCTCGGCCAGCTTGCGTACCTCATCGGCGACGACGGCGAAGCCGCGCCCCTGCTCGCCGGCGCGGGCCGCCTCGATGGCGGCATTGAGGGCCAGCAGATTGGTCTGCGCGGCGATTTCCTTGATCGTGTTGACGATGGAGTGGATCTGGCGGGCGGATTCTTCCAGTTCGAGGATCTCGCCGGCCGCACGGCTGACCTGCTCGGTGGTCTGCTGCATCGAGCTGATGTTCTGGCGCACGCTGGCCAGTCCGTCGCGGGACAGGGTTTCGACCACCGAGGCGCGTTCGGCGGCCTGGCTGGCCTGGCTGCGCACTTCCGCGGAAATCTGGTGCAGCTGCAGCATGGCGCCGGACACTTCGTCGGAGCGGCTGCCCTGCTGGCGGCTGACGCCGGAGATTTCGTTGGAGATCTTGGAGATCTGGTAGGCCGACTGGCCCATGTGGCGGCTGCATTCCTCGATCTCGCGCAGGATGCCGGCCAGCCGGTCGCGCATGGTCTTGATGGCGAACAGCAGACTGCTGCGGTCGTCGCGGCCGATCTGCACGTCCACGCCCAGCTGGCCCTCGGAGATGCGGCGGGCGATCTCGGCCGCGTATGCCGGTTCGCCGCCCATCTGGCGCAGGATGCTGATGGCGACCAGCGCGCCGAGTACCAACACGGCCAGCGTCGCTCCTGCGCCGACCGCGAGCATGCCTTGCTGGGCCAGTTCGGTGGCCTGTTCGGCCGATTCGGTCTGGCTGGCGACATTGCGGGCATTGATGTCCACCAGCTGCATCAGGTTTTTTTCGGCGGCGAGATAGGGTTTGCGCTGGGCGCCGCCGAGCAGGTAGTACTTCTGGAAGAGTTCCTTCTGGCGTGCCGCGTCGTGATTGGCGGCAAGGGTGCGGATCAGCTCGATGATGTCCTGGTCCACCTTCTTCCAGGCCGTCCATTCCTTCACGAAGGCCTGCCACAGGGCTTCTTCCTCGGCTGAGCGGGGAATCGCCTCGTAGCGCTTCCAGACCCCTTCGACGTTGGCCCACAGGGTCTGCTTGTCGCGGGCGATGGCTTCGAACTGGTCCTGGGCGTCGGGATCGCTTTCCCACAGCGCGACTTCGTAGGTGCTCGACTTGAGGGCGACCTGGACCTCCCGCAGGCCCTGGATGGCGATCACCGCCGGCAGGCGCTGGCGGCCGAGCTCCTTGACGCCGCTCACGCCTTCGCGGATACCTGCCAGGCCGGTCAGGACCGCGATGATCAGGGCCACGATGGCCACCGCCCCGAGCGTCAGCAGCTTCTGACGCAGACTCATTCGTGCAAGCATCGTGTTGTTCTTTCTATGTTGTCGGCGTGCCTGTCGCTACATGGCGAATTCCTGTCCCCTACAGGAATCTGCGGCTGGATTACCTGCCGCAAGCTCACTGCCCGGCGCTTTTTCGGCAATGAAACTGTCACCTTTAGCATTTCCTTCGTATTTATCGGAAATTCACGCGGCCCGGGAATATGTCGTACGCGAGGCTTTGCGGTGTTGACGCAGATCGTATCGGCCGCGTGCGGCCAGTCGTAAAGTAGGCGCTGGTTCGCTCCCGTCCGGTGCGCCTGCGATGAAGATCCATCAACTGTCCGTTTCCGATGCCCTTGCCAGTGTGCGCAGTTCGGCGCAGGGGCTGGACGCGGCCGAGGCGGCGCTGCGGCTGGCCGAGTACGGTCCGAACCGGGTCGAGCCGCTGGCGACGGAGCCGGCCTGGTTGCGCTTGCTGAAGGAATTCACGCACCTGTTCTCGATCATCCTGTGGGTCGCCGCCGGGCTGGCCTTCCTGGCCGACTGGTTCGACCCGAGCCAGGGCATGGCCCGCGTCGGCTGGGCGGTGGTGCTGGTGATCCTGGTGTCGGGGCTGTTCTCCTTCTGGCAGGAGCTGCGTGTCGAGCGCACGCTGGCGGCGCTGCAGGGTCTGCTGCCGCAGCAGGTCGATGTGCTGCGCGGCGGGCAGCTCGTCCGCGAGCCGGCCGAGAGCCTGGTGCCCGGCGATGTGATCGCCCTCGCCCAGGGGGATAACGTGCCGGCCGACTGCCGCCTCATCGAAGCCTTCGGCCTCCGCCTCAACCGCGCGACGGTGACCGGCGAGTCGCGCCCGCGCAGCTGCGAGCCGGCGCCGTCCGCTGAGGAGCAGGCCTTCGACGCACGCAACATCCTGCTGGCGGGTACTTCGGTGGTGGCCGGGCAGGGGCGGGCAGTGGTCTACGCGACCGGCGGGCATACCGAGTTCGGGCGCATCGCCCACCTGACCCAGTCGGGCGTCGGCGAAGATTCGCCACTGCGCCGGGAGATCGCCCGTCTCAGCCGCGGCATCGCGCTGCTGGCGCTGGCCATGGGCACCGGCTTCTTTATAGTCGGACGCATCACCGGGGTGCCCTTCTGGCGCGACACCATCCTGTCCCTCGGCATCATCATCGCGCTGGTGCCGGAGGGCCTGCTGCCGACGCTGACCCTGGCGCTGGTGCTGGCCGCCCAGCGCCTGGCGCGGCGCAACGTGCTGATCCGCCACCTGCCGTCGGTGGAGACGCTGGGCTCGGTGACGGTGATCTGCACGGACAAGACGGGCACCCTCACCGAGAACCGCATGCGTGTCGAGCGTCTGTACCTCGGCGGGCAGATCATCCCGCTGGATGCACTGACACCGGGCCAGGTGGCTGGGCATGCGCTGTTCTTCCGTGTTGCGCGCTGGTGCAACGATCTGGGTGAAAGCCGCGGCGCCGGCGTGCCGGTCTTCAGCGGCGACCCGCTGGAGATCGCGCTGGCCGAGCTCGCCGAGCGCCATGCTCCCCAGCCCGCCGCATCGCTGCGCAGCGACGAATGGCCCTTCGATTCGGAGCGCATGCGCCAGGCGGTGCTGTTCGATGCGCCGGACGGCCGCCTGCTGGTGTGCAAGGGGGCGCTGGAAAGCGTGTTGCCTCTGTGCTCGGAGATCCACGGGGCGGACGGCGGGCAGCCTCTCGGTGAGGCAGACCGCGCCGCCATACAGCGTGCCCAGGAGGCCCTTGCCGGCGAAGGCCTGCGGGTCATCGCGCTGGCCTTCCGCCGGCCACCGGCGGATTGCCCGCGGGACGAGATGGAGAGCCAGCTCATATTTGCCGGCCTGGCCGGCATCGCCGATCCGCCGCGGGCCGACGTGGACAGTGCCATCGCCACCTGCCACGCGGCGGGCATCAAGGTGATCATGGTGACGGGTGACCATCCGTCCACCGGCCTCGCCATCGCGCGGCGCATCGGCCTGGTGCGCGGCGAGGCGCCGCGGGTGGTCACCGGCGCCGAGCTGCGCCGCCTGCACCGGGCCCAGCTGCAGCTGGCCCTCGACGCGCCGGAGATCCTGTTCGCCCGCGTCGCCGCCGACCAGAAGCTGCGCATCGTCGAGGCCCTGAAGGCCAAGGGCCAGGTGGTGGCAGTGACCGGCGACGGCGTCAATGACGCGCCGGCCCTGCGCGCTGCCCACATCGGCATCGCCATGGGGCGCAGCGGCACCGACGTGGCCAAGGAGGCCGCCGACATGGTGCTGCTCGACGACCACTTCGCGAGCATCGTGAATGCCATCGAGGAAGGCCGCGCGGTGTTCCAGAACATCCGCAAATTCCTCACCTACGTGCTGGTGCACAACGTCGCCGAGCTGGTGCCGACGCTGGCCTTTGCGCTGTTCCGCATCCCGCTGCCGCTGACGCCGGTGCAGGCGCTGGCGGTGGACATGGGCACCGACTCGCTGACCGCGCTGGGCCTCGGCGTCGAGCGCGGCGATCCGCAACTGATGCGGCGCCCACCGCGCGCCCGCAAGGAGCGCCTGCTGAACCTGGCGGTGGCGCTGCGCGCCTACCTGTTCCTCGGCCTGTTCGAGGCGGTGGCGGTGCTGACGGTGTTCTTCCAGGTGCTCCATGGCGGTGGATGGACCTACGGCGTCGAGCTGCCGGCCGGCAGCCTGCTGTACCGCCAGGCCACCACCGCCAGCCTGGCGACCATCGTGCTGCTGCAGATCGTCAACGTCTTCCTGTGCCGCAGCGCGGTGCGCTCGGTGTGGTCCACCGGGCTCGGCGGCAATCCGCTGATCCTGTGGGGCGTGGCGCTGGAGGCCGGCCTGCTGGCGCTGATTGCCTACACGCCATGGGGCAACGCGCTGTTCGGCACCGTGCCGTTGCCGTGGCCTGTGTGGCGGGACCTGCTGCCGTGGGCGGCCGGCATGCTGGTGGTGGAGGAGGTCCGCAAGTTCGTGGTCCGCAGCCGGCTGGCGATCCGGCCGTCGCCTTGAGTGGCGTGCCTGTGCCGTCCTTGTCCGTCTTATCCCTTCATGATCTGGAGGCCATCGCGATGACCGAATCCCTTCCCGCCACCATGCGCGCCATGGTCCTGCACCGTCCCGGCGAGGCGCTGAGTCTGGAGCTGCGGCCCGTGCCGCGTCCCGGCCCAGGGCAGATCCTGATCCGCGTGGAAGCCTGCGGCGTGTGCCGCACGGACCTGCACCTGATCGACGGCGAGCTGCCCGATCCGCGCCTGCCCATCGTGCCGGGCCACGAGATCGTAGGTCGGGTGGTGCTGACCGGCGATGGCGTGGCGGGCTTCCAGGCGGGCCAAAGGGTCGGCGTGCCATGGTTGGGGTGGACCTGCGGCACCTGCCGCTACTGCACCAGCGGCCGCGAGAACCTCTGCGACGCGGCGCGCTTCACCGGCTACCAGATCGACGGTGGCTACGCCGACTACACCGCGGCCGATGCCCGCTACTGCTTCCCGCTGGCCGACACGGCGGTGCTGCCGGCAGCCACCGATCTGGCGCCGCTGCTGTGTGCCGGGCTGATCGGCTACCGGGCGCTGCGCCTGGCCGGCGACACGGAGCGGGTCGGCATCTACGGCTTCGGTGCGGCGGCCCACATCATCGCCCAGGTGGTCCGCCACCAGGGGCACCGCTTCTACGCCTTCACTCGTCCCGGTGACGTGGACAGCCAGGCTTTCGCGCGCCAGCTCGGCGCCAGCTGGGTCGGCGACGCGAGCCAGATGCCGCCCGAGCCGCTGGACTCGGCGCTGATCTTCGCCCCGTCCGGGCCACTGGTGCCGGCGGCGCTGCGCCACCTGGAAAAGGGCGGCCGGCTGGTCTGCGCCGGCATCCACATGAGCGACATCCCGGGCTTTCCGTATGCCGACCTGTGGGGCGAGCGGATCATCCGTTCGGTAGCCAACCTGACCCGCCAGGACGGTATCGAATTCCTCGAGCTGGCGCCGCGCATCCCGGTGAAGACGGCGGTGACGGTGTTTCCGCTGGAAGAGGCCAATACGGCGCTGGCGCGCCTGCGCCGCGGCGAGCTGCAGGGCGCCGCGGTGTTGTCGCTGGAGGCTTGAGGCGGGAAGGCCGGCCCGCCGCGTGGCGGGCGACTGCCGTCGCGTTTCCCGCCGTTTCAGGGCCGGCGCAGCGTGGAGCGCAGCTGGATGCCGTCGTGCTCGCCGAAGAGTTCGGCGATCCAGTCCACGAAGACACGGATCTTGCCCGACAGGTGGCGGTTCTGCGGATACACCAGGTTGAGCGGCACCGGCTCGGGAAACCAGTCGGCCATCACCAGCTCCAGGTTGCCGCGCTCCATCGCGTCCTTCAGTACGAAGGCCGGGATCTGTGCGATCCCGAGGCCTGCCTCGGCGGCTGCCACGTAGCTGTTCTCGTCGTCGAGGGCGATATGGCCATCGAGGGACACCTGGATGCGCTGGCTGCCCTTGGCGAATACCCAGTCGATGATCTTGCCGGTGCGTGGCAGGAAGTGGTTGATGCAGCGGTGCTGCGTCAGGTCGTCCGGATGGCGTGGCGTGCCGTGCCTGGCCAGGTAGGACGGCGCGGCGCAGGTGGCGAAGTAGAGTTCGCCGATGCGCCGGGCGACGAGGCTGGAGTCTTCCAGTTCGCCGGTCCATAGCGCGCAGTCGATGCCTTCCTCGATCAGGTCGGCGCGGCGTTCACTGCAGCCCAGCTCCAGCTCGATCTCCGGATAGCGCTCGAAGAAGCCGGGCAGCGCCGGCACGATCACCGAGCGGGCGATCAGCGTCGGCACGTTGACGCGCAACTGCCCGCCCGGCGTGGCGTGGCGCTGGGCCAGGGATTCCTCGGTTTCGCGCACCGCGGCGAGTATCGCCACGCAGCGTTCGTAATAGGCCGCACCGTCCGGTGTCACGCTGATCTGGCGCGTCGTGCGGTTGAGCAGTTTGACGCCGAGGGTCGCTTCCAGCTTCTGGATCAACGTCGTCGCTGTCGCCTTGGGCAGGCGCAGGCTGTCGGCGGCACGGGTGATGCCGCCGCTTTCGACGACGCGGACGAAGACTTCCATGGCCTGCAGCTTGTTCATTGTTCAGTATTTTGAATGATCAATTCGGGTTTTGCCTGTTGAATCGACAAAACACGAACAATAGACTGGTGGCCTTCCGGTTCAAGACACCGGTTCCCCCTCTTCAACGGAGTACAGCATGAGCGACGCAATCAAGCACGTTACCGATTCTTCCTTCGAAGCCGATGTCCTGCAGTCGGCAAAGCCGGTTCTGGTCGATTACTGGGCCGAGTGGTGCGGCCCCTGCAAGATGATCGCCCCGGCACTGGACGATGCGGCCGTGACCTTCGCCGACCGCCTGGACATCGCCAAGATCAACATCGACGAGAACCAGCAAGTGCCCAGCCAGTACGGTGTGCGCGGCATCCCGACGCTGATGCTGTTCAAGGAAGGCCAGGTCGTGGCGACCAAGGTCGGCGCGCTGTCCAAGTCCCAGCTGGCTGCCTTCATCGAAGCCAACCTGTAAGACTGGCTGGCCGGCGGGCCATGGCCCGCTGATCGCGGCTACCCGTGGGTGGCCGCCGGCAGCACAAAGAACAAAGGCCCGTCGAATGGACGGGCCTTTGTTCTTCCAGCGGGTCTTGCCGGGAGGATCTCCCGCAAAACCCGCGGTACAAGCTGTCTTACTTGGCAGCTTCGGCGGGAGCGGCAGCCGGGGCAGCAGCTTCAGCCTTCTTCGCAGCAGCCTTCTTGTGCTTCTTCTTGGCCGGAGCCGGGGCAGCAGCCGGAGCGGCGGCGGCAGCGTCGGCAGCCGGGGCTGCGGCGGGGGCTTCAGCCAGGGCGACGGAAGAGAAGGCAGCGGCGATAGCAAGAGCGACGAGCTTGTTGATCATGGAAGTTCTCCTTGAACGGTTGATCTTTTGTGGCACCGTCGAAACGCGGTGCCTGCCTGTTCAAACGCGCCTGGCGGGATGGCGTTGACACGAATGTGGCCGTTTTTTCATTGAAATGGCAGATCGCGTCATAAGCGGGCCGCATGCCTCTCATGGCAACGTCGGGCCGCCCCAGGTTTCCTTGCCTCCCCACGGGGGCTCAGTTCCAGTCGCTGTCGTCGCCCGAGCTGTCGTCCCACGACGAGTTGTCGGAGACCCCGAAGTCGGTGCCGCCCATGTCGTTGCGGTCCACCTCCGGCGTGCCCAGGTCCAGATTGCCCAGGTTGCTGTTGTCCGGCGACACGGCGGGGTCGCGCGACACGGGCTTGCCGTCCTTGTCGAGGAAGTGGTGCATCAGCGCCTCGCCGGCCACCATGCCTGCACCGACCGCCGCGCCGGTGGCGAGGCCGCCCATGACCCGCGAGCCGAGGCCGGGCTGGCTGGGTGCCGGGGCACCGCCGTAGCCGCCGGCATAGCCTCCGCCGCCGCCATAGGGGGCGCCACCTGCGCCATAGGGCTGCAAGCCGCCACCGTAGGCCGCGCCGCCCATGGCGGGCTCCGCGTTGCGGCGTGCCATGAAGCGGGCCACGAAGACGATGAAGGCGATCAAACCGACGCCGGTCAGCAGCAGCCCCCACGGGACGGAGGAGTGGGCGACGGCGGGCGCGGCCGGCTGAAACGGGGCGGCGCTGGCGCCACCTCCCGTCATCTTGTGGCTGCCGCCGAGGATGCCTTTCAGCTCCTGCACCGCCTGGGGTTTGGCGAAGGGCAGGCCGGGGGCCAGCTTCTCGGCGGTCTGCAGTTCGCTCTCGGCTTTGTGCAGCTGGCCTTGCTTGGCGAGCAGCTCGGCCTCCACGTAGTGGGCCTTGCCGCTGTTGGGGTGGGCCTGCAGGACTTCGCGCATCATCGACTGGGCGTCGTCCAGCTTGCCGGCTTCGGCGGCCTGGTAAACCTGGTGCAGGCTGGGTTCGGCGGCTAGGACGGTGCCACTCATGAAGGTGGTGGCGGCAAGCATCATCAGGCCGATCAGGGTTTTTCGGGACATCGAGGTTTCCTTCCTGTCGTTCCGGGTTCGCGGGGGCGCAGCGTGGCGCCCGAGGGCATCGTCGACCGACGGTACCGTGCATTTCGCAAAATAAGGACGCAAGGGGCCGGACTCAAGATGGGTTTTGCAACAAAACGTGTGCTGCAATGCGGTGGGCGGGGCGCCTGCCGGCGTGTGAACGCGCCATGGGCAGCCAACAGCATGGGATGGCAGTGAATTCGGCGGCGCCGCATTTCCGCCACACATGGGCGGCGAAGGGGTGCCCGATCTGTGTTAAAACGCGTTCCACCCGAGCACAGTCCGTGATTCGCCCCTGATGCCTCTACCCGCTCTTTCCGCCTTGCTGACGCAGGCCGTCGCCCGCGTCCGTCCCCTCGTCGAACGTCTGCGCCATCCCACCCGTCGTGGCGTGCTGCTGGCTGTGGCTGCACCGCCGGCGCTGCTGCTGGCCTACGCGCTGATCCTGATCCCCTTCACTCCGGGCATCAGCGACATCCGCAAGGCCAAGGTGGAGCAGCCGGCGCGGGTGCTGTCGGCGGACGGCAAGGAGCTGGCGGTGTTCAAGTGGGCCAACCGCCAGTGGGTGGGGCTGGCCGACATCTCACCGCAGGTCACCGCGGCCCTCATATCCACCGAGGACCACCGTTTCTACGAACACCACGGCATCGACTTCTACCGCCTCGGCGGTGCCGCGCTGCGCACCTTCTCCGGCGACAAGCAGGGCGGCTCGACGCTGACCCAGCAGCTCGCCCGCAACCTGTTTCCCGACGACATCGGCCGCGCGCCGACGCTGACCCGCAAGCTGAAGGAAGCGATCACCGCGCTGAAGATCGAGGCCTTGTATTCCAAGGACGAGATCCTTGAGACCTATCTCAACACCGTGCCCTTCCTCTACAACGCGTGGGGCATCGAGATGGCGGCGCGGACCTACTTCGACAAGTCGGCCAAGAGCCTCGATGTGCTCGAGAGTGCGACGCTGGTCGGCATGCTGAAGGGCAACAGCTACTACAACCCGGTGATCAACCCGGAGCGCGCAGCGACCCGCCGCAACACCGTGCTGGCGCAGATGGTCAAGCACGGTAAGCTCGACGAGAACCGCCTGGCCGCCCTGCAGAAGAAGCCCCTGCGCCTCGACTTCGAGCGCCAGCTGGAGGCGCCCGGCGCCGCACCGCACCTCGCCCAGCAGTTGCGCAAGTGGTTGATCGCCTGGGCGGACCGCAACGATTACAACGTCTACGCCGACGGCCTGGTGGTGCGCACCACCATTGATTCCCGCCTGCAGGCCCAGGCCAACCAGGCTGTGCAGCGTCGCGGTCGCCAGTTGCAGGCGCTGGCCGACCAGGCCTGGAGCGGTCGGCGAGGGTGGACCGGCAGCCCGGAGCTGGTGGACGCCTTCATCAAGGAGTCGAAGGAGTACCGCAGCGCGCTGGCCGCCGGCCAGACGCCGGAGGACGCCCTCAAGCGCCTGCGCGCCGACCGCGCCTTCATGGACGCCCTGCGCCGGGACAAGACCCGCGTGCAGGTCGGCTTCATGGCCCTCGACCCGCGGGACGGCCAGGTGCGCGCCTGGGTTGGCAGCCGCGACTTCGTGCAGGACCCCTTCGACCATGTGGCCCAGGCGCGCCGCCAGCCCGGCTCGACCTTCAAGCCCTTCGTGTATGGCGCGGCCTTCGACAAGGGCATGAGCCCGGACGACACCATTGTCGACCAGGAAGTCGAGATCCCGCTGCCCGGCGGCGAGGTGTGGCGGCCCAGCGACGACGGGGCACCGAGCGGGCGGGCCATGAGCCTGCGCGACGGTCTGGCCTATTCGAAGAACACCATCACCGCCCAGCTCATGCAGAAGGTCGGCCCGGCCCGTGTCGCCAAGCTCGCCAAGGCGATGGGCGTGCGCCAGAGCCCGCTGGAAGAGGTGCCGTCGCTGGCCCTCGGCACGAGCCCGGTGACGCTGAAGGAGATGGTCACGGCCTACGGCAGCATTGCCAACGGCGGCAGCTTCATCGAGCCGATGCTGGTGACCCGCGTCGAGAACAGCGAAGGCAAGGTGCTGGAGGAGTTCGCTCCGGCCACGCCGCAGGAGGTGCTGCCGCCGGCCACCGCCTACACCTTGATCGACGTGATGCGCGGCGTGGTGAACCGCGGCACCGGCGTGGGCATCCGCAACCAGTTCGGCATCCGCGCCGACGTGGCCGGCAAGACCGGCACCACCCAGGACAACACCGACGGCTGGTTCATCCTGATGCACCCGCAGCTGGTGGCCGGTGCCTGGGTCGGCTTCAACGACAACCGGGTGACCCTGCGCAGCGACTACTGGGGGCAGGGTGCCCACAGCGCGCTGCCGATCGTCGGCGACACCTTCAGCTACGCGCTGCGCAGCCGTCTCATCGATCCCAAGGAGCGCTTCGAGTCGAAGGCCCAGCCGGGCCTGCTGGAGCGGGCCTGGGAGTGGTTGTCGACGGGGCTGCGCGACTGGTGGCAGGGCCTGTTCAAGCGGCCGGAGCCGGCGCCCGAGGCGCCGCCGCACCGCATCAAGCCGGTCGAGCCGGAGGCACCGCTGCCGGTGCCAGCGGTGCCGCCGCCCGATGAGCCGCTGCCCGTGCCGGCCTTGCCGGAGCCGTCGCCCGACAGCACACTGCCCGCGCCGCCTGCCGACACGCCGGCAGCGCCGCCGCCGACGGTGCCCAGCCTCGATCCGTCGTCCGGGCACTGAGTGGCATGGGCACATTCCGTTTCCCCCTTGCGATCATCGGTGCCGGCGCGCTGGGCCTGCACTTCGCTGCCCGCCTGGTGGCGCAGGGGCCGGTCGCCGTCGTTGCGCGCAACGAGCAGCGGGCGGCCGTGTTGCGGGCCGGCGTGGACATCGGCGCGCAGCGTTACGTGCCGGACGTCTTCGCACCGGAGGATGCGCCCGCGGCCGACTGGGTGCTGGTGCTCGTCAAGGCTGCCGACACGGCGGACGCCGCCCGCACGGCGCGGGCGATGACACCGCGCGGCGTGCTGTCCCTGCAGAACGGGCTGACCGGCGACGTGCTGGCCACCGCCTGCGGTGCCATCCCGGCCGATCAGGGCATCACTACCGAGGGTGCCTTCCGCGACGGTCAGCGCGTGGTGCCGTCCGGCGCGGGGGAAACCCTGCTGCCGCCGGGTTTCGAGGCCGTCGCGGCGGCGCTGGCGGCAGCCGGCTTCAGCGCCCGCATCGAGCCGGACATCGCCGCGGCGCGCCTCGCCAAGCTGCTGGTGAATGTGGCCATCAACCCGTTGGCAGCCCTGTTCCGGGTGCCCAACGGCGCGCTGCTGGAGGCGCCGCACAGGGTGCTGCTCGACGCGCTGGTGGACGAAGCCTGGCCGGTGCTGAGCGCCGTCGGCCTGCAACTCGACGCGGCGGCTGCACGTGCGCGGGTCCACGCCGTGGCGACGGCCACTGCCGGCAACCGGGCCAGCATGCTGCAGGACGTGCTTGCCGGCCGGCGCACCGAGATCGACGCGATCACCGGCACGTTACTGGCCATGGCGGCGGCACAAGGCATCCAGGTGCCGACCCATCAGGCGGTATTCACGCTGGTGAAGCGCCTCGAAGGTCGCCCTCCGGCGTTCTCCTGAGTCTCCGGGGCCACTGGTGGCCGCCGTGCAGGCAGGACTCCTCCTACATCGCTATCGGCTGCGTCGGACAGGGCATTGCTACGCCAGGCGCCTATATTCAAGTCACCCTGACCGGCATCGCGTGCCGGGTACATTCGTCTCCCGGCGCTCCGCGATGCCACATTCCAAGGAGGCAGCAATGAAGCACACCATCGCCACGCTTGCACTGTCCGGCCTGCTGGGTATTACCGCCGTGGGTTGCGCGGTGACCCGTGAACAATCCACCGTGGGTGAATACCTGGACGACGCAACGATCACCACCCGCGTCAAGGCCAAGTTCGCCGAGGATCCGAAGGTCAGCGGCATGGCTATCGGGGTGGAAACCCTGAAGGGTGTCGTACAGCTGTCCGGCTTCGCCAAAACCGCCGTCGAGCGGGGCCGGGCCGAAGAGCTCGCGCGTGGTACGCCGAGCGTGAAGGGCGTGATCAACGACATCGTCATCAAGCCGTGACGCTTCCAGCCTGGGGCGGCCTGACCGCCCCAGGCTGTGGAAGGCCCCCAAAAAAAGAACGCCAGCGCTCGAAGAGTCGGTGGCGCTTTTTTGTGGGCAGCCACGGGCGTGCCATGGGTCGGCCCCGCGCGGCGCAGGGCGCCGAGGTGGCGACTACGAACAAAGACCCTGTGGGGGCGAGTGAACTTGCCCCCACAGGGGAACGAGGGAGAATGCGTCGATCAGCCAGGATGGGAGCCGGGCTCGTCGGCGGTGGCGTGCACGTAGGCGAGCAGCTCGTCGAGCTGGAAGGATTTGTCGAAGAAGGCCTGCGCGCCGAGCATGCGGCAGCGCTCGCGGACGAGGGGATGGGTATGGTTGGAGAACACCACGGCCCGCGGCGTGTCCGCGCAGGCCGGCATGCTCTGCAGCGCCGCGAGCACCTTCAGGCCGGTGCCGCCGCGCAGCTCAAGGTCGATGATGGCCAGGTCGGGGTGGAGCTGGCGCAGGAGGTCGATGGCCGCCGGCTCGTTGTCGGCGGAGCCGACGATCTCGACGCCGCCGGCGTCCGCCAGCATCTCGGCGAGCAGGTCGCGCAGGGCGAGCGAATCCTCGATCAGCACGACCCGCACGGGCCTATGGGCGCTGGCCATGATGGCGGCTCAGTAAAGGGCCCCAGGTGAGCGGCATTCCTGCAGCACGCTCCAGGCCGATGGACCGAGCATGCGGTACACCGCGCCGATGTCACGCACGCAGGGCTCCGGTGGGTTCGTGGCGGGCATATGACGGCTGCTGCCGAACAACATGCCGCCGCACAGTAGCAGGCTGCCGAGCAGGCAGGCGTGTACTGTCCAGTCCCATTCGCCGGGCGGAGCCCAGGCATGGCCGCGTTCGAGGCGGGGGAAAGTGGCGTGGATCATGGTCGTCTCCAGGAAGAATGGGACGGGGGCGGCAAGCGGCCGGGCTGGCCGGCCGCCGCGTTTAACGCTGGATGATGATGTCGTTCCTGACGTCCTTCACGCCCTGGGTGCTCCGGGCGATTTCCTCGGCGCGCATCTTCTCCTTGGCCGACGGCGTGAAGCCGGACAGCTGGACCACGCCGTTGTGGGTTTCGACGCCGATCGCGGTGACACGCACGGCCTTGTCCTCGGCGTGGCGGGCCTTGACGTTGGCGGTGATCGACGCGTCGTCGATGAACTGGGCGGTGGCGGACTTGTCCGTCTCGTGGGCGACCGGCTGGGGTTCGGCGGCCTGGGCGAGGCCGGCGGCGGCCAGGCTCAGGGTCGTGGCGACGAGCAGTCGGGTGAAGGGCTTGCTGTACATGGCGGTTCTCCTTGCATATCGGGTGGGTATGTCCGGGAGGCGGCCGGGACTGCCGCGCTTCCACGGTTCCCACTCTATGCGGCGGCCGTGCGGTGGGCTGTCCGACAAGGGCGGAAGGCCGTGTAGGACTACGCTGGCACGCATGTCGGAGTCCATGAGCTATGCCGCGGGCGTGGGCTGACTACAATGGAAGCTGTCAAATGTGCAGAAAGGACGCCATGCTCCGCCTGGCCATCGTTGATGATCACAGCATCGTGCGTGCCGGCTTTCGGGAAATGCTGGTGGACGAACTGGGCGTCCAAATTGCCTTCGAGGCGGCCTCCGGCGAGGAGGCGTTGGAGAAGCTGCGCGAGCAGGAGTGCGATGTGCTGCTGCTCGACCTGTCCCTGCCCGGCAAGAGCGGTGTCGATGTGCTGCGCGTGGTGCGCCAGCGCCATGCCGACCTGAAGGTGCTGGTGCTCAGCGGTTTTCCGGAGGAGCGCTACGCGCTGCCGATGCTCCGCCACGGGGCCAACGGCTACCTGTGCAAGGACTGCGAACGGGACGAGTTGCTGAAGGCCATCCAGACGGTGGCACGGGGGCGGCGCTACATTTCGGGTCGCACCGCCGAACTGCTGGCCGACGACCTGGCCGGGGAGTCCTCCGCGCCGGCCCACGAGAGCCTGTCGGAGCGGGAGCTGCAGGTCTTCCTGCGGCTGGCCCGCGGTGAATCGGTATCGGGCATTGCGGAGGCGCTGAACCTGAGCGTCAAGACGGTCAGCACCTATCGCTCGCGCCTGCTCGAAAAACTGGCCCTGGCCAGCAACGCCGAGCTGGCGGCCTACGCGCTGCAGCACGGCCTGATGGTGGCCTGACGGGTGCCGCTGCGGCACGTTGCCGCGTCAGGCGGGGCGAGCTTGCAGGGGCATGCTGGCCTCTATGGTGCAGCCCTTGCCCGGCGCCGCCGTCACCGTCAGGCGGCCGCCGAACATCTGCACCCGGTGCTGCATGCCGGCCAGGCCGTGGCGGTTCAGCATCGGCGAGTCGGCGTCGAAGCCGACGCCGTCATCGCGGATCCACAGCTGCAGCTCGCCGTCGATCACGTCGAGGCCGAGCTCCACGTGGGCGGCATGGGCGTACTTGCGGATGTTGGTGAAGGCTTCCTGGGCGATGCGGAACACCGCCAGGGCCTGATCCTCGGTCGGGGCGGGATCGGTGTCGGGCAGCAGGCGTTCCACCGGGACTTCGCGGCTGAAGTCGTCGGCGAGGGCGCGCAACGCCTCCACCAGGCCGAGGCCCTGCAGCAGTGGCGGGCGGAGGTCGTCGATGAGGCGCCGCTTGAGGGTGATGCCGGAGCCGATGGTGTCGATGAGGCGCTTGAAACGGTCGCGGATGTCCTGCCCGGCGGTCGGGCCGAGGCTGCGCAGCAGCCATGCCGCATCTATGCGGGCGGCGGTGAGGAGGGCGCCCAGCTCGTCGTGCAGTTCCCGCGCCAACCGGCCGCGCTCCGCCTCGCGGGCATTGGTGAGGTAGCTGGCCAGATCGCTGAGCTCCCGCGTGCGCTGGCTGACCGTCGATTCGAGCATGCTGTTCTCGTCGGCCAGCAGCCGGGCGATGCGGGCGCGCAGGCGGGCTTGTTGCTGCTGGACGCCGAACAGCATGATGAGCAGCCCGAGGGCGCCAACGGAGAGGGCCGTGACGGCCGTCTGCATGTGCTCCAGGCGCTGTAGGGAGTCGCGGGTCAGCTGTGCGTTGCTGACCGCGCGGCGCTCGTGCAGCGTGGCGATCGACAGGCGGATCTGGTCCATGAAGGCCTTGCCGGGGCCGGCCTGCTCGGGGCTTCCCGTGTCCTCGATGTCGCCCGAGGCGACGGCCTGGGCGAGGTGCTGGCGCTTGAGGGTGACCAGTTTTTTGAGTACCTCGAACTCGTCGCGGTCGGCGCTGTCGGCTGGAAAGTCGTCTTCCATCGCGGCCAGCAGATGGTCCACGCGGGTTTCGCTGTCCCGGTAGGGTTCCAGGTAGTCGTTGTTGTGGGTCAGTATGTAGCCGCGCACGCTGCTTTCCGCATCCACCATGGTCAGCAGCAACAGGTCCAGGCGGTCCAGTCGGGCGCGGTTCTCCTGTACGGTGTGGACGGCTTCGAGGCCCAGGCGGGAGTGGTCGCGGCTGGTTGCCAGCAGCGTCAGCACGATGGTGCAGCCGGCCAGCAGCAGCGCGAAGGGCCAGTAGCGCAGGGCTCGCATGTGCGCGCGCAGGTCGGCGAAACGCGGTTTTCCGCTGGAAAGGGGATTGGGCATGATTTCTACAGCCGGCTGGAGGAGGTGCGGGGCGGGCTTTCCTGCCATCGTGCGCGTGCATGTCGGACAGTACCGGCGGCGTGACGGTTCCTGTCGGGCTGCCGCGCGGCCGGGTGGGACGGGACGAGGGAAATGCAAATGACGGAAGCCGAACGTGACGATCTGCGGCCACCGCGCCGACGGCGCCGCCGGTGGGGGCTGGCCGTGCTGGCGGCGGCGCTGCTGGGGATGGTCCTGTTCGACTGGAACATGTTGCGCGGGCCCATCGGCGAGATGGTGTCGGCCCGCTTGCAGCGCGGTTTCCGCATCGCCGGGCCGCTGGACGTGGAACTGTGGAGCCTGACGCCGTCGGTGTCGGCCGGCAACGTGCAGCTGGACAACGCGAGCTGGGGCAAGGCGCCGCAGATGCTGACGGTGCGGGAGCTGGCGGTGAGCGTGGACCTCATCCGCCTGCTGCGCGGCGAGCTGGTGTTGCCGCGGCTGGAGATCGACGGGCCGCGCCTGCAACTGGAAGAGGATGCCCACGGGCAGGGCAACTGGCGGCTGGGCGCTCATGCCGATGCCACGCCGGTCGCGCCGCGGCTGCGCGTCGGCACGCTGTTGATCCGCGACGGCGAGGTGTCGGCGATGCTGCCGTCGCTGCAGACCGACCTGCAGATGAGCATTGCCTCCGACGTAGTGGCCCGCCGCGTGCGTTTCGGCCTTGCCGGCCACTGGCGCGGTCAGGCCGTGCAGGCCGAGGGTCAGGCCGGCAGCCTGCTGGACCTGGAGCGCGCTGACCAGCCTTACCCGGTCGAGGCGAAGGGCAGCATGGGGGAAACCCGCTTCACGCTCAACGGCCGCGTCGCCAACCTGCTCGCGCTGGCCGGGCTGGACGTGGATTTCAGCCTGTCCGGGCGCAGCCTGGCGGAGCTGTATTCCCCGACAGGGGTGCCGCTGCCGGCCACGCCGCCGTTCCGGCTGGCGGCGCGCCTGTTCCATCAGGACCAGACCTGGACCTTCCGCGACATCGACGGGCGGGTCGGGCGCACCGACATGGCTGGCACGCTGAACATCGACCGCAGCGCGCCGCGCCAGCGCATCGCCGGCACGCTGCGTTTCCGCCGCCTGGACCTGGCCGACCTGTCCGGCTTCATCGGCGCCCGCCGCGAATCCGGGCAGGTTGTCGCGCCGCGGCCGGGCAAGGTCCTGCCGTCGCGGCCGCTGGGCCTGGAGAAGATTGCCGCGGCGAACGTGGATGTGGAATTCGTCGCCGACGAGATCCGCAGCAGCGGCCTGCCCCTCGACACGGCGGCGGGCCGGCTGCGCATCGACGATCGCCTGGTCAGCCTGTCGCCCCTCAAGCTGGGGCTGGCCCATGGCCGCGTGGAGGGTTTGCTTGAGCTCGACACGCGTCAGGCCGTGCCGTCGGCCCGCCTCGACGTGCAGGCGTCACGTCTGCGCCTGCGCGACCTGATGCCCGCCGAGGACACCCGCAAGCTCACCACCGGTCTGCTCGGCGGGCGGGCCAAGCTTGCCATGCGCGGCGTGTCGGTGGCCGAGCTGCTGGGCAGCGCTGACGGGGAGGCGGCCTTCGTGATGGATGGTGGCAGCACCAGCCTGCTGCTGGTCCGCCTCGCCAACCTGGACGTGGCCAACGGGCTGATGGCCTGGCTGGCCGGTGGCCAGCGGGAGGACATCCGCTGCGTGATCGGCGACTTCCGCGCCCAGGCCGGCGTGCTGAAGACTCAGAACCTGTTGATGGACAGCCAGCGCATGCTGATCCGCGGCGAGGGCACGATCAGCCTGCGCGACGAGGCCCTCGACCTGCGCCTGCGCGCCGCCGGCAAGGACGGCAGCCTGCTGGCCCTGCGCGGGCCGCTGAAGGTGGAGGGCAGCTTCGCCGCGCCGTCGGTGGCGCCGGAGCCGCTGCCGCTGGGCGGGCGCATTGCGGCCAGCGTGGGCCTCGGCCTGGTGCTGCCGCCGCTGGCCCTGCTGCCGCTGGTCGAGATTGGCGAAACCGGCAAGGGGAGCAGCCCCTGCGGGACAATGCTCGCGCGGGTCGGTGCGAAAGTGCGCCAGCCCTGAGCCGGCCTGGCTGTGCGTCAGCTGTCAGGGTCGGTTCGAGAGCAAGCCAGCGCCGGGGCGGGCTTCAGGAGATGCCGGCCTGGTTGGCCGGTTTGCAGGAAGGCATGCCTGGACGGCGGGCTTGAAGGTACGCCCGCGTGGTCGACAGGCTCAGCCGTCGCCGCCGATGCGCAGGCCGGTCTTCTTGAGGATGGCGCTGGAGAACAACACGTCGCGGGCGCGGCAGGCGGCGCCGAGCAGCGTGGCGATCTCCTCCACGTGGGCCAGCACCGTGTTGCGGTCGTGTCCGTGCACCATCGCGAACAGGTTGTAGGGCCAGTCAGGCAGGGCGCGCGGGCGTTCGTAGCAGTGGGTCACGAAGTCGAAGCGGCCGACGGCTTCGCCGAGTTCGCCGATGCGGGCGTCGTCCACGTCCCACACCGACATGCCGTTGGCGGTGTAGCCGAGGGCGTAGTGATTGGGCACCGCGCCGATGCGGCGGATGCGGCCGCCCTGCAACATGGCGGCGAGCTGCGCCTTGACCCGTTCCGCGTCGACGCCGAGCTGTTCGGCCAGCGCGTCGTAGGGGCGCGGTACCAGCGGCAGGCCGGCCTGGGTTGCGATGATCAGGCGGCGCTCGAAATCGTCTGGCGGTGGGACGCTGCTCATGCCTTCAGCCTCATGTCCACGAAGAACTCCCGCAGTTTCGGAAAGGCGAACACCGGCAGGCCGGTGGCGGCCTCGATGCGTGCCGTGGCGGCGGCGATGCCGTCCGGCGTCTCGGTGGCGAGTACGAACCACATGTTGAGGTGGTGCTCGCGGCGGTAGTTGTGGGCCACCTCGGGCAGTGCATTGACCGCTGCCGCCACCTCGTCGAAGCGTTCTTCCGGTACCGCCAGCGCGGCCAGCACGAAGCGCCCGCCGAGGCGCTCGATCTGGAACATCGGCCCGAAGCGGGTCAGCACACGTTGGTCGAGCAGGCGTTGCAGGCGGGCGAGGAGGTCGGCCTCGGTGGTGCCGAGCTGGGCGGCGATCTCCCGGTAGGGTTCGTCGCTGATCGGAAAACCGCCCTGCAGCGCGTTGATGATGCGCCGGTCGAGTTCGTCGAGGACGGCCGGCGGCGGGCGGCGGGATGGGGCGCTCGCAGGGGCGTTCATGCGGCAGCGAGGCCCTGCGGCGCCTGGTAGCGGGCGCCGCACTGCTTGTAGCAGTCGGTGGAGAACAGCACCGCGTGCGGGAAGGCGGCCAGGCCGACGGCGTCGGCCAGCTCGGTGCGGCGCGCTTCGACGGCGGGGCGGGATTGACCGTGGATCATGCAGAACAGGTTGTAGGGCCAGTCGGGGGCGGTGCTCCGACGGTAGCACAGGCTGACCCCGTCCTGGCCGGCGAGGGCCTGGCCGAGGGCGCTGACTTGTGCCTCCGGTACCGCCCACACGCACATCGCATTGGCTTGCCAGCCCAGTTCCCGGTGCCGCACGACGACGCCGAAGCGGCGCAGCGTGCCGTCGGCGAGCCAGCGCCCGAGCGTGTCGAGCACGGCGTCTTCGCCGAGGCCGGCGGCGTGGCCGAGGGCGCGGAAGGGCCGGGCGACCCATGGCAGGCCGTCGTGCAGGGCGTCCACCAGGCGCCAGTCGGCATCGCCCAGCGGCTGGCGCGGGCTGGCCGCTGCGGCGTGGCGGGTGCGCCGGCCGCTGGCCAGGTCGAAGCCCAGGTCGATGTGGAATTCTTCGAGCAGCGGTAGCGCGATCGGTGGACAGCCGGTGGCGGCGCCCATCTCGGCGAGCAGCGCGGCCAGGGCGTCCTCGTCGTGGGCGCTGGCGACGAACCACAGGTTGTAGCGGTGCTCGCGCCGGTAGTTGTGATTGACGCCGGCAAAGGCGCTGACGATGCGTGCCACGCGGGGCAGTTCATCGACCGGCACGGCCATCGCGGCGAGGGTGCTGGCGCCGAGGCGGCGCGGCGCGAAGACTGCGCCGACCCGGCTGATCTTGCCGGCGTTGCGCAGGCAGGCCAGACGCGCCATGGCTTCGTCGGCGCTGCAGCCGACCTGCGCGCCGACCCTCGCCCAGGGCTCGGGCATGAGCGGAAAACCGCGCTGGAAGTCGTTGAGGAGCTGGAAGTCACGCGGGTCGGCGGCGATCATGGCCAGGCTCCGGGTCAAAAGCCGATGCGCTGGGCGCGGGACGTGAAGAAGATGCCCGACGGCGCGTCGGCCGGCAGCTCCTTGCGCACCGCGAAGCTGGCGGTGTCCACCACCGTGACCCGGTTGCTGTCCCGCGAGGACAGCCAGACCTCCTCGCCGCGCGGCGTGAATTCCAGGTGCAGCACGGCCTTGCCAGGGCTGAAGGTGTGGATCACGCGCTTTTCGACGGTGTCGATGACCTGCACCCACTCGTTGTCGGGGAAGGCGAAGTTCACCCATACCTGGCGGCCGTCCGGGCGCGCCATCACGAACACCGGCTGGCCCTTGACCGGGATGCGCGCCGTCTCCTGCCAGCTGCGGGCGTCGGCGACGAGCACCTCGTGATGGCCGACAGCCGGCAGCCAGGCCTGGCCGGCGGCCAGGGACCAGCCGCGCAGGTGGGGCATCTTGAAGACCGGCAGCTTCTCCTCGCCGCGGCCGTAGCCGGACAGGATCTTGCGGCTGCCGGCTTCCGGGTGCCACAGGTCGAGCAGGGAGATGCCGTCCTCTCCGAACAGGCCGGCCAGGAAGTAGCGTCCGTCCGGGGTGACCAGTCCATCGTAGGGCTGCTTGCCGGCCGGGTAGCGGGTGGTGACCGGCTTGCGCGGGTCGCTGAAGTCGCTGACCCAGATCTCGCCCGCGTCGAACAGCGCGTAGGCGAAGCGCTGGCCCGGCACGTCGGCCAGGCCGACGACGCGGGAGAACTTGCCCGGCGCGTATTCGGCGGGCACCTCGGAGAGCAGTTCCAGCGTGTCGGCGTCGAAGGCCTTGATGCCGCCCGGCTGGTAGTTCTGGGCGACGATCAGGCGGCCGTCCTGGGACACCGAGCCGCCGATGGAATTGCCGGCCTGGATGATGCGTTTGGCGATGCGGCGGGTCAGCAGATCCACCTTGGTCAGCCCGCCGTCGCGGCCGAACACGTAGGCGTAACGGCCGTCGCGGGAGAAGACGACGTGGGCGTGGGACAGGTCGCCGAGGCCGTCCACGTTGCCGAGGCTGCTGTCATGGCTGTGTTCGACGATCTGCACGCGGCCGGCGGCGCGTTCGATGACCACCCCGAGGTCGCCGGTACCGCGCAGCTCGGTGGGTGCGCTGGCGCAGGCGGTGAGGGCGAGGGTGGCTGCGAGGGTGCTGAGGGAGGAGAGGAGGCGCATGGTCATTGCAGGCTCGGGAAGCCTTCCTTCAGGCGTGCGACGATCCAGCTGGCTTCCGCTTCGTCCATGAAGCGGTTCCAGCCGGGCATCGCGGTGCCGGGGCGGCCGTTCAGGATGGTGGCGACCAGGGCTTCATCGGGCAGCTCGGCGAGCCGTTCCGGCAGCAGGGCCGGGCCGAGGCCGCCGGCCAGGCGCATGCCGTGGCAGGAGCCGCAGTCCTGGCGGACCATGTGTACCAGCGTCTGCTGGCGCTCCGGCGTCGGTGCCGGCTCGGCGGCGGGGGCGGCGCTCACCGCCAGGGCGGTCAGGCCGAGCAGCACGGCCACGTGGATCAACAACGAGCGGTCCATCGCAGAACTCCTTTTGACGACGCCCTCACAGTAGGTTGACCCGTCGGCAGGGGCATTGATGGGCGTCAAGAAGGCCGGGCTGCCGTGCGCCCGGTCGGGCTTGGCCTTATCCTTGCGCCCTCGTTCCCGTGCCTGCCCTTGTTGTCGTCCGATGCCCCAGACCCTCGCCGCGCCCGCCCATAGCGAACTGCTGATCAAGAAGAGCCGCTTCCTCGGCTGTGTGCAGCCGATGGCCGACCGCGCCGAGGCCCAGCGCGTGGTCGCGGCGCTGAAGGCGGAACATCCGGGCGCCGCCCACGTGTGCTGGGCCTTGCTGGCCGGCGGACAGTC
Organism: Pseudomonadota bacterium; assembly: GCA_018241725.1. Classification (GTDB taxonomy): domain Bacteria; phylum Pseudomonadota; class Gammaproteobacteria; order Burkholderiales; family Rhodocyclaceae; genus Zoogloea. Next base: position 215,459 of record JAFEDI010000138.1, on the reverse strand, counting down.
GGCGGCGGTGGACGACGGGGAGCCGAGCGGCACGGCCGGGCGACCGATGCTCGACGTGTTGCGCCACCAGGATCTGGAAGGCGTGCTGGCCACGGTGGTGCGCTACTACGGCGGCGTGAAGCTGGGGGCTGGCGGCCTGGTGCGGGCCTATACGGACAGCGTGGCGCAGGCGCTGCTGGTGGCGGAGAAGGTGGCCATCGTGCGCAGCACGTCCCTGCGTTGTACGGTGCCCTATGCACAGGAAGGGCAGGTACGGCGGGCGCTGGAGGGCGCCGGGGCGGTGCTGCTCGGTGTGAGCCACGGAGAACAGGTCGAATTCGCCTTCAGCCTGCCCGTGGATGCGGCGGCGGGGCTGGTGGCCCGCCTCGACGAAGCCTGCCATGGGCGCTTGGTGTGGCTGGGCGAGGATCCGGGGCAGGACGGAAAATGATTGAGGGGGTGCATGAATGCGCCCCCTCAAGTCACCCCATCCCCTGGTTACGAGCCTGCTCAGCCCTTCAGGACCCAGCCCAGCACGTCCTTCAGTTCGGCGTCGCTGATCTTCTCGGCCGGGTTGGGCGGCATCGGGATCTGGCCCCAGTTGCCGGCGCCGCCCTTGCGAACCTTGTCGGTCAGCTTGGCGATGGCGTCGCCCTGGCCCTTGTACTTGGCGGCGACGTCCTTGAAGGCCGGGCCTACCAGCTTCTTGTCCATCGAATGGCAGGCCAGGCAGCCGGCCTTCTGGGCCGACGCAGCCGGGTCGGCGAAGACGCTGCCGCTGGCGGCGGTAGCCATCAGGGCGAGCAGCAGGAAGCGTTTCTTCATTTCTTGTCTCCTTGGTGAAGGCTCCGCCCCTCGGACGCTCCGGGGGCGGTGGGGCAGGATGCTTAGTAGATGTCGTGCTGCGTGTTGTAGAGGTTGAAGTGGCCGGTCGGCGTGATGATGCGTGGATCCTTGATGACCGTCTTCAGCTGCAGGGTCTTGTCATCCACGACGACGATTGCCGATTCCTTGTTCTTGGCGCTCCACACCGAGAACCACACCTCGTCGCCCGCCTTGTTGTACTCGGGCTGCACCACGCGCTTGGCGCCGTCGTCCTTCAGGCCGGCCCATTCGCCGATCGGCAGGGTCTTGTAGCCGGCCGCCAGGTTGTTGATGTCATACACCACGATGGACTGGGAGATCTTCGGATCCGGGTTCAGCGGTGCGTCGGAGTACAGGTGCTTGGACTTCGGATGGCTCTTGATGAACAGCGCGCCTCCGCCCGGGCCCTTCAGTGACTCGACCATCTTCCAGGCGTATTGCGGGTGCTTGGCCGGGTCGGTGCCGATCAGCGCGATGCTGTCGTCGCCGAGGTGGCCGGTAGACCACACCGGGCCGTACTTCGGATGGATGAAGTTGGCGCCGCGGCCCGGGTGCGGGATCTTGCCCACGTCGATGAGGCCGGCCAGCTTGCCGTCCTTCATGTCGATCGCGCCGATCTTGTTGGACTGGTTGGCGGCCACCATGAAGTAGCGCTTGCTGCTGTCCAGACCGCCGTCATGCAGGTACTTGGCGACCGGGATCTCCTTGGTGGAGACGGCATTGAGGTCGGTGTAGTTGACCAGCAGGGTCTTGCCGGTTTCCTTCACGTTGACCAGGAACTCGGGCTTGAAGTGGGATGCCACGATGGAGGCGACGCGCGGCTCGGGGTGGTATTCCTGATCGCCGACAGTCATGCCGCGGGTGGCCATGATCTTCAGCGGCTCGAGGGTGTCGCCGTTCATGATTACGTACTGGGGCGGCCAGTAGGAGCCGGCGATGGCCAGCTTGTCTTCGTAGCCCTTGAACTTGGAAGTCTCGACCGAACGGGCTTCCAGGCCGGTGCGGATCTCGGCGACGTTGTCGGGTTTCTCCATCCACAGATCGATCATGTTGATCTTGGCGTCACGGCCGATCACGAACAGGTAGCGGCCGGAGGCGGACACGCGGGAGATATGCACCGCGTAGCCGGTCTTGATGACGTTGATGATCTTCTTGGTGTCACCATCGATGAGCGCAATCTCACCCGCGTCGCGCAGGGTGGTCGAGAAGATGTTCTCGATGTTGTAGCTGTTCATCTTCTTCTTCGGCCGCTGCTCGGGCGGAATGATGACCTTCCAGGTCGCCTTCATTTCCTTCAGGCCGTATTCCGGCGGCTGCGGAGGCGTCTGCTGGACGTAGCGGGCCATCAGGTCGACAGTGTCATCGTCGAATTCACCGGAGGTGCCCCAGTTGGGCATGCCGGCGGGAGAGCCGTACTTGATGAAGACCTTCAGGTAGTCGGTGCCGGCGGCCAGGGTCTTGTCCGGCGTCAGCGGCTTGCCGGTGGCGCCCTTGCGCAGCACGCCGTGACAGCCGGCGCAGCGTTCGAAGTAGATCTGGCGTGCCTTGTCGAATTCCGCCTTGGTCATCGGCGGCGCCTTCGGGTTGATGTCCTGGTACATCTCCACGTTGGCCAGCGGCGATCCGGCCGCCTGGTACTTGGCGGCGGGATCGTTCGTCGATGTCTTCGGTTCTTCCGCGAAGGCGTGCGACAGGGCCAGCGGCAGCAAGGCCACGGCAATCGCTCCGGTTTTCCACATACTCATCGTGCATCTCCCTTTATGAACCCAACGAGCGGCCTATCCCGCTTGCGGCGAAGAGTGCGCTTCCGGGCTATTCCCCTTCCTTGACTCGGGTCAAGTTCGAAAAAGGTGGCCGGCTGATAGATTGCGGTCGTCATGATTCCGGGAGTTCCGCCATGCCTCCATCTGCCACCGCCAGCTTCGGCCTGCCTGCCGCCGGCACCCTGCGTGCCTTTGTCGACCAGCTCGTCGGTGGCCGCGGCAGCGCTCCGGCCGAAACGTTCAAGCCGCTTGCCACCGGCATCCGCCCGCCGGGTCGCGTGGCACTGGTCGGGGCGGGGCCGGGCGACCCCGAGCTGCTGACGCTGCGTGCTGCGCGCCTGATCGGCGAGGCCGACGCACTGGTGGTGGATCACCTGGTCGGCGACGGCGTGCTGGAGTTTGCGCGCCCCGAGGCGGAACGCATCTATGTCGGCAAGGAGGCCGGCCACCACACGCTGCCGCAGGAGGACATCAACCGCCTGCTTGTCGAACTGGCCCGCGATGGCCGCCGGGTGGTCCGCCTTAAGGGCGGTGATCCCTTCATCTTCGGGCGCGGCGGCGAGGAGCTGGAAGAACTGCTGGCCGCCGGCATCCCCTTCGAGGTGGTGCCGGGCGTCACCGCCGCCTGCGGCGTGGCGGCGTATGCCGGCATTCCGCTGACCCACCGGGATTACGCCCAGTCGGTGGTGTTCGCCACCGGCCATCGCCGCGCCGGCGAATCGGCTCTGGACTGGACGGCGCTGGCGCGCCCGCATCAGACCGCGGTGATCTACATGGGGGTCGGCATGCTGCTGTCCCACTGCGCGGCGCTGATCGCCCACGGTCGTTCCCCGCAGACCCCGGCGGCGCTGGTCGAGAACGGCACCACGCCGCGCCAGCGCATCGTCACCGCGACCCTCGAGACGCTGCCGGACAAGGCACTGCTTGCCGGCATCCGCCCGCCGGCGCTGCTGATAGTCGGCGAGGTGGTCAGCCTGGCCGGCAAGCTGGCCTGGTTCGACGGTGCCATGGCGGATGCCGGGACCGCGGTCGTGGCCTAGCGCCATAAGCTTCCGCGACCTTCTCACCGGGATATGCACATTATTGGTGCATATCCCGGTGTCCATTCTGGTGCGTGCACGGTGGGCTGTCGCCGGGTCGGCACGTCCCATCCCCGTTTTGATACTCCAAAAGCCTTGGTTTGATGCAGGATCGCAACATCCACGCAACAGGAGCGGCGTAAACCGCTTGGCGTGAAGCTTGCTAACTCAGACAACTAGTCTGCAAACCGCGCCCCAAGAACGGAGTATCCCGTGACCATCCATGTCGCCCTGAATCACCTGACCTCCTACAAGTACGACCGGCCGATCAACCTCGGCCCGCAAGTCGTCCGTCTGCGGCCCGCCCCCCACAGCCGCACGCGCATCCTGTCCTACTCCCTGCGTGTGCTGCCCAAGCCCCATTTCATCAATTGGCAGCAGGACCCGCAGTCCAACTACCTGGCGCGCCTGGTCTTCCCGGAGAAGGTCACCGAGTTCAGCGTGGAGGTGGACCTGGTCGCCGAGATGTCGGTGATCAATCCCTTCGACTTCTTCCTGGAGCCTGAGGCCGAGAACTTCCCGTTCGAATACGCCGGTGCCCTCAGCCACGAACTGGCCCCGTACCGCCTGAAGGAAGAACTCACCCCCGAATTCAAGACGTACCTGGACGGCATCTCCCGCGACAAGACCCGGGTGGTGGACTTCCTGGTCAAGCTCAATGCCGACCTGCAACAGCACATCGGCTACGTGATCCGCATGGAGCCGGGCGTGCAAACGCCGGAAGAGACGCTCGCCAAGCGCACCGGCTCGTGCCGCGACTCGGCCTGGTTGCTGGTCCAGCTGCTGCGCCACCTGGGCCTGGCGGCGCGCTTCGTGTCCGGCTACCTGATCCAGCTGAAGGCCGACGTCAAATCCCTCGACGGTCCGTCGGGCACCGAGGTGGACTTCACCGACCTGCACGCGTGGACCGAGGTCTACCTGCCGGGCGCCGGCTGGGTCGGCCTCGACCCGACCTCCGGCCTGTTCGCCGGGGAAGGCCACATCCCGCTGGCCGCGTCCCCCGATCCGTCGTCGGCAGCGCCGATCTCCGGCCTCATCGACGAGTGCGAGTGCGAGTTCGAGCACCTCATGAAGGTCACCCGCGTGAAGGAAGCGCCGCGGGTCACCAAGCCCTACACCGAGGAGCAGTGGGCCGAGATCGAAGCCCTCGGCCATCTCATCGACGCCGATCTCGACGCCAACGACATGCGCCTGACGATGGGCGGCGAGCCGACCTTCGTGTCGATCGACGATCCGGACGGCGCCGAGTGGAATACCGAGGCGATGGGCCCGACCAAGCGCGTCCGTGCCGAAGACCTCTATCACCGCCTGCGTGAGAAATATGGCCCCCACGGCCTGGCCCACTTCGGCCAGGGCAAGTGGTATCCGGGCGAGCAGCTGCCGCGCTGGTCGCTGACCTGCTTCTGGCGCAAGGACGGCCAGCCGGTGTGGACCAACCCGGACCTGATCGCCGACGCCTCCGCGCCGGGCGAGGTGGATGCCGCCCAGGCCAACGCTTTCCTGGCCGGCATTGCCGAACGGCTGGCACTGGACCCGCGACGGGTCTTCCCGGCCTACGAGGATGCCTTCTACTACCTGTGGCGGGAGCGCCGCCTGCCGGGCAACGTGGACCCCTTCGACGCCCGCCTCGACGACCCGCTGGAGCGCGACCGCATCCGCCGCGTCTACGAGCACGGCCTGCCCAACGCGGTCGGCTACGTGCTGCCGGTCAGCCTCAACAGCTACACGGGCGACTGGCAGACCGGGCCGTGGTTCCTGCGCGAAGAGCGCTGCTACCTGATCCCCGGCGATTCGCCGGTGGGTTACCGCCTGCCGCTGGACTCCCAGCCGTGGGTGGCCAAGGGCGACTACCCTTACGTCAATCCGCCGGACCACCACCAGGTTTTCCCGCCGCTGCCCGAGTACGCCGCGATCCGCCGCCAGCTGCCGGGCGGCCAGACCGCCGTGCTCAATGCGCTGAAGGATGGCGAGGCCGGTTTCGGTTCGTCCGCCGCGGCGCGCACCGCCGCCGCGCTGAAGGCCGCCCGCGACGCCGAGAAGCTCAGCCCCACCGACCGTAAGCCGGAGCCGTTCAAGTCCGCCGACTGGATCGTCCGCACCGCCATGTGCGCCGAGCCGCGCAACGGCACGATGCACATTTTCATGCCGCCGCTGTCGAGCCTGGAGAAGTACCTGGAGCTGGTCGCCGCCGTGGAGGCGACCGCCGAGGCACTCGGCACGCCGGTCGTCATCGAGGGCTACGAGCCGCCGTCCGACCCGCGCCTGACCCACTTCCGCATCACCCCCGACCCCGGCGTGATCGAGGTGAACATCCATCCGGCCAGCAACTGGGAAGAGCTGGTGGACCGCACCACCCACCTCTACGAGGCGGCCCACTACTCGCGCCTGACCACCGAGAAGTTCATGGTGGACGGCCGCCACACCGGCACCGGCGGCGGCAACCACTTCGTGCTCGGCGGCGCCACCCCGTCCGACTCGCCCTTCCTGCGCCGGCCGGACCTGCTGCGCAGTCTGATCTCGTACTGGCACAACCACCCGAGCCTGTCCTACCTGTTCTCCGGCCTGTTCATCGGCCCGACCAGTCAGGCGCCGCGCATCGATGAGGCGCGCAACGACTCGGTGTATGAAATCGAGACCGCCTTCCGCCAGTTCCCGAAGGCCGGCGAGGAGGTGCCGCCGTGGCTGATCGACCGCCTGCTGCGCAACCTGCTCATCGACGTAACAGGCAACACCCACCGTTCCGAGTTCTGCATCGACAAGCTGTACTCGCCGGATGGCCCCACCGGCCGCCTCGGTCTGCTCGAACTGCGTGCCTTCGAGATGCCACCCCACGCGCGCATGTCGCTGGCCCAGCAATTGCTGCTGCGCGGCCTGCTGGCGCGCTTCTGGGAAACCCCCTACCAGCCGCAGCGGCTGGTGCGCTGGGGTACCGAGCTGCATGACCGCTTCCTGCTGCCGCACTTCGTCGAGCAGGACTTCAACGACGTGATGGAGGACATGCAGGACCACGGCCTCGGCTTCAAGCCGGAGTGGTTCGCGCCACATCTGGAATTCCGCTTCCCGAAGATCGGCGACTTCGCGGTGCGCGGCATTGACGTGGAGCTGCGTGGCGCCCTCGAACCCTGGCACGTGATGGGCGAGGAGGGCGCCATCGGCGGCACCGTGCGTTTCGTCGATTCGTCCGTCGAGCGCCTGCAGGTGAAGGTTTCCGGCATGTCCGACGACCGCTTCCTGCTGGCGGTGAATGGCCGCACGATCCCGCTGCAGCCCACCGGCACCGTCGGCGAGCACGTCGCCGGCGTGCGCTACCGGGCCTGGCAGCCGCCGTCCTGCCTGCACCCGACCATCCCGTCCCACGCGCCGCTGGTCTTCGATCTGGTGGATACCTGGACCGGCCGCTCCCTCGGCGGCTGCCAGTACCACGTCTCGCACCCGGGTGGGCGCAGCTTCGAGACCTTCCCGATCAACGCCTTCGAGGCGGAGAGCCGCCGCCTGGCGCGTTTCTTCCGCATGGGCCACACGCCGGGCGAACCGGCGGTGCAGGTCTCGCCGGTGGAGAAGGAGTTCCCCTTCACGCTTGATCTGCGGCGCTGACGGCGGCTTCCCGGTCTCTTCGGGGGGATTCAAACGTGGGGGCGAACTCGTTCGCTCCCACTGTGGCCCCTGCCCGCTTTACCAAAATCAACAACTTCCGTGCCGTCCGTAGCACGGAGGTCCGGTCGGTGTGTGCTAGTTTCGCAAGATGTCCAGCTCCATCCTTGCCCATTACCCCTATCGACCCGACAGCTACGACGAGCTGTTCGGTGAAGATGGCGTGCGCCCGCACTGGCAGGAATTCCTCGATCACATCGACGAATCCAGTGCCGACACCCTGAAGCTGCGTGCTGCCCAGCTCTCCCGCGGCATCCAGCAGAACGGTGTCACCTACAACGTCTATGCCGATCCTCGCGGCACCGACCGCCCGTGGTCGGTGGACCTGCTGCCGCTGATCCTGCCCGCCGACGAGTGGCGCGGCATCTCGGCGGCGATCACGCAGCGGGCGCGCCTGCTCAACGCGCTGCTCGGCGACCTCTACGGCGCCCAGACCACCTTGTCCGAGGGCCTGCTGCCGCCGGAGCTGGTGTATGGCCACAAGGGCTTCCTGTGGCCGTGCTCCGGCCTCAAACCGCCCGGCGGCGCCTACCTGCACCTCTATGCTGCCGATCTGGCCCGCTCGCCGGACGGCCGCTGGTGGGTCATCGCCGACCGTACCCAGAGCCCGTCCGGCGCCGGCTACGCGCTGGAGAACCGCCAGCTGGTGTCGCGGGCCTTCCCTGACCTGTTCCGCGACATGCAGGTGCGCAGCCTGTCGGGCTTCTTCCGTGGCCTGCAGCGCAGTCTGGCGAACCAGGCACCGACCGACGGCGAGCCGCCGCTGACGGTACTACTCACGCCGGGGCCGTTCAACGAAACCTATTTCGAGCACGTCTACCTGGCCCGCAACATGGGTTTCCCGCTGGTCGAGGGGCAGGATCTGACAGTGCGCAACGATACGGTCTTCCTGAAGACCGTGTCCGGCCTCAAGCGCGTGCATGCGATCCTGCGCCGCCTCGACGACGATTTCTGCGATCCGGTCGAGCTTCGTGCCGACTCGGCCCTCGGCGTGCCCGGCCTGCTCGGTGCGGTGCGCGCCGGCCGTGTGCTGGTGGCCAACGCGCTGGGTAGTGGCCTGCTCGAATCGGCGGCGCTGCCGGGCTTCCTGCCGGGCATCTGCCGCCACCTGCTCGGTGAGGAGATTGCCATGCCGTCGGTGGCCACCTGGTGGTGCGGCGAGGAGCCGGCCCGCAAGGAGGTGCTGGAGAACCTGCGCAGCCTGGTCATCAAGCCGACCTTTCCAGGCGGTGGCAACGAGGTCATCTTCGGCGACCAGCTCGCCGAGGACCAGTTCGACGAGGTCACCCGGCGCATCGAGGCCGAACCCTCGGCCTTCGTCGCCCAGGAACTGGTCAAGCTGTCCCGTGCGCCGGCCTGGGGCGGCGGCCAGCGCCGCAAGCTGCTGACCCGTTCGATGGGCCTGCGGGTCTACGCGGCGATCACGCCGGAAGGCTACAACGTGCTGCCCGGCGGGCTGGCGCGCGTCGCCGGGGTGGACAACACGCGCATCCTGACCATGCAGAAGGGCGGCAGCAGCAAGGACACCTGGGTGTTGTCCGACGGTCCGGTGGCCAGCTTCAGCCTGCTCAACAACAACATCCGCGTCGGCGATCTGATCGAGGAAACCGGCACCCTGTCGTCGCGTCTGGCCGAGAACCTGTTCTGGTGCGGCCGCTACGGTGAACGCTGCGATGCCGTCGCACGTCTGGCCCGCCTGGCCTTGTCGCGGCTCTCGGAGGGGCGGCGCTCGGAGCGTGCCGGCGCCCTGACGATGATGCTTGAACTGGCGGCGGGGGCCGGCCTGATCGAATCCCGAGTGGGTAGCCTGCCGATCGCCAAGGCCGAGCTGGATCTGTTCCGCGCAGTGCTTGATCGCCGCTCCGACAGCGGCCTGGCAGCCAACCTGCAACGTCTCATGTGGTGTGCCACGCAGGCCCGCGAGCACCTGTCCCTCGATCATTGGCACGCCCTCAAGCGCCTGTCCTCTGAGCTGGAGGCCGCCCGCGCGACGGTCACCGATGTATCGGCGCTGCTCGAATTCCTCGATGGCGCGCTGACCACCTTCGTGTCCCTGTCCGGCTTCGCGATGGACAACATGACCCGCGACACCGGCTGGCGCCTGCACATCGTCGGCCGCCGCGTCGAGCGCCTGGACTACCTGGCCCGCACGCTGGCGCGCTTCCTGCGCGCCTATGGCGACATCAACGGCCCGCTGCAGCGGGAGCTGGCGGTGGAGGCCTTGCTGGAATTGTGCGATTCGATCATCACCTACCGTACCCGCTACCGGGCCCAGCCCGAGCTGTTGCCGGCGCTGCACATGCTGACGACGGACGACGGCAACCCCCATGCGCTGGCCTTCCAGGTGCGCATGGCCAGCAATTACCTGGCCCGTTTCGAAGCCGACGAGAAGGTCGACCTCGGCGTGGCCGAGCTGGAGGCCAGCTTCGCGGCGATCCGTGCCTTCCCGTGGGGGCGCCTGGAGGCAGTCTGTCCGGCTCTCGAGCGGGTCGATGCCAGCCAGCAGCTGGCCGGGCTCTTCGACCGTCTCGGCAGCGCCGGCCGCACCTTGTCCGACCGCCTGGCGATGCGCTTCTTCAGCCACGTCGGCCAGACCGGCCAGGCCACCTTTGCCGCCTGAAGGCCCCATGACCCGTTCCGCCGCCTACACCATCCTCCACGAAACCGAGTACGCCCCCTGCGGCGTGCCGGTGTCGTTGGCCCAGCACCTGCTGCACCTGATTCCCCGCGAACTGCCGTGGCAGAGCCGCGAGTCCGGGCGCATCGTTGTCGAACCGGATCTGGCCCACCTGACCGAGGGCGAGGACGCCTTCGGCAACCCGGTCGCCTGGCTGTCCCTCGACACGCCCCACGACGGTCTGCTGGTGCGCGCCGAAAGCCATGTCACGGTGATGAGCCGGGAATTGCCGGACCCCGAGGATTCGCCGCCATGGGAGACGGTGCGCGACAGCCTGCGCTACCACCCGGAGCCGCGCGATGCGGACTCCCTCGACGCACTGCGCTACCTGTACGCCTCGCCGCGGGTTCCGTGCAGCGCCGCGCTGGCGGCCTTTGCCGGCCAGGCCTTCAAGCCCGGGGTGCCCGTGCTCGCCGGCGCGCAGGCGCTGATGGCGCTGATCTTCGAGACCTTTACCTTCGATGCCAAAGCCACCGAGGTGAACACCCCGGTCCATGAGGTCCTGCTGCGCAAGCGCGGCGTGTGCCAGGACTTCGCCCACCTGATGATCGCTGCGCTGCGTTCCGCCGGTTTGCCGGCCCGTTACATGTCCGGCTACCTGCTCACCGATCCGCCGCCGGGCAAGCCGCGCCTGATCGGCGCCGACGCCTCCCATGCCTGGGTGGCGGTGTGGTGCCCGCACAACGGCTGGGTCGAATACGACCCGACCAACGGCATCCAGCCCGACCTGCGCCACGTAACCCTCGGCTGGGGGCGCGATTTCCAGGACGTGTCGCCGCTGCGCGGCGTGATCCTCGGCGGCCTGGCCCAGGCGCCGGAAGTTCGCGTCACCGTGATGCCGGACGCCGAGCAGGGCGAACCTGTCTAGTGTCGGTGCCCGCCTGCCGCAGAGGACGACACATCGGATATTCCTGACTGTCGGCAGGCCCCGCTTCCGCTACGATATGTCTGACGATGAGCCAGACGAGAACCTTGGTCGTGGATGGACTGAACCCGGAACCCGCTGATCCCGCGCAACGCCTGCTGGTCGTCGATGACGACCCGAGCATGGTTCGCCTCCTGAGCCGCCTGCTGACCGGAATGGCGCGCATCCATTTCGCCACCAGCGGCGAGGACGCGCTGCTGCAGATCCGCCAGAACCCGCCGGACCTGGTACTGCTGGATGCCGAGATGCCCGGTCTGGGCGGCTACGAGACCTGCCGTCGGATCAAGGCCGATCCGGCGCTGGCTCACGTGCCGGTGATCTTCGTCACCGCTCACACCGACACCGCGTCGGAGACCCATGCCCTCACGATCGGTGCGGTGGATTTCATCCCCAAGCCGCTCAACCCGCCGGTGGTCCAGGCACGGGTTCGCACCCACCTGGCCCTCAAGCGCCAGAGCGACGAACTGCGCCGCCTGACAGCCACCGACGCGCTGACCGGCATCGCCAACCGGCGCGCCTTCGACGACGGTCTGCAGCTGGAATGGCGGCGCGCGCTGCGCAGCCATGCGCCGCTATCGCTGCTGATGGTGGACGTGGATTACTTCAAGCGCTTCAACGACACTTACGGGCATCCGGCCGGCGACGCCTGCCTGCGCGCGGTGGCCCGCGTGCTGGCGGGCATCGCCCGGCGGGCCGGCGACCTGGTGGCGCGCTACGGCGGTGAGGAGTTCGCGCTGTTCCTGCCGGCCACCAATGCCTCCGACGCCTTCCGCCTCGGCGAGAGCCTCTGCCAGAGCGTGGCGGCGCTGGCGATCCCGCATGCCGCGTCGGCCGTTGCTGCGCATGTCACCGTCAGTGTCGGGGTCGCCACGCTGGTCCTGCCCTGCGACGGTGTGGAGCCGCCCCGCTGCTTGGCGGGGCCGGAAGCACTGCTGGCCCTGGCCGACGAAGCCTTGTACGCCGCCAAGGCCGCGGGTCGGGCGCAGGTCGTCGACCGGGTCGGGACCGTCGGACGGAGCTGCGATGCGGATTCCCTGATCGAATCGGGTGACTGATCCAGGCTATGCTGAGATCATGGTGCGACGGGTTGTCGGCCATGCCTCGCCCTTAATGTTCGGAGCACCATGCCAGCCTGGCTCTATTCCTTCCGCGTCCGTCTGACGCTGCTGTTCGGTGGCTTGTCGCTGGCCGTCGCGCTGGGGCACAGCCTCTATCTGGAGCAGATCACGACGGCGGCACTGACCCGGGAACGGGGTGCTGCGCTGCGCGATCTGGCCCATGCGATCGCGGTTCAGCTGGATGGCAACATCCAGGAGCGGGCGCGGGAAATCACCCTGCTGGCCCAGTCGCCGGCGATGACCCGCGGCAGCCTGCAGGCGGGCGACCTGCGCGGCGTGCTGGAGCGCATGAAGCACTCCCACCCGCAGTACGCGTGGATCGGCGTCGCCAGCCCCGATGGCGTCGTGCTCAATTCCGCGGATGGGGTGCTGGCCGGTGCAGACGTGCAGAAGCGCCCGTGGTTCATCGAGGGCCAGAAGCGGGCCTACATCGGCGACATCCACGAAGCCTTGCTGCTGGCCAAGCATCTGCCGCAGCAGCGCTCCGGCGAGCCCCTGCGCTTCATCGACTTCGCCGCGCCGATCTATGACGAACGGGGCGAGTGGCGTGGCATTCTGGCCAGCCATTCCCACTGGAGCTGGGTCGAACACATCATTGCCACGGCCCTGCCGGCGGAGGCCGTAAATGATCAGGTCGAGGTGTATGTCCTCAGCCGCAGCAACGCCGTGCTGTACCCCTACCAGGCGGTCGGTGCCGGCGAGGTGCCGCTGGAGCTGCCCAGGGACGTGGGCTATACCCAGGTGGCGTGGGGCGGGGAGGGGCGTTTCTTCACCGCTGCCGCCTTGCTGCCGAGCCCCGTGGCGTCATCCCTCGGCTGGAAGATCGTGGTGCGAGAGCCGGTGGACAAGGCTTTGGCGCCGGTTGCCGCCTTGCGCCAGGCCCAGTGGCTGCTGGCCGTTCTGACAACGCTGGGCCTGGGGGGTGTCGTCTTCCTGTTCGCCCGCCGCCTGAGCCAGCCCCTGGAGCAACTGGCCGATTCTGCCCGGCGCGTTCAGCAGGGCGAGGAGGAATTGCTGCCCGAAGTGCGTTCGCGCACCACAGAGGTCCGCCACCTGGCCGATGCGGTACAGGCGATGACCCGTAGCCTGCTGACCCGGCGGGAGGCGCTCCGTGAGGCTGCGGCAGGCCTGGAGACGCGGGTCTCCGAACGGACCCGGGAGCTGGAGGACGCGCGTAACCGTTTCCGCAACTTCATCCGGTGCGCCCCGATCGCCATCGGTCTGATCGAGGACCAGCGCATCACCATGCGCAACGAGCAGTTCATGCGCCTGTTCGGCTACACCGAGAGGCAGGTGCGCAGCCTCGACGACTGGTGGCGCCAGGCGGTGCCCGATCCCGATTACCAGGCCTGGGCGCGGGCGAGGTGGGCGGCGGCCGTGCAGCAGGGCCTCGCCGAGCAGCGCGCCACCACGCCGCTCGAGATCCGCGTGCGTTGCCTGGATGGCAGCGAGCGCGACGTGGAAGTGTCGGGCGTGTCGCTGGATGGCGTCTTCCTGGCAACCTTCGTCGACGTGAGCGACCTCAAGCACGTCCAGAAGGATCTGGAAGCAGCCAATGCCGAGTTGCGCGTGCGCGGCCTGGAGAGCGAGGAGGCCAATCGCAGCCTGGAGCGGCAGACCAGCCTGCTGCGGGGCGTGATCGAGAGCCTGCCCTTCGGTCTGGTGGTGTACGACGAACAGCGCAATCTGGTCCTGCAGAACCGCTTGTTCGCGTCGCTGCTGGTCTATCCGCCGGCTCTGTGCGGGCGTGCCGGCGTGCGCTTCGACGATTTCGTGCGGTTCAACGTGGCCCGCGGCGACCACGGGGAGGCGGATGGGGAGCAGGTGCTGGCGGGCTTCGTGAAGGCCATGGAGGATGCGCAGCCGGTGGTCTTCGAGCGGACCCAGTTCAACGGCGTGTCGCTGAAGATCGAGGGGACGCCGCTGCCCAACGGGTGGACGCTGCTGACCTATACCGACATCAGCGAGCACCGGGAAGCCGAGCGGGGCCTGCAGGAGGCGCGGCAGCAGGCCGAGAGCGCCAACAGGGCGAAGAGCGACTTCCTCGCCAACATGAGCCACGAGATCCGTACCCCTCTCAACGCCATCGTCGGCACGGTGCAGGTGCTGGCCCGGGGGCGGCTCGACGCCGAGCAGCGCCATCTGGTGAGCACTGTCCAGACCGCCAGCCGCGGCCTGGTAGCCGTGATCAACGACATCCTGGATTTCTCCAAGATCGAGGCCGGCCATTTCGAACTGGCGCCGGAGCCCTTCGTGCTGGCCAATGTAATGAGCCACGTGGTGGACGTGTTCACCGCCTCGGCGACTGGCAAGCGGTTGACTCTGCGTCTGGCGCCGCTGCCGGCCGATGTGCATGCGCTGGTCGGCGATGCCCAGCGCCTGTCGCAGATCCTGCACAACCTGGCCGGCAACGCGATCAAGTTCACGGCCGTCGGCGAGGTCGTGCTGGCGGTTGGCGTCATCAGCCGGGACGCCGGGCATGTCCGCCTGCGCTTCACGGTGCGCGATACAGGCATCGGCATTCCCGCCGACAAGATTGCGCGCCTGTTCGACGCCTTTATGCAGGCCGATGCGTCCACCAGCCGGCAGTTTGGCGGCACCGGCCTGGGGCTGGCGATCTGCCGCCAGCTGGTGGGGTTGATGGGCGGCCAGATCGGGGTGCACAGCCAGCCGGGGGAGGGCAGCGAGTTCTGGTTCGAGCTCCCCTTCGACATCGCCGAAATGGCCGACGTGCTGGAAGAGCCCGGCCCGAGCGGCCCGGCCCATGCGCGGCTGGGTGGCCTGCGCGTGCTGGTGGTGGACGACAGCACGGTGAACCAGGACGTGGCCCGCCGCCTGCTGGAGTTCGAGGGCGCCACGGTGGAGGTGATGGACAACGGCGAGGCCGCCGTCGCCCTGCTGGGCGTCGAGCCGGCCGCCTTCGATCTGGTCCTGATGGACGTGCAGATGCCCGTCATGGACGGCTTGGAGGCGACGCGGCGGATCCGTAGCGACCTCGGCTTGACCGAGCTGCCGGTCATCGCGCTGACCGCCGGCGTGTTGCCCAGTCAGCGCGAGCGCGCCTTTGCGGCCGGGATGTCGGGTTTCCTGACCAAGCCTTTCGAGCTGGACGCGATGGTCGCGGCGATCCTGCGCCACGTGGGCGACAAGGTCCGCCGGGAGCGACCGGCCCCGGCCGCCATCGCCGCGCCGCCGGCTGCGCTGGTGCCCTGTGACGCCTTCCCGGTCATTCCCGGTATCGACGACGTGGAGGCCAGAGGCCGCTTCCTCGACGATCGCGACTTGTTCCTGTGGGCCTTGCGCGGCCTGCGCGATGAGTTTTCCGACGTTGTCGCCCGGCTGCGCGCCGATCTGGCCCACGGCGACCGGGAGGCGGCGGCCCAGCGGGCGCACAAGCTGAAGGGCCTGGCCGGCAACATGGCGGCCAAGGCGGTGTCCGGACTGGCCGGGCAGCTGGAATCCCTCTTCAGAGCAGCGTCCCCTGCGGACCCGGCGCCCCTGCTCGACGCATTGGAGAGCGAGATGGCCCGGCTGCAGGCGGATCTGGCGCCGCTGCTGGATGCCCCGGCGGAGCTTGTCGGCGAGGCGGAGAAGCGGCGCCCCGCCGGGCTGGACCCCGACGCACTGCAGGCCCTGCTCACCGCCCTGGCTGAGCAGGATGTGGATGCCCTGCGGATCTTCGATGGCCTCCGCTCCGCCCTCGCCACGCGCGTCGGCGCCGACGAAGTCGATGCGCTCGGCCAGCTCATCGACAGCCTGCGCTTTGCCGAGGCGGCAGCGCGGCTGCGCGCCTACGCCTGAGGCCAGGCGGGGCTCCCTATGCCCCGTGCCTCCGTGCCCGTAGCGCCTCGGACAGCCCCCGCATCTCCTCGGCGATCATGAAGCAGGCCCACAGGTAATTGTCCTGCAGGGTGGGATTCAGGCGGCGGAAGGCGTCGCCCGAGTCACCGAAGGTTCGGGCAAGCAGCGCCTGGAGCTGCATCTGCCGGGCGGAGAGCTGGTCGATGAGGGCCATGGCGCCGACATCGTCGTTGAGCAGATAGAGCGGATCGGTTGTGGCGGGAAAACGCATCGGGGTGCTCATGCGGCACTCCTTCCGCGGATGGCCGGACGAGGTGCTGCCAGGACGGCAATGGCAGGTTGGCAGGCGCAATGAGACGTGGCCCGGACAACTCGGTCCGGTGTGAAGTGGTGCATGGTGGTGGCTCCTATGTCAGCGGTCTGCATCTCCGCGACCCACTTTCCACGGTGGGCGGCGGAACCGTGCGGGGGTGGAAATACCGGGACATAGGAACCGGCCAGCCTCGCGGCTGCCCCGCACGGACCGCCATTGAACAGGCGTAGCCATGCGCCGAAATGAGAAGACCGCGCATGGCGCGGCCTGATCGTATCGGCCTATGTCGTTCCGGGTTTCCACACCCGGTCACCGTTGTTTGGGTGACGGGTGCAGTATCGGCTCGGGCGGAGGCGGGGGTCAAGGTCTTCGATGGGTCTCTGCGTGGACGTGTTGGGCGAGGGCGATTCGCGGGCCCTTCTTCGCAGCCAAGCGCGTCGTTGGGCTGCATGTTCGGCCGTGAATAAGGCAGGTCTGAGCGGCTTCGGCGCGGGCGGCCCAAGCTGGAAGCCTGCCCCCTCGGCCTGCCGGCCGGCTCGCTCTCCGCAGCCGTCCGGCGGCACTCCGACACTCTGCCGCGCCCCCGCGACGTCCGCTCGCCCTTCGCCGGGCCGCTCCGCCCAGGCACTCCGTCCCGTCAGACATCCCCGGAAGCCGATCCGACCCCTGCCGAAGCCGTCCCGACTATCCGGAAGGTCCTCGCGAGGAGCCCGGCGAGTGTCCTGCCCTATCCGCGAATCCCTCGCGAGTACCTCCGGGACAGACCGCCCCTGTCCCGCCGATACTCCCACCCTATCCGAAAGCTGCTTGCGAGGCCCACCGGGATAGGGGCCAACTGTCCGGGAGAGGGTCCCGAGGAGCCCGGAGACAGACCCGCCCTATCCCCCACACCCAAGCGAGAGCTTCCGATACAGGACGGACCATCCCGGCGGGGAGGGCGAGCTCCTCGGAGGGGCTCGCGAGTACCCCGGGGAGGGTCGCGAGTACCTCCGCGGTGGTCGCGAGCCCAAGTGCCGCCGTGTTTTTCATGATCAAGCCGGGCTTAGCGCGGGGTGTCGTAGTCCGAATCGTCCCTCCACTCCCTGAACCACTCCGTCAGCCCCCGGCTCTCGCCGAACGCGGTGAGTTGCCGGTCCACCGCGTCGTGGTTGCCCCACACGACGTCGTCGAGCGCACCGTCCGTGGCGCGGGTTTCGATGTCCTTGCAATACAGCCCCTTGTCCCGTTGCACGTAGAAGCCGTAGGTCCGGCAGGCCACCGGGCGGTGGGCGTAGACGAGGCAGGCGTCGGTGGCGGGGTCGAGCAGCGGGCAGGTGACGGGGCGCGGTGGGTGGTCGCCGAGGGCGGCGATTGCAGTGGTGATGCCTTGCTGGCGCTCGGCTGGCAGGGCGGCGAGGCCTTCCTGCAGCAGAGTCCATTCGGCCGTGGTCAGTTGCGGAACGTCGGCGAGGCGCCGGCAGCAGGTGGCGCAGCCTTTGGCGCACAGCCAGTCGGGGTGGTCGGCCCGGATGCCGGCGACGCGGGTGTCGATGTCGGTGTGGAGCTGGACGAGGGCGGGGCGGTCGGCGGACATGGGCTGGGCTGAGCGGGTGTTGGTGGCGGTGGCGGGATGCCATTCTGGCATGCGCTCCGTCGGCCAACAAAAAGGCCAGGGCGCGGGCCCTGGCCTTTCCGTCGTGCGGCTTGGTGCTGGCGGTCAGCCAGCCTTCCAGCCGCCGCCGAGGGCCTTGAAGAGGTCCACCGTCGAGCTGAGGCGGGCCTGGCGGTTCTGCACCCAGGCCAGCGTGGCGTCGTTGGCGGTGCGCTGGGCGACCAGCACGTCGAGGTAGGCCGAATAGCCGTGCTCGTAGCGGGTCTGGGCCAGTTGCAGCGCGCGCTTGGCGGCCTCCATCGCCTTGGTGTAGGCGTCTTCGGCTTCGCCGTTCTGGCGCACGCTGACCAGCGCGTCGTTCACTTCGCGGAAGGCGGTCTGTACAGCCTTGCGATAGCTTTCGAGGCTCTGCTTCTGCTGGGCGGTGACCTGATCCACCTGGGCGCGCAGGCGGCCACCTTCGAAGATCGGCTGGGTCAGGCCGGCACCGAAGGACCACACGGAGGCCGGCGCATCGAACAGCTTGGAGAGGTCCGAGCTTTCGCGGCCGAAGCTGCCGGTGAGGGTGATGCTCGGGAACAGGGCGGCCTTGGCGACGCCGATCTTTGCGTTGGCAGCGATCAGCGTGGTTTCGGCCTGCTGCACGTCGGGCCGGGCTTCGAGCAGGCTCGACGGCAGGCCGGCCGGCGGCACCGGTGGCAGCGGCAGGCTGCGCAGATCGCCGGACGCGACCTTCAGGCCGGGTTGGCCGACCAGCAGGCCGAGCAGGTTCTCGGCGAGGGCGCGGCTCTTGTCGAGCTGCACCAGCGTGGCCGTGTAGCTGGCCAGTGCGCCTTCGGCCTGTTCGACATCGAGGCGGGAGGCGATGCCGCCGGTGAAGCGGTTGCGGGTGAGTTCGGTGCTGCGCTGCTGGGCGGCGAGGGAGTCGCGGGTGACCAGCAGCTGGGCATCGATGGCGCGCAGGTTGAGGTAGGCCTGCACCACCGAGGCGGCCAGGCTGAGCGATACGGTGTCGCTGGCGTAGCGCGTGCCGAGGGCCTGGGCGCGGGCGGCTTCGGAGGCGCGGCGCAGCTTGCCCCACACGTCCAGCTCGAAGGAGGTGGACAGGCCGAGCTTGTTGACCGTGCGGGTCAGGTTCTGGGCCGGGTGGGTGTTGGGCAGTACGGTGCGGCTGCGGGTGCTCGACGCGTTGCCGTCCACCTGGGGCAGCAGCGCGGCGTCCACCTGGGCCAGCACCGCGTCGGCCTCCTCGATGCGGGCGGCAGCGAGGCGGGCGTCAGGGCTGCTGGCCAGGGCCTGCTTGACCAGCTCGTCGAGCTGGCTGTCGCCGAACAGGGTCCACCAGTTGCTGGCCACGCTGGGGCTCTGGGCCAGCGGTGCGGCGGCGGTGTAGGCCTCGGGCAGCGCGACGGCGGCGTCGGGGCGCACGTAGTCGGGGCCGAGGGCGCAGCCGCCGAGGGCGAGGGCCAGCGCCAGCAGGGGCGGCAGGCCGGTCAGTCGGGGGCGGTTCATGGCTTCACCTCGTCATCGTGGCTGGAGTGGTTCTTGGGCACGTCACCGGCTGGGTGGCGGACCTTGCCGCGGCTGAGCCACTTGAAGAACAGGGGAATGAAGATCGTCGCGATGAAGGTCGCGGCGAGCATGCCGCCGACCACGCCGGTACCCATCGAACGGCGCGCGCCGGCGCCGGCCCCGGAGGAGATGGCCAGCGGCAGCACGCCGAGCACGAAGGCCAGCGAGGTCATCACGATCGGGCGGAAGCGCAGGCGTGCCGCCTCGATGGCCGCATCGACGATCTTCATGCCTTCGGCCTGCTTCTGGGCGGCGAACTCGACGATCAGGATCGCGTTCTTGGCCGCCAGGCCGACCAGCACCACCAGGCCGATCTGGAAGTAGATGTCGTTGGGCATGTTGCGGATCATTACTGCAATCAGCGCGCCGAACATCGCGAAGGGCACCGCCATGATCACAGCCAGCGGCAGCGACCACTTCTCGTACTGGGCGGCGAGGATCAGGAACACCATGATGATGCCGAACACGAAGGCGATGATCGAGGCCGTGCCGGTGCGCTTCTCCTGGAAGGCCTGGCCGACCCATTCCGCACGGTAGCCTTCGGGCAGGACGGCCTGCGCCACTTCCTCCACCGCCTTGATGGCGTCGCCGGAGCTGTAGCCGGGAGCGGAGTTGCCGAGCACCTTGGCGGCGACGAAGCCGTTGAAGCGCTCCACCATCTCGGGGCCGGTGATGGTCTTGACGGTGGCCACCGCCGACAAGGGCACCATGGCTCCGCTCGTGCTGCGCACATAAGGCTTGAGCAGATCGTCCGGCTTCATGCGGTAAGCGGCATCGGCCGACACCTGGACCTTGAAGGTCTTGCCGCTGCGGTTGAAGTCATTGACGTACAAGGTACCCGTGCTGGCCTGCAGCGTGGCATAGATGGAATCGAGCGGAAGGCCCATTGCCAACGCCTTCGGTTCGTCCACCTCCACGTACAGCTGCGGTGCGGAGACGCGGAAGAAGGTGTTGATGCCGGTCAGCTCGGGACGCTTCTTGAGGGCTTCCACAAACTGGGCGCTGACGGCTGCCAGCGTCCGTGGGTCGCCGTCGGCACGGTTCTGCACGTACACCTCGAAGCCGCCGGCGGTGCCGAGGCCCTGGATCGGCGGCGGGTTGAAGACCAGGCCCAGGCCGTCGGACAGGCTCATGCCGATGCCCATGAACTTGCCGACCATGTCGGTGGTGCTTGCCTGGCGCTGGTCCCACGGCTTGAAGACGATGAAGGTCGTCGCCACGCTGGCGCGGTTGTTACCCGTGATGAAGTCGGCCCCGTTGATGAAGAAGATGTTCTCGATGTCGTCGGACATGATGCGCTGGCGCATCTGTTCGGCGGTCACGCCGGTGCGCTGCGCCGAGGCGCCGTCGGTCAGCGTCACGAAGCCGAACAGATAGCCCTGGTCCTCGGCCGGCACGAAGCTGCCCGGTACGGTGCGCAGCAGGCCGGCGGCGGCCAGAATGGTCAGGCCGAACACCAGGGCACCAATGACGCCATGGCGCAGGGTCAGGCCGACAGTGTTGGTGTAGCTGCGGGTGAAACGCTCGAACAGCCGGTTGAAGGGGCGGAACAGCGGCTTCTCCTCGTGGGTCGGCTTGAGCAGCAGCGCACACAAGGCCGGCGTGAGGGTCAGTGCGACGATGCCCGAGATCACCACCGCGACTGCGACGGTCACCGCGAACTGCTGGTAGAGCTTGCCGGCGATGCCGCCAAGGAAGGCCACCGGGATGAACACTGCGCACAGCACCAGCACGATGGCCACCACCGCACCGGACACCTCGCGCATCGCCTCGATGGCGGCATCCTTCGGTGCGAGCTTCTGCTCGCTCATCAGGCGCTCGACGTTCTCCAGCACGACGATCGCATCGTCCACGACGATGCCGATGGCCAGCACCAGCGCAAAGAGCGTCAGGGTGTTGATGGAGAAACCGAACAGCCACATGCCGGCGAAGGTGCCGATCAGCGACACCGGCACCGCCACGATCGGGATCAAGGTGGCGCGCCAGTTCTGCAGGAACAGGTAGACCACGCCGATCACCAGGATGGCGGCTTCGATCAGGGTGTGCACCACCTCCTTGGCGGATTCCTGGATGAAGCGGGTGGTGTCATAGGGCACGAAATACTCGACGCCCTTGGGGAAGCGCTTCTGCATCTCGTCCAGGCGTGCCCGCACGGCCTTGGCCGTTTCCAGCGCGTTGGCGCCGGATTGCAGGTAGATGCCCATGCCGGATACCGGTGCGCCATTCACCTTGGCATTGCGGTCGTAGTTGTCGGCACCCAGTTCGAGGCGTGCGACGTCCTTCAAGCGTACCGTGCCATTGGGGCCGCTGGCGCTGAGCACGATATTGCCGAACTCCTCGGGCGTCAGCAGGCGGCCCTTGGCGGATACGGTGTAGGTCAATTGCTGGCCGTTTACCACCGGTTCGGCGCCGATCTTGCCGGCTGCGTTCTGGGTGTTCTGCACCTTGATCGCGTTGGCCACGTCGGTGGTGGTGACGCCGAGCTTGGCCATCACGTCGGGCTTCAGCCACACCCGCATCGCGTACAGCGGGTCGAACTGCTGGGCGTCGCCGACGCCGGGGATGCGGCGGATTTCCTCGATGACGTTGATGGCGACGTAGTTGGCCAGATACAGGGCGTCGTAGCTGTTGTCGGGAGAGCGCAGGGCCGCAAACATCAGGATGTTGTTGGAGCGCTTCTGCACCAGCACGCCGGTGCGCCGCACGTCGTCCGGCAGGCGCGGCTCGGCCACCTTGACGCGGTTATTGACCGCGATCAGCGCGGTGTCCGGGTTGGTTCCGACCTCGAAGGTGGCGGTGATGCTGACCGTGCCGTTCGAGGTGCTCTGGGAGTTGTAGTACAGCAGGCCTTCGACACCCGACAGCTGCTCCTCGATCGGGGCGGCGACGGTGCGCGACAGGGTCTCGGCGTTGGCGCCGGGGAAGGTGGCGGAGATGATCACCGTCGGCGGTGTGATCTCCGGGTACTGGGCGACCGGCAGCGTGAGCGAGGCCATGAGGCCGGCGATCACGATGACGATCGAGATGACCGATGCGAAGATCGGACGGCTGATGAAGAAACGCGACATGGATCGTGCCCCCTCAACCCTTGGCCGGCGCAGCTGCCGGTGCTGCGGCAGGGGAGGCGCCCGGCTTGCCGGCGGCGCCGGGGCCTTCGCCCGGCGCGTGGGGGGCGACGGGGGCGCCCGGACGGACCTTGATCAGGTTGTCGATGATGACCTTGTCGCCGGCCTTCAGGCCGCCCAGGATGATCCAATCATTGCCGCTCCAGGCGCCGGTCTGCACGGGGCGCGGCTCGACCTTGTTGTCGGCGCCGGCGAGCATCACGACGGCACCCTTGTCGGTCTGTACCACCGCGTTCTGCGGCACCTTGAAGACGCCGTCGCGTTCGCCGGTAAGCAGGCGGGCGCGTACGAACTGGCCGGGCAGCAGGCTGCCGTCCGGGTTGGGGAATTCGCCGCGCAATTGCAGCGTGCCGAGGCCGGGGTTGATCTGGCTGGCCGCGAAGTTGAGCTTGCCGCGCACCGGGTAGGTGCTGCCATCGGGCAGCACCAACTCGACGCCACGCACCGCCTGGGGCTTGAAGCGTCCGCCGGGCATCGCCGCGTTGAGTTCGTTCTCCGCCACCGAGAAGCGCACCCACATCGGGTTCACCTGAACCACCGTGGTGAGCAGCCCGCCGGTGCTGATCAGGTTGCCTTCAGACACCGCGGCGCGGCCGGTGATGCCGGACACCGGTGCGGTGACCGACGACCAGGTGAGGTTCAGTTCGGCCTGACGCAGCGCCGCGTCGGCAGCCTGGACGGCGGCGCGGGCTGCTGCGTCGTCGGAGGCGGCGGTGTCGTATTCGCGCTGGCTGATCGCCTGCTGGGCGAGCAGGGCCTTCAGGCGGGCCGCTTCGCGGGCGGTCTGCTCGAGACGGGCCTTGTTCTGGGCGAGTTGGGCCTTGGCCTGGGCAACCGCCACGTCGAGAGGCTCGCGGTCGATCTGGAACAGCGGTTGGCCGGCCTTCACGGCAGTGCCTTCTTCATAGATGCGCTTGGTCAGGATGCCGCCGACCCGGGCGCGCACCTCGACTTCCTTCGATCCCTCGGTCTGCGCCACCGCTTCGACGCTGGTCTCGATGCGGGTCGGCTGCACCGCCAGCACCGTTACCGGCAGGGCTTGGCCGGCACCCGGCGGTGGGCCGGCCTGCTGGTCCTTGCTCGTACAGGCGCCCAGCAGCAGGGCTGTGGCAACGAGGGTGGGCAGGGTCGCGCGGCGCGCGAACGTACAGGAAGCGGTCGGGGTGGCGTTCATGGGTGATTTCCGGGGGGCTGGATTTTTGGTCTTGATTGTGAAAAGTTTATACAATCACGGATGTATGTAAATAGCGCCGCGTCTCATTTCAGATATCGGATAACCCGAATGGTTCGTAAGACAAAAGAAGAAGCGGAGCTCACCCGACGCCATATCCTCGACGCTGCCCGGCGCGTTTTTCTTGAGTGTGGTGTGGCGCGGACCACCCTCGAGAAGGTTGCGGCTGCAGCCGGGGTGACGCGTGGTGCAGTCTATTGGCATTTCAGGAACAAGACGGATCTTTTCTTTGCCATGCGCGAGCAGGCCATCCTGCCTTTCGTGGACCGGATGATCTTCGACGAGGCTGATGTTGATCCGCTGCAGGGCATCGAGCGTGCGCTGGGCGAGATGATCCATATCATGGAAGACGAGCCGGAGACGCGGGAGACCATCGAGATCCTGAGTTTCAAGTGCGAGTACGTGGACGAGTTCAGTGGTCTGCGCCAGCGCACGCAGGGCCAACTGGAGTTCCTGGCCGGCCTCACTGCGGCCTACCAGCGTGCCGCGGCGAAGGGCCTGCTGCGGGCCGGTCTCGATCCGACGATCGTCGCCCAGGATACCTTCGTGTTCGTCGGTGGGCTCATCAAGCACTGGCTGTGCAGCGAGCCGGACGAGTGCTTCCGGGCCGGTGCGTTGGCACTGATCCGCACCCATATTGCGCTACGCCGCGCCTGAAGCTTATCTACCCTGGATTCCTTGTTGCGCAAGGTCAGTGAGCCGTTGGCCGGCTGATCGCTCGGCTTGCTCGCTGACCCTACCTTGGGCAGGGGTACAGGCGTATAGTCCGTCCTCCGCTACCGGCCGGCCCATGGCCGGGGCGTATTGGACGTGCCCGAACACCATGCCCTTGCCCAGTTTCAACCCCGCTGACTACGAATCCCAGCTGGCCGCCAAGGTCGCGCGCTTCAAGCAGGATTTCGCGCCCTTCGGCCTGCCCGAGCCGGACGTGTTCCGCTCCGCGCCGCTGCACTACCGGCTGCGCGCCGAGTTCCGCATGTGGCACATGGGGCCGCGGGTGGATTACGCGATGTTCGACCCGGACGCACCCAAGGTGCCGGTGGTCATCGACGACTTCCCGCCGGCCTGCGAGCCCATCGCCCGTGCGATGCCGGTGCTGCGTGAGCGCCTGATGGCCAGCGAGGCCCTCAAGCGCAAGATCTTCCAGGTGGATTTCCTCGCCACGCTGAGCGGCGAGCTGATGATCTGCCTGGTTTACCACCGCCCCCTCGACGAAGCCTGGGAAGCCGCCGCCCGCGAGCTGGCCGCCGACATGGGCGTGCAGGTGATCGGCCGCAGCCGCAAGCAGAAGATCGTCATCGGCCGCGACTGGCTGCTCGAATCCTTCGAGCTGGACGGCCGCACGCTGCGCTACAAGCAGATCGAGGGCAGCTTCACGCAGCCCAACGGCGGTGTTAACCGCCAGATGCTCGGCTGGGCCTGTGCCCAGGCCCGCGGGCTGGGCGGCGACCTGCTGGAGCTGTACTGCGGAAACGGTAATTTCACGATCGCGCTGGCGCCCCATTTCGGCCGCGTGCTGGCCACCGAGGTCAGCAAGTCGTCGGTGCATGCCGCCCACTACAACCTGGAAGCCAATGCCATCGACACGGTGGCGATGGTGCGCATGTCCAGCGACGAGATCAGCGACGCGCTGGCCGGCGGCCGCGAATACCGCCGCATGAAGGACGTGGACCTGGCGGGCTACAACTTCACCACGCTGTTCCTCGATCCGCCGCGTAGCGGTCTCGACGCGCCGACCGTCGAGCTGGCACGCGGCTTCGACAACATCCTGTACATCTCCTGCAACCCGGAGACCCTGCGCGACAATGTCGCCGCGCTGCAGGACAGTCACGCGATCGCCGCCGCCGCGGCCTTCGACCAGTTTCCCTATACGCACCACCTGGAGTGCGGCGTGCTGCTGAAGAAGCGCAGCGCCTGAACTCCATAACCGATACAGGAAATCTCCATGAGCAGTCTGCCCAAGTGCCCCCAGTGCGGCTCCGAATACACCTACGAGGACGGCGCCAACTTCGTGTGCCCCGAATGCGCCCATGAATGGCCGCAGGCGGCGCCCGCCGAGGAACAGAAGGTCGTCCGCGACGCCAACGGCAATGTGCTGCAGGACGGCGACAGTGTCACCGTGATCAAGGACCTGAAGGTCAAGGGCTCGTCCTCGGTAGTGAAGGTCGGCACCAAGGTCAAGAACATCCGCCTGGTGGACGGCGATCACGACATCGACTGCAAGATCGACGGTTTCGGCGCGATGCAGCTGAAGTCGGAGTTTGTGAAGAAAGCCTGAACAGGGCTTGACTGACGGTTGTTACGGCCGTCAGTAGCGCAGCGCCCGCCCCACCGGATGCCGGCTCGCCGCCAGGCGCAGCAGGGCGCGCGCCGGGGCCGGCGTCGGGGCGTGGATCAGCGCGATGCTGAGCCACACCGCGACGCTGAAGTAGAGGGACATCCATACCATCTCGCCGTGCCAGTCGGCCCAGCGGTGGGACACCACCCAGCGGCTGGACGCATCCAGCACGCCCTGGGCGAGGCTCAGGTAGGGACGGCCGTGGGCTTCGTCGGTCAGCCAGCGGGCCCAGTACATCGGCACATCCACGCCGAACATGTAGAACACGTAGCCTACGCCGGCCACGCACCACAGGGCCAGCAGCGGCCGCTGCGCCACGGCCAGGCGCGGCCACACGGCCAGCAGACCGGTTACCAGCAGCGCCGCACTGACGCCCCACAGGGATTCCTCAATGACGTGGCCGAGGTTGGCGGTGGTCAACACCGAATACCAGGAGCAGGTTTCGGCTACCACGATCAGCGGCACGATGACATTCGACGCCAGCCGGCCGGGCGCACTGCGGGTGGCCTGGGAGGCTTCGCGCAGCATCAGCGCCCACTGGGTGACGAAGCACAGCTCGGCGATGGTCGCCACCGAGCGGCCGACGATCACGCTGGACAGCCAGGAGTCGAACAGGCACAGGCGTGGCACGTCGAAGACCGGCAGGAAGGAGCGGTAGGCGCAGCCGAACACATAGCCCGCCGACAGCAGCAACTGCCAGCGTCGCCAGCCATAGGCCTCGGCCGACAGCAGGCCCTGGCGCCGGTTGAGGGCTGCTGCAGACCACAGCCAGGCCAGGATGTTGAGCCCGGCCACTGCGCACAGCAGCGACCACCACGAAAATACGCTGAGTGTCATGATGGGGTAACGCTAGGATGCTAATGCGCCCCCGTCAAGGAAGGTCTGCTGCGGGTTTGATCCAGGTAAGAGAAAACGGCTGTGCGGAACGCTCCGTGGGATGGAGGCGTATCTTCCGGGCCCTGCGATGATGCGGTGTCGCCCGCCTAGAACAACTCCACCGCGTTGTGGCTGCGGCCGGCGTTGAGGGCTTGCATGACCTGTGCGAACTGGGTGTCGAAGTCGCCGCCGCTGGCCAGGCGTTCGAGGATGCGCTGGATCGCCTGCTCCATCGCAGAGGTGATCGTCGCTTCCTGAGTCTGGCTGGTGTTGAGCCAGCCGTAGGTTTTTTCGATGTTGTCCACCATCTCCTGCAGCAGCAGGCGGGTGTCGCGCATTGCGGCCTTGTTCTGTTCGCCGAGGTCCGTCAGCGCCACTTCTGCCTCGCTGAGGGCGATCTGCAACTGTTCGGCGCGCTTCTGGCCTTCCTGGCGAATGTCCACATTGACGGACAGGGCTTCCGCCGATTCCGCCAGGATCACCAGGCTGTCGCGCAGGATGCCGGCCCGCTCTGGCTCTTCCGCCTCGTCGGGCATGTTGGAGACGATGATCGACACCCGGTCGTAGTTCACGACTATGCGCCGCTTGAACTGGAACAGGCGGCCCATTTCGGAGACGTGGTCGAGGATGGACTGCTCCAGCTCGGTGGGCTCGCCGTGGTCGGTGACCGCAGTGGCTGCACCGTCCGCATGACGGACCAGCACGCAGGATTTGAGGCCGAGATCCTGGATCGCGGACAGCAGGCTGTCGGCCAGCGCGCGGTAGTCGTGGCTGGCGATGCTCTTGCGCATGAAGCCGAGCAGGATGCCCGTCTGGCTGACACTCGACAGGAAGCCCATCGCCATCCGTTCCAGTGCCTTTTTTTCCTCCGCCAGCGCGATGGTGGCGCGGTACTGGCGGATCGCCACGGCGATCTTGCGCTTGAAGATGTCGGCATTCACCGGCTTGGTGATCAGGTCGGTGCCACCGGCGTCGAAGGCCTTCAGGTGTTCTTCGAGGGACTGGTGCCCGGTGACGAAGATGATCGGCAGGCTGGTGAAGGCACGCAGGCGGCGGCAGGTCTCGTAGCCGTCGGTGCCGGGCATCTCCACGTCCAGCACGATCAGGTCCGGCGTCTGTCCGGCGCACAGTTCCAGTGCCTCGCTGCCGGAGGAGGCCGTCAGCACGTCGAACTGCTGGGCCAGGATGGCGCGGTGGAGGGCACGGGTGACTCTCTCGTCGTCCACGACCAGCACGCGGCCGCCGGGTTCTTCGCCTTCATCGACCACCTGGCCTTGTGCGTCGGTCCTGCCGGGAGCATATCTGTGCATGGCACTGTTTCCTTGCGTTTCTTCTCGTTGGACAATCGACACCGATTTTAACCGGGTGACGTGCACGGAAAGAGTGCGTGTATCACATTCGCTGCATGTGCTAATGCGCTTGCATCTCGCGAAAGGAAAATAATGAAACTCAAGGACATGTCCCTGCTGCGTCAGCAGGCTTTCATCGACGGTGCCTGGACCGATGCGCTCAATGGGGCGACTCATGCAGTGGTGAATCCGTCCACCGGCGCCGAGATCGCCCGGGTGCCCGACATGGGGGCCGACGAGACTGAGCAGGCCATCGATGCCGCGGCGCGGGCGCTGCCAGCCTGGCGTGCCCGCTCGGCCAAGGATCGGGCGGTGCTGCTGCGCCGCTGGTACGAGCTGATCCTGGCCAACCAGGAAGACCTGGCGCTCCTGATGACCAGCGAACAGGGCAAGCCGCTGGCCGAGGCGCGCGGGGAGGTGGCCTACGGCGCGTCTTTCGTCGAGTGGTTCGCCGAGGAGGGCAAGCGCGTGTATGGCGAGACGATCCCGGCGCCGACGCCGGACAAGCGCCTCATCGCCATCCGCCAGCCGGTTGGCGTCACCGCGGCGATCACGCCGTGGAATTTCCCGATCGCGATGATCACCCGCAAGGTGGCGCCGGCGCTGGCGGCCGGTTGTACCTCGGTGGTCAAGCCGGCCGAGGCGACGCCCCTGTGCGCGCTGGCGCTGGCCGAACTGGCCCAGCGGGCCGGCATTCCGGCCGGCGTGCTGAACGTTGTCACCACCGCGCGACCGGCAGCGGTCGGCGGCGTGCTCACCGCCAGCCCGGTGGTGCGCAAGCTGTCCTTCACCGGCTCCACGCCGGTCGGCAAGCGCCTGATGGCCGAGTGCGCCGACACGGTCAAGCGGCTGTCGCTGGAGCTCGGCGGCAACGCGCCCTTCATCGTCTTCGACGACGCCGACCTGGACGCCGCGGTGACCGGTGCGATGGCCTCCAAGTACCGCAATGCCGGCCAGACCTGCGTGTGTGCCAACCGCATCCTGGTGCAGGACGGCATCTACGACGCCTTTGCGGCCCGCCTGGCCGAGGCCGCCGCCGCGCTGCAGGTGGACGATGGCCTGGCCGCCGGCGCCCAGGTCGGCCCGCTGATCAACGCCGCCGCCCTTGCCAAGGTCGAAGGCCTGGTCTGCGATGCGCTTGCCAAAGGCGCGCACATCGTCACCGGCGGGGTGCCGCACCCGCGCGGCGGCTTGTTCTACACGCCCACGGTGCTGGCGGGCATCACCGCCGACATGCGCATCGCCCGCGAGGAGATCTTCGGCCCGGTGGCGCCGCTGTTCCGCTTCTCGACAGAGGAGGAGGCCATTGCACTGGCCAACGACACGCCCTACGGCCTGGCGGCCTACTTCTATTCCCGCGACATCCACCGCGTGTGGCGCGTCGCCGAGGCGCTGGAATACGGCATGGTGGGCATCAACGAGGGGATGATCTCCAACGAGATGGCGCCTTTCGGCGGGGTCAAGGAATCCGGCGTCGGCCGGGAAGGCTCTCGCCACGGCATCGACGAGTACCTGGAGATCAAGTACCTGTGCATGGGCGGCCAGCGGCCGTGAGCGGCGCCGGCCGCTGTGTGCGGTCGAGGCTTGCCCTAACTGGTCAAGGAACTGGCCGCTCTGGGATACTGAGGCCGTAAAGCACAACACAAGATCAAACGGAGACAGCAATGAGCGACGAAACGGGCGGCCTGCCCTGGACGGACAATTACCTGCTCGGCTACACGCCGATGGATGACACCCACCGGGAGTTCGTGGACGTGGTGAACGCGATGCTCACCTGTACCGACGCCGAGCTGGCCAGCCGCGTGCGGGCCTTTGTCGAGCATGCAGAGAAACACTTTGCCGACGAGAAAGCGTGGATGGAGGCGAGCGATTTCCCGGCTACCGACTGCCACGTGGACGACCACAACGCGGTGCTGGCTTCGGCCCGCGAGGTCGAGCCGCTGGTGGCGGCAGGCAACCTGGAGATCGGCCGCGAGTTTGCGGCCGAGTTGGCGCGTTGGTTCCCCGGCCACGCCGATTACCTGGATTCCGCGCTGGCCCACTGGCTGGTCAAGAAGAGCGCCGGCGGCAAGCCGGTGGTGCTGCGGCGGAAGGTGACGCTGGGCGAGTAAGACAAGCCCGGCAGGCGAACTGCCCGACCTGCGAAGGGGGGTGTCCATCACGTCCGTCGCCCCTGACGCCGTGATGGACATCGCGTCGGACTGGCCTCGTACCGACGGGCCCTGTCGTACTGGGCGTCGGATGATCTCCTGAGGGTCAGTCGTTGCTGTCGATCAGCGCGTTGCGGCGTTGGCGCAGACCTTCCGGCATGGTCAGGGTTTCCCGGTCCCAGCCTTCCAGCTTCAGTACGCGTGCAAGACAGTCTTCCATCAACTGGTGTGCCTGCAGCGCCGCATCCGCGATCGTGCGGTGGACCGCTGGTGCCGTGTCGCTGTTCTCGAGGCATTTGCGCTGGTAGCGGATCAGGTCGCGCAGGCTGAAGAGTTCCGAAGCTACCTGCCCAGGGCAGGCACACATATACAGCGTGGCCTCGTCGACGATCTTTTCAAGCTCGTCATCGCGAAATTGTTTTTGCAGGTCCATGGGCTGTGTGTCGATCTGAATTGATTGGCGGGACCGGCGTGCTGGCACGGTTGTGCGTGGAATCTTCATCCTCGCGCAGGAGACTGGCAAAAAAATGTCGCAGCCCGGTAGTTTGTGAAGTGTCGCATAGCGTCGGCTGAGCGTCTGGGAGAGTCTTCCTGCACATGAAAGTGCGGGCTTGGCTGCTTCCGCATTGTATTGGCTAAGCCCGTCCGTGGCGCAGGCGTGCGGAGGCGAAGGTGGGGGAGTGACGCAACGTGTCGATGCATCTGCGAGCCGGCGTCTGGACAGATGCGTTCTCGGCCCTGCCGTTGAAGATCAAGGCTGCGCTGCTGTCGGTGCTCGTCTTCACTGTCGGGATCGGGGCGCTGGCCTGGCATGTGGCCCGCGGTCTGCACGAGGACTTCGAAGCCCTGATCGGCCATGAGCAGGCCACTGCAGCAGGCTTCCTGGCCCGTACGCTGGATGCCGAGCTGCGTTTCCGCCTCGATACGCTCAACGTGATGGCGGAGCACATCGCCGCGCTGCCGGAGCCGTCTCCCCGCGCAGTGCAGGACTATCTGCTGACCCAGCCGATGGCCAACCGCCTGTTCACCCGCGATGTCTATGTGATCCGGAGCGACGGGGAGCGTATCGCCGAGAGCCCGGTGCGTGGGCATGTCGGCAGCCAGTATCGGGATGCGGCTTATTTCACCCGCCTGATGGCGAGCCGCAAGCCGGTGATCCGCGTGTGGTTCGGGCGTTTTGCGCAGCAGCCGGTGCTGCTGGTCGTCGTTCCGATCATCGATCGCCACGGGAATCTGCTCGGTGCGATGTGCGGGGCGGAACTGATCGAGAAGGGCAGCCATTTCCACCTCACCGAGGAGGTCCGCAACGGGCAGACCGGCGGCTTTCACGTGTATGCCCTGGAGCAGCGCATCTTCGCCGCCAGCACGGATGCGAGCCGGGTTCTGCGCCCCTTGCCCGAGGAGGGCGTCAATCCGTTGCTCGACCGCCGCTTGAGGGGCTATCTGGCGCCAGGGCGTACGGTGGATTCGAAAGGGGTGGACCTGATCAGCGCTGCGGCGCCGGTGATGGACGGGCAGTGGCTGGTGGTGTCCTACCTGCCTACCGCCGAAGCCTTCGCGCCGCTGCGGGCGGCGAACACGCGCATCTATGGCGGCGCGGCGCTGGCTGCGCTGCTGGCGGGCCTGCTGATCTGGTTTGGCCTGCGCCGTGCGTTGATTCCCCTCGAGCGGGCGACGCAGCGGATCGGCGAGTCCGTTGCCGGTGACCTGCCGGCCGTGCAACTGGAAGAGGCCGGCAGCCGGGAGATCCGCCTGTTGCTGCACAACTTCAATGTGCTGCAGGCGCGGGTTGCCGAACAACAGGACTTTATCGGCAAGGAGCGGGATCGCCTGGAGAGGGAGGTGTCGGTGCGTACCGCCGAGCTGAGGGCCGTCAATGCGGCCTTGAGCCAGCGTTCGGCGGAGGTGGAGGACCTCTACAACCGGGCGCCCTGCGGTTACCACTCGGTGGACCGCGACGGGGTCTTCCAGCGCATCAACGATACGGAACTGGAGTGGTTGGGGTACCAGCGCAAAGAGGTTGTCGGCAAGCTGCGCCTGACCGACGTTCTTCCCCCCGAGCTGGCGCGACGTTTCGAAGCCTACTTCGGCAGGTTCCAGCGGGACGGCTTCGTGCGGGATCTGGAGTGGGAGCTGCGGGGCAAGGATGGCGGCACGATGGCGGTGCTCATCAATTCCACGGCGATCCGTGACGCGGCGGGGCGCTTCGTGGCGTCGCGTACCACCGTTTTCGACAACCGCCAGCGCAAGGCGCTGGAGCTGGCGCTGCGCAAGAGCGAGGCGCTGCTGCACGGCGTGCTCGACAACGTGCCGGCGCTGATCGCCTACTGGAACCGGGACCTGCATAACGAGTTTGCCAACAACGCTTTCGAGGCCATGTTCGGACTGAGGCCGCCGGAACTGAAGGGGCTGCACCTGCGGCAGGTGATCGGCGCCGAGGCCTTCGAGATGACCCGCCCCCACCTGGATGCGGTGTTGCGCGGCGAAGGGCGCGCCTTCGAGCGCCCGCTGGTCGATGTCCGCGGCGTGCGGCGATGGACGCAGGTGCAGTACATCCCCGACTACGAAGAGGGCGTCGTGCGTGGTTTCTTCGCGCTGGCCTCGGACATCACCGCAGCCAAGGAGAAGGAGAGCGAGATCGAGGCGCTGAACCAGGAGCTTGCCCGCCGCGCCGCCGAGGCGGAGAGCGCCACCCGTGCCAAGAGCGTGTTCCTCGCCAACATGAGCCACGAGATCCGCACACCGATGAATGCCATCATCGGCCTCACCCACGCTCTACGCCGTACCAGCATCGACGCGGCGCAGGCCGGCATGCTGGACAAGATCCAGGGTTCCGCCGACCACCTGCTGGGCGTCATCAACGACATCCTGGACATTTCCAAGATCGAAGCCGACAAGCTGGTCCTCGAGCGTGCCGACTTCGAGTTCGAGGCGATCCTGGCGCGCATCCGCTCGATGCTCGGCGAGCGCCTGCGGGAAAAGGGCCTGGATCTGGTCTTCGACACACCCGCCGGGCTCGGCTGGCTCAACGGCGATGCGGTGCGTCTGAGCCAGGCGCTGCTCAACTATCTGGGCAACGCGGTGAAGTTCACCGAGCGCGGCGGCATCACCCTGCGCGTGCGGATCGTGGAGGAGGACAGCGAGGGGTTGCTGCTGCGCTTCGATGTGGTGGACACCGGTATCGGCATTCCCGCCGAGGCCTTGCCGCGCCTGTTCACGGCCTTCGAACAGGCCGATGATTCGACGACGCGCAAATATGGCGGCACCGGCCTGGGGCTCGCGATCACCCGCCGTCTGGCCCGCCTGATGGGAGGCGAGGCTGGTGCCAGCAGTATGCCGGGGGCCGGCAGCATTTTCTGGCTCACGGCCCGCCTCCGCCGCGCGAACGCGTCGGCGGTTTCTTCCGTCGATGCCGCGTCGGGGGAAAACCTGCCGGCTGAAGCCATCCTGCGCCGCGATCACGCAGGAGCCCGAATCCTGCTGGTGGAGGACGAGCCACTGAACCAGGAGGTCGCCCGCTTCTTCCTCGACGAATGCGGCCTGCAGACGACCACAGTCGGAGATGGCGCGGAAGCGGTGGCCCGCGTTGCCGTCGAAGACTTCGCGCTGGTGCTGATGGACATGCAGATGCCGGTGATGGACGGCCTCGAAGCGACCCGTCGCATCCGCCTGCTGCCGGGCAAGGCCAAGTTGCCGGTGTTGGCGATGACCGCGAATGCCTTCGCCGACGACCGCGCGCACTGCCTCGCTGCCGGTATGAACGATTTTGTCGCCAAGCCGGTCGAGCCGGCGGTGTTCTACGCGGTATTGCTGCGTTGGCTGGCGGCGCGCTGAGTCCGCTCAGGCATCGTCGTGACGGCGGTGGATTGAATGCATACAATCCTCGCTCCGACGACCCGGATTGATCCCATGCCCTCCAACACGCCTTTGTGGCGGCCGATCGACCTCGACCCGCACAAACCTGCCTACATCGCCATCGCCGACGCCATCGCCACGGACATCCGCGACGGCCGTCTAGCTCCGGACACCCGGCTGCCGCCGCAGCGCCAGCTGGCCCACGTGCTGGGCCTCAATTTCACGACCATCAGTCGTGCCTACGCCGAGGCCCAGCGTCGCGGCCTGCTCGATGCCAGGGTCGGGCAGGGTACCCGCGTGCGTCCGGAGGCCTGTCCGCGGGTCCGCCACGCCGCCGCCCGTGCGCGGCTGATCGACATGTCGATGAACCTGCCGCCTGAGCCCGACCAGCCCGAGCTGCTGGCCCGCATGGAAACCGGCCTGCGCGGCTTGTGCGGCGACATCAATTCACTGCTGCGCTACCAGCCCTTCGGCGGCAGCACCGAGGGCCGGGAGGCTGCCGTGCATTGGCTGGCGCGGCGCGGCATCGCGACGAGCAGCGACAAGGTGCTGGTCTGTCCGGGCACCCACAGCGTGCTCAATGCGCTGCTGAGTACGCTGGTCGGCACCGGTGGCGGCCGCATCTGCTGCGACAACATCACCTATCCGGGCATCCGCGCGCTGGCAGCGATCCACGGGGTCAGCCTGCTCGGCCTGCCGTCAGACGCGGACGGCATCCTGCCCGATGCCTTCGAGCGTTGCTGCCGCGACAACCAGCCGGCGGCCCTTTACCTCAACCCGACGATCCAGAACCCGACCACCACCACGATGCCCGCCGGCCGCCGCGAGGCGATCGCCGAAATTGCGGCCCGCCATCAGGTGGCGGTGATCGAAGACGACCCCTACGGCCTGCTGCCGGAGGCGCCGCCGCCGAGCTTCAAGGCCCTGCTGCCGGAGCTCACCTACCACGTCTGCGGCCTGTCGAAGACCGTCGGTGCCGGTCTGCGGGTGGCCTATCTGGCCTTGCCGGACGTGCGTCAGCTGCCGCGGGTCAGCGGCATCCTGCGCGCGGTGTCGGTGATGACGCCGCC
The DNA here is from genome assembly GCA_018241725.1 of Pseudomonadota bacterium. Taxonomy (GTDB): domain Bacteria; phylum Pseudomonadota; class Gammaproteobacteria; order Burkholderiales; family Rhodocyclaceae; genus Zoogloea. The sequence goes on along the minus strand of JAFEDI010000138.1, from coordinate 180,132 downwards.
GATCTCGACGGCCATCGCCACCGAATGGGTGCTCGACGGCACCGCCGAGCAGCTGGTCCGTTTCATCCGCGAGGAGTCGCGGGTGCGCCAGCAACTGGCTGCCGCGGCCCTCGGGCCGGCCACCTTCCAGGCGTCGCCGGACGGCTTCCACCTGTGGCTGCCGCTGCCGGAAGGCTGGAGCCGGGTCAGCTTCGCGACCCACCTGCGCAACAGCGGCATCGGCGTGGTGACCAGCGACGCCTTCCTGGTCGGCGGCGCGGCGGTGGAGGCGGTGCGCATCTGCCTCGGCGGCGCCGCCAGCCGCGACGACGTGCAGCACGCCATGGACCTGGTCGGCGCGGCCCTGTCCCACCCGCCAGCGATCTATTCCTCCATCGTCTGAGTGCTCCCGCCTGCCGTGGACGCGCCAGCGTCCCGGTAGTGCGGCTCCTCCGCCGTCCATCCGGACGCCTCTTCTCCACGCCCTGTCTGCCGACGCTCCCCCACGGGCCGTTTGGCGCGGAAAAATCCGCGTAATTGACATTGTATGCATTCAATGCATGCACGCCGCGGGTGCGCGTGGTCTCGTCGATGCACTGGCAAAGTGCGTTGATCCAAAAGTGTTTTTCCTCTTGCGAAGGGTGCTCCGGACTCACCGCTTAAACCCAAGAAAATGATTCTTCGTACTTTTATTGTATGCATACAATAAAAGTAAATTGATGGCACGTCTGTTGCTGAATTGATGCTGCGCACCACCGGCGGCTTACATCGGCACAGAGGTCCATGACACCCCGCGGTGCGCATCTCGAATCCCAACCAATGAGGAATCCGACATGCCCGCTGTGACCCTGCCCCCCCACACCACCGGTGATTTCTTCGTCGACTACGAAGAGAAGGTCTTCGAAGACGTGAAGGCCGAACCCGGCCAGAAAGCCCTGGTCACCTTCCACACCGTCGCCTTCGAAGGCTCCATCGGCCTTGTGAACCTGCTGCAGGCCACCCGCCTGCTGCGCAAGGGCTTCGACACCACCATCCTGCTCTACGGCCCGGGCGTCACCCTCGGCCTGCAACGCGGCTTCCCGCGCCTCGGCGACGAGGCCTTCCCGGGTCACCTGGCGATGAACAAGCAGCTCGCCAAGTTCATCGAGGAGGGCGGCAAGGTCTATGCGTGCCGCTTCGCGCTGCAGGCCCTGTACGGCCACGGCGAACCCTCGCTGATCCCCGGCATCCGCCCGATCAGCCCGCTCGACGTGATGGACATCCAGCTCCTGCACAAGCGCGACAACGCCTTCGTCATCAACAGCTGGACGCTCTGAGCGCCACGCCAAGGAGACGAGCATGACGACCGAACGAATCGTCCGCGTGGCCGCGGTGCAGATGAGCCCGGACCTGACGTCCGCCACCGGCACGGTGGACAAGGTCTGCCGGGCCATCCTGGAAGCGGGGGAGAAGGGGGCCCGGATGGTGGTCTTCCCGGAAACCTTCGTGCCCTATTACCCGTACTTCTCCTTCGTCCAGCCGGCGGTGGCGATGGGGGCGGAGCACCTCAAGCTGTACGAGCGGGCCGTCGCGGTGCCGGGTCCGGTGACCCAGGCCGTCGGCGAGGCGGCCCGGCGGGCGGGGGCGGTCGTCGTGCTCGGCGTCAACGAGCGGGACCACGGTTCCCTCTACAACACCCAGCTGGTCTTCGACGAAACCGGCAGCCTGATCCTCAAGCGCCGCAAGATCACCCCGACCTACCACGAGCGCATGGTGTGGGGGCAGGGCGACGGCAGCGGCCTCAAGGTGGTGGACACCGGCATCGGGCGCATCGGCGCGCTGGCTTGCTGGGAGCACTACAACCCGCTGGCCCGCTACACCCTGATGGCCCAGCACGAGGAGATCCACGCCAGCCAGTTCCCCGGCTCGATGGTCGGCAACATCTTCGCCGAGCAGATCGCCGTGACGATCCGCCACCACGCGCTGGAATCCGGCTGCTTCGTCGTCAATGCCACCGGCTGGCTGAGCGACGAGCAGGTGGCCGCGATCACCCCCGACCCGGCCATGCAGCGGGCCCTGCGCGGTGGCTGCCACACCGCCATCGTGACCCCCGAGGGCAACTACCTGGGGGAACCCCTGCGGGAAGGCGAAGGCATGCTGATCGCCGACCTGGACATGGCCCTCATCACCAAGCGCAAGCGAATGATGGACTCGGTCGGCCACTACGCCCGCCCCGAGCTGCTGTCCCTGCAGGCCGACCTGGCGCCCAAGGCGCCGCTGCAGGGCTCGCGCGACACGCTTTCCCCCTTCCCCGCAACCGCAGGAGTCGATCATGTCCATGACAGCGCTGCGCCCGCAACACCTGATCTCTGAACTGCAGAGCCACGGCTTCCGGCTCGACGCCGCGGCCGGCGGCCTGCACAGCCGGCGCGGTGGCGCCGGCCCGTCGGACCACGCGGCCATCCTCATCGACGGCCAGCCGGCGATGGTGCCGCTGCACACCGGCCGGGCGTTGCACTCGCCCTTCGTGGCGTCCCGCCCGGACGCCGCCGGCGAGGCCACCCTCAGCCGCGACGGGCAGCCCGTGGCGCGCATCGCCTTCGCACGGCAACCGCGCTTCTACCGCCTGCAGACCCTGGACGGTGTGCCCTACAGCCACATCGCCACGCTGCACAGCACCGACGTGCTGGCCACCACCGTGCTGCAGACCTGCACCCGCTACCAGAGCCGCGCCAAGGCCTGTCAGTTCTGCAGCATCGGGCAGTCGCTGGCGGCCGGCCGCACCATCGCCCACAAGACGCCGGAGCAGCTCGCCGAGGTGGCCCGCGCGGCGGTGCTGCTCGACGGCGTGCGCCACATGGTGCTGACCACCGGCACGCCGCCGACCCCCGACCGCGGCGCCCGCGTGATGTGCGACAGCGCCACGGCGATCCGCGCCGCGGTGGATCTGCCGCTGCAGGCCCAGTTCGAGCCGCCCGACGACTTCGCGTGGTTCCGCCGCGTCAAGGAGGCCGGCGTGGACAGCCTCGGCATGCACCTCGAAGTGCTCACCCCGGCCCTGCGCCAGCGCCTGATGCCCGGCAAGGCGGCGATCCCGCCGGAGCGCTACGACGAGGCCTTCGCCGCGGCGGTGGAGGTCTTCGGCCGCGGCCAGGTATCCACCTACATCCTGGCCGGCCTCGGCGACAGCCGCGAGACCATCCTGGCGGCCTGCGCGCGGCTGATCGACCTCGGCGTGTATCCCTTCGTGGTGCCCTTCGTGCCGATCTCCGGCACCCCGCTGGAAGACCACCCGGCGCCCGACGCCGCCTTCATGGACGCCGTGCTGGCCCCGCTGGCCGGGCTGCTCCACGCCGGCGGACTCAGCGGCACGGCGATGAAGGCCGGCTGCGGCAAGTGCGGCGCCTGCTCGGCCCAGTCCCGCTACGAGGCGCGGCCATGAACGCCCCGCTGCCTGCCCTCGCCGCGCGTCTGCGCCTGTCGCGCCACTACCGCGTCGAGCATGCCGACGGCGCGGCCCGTACGGAGGCCCTGGCCCTGCGTCGGGCGGTGTTCTGCGCCGAGCAGGGCTTGTTCGACGGCAGCGACGCGGACGCCATCGACGCCGATGCATTGCTGCTGGTGGCCCGCCCGTGCCCGGATGGCGTGGATGGCGGCGGGCCGGCGCCGGTGGTCGGCACGGTGCGCATCCACCGCCTCGCGCCGGACGTCTGGCAGGGCTCGCGGCTGGCCGTCGCCGCCGAGTACCGGCGCGTCGGCGCCCTCGGCGGTGCGCTGATCCAGCTCGCCGTGCGCAGCGCCGCCACGCTGGGCTGCACGCGCTTCGTGGCCCAGGTGCAGGCCGCCAACGTGCCGCTGTTCCAGCGCCTGCACTGGCGCAGAACCGGCGAGATCGTGCTGCACGGCCGCCCTCATCACCTGATGGAAGCCGACCTGGCCCACTATCCGTCGTTCGCGGCCGGTGAGGCCATGCGGGTCGATGTGAAGCGGGGCGCATAATGGAACTCACAGCGCTCATCGACACCCTGCGCGGTCACAAGGGCATCGCCCACAAGCGCGACATCGACGGCGTGCTGGCGGCCCTGGCCGGCCGCCACCTGCCGGAGGCCGGCGCCTGGCTCGGCGACGACTGCGCCGCGCTGCCCCGCGGCGACGGCCACCTGCTGTTCGCCATCGAAGGCTTCATCAACGCGTTCGTCGCCCACGACCCGTGGTTCGCCGGCTGGTGCGGGGTGATGGTCAACCTCAGCGACATTGCAGCGATGGGCGGCCGCCCGCTGGCGGTGGTGGACGCCCTGTGGAGCGACGGCCACCAGCAGGCCCAGGCCCTGATGCGCGGCCTGTCCGACGCGGCGGCGGCCTTCGGCGTGCCGCTGGTGGGCGGCCACAGCAACACCCGCTGCGACCGCGCCCAGCTGGCGGTGGCGGTGCTCGGCGAGGCGACGCGGCTGCTGACCAGCTTCGCCGGCCGCCCCGGCGATGTGCTGGTGATGGCGGTGGACCTGCGCGGCGCCTACCGGGAACCCTTCGACAACTGGGACGCGGCCACCGCCGCCGACCCCGCCCGCCTGCGCGGCGACCTGGCGCTGCTGCCGGCGATCGCCGAAGCCGGCCTCGCCCACGCCGCCAAGGACATCAGCCAGGCCGGCCTGCTCGGTACCGTGCTGATGCTGCTGGAGTGTTCCGCGGTTGGTGCCCGCGTCGACCTGGACGCCGTGCCGCGGCCCGCCGGCGTGGATCTCGTGCGCTGGCTGCGCTCCTTCCCGAGCTTCGGCTACGTGCTGGCTTGCCAGCCGGCACAACGGGAAGCCTTGTGCGAGCGTTTCCAGGCCCGCGGCATCGCCGCCGCATGTATCGGCACGCTGACCGACGGCAGCCGCCTGATGCTGAGCCAGGGCGAGGCCGAGGGCTTGTTCCGCGATCTGGCCGTCGAGCCCTTGATGGGGGTCGGGCCGCAGCCCGACGCCGCGGCACAGGGAGGCGAGGCATGAAGCACGAGAACCGCCCGCTGCGCATCGCGCTGCTGACCCATTCCACCAACCCGCGCGGCGGCGTCGTGCATTGCCTGGAGTTGGCCGACGCGCTGGTCGCCCTCGGCCACCGGGTCACCCTGCATGCGCCGGCGGCGCCCGGTGCCCGCCTGTTCCGCAGCACCGCCGCTCAGCTGTGCCTGATCCCCGAGGCGCCGGCGGGCGGCGATCTGCGCGAGCGCGTCGAGCGGCGCATTGCCACCTTCACCGAATGGTTTTCCCAGCCCGGCCACGCCGACTTCGACGTTTTCCACGCCCACGACGGCATCGGTGCCAACGCGCTGTACGCGCTGCAGGCGCGCGGCGTGCTGCCGGGCTACGTGCGCACCGTCCATCACCTGGAGGACAGCTATGGCGATGCGCACCTGGACTTTCTCGAGCGCCGTTCCATCGTCGGCGCGGTGCGCCTCTTGTGCGTCAGCCCAAGCTGGGCGGAAAGGCTGGCGGCGCGTTGCGGACGGCCGGCAGAGGTGGTCGGCAACGGTGTCGACCTGCGCCGCTTCGGCCCCGCCGCCAGGGCCCGCGACCACCTGCTGCGGCAACGCCTGGGCCTCGGCGACGGGCCGGTATTCCTGGCCGTCGGCGGCATCGAGGCGCGCAAGAACACCGTCGCCACGCTGCGTGCCTTCGCCCGCCTGCGCGCCACCCTCGGAACGGCCCGGCTGGTGGTGGCCGGCGGCGCCAGTCTGCTCGACCACGGCGCCTGCCGGCGCGACTTCGACGCCGTGCTGGTGCGGGAAGGCCTCGCCGCGGCGAGCCTGCCGGACGACGGCGGACCGCTGCCGCCGGACGTGCCGGTGATCCTCGCAGGCGTGCTGCCGGATGCCGACATGGCGCCGCTGTACCGGCTCGCCGACGCGCTGGTCTTTCCGTCCCGCGTCGAGGGCTTCGGCCTCGCCATCGTCGAGGCGATGGCCTGCGGCACGCCGGCGGTGGTGTCGCAGATCGCCCCCTTCACCGATTTCCTCGCCGACGGGGACTGCCTGTGGGCCGACCCCGACGACCCTGATTCCATCGCCAAGGCCATGTGCCGGGCACTGATGCCCGGCACCCGCGAGCGCATCGTTGCCCGCGGCTTCCAGGTGGCCGCCCGCCACGACTGGCCGACCTGTGCCCGCGCCCACCTGCCGGCCTACCGGGCGGTGGCCGGCCTGCCGCTCCCTGTCTCCCACCCCTCCCAGGAGTTCAACCATGCCTGAAATGTACTTCCACGTCCGCTGGCCCGACGGCCGCGAGGAGCGCTGCTACTCGCCGTCGCTGGTGATTGGCGATTTCCTGCAGCCCGGCCACAGCTATCAGGTGGCCGACTTCGTGCAGCGCTGCGAGCAGGCCCTCGGCGAGGCCAGTGCGCGGGTCCAGCAGAAGTATGGCTACTTCTGCTCCAGTGCCATGGACCAGCTCGGCCGCATCCGCGACGCCGCCCGCCCCTTCGAGGGCACGGACGGCACGGTGCAGGTCGAGTCCTTCCAGCCCGGCGCGCGCTGAGCCGCCGCCCGTTCCCGTCTTTCTTCCGCATTCATTCCCGCGTCCATCCCCTTTCCAAGGAGCCGTCATGAACACACTGTTCCCCCAATCCACCCAGCTGCTGGCGCGCCGCGATTACCCCGTGGTGATCGTCGGCGGCGGCCAGGCCGGCCTGTCCACCAGCCACTTCCTGCAACAGCACGGCATCGCCCACATCATTTTCGAGAAGAACCGGGTCGCCCATTCCTGGCGCAACGACCGCTGGGATACCTTCTGCCTGGTCACGCCCAACTGGCAGTGCCGCCTGCCGGACTTTCCCTACCCGGGCGACGATCCCCAGGGCTTCATGCTGAAGGACCAGATCGTCGATTACGTGGAGGCCTTCGCCCGCAAGATCACGCCGCCCATCGTCGAGGGCGTGGCGGTCAACCACGTGGTGCGCGGCAAGTCCGGGCGGCTGGAGGTGAGCACCAGCGCCGGGCAATTCACTACCGACCATATCGTGGTGGCCACCGGCGGCTACGACATCCCCATCGTGCCGGCTTACGCGGCCAGCCTGCCGGCCCACATCCACCAGGTGCACTCTGTGGATTACCGCAACCCGGAATCCCTGCCGGCGGGCGAGGTGCTGGTGGTGGGTTCCGGCCAGTCCGGCGTGCAGATCATGGAAGACCTGCACCTGGCCGGCCGCAAGGTGCACCTGTGCGTCGGCCCGGCGCCGCGCTCGCCGCGCGTCTATCGCGGCCGCGAGGCGACCGAGTGGCTGATGGACATGGGCTACTACGAGCTGACCGTCGATCGTCACCCCCTCGGCGAGAAGGCCCGCGAGAAGACCAACCACTACATGACCGGGCGCGACGGCGGCCACGAGATCGACCTGCGCAAGTTCGCGCGGGACGGGGTCAAGCTGTACGGCAGCCTGGCCAACATCCAGGGGAGCACGCTGGAGTTCCTGCCCGATCTGACCGCCAACCTGGACGACGCCGACGAGGTGTACGTCAGCATCCGCAACGACATCGACAAGTACATCGCCGCCCACGGCATTGACGCGCCGGAAGAGCCCGCCTTCAGCAAGGTGTGGGCGCCGGAGGCCGACCCCCTGAGCGTGGACTGCGCGGCAGCTGGCATCACCACCATCGTGTGGGCCATCGGCTTCCGCCCGGACTATCGCTGGATCGAGCTGCCGGCCTTCGACGGACGCGGCCATCCCAAGTACCAGCGCGGCGTGTCGCCGGTGCCGGGGCTGTACTTCCTGGGCCTGCCGTGGCTGCACACCTGGGGTTCCGGGCGTTTCCTGGGCATCGCCGACGACGCCCGCCACCTGGCCGGGGTGATCGCCGAGCGCATTGCGCAAGGGGTCGAGGCCGTGCCGCCCGAAGCGGCGGTGGCCTGAGCCGCGCGCGCCGCGAAAGGAGGCTTCCGATGCTCGATCTCGCCCTGTCCGCCGCATCCTGCCCGAGCGTCCCGGCCCTGCGCGGCCGGCAGCGCGTCGGCATGCCGCAGCTGGCCTTGAACGGCCTGTCCGAGAGCTGGCTGCTCGCCGACTGCGGCGATCGCCACTGGCAGCTGCTGGCCGCCGCTGCCGGCATGTCGGTGTCCCGCCTGCGCGACGGCGGCGGACGGCGGGTCTATCCGGCCTTCCGCGCGGTGCGCCTGCGCCATGGTCGCCTCGGCAGCGTGGTGGAGGACGACGAGCTGGTGTTCGCCAGCCAGCTTGGGCGGGTCAGCCGCACCCAGTTCTACAGCAAGCATCTGGTGTCGGCCGGCAGCGGCCTGTGCGCGGTGGTGGAGATGCAGTCGGTGTTCGTCGCGCGGGAGACGGCCGGACTCAATACCTCGGCCGTGCGCAGCCCGGTGGCGGGGCTGGAGCACGTGCCGGCGCTCGACGAGGGGCTGCGCTTCGCCGAGCTCAACCGGCGCGTGGCCCAGGCGCCGCAGGAGTGGGAGCCGGGTCGCTCTTCGCGTGGCGGGCACAGCTATGCGCCGTTTACCCTGCATCCCTGTCCGTCGCTGCATTTCAACGGGGCGGGCTTCCTGTATTTCGCGCGCTTCCACGAGCTGGTCGATCAGGCCGAATGGGGCTGGTTCGGCCCGCGCGCGGCGGCCTGCGTGACGACCGAGAGGCATCTGCTGTATCACGGCAATGCCGACGTGGGCGGCGCGCTGTCGGTGCAGCTGAGTGCCGTCGAGCAGGGGGCGGCGGGCCTGCATCACCATTGCCAGCTGCTGGCCCAGGCGGACAAGCGCCCCCTCGCCGACGTGTTCACGCGGCGCAGTCCGCGCCGGGAGCAGGGCGACTTTCTCGAAGCCTTGTTCGAACCGCGCCGCTAGGAGGCTGCGTCAGCCGCGGCCGGCCGCTCCAGCCATTTGAGAAGGATCGCGTACAAGGCGTCCGGCTCGAAGGGCTTGGCGATGAAGTCGTTCATGCCGGCGGCCAGGCAGTTCTCCCGGTCCTCGGCGAAAGCGTTGGCGGTCATCGCCAGGATCGGCACCCCGGCGCGGTGGCCGGGCAGGCTGCGGATCGCCCGCGTGGCCTGCAGTCCGTCCATCACCGGCATCTGGATGTCCATCAGGATCAGTGCGTAGTCGCGCTCGCCGGCCAGCCGCAGGGCTTCGGCGCCGTCCTCGGCCAGGTCGCAGTTGAGGCCGGCGTCGCCGAGCAGCAGCAGCGCGACCTCCTGGTTTACCGGGTTGTCCTCGGCGAGCAGCACGTGGGTGCCCGCATGCTCTTTGTTCAGCCTGACTTCCAGGCGCTCGTCGGACGGGGCCGCCGCGACGGGGTGCGTGTCGTCGGGCTTGCCGAAGCGTCCGCTCATCCAGAAGGTGCTGCCGGCCCCCGCCTCGCTGCTTACGCCGACTTCGCCGCCCATCAGTTGGGCGATGTGGCGGGTGATCGCCAGGCCCAGGCCGGTGCCGCCATATTTGCGGGTGGTGGAGTTGTCGGCCTGCTCGAAGGCCTCGAAGAGGTTGGCCTGCTGTTCCGCCGACATGCCGATGCCGGTGTCGCTGACCTCGAAGCGCAGCAGGTAGCCGCTGGCGTCCTCCGCCACCAGATACCCGCGCAGGCTGATCGTGCCGTGCTCGGTGAATTTCAGCGCATTGCCGATGTAATTGACCAGCGCCTGGGACAGGCGCGTCGGGTCGCCGTGCAGCACCTCCGGCAGGCCCGTGAAGTCGGTGTGGAGTTGCAGGCCCTTGGCCGCCACCGCGTCGCCGGTGACGGCCAGCGTGGCGTCGAGCATGTCGCGCAGCCGGAAGTCCCGTTCGTCGAGGGCCAGCTTGCCGGCCTCGATCTTCGACAGGTCGAGGATGTCGTTGATGATCTGCAGCAGGTGTCTGCCGGAGGCGGCAATCTTGTCGAGCTGTTCGGCCTGGCGCTTGTTGACGTGGCTGCGCCGGACCAGGTGGGCCATGCCGATGATGCCGCTCAGCGGGGTGCGGATCTCGTGGCTCATGTTGGCCAGGAAAGCCGTCTTGGCGACGTTGGCTCCCTCCGCGGCGGACTTGGCCTCGGCCAGCTCGAGGGTGCGGATGGTGACCAGCTCCTCCAGATGGTGGCGGTAGCGGTCGAGTTCTTCCAGGTTGCGCTGCCTCTCGGTGACGTCTTCCTGCACCGCCACGTAATGGCTGATGCGGCCGTCGGCCTGACGGATCGGGGTGATGATGGACAGGGCCGTGTAGTCGCTGCCGTCCTTGCGCCGGTTGAACAGCTCGCCCTTCCAGGTTTCGCCATGCTGGAGCGCGCGCCACAGGGACTGGAAGGTCGCCGGCGGCGTGCGGCCGGACTGCAGGAAGCGCGGGTTGTGCTGCAGTACTTCGTCACGGCTGTAGCCGGTGTTGCGCAGGAAGGCTTCGTTCGCGTACTCGATGCAGGCGTCGAGGCCGGTTATGAAGACGTTGCCCGGGCTCTGCTCCACGGCCTGGGCGAGCTTGCGCAGCTGCTCCTCGACCTTCTTGCTCTCCGTGATGTCCAGCGAGATGCGGCATACGAAGCGGGCCGCGCCCGATGCGTCGAGGATGGGGAACATGTGCGACATGAAGGTGTGCGGCTGGCCGTCCACCAGCATGTTCTCCTCGATCGCATGGGGCTGCAGGGTGTCCAGCACGCGGGCGTCGTTGGCGCGGAAAGTCTCGGCGGTGCCCGCCGGGTAGAGATCGAAATCGGTCTTGCCGACGAGCTGGTCCTCGCTGCGCCCGTGGATGGCCTGGAAATTGGGGTTGGCCAGTGCGTAGCGGCCGTCCGGTGTCTTGAGGGTCAGGGCCGACGGGTTGTGGCGGACGATCGCGCCGAACTTGAAGTCCCTTTCCATCAGTGCCGCTTCGGCCTGGTAGCGCTCGGTGATGTCGCGGGACAGGATGATGACGTGCGCGTCGGGGCCGCTGTTGCTGCCCTTGCGGGCGACCGACAGCTCGAACCATTTGCTGTTGCTGCCGCGACCGAGGCGGATCACCTGACCATAGGAGTGGCCCTTGGCGATGGCTTCGCGGATCGCCGCCAGCACGCCTGCGGCGGCATCGGCGGGCAGCACGTCGGTGACCTTGCGCCCGAGCAGGCGGCTTTTCTGGTCGGCCAGCTGGGCCGGGTTCTGGGCCCAGATGCCCCGGTAGACGCCCTCGCCGTCGATGTCGAAGAGCAGGTCGGGAATGGCCTGCAGTGTGGCGGTCAGCTCGGCATTCAGCTGGCGGATGGTGTCGGCGGTGTGCTGGCGCTCGGTGATGTCGCGGGAGATGCCGAAGACCCCGATCACGCGGCCGTCGGGGCCGCCCAGGGGCCCCTTGGTGACATGCAGGACGCGTATGCCCAGCGGGGTTGCGACGCTCTCCTCGTAGGTCCGAGTTTCGCCGGTGGCGATGATCTGGCGGTCGATGGCGATCAGGCGCTCTGCCTGCTCGGGAGGAAAGAAGGCGTAGTCGTTCTGGCCGTGCACGCTGGCGGCGGGATGGCCGAGGATCTGGCTGGCGGCCCGGTTTATCAGCATGTAGCGGCCTTCCAGGTCCTTCGCGAAGATGGCGTCCTGGGAGCTCTCTGCAATTGCCTCCAGCAGCAGCAGCGTCTGCTGGCGCTCGTTGCGCGCGAGGGACGTGCGCTGCCAGGCATGTTGCATCAGCGTGTACAGCAGCACGGCGGTGACGGCGACGAAGACCCAGCCCTTTACGATGCTGGCGAAGGTCATCTGCGTGGGATCGGTGAGCAGGGCTTCCAGCGCCTTGTCTGACAGCAGGATCCACGCCGAAGCGAAGAGGACGTAGATCGCGACGACTTTCAGGATGTGCGGGCGTTCTTCGGCTGGGGGTCCTGTCATGGAAATCTCGGCAGCAAAGGGGGCTTGGAGGCGTGGTGATCGAATTTCCGACCAAGGCCATCATCGACAGGTCGGCCGCAAACTTCAATCAAGTTTTCCACGCGCCGCGAAGTTGTGCCAGCGCAGCGGCCAGCGCCATCACAGGGGCCTGCCAATCGCTGTCCTGCGGTTGGCGGAACAGCCTCGTGGCGGGATACCAGGGGCTGTCCGTGCGCGCTTTCAGCCAGCGCCAGTCAGTCTTGCGGGCCGGCAGCAGCACCCAGCAGGGGCAGCCGAGGGCGCCGGCCAGGTGGGCGACGGAGGTGTCCACGCTGATCAGCAGGTCGAGGCCGGCGAGCAGGGCGGCGGTGTCGGCGAAGTCGCCGAGGTGGGGCGCCAGGTCGACCAGTGGCAGTGCCGGCGGGATGGGCGGCAGTGGCAGGCGGCTCTTCAGCAGGCTGAAGAAGCGGACGCCCGGCACCGTCCATAAGGGAGCGAGGGTGTCCAGGGCCGGCAGGGAGCGCGCTTCGTCGTTGCTGTGACTGGGATTGCCGCGCCACACGAGGCCGATCCGGAGGGCGCCGTCGTCGCTGGCACCGTCCAGTAGCGGGGCCAGCCGGCGGACCCGCTGCGGATCGGGATGCAGGTAGGGCTGCCCGGCGGGAATGGAGTCCAGCCGGGTGCCGGCATGCAGCGGCAGGCTCAGCAGCACGGTCCAGTAATCGTGTTGCTCAAGCAGGGCCAGGCCTTGGTCCTGGTCGACCACCTGGTCGGCACCGGCGAGGGTCTGCATCAAGGACGTGAGCTCCGGGCGGCAGGCCAGCGTGACCCGGCTTGCGCCGAGCGACTTCAACCACGGGACATAGCGGCAGAACTGGATCTCGTCGCCGTAGCCCTGCTCGGGGAGGACGATGATCGTGCGTCCCTGCAGCGGCTCGCCCTGCCATTGGCGTGTGGCGGAGGCGGGGACTTCGCCCTTTTGTCGGGCCCGGGCGAGCCGGCTTTCATGGAGCGGCCAGCCTTCGTCGAAGCGCCCCTGGGCCAGCAGCAGCTGGGCCAGGTTGACGCGGCATTGGGGAAAGTCAGGCCGCAGCGCCAGGGCGTGGCGAAAGGCCGCTTCGGCGCCCACCGCATCGTTCTGGTCGGCGAGTAGAACACCCAGGTTGCAGTGGGCGGTGGCGAAGTCCGGGGCGCGGGCGAGGGCGGCGCGATAGCACTCGCGGGCTTCGTCGGACCGACCGCGGTGGGCGAGCAGGTCGCCGAGGTTGGTGAGGATGGGCGCCGAGTCGGGGGCGAGGGCCACGGCGCGGCGCTGGTACTGCTCGGCCTCGGCCAGCGCGCCGCGCTCCTCCAGCAGCAGGCCCAGGTTTGTGTGCAGGTTGGCGTCGTCCGGCAGCAGCGCGAGGGCCCGGCGCCAGGCGGCTTCGGCTTCATCGACGGCGCCGAGGCGCTGCAGTGCGATGCCGAGGCCGTTCCAGGCCTGGGCATCGTCCGGCGCGAGTTCGCCGAGGCGCTGCCAGTAGTGGGCGGCGTCGGTGTTCTGGTCGAGCTGGCTGGCGCTTTCGGCGGCAATCTGGAGCAGCGCCGGGTCGTCGCCACCGAGACTCAGGCCCATGCGGGCGATGCGCAGCGCGTCCCGTGGGTTGTCTGCCAGCAGCGCGAGTTCCGCCTGGGCGACGAAGGGGTTGTCCATGGGCTGGGACCGGTGCGGGAACAGTGAAGGGGACGCACAGCATAGGAAGTGGATGCCGTGCTGCCAAGCGGGTGCGGTCGAGCACGAAACAAGCAAGGCAGGCCTCACCCCATGGGACGGAATTCACTCCACCCAGCGGGCGCCTGGCGGTGCCGCATGAGCGGGCCGATCTCGTTGCCAGGCGCGTCGGCGTATGGGCAGGGTGATCTCAGCGCCCCGTGTAGGTGGCTGGGCGCTTTTCGAGGAAGGCGTCGACCGCTTCCTTGAAGTCCTCTGTCGCCGCGCAGGTGGCGAAGCCCTGGCGTTCGGCCTCCAGCTGGCCGGCGAAGTCCCGTTCGATGGAGCGGCGCATCAGCTGCTTGAGGGTGCCCTGGGCGATCGGCGCGCCGGCAGCCAGACGGCGGGCCAGCTTGTCGGTTTCCTCGTTCAACTGGTCGGCCGCCACGACACGGCTCACCAGGCCCAGGCGCTGGGCTTCGGCGGCGTCGATGGGGTCGGACAGCAGCGCGATCTCCAGCGCCTTGTGCAGGCCGACGGTGCGCGGCAGGCTCCACGACGCGCCGAGGTCGCAGCAGGTGCCCAGATTGACGTAGGCGAAGTTGAAGCGGGTGGTGTCGGCGGCGACGACCAAATCGCAGGCCAGCGCCATGCTCATGCCGGCGCCGGCCACCGGGCCCTGGATGCTGGCAATCACCGGCGCGCGCAGCCCGGCGATGATCTGCATGCTCTCGTTGAGCGGCGCGATCAGTGTGTTCGGTACCGCCGCCGGATCGTCGCGGAACTGGGCGATGTCGCCGCCGGCCATGAAGGAGCGGCCTTCGCCGCTGAGGATCAGCACCCGCAGTGCCGGGTCGTCCTGCAGGCGCTGCAGGGCAGCCAGCAGCGCCTGGGCGGTGGCGGTATCGATGGCGTTGAGGACCTTCGGGCGGTTGAAGTGCAGGCGGTGGATGCCGCCGTCGCGGCTTTCGATGATCGGGCTGTCGCTCATGCTGGGGTCTCCTTGTCGTTCTTATGGTTTGTGGCGGCGCCGACCGAAAGGATCGACCGGCGTCCGCCGGTGACGCGCTTAGTCGTACTTGTAGAAGCCCTGGCCGCTCTTGCGGCCCAGGTAGCCGGCATCCACCATTTCCTTCAGCAGCGGGGCCGGGCGGTACTTGGGATCGTTGAAGCCGTTGTAGAAGACTTCCATCACGGCCAGCATGGTGTCCAGGCCGATCAGGTCGGCGAGGGCCAGCGGGCCGATCGGCTGGTTGCAGCCGAGCTTCATGCCGGCGTCGATGTCTTCGGCGGTGGCGAGGCCTTCCTGCAGTGCGAAGATCGCTTCGTTGATCATCGGGCACAGGATGCGGTTCACCACGAAGCCCGGGCTGTTCTTGGCGGTGATCGGGGTCTTGCCGATGGCGGTGGCGAAGCCTTGCGCGGCGGCCAGCGTCGCGTCGGAGGTCTGCAGGCCGCGGATCAGCTCGACCAAGGCCATCATCGGCACCGGGTTGAAGAAGTGCATGCCGATGAAGCGCTCCGGCGACGACACGGTGGCGGCCAGCTTGGTGATGGAGATCGACGACGTGTTGGTGGCGATCAGCGTGGTGGCTGGCACGATGCTGTCGATTTCCTTGAGGATGCGCAGCTTGAGCCCCTCGTTCTCGGTGGCGGCCTCAATGACCAGCTCGGTGGCGGCCAGGTCGGCGTAGGCGGTGGTGCCGCGGATGCGGGCCAGTGCGGCGTCCTTGTCGGCGGCGCTGATCTTTTCCTTCTTGACCATGCGGTCGAGGCTGCCGGCGACGGTCTTGACGCCGCGCTCGACGGCCTCGGTGGAGATGTCCACCATGACCACGTTGATGCCGGCCAGCGCACAGACCTGCGCGATGCCGTTGCCCATGGTGCCGGCGCCGATCACGCCGATGTTTTGAATTGCCATGCTGTTGCTCCTGTTTGCGTAGTTTTTTAAAGACTTTTTTAAACGCGTTCGAAGATGGCGGCGATGCCCTGTCCGCCACCGATGCACATGGTCACCAAGGCATGACGGCCCCCCGTGCGGTGGAGCTCGTAGATGGCCTTGGTGGTGGTGATGGCCCCGGTCGCACCCACCGGATGCCCGAGGAGATCCCCGAGCGCTTGGGATTGACGCGGGCCGGATCGAGGCCCCGCTCCCGTGTCGCGACGCAGGCCTGGGCCGCGAAGGCCTCGTTGGACTCGATGACGTCCAGATCTGCGACGGACAGCCCGGTGCGCTGGCGCACCAGGCGGGTGGCGGGAACGGGGCCGATACCCATGTACAGCGGTTCGACGCCGGCGTGAGCATACCCGACAAGTCGGGTCAGCGGCTTGAGACCGAGCGCTGCCGCGCGTTTCACCTCGGTCAGGCCCGCCGCGCCCACGGTGTAGAGGCCGCCTATGCGCGCAAGCGCCAGGCCTTCGGCATCGACGACGGTCCGCTGGAAGTGCCCTGCTGGAGCCTGGCACGGCACATCCTGAAAAAGGCCGGTGATGCTGAAACCGGGAGTCGTTCAGCCCGGTGGCCGACGAGGGGGACTGGGGCTGAGGGTCAGTCCCAGCCACAGCACCAGGCAGACGAAGACGCTCAGGCGGGGCATGTCCAGCAGACTGTCCACCATCCCCACGACCATCAGCCCGCTCAGCCCGCCCATCAGTGCCCGGGCGAAGGGCATGGCGCGGGTGGTGCTGCGGAGCAGGCGCAGGCCGATGAAAGCCAGGGCGGTGAGCAGCGCGGCGATGCCCAGCCAGCCCTGCTCCACGTACAGATGGACGAGGAGGTTCTTGGCGTGCCAGGGCAAGTGGTCCCGGTCGGAGGTGATGAACCAGTGGTCGACCCCATGCTCGAAGTCGCCATTGGCGAGCAGGGAGCGGCCGTCGGCGGCGATGAGCTCGAGGTCATCCACCAGTACCCGTCCCGGGGAGGACAGGGACAGGGATGCCACGGCCGGCCGCGGCGGGAAGCCAGGAGTAAGGGTTCCGGGGTCGGAGACGCCTTCGATGGTTTGCCAGCCGTCCTTGCCCTTGACCGTAAAGCCGTGGCCCACACAGTCCGCGGAATAGATCAGGTGTTTCCGGCACAGGCTGATCAGCAGGGTGGCCTCCGCGCTGCTCTTCACCCTTAGCCGGAAGCGGAACGGGACCGTAGCGTCCGTAGCGACCCGTTGGGACACACGCAACTCTTCCCCGTAGCCGATCGTGTGACGGGCCCCCCCCAGTTCGAGCTGACGTCCGCTGGCGTCCCGGCGCAGATGGGCTGTGCCGGGCAGGCCCTCGTCGGGAAGATTCCAGAAGAACGCCTCGGGAAACCGCCCCAGCCCCAGGCCGACGAGCTGCTCCAGCGGGCTGTGGACCATGTTCGCGCTGGCCCGGAAGTGGGCCATGCGCCCGCTGAGGTCCTGGCTGCTCATCGCCATGCGTTCGCCCATGTAGGAGCTGGTGATGGTGGCCACGCCAAGGCCTCCGATGGCCGTGAAGGCCAGCACGGTGGGCAGCGGGAGCGTGCTCGGAAGCCACAGGGGGCGGCGCAGCCGGGCCTGGCACAGCAGGACGGCAAAGGCGCCCCCGGCCGCCAGGGCTGCGCCGGGCAGGGCCGCCGGACCGCCCCAATGGATGCCGACCCAGGCGGTGTTGCCGGCCGTCCAGGTCAGCAGGGCGAGCAGCAGGGCCGGACTCGGGCCGTTGCGCCGTTGCAGCAACAGGACCGTGGCGGTCGTGCCCGCCGCCAGCAGGTAGGCCAGATAGACGCCCTTGGGCAACCAGAACTGGGCCAGCGGGGTCAGCGCCAGCAGTGCCAGGCCGGCCAGCACACCGGCAACGAGCGGTCCCGGCGACATGCGGTGAATGGCACCACCGGCCTGGTGGCCCAGCACGACCAGGCCGACGAAGGCCACCAGACCCCGGTAGCCGCCGCCGCTGAAGCTGCCCAGGCAGCCCGCGGCCACCAGTCCGGCCAGCAGCAGCGTAGGGAGCAGGTGGAGTCGTGGCACATCCTGACGGGCAGGGCGCCGGCCCAGCAGCTGCATCCCGAACATGATGAGCAGGGACAGGCCGACCGCGGCATATACGATCCGCGAGAAAGTCGTGAAGATCGCATAGATCCCCAGCGTGGAGGCCACCGCTGCGACGATGCGGAGGGCAGGATGGCGGTGGGTGGTGAGCAGCAGGGCGAAGGGTAGGGTCAGGGCCAGCCAGGCGTCGAGGAGTGCGCCCCCTACATGCATTTCCCAGAACAAGGCACTGCTCCGGTAATCCGCCGAGAAATTGGTGAAGCCCGGAAAGCTGATCCGCTCCCATAGGGCGGCCAGGCTGCAAGTGGTCAGGCCGAGGGTCATGCCCAGGGCGAAGCGGGTCAGGGCGGTTTCGCCTTCCCGGCGGATGCTCAGGTGCAGGAAGGGGATGAGCAGGAAGGCCAGCACGAAGCCCTTGCCGATCCGCAAGGCATTGAAAGGGGACGCGTAGCTGATCAGGTCCCCCGGGTCGGCGCTGCCGGCTCCCTGGAGACCGAGCACGCCCGAAATGCCCACGCTGGCTGCCAGCAGGCAGAAACTGGCGAGGGCGCCCGGGTTGAGGCGGACGGGCGCTGACTCGCTGCTGGTACCCGGTTGGGCGGCAAAGGTCTCGTGCAGGCCCAGGGCTGCCAGGGTCGCGAGGAGTAGTGCATCGCTTTCTGTCGCATAGATGTGCCCACTCCACGGCGCCAGGTCGGCCACTGGCCAGAGGGCGGGCAGCAGGGTCAGCCACAGGCCCGGCCAGCGTGTTACCGCAGCCATGTAGGCGGCCAGCAGGCCGCCTGCCAGCAGGGGAGCAAGGGGGTAGGTGTACAGCCAGGCGGTCAGACCGGCCAGGGCTGGGAGGGCGATCAGCACGCCGTACAGGCGCGCCCGGGCGGGAACGGGGCGGACAGCAGCAGGAGGCACGATGGATGAGGGCTGGAACCGGTCGGCCGGATGCTAACTGATTGACCGCGGGCTTGTCCCGTGTGTCGGGATGTTGCCGTCCTTGACCGGTCCGCCTGAGCGCCGCAGCATGGCGACCTGTCACCCCATGTTTCGAACCATGTCGTCCGTACCCCTGGAACCTACCCCCGCCCTGCGTTGCCGGCCCCTGCTGATGCGGGTGCAGGCTACCCGCCCAGCCTTTCTCGGCGTGACGCTGTTTGCCTGCCTGATCGGGTTGGCGGTGGCCCACGGTAATGGCGTCGCTATCGACGGGCTGAAGGCCGGGCTGACGATCTTCTTCGCTCTCGTCGCCCATGCCGGCATCAACGTCCTCAACGACTACTACGACGCCCGCAGTGGTGCCGACGCGGCCAATGAGGAGCGCCTGTTCCCCTTCACCGGCGGTAGCCGCTTCATCCAGAACGGTGTGCTGTCCGAGGCCGAGGCCGGGCGTCTGGGCTTCGGCCTGCTGGCCGCGGTGGTGCCGGCCGGATTGTGGCTGGCCTGGTCATCGGCGCCGGGCCTGATCCTGATCGGCCTGGCCGGCTTGTTTCTCGGCTGGGCCTATACCGCGCCGCCGCTGGCGCTGGTCTGCCGTGGCTTGGGCGAGCTGGCGGTAGCTGCGGGTTGGCTGATCGTGGTGGTCGGCACTGACTTTGTGCAGCGTGGCGGTTTTTCCCTCGTGCCGGCTATCGCCGGCCTGTCCTATGCGCTGCTGGTGGCGGCGATCCTGTTCATCAATGAATTCCCCGATCGGCGTGGTGATGAAGCGGCCGGCAAGCGCACGCTTGTGGTCCGCCTCGGGCCGCACACTGCCAAGTGGGCCTACCTCGGCCTGGTACTGCTGGCCTACGGCTGGCTGGTACTGATGGTCGGGCAGAATGTGTTGCCGCGAGGCGCCGCCGCCGCCGCGCTGACGTTGATCTTCTCCTTCCGCGCCGCCCGCTACCTGCTGATCCATGCCAGTGAGCCGGTCGAGCTGGCGCCGGCCCTCAAGCTGACCATCGTCGCCGCCAACCTGCACGGCCTGACCCTCGCCGCCACGCTGGCTTTCGGGCGCTGGCCGGGAGTCCTGCAATGAGTTTCGAACTGCCCTTCGCCGCGGGTGACATCCACGGCATCATCTTCGACATGGACGGGCTGCTGCTGGACAGCGAACGAGTCGCCCTTGCCACCGTCACGGCGGCGGCGGCCGAACTGGGACTGGAATGGCGCGTCGAAGTGGGGCTGGCGATGGTCGGCCTCAATTCGCAGGACGGCCCGAAGGTGATCCGCCGCCACCTGGGCGAGGACTACCCGGTGGCCGATCTCTACGAGGCCTTCGGGCGCATCTACGAGGCGGCCATCGCCACCGGCAGCATCCCGCTGAAGGGCGGCGTGCTGGAGCTGTTCGACGTGCTTGACGGCCTCTCCCTCGGTCGCGTGGTGGCCACCTCGACGCGGCGTTCCCGCGCCGAGCCCAAACTGGCGGCGGTGGGCCTGCTGCCGCGGGTGCACGGCATGGTGTGCGGCGACGAGGTGAGCCGCGGCAAGCCGGCGCCGGACATCTTCCTGGCCGCTGCGGAGCGCCTCGGCGTGCCGGTGGCGAACTGCCTGGTGCTGGAGGACTCCAACGCGGGTGTGCGTGGTGCGCTGGCGGCCGGCACGCGGGTAGTGATGGTGCCCGACCTGCTGCAGCCCGCCGACGACGTGCGGGCGGCCGGCGTGCCGGTGGCGGCCAGCCTCCACGACATCGCCGGTTTTCTGGTGACGAGGAGCGGCTGATGCGTCGGATTCTCCTGCTGCTGCTGGCGGCCTGCCTGCCGGCGCTTCCGGTACTTGCGGACGATGTCGCGTCGACGGCCTTCTGCCTGTTTCCTCTGCCGTCCGACAGCGGCGTGCAGCGTTGGATCAACCTGGGCATCGTGCAGTACCTGGATGTCCGCGCTGACGAGGTCCGGATCTATTTCGGCGGCGGCAATCTGGGCAGCGGCCATGAGGCGCGCATCCCGGTGAAGGGGCGCGAGGAGAGCGATGCGCTCCTCGCCAGCCTGCGCCGTACGGCTGCTGCCTGCGCCAGATCACATTCAGTCAACCCGGCCAATTCGGCCAACCTGGGAGGAACTCCGTGAAACTCATCGGCATGCTGGATTCACCCTTCGTAAGACGAACCTTCATCAGCGCCCGGATGCTCGGGATTCCCTTCGAGCACCAGTCCCTGTCGGTCTTCCGCAATTTCGACGAATTCCATGCCATCAACCCGCTGGTCAAGGCCCCGACCCTGGTCTTCGACGATGGCGAGGTGATGGTGGACAGCACCCACATCATCGCCTGGCTGGAGCGTATCGCGCCGCCGGGCAACAGCCTCATGCCGTCCGATGCGGCCGGCCTGCGGCGCTGCCTGCAGCTCACCAGCCTGGGCCTGGCGGCGGCCGAGAAGAGTGTGCACCGGGTCTATGAGATGAAGGTGCGCCCGAAGGACTACCGTGACCCGGACTGGCTGCGCCGCGTCGAAGGGCAGATCCGCGACACCTACAGCGTGCTCGAGCAGCACGTCGGTACCGACGACTGGCTGTGCGGCGTGCGGCCGACCCAGGCCGACATCACCGTGGCGGTGGCCTGGCGTTTCACGCATTATTCGGCCCCCGGCCTGGTTGCCGACAGCGACTACCCGGCCCTCGCCGCGCTGGCCGCCAATGCCGAGGCCCTGCCGGCCTTCATGGCGGCGGACTACAGCTAACCCCTTCAGTGACCCCCTTTCCCCGCGAGATTCGATGATCGGACGCATCACCGGCCGCCTGGCCGAAAAGAACCCGCCGCAGATCCTGGTCGACGTGAATGGCGTCGGCTACGAACTGGAAGTCCCGATGAGTACCTTCTACGGCCTGCCCGCCACTGGCCAGACCGTGAGCCTGTCCACCCACATGGCGGTGCGCGAGGACGGGCATTTCCTGTACGGCTTCGCCACTGAGGATGAACGGGCCGCCTTCCGTCAGCTACTCAAGGTGGCCGGCATAGGCGCGCGCACGGCGCTGGCGGTGCTGTCCGGCCTGTCGGTGGCCGATCTGGCCCAGGCGGTGGCACTGCAGGAGAGCGGCCGCCTGGTGAAGATTCCCGGCATCGGCAAGAAGACCGCCGAGCGCCTGTTGCTGGAGCTGCGCGACAAGCTCGCCAAGGCTTTGCCGACGGTGGCCGGCAGCATCGCCGCCAGCCTGCCCGGCGACGACCGGGCCGACATCGTCAATGCGCTGCTGGCACTCGGCTACAACGAGAAGGAAGCGCTCGGTGCGGTCAAGAACCTGCCGGAAGGCGTCGGCGTCTCGGACGGCATCCGCCAGGCACTGAAGGGCCTCTCGAAGGCCTGACGCCGCGGCTGGCGGCGCGGGGCTCTGGCCCCTGGGGCGGCGAGGTCGCCCAGGAACGGTGGACGTGGCACTGTCTAAAAGATCAGGGATAATTCCGCCATTCCATCCGAGAGGGCGCCCATGACTCCCCGACGCACTGCCCAGCTGGCCATTACCGCCGTGCTGATCCTCGGCTGCGCCCTCGTGCTCAGCCCCTTCTTCGCGGCCATCCTGTTTGCTGGTACGGTGTGCGTGACTACCTGGCCGATGTACCAGGCCCTGCACCGGCGCCTCGGGCGCCGCGACGGGCTGGCCGCGCTGACGATGAGCCTGCTGTTGACGGCGGTGCTGCTGGTACCCATGGTCGGCCTGGCCGCGTCGCTGACCGATTCGGTGATGACGCTGGTGGACTACGTGCGCGGCCTCATCGAGCAGTCCGACGGTCAGCCGCCTCACTGGCTGAAGGACATTCCGCTGGTCGGCCACGACATCGATGCCTATGTGCGCAAGCTGGCCCACAGCCAGACCGAGGTGCGCAAGCTGGCGCTGGAAGCCATCGAGCCGGCCCGCAAGTTTGCACTGGGGCTCGGCGGCATGGTCGGCCAGGGGCTGCTGCAGATCTCGCTGGTGCTGTTCATCGGCTTCTTCCTGTACCGCGACGGGGCGCGCATCGAGGCCCAGCTTGAAATCGGCGCGGCGCGCCTGGGCGGCCCGGTGTGGGGCGATCTGTTGCACCTCGCCGGCAGCACCGTCAAGGCGGTGATGATCGGTATCGTCGGTACCGCCGCGGCCCAGGCCCTGGTGGCACTGGTGGGCTTCCTGGTGGCTGGCGTGCCGGGCGCGCTGCTGCTCGCCGCCGGGGTGTTCTTCCTGTCGCTGGTGCCCGTCGGGCCGCCGCTGATCTGGGGCGGCGCAGCCTTCTGGCTGTACCAGCAGGGGGAAAACGGCTGGGCCATCTTCATGGTGCTGTGGGGCCTGCTGGCAATCAGTTCAGTGGACAACTTCCTCAAGCCGATCCTGATCAGCCGCACGTCCAGCCTGCCAATCCTGCTGATCGCCCTCGGCGCCTTCGGCGGCGTGCTGGCCTTCGGCTTCATCGGCATCTTCCTTGGACCCACTTTCCTGGCCCTCGGTCAGGCCCTGTTCACCAGCTGGACCGTCAGCCAGGCGGCCGATGTGCCGGCCGCTGAACCCGCAGAGGCCCCGGAGGGCCGTTCATGATCCACACCGACGATATCAAGGGCGGCCAGCCCGATCCTTCCGCCCGCCTGATCACCGCTCAGCGCACCAGCAACCAGGAAGAGGCGCTGGAGCGCGCGCTGCGCCCCAAGCGCCTCGACGATTACGTCGGTCAGCAGAAGATCCGCGACCAGCTGGATATCTTCATCGAGGCCGCCAAGCGGCGTGGCGAAGCGCTGGATCACGTGCTGCTGTTCGGCCCGCCGGGCCTCGGCAAGACGACGCTGGCCCACATCGTGGCGGCCGAGATGGGCGTCAACCTGCGCCAGACTTCCGGCCCGGTGCTGGAGCGCGCCGGCGACCTGGCGGCATTGCTGACCAACCTCGAACCTCACGATGTGCTGTTCATCGACGAGATCCACCGCCTGAGCCCGGTGGTGGAGGAAATCCTTTACCCGGCGCTGGAGGATTTCCAGATCGACATCATGATCGGTGAAGGCCCGGCAGCCCGCTCGGTGAAGCTCGACCTGCCGCCGTTCACGCTGGTCGGCGCGACGACCCGCGCCGGCATGCTGACCAACCCGCTGCGCGACCGCTTCGGCATCGTCGCGCGCCTGGAGTTCTACACGCCGCAGGAGCTGTCCTACATCGTCAGCCGTTCGGCCGGCCTGCTCGAGGTGGAGATCGAGGACACCGGCGCCTTCGAGATCGCCCGCCGGGCGCGTGGCACGCCGCGCATCGCCAACCGCCTGCTGCGCCGGGTGCGCGACTACGCCGAGGTGCGCGCCGACGGCCGCATCACCGCCGGGGTGGCGGATGCGGCGCTGACCATGCTGGACGTGGACCACCTGGGTCTCGATCTGATGGACCGCAAGCTGCTGGGGGCGATGCTGGAGAAGTTCGGCGGAGGCCCGGTGGGCCTGGACAATCTGGCGGCGGCGATCGGCGAATCGTCCGACACCATCGAGGACGTGCTGGAACCCTATCTGATCCAGCAGGGCTACCTGCAGCGTACGCCGCGGGGCCGCATGGCCACCGCGTCGATCTGGCAGCATTTTGGGCTGCTGCCGCCCGGCGCAGCGGGCAGTGGCAGCCTGTGGGAGGGCGAAGCCTAACCGTCGGAACGGTCCAGGGTGGTGTGCACCCGTTCGGCGGTGCTCAGGAAATCGTCGAGGTTTTCCTGGTCGAGGGGCTGTATGTACAGATTGGCTGCCTTGGCGGTGATCGTCAGGCCGCCTTTCTGATCCCGGGAGATCCAGCCCTGCTGGATCAGGTTGCTGACCTTGCGGCGCACGGTTTCCCGTGGGATGCCGGTGGACGAGCTGATCGAGAAGGCATTGCATGGGCGCAATGGCAACTGTCGGAAGTCGTCGGCGGCGGTGCTCCGGATGATCGAGGTCAGGGTCTGGTCGTCCAGGCCGAGACCGCCGATGTTGTAGAGGCCGACTTCGCCGAGGACGATCGGCAGCAGCAGATCGCCGTCGAAGGCAGCATACAGGCGCACCAGGTAGCGCAGGTTGTAGCGGGAAAGCAGGAGGGCCGCGGCGCGTCGGTCGGGGCCTGCGAGGGCCCCGTCATCGCTCGCCATGGGGGGAGCGAGGAAAATCGACTCGCGGGAGCCAGGGGGCAAGGGGGTGTCCATCGGTAGCTCCATCGGAATAGTCAATCGGAATGCTGAAACACTATTTAACTTTTCAGTGGCTTGAGCATACACACCTCTTGCCATTCGCATGCCGAAAAACTACCCGTTTTGGGTTTTCCTATATCTGACAGGCCAGTCCCTTGAGGTATTCGCCTTCGGGTACGGCCAGCCCGATGGGATGGTCCGGGGCTGCGGAAAGGCGGTGCAGGATGCGCGCTTCGACGCCGACGTCTGCAGCTGCTCCGGCAACGATTTTCTGGAACAGTTCCTGGCCGATGCCGCCTGAGCATGAATAGGTCATCAGGATGCCGCCCGGATTGAGCAGGCGGAAGCCCAGCAGGTTGATGTCCTTGTAGGCGCGGGCGGCCCGGTCGGCGTGGGCGGCGGACGGCGCGAACTTGGGCGGATCGAGGACGATCAGGTCGAACTTGCGACCTTCGGTCTTGAAGCTGCGCAGGGCCTGAAATACATCGTCCTCGCGCCATTCGGCGCGGCTGGCGTCTAGCTGTGGATTGAGGGTCAGGTTGCGGGCTGCGGTGAGCAGCGCCGGGCCCGACGAGTCGATGGAGATCACGCTCTTCGCGCCGCCGGCCAGCGCCTGCAGCGAGAAGCCGCCGGTGTAGCAGAAGCAGTTGAGCACGTCGCGGCCGGCCGACAGCTGGCCGGTGAGCAGGCGGTTGTCACGCTGGTCGAGATAGAAGCCGGTCTTGTGACCGCCGACCACGTCCACCTCCATGCGCACGCCGTTCTCGACGATGCTTAGGGTTGCCGGCAGCTCGCCATGGGCCAGGCCGGTGACCGGACCGAGGCCTTCGAGCTTGCGCACGTCGGAGTCGGAACGCTCATAGACGGTACTGCAGCCGGTGGCCTGGACCAGGCCGGCGACGATCGCATCGCGCCATTTGTCAGCACCTGCGCTGGTCAGCTGGACGACGACGACGGGACCGAAGCGGTCGGCGATGACGCCCGGCAGCCCGTCGGACTCCCCGTGGATCAGGCGCACGCCGTCTTGTCCGGCCAGCCACGGGTGGGTTGCCCGTCGAGCCACCGATGCAGCCACCGTGCGCTTGATGAAGGCATGGTCCACCGATTGATCGCAGTCGAAGGTCCATACCCGTGCACGGATCTGCGATTCCGGTGACCACGCCGCCCGCGCCAGCGCCCGCCCGTCGGCATCCTTCACCAGCACCGTATCCCCCGGCCGAGCCCGCCCCTCCAGCCGATCCACAGAACCGGCAAAAATCCAGGGATGGCGACGGAGCACGGAACGTTCCTTGCCGGGCTTGAGAATGAGATCGGTCATGACAGTGGCGCAGTAAAAAATAGGGGAAATACGAACGGGAAAAACAATGGAACGACAGCACCCGGCTAGGGGGACAGAAGGCGTAGCGAGCGACCCGAGGTCGCGGCGAGGCGCACAGCCGTACTCAAGTACGGCGAGCACCGCAGCCGCGAGATCGGGCCGCGCAGTAGCCTTATGCCCCCTAGCCGAGTTGGCGGATGAGGGCGGAGCTGACCATCTCGCCGATGCGCGTGACGTACAGCGTACCCATTTCAGGATAGAACCGTTCCGGGTCTTCGCTGCCCATTGCGAGCATGCCGAAGGTCTGCTCATCGCGGCGCAGGGGTACCAGCGCCACAGAGCGGATCAGTCGGCTGGCCGGGCCGAACCACCCGGTGGCCTCGCGCAGCGCCGGGGTGCCGCAGTAGGGCTGCATGAGGTCGCCGCTGAAGAAGCGGACTTCCTCGCCGACCGGCAGGAACTCCGGCCCGTTGCGCGTCAGCACGCTGTTCCACACGCGAAAGGCCACGTGGGGTACGGCGAAGTCCTCCTGCAGGTGCAGGTAGATGACGCGGCGGATTGCCTCGAAATCCTCGGCCTCCAGCAACGACACGGTCAGACGGTGGACCTTGGCGCTGATGCCGTCGTTCTCCTCGCCGAAGGCCAGCAGCTCGGCGAACTTGTCCTCCAGATGGGCGATGCGGTCGCGCAGTGCGATCAACTGGCGCTCGGTGAGGGAGATCGCGTGACCGGTGTGCGGGTGGCCCACCGTCAGGTCGGTCAGCAGGGTCGAGTGTTCGTCGAAGAAGTCGGGATGCTCCTGCAGGAACTGGACGACGTCGGAAGGGTTCATGGCGTTCGGGCCGGAGGGCGCAGGTGAGGGTTCAGGGGAGCGTCAGCTCACCCGAAAAGACGGTGACGGCCGGGCCGGTCATCAGGACCGGAGTGCCGACACCGTTCCACGCGATGGTGAGTTCGCCGCCACGGGTTTCGACGGTGACGGGAGAGACCACCAGCTCGCGCAGGATGCCCGCCACCACCGCGGCGCAAGCCCCCGTGCCACAGGCCAGGGTTTCGCCGGCGCCGCGTTCGTAGACCCGCAGGCGTACCCGATGTTCATCGACAACCTGCAAAAAACCGGCATTGACCCGCGCCGGGAAGCGCGGATGGTTTTCGATCAGCGGGCCCTGGACGGCCACCGGGGCGGTATCCACGTCGGCCACCACCTGCACCGCGTGGGGGTTGCCCATGCTGACGGCGGTGATGGCGACGGCCGTGCCGGCCACGTCGAGGGGCTGCACGTGGGCGTCGGAGTCGCTGACGAAGGGCACGTCGGCCGGCTTGAGGACCGGTACGCCCATGTCGACGGTGACGTTGCCGTCCGCCTCGAGGCGCGGCGCGATGATGCCCTTCTTGGTCTCGACGCGGATCTCCCGCTTGTCGGTGAGGCCCTGGTCGAAGACGAAGCGGGCGAAGCAGCGGGCGCCGTTGCCGCACTGTTCCACCTCGCCGCCGTCGGCGTTGAAGATGCGGTAGCGGAAGTCCACGCCCGGCGCCTGGGCCGGTTCGACGACCAGCAGCTGGTCGCAGCCGACGCCGAAGTGGCGGTCGGCCAGGTGGCGGACCTGTTCCTCGGTGAGCTGGATGTCCTGGCGCACGGCATCGATCATCACGAAGTCGTTGCCGAGGCCCTGCATCTTGGTAAAGGCGAGTTTCTTGCTCATGGGATAAAATCCAGGTAATCGCGCCACACGCAGCGGTCCATCACGACGACGATGCCCGCCGCGCGGGCCCGCTCGGCGGTTTTTTCGTTGATCACGCCGTCCTGCAGCCACAGGCGCTTGATGCCCAGGGCAATGCACTCGTCGACGATCGGGTCGATCTGGTCGGCGGCGCGGAACACGTCCACCAGGTCGATCGGGTGGGGAATGTCGGAGAGGTGCGGATAGGCCTTTTCACCGAGAACTTCGGCAACGGCCGGCCGAACCGGTACGATTCGGTATCCGAAACCCTGCATGCCCTTGGCTACCCTGTGGCTCGGGCGATCCGGACGCGGCGACAGGCCGACCACGGCGATCGTCTTGACTTCCTGCAGCAGGCGGCGGATCTGGTCGGGCGGGGGATTGGTAAACATGGTGGGATTCTACCGGATTGGTGGGGTGCAGAAAGCCTGCGGATGTCTGCAGGGAATAGGGCCAGGTGGCCCGGTTTGGAGAATGCAATGGAGCGCAATGCACGGCCTGGTGTCGTGAGAAGGGGATTCTCGTCGGTCTGGCGGGCGGTGGACCGCCTGCGGCAGGTGAGTCTCAACGTGTTGTTCATCGCCGTGGTGGTGTTCGTGGTGGGCGGCTGGTGGGCGGCCCGGCCGGCTCCGTTGCCCACCGATGCGGCGCTGCTGGTGGCGCCGGTCGGCCAGCTCGTGGAGCAGCGCAGCGCGCGCAGTCCGATGGGCGTGCTGCAAGGCGTCGAGGGTATCCATCAGGTGCTGCTGCGCGACGTGGTGGACGGCATCCGTGCCGCCGCCACCGACTCGCGCATCAAGGCGCTGGTCATCGAGACCGACGGTCTGTCCGGTGCGGGGCTGGCCAAGCTGCAGGAGATCGCCGCGGCCATCGGTGAGTTCCGCAAGGCAGGCAAGAAGGTCTATGCCTACGGCAAGCGCTTCGATCAGGGGCAGTACCACCTGGCGTCCCGGGCCGACGAGGTCTTCGTGAACCCCGACGGCTACGTGCTGCTGTCCGGCTTCGCGCGCTTCCCGACCTACTTCAAGGGTTTGTTCGATCAGGTCGGCGTGAAGATGCAGGTCTTCCGCGTCGGCACCTACAAGTCCTTTGTCGAACCCTATACCCGCAGCGACATGTCGCCGGAGGACCGGGAGGCTACCAAGACCTACCTGGACGCGGCCTGGCAGGCCTATCAAGCGGATATCGCCGCGGCCCGTCCGAAGGCGGGGGCCAACCTGGCCGCCTACATCGGCGACGCGCCGGCACAACTGGCGGCAGCCGGCGGTGATGCGGCCAAGATGGCGCACAACGCCGGGCTGGTGGATGGCCTGAAGACCACGGACCAGTGGCGCGACTTCCTGAAGCAACAGATCGGTGCGACGGACGATAACAAAGGCTATCGCCACGTGGATCTGGCCACCTATGTGGCCCGTGTGCGTGACGAGCAGCCGCACCCGGCCGACAAGATCGGTGTGATCGTCGCTCAGGGCGCGATCGTCGACGGCGAGCAGCCGCCCGGCGTGGTCGGCGGAGACACGCTTGCCGGCCTAATCCGCCAGGCCCGCGAAGACAAGGCGATCAAGGCGGTGGTGCTGCGCGTGGACAGCCCGGGCGGCAGCGCGACGGCGTCCGAAGTGATCCGCCGTGAGCTGGAACTGACCCGCGAGGCCGGCAAGCCGGTGATCGTCTCGATGGGCTCGGTGGCGGCGTCCGGTGGTTACTGGATCAGCATGGCGGCTGACGAAGTGTGGGCCAGCCCGACCACCATCACCGGCTCGATCGGCATCTTCGCGATGATGCCGGACATCTCCGGCCCGATGGCCAAGCTGGGCCTGACGGTGGATGGCGTCGGCACCACCGCGCTGGCCGGCGGTCTCGACCCGCGCCGGCCCCTCGACCCGCAGGTCGCCAACCTGCTGCAGCAGAACATCGAATTCGGCTACCGGCGCTTCGTCGAGCTGGTCGGCAAGAACCGCAAGATGACGGTCGAGGCGGTGGATCACGTCGCCCAGGGGCGGGTGTGGATGGGCAGCCAGGCCCGCGAAAAAGGCCTGGTGGACAAGCTCGGCAACTTCGACGCGGCCCTCAAGGCTGCCGCCGCGCGGGCCGGTCTGAAGGACTATGACGTGAGCTACGTGGAAAAGCCTCTGTCGCCCCGTGACCAGCTGTTGCTGCGCCTGCTCGATAGTGGTGAGGAAGAAGCCCGCGGCGCAACGAGCCCGGCGTCGGTAGTGGACCAGGCCGTGGCGAAGATCCGCAGCGAACTGGCCGGCTTGGCCCTGTGGAACGACCCTGGCCATGTCTATCTGCATTGCCTGTGCGACGCGCCGTAAGGGCGGCGGAGGCAGGATGTGAAAAAGGGGCAGCCTGCGGGCTGCCCCTTTTTCATCCACGGCCTGTTTGGTCAGCGCCTTACCAGCGCTTGATCACCCACTTCGGTACGCGCAGGCCGCTGTCCTGGGCGCTGCGGCGCGTGAAGTCTCCCTGGCCGACGTCGTCGTACAGGTAGTAGGACGGGCCGTTGGGCGGCGTCACCTTGATCATGTAGAGCTGGCCGTTGACGCGGTATTCCTCGACGGTGTCCTCGCCCTTCTTGACGATGGTGACCTGGGGCTCCTGCTCCTGGTCCAGCTCCATGCCGGGCGGCGGCGGGGGTGGCTCGGGCAGGGGTTCGAGTTTCGGGGGCTGCTGGGCCCATGCGGAGGCGGTGACGGCGATCAGCAGGGTGGCGAAATGGCTAACGCGGGGCATGAAGGTCTCCTGACTATGCCGTGATTGTAAGCTGCGGCGGCGGCCGTCAGAGGTTGAGCATCAGCTCGTGCTCTTCCGGCAGCGGCAGGAAGCCGCGGCTCTGGTAATGGTTGAAGATCGCATCCACCACCTTTTCGGGTTCGTCGATGACCTGGACCAGGTTGATGTCTTCCGGGTTGATCATGCCTTCGTCGACCAGCCGGTCCTTGAACCAGTCGATCAGGCCGCGCCAGAAGGGCTCGTGGACCAGAATCACCGGGATCTTGCTGCTTTTGCCGGTCTGGATCAGCGTCATCGCCTCCAGCAATTCGTCCAGGGTGCCGAAACCGCCGGGCATCACCACGTAGGCCACCGCGAACTTCACGAACATGAACTTGCGCGCGAAGAAGTGCTGGAAGGTCTGGGAAATGTCCTGATAGGGGTTGGCCTGCTGCTCCATCGGTAGCTGGATGTTCAGCCCGACGCTCGGCGACTTGCCGAAATAGGCGCCCTTGTTGGCGGCCTCCATGATGCCGGGGCCGCCACCGGAAATCACCGAGAAGCCGGCGTCCGAAAGCAGGCGTGCGATGCGTTCGGTTTTCTCGTAATACGGATGGTCGGGCTTGGTGCGGGCGCTGCCGAAGATCGAGACGGCCGGGCGGATCGGCTTGAGGCGCTCAGTGGCCTCGACGAACTCTGCCATAATTCCGAAAATCCGCCACGACTCCCTGGCCGTGAAGTTCTGCGCTGCCGTGTTCGGCATCATCCGGGGGAGTTTGTCTTTTGCAGTCATTTTTCTTGTAAGGAGTGAGGGGTGAGGGGTGAGGTTCCGCCTGCTCTGCCTCGCGAACCCATGCCGACCCTGTTGCTCGTAGACGGTTCCAGTTACCTGTACCGTGCCTTTCATGCCTTGCCCGACCTGCGCAATTCGTCGGGAGAACCGACTGGCGCGGTGCGCGGGGTCCTTTCCATGCTACGTCGGCTCGAATCCGACTACAAGGCGGAATACCGCGCCTGCGTATTCGATGCCAAGGGCAAGACCTTCCGCGACGACTGGTTCCCCGACTACAAGGCCCAGCGCCCGCCGATGCCCGACGACCTGCGCGCCCAGATCGAGCCGCTGCACGAAGCGGTCAAGGCCGAGGGTTGGCCACTGCTGATGGAGGAGGGCGTCGAGGCCGACGACGTGATCGGCACACTGACCCGCCGCGCCGTCGAGGCCGGCTGGGAGGTGGTCATCTCCACCGGCGACAAGGACCTGACCCAGCTCGTCCAGCCCGGCGTGCGCTGGGTGAACACGATGAGCGAGGAGGTTCTCGACGAGGCCGGCGTGACCGCCAAGTTCGGCGTGCCGCCGAATCTGATCGTCGACTACCTGACCCTGATCGGCGACACCGTGGACAACGTGCCCGGCGTCGAGAAGTGTGGCCCCAAGACCGCGGTGAAGTGGCTCACCGAGTACGGCAACCTGGACAACCTTGTCGCCAATGCCGACAAGGTCGGTGGCAAGGTCGGCGAGAACCTGCGCAAGCACCTGGATTTCCTGCCTCTCGGGCGCAAGCTGGTCACCGTAGTTACCGACCTGCCCTTGCCGGTCGGCCCCGCCGACCTGCCGGCGCGGGAGGACGACAAGGAGGCGTTGGCGGCGATCTACCGGCGCATGGAATTCAAGGGCTGGCTGAAGGAGCTGGAGCAGGGTGTGCATCGCGCCGCACCGGCCGCCGCTGAGGCGCCCGAGGCCGTCGCACCCCAGGGCGAGCCGGGCGCCCACCGCATGGGCTACGAGACGCTGCTCGACTGGGCGGCTTTCGACGCGTGGCTGGCGAAAATCTCCGCCGCTGAACTCACCGCCTTCGACACCGAGACCACTGGTCTCGACCCGATGGTCGCCACCCTGGTCGGCATGTCCTTCGCCACGGTCGAGGGCGAGGCGGCCTACCTGCCGCTGGCCCACACCTACGCCGACGCGCCGGCCCAGCTGCCGCTGGCCGAGGTGCTGGCCAGGCTGAAGCCCTGGCTGGAGTCCGACGCCCACCGCAAGCTCGGCCAGAATCTCAAATACGACGCCCACATCCTGGCTAACCACGGCATCGCGCTTGCCGGCATCTTTGAGGACACGCTGCTCGAGTCCTACGTGCTGGAGAGCGACAAGTCCCACGACATGGATTCCCTGGCCAGCCGCCATCTGGGCCTCAAGACGCTGACTTACGCCGAGGTGTGCGGCAAGGGTGCCAAGCAGATCGGCTTCGGCGAAGTCGAGCTGGCCCGCGCCACCGAATACGCCGCCGAGGATGCTGACATCACGCTGCGCCTGCACAACGCGCTGGCCGCCCAGCTGGCCGCCGAACCGGGCCTCGCCGCGCTGTACCGGGACGTGGAGCTGCCCACCGCGCGGGTGCTCTTCGAGATGGAGCGCAACGGGGTGCTGATCGACGACTTCCTGCTCGCCCAGCACTCCGAGGAGCTCGGCCGCCGCCTGCACGAACTGGAGCAGCAGGCCCATGAGCTGGCTGGCCAGCCCTTCAACCTGGGCTCGCCCAAGCAGCTCGGCGAAATCCTGTTCACCAAGCTGGGTCTGCCGGTGGTCAAGAAGACTGCCACCGGCCAGCCGTCCACCGACGAAGACGTGCTGTCCCAGCTCGCCGACGACTACCCGCTACCCAAGCTGCTGCTGGAGCACCGCAGTCTGGCCAAGCTGAAGAACACCTACACCGACAAGCTGCCGCTGATGGTCAATCCGAAGACCGGCCGCGTGCACACCAGCTTCAGCCAGGCGGTGGCGGTCACCGGGCGTCTCGCCAGCTCCGAGCCCAACCTGCAGAACATCCCGATCCGGACGCCGGAAGGGCGCCGCATCCGCGCCGCCTTCATCGCGCCGGCCGGTCACAAGATCGTGTCGGCCGACTACTCGCAGATCGAGCTGCGTATCATGGCCCACCTGTCCGGCGACAAGGGGCTGCTGAATGCCTTTGCCCACGGCGAGGATGTGCACCGCGCCACCGCCGCCGAGATCTTCGGCGTGACGCCGCTGGAAGTCAGCAGCGAGCAGCGCCGCTACGCCAAGGTGATCAACTTCGGCCTGATCTACGGCATGAGCGCCCACGGCCTGGCCAAGAACCTGAGCATCGAGCGGGCCGCCGCGGCCAACTACATCGACCGCTACTTCGCGCGCTACCCCGGCGTCGCCACCTACATGGAGCGCACCCGCCTGGAGGCCAAGACCAAGGGCTACGTGGAGACGGTGTTCGGCCGCCGCCTGCACCTGCCGGACATCCGCGCCCAGCAGGTCGGCCGCCGCCAGGGCGCCGAGCGGGCGGCGATCAACGCGCCGATGCAGGGCACCGCCGCCGACCTGATCAAGAAGGCGATGATCGCCACGTCGGCGTGGCTGAAGGACTCCGGCGTCAAGTCGCGCCTGATCCTGCAGGTCCACGACGAACTGGTGCTCGAAGTGCCGGACGACGAGGTGGAATTGATCCGCGTCCAGCTGCCGAAGCTGATGGCCGGCGTGGCGCAACTTTCGGTGCCCCTGGTGGCCGAAGTGGGTGTCGGCGCCAACTGGGATGAGGCTCACTGATCCCTTGCGGATGTCTCGTGGCGTTTGGCAGGCGCGTGACGAGGTGATCGCTGCGGTCGGCTCAATCGTCCTCCCATCAAACAGTGTTCGCTGATCGATGAAACGAAATAAACCCGCGGGTGCCTGCGTGAGCACCCGGTTTGCCACCTTTACCGTGCCGTTGCTCATTCTGGCGGTGACGGCCACCGCCCATGCCCAGGCCGCGCCCGATCCGGCCAGCTTCGCGCCCTGCGTGGCCGGCCTGAAGGCCGCAGCAGTGGCCCGCGGCGTGTCGCCGGAAGGCTATGAGCGCCTCACAGCCAGCCTCGTGCCGGACATGAAGGTGCTGGATCTGCTCGACTACCAGCCGGAGTTCCGCACCCCGATCTGGGACTACCTTGCCGGCCTGGTGGATGACGAGCGTGTCGCCGATGGCCAGGCGATGCTCGCCCAGTGGGGCGACACGCTGGCGGCCGTGGCGGCGCGCTTCCATGTGGACCCGGCCACGGTCGTCGCGGTGTGGGGCGTGGAGAGCAACTTCGGCCGCAATTTCGGCTCCCGCCCGCTGCTCACCTCCCTGTCCACGCTGTCCTGCTACGGGCGGCGCCAGGCCTACTTCCGCGGGGAGTTCTACGATGCGCTGAAGATCGTCGATAGCGGCGATGTCAGCGCCGAGCAGCTCACCGGTTCGTGGGCCGGCGCCTTCGGTCACACCCAGTTCATGCCGTCCACTTTCCTGCGTCTGGCTGTCGACTTCGATGGCGACGGCCGTCGGGACCTGGTTGGTAGCGTTCCCGACGCGCTGGCGTCCACCGCCAACTTCCTGCGCAAGGCGGGTTGGCGCGAGGGCGAGGTGTGGGGCTACGAGGTGCGCCTGCCGGATGGCTTCGACGCCAGCGGTGCCGGGCGGCGCAACAAGCAGTCGCTGGCAGCATGGAGCGTCCGCGGGGTGAAGCGTGTCGACGGCACGCCGCTGGATGGCGCCGGCAACGCCGGCCTGCTGCTGCCGGCAGGGCCGAAGGGGCCGGCCTTCCTGGTGTTCCGTAATTTCGATGCGATCTACGGCTACAACGCCGCCGAGAGCTATGCGCTGGCTATTGCCCATCTGTCCGATCGCCTGCGCGGCGGAGGGCCCTTCGTTACGCCTTGGCCGACCGACGATGCCGGCCTGTCCCGCGCCGAGCGGCGCGAGCTGCAGACCCTGCTGATCGCCCGTGGCCACGCCATCGGTACCGTGGACGGCATGCTCGGCGACGCCAGCCGGGCGGCGATCCGCATCGAGCAGCAGCGCCTCGGCCAGCCCGTGGATGGGCGCGGCGGCCAGAAGCTGCTGTCAGCCCTGCGACGGGAAGGCGGCGCGGGGCAGCCGCTGCAGCAGGACGGCCTCGATGCGCCGACGCAGGGCCGGTAGCTGGAAGGGCTTCAACACATAGCCCTGGATGTCGAGGGCCAGCATCGCACTGACCTGGCCGCGAGCCCCTTCGGCGGTGAGGACGATGATGTGGGTTTCCGGGTCCTCGGCGCGGATGTGCTTGATCAGTTCGTCGCCGCGCATGCCCGGCATATTCCAGTCGGTGACGACCAGGTCGGGCTGTTCCTGCCGGCACAGTTCCAGCGCCCGTGCCCCGTTGTGGGCTTCGAGGATCGAGTAGTTCAGCGGGGCGATGGCGGCCCGCACGAATCCGCGGATCGTCGCGACGTCGTCGACGATGAGGACCTTGTAAGTCATTCTGTGAAGCAGATAGGCGGAATTGCCACATTAACGGAGCCGTGGCGGCGGAGCTTGAAAAGATTGTGTCCTGCTCTCCCGGCCGGCTGCTGCTGGCCTGAGCCAGTACAATACGAGAATGTCTACGAAACACCCCGCCCATCCCGACGCATCGCCCCTCGGCAAGCCGGTGGCCTACGCCGAGCACTACGCGCCGGAACTGCTCTTCCCCATCGCCCGCCAGGGCAAGCGTGACGAGATCGGCCTGGCCGACGGCGCGCTGCCTTTCGTAGGCGAAGACTTGTGGAACGCCTACGAGCTGTCCTGGCTCGACCCCCGCGGCAAGCCGGTGGTGGCGCTGGCCAGCTTCCGCGTGCCGGCCGATTCGCCGAATATCGTCGAGTCCAAGTCCTTCAAGCTGTACCTGAACTCCTTCAACCAGACCCGTGTGGACAGCGTTGCCGACCTCGGCAAGACCCTCGCCCGCGATCTGTCGGACGCCGTCGGCGCGCAGGTGACGGTGCAGGTCGAGCCCCTCAGTACCCGCCCGGAACGGGCCATCGGCTATCCCGACGGCGTGCTGCTCGACACCCTCGACATCGACATCGATCGCTACACGCCCGATCCGTCCCTGCTGAAGGCCGACCACGGCGCGCCGGAGGTCGGCGAGACCCTGTATTCCCACCTGCTCAAGTCCAATTGCCTGGTCACCGGCCAGCCCGACTGGGCGATGGTGGTGGTGCGCTACTACGGCGCTCCGATCGACCGGGAGGCGCTGCTGCGCTACATCGTGTCCTTCCGCCAGCACAACGAGTTCCACGAGCAGTGCGTCGAGCGGATCTTCGTGGACATCCTGCGCGAGTGCCGGCCGTCCAAGCTGTCCGTGTGGGCGCGCTACACCCGCCGCGGCGGGCTGGACATCAATCCCTACCGCCGCACGCCGGGTCTGCTGGCGCCGGCGCCCGTCGCCGAGGTCCGCCAATGAGCCACGTCACCAACGCCGTCGACCTGCTGCGCCAGGACGTTTCCCTCGATACGCTGAACACCTTGCGCCTGCCGGCCCGCGCGGCCTGGTTCGCTGCTGTGGACCACGTGGATGCGCTGCGCGCGGTGCTCGACGATCCGCGCATCGCCGGCCTGCCGAAGCTGGTCATTGGCGGCGGCTCCAACCTGGTGCTGACCGGCGATTTCCCCGGCCTCGTGCTGCATGTGGCCTTCCACGGCCGCAGCCGTGTGCAGGAGGACGCCGACGCCTTCTACATCCGTGCCGGTGGCGGCGAGAACTGGCACGATTTCGTGCGGTGGACGCTGGAGATGGGCTGGCCGGGCCTCGAGAACCTGTCGCTGATCCCCGGCACCGTCGGTGCCGCGCCGGTGCAGAACATCGGTGCCTACGGCCTCGAGATGGCCGAACATTTCTACAGCCTGCGCGCCTACGACCTGGAAACCGGCAAAACGGTGGGCTTCGACAGGCGCGACTGCGCTTTCGGCTACCGGGACAGCTTCTTCAAGCAGGCCGGCAAGGGTCGCTATCTGATCGCCGCCGTCACCTTCCGCCTGCCCAAGGCCTGGAAGGCCGTCACCGGCTATGCCGACGTGGCGAAGGAGCTCGACGCCCAGGGCATCAGCTCGCCAACTCCGCTGCAGGTGTCGGACGCGGTCATTGCGATCCGCCGCCGCAAGCTGCCCGACCTGGCCGAGATCGGCAACGCCGGCAGCTTCTTCAAGAATCCGGTGGTCGACGCCGAAACCTACGCGCGCCTGGCGGAGCAGCATCCCGGCCTGCCCCATTACCCGCAGGCCGATGGCCGCGTGAAGCTCGCAGCCGGCTGGCTCATCGACCAGGCCGGCTGGAAGGGGCGCCGCCTCGGCCCGGTGGGCTGCTACGAGAAGCAGGCGCTGGTGCTGGTGAATCACGGAGGGGCCACCGGTGCCGACGTGGTTGCCACCAGCAACGCGGTACGGGCCGATGTGCTGGCCCGTTTCGGAGTGAATCTGGAGCCGGAGCCGGTCTTTGCCGGCGCTTCGGCGTAGCATCCCCGCCCTGCCTGTCCTAAAGCTTTTCGGCGCCGTGCCGAATATTCGCCATCAATTAACCGGTCTCCGGAGAATGTCATGACTGCACAAGAAGAACGCCGCGGCACCAGCGCCCACGCCCCCGACCTGGACTGGAGCCAGGTCCGAGAGACGGTGCT
The DNA here is from genome assembly GCA_018241725.1 of Pseudomonadota bacterium. Taxonomy (GTDB): domain Bacteria; phylum Pseudomonadota; class Gammaproteobacteria; order Burkholderiales; family Rhodocyclaceae; genus Zoogloea. Next base: position 142,432 of record JAFEDI010000138.1, on the reverse strand, counting down.
GCTGCTCGAACTGGCCGTCGGGCAGATCGAGTCGGCGATGAAGGAAGGCAACAGCTCGGTGGAGGTGCTGACCGACTCCTTCACGTCGATGGCCGGCTACATGCGCATGATGGGTTCCGCCCTCGAGCAACTGCCGGACACGCCGGCCACCGCCCAACTGAAGGAATCCCTCATCGGCCATGCCGGTGAGGTGGCGGGGCGCGTCCAGAAGTCCATCATGGCCTTCCAGTTCTACGACAAGCTCAGCCAGCGCCTGGCCCACGTGTCCCACAGCCTGGAGGCCCTGTCCAGTCTCGTCACCGACCAGCGCAAGCTCTACAACCCCTTCGAGTGGGTTGCGCTGCAGGAGAAGATCCGCGCCAAGTATTCCACCCGGGAAGAGGTGGAGATGTTCAACGCGGTGATGCAGGGCGTGCCGGTGAAGGAAGCCCTGAGCCACTACAAGGCCGAAATGAAGGACAAGGGCGACGACGTCGAACTGTTCTGAACGCCCGTAGGGGTGAATCCATGCGCCATCGGATTTCCCCTTGACCCGCAGCGGGCGAATGAACCCGCCTGCATATGAGAATCTCCCGTGCCGTCCGTGATCCATTTTGCCGACCCGGCGCCCGCCGCGGTCGAAGACCATCCCGCCGCCGAGCGTGCAATCGGCACACCGCCGCGGCGCCTGACCGCCGAGCGCTATGTTGCCGATAACGGCGCGTTGTCCATCGGCGACTGGAGTTGCGAGCCGGGCGCCTGGCGGATCGCCTTCCATCCCGGGCGTCACGAGTTCTTTCAGGTGATCAGCGGTCGCCTGCGCATCGTCGATGCCAAAGGTGTGGCGCGGGAGTTCGGCCCCGGCGACGCCGGCATCATCCCGGTTGGCTTTACCGGCACCTTCGAGGTGCTGGAGCGGGTCTGCAAGCGCTACGTGATGCTCGACCGCGCGTGAGGGCGGTCCGGCGCAGGCTAAAATGCGCCGATGACACACGATGCTGACGATTTGCCTGAGGTGGTCCGGGAGGACCGCCTGTGGTGCGACAACGGATGGACCGCCAAGGTCATCAAGAACGAGGACGACGACGGCTGGGCCGTGGCGATGATCAAGCATGGCGAGGCCGAGCCGGCGCTGGTCGGGCCGTGGACCATGGGCCGCGACAAGAAGAACCCCAAGCCCCTCGACGCCGCCGCCTTCAACACCCTGGTCAAGACCGCCTCCGAGGTGCTGCGCCGCCATGAGCAGCATCTGCACGCGCTGCTGCACAAGCGCATGACGGTGAGCACCGGGGACGGCCCGGTGGAGGTGACCCTCGACATCGTGCCCGACGACTACGAACCCTATGCCACGCTGGCCGCCCACGACGCCTTCGGCGAAGTGATCGCCGAAGTGCGCGTGGAGGCCGGCTTCAAGCTCAACCGGGCCAGTGCGGCGGCCTGGGTCGAGGGCGGTTTCCTCCGTCCGTAGATTCCTGCGCGGAGTCCGCCGGCCGGGTTCAAGCCTGTGCCGACGGAATCGTGTCCAGCCAATCGCCGAGCGCCGCAGCGGCCTGCGGCCATTGCGGATCGAGCATCAGCATGTGGCCGGCGCCGTCGATGACGACCTGGCGGGCTTTCCACTGCAGTGCGGTGAAGAACAGCATCGATGCCGGAAACACCGCGTCCTCCCGCCCGCCCATCACCAGCGCCGGAATGTCCGGCCGGCGGCCCGCCGGCGTGAAGGGCAGCGCGACCATCTCGGCAATCGCCTGTTCCGATTCGGGCTGGATCATCGGCATGTACTGCAGCACGTCCTGGCGTGGCATGTCGGGCGAGAAATACACCTCCGCCATGATGCGCAGGGTGTGCTCCGTCGGCCGGCCGGCCACCACGTTGGGCAGCTCGCGGAAGAAATCCGGCTGCTGCAGGGCCAGCCGTCCGGCCGAGCCGCCGGTGCCGGTGGGTGGCACCGGCGCCAGCAGCGCCACCCCGGCTGCCGGGCCGTGGGCCAGATAGCGCTGCACAACCAGGGTGCCCATCGAGTGGCCGATCAGAACCGGCGTGGCGGGCAGGCTTTCCACCGCCTGGGCCAGGTCGTCGGCGAAGTCGGCCAGGCTGAACTCGTCCAGCCGCTCGCGCCCTTCGCTGCCACCGTGGCCGGACAGGTCCAGCGCGTAGGCGTCATAACCATGCTGGTTGAAATACGGAATGAAATTGTGTTCCCAGCACAGGGCGTTGGTATAGCCGCCGTGCACGAACAGCAGCGGCGGACGGGTCGTGGTGTGCGTTGCGGGATGGTGGTGGATTTTCAGACGACGTGGGTACATGGGGATGAATGGTCCGGATGGCATCGAAAAGTCGGTAGCCGGCAGGTAAATCGTGCCGGCCGTGGATTTCTGCATGGGGGGTGGCAGGCCGAATCGGTAAGCTGCGCGCCATGACGGATGCCGTGGTTGCACCGCAGCAATTGCCGTGACGGCAATCAAGTTGCAAGCGGCCCGGCCGATAGGCCTTGCATGTCTGTTTTTCGGACGCTGCGGTCCTGCGACCCCTCGAGTGAGTCCCATTGTACGAATGGAGTGTGGCGAGATGACAGCGCAATGCAGTGGGGTATGTGCGAAGGTCTGGCGTACGTGGCTACTGCTGGTCCTCATGATGCTGGCCGGCCCGGCGCTGGCCGCCGACGGGACGGCCCTGCGTTTCGGCATCCTGCCCTTCAACAGCACGCTGGCGTTGATGAAGACCCACCAGCCCCTGCGCCAGTTCCTGCAGACGCGCCTCGGGCGGCCGGTTGAAATCTTCACCGCACCGGACTATCAGGGCTTCCTGCGCGAACAGCTGGACGGCCACTACGACCTGATGATCACCCCGCCGCATTTCGGTCTGATGGCGCTCGACAAGGGTTATGTGCCGCTGTACCACTACAAGGCCCGTATGGAGCCGATCATGGTGGTGCGCAAGGACGATGCGGCCGCCGACGCGAAGGGTTTGCGTGGACGGCGTATCGCGATCGCCAACCGCATCGCCTTTGCGTCCATCGCCGGCCTCAAGTGGCTGGGCGAGAAGGGTATGCGCCCGGACAAGGACTTCGTGCTGCAGGAGCGTCCCACCCATGGCGCGGCGATCGCCGCGGTGGCGGTCGGCGATGCGGATGGCGCGATCACGACGACGACGCTGCTCGGCCAGGTGCCGGAGGACGTGCGTCAGCGCCTGCGCTATTTCTCGTCGGAGATCCGGCTGCCCCATGTGCTGTTCATGGCCCACAAGCGGCTGGGGCCGGCCGAGCTGCAGCGCCTCAAGGACGCGTTGCGCGCCTTTGAGAGTGCCCCGGAGGGCCAGGCCTTCTTCCGGGAAACTTCCTACATCGGTTTCGAAGACCTGGATGCCGGCGAACTGGCGGTCTATAAGCCCTACTTGGCCACCTTGCGGCAGCTCATGGAGCAGAACCGTCCGCAATGATCCGCGTGCCATTCTTCCGCTCCCTGCGCAGCAAGCTGCTGCTGGCCAGCCTGCTGATCGAGGCGACGATGCTGGCGCTGCTGGTCGGTAACGGCGTGCGCCTGATCGAGGCCCAGTTGGAACACCAGCTCGAAGTGCGCATCCAGGCCATCGAGCTGGCCTACAAAACGGCGGTTGCGGTGCCGCTGGCAGCACGCGACTACGCCACGCTGCGCGACATCCTCGACGGCTGGCAGGTCTCCGACGACGTCAGCTACCTGGCCGTCACGGACCCCCGCGGCCAGGTGCTGGCCGCTTCAGGCTGGGATGGCACCGTTGGCTTGCCGGAAGCGTCGCATGGCTTCAATGGCAGCGGCGTTTATCACGTGGTCTTCGACGTGGAGCTGCAAGGGCAGGTCTATGGCGCGGTGCATTACGGCCTGTCCACGTCCTACATCGAGGCCGCCAAGGCGGCGCTGTTCCGCCAGGGCAGCCTGATCGCGCTGGTCGAACTGAGCCTGAGCTTTCTACTGCTGCTTGCCACCGGTTACTGGCTGACCCGCCACCTGGTCAATCTGGCCGAGGCCAGCGCGCGTGTGGCGGATGGGGATTTCAGTGTCAGGCTCGATTACCGCACCCGCGACGAAGTGGGCCTGCTGGCCCACAGTTTCAACGCGATGACCGATGCGGTGCGCCAACGCATCGCCGAGCTGAGCGACAGCGAGCAGCGTTTCCGAGCCATTGCCGACCACACCTATGCATGGGAGAACTGGTTCGGGCCTGATGGCCGGCTGCGCTGGGTGAACCCGGCGGTGGAGCGCCTGACCGGCTACACGCCGCCGGAATGCCTGGCGCTGGAGAATTTCCCGCTGCCGCTGGTGTTGCCGGACGACCGAGAGCTGGTGCACAACCAGCACCAGTGGGCGCTCGCCGGCCAGACCGGGCAGGACCTGGAGTTCCGCGTGCAGCGCAAGGACGGCCAGGTGATCTGGGTGGCCATGTCCTGGCAGCCGATCCATGCCGACGACGGCAGCAGCCTGGGCTACCGCTCCAGCCTGCGCGACATCACGGTGCAGCACTTCGTCACCGAGGAGCTGGCCTTCCACGCTTCCCACGATCCTTTGACCGGGCTTTACAACCGCCGCGCCTTCGAGAACCAGCTGACCCGCTCGCTGGAAGAGGCGGCGCACAGCCGCGAAAAGGTGATCCTGGTCTACATCGACCTGGACCAGTTCAAGGCCGTCAACGACGCCTGCGGCCATTCGGCCGGCGACAGCCTGCTGCAGAACCTGGCCCAGGCGATGCAGACCCGCTTCTCCTTCGGCTACCTGGCCCGCCTGGGCGGCGACGAGTTCGGCCTGATCATGCGCGGCGTGAGCCTCGACGAAGCGGTGCGTCGCGCCCAGCTGATCATCGATGACATCCGCGCAATACCCTTCACGTGGGAAGGCAAGGTCTTCCGCATCGGCGCCAGTGTCGGCATCGTCGAATCCTCACCCAGCCTCGCCACCATCACCGATCTGCTGATCGCCGCCGATACCGCCTGCTACGCGGCCAAGGAGCGCGGCCGCAACCGGGTGCAGGTCTTCGTGCCGACCGACGACTACTTCCGTGCCCGGCAAGCGGAGTTCATGTCCTTGCCGCAGATCTCGGCGGCGCTGGAGCAGGGCCGCTTTGCGCTGTATCACCAGCGTTACCGTTCCCTGCGGCCGGGGCACCGGGACCACCTGGAGATCCTCGTCCGCATGGTCGGTGAGGATGGCCGGATCATCGCACCGGCTTATTTCATCCCGGCCGCCGAGCGCTACAACCTGATGCCATTCGTGGACCGTTGGGTCATCGAGAACACCTGCCGCGCCATTGCCGGCTGGGTGGCGGCTGGCGCCACTGCGCTGCCGCGGGTGGCGATCAACCTGTCCGGTGCGACGCTGGCTGACGAGGAGCTGCCGGATTTCATCCGTGACACCTTCGCGCGCAATGCGATCGACCCGGCCTGCATCAGCTTCGAAATCACCGAGAGCTGTGCCATCGCACGCATCGAGAGGGCCTTCGAGTTCATCGACTTCGCCCACAGCCTGGGTTGCGCGCTGGCCCTCGACGACTTCGGCAGCGGCCTGTCGTCCTTCGGCTACCTCAAGCAGTTCAAGGTGGATTACCTGAAGATCGACGGCATGTTCGTCAAGCATGCGGACAGCGACGCCGCCGACCACGCGGTGGTCGAATCGATGGTGCGGGTCGCCCAGGTGCATGGCCTCGCCACCATCGCCGAATTCGTCGGCAGCGAGGCGGTCCTTGATGTAGTGCAGAGCCTGGGCGTGGATTACGCCCAGGGCTTCGCCGTGCATGTGCCGTCGCCGCTGCCGGAAACCGTGCCGGTGTTCGACGCGGTGGCGCTTCAGGCCGAAGGTGTCTCGATCTCCGCCGCGTCGGCATAGACCGCTCGTACCTGCACTGCCGTCAGCAGGTAGGCCGTCGCCAGCAGGCTGATGGCCAGCGGCGGCAGCATGCCCAGCATGAAGTCCGGCGCCGGCACGGCCGCCAGCGCGGCCACCCGGCCGGCGACGAACAGGTACAGTGCATTCACCAGCGGTCCCGATACCCACAGCGCGATCAGCGCACGCCAGACAATCGAGCGCCGGCGCCCGGTCAGCACGCCGACGCCGCCATACACGCTGAGCACCAGCGCCGCCGCGGTCAGGAAGATCGTGAAGGTGTAGTAGAGATCCCAGTACGGATTGGCCACGATGGCCGGATGCTGGTTGGCGATCACCTGCAGATAGCCGACCGCTGCCATCCGGTAGAGCGGATTGACGGCCAGCAGCACCAGCGCGATCAGCGCCAGCCCGCCGCGCAGGCCGTAGGCGGCGCCGATGCGGCGATAGGCAAAGAACAACAGCCCGGCAAGACCCAGGGCGAGGGCGATACTGAGGAGCGGATTCACGGGCAACTCCGGCGAGCCAGTCAGAGGGAGCGGCAGGTATAACGCAAAAAGCTTGCATCGGGGCCTGTCGTGTCGGACTGCCGGCGTTCAGCGCCGGCGCGACGAGGTCGCGCCGGCCATCCGGCTCATCGGTTTGCGCGCGGGCTTGCCCGGCCGCCAGATGGAAGTTCTCCCCAGTCTTGACGCCACGCGCTTCCCTGCCGCCGCATGGCTCGCGACCCCCGCCGAGGTAGTCGCGACCCTCCCGGAGATACTCGCGACCCTCGCCGGGGTGGTCCGTCCTGTAGCGGAAGCTCTCGCTTGAGTATGGACGATAGGACAGGGCTGTCTCAGGGCTGCCCGGCACCCTCTCCCGGACAGGCGGCCCCTATCCCGGCGATTCTCGCGAGTATCTCCGGGCTCGTCGCGAGGAGTTCCCGGACAGGGTGGGTGTATCGGCGGGATTGGGGCGGTCTGTCCCGGAGGTACTCGCGAGGGACTCGCGGATGGGGCAGGACACTTGCCGGGCTCCTCGCGAGGAGCTTGCGGAAGGTCGGGGCGGATTCCGGGATTGCCGGATCGGTTGCCGGGGGTGTCCGGCGGGGCGGGTCTGCATGTGCGGAGCGCTTCGGCGGGAGGCGGGCGAATGAGCGTGGGTGGTGGCAGGGTGCGCCGGACGGCCGGCTGGCGGAGGGGCGATCAGGCTTCCGGCCCGGCGCCGCTGCGCGGCTTGCGGGAGAGGCGGGTCTGCATGGACGCCTTGAGGGCGTCGGGAGCGTAAGCAGTCGTAGGCGGCGCTCATGCTGTCGCTCCGAGGACCAATTCGGTGTCGTCGTCCCGGTCGATCAGGGTGCGCAGACGTAGCAGGCGGGGCGCAGGGCCCTTCCTTGGTAGCTCATCAGGTCTCAATCCACGTCCGTTATTGCTAACGGACGAATCATTCGAGCCGTCCGCCGAACATCCTGATGCCCTGGTTTCAATCCACGTCCGTTATTGCTAACGGACGAATCTCCGTCAGAGTGGCGACGTTACTCGCCACAACGAGAGTTTCAATCCACGTCCGTTATTGCTAACGGACGAATCGGTCGGCGCATGGTCTTACAGCGGCTCGTATATCGTTTCAATCCACGTCCGTTATTGCTAACGGACGAATCGGTGGCCTCGATATAGCAGGTGCTGCTTGCTGGCAGGGTTTCAATCCACGTCCGTTATTGCTAACGGACGAATCCGCGGCACGGATGCAGCATACGGTGTGGGTACGCTGTTTCAATCCACGTCCGTTATTGCTAACGGACGAATCTTCAAGGCGGGCCACGGTATCGTCGATGCCGTGAGGGTTTCAATCCACGTCCGTTATTGCTAACGGACGAATCTTTTGCTTGAACGCCGAGAGCGGCTGAAACGACCAGTTTCAATCCACGTCCGTTATTGCTAACGGACGAATCAGGCCGACATGAAGCCAATCCACCTGTACCTAGACGTTTCAATCCACGTCCGTTATTGCTAACGGACGAATCCGGCTGCTGGTTCGACGGCGGGGTTATCAAGGTGGTTTCAATCCACGTCCGTTATTGCTAACGGACGAATCGGATGGCGGCGTAGATCCGCCGGCAGTCGTCGAGGTAGTTTCAATCCACGTCCGTTATTGCTAACGGACGAATCAGCTTCAATTTCTACACGGGGGACTGATGGCACTCGTTTCAATCCACGTCCGTTATTGCTAACGGACGAATCGCTGCAGGCCCGGTAGTTGGCGCGGCCGGTGATCTGTTTCAATCCACGTCCGTTATTGCTAACGGACGAATCGGCTGCGGTTCGGGTTGGCCGGGTTCCCCTTGTTGTTTCAATCCACGTCCGTTATTGCTAACGGACGAATCCCGCCTCGGCACCCTCACGATGCCAACGACCCCCACGGTTTCAATCCACGTCCGTTATTGCTAACGGACGAATCTCCCGGAAGGCGAAGAACGGAAGCGCATCAATGCCGTTTCAATCCACGTCCGTTATTGCTAACGGACGAATCGCGACCTGATCCTGCACGCCGCGCATGGCCTCGACCGGTTTCAATCCACGTCCGTTATTGCTAACGGACGAATCCGTCAGATGCGCCGCGACTGGAGGCGCCGCGACGGGGTTTCAATCCACGTCCGTTATTGCTAACGGACGAATCTACGACCATTGGCTCAAGACACAGACGCCGCAAGGTTTCAATCCACGTCCGTTATTGCTAACGGACGAATCAGGCCAGCTATCCGCAGCACGGCGCCGCATTTGCGGTTTCAATCCACGTCCGTTATTGCTAACGGACGAATCGCTTACCCGCTTGCTGATTACGCAACGCGAGACGGTTTCAATCCACGTCCGTTATTGCTAACGGACGAATCGTCGAGGCGCGCTGCATGTTCGATGAAGCACTGGCGTTTCAATCCACGTCCGTTATTGCTAACGGACGAATCTCCCGTTCCGCTTCCTGGCTGTGCGGCCCAAGGCGAAGTTTCAATCCACGTCCGTTATTGCTAACGGACGAATCCATCACGGCAGACCAGTTCACTGTCGTAATCACGAAGTTTCAATCCACGTCCGTTATTGCTAACGGACGAATCGTGAGATCTTCCCAAATCAGTACGGCGACGAATTCGTTTCAATCCACGTCCGTTATTGCTAACGGACGAATCTCCGAGCCGCCGCCGAGCTCCCCAACTTTGGATGGGTTTCAATCCACGTCCGTTATTGCTAACGGACGAATCGTGCTGGCTTCGCGCTTAATGGCGAGGGCGCCGAAGTTTCAATCCACGTCCGTTATTGCTAACGGACGAATCAGGCAGCCACGCCGCGCTGGACGAGGTCGGCCTCGTTTCAATCCACGTCCGTTATTGCTAACGGACGAATCGTAAGGCCGCTGTCGTCTCAGCGCTTCTTGGTCGTGTTTCAATCCACGTCCGTTATTGCTAACGGACGAATCTATATAATAGAGTCATCGAAGCAACAACACAGGAGTTTCAATCCACGTCCGTTATTGCTAACGGACGAATCTCATGTCCATCGTCAGCTCCTACGGGACCGGGGTTGTTTCAATCCACGTCCGTTATTGCTAACGGACGAATCGTAGGCGTTGCCGCGCAGTAGCAGGCAGGCCATGAGGTTTCAATCCACGTCCGTTATTGCTAACGGACGAATCCGCAGCCCGAGGGCGATCTCGCTCCTCCAGAAGTGGTTTCAATCCACGTCCGTTATTGCTAACGGACGAATCGCTATTCCCGCTTTCCTGATCCGTCACCCGGCGCATGTTTCAATCCACGTCCGTTATTGCTAACGGACGAATCCTTGTAGCCGGCGTCCGTGCTGGCCATGGAGCCGGAGTTTCAATCCACGTCCGTTATTGCTAACGGACGAATCGCCACGACGAGCGCGCCTTCCGGTGGCGACAAAACGTTTCAATCCACGTCCGTTATTGCTAACGGACGAATCTCCGGCTTCTCGCCACATGGATCTTTCGTCGGCGCGTTTCAATCCACGTCCGTTATTGCTAACGGACGAATCATTGAGGCGTACTGCAACAGTAAGGGGATCACGTTCGTTTCAATCCACGTCCGTTATTGCTAACGGACGAATCGCTGTGCCACCGACCTTGACGGCCAGCCAGCCCTGTTTCAATCCACGTCCGTTATTGCTAACGGACGAATCCTGCACCAAGGCGTTGATCTGGAATTACGTAGATGGTTTCAATCCACGTCCGTTATTGCTAACGGACGAATCCCGTTTTTCAAACCTCTCGATGGGAGTCGAGCAAATGTTTCAATCCACGTCCGTTATTGCTAACGGACGAATCCCGCGCCCGCTGCGGATCAGGATCGAACGGGACAAAGTTTCAATCCACGTCCGTTATTGCTAACGGACGAATCTCGACGGACCGGTACTTACCGGCCAGCGCCAGACTGTTTCAATCCACGTCCGTTATTGCTAACGGACGAATCATGTCCATGAAGTGGAATCATTAGACTTAAACTGTTTCAATCCACGTCCGTTATTGCTAACGGACGAATCAAGTCAAGCTGTACGAGCGCGACCAGAAGGCGGCTGTTTCAATCCACGTCCGTTATTGCTAACGGACGAATCGCCCGTCGTCACCAATTCCGTTTCGCAATCGGCAAAGTTTCAATCCACGTCCGTTATTGCTAACGGACGAATCCATATAACTATTGTCCTAATACTGCGCCTCATTGGTTTCAATCCACGTCCGTTATTGCTAACGGACGAATCCAGGTCGCTGGAGAGCTTCGCTTCCGCAAGCGCGATGTTTCAATCCACGTCCGTTATTGCTAACGGACGAATCGATCTTGATGAGGGCCTGATCAGGGGATAGCTTGAGGTTTCAATCCACGTCCGTTATTGCTAACGGACGAATCAGCGCAGCTCCGACTTGGCTGTTACCAGACAAGTTGTTTCAATCCACGTCCGTTATTGCTAACGGACGAATCATCGCTGCCACATAGCCCTGATTGCCCGTCTTGAGTTTCAATCCACGTCCGTTATTGCTAACGGACGAATCCTGGCTATGACGGTGGGCAGGCTCCGTACCTGTCGTTTCAATCCACGTCCGTTATTGCTAACGGACGAATCCTCGAGGCCACCCGCCGCGGCAAAGGGCGGTCGATGTTTCAATCCACGTCCGTTATTGCTAACGGACGAATCCGAGGACGAAGACGTCGTTGGTCTTTGCCGCGGGGTTTCAATCCACGTCCGTTATTGCTAACGGACGAATCGCGAGATCCTCGCCGCCCTCGACTGCCGCACGTGGTTTCAATCCACGTCCGTTATTGCTAACGGACGAATCCGTCATACTCCAGTTATTTAAGCTTCTGCAGCTGTTGTTTCAATCCACGTCCGTTATTGCTAACGGACGAATCCTCCCCACTGTCTCCAACGCCGTCTCGATCACCTGGTTTCAATCCACGTCCGTTATTGCTAACGGACGAATCCTGCCCTTGCCTAACCTTCCTAACCTTCCTAACCTTCCTAACGTGTTTCAATCCACGTCCGTTATTGCTAACGGACGAATCTTCTTTCATTTCTCAAATAGGAGAACAGCAAAATGTTTCAATCCACGTCCGTTATTGCTAACGGACGAATCGTATGACTTTGTGGAGGCTACGGAAACCGCCGAATGGTTTCAATCCACGTCCGTTATTGCTAACGGACGAATCTGAAAGTCGATCATCAGCCGACCCCGCCGGTTGAAGTTTCAATCCACGTCCGTTATTGCTAACGGACGAATCATTGAGCATGTCGGCAGGGATTTGACCCCACATGGTTTCAATCCACGTCCGTTATTGCTAACGGACGAATCAGTCGTAACGCTTGCCTTCCACTTCATCGTTGAAGTTTCAATCCACGTCCGTTATTGCTAACGGACGAATCAGCCAGTCCGATGCGCAGTGTCCTCATGGACTGTGTTTCAATCCACGTCCGTTATTGCTAACGGACGAATCGCCATGCCGCCAAGCATCTGAACACTATGACGAGCAGTTTCAATCCACGTCCGTTATTGCTAACGGACGAATCGGTAAAAAGGGTGCGGAGCGTCAGCAGGTCACAGTTTCAATCCACGTCCGTTATTGCTAACGGACGAATCCCGCGTCAGCTTGGGATTGATCGCCACGCCTTCAAGGTTTCAATCCACGTCCGTTATTGCTAACGGACGAATCCATCGACACCGCAAGCGCAGTCTTGCCAGTGCCCGGTTTCAATCCACGTCCGTTATTGCTAACGGACGAATCCCCGGAGCCACATGATTGACCGGTGTAATTAGCATTGTTTCAATCCACGTCCGTTATTGCTAACGGACGAATCAAGCATGCGCGTCCTGTTTACGTCAATCGTGTAAATGTTTCAATCCACGTCCGTTATTGCTAACGGACGAATCAGTATGCGGCAGGCCTTGAATCCGCGGTTGATAGGTTTCAATCCACGTCCGTTATTGCTAACGGACGAATCCACACTCCGGTGTTGCCCATATTTCCATGGTTGAGGTTTCAATCCACGTCCGTTATTGCTAACGGACGAATCTGTGATACACCGGAATGCCAGCAAAAAGAGCGGAGTTTCAATCCACGTCCGTTATTGCTAACGGACGAATCGCCGACATCCTTTGGATGTGCCAGCAGGCTGCGAAGTTTCAATCCACGTCCGTTATTGCTAACGGACGAATCTCAACCGCCGTCGGGTTTAGCGCGATCAGCGACGCGTTTCAATCCACGTCCGTTATTGCTAACGGACGAATCCTGAGGAGGGCGTCTTTGATCTGCGTGTACAGGCACTGTTTCAATCCACGTCCGTTATTGCTAACGGACGAATCCTTCTCAACTCATAGTGCCGCCGAGGATTGCGTTAAAGTTTCAATCCACGTCCGTTATTGCTAACGGACGAATCCCGGTCATGCTTCATGACGTGACCGTCAAGCGTACGTTTCAATCCACGTCCGTTATTGCTAACGGACGAATCGGGGAGGCCGGGCAGGAGCATTTGAGCTTTAAGTTCGTTTCAATCCACGTCCGTTATTGCTAACGGACGAATCGCCGCCGGTCTCGCGACATGGCGTAGCACCAATGGTTTCAATCCACGTCCGTTATTGCTAACGGACGAATCGCGTCACGCACATCACCACGAACACCAGCAGCGCCAGTTTCAATCCACGTCCGTTATTGCTAACGGACGAATCCAGCGGGGCATGTGGATGCTGGGGCGCCAGCGTTGGTTTCAATCCACGTCCGTTATTGCTAACGGACGAATCGAGCGGATCGCAGCCGAGCGCCGGGCAGCCGAGGAGTTTCAATCCACGTCCGTTATTGCTAACGGACGAATCCTGGACTCCGGAGCACGACGACGAGCATGTCAATGACGTTTCAATCCACGTCCGTTATTGCTAACGGACGAATCGGTGGTGTGGGCGCGCTACAGCTACCAGGCAGAGTTTCAATCCACGTCCGTTATTGCTAACGGACGAATCCTGCGCGGCTTCCTTGCGTACGGGATCTGCACCAGGTTTCAATCCACGTCCGTTATTGCTAACGGACGAATCCTTTCGGCGTCTTATGAGCAGGAGCTACCGAGCGGTTTCAATCCACGTCCGTTATTGCTAACGGACGAATCGATCCGTATTTCCGCGCATCGACGGAACGACCGGCGGTTTCAATCCACGTCCGTTATTGCTAACGGACGAATCAATGCGAGGTTGAATTTGTGACGTCGGGCAAGGTGCAGTTTCAATCCACGTCCGTTATTGCTAACGGACGAATCGCTGGGAGCGTCGGCTCTATCAGTGGCTGACGACGTTTCAATCCACGTCCGTTATTGCTAACGGACGAATCACTCATATGTGCCAGCACCACCGCCAACACCCATGTTTCAATCCACGTCCGTTATTGCTAACGGACGAATCGAACTTCCGCCCCTTTGCTGCTCGGGGCGGACATTGGTTTCAATCCACGTCCGTTATTGCTAACGGACGAATCTGTTCTTCGCGCCTCCGTGCTTTCTCTGAGTGAGGTTTCAATCCACGTCCGTTATTGCTAACGGACGAATCTCGAGCGTCTGGCTACCGCACTGACCACCACGCCGGAAGGGTTTCAATCCACGTCCGTTATTGCTAACGGACGAATCGCCGAGGAGCACAAGAACAGCAGAGCGCCATTCATGTTTCAATCCACGTCCGTTATTGCTAACGGACGAATCTCCAGCATACGGATCAGCATAGCACCCGTTAATACGTTTCAATCCACGTCCGTTATTGCTAACGGACGAATCACGATCCACTAAATGACCCCGTCTTGCAGAGCGGTGTTTCAATCCACGTCCGTTATTGCTAACGGACGAATCCTTCAATGCAATGACATTGGGAAGGAGCCGAGGGGTTTCAATCCACGTCCGTTATTGCTAACGGACGAATCAGTAACCAGGACAAGGGCCACGGGCAGCTTGGACTGTTTCAATCCACGTCCGTTATTGCTAACGGACGAATCAAGCAGGCGGGTGGCGTAATAGCAGCCCTTAAGGTTTCAATCCACGTCCGTTATTGCTAACGGACGAATCCTGATTCGCCAATGTGTAAGACTGGCAAGTTCGGTGTTTCAATCCACGTCCGTTATTGCTAACGGACGAATCAGCCATTACGTGGGCGCGCGACAGCGAAGGGGCTGTTTCAATCCACGTCCGTTATTGCTAACGGACGAATCGCGCACTGGCGCTTCGAATTCGACCCCGCGGACCAGGTTTCAATCCACGTCCGTTATTGCTAACGGACGAATCCATGGCGGCATAACCCCGGAAGGACGGAGCGACATAGTTTCAATCCACGTCCGTTATTGCTAACGGACGAATCGCGCAGGGGCTCGGCCTGGGTGACGTCGATCACCGGTTTCAATCCACGTCCGTTATTGCTAACGGACGAATCCGGGGAGGCCGGGCAGAGACATTTGATCGGCATTGTTTCAATCCACGTCCGTTATTGCTAACGGACGAATCTCATCGAATGCCCTGCCGAGAACGTTGAGTATCTGGTTTCAATCCACGTCCGTTATTGCTAACGGACGAATCGCACGGGCGCCGTCGCTGAGCGGGGCATCCGGCGAGTTTCAATCCACGTCCGTTATTGCTAACGGACGAATCCGCTACGCCCTGCCAGGGGCACGCCCGGCAGCAGGTTTCAATCCACGTCCGTTATTGCTAACGGACGAATCCTTCGTCTGCATCCTCGTCCGGTTGCATCTGCTCGTTTCAATCCACGTCCGTTATTGCTAACGGACGAATCATTCCAAGGGCACGATGAAGGGTTACGCGTCGGCTGTTTCAATCCACGTCCGTTATTGCTAACGGACGAATCCCTTCGCGCGCAAAGGTCTGAGCCATCACGGGAAAAAGGTCGCTTTGCGCGAACCTGAGCTTGGGGTGCGATGGCTGGTGTCTCATGGAGGGAATGCTTGAAGGCTTATCTTTCCAATACAAACACTTGGTACATGCGCGAACCCGGCGGGGAAACGATGGGCGCTTGGGGTTCGCGTTTGGGATGTTACAGCACCAGAGGCCCGTTGAAGTCGGTGGAGCGGAAGGTTCCGTGTTCGCGGACTTCGGCGCCGCGGCTTTCAGGGAGGCGGTAGAGGCGGAGATTGTCTTCGGTCAGTTCGATTTCGGCAAGGAGCTCCCGTTCGAGGGATTCGAATTGCATCAGGTTGACCTGGCATTCGAAGACGGATTTCTGGACGCGCTGGCCGATGCCTTCGCAGACCTTGGCAACCCGGCGCAGGCGTCGGCGGCCGGCCTTGGTTTCGGTATTCACGTCGTAGCAGACGATGACGAGCATGGCGGTACTTTCAGCGGATCACGAAGGGCAGGTATTCGGGCATTTCGCCGCGCAGGCTGCGTGCCAGCAGGCGGGCTTGGACCAAGGGGACGACGCCGAGTGGAACGGCTTGTTCGAGGAGTGGGTGGGTCAGTTCTTCCTGTTTCCGTTCCTGCCAGGCGACAACCACAGCTTTGCGGGCGTCGCCCTCAAGCAGTACGGCGCCGCCTTCCCGCTCGACGAAGTCGTCGGCGCCGATTTGACCGCGATTGATGAGCGTCAGCGCGACACGGTCGGCGATGGCACGGAATTCCTCCATCAGATCGAGGGCCAGGGCCGCACGCCCTGGACGCAAGGCATGCAGGAAGCCCACCTGCGGGTCGAGGCCGGCGGCTTCGACGGCCGAGCGGCAGTCGTTCATCAGCATGGAATACAGGAAGGACAGCAGCGCGTTCATGCGGTCGCGGGGCGGGCGCCGGCTGCGGCCATCCATTTGGAAGGCGGCGCGGGCTTCGGGGCGGACGACCAGATTGAGTCCGGCGAAATACTGGCGGGCGGCTTCGCCCTCGATGCCGCGCAGGGTGTCCAGGTCGGTGGCGGCGGGAAGGGCACGCAGGGCGGCGGCGAGGTCATCCGCGGCGCGGGTCAGGCTGGCTCCATCGGCAGGCTCCTTGGCTTCCCGGGCGCCGCGCTGCAGCACCTGGCGGGCATTCTTGATTTTGCCGGCCACGCAGCAGCGGGCGATGCAGAGGGCGAAACCTGCGTCGCGGCTGCGTTCATGCTGGGCCTGGCGCAGCAGCACGTTGCCGGACACGGGGCCTTCCAGCCGGGCCTTGAACCGGCCATTGCCGTCGAGCAGGACCAGTCCGATACCGCTGTCGGCCAGCCGGTGCATCAGCGGTGTGGACAACTTGACGTTGCCGAAGCACACCACGCTGCCCACATGGTGCAGCGGTACGCGCAGGCGGGTTTCGTGCTCTACCTCGATGCGCAGAGTGTCGTTCTCCAGATGCAGATAGCTCTCCGGCAGGGTCACGTAGAGGGTATTGAGCAGTTGCATGGGTCAGGTATCCGGGTCGAAGAGGGCTTGGTGAAGGGCATCCCGTTCGGCGGTGTGGGACAGTGCTGCTGGTTGGCACAGGTCGCGCAGGGAGCAGGCATGGCAGCGTTCGTCGTTAACCGGGGGCGGAGTCTGGCCGCCGGCCAGCATGGTGCGGATCTCGATCACGGCGGTCTCGACGGCGGTGCGTAGCGCCAGCGTGATCGGTACAACCCGGCGGCGCTTGGAGGTCGCGTAGAACAGTGCCCCTTCGGGTACCGCTCTGCCGCTCATTTCTTCCAGGCACAGGGCCTGCCCGGCCAGTTGCAGGTCGTCGCAGGCGGCAATGGCCGCCTTCTTGTTGCGCGAGCCGTGCTTGTATTCCACCGGGTAGGGTGTGCCGTCGGGCTGGAGCTCCACCACGTCGGCCTTGCCGATCAGACCGAGGCGGTCGCTGAACACCGGTAGCGCGCGCTCGGCCCGCAAGCCGGCACGCACCTCCACGCCGGGCTGGTCGGCACGGGCATGGACGGCCTGCCCGCGCAGCGTGAACACGTTGTCCTCGAACGCTTGTTCGAGGTGGATGAGCGCGCACTGGCGCGGGCAATAGGCCCAGTGCTGGAGGGCGGAGAGGGGAATGGGGTCGAGTGGTTCCGGCATGGGGTGGCTGCTAAGATTGAAGTCGTTATCGACGTCGAGGATTTGTCATGAGCATGCCCCTGCAGGCCCTGGTTGCCGAAGCCCTGCAACTCCCGCTGGACGATCTGGATGCGCTCATCGTGAGCCTGCTCGCGCATCGTGATGCCGATCCGGGAGTTACGCCTGAAGAGATCGAAACGGCCTGGGCCGAGGAGGCCGAACGCCGTGTCGACGCAATGGAGCGAGGAGAAGTCGCCTGGGTCGACGGTGACGAGGCGCTTGCACGCCTGCGTGCTGCGGCTATCGGCTCGCGCTGATGCATGCGTTTCTCCTTTCATCCGCTGGCGCTTGAGGAGGCGGTTCGTGCTGCAAGTTGGTATCGCGCAGGAGGAAGCCCGCGTGCTGCGCTGAATTTGATGGCGAACGTCCAGTCTTGCATCGAACTGATCCGTAGGCATCCTGATATCGGCACGCCGTTTGTCCGGGATACCCGTCGGCTTACCCTCGAGAGTTTTCCTTATTGGGTTGTATATCGCATAGAGGGTGATGTTTTGCGAATTCTGGCCATTGCCCATCAGCGCCGCCGTCCGAGGTATTGGGCAAAGCGGCGCTGAGGAGGTTTTCAGCCTACCCGACGGATCAGCGAGACGCCGGCCGGTAGGTCGGTGTCGTTCACCGTGACTTTGTAGTTTTCGAAGTCGCGTGGAATTTCAATCGTCGGCTGGGCTGTCACGCGCTTGAACAGTTCATGGGCGGGGGCGTTGCCGAGTTCCGAGTCGTGCTTGAAGACGTACAGCCCGCGGGTGGCCATTTCTCCGCGGGAGGCGGAGCGGTCGTGCTCGAACATGTGCTCCAGCGCTTGCCACAGCAATTCCAGATCCTCCTCGCCGAAGCCGGTCTGCTTGGCCAGGAAGGACGACACGAAGCCGTGGGCCATATACACGCCGTAGGGCACGGTGTGCTTGCGACCCATGGTGCGGTTGTCGCCTTGCTGTTTCTCCGCCTCGGCTTCGGTGGCGACGGCCATGCGGGTGATGGAGTGCTCCAGCGCGACGATGGGCGCCACCGAGCGGGCGAAGGTGAGCTGGACCGGGCCGCGCACCTGGCCGCAGTTGATGCCGGTGGACATCACGGCCCCGAAAGTGCGCACGTCGAAGAAGTTCTGGCACATCCATTTGCGGGCCTGATCGACGTCGTCGGCGCTGCCTTTGCGCTTTTCCTTGGCGGGTTTTTTCTTCTTTCCGGCCGGCTCGTCGGCGTCCAGCGCGAATTCCTCGCCCGCCTCTTCGGAGGCGTCCAGTTTGAGCGCCGAGTAGGCGCGCTGGTGCTGGTTGTTGAGGATGGCCTTTTCACGGACGTAGATTTCGAAGCGCTTTTCGCCCGGTTGCGGATCGCGGCTGTCTTGTTCCTTCACCAGCCCTACGAAGTTGCGCACCTTGCGCTTGAGAGACACATCGGTGACCAGTCCGTGGCCGGATTCGGCATCGAGGCGCGGCAGGTTGCCGGCGTCCGGGTCGCCATTGGGGTTGCCGTCCTTCACGTCGAAGAGCAGCACGAAGTCGTAGCGGTTGGTGAGAGCCATCAGTTGTTCTCCTCGGTGGATTCAGTCTTGTCGGATTTGGTGAAGAAGGCCTGGCGCTGGTGGTAGTAGCCGAGGGCGAAGCGGCCCTGGTCGGTGAGCGTCAGATGGGCGGGAAAATCGGTGACTGCGGACAGCACCTCGCCGAGCAGCTTCTCGAACGACACCGAACGGCCCGGGGATAGTTTCTTGAGGTGGGCGTTCTTGAGGCGCAGCAAGGTGGTAAACACGGCCACCGGCGTGGAAGAGGCCGCGCCGTAATAACGGTCGCGGATCGTTGCGTTGAGACCCGGCGAGGCTTCTTCCTGGATCTTCTCCAGGACGGCGAACAGCCGCCCGAGGCGGTAGGCCGCGTGGGTGTTGTCGAGGTCGAGCATGGGTTGGAACTCCTTTTCCTGCGGATGGCGGCGGATGGATCGGTTCAGGCAGGCCTTGATGGCGGCGGCGCGGTGGTAGTTCACCTCCCGCTCGGCACGGCAGCGATTGACTGCGGCGTTGAGCCACAGGCTGGGGTAAGGGGCGTCGGGGTCGGCAAGGATTGCATCGACGATGGCGCCGCCCAGGTTGGGTGGAATGTTGTCGGCCTTGCCCTGCGCTGCGCAGGCTGTGAGCAGGCGGAACAGCGACGGGTAGTCTGGGTCGTTGGGGCCGCGCGTGAGCTTCAGATCCTTGAAGTGCTGCAGGATGCGTGGCGCCAATTCGGCCAGTGTCATCGTGTAAAAGAAACGCACGCTGATGCGTGCCGCGTTGGGGGCGAGGCCCAGCACAAAGTAGCGGGCTGCGCCTTCGACGCCGTCGAAACGCCCGCTCTGCACCGAGTCGAAAAGCGTCGTCACCGCTTTCACGCCGGCGTCCGGGTCGTCGTGCTGGCCGAAGATGTCGGCGAACACGGTGTCGTACTCGGAAACCGCTTCGCCTTGTTGCTCGGCCCAGCAGACAGTCGAGGCGTCGCCGACCTGGAAGCGGTTGCGCGAGCCCTTGCCGAGCAGGTGGTTCAGCGCGGTGGTGTAGGCGAAGGCGGCCGGTTTGCCGACCGGGGCGTTCTCGCCCTGGAGTTTGCGCTTGCCGTAGGACTCGAAGGCGTCCAGGTTGAAGGACACGATGTTGGCGCCGGATGTCTGCGCGCCCCACACGCCCTTGATCGCCGCGTGCAGGCGTTCGGTCTCGGCGGCTTGGCCCGTGACGAGGCATAGCGCTTTGGGTGTGTCTCCCGTCGGATCGCCGGCAACCATCGCGGCGCTGGCCACGGCCGGGCGCTGGCAGACGAGTTGCGGCTCGCCGTGGAGCTGAAAGCTCATCAGGGCGTTGCTTTCCTTCGCTTCGGCAAAGCGTGGCTCCTGTGCGAGGCGCTCAGGGTCGATCTTGTTGAGATAGGCCTGCACGGCTTGCAGTCCTGCGTCAGCCTGGGCTGATTCCGGGAGTGCATTGATGCGGGCACGGAAAGCCGCATGCTGTTCGATGACCCGTTCCGGTTTGCCGCGGGTGTCGATGCCAGTGAGATATTCGACGTTGTCCCACAGCAGGTTGGCCGCAATGCCGCTTGCCCGCTTGACGCCCTGTGGAACGAGGTAGCGCCGGCCGACCTTCTTCTTGCCGTCCTGGCTGCGGGTGTCGCGCAGTTGCACCAGTTCGCCGTCGGCGGTGATTTCGAGGATGAAGGGGATTTCCTTCTCCTCCAGCCCATAAGCGGGCAGCCGTTCGGCCGGGTCGGCAGAGGCGCATTTGCGCTGGTAGTAGTCGTACAGGGCCTGAAGGATCATGACTTCACCTCTCCGGTTTCGAAGTCCGGCACGAGGATTACGCCGTTCTTCAGCTCCGCGCGGAAGAAGCGCGGCTGCGGGGCGGAGGGGTTGGTGAAGTCGAGGTCGTGGAGCATCCAGCCGAGATCGCGGGTCTCGCCAATGGCTGGGCGCTCGGTGGTTGTGTCGGCTACCAACCGGAAGGCGGCGGCGAACTCGCGGCAGCCGAGGTAAGGCTGGTTCACGCACTGGCCCTTGGTGGCACGGCGGGTGAACATCTCGGTGTATTTGACGAGCGGATCGTTGGCCTTGGGTGAAAGAAGCAGCTCTGCGTGCAAGCGGTAGGCCGCATCGCGCAGGAAGAGGCCGGCGCGCTGCTGGCGTTCGTCTTCGATGTCGAGCCCGAGCGTGCCGCTGCCGGCGTTCAGGGCCTGCTGCACGTTGCGGGTCGAGACGACGGCGCCGACTTCGTTGCGCCGCAGGTTGATCCAGCGGATCGGGTTCAATACTTCGATACGCGTGATCCGCCAGCGGATTTGCGGCTTCCACAGGATGGCTTCGAACACCGAACGCGCGGCTGACGGGGTGATGACGTCGTAGGAGACGCGCTCGACCTTCATTTCCGGTCGCGTGAAGCAGGCGAATGGACCGCTGACTTCCAGACAGAATGTGTTCATCGTTGGCTCGCTCTTGGGCTCCAGGTGAAATGTGGGTGGGGCAGCGGTTCAGCAGACGAGTCCGCTGGGGGGAAGGGGCTGGTCGTCGGCGCGAAGACCGAGTAGTGGGTCGTAGAGCAGATCGTTTGCCTGTACGTACAGTCCTGGCATGGCGAGGCTCAGGTTGCCTTGGGCGAGCAGGCGTTCGGCCTGCTGTTGGGGAAGGCTGACGGTGTAGCGCTGCAGGGCACGCATCAGCCAGCGTTCGGGACCCTCCTTCTTGAGGGCCCCAAGGAGCATGTCCACCTTTTCGTCCTTGCCGTCCGGGCCGCGGTAGAGGGCGACGACCGGCGCCTGGTTGTCGGGAATCAGCTGGAACTTGTCGGCCGCTGTGCGGAAGGCAATGGCGAGTGGGTCTTCGCGGGTTGGGGCAAGTTTGAGCAGGTCGACGATGCCGTGCTGGTCGAGGTTGGCTGTGGCGTAGAGCTGGCGGAAGTAGGCTTCGAACAATTTGCGGTCGAGGGGGTTTTCGACCTCTCCTTGGAGCACGCTGCGGCAGGCTTGCGCGCCTTGACTGAGCGAGCCGGCAGGTATTTTTCCGGGCGGTACGAAGACAACGACCTTGCCTTGCTCCGGCAGGGTGCCTTCCCGGTTGCAGCGCCCGGCGGCCTGGGCGATGGAGTCGAGCCCGGCCAGTGCGCGATAGACCACCGGGAAATCGAGATCGACGCCGGCTTCGACGAGCTGGGTGCTGACGACCCGCAGCGGTGCCTTGTCGTCGCCCATCCGGCGGGCAGCGAGGCGGGCCTTGATGTGGTCGATGACGTCCTTGCGATGGGCTCCACACATCAGTGCCGACAGATGCAGCGTGCCCTTGGGCATGCGCCGGTGGAGTTCGCGGGCGCCACCGCGGGTGTTGACGATGGCGAGCACGCTGTCATGGTTGGTGAGTTCGTCGGCCAGGGCCGGCCATTCGGTGGGCGTATTGAAGTCTGCCGGCAGGCGAACGTCGACGCGCTTGAGGGCTGCGTACAAGGCGTCCGGGTCGTCCATGAGTTCGGTGGCGTCGTCGAGGCCGCGCAGGTTCATCGACGGGTCGAAGTAGTCGGTGGTGCTCAGGGCGGGCTGGGTGGCGGTGCACAGCACGACGGTGACGCCGTAGTGCTGGATCAGGAGGCGCAGTACGTCGAGGATGGGTTGCAGGAATTCGGGCGGCAGTTGCTGGGCTTCGTCGAGAATCAGCACGCTGCCGACGAGCCGGTGCAGCTTGCGGCAGCGGGACGTGCGGGCGGCGAAGAGCGATTCGAAGAGCTGGACGTTGGTGGTGACGACGAGTGGGGCATCCCAGTTTTCGCAGGCGAGGCGGGAGGCGCGGGTTTCGTCGGCGGGGTCGCTTTCGGCCTGGCTGTGATGTTCGACGACACATTCGCGGCCCAAGGGGGCGAAGACGTCGCGGAATATGTCGGCGGTTTGCTCGATGATGCTGGTGTAGGGAATGGCGTAGATGATGCGTCGTTTGTCGTGGGCGAGCGCGTGATCCAGCGCAAAGCCCAGGCTGGCGAGGGTCTTGCCGCCGCCGGTGGGGACGGTGAGGGTGTACAGGCCCGGTGCGGCCCTGGCCTTGCCGCGACACTGGTGCAGGATGTCGGCGCGAATCCGGCGTACCGGTGTGTCGGCGGTGAAGCTGGCCATGTGGGTGTTGTAGGTCTCGCGCATCTCGGCGAGAGGTGGGAAATCGCCGCGGGCATCGGCCTTGCCGGCATCCATGAATGCTTCGGTGTCGAGGAAGTCGGCATCGACGAGGGTCGAGAACAGCATGCGCAGCCACAGGGCGAAGGCGCCGGGGGTGAGGAGGCCACCGGGCACGGCATCCTTCAGGTCGAGGGTGCTGCTGTTTTCGAGAATGCTCACCGGGGCGGCGGCGATGGCGTCGGTGTATTCGCGGCGGGCATCGTCGGATGCGAGACGTCCTTTCAGTCCCCCGTGCCAGTCGGCCAGCCCGGCATGGTGGCCGGCGATCAGGTAAGCCAATACCGTGGCGGCCATTTCGCCACGGAGGCCGTGGCGGGATTTGAGGTGCGCGATGGCATGCAGGGCGCCGGCGGCCGAGTGGGTCTTGTCCTTCGACGGAACGCGGCCTTCGATATGGGCGTCGGCGCAGTCGCGGATGTAGCGCTGGAAACCGGGGCGATATTTGCCGAGGTCGTGCCACAGGCCGGCCAGGCGGGCCCAGTCGGCGGCGCCAAAGGGCGTGGCGCTGGCCGCAGCCTCTTCGCTGACGCACCGCAGGTGTTCCGCCAGCACATGCGCCCGGGGGCTGCCGTCGCAGTTTTCCGCGGTGTGGGCGAGGAAGATGTCGTTCGGGAATTTCATGTGTTGTGGTTCCTGCTGTTCATGCTGGCCATTCTCATAGCAGCCATGCTCAAAACCTGATCATCATGAATTGTTCTTTCCCGCCATTTCATGCTCCCGTCGGACCGCCTCCCGCAAAGCCGCCGGTTCGAGCACTTCCACGTGGCGGCCGTGGCGCAGGATGTCCATCAGCAGTTCGGGTTCCTGGCTGTAGGGGACGCGCAATTCGTAGCCACCTTCGTCGAGGGGGCGTCCTTGCTGGTCGGGATGCCACTTCTCGGTGGCGACCCAGCGGCTGCGTTCGGGGCTGAAGCGCAGAACGGCCCATTCCACGTCGGCACCGGCGAAGATGCCGTAGCCGCTGCCGAGCACCCGGTCGAGGGTGGCGTCGTCGATGTCACGGGCCGGCTGATCGAGGATTTCCGCCCGCTGGATGGCATCCACGGCGAAGCTGCGCAGTTCGCCTCGGAGGTGGCACCAGGCATCCAGATACCAGTTGTCCCGGTAATGGATGAGGCGTTGCGGCGAGGTCTCCCGGCGGGTGAGCTGGTCCTTGCCGCGGGCGTGGTATTCGATGACCAGACGTCGTCGGCGCAGGGTGGCGGAGGCCACCGCCTGAAAGTGTTCGAGACGGAAGCTGCGGGCGCCAACGGTCTGGATGCGGATACGCCGGGCGACCTCTGTGGCGGAATCGTCGGCGCTGCCGAGGATGTGGCCGAGGCGGGTCTGCAACGGACGGATATGCGGGCCGAGCAGGCCGCCGGTATCCAGGTTGGCAAGCAGGTATTGCATGGTGAGGAGGGCGTGGATTTCCTCGGCGGTGAACCACAGGCCGGGGAGCTCGAACTGCGGGCCGAGCTGGTGGCGGTCGTGGGTGAGGCGGTAGCCGCCTTGTTCCCGGTCAAACTCGACCGGTGCGCCGAGCGCGTCACGCAAGTCCCGGATATAGCGGGTGAGGGTCGGGCGGGAGATGCCGAGTTCGTACAGCAGGTCATTGGCGGGAATTGCCCGGCGGTGGCTGAGCAGGCGCAGTAGTTGGTGCAGACGGTCGGTTGGAATCACGCAAGTGCTCGCATTGGGCATATGTTGAACGCGTGTTCGATCATAGCCATGTGCATGCTGCCGATTTGTGATGCGGGGCGCTCGGTGGCTGTGAAGTGGTTGGCAAATTGTTGCTGCGCTAGCATCCCTGCCTGACGGGTGCATTCGCCCCGCATGCAATCAACAACACAACAGAGGAGAGCGGTGATGCTTGCAGGCAAGACGGCGTTGGTGACGGGTTCCACTTCGGGTATCGGGCTGGCTGTTGCGCGGGCCCTGGCGAAGGCCGGCGCGAAGGTGATGCTCAACGGTTCGCGGCCGGCGGCCGAGGCGGAGGCGCTACGGGCCGAACTGGCGGCCGAGTCCGGCGTGGAGGTGGGTTATACGCCGGCCAACCTGGCCGATCCGGCTTCGGCGCGGGGGCTGGTGGAAACCACCGTCGCGGCTTTTGGGGGCCTGGACATCCTCATCAACAACGCCGGCATCCAGCATGTGGCGGCGGTGGATGCCTTTCCGGACGAGAGCTGGGACCAGATCATGGCGATCAACGTGTCGGCGGTGTTCCACACCACCAAGGCGGCGCTGCCGGGGATGAAGGAGCAGGGCTGGGGGCGCATCGTCAATATTGCCTCCGCCCATGGTGTCGTCGCGTCGCCCTTCAAGGCACCCTACACGGCCAGCAAGCACGCGGTGGTGGGTTTCTCGAAGGCGGTGGCGCTGGAAGTGGCCGAGCAGGGCATCACCTGCAACGCGCTGTGCCCGGGCTATGTGCGCACGCCGCTGATCGAGAAGCAGGTGGTCGACCAGGCGGAGGTGCATAACCTGCCGGAAGACCGGGTAATCCGCGAGGTGATCCTCGCCGCCCAGCCGACCAAGCAGTTCGTCGAGGCGGAGGAGGTGGCGGCCTTCGCGGTGTTCCTGTGCTCCGATGCGGCCAAGTCGGTGACCGGCTCGGTGCAGCTGATCGACGGCGGGTGGACGGCCCGCTAAGTTCCGTGCTGCCCTGATTCAGTCCTTGTGCGGAGGCGGATTCGCCCGCACACAGCCGGTTGAGCAAGTCCCGCCGGCAAGTGTATCCGCTCCCACTGGCGGCGCCGGCAGCGGCCTGCGCCGGAAATTGAGCCAGGACAGGGACGCATTGCCGGGGTGCCCCGTACAGTCGGGGTCGTCCCGGTTTCCCGCGCTGTCGTATCGACGTCGGGAGCCGGTGACAGTCTTGGCGGAGGGCGGACATGGAAGAGTTTGTCGGTGGCCTGTGGCACCGTTTCATCACGCGGGCGGCAACGCGCACGTATCCGCAGGCGGCGGTGCGGCTGGCGGACATCGAGCGCAGCGCCGGCATCCTGTTTCGTGCGCTGGGTGGCGATCCGGGCTTGCGCGTGGCGCCGGCTGCCGAAACCGAGCACGGTGCCCGGCGCGGCTGGCTGGCGCGCATTGCCCACACCGGCGAGAAGATTGCCCATGCGACGCGGGACGAAGAAACCCTGCGCCTGCCGGCGGAGATCGCGCTGTTCCCCGAGCGGGCCCTCAACCGTGACCTTTACCTGTGGTTGATCGCCCAGGGCGCGGCGCTGGACCATGCCGACCTGGCTGCCGACAACTGGATCGTCGCCAACCAGCAGGCCAGCGCGGCCACGCTGGCGGCCTTTCCCGGTTTCGGCTCGCGCTACCGGCGGCTGGTGGAAGCGATCACCGCGGAGCGGCCCGACCCGCGCAAGCTGCCGGCCGACGAGGCGGCGGTGGAGACGGCGATCCGGCGTGCGCTGGTCGAACCGGGTAGCGTCGCCGCGTTGCCGACGACACGCCGTCCACCGGTCCCGGTGGCCTTGTGGTTGTACCCGGCGCCGGTGGCCATCGATCGTCGCCAGAACGCGGCCAATCCGACACCGGCCGAACAGCGGGAAGGCGGCAAGACCGAGGATGCCACCGAGAGACGCCGCCAGGCCCAGCGGGAGGACATGCCGGACGGCCGCAACGGCCTGATCCTGCCCTTCCGCGCCGAGAGCCTGCTGTCCTTCGCCGAATACGTGAAGGTCAATCGCGGCCACGAGGAGGGCGATGGCGAGGACGCGCCGCGGGCGGCCAGCGAGATGGACAAGATCGCGGTGGCCCAGGACGGCCACGACACCGCCTCCAAGGTGCGCTTCGACCTGGATCTGCCGTCCGCAGCGGCCGACGACGTGCCGCTGGAGAGCGGCATCCTGCTGCCCGAATGGGACTGGAAGAAACAGGTGCTGAAGCGCGACATGTGCAGCGTGGCGCTTCTCGATCCCCGCGATGCGACGCCCGGCCCTTTGCCGGCACACCTGGTGCGCCCGGCGCGGCGCCTGCGCCGCCAGCTGGAGGCGCTGACCCCGGCCAGGCGCTGGTTGAAGAATCAGCCCGACGGCCCCGAGCTGGATATCGACGCCTGTGTGCGGGCCTTCGCCGACCGGCACACCGGCCATGTGGCGGCGAGCGGCGGCGGCTACCTGTCCTGCGAGCGCCGCGAGCGCGACCTGTGCTGCCTGGTGCTGGCCGACCTGTCCCTGTCCACCGACACCTGGGTCAGCGACGAGCAGCGCGTCATCGACGTGATCCGCGACAGCCTGTGGCTGTTCTCCGAGGCCCTCGGCGCCACCGGTGATCCCTTTGGCCTGTACGGCTTCTCGTCGCGGCGGCGCGACCACATCCGTTTCCACCGTATCAAGGACTTCGGCGAGAAGGTGGACGACCGCATCCGCGGCCGCATCGGCGCCCTCAAGCCGGGCTTCTACACCCGCATGGGGGCCGCCATCCGTTACGCCACGCAGATCCTCGCCAAGCGGCCGGAGGCGCTGCGCCTGCTGCTGATCCTGTCCGATGGCAAGCCCAACGACGTGGACCACTACGAGGGGCGCTACGGTATCGAGGACACCCGCATGAGCCTCAACGCCGCCCGCCAGGAGGGCGTGCGGCCGTTCTGCGTGACCATCGACAAGGAAGGCCAGGGTTATCTGCCGCACCTGTTCGGCCCGGCCGGCTACACCATCCTGCGCAATCCGGCCGAACTGCCGGCCCGCCTGCCCAAGCTGTATGCCCAACTGACGGCCGTTTGAGGTCTGTCGCAGGGGTGTCGTGCTTACGACGACCTTATTCGTTGTGTAGTTAATAATACAACGATGATTTTCCATGCGATGCCATTCGGTACCGCTGGAAGTCCCGCGCCGCGCCAGGCTGTCGCTGGTGTACGAACCGTTTTCATCTGACTCCGCTTGTTCCTCTCCCCGTATCCCAGAGGTCGGTACGGATATTGCCTTCACTATCCTTGCATCGTTCCGACAGAGTTTCTGTGCCTGTCGTTATATACAAAAAAATATAGTGAATTGCCGTCCGCGGGGCGGCAGGGAGTCGATATGCGGAAATGGTGGATGGGCGGCGCGCTGGCCCTGGCGCTCGCTGTGCAACTCGCGGGTTGCGGTGGGGGCAGTGGGGGCGGTGCTGACGGGACATCGGCGGGAACGTCGACAAACACAGGCACGGGTACGACAAGTGGCACGGCGACGGACCTGGATACGCCGCTGCGTGCCTACCTGGCCAGTAACGGCGTCGTTGCGCCAGCCGAGCCGGCGGTTTCCGACGCCTTGTACAACCTGGGTTCGGTGCTCTTCCAGAGCACCCTGCTGTCCGGTACGCGCAGCGTGTCCTGCGCCAGCTGCCATCCCATCGGCAATGCGGGCCTCGACAACCTGGTGCTGTCCATCGGCGTCAACGGTAGTGGCACGCCGCCCAACCGTACCGGTTCGCCGCTGATCCACCGCAACGCGCCGGACCTGCTCAACAAGGTGGTCGGCAATCCGCGCTTCATGTTCTGGGACGGTCGGGTCAGTGTCAGCGATGGTGTCTATGCGAGCCCGGCCGGCGCTGCGCTGCCCGTCGGGCTCGGCAGCCTGGCTGCGGTCCAGGCCCTGTTCCCGCTGCTGTCCCGCCCCGAGATGCTGGGCTACAACGACCCCGCCGATGCCAACGAACTGGCCGACCTGAACGCCGCGGGCGCGACGGTGGAGCAGGACCCGCTGCCCGTCTGGAACGGCATCATGGCCCGCCTGCGCGCCGATACGCAGATCGCCGGCCTGCTGCAACAGGCCTATCCGGATACGCCGCTGTCCGCCATCGGCATCTCGGCCGTTGGAAACGGGCTGGCGGCCTTCGAGTCCCGCCGCTGGTACGCCTTCGGCACCAAGACCTATTTCCACGGCTACATGGCGGGTGTGCTCGACATCCCGGACAGCGCCAAGCGCGGCGGGCTGCTGTTCTTCGGCAAGGCCGGGTGCGCCGCGTGCCATGGCGGCCCGCTGCTCAGCGACCAGAAATTCCACAACCTCGCCGTCCCGCAGATCGGTCCCGGCTTTGGCGCCGGCGCCGCGATGACGCCGCCCCGCGACCTGGGCCGCCATGGCGTCACCGGCAGCGACGCGGACAAGTACGCCTTCCTGACCCCGTCCCTGTGGGAGGTGAAGAACACCTGGCCGTATTTCCACAACGGCGTGTTCGCAACGCTGGAAGAGGCGGTCCGCCATCACCTCGACCCGGCCGCCTCGGCCATGGCCTTCCGCTGCAGCGACGCGCTGCGCAGCGGCGGCAACGTGGTGCCGTGCCAGGACAGCACGACGGCACCGGTGCTCTACGCGGACCTGGTGGCCCGCCTCGATCCAGCGCTGAAGAGTCCCCCGAAGCTCAGCGACAGTGAATTCGCCGACCTCATTGCTTTCCTCAACCAGCTCACCAACGGCAGCAACAACTCGGTGCGCTGAGGGCCATCGCCCACTCAAAAATCAGAAAGGAGTCATCCCGTGAACCGATCTTTCATCCGGACGCTGATCGTGCCGCTGACGGCCGCCGTGTTCCTCAATGCCTGCGGAAGCGGCGGCGGTGGCGGGGGCAGCACGCCGCTGAAGCCGTCGGCGTCTTTCGACATCAAGCAGGGTGGCACCCAGAGCCTGATGCCGGCCGATCTGTCCACCGCCCAGGACCCAACCAATCCAGCCAACAGCCCGTCGGGCTCGACGCCCTATTTTCAGGCGCGGGCGGGGATCACCGTCACCGACCTGAAGACCTTGATGAACGACGCGACGACCTTCCCGGCCGTCGAGAACCCGGTGCTGGTCACGGTCGGCAGCGACACCTACAAGGGCTACCGCCTCGCCGACGTGATCGTGCGGGCCACCAGATTCCGCCCGGCCGACTACAACACCGGCGCCTTCGGAGCGACTACCGCCATCATCGCGGTCGGCCTGGACGGGCGCATGTCGGCCTTCTCGTTCACCGAGCTGATCCGCACCGGCAACGGCGACAAGACCATCGTCGCCTACGAGAAGAACGGCAGCGCGCTGCCGGACAGCGAGGGCAGCATGGAGGTCATCGCCGGCAACGACACCGACCCGGCCCTGCGCAAGACGCCACGCCTGTCCGAACTGCACGTGCGCAACGATTTCGAGGCCACCAGCTACACGCTTGCCTCGGCGGCCACCTCTCCGGCGCTGCAGCCCGGCGATGTCGCCTTCCAGGTCGGCGGCGACGTGGCCACGCCGATCACCGTGTCCGCCGCCACCCTGTCGGCCAGCTCGTCCCAGGGCTATTACGCGGTGGACCGCATCGGCAGCAAGGCGACCAGCGCCTTCCCCACCTACTACTTCCAGGAGTACGGACCGCGCCACATGAACTACTGGTTCGGCCAGGGCATCCGCCTGACCGACGTGCTCGACACCGCCGGCCTGGCCTACCCCAACGAGAAGAACCGCTGCTTCGTGGTCATCAAGAACGCCAACAACCAGCACGCCACCTTTTCCTGCGGGGAGCTGTACAACTCCCAGGTCGGCGTCGGCGACGGCCTCGCTGGAGTGGGCAACCGCGGCCGCTCGAAGGGCGTGCTGCTGGTCACCGACGACTTTCGCCAGGGCACCGGCAACAACATGATGATGACCTGCTGGAACGACCTGAGCACCTGCACCAAGACCAATGCCGGCGACGCGCTGGGCTACACGGTGGCGATGGATGCCAACGGCGACCGCATCAACTACCAGTTCATCGCGCTGGTCTCCACCGAGGACAAGCTTCCCTTCATCCCCTTCGGGCGCTGGTATCCGATGCCGTCCAACTGCGCGAGCCTGGTGTGGAAATGCAATCCGTGGATCGACGTGGGTGAGCGCCTGCAGCAGGGCATCAAGTCGATCACCGTCGTCTACGCCGGAGGCAGCGGCAGCATGGCCCACTGAGCCCGCCGGGCTCAGTGCAGCAAGGTGGTCGCAGGGGCCGCCGACGGCACGTGCAGGTGGGACAACTGGTGCTGCGCATCGAGGATGCCACTGACCCCGCGGGACAGCTGGCGGAAGGGCTCGGTGGACGGCCGGCCGAGCAGGAAGCCCTGGGCGAAGGCGCAGCCCAGCGCGTTGAGGGCGGCCAGCTCGCGGGCGTCCTCGACGCCTTCGGCGACCAGTTGCACGCCGAGCGCCTCGGCCCGTTCGAGGCAGGCCGCCACTTCCTGCTGGCGCGGCAGGTTGGTGTGGATCTGGCGGACCTGCAGCGGACTGAGTTTGATGAAGTCGGGCCGCGGCGCGCTGTTGTCCGTGGCCGGCGCGAGGCGGTCGAAGGCCAGGCCGATGCCCTGCGCCGCGATGGCCTCCAGCGTGGCGGTGAGGCGGCTGCGGTCGTCGTCCGACTGCTGGCGCAGTTCGATGACCAGCCGGTCGGGCGTCAGTCCGGCGTCGGCCAGCAGCTTGGGCAGATCGCTGCTCTCCGCGTGGTCGGCGACCATCGCCATGCTCAGGTTGATGAACAGGCGGCCGGGCAGCTTGGCGTTCACGAAGGCGGCGACCGCCAGGCGCGTGGCCAGGCGTTCCAGCTCGAGGCCCAGGTCGGCCTCGCGGGCGACGCGCAGCAATTGTTCGGGGGTGTGCAGCGGGGATGCTTCCGGGCCGCGCATCAGCGTTTCGTAGCCCAGCACGGTTCGCCGGCGGAGATCGAAGATCGGTTGAAAGACGCAGCTGAGGGCTTCACTGGCGAGCAGTTCACGGAGGTGAACGATCAGACCGCTGAGGTACATGGTGGCGGGACGGCTTGGCAGAACGTAATACCGCCATTGTGGTCAGCGATTCACGCCATTTGAATTAAGCTTTTGTGACGCTTCATGGTGTGCCCGCCGGCGCTCGTTCTGGATTCAAGTTTACGCCAAAGTCATTTTGTTGAAATTTCAGTGGAATCATTTGTGTGGCTTTGAGTGTGTTCTGCCGCATTGCCGGATAACTGGCGATACGGTGGAATGCTGCTGCTATGTGCTGACCCGTGTAGGCGACTGAAGCTCGCCGCGGAAGGTCGCCGCGTCGTTGGCGAAGCATTCGGCCAGCCAGTCGGCGACCGCTGCCACGCGGGCCTGCTGGCGGGCGTCCGGATGGACCAGCAGCCAGATCTCGCGGCTCAGTATCGGTTGTGGGCCGGACAGGCGCTGTACGCCCGGCTCGGGGTCGGCCAGGAAGCACGGCAGGATGGCGCGGCCGATGCCACCGGCGACGGCCCGCATCAGGCCCCGGATGTTGCCCGAGCGCAGGCGGATCTGGCCGCCGCCGCGCAGGCTTTCCAGCGCCTGCATCTCCGGTGTGTGGGCGAGGTCGTCCAGGTAGGCGACCCAGTCGTTCGCTGCTTCACCGCCCGGGCTGGCCGAACCATAGACCGCGAAGCCGCTGTCGGCCAGCTTGCGGATCAGGAAGTCGCCCCGCGTCGGGCGGGCCAGGCGGATCGCGATGTCGGCCTCGCGGCGGGCCACGTTGAAGTTGTCGTTGCTGGCGATCAGCTCGACACTCAGGTTCGGGTGGCGAGCGTACAGGCCGGCTAGCCGCGGCGCCAGGTAGTCGCCGATGAGGGTACCGACCGCGGTGACGCGCACGAGGCCGCTCACCGCGCCGGCACCGGCTTCCGCTACGCGTAGCAGGGCGCTCACGTCCTCCTCGATGCGCCCGGCGCGCTGCAGCACGTCGCTGCCGATGGCGGTCGGCTGCCAGTGTCCGTCACCGCGTTCGAAGAGGGTCGCGCCCAGTTCTTCCTCCAGCGCGCGCAGGCGGCGGGCGACGGTGGTCTGATCCACTTTCAGGCGACGGGCGGCGGCGGTGAGGGTGCCAGCCCGGCCGATCTCGACGACGAAGCGCAGGTCGTCCCAGTTCATGGCGGATTTCCGATCGATGCGAAGCCCTGCATTTTTGCAGGAATGGGCTGCAGATGTGTCGATTTACGCAGGTATTCCGGCGGCTTAAGCTGGCCTCACCTTCAATCGTTCTGGAGAAAACCCATGTCCGCGCCCTTCCTGCTCCGCCAGCTCGCCGGCAAATCGATGGCACCGACGTCGCTGTCCGAATCCGCGTTGATCCTCATCGACGCGCAGAACACCTACCGCAGCGGCGTCATGGCGCTGACCGGCATCGAGCCGGCCCTCGACGCCTGCGCGCGCCTGCTGGCCCGCGCCCGCCGCCTCGGCGTGCCGGTCATCCACGTGCAGCACGATGCCGGTCCCGGCAGCCTGTTCGACATCCGCGCCGAGATCGGTGCGATTGCCGACAAGGTTGCGCCGGTGGACGGCGAGCCGGTGGTGGTGAAGCGTTTCCCAAATTCCTTCGTCGGCACCGAATTGGACGCGGTGCTGAAGGAGAAGGGCGTGAAGAACCTGGTGATCGTCGGCTTCATGACCCACAACTGCGTCAACTCCACCGCCCGCGGCGCCTACAGCCTGGGCTATGGAGTGACGGTGCCGGCCGACTGCACGGCCACCCGCAGCCTGCCGGCTCTTGGTGGTGGCGTGGTCACCGCCGGAGATCTGCAGGTCTCGGTGCTGGCCACGCTGGCCGACATGTTCGGGGTCGTCGTGGCGAGTGGGGAGGAGATTCCGGATTGATGCAAGCCCCGGGGGCTGACAGGTGCAGTCCCCGTCGACTTCCCGTTGGCTGCGGTCTTCCGGTCAGACGCCCCAGGTCACCGGCACCTTGTCCTTCAGCGAGCGTTCCAGCAATTCGAGCAGCGGCACGGCACGCTGGAAGAAGCTCACTCCGCCGCCGCCGGGTTTCGCCTCCTGTTCGTCCTCGTCGTCGTCCTTGCCGGCCTGACGGGCCTTGTCGTCGGCGATGGCGGCCTTCAGGGTGTCGATGGCGGCCGGCAGTTGCTCGACGGTGAAGATGCCCTTGGCGTCGTCCTTGTCCTTGCCGAGCACTTCCAGCATCTCCTTGCCGTTCTTTCCGAACATGATCACGTCGCCACTGGCGGGGGATTTGAAGATGATCAACATGGTCTTGCCTGTCTTTCGGATGGGAATGGCACCATTGTAGGCGCGCCGCCGGGTGGTGGCGGCGGAAAACCCCAAGGGTGCGGCGCAGCAGGCGATGCTACCGTGCCGGTTTTCCTGCATACGATATTTCCCGTGGATAAAGGCAAGACCCTCGCCGGCATCGGCTTCGGCCTCGGTGCCTACGGCATCTGGGGCTTCTTTCCCCTGTTTTTCCGCCAGCTCGGCCACGTGGCACCTCTCGATTTGCTGTGCAACCGGGCGGTATGGGGCTGCGTGTTCGTCAGCGTGGTTCTTACCGCGCGCCGCCACTGGGCCAGCACGCTGGCGGCGGCGCGGCGCCCCGGTACGCTGTGGCGCCTGACGCTGGCTGCGCTGCTGGTCGGTGCCAACTGGCTGGCTTTCCTGTGGGCGGTGGACCAGCGCCAGGTGGTGGCCTGCAGCCTGGGCTACTTCCTGACGCCGCTGGTCAATGTGTTGCTCGGCATGCTGGTGCTGAAGGAGCGCCTCAACGCCAAGGAATGGGGCTCGGTGGCGCTGGCGGTGGCGGCGGTCGGCAACGAGTTCTTCACCCTCGGCAGCCTGCCGTGGATCTCCCTGTTCCTCGGCGCCAGCTTCGGTCTCTACGGGCTGGTGCGCAAGCAGGTGGCGGTGGATGCGATCTCCGGGCTGTGGCTGGAGACCTTGTCCCTGATGCCGCTGCTCGGCGCTTATACCCTGTGGCAGGCGGCCCACGGCCATGGTGTGCTCACCGGCTTCGACGGGCTCACTCAGGTGCTGCTTGTCGCTGCCGGCGGGCTGACCGCGCTGCCGCTGATGCTGTTCGCCGCGGCGACCCAGCGTCTCAACCTGGCCACCGTCGGCATGCTGATGTACATCAACCCGACGCTGCAGTTCCTCACCGCGGTGCTGATCTTCGACGAGCCGCTGCAGCCGGCCCGCCTCGGCACCTTCGGGCTGATCTGGGCCGGCCTGCTGCTGTACAGCTGGAGCGGGTGGACCAAGTATCGCCAGGCCAGGCCGGACTGAGGGCGCGCCGCGGGCTATCATTGGCCCCAATACAGGCCATCTTTCGGCGGAGCTTTCCCTTGCGCATCGGCATCGACCTCGGCGGTACCAAGATCGAAATCATCGCCCTCGACGACGCGGGCCACACGCTGGCCCGGCGCCGCGTGGCCACGCCGCAGGGTGACTACGCCGCCACGCTGCAGGCGGTGGCCGGGCTGGTCGACGTGATCGAGACCGAGCTAGGCCGGCGTGGCACCGTCGGCGTCGGCACGCCCGGCGCGGTGTCGAAGGCCAGCGGCCTGATGAAGAACGCCAACTCCACCTGTCTGAACGGCCAGCCGTTGCCCGATGACCTGCGCCGCCTGCTCGGCCGCGAGGTCCGTACCGCCAACGATGCCAACTGCCTGGCCCTGTCCGAGGCGGTTGACGGCGCCGCGGCGGGGGCCGAGGTGGTCTTCGCGGTGATCCTCGGCACCGGCGTCGGCGGCGGCATCGTGGTGCGCGGGCAACTCCTGTCGGGTATCAATTCGATTGCCGGCGAGTGGGGACACAATCCGCTGCCCCTGCCGGAGGGCGCCGATCTGCCGCTGCCGGCCTGTTATTGCGGGCGGGATGGCTGCGTCGAAACCTATTTGTCCGGGCCGGGACTGGCTGCCGACCATTTGCGCAGCAGCGGCGTGGCGCTGGCGCCGGAGGCCATCGTTGCCGCCGCGCTGGCCGGTGATGCGGCCTGCGAAGCCAGCCTGCAGCGCTACGAGGAGCGTCTGGCGCGGGCGCTGGCCGGCGTCATCAACATCCTCGATCCGGACGTGGTCGTGCTCGGCGGCGGCCTGTCCAACCTCGGCCGGTTGTACGAGCGGGTGCCGCTGCTGTGGGCACAACATGTTTTCTCCGACGCGGTGGCGACCCGCCTGTGCCCGGCCGTCCATGGGGATTCGTCGGGCGTGCGCGGGGCGGCCTGGCTATGGCCGGTGGCCGGGCAAAGCTGGGAGGGCTGATTTCCGTGAAAACCGTCGTCGATTCCGTGTTCACCGGCCGCCTGCGCCCCTTGCCGCCGGAGGGCCAGCAGACCGGCATCTTCAAGAACGCTGTCACGGGACGCGTGGCGGTTGGCCTGGAAGGCCTGGTTGGCGACGCCCAGGCGGATCGCCGGGTCCATGGCGGGCCCGAGAAGGCCGTGCATTACTACCCCGCCGAACACTATGCCGGGCTGGCGGCGGAGGTGCCGGAGCGAGCCGGCTTGTTGCACCCTGGCGCCCTCGGCGAAAACCTGTCGGCCCAGGGGCTTACCGAGCAGAACGTGTGCATCGGCGATGTCTTTGTTCTGGGCAGCTGCCGTCTGCAGGTCAGCCAGCCGCGCCAGCCTTGCTGGAAGATCAGCCACAAGCTGGATCATCCACCGATGTCCCGGCTGATCGCCGCGAAGGGCTGGACAGGTTGGTATTTCCGCGTGCTGCAGGAAGGAGAGGTGGAGGCTGGCGACGTGCTCGAATTGGTCGAGCGGCCGGCGCCGGAATGTACCTTGGCACGTCTGTGGGCGGTATGTCAGCTGCACCGGGCCGATCCGCGGGAACTGCTGCTTCTCGCTGCGGCGGAGGGCCTCAACGATGCGTGGAGCCGGCGCCTGCGCGACCGGGTCGCCTGGCTGCTCAGCCAGGACGTGCCGCCCTGTTGAAGCTGGGGCCAAAACTTGCTTCTGCTGACTGCTCGGCTAAAACGATAGACAGGTCGGCAACGATGCCCGCCTCAACAGAGAGCGACTACAAAAATGGGATTCCTACCGACGGCGCTGAGCTGCGCCACCCTCTGCCAGGGGGCCTTGCTGGGGCGCCTGTGGCTGGCCCACGCCGATGTGGTGCAGCGCATGCACTTCCTCGGCAGCCGTCTCATCGTGGGGACGGCGGAAAACCGCCTGCGCGCGCAGGCGTTGAATCGGGACGATGTGCTCGACGAGCGCGATCGCGTCACGCACCAAGCCCGCCTCGACCTGCTCCTCGAGGCGGGGGCGGAAGGCTGGGCGACGATCTATCGCAACTACCTGGACGAACTGGCTGCCGCCTACCTGTGCTGTCTGCGGGGGCAGGCGGTGCCGAAGATCGGGTGTGTCAGCGCAGCGGGAAGACCAGCGGCGGCACGCTGACCACCACTGATGGCCGGCTCGGGTAGGCATATACCGGCTGTGGCGCATAGATGATCGGACGTTCATAGACGACCGGCGGGGGCGCCACATAGACGGGCTGCGGTGCGTAGTACACCGGGCCGTAGCCGCGGCCGCCGTGATGATGGCGGTGGCCGTGCCATTCTCCGCGGTGGCCCCAGCCGTGGCCTTCGCCGCGGTCAGCGCTGGCAGTGGCAGACAGGCCCAGGCCGGCAATGCCGATCAGGGCAGCGGTGATCCATTGGCGGGTATTCAGCATGGTGTTCTCCTTGGCGCGCCCGCGGGAGCGCGGTACGTTTCAAGGATAGCTGCTGACCTTGCACCGCCCTTGCATGGCTTTGTAAGAAAATTTATGCGCCTGCACCGTGGCTTCCAGCGGAGAAACCCCGTATTCGCGGGGCTTCTTGCTGTGGCGGGCCGATGCCGCCCGGATGCCCGCTTACACTTCCTCGGGCGGTTTGATTGCCAGGCCGGCCCGGTAGGCGGCGATCAGGGTCTGCCGCCAGCGCTCGATGGCCGCCGCCAGTGCGTCACGGGCAATCGGCTTGATCACGTAGTCGTCCATGCCGGCGGCCAGCGCATGGCGGCGCTCCTCCGGCATCGCATCGGCGCTGACGCCGATGATGTAGGCCTTGTAGCCCTGCTCGCGCAGTCTGCGGGTGGCAACCAGGCCATCCAGGCGCGGCATGCGGGCGTCCATGAAGATCAGCTCGTAGTCGGCCGTGGCGCAGCGGGCCAGCGCGTCCTCGCCGTCCTCGGCGAAGGCCACGTCCTGGGCGCCGAATCGTTCCAGCATGCGCGCCAGCACGGTGCGGTTGATCGGGTTGTCCTCGACGACGAGGATGCGCGTGTTCTTGCGCAGGATTGCGCGCGGCGCATCGGGGGTGTGGGTTTCCTCGCCGATGCCGGTTTCCAGTTCCGCGGTGAACCAGAAGCGTGAGCCGGCCCCTTCCTGGCTGTCCACGCCGATCTGGCCGCCCATCAGTTCGCACAGCATGCGGCAGATCGCCAGGCCGAGCCCGGTGCCGCCGTAGCGGCGGGTGGTGGACATGTCGGCCTGCTCGAAGGGCGTGAAGATGTGCGTGCACTTGTCCGCTGCGATGCCGATACCGGTGTCGCTGATGGTGACGCGCAGGCTGATCCGGCCGGGCCCGAGCGGCGCAGAGGTGGCATGTACGCCGATCTGCCCGTGAGCCGTGAACTTGAAGGCATTGCCGACCAGATTCATGAGGATCTGGCGCAGGCGGGTCGGATCGCCGACAAGCACCCGCGGCACGCTGTCGGCGACCGTCGCGGTGAACACGATGGATTTTTCCGCGGCGCGGGCGCGGAACAGTTTCTCCACGTCGGCGACCAGCGGGCGCAGGTCGAAGCCGATCTTCTCGAGGCTCAGCTTGCGGGCCTCGATCTTCGAGTAGTCGAGGATGTCGTTGATGATGCCCAACAGCGCGTCGCCGCTGCTCTGGATGGTGGCGATGTATTCCTGCTGTTCGGGTGTGTGCGGCGACATCTCGAGCAGTTGAGCCATGCCGATGATGCCGTTCATCGGGGTGCGGATCTCATGGGACATCATCGCCAGGAAGTCGCTCTTGGCCCGGTTGGCGGCGTTCGCCGCGTCGCGGGCGGCGATCAGGGCCTGCTCGGCCTTGTGGCGTTCGGTGACGTCGGTGATGCAGAACACCCGGCCGATGACCTCCTCGTCGTGGCGGGCCGGCCGCGAGCTGGCCTCGAAGATACGGCCGTCGCGCAGCGGCAGGATGTCGAAGGTCTCCTTCAGGTCCTGGCTGTGGCGGGTCAGCAGCGCGTGCAGGTCGGTGCCGCTTTCCACCGCGTTGGCCATGTACTGAAGGATTGCATTGTCGTCGTGGCGGGCAAGGAGTTCCTCGGGCAGGTTCCACAGGCGCGCCAGGCGCCGGTTCATGTTGGTGACGTGGCCGTTGCGGTCGAGCACCAGGATGCCGTCGGCGGTGGCCTCGAGCGTTGCCCGCAGGCGTGAGGCCATCAGCGCCAGTTGGTCCTCTGCGCGTTTCTGCGCGCCGATGTCGGTGGCACGTACCAGGATGCCCTCGGCAATCCGCCGCACCGTCTTGCGGGCCGACAGCAGGCTGTCGTCGGCGCGCCGGTAGAGGCCTTCCAGAACCTGATCCTCGGTGCCGCCGCCGGCCCGCATCTCCTCCCAGAAGAACAGGTCGGTCAGTGCGCATTCGATGTCAGTGATCGACTGGCCGGGCAGGCTGCCGGCCGGGTAGCCGAGCAGGCGCGAAGCAGCGGGATTGGCGGCGAGGATGACCAGGGACTCGGGGTCGACGAGGAGCAGGATCTCCTCGGCAGCGGCGAACAGCAGGTCCTGGTAGCGGTCGCTCATTGCCGGCGCCCTTTGCGCGAATCTGAGTCGAAATAGTAGGTCACGCGCTTGCGCGGGCTGAGGTACTCATAGACCTCGGGCGGCAGCTGGATCGGGCGCAGGGCCTTGGCGATGTTGATGTCCGGCTCTTCTTCCAGGTCGAGCAGGATCGCTTCGTCCTTCGGAATGCTGGGATCGTAGACGGTGACCCATGGGCGCAGCGGTTTGGCCGGGTTTACCGAGGACACCAGCGCCAGGGCATCGTTGGACAGCTTGACCACGGTGCCCGGTGGATAGACGCCCAGGCAGCGGATCATCACCTGCAGTACCTTGCCGTCGAACTTGGCGCGGCGCTGGGCGAACATCAGCGACAACGTCTCGTGGGGCGTCATCGCCTTGGTCAGGTCTGGCGGGTTGCACAGGTTGTCGTAGTAATTGACCAGCGACACGATGCGCGCCAGCGGATCGATCTGGTCGCCCTTGAGCTTGTTGGGGTAGCCGCTGCCGTCCGACAGTTCGTGGTGCTGGAGGATGATGCGCAGCACCGGTTCGGGCAGGCCGAGCTGCTTGCCCATGCGCAGGCCGTATTCGCAATGCAACTGGCGCAGGTTGCGCTCCGGCGTGGTGAGTTCCTGGCGCGGTCGTGCGATGCGGTCGGGCACGTCGCTGAGACCGACGTCGTGGAGCAGCGCGCCGACCCCCAGCAACTGGCAGGCGGGCCGGTTGAAGCCCAGGTCCTTGGCCAGCATCATCGACAGGATCGAGGTGTTGAGGCCGTGATAGTAGGTTTCCTCGCCGCCGGCGTGTTCGCCGATCACGTGCAGCGCCACGTCGGGCTGGTCGAGGAACGCGGTGACCATCTGATTGACCAGCTCGTCCACTTCCTCCAGGCATTCCTTCGGGCGGGCGAACAGGTTCTTGTTGATGTTGCGCATCACGCCGGCGGCCTTGACCAGGGCCTTCTCCACTTCGATGACCTGGCGCTTGCGCTGGGCCAGGCGGGCGATGCGCTCATGCTTGCTGGCCAGCGCGGCGTTGGTGGTCGTATCCTCGACGGGGGGCGCGGCGGGGGGCAGCTCCACCGGCAGAGTCGTCACCATGCCCCGTGGCAGCACGTCCGAGCGGTCCGGGTCGTAGCGGAAGTGCTTCGGGCCCAGCGCGCGCAGGGTCTGCAACTGGTCGGCGCTGCGGATCTTGAAGCTGTTGAAGCTGAACGGGTGGCTGAACCAGGGCAGGTCGATATGGATGAACAGCCCTATGCAGAGCTGGTCAGGGGTGACGACGAAATCCTGGGACGGGGTGTCTGGCATCGGAGGTCAGGCGGCGGACGGTTCCTGCTATTTCGGCCGGTAAATGACGAAGTTTAGCCGCCTTGCGTATCGGTGGCTCCCGTGTTCGGTAGTTCAGGCCGTTTTTCGAGCCAGCGCAGCAGTGCGCGGAACAGCAGGTCCGGGTCGGCGGGCTTGGCGATGAAGTCGTCCATGCCGGCTGCGCGGCAGGCCAGCCGGTCTTCTTCGAAGGCGTTGGCGGTCATCGCCAGGATCGGCGTGTGGCGATGGGCCGGCAGCGCGCGGATCGCACGGGCCGCGGCGAGACCGTCCATCACCGGCATCTGGATGTCCATCAGGATCAGGTCGTAGGGCGTCTGCCCGGCCATCTGCAGCGCCTCCGCACCGTTCTCGGCCAGATCCGCGGAAAGGCCAAGGACCTCGCGCAGCAACTCCAGGCCGACCTCCTGGTTTACCCAGTCGTCCTCGGCGAGCAGGATGCGCCGGTCGCCGAAGCGGGCGCGCAGTCGCTGTTCAGCGTCGGTGCCGTCCGGCAGCGGGGTTTCGGCGGTCTCGACGGTGCGCGTGGTGCGGCGTACGCGGCACGTGAACCAGAAGGTGCTGCCTTCGCCGGGCTGGCTGGCCACGCCAATCTCGCCGCCCATCAGGCGGACCAGGCGCTGGCAGATCGTCAGCCCCAGGCCGGTGCCGCCGAAGCGGCGGGTGGTGGAGCTGTCGGCCTGCTCGAAGGGCTGGAAGATGCGTTGCTGCGCGTCGGCGGGGATGCCGATGCCGGTGTCGCGGATCTCGAAGCGCAGCAGCAGGCCGTCCGCGTCTTCTTCGGTGCTGCTGATGCCCAGCGTGACGCTCCCCTGCGGAGTGAACTTGATCGCATTGCCGACGATGTTGAGCAGCACCTGCTGCAGGCGCAGGGGATCGCCGAGCAGCGGCAGTTCGGCCAGTCCCGGCGC
Source organism: Pseudomonadota bacterium (assembly GCA_018241725.1). Classification (GTDB taxonomy): domain Bacteria; phylum Pseudomonadota; class Gammaproteobacteria; order Burkholderiales; family Rhodocyclaceae; genus Zoogloea. Next base: position 100,708 of record JAFEDI010000138.1, on the reverse strand, counting down.
CAGGTTTACGTGGAATTGCAGGCCACGGGTGGCCGTTTCGGTTCCGACCAGGCTGTCCACATTGGCGATCACGGTTTTCAGCTGGAAGGGCACTTCCTCGATCGGCAGCCGCTCGGCGTCGATGCGCGACAGTTCCAGCACGTCGTTGAGCAGTTGCAGCAGGTGGCCGGCGGCGCGGGAGATGCGACCGAGGCGCTCACGCTGGTCGGGGTCGGCGTTCTTGCGGCTGAGGATGTGGGTGAGGCCGATGACGGCATTCATCGGCGTGCGCAGCTCGTGGCTCATGTTGGCCAGAAAGCTGCTTTTCGCGCGGTTGGCGGCTTCGGCGGCCTCCTTGGCGATGGACAGGTCGGCTGTGCGGGCGGCGACCAGCTCTTCCAGATGGTCCCGGTGGCGCGCCAGCTCCATGTTGGCCGCCGCGATATCCTGGGTCTGACGCTCGACGCGGCGTTCGATGATGGCCGTGCGGCCGGTCATGCCCAGCATCAGGGTCTGCAGCAGTGTGGCAAAGAGCAGGCCGACGACGCCGACGCCCCAGGCGATCCAGGGGCGGTTGAGGGCCAGGTAGTGGTCGTCGGCGAAGACCCGCAGCGACCACTCCCGGTCACCGGTGTGGATCTGACCGCTCCACACGGCGCGGGTACCCGTCGCGTCGACGGGCGTGTTGGGGCTGTCGAGGCGCTGCGGCCCGTGGCTGCCGGCGGGGTCGACGAGTTCCAGGTGCAGCCCCGGCGGCAGCCCGTCGCCGATGGCCGTGGCGACCAGCTGGTCCATCTTGATGACCGCGACGGCGAAGCCGCGCAGCGGGTCCGTCCTGACCGGCTGTTCTCCGTGCCCATGGACCGGGGCGAGGGCCAGCACGGCGATCCCGTCGGTATTGTCCTGGACCAGCTTCAGCGGCGCGCTGATGGAAATCCCGGTATCCCGTTCCCGGCTGCGGCGCACCGCGTCCCGGCGCACGCTCTCTGAGGTGAGGTCGAAGCCCAGGGCGAGCCGGTTCGGGGGCGCCGGCGAGATGTAGGTCACCGGCACGTAGGCATCGCGCCGCGAGGCCGGGATGCGTTGGCCCTGCGCGTTCTTTTCGTGGATGCCGAAGTCGGCATCGTGCAGACGTTGCTGCATGCCATGTTCGAAGCTGGAGCGGTTTGCGTCGAGCACGTAGGCATTGAAGCTGAAGGCCGACAGGTCCGGGTTGTCCTGTAACGTGGACAGCGTGAAGGCCTCGAACTGGGCCGGACCGATGTCGGGTGTCACTTCGAGCAGGCGGCGCAGCGACAGCAGGGTTTCGCGGTGGGTCTGCAGGCGATCCTCGATGCGCTTCTGGATCTGTGCACCGTCGGCCTCCAGGCGGCGCTGTTGGCCGTTCTGTTCCCAGCGCGCGGTGGCGTAGATGGCGATGCCGACGAACAACAGGGTCAGCAGCATCGGTGCGCTGATCTGACGTCGGCGGGTCTGCCACAGGCGGTTGGAGCGGATCAGGAAGCACAGGCACAGGGGAGCGAAGGTGAGCACGCCGAGGGCATCGCCGACGAACCAGTTCCACCATGCGAAGGCCAGCTGAGGTGTGGCCATGACCTGCAGCACCGCCAGGCTGCCGATACCGATGGACGGCGATACCAGGCAGGACAACGGGCCGCCGATCAGCAGGAAGTGCAGCACCATCCGCTCGTGCTCCAGCGCATGCCAGCTGTTGCCGCCCCAGCGCCGCACCAGGGCCTGGCCAAGCCAGGCCTGAGCGGTCGCGCCACAGGCGATCAGGCTCGCCGCGACGGCCGTCCGCGGATCGAGCGTGTGGCTGAGGAAAGCCAGACCCAGGTTGAGGCTCGCCGAACCGAGCCAGATGCCAGGCAGAGCGCTGCGGCCGAAGCACAGGGCTGCGGCAAGGGCCAGGCCGGAGGCCGGGAAGATCGGGCTGGCGTAACCCGGTGCGATCGCGAACAGCAGGCCGAGCCCGCCGAGGGCCAGGTAGCCGGCAGCAACGAGAAGGAGTCTGCGGGGCGTGGCGTTCAACATCTTCAGACGGGAGCCACGACGGAGGCGGCGGATCAGCTGGCCGGAACAGGCCGGCCGGAAGTGGAAAATGTACTACTTAAGGCATAGGCATGGGTATGCGCGGTGCCGCCCTGCAACATGGATTCACATTGCCTGCTATGCTGCGGCGCTCCCTTCCCCGACCCCGCTGTCCCTGCTCCGATGGAAATGAACGCCGCCGGCTGGATCGTCACCGCGATCGCCGTCCTGCTCACCGGCATCTCCAAGTCCGGCCTCGGGGGGGCCCTCGGCGGGCTGGCCGTGCCCTTCATGTCCATGTGGCTGTCGCCGCGGGACGCGGTGGCGGTGATGCTGCCGATCCTCGTCTGCATGGACATGGTCGGCATCCGCGCCTGGCGTGGAAAAGCCGACTGGGCCGACCTGCGCCTGCTGATTCCAGCCGCGGTGCTGGGCATTGCCGCCGGTACGCTGGCCTTCGGGGTGATGTCGGAGACGATGGTGAAGGGCGCGCTGGGCTTGATCTCGGTGGCCTTCGCGGGGGATCGCATCCTGCGTCGCAGCCGCCCGGCCGCCGGCACGGGCGGCCAGCCGCCGTGCCGTGGTTTTGCGTGGCTGTGCGGCGCCGGGGCCGGCTTCACCAGCACGCTGGCCCATGCCGGCGGGCCACCGGTGATGGTCTATTTGCTCAGCCGCGGCCAGCCGCGCCAGGTCTTCGTGGCCACTTCGGTGTTCTTCTTCGCCTTCATCAACCTGGCCAAGCTGCCTTTCTACCTGGGGCTCGGCCTGTTCTCCCGCGACACCCTGCTGATGTCGGCGATGCTGCTGCCGCTGGTGCCGATCGGCGTATGGACCGGCATGCGCGTGCTGGCGAAGCTGCCGGAGCGCGGCTTCTACCTGTTTGCCACGGCGGCGCTGGGCCTGTCGGGGGTGAAGCTGTTGTGGGACGCGCTGGCTGGCTGAGCGCTACTTGCCGAGGTCGAAGACCTCGGCGTCCGGTCGGGCGCCCTGGCGGGACGCGATGGTGCTGGTGAAGGCCTCCTGCTGCTCGCCGTCCTCGTTCTTGCGGATCGCGTAGCAGTTGAAGTCGGCGTTCACGAAGTTGCGCGGGCTCTTCTTGCCGGGTACCGGGAAGCTGGAGGCGACGATGCCGACCTTCACCTCGTACCACACCCAGCTGTTCTTCTTTTTCAGCCAGCCGAGCACCGTCGATTCGGTGGAGTAGCGGTGGCGGCTGTTGGCGATGGCGGTGATCGGGAACAGGTTCTTGTCGTCCCCTTCGCCGCCCAGCTTGTCGTTGAGCAGGTGGCCCTTGATGTACTTGCGTTCGGCGCTCTCGCCCGGATCGGTGACCAGCTGGTTCATCACCGCTGACAGCGCCGACGAGCCCGGCCCGCTGCCGTGGGCGCCGGCATACTTGGCGTCGAGCCAGTCGATGCTCATGTGCACCGCCACCTGGCTGCCGCCGAGGCCGGTCTGAACCTGGCTCAGGAAGCTGGTCTTCTTCGGCGCGCCGGTTTCCTCGAAGGCCTCGAAGAGGGTCTTCATGTCGGCCACCACCGTCGGTGACTCCGGCGTCGTGGCGAGGGTCTGGCGCACCCGCCCGATTACCGCCAAGGCGTTCTTGCGGGCCTTGCTGGCGTCCGCCTCCTTGGCCATCGCGGCGTACTGGTCGAGCTTGCTGAGGATCGGCTTGGGATTCTTGCTGGCCACCATCGGCACCGGCTTGTTCTCGTCGCCAGTGAAATACACCTCGTGGGATTCGCCGCCGGCGGTGCGGAAGGGCTTGCGCTCCTTCCACCATTCGACGACCTTGCCGACCGCCGCCTTGGCCTTGCCGTACAGCGCCTTGCCGATCTTGACGATCCAGCCGACCAGCCAGTCGAGGGCCTTGTCGATCGGCGCGCGGATCTTCTGGATCACCGCCATCACCTTGTCGGCCACCTTGCCGAGGCCGATGAAGCCGGCCAGGAAGCTGATCGCCAGGGACAGCAGGTTGGCCAATGTGGATTCCACGCGCTTGGCCGCCGCGTCGATGGCGCCGCCGGCGATGGCCACGATGGAGTCCACGAAGGCCTTCACGGTCTGGGCGATCTGCGCCAGCTTGCTGACGAAGACCATCACCGTGTCGTAGATCGACAGGATCGCCGAGATGAAGCCGGCGCCGGGGATGAACATCGCCACCAGCTTGGGCACGGCCTTCTTCACCACCATGTCGATGACGAAGTCGCTGATGCCGCCGATCACCATGTCCTTCAGGTTGCCGAGCATCTCCTTGATCTTGTCCCAGGCCGCCGCCGGCCCGCCGGTGACCAGCGCGACGACCACGTCGAAGCCGGTCTCCATGGCCTTCACCACCGGCTCGCCGACGGCAGTGACGAGCTTCTGGCGGATGTTCTGCCAGGTCAGGCCGAGTACCGACAGCACGAACTTGAGGATTTCCTGCAGCTCCAGTTTCTGCGGGATGTAGATGCCCGGCAGCGAGCCGGTGAGCCACTCGATGAGGCCGGTCTTGAGGTGGGTGCCGATGCGGTCCACGAAACCCTCGAAGCCGGCCCTGGCGGCCCGCACCAAGTTGCGCACGAAGCCCAGCGGGTTGCGGAAGATGCTCTGCAGTGCGCCGGCGGTGCGGCGCAGGTAGGGCATCACGCTGGGGGCGACGACCTCGAAGATGATCTCCAGCAGGCTGATCACCTGCTGGCCGGCCCAGCCGAAGAAGCGCCCGGCGAAGTCGCCGAAGACCCGCGCGATGCGCACGAAGGTCTGCGGCAGGGTCAGCAGGTCAGATACGCCGAGGCTGCGCAGGGTGTCCATGAACATCCCCGGCAGCGCGGTGACGAAGCCCATCAGGCCGGCCAGCGCGCCCTGGAACCAGGCCCAGGCGCGGGCGATGGCGTTGCCCTTCTGGATGTTCTCCCACACCTCGTCCTGGCCGATCAGCTTCATGAAGCCGCCGATCAGCGTCTCGGCCGTGCGCGGAACCGGATCGCCGGTGATCGGGTTGCGGCCGAGCACCGCGCACAGCAGATCCCAGCCGCGGGTGCCGGCGGCCAGCCCGGCCAGCGGGCGCAGGATCGCGTCGCGGATGAACTGCAGCACGCCGGACACCAGATTGCCGACGAAGCTGGTGATGCGGGAGATGGGCTCGGTGACGATGCGCTTGGCCCGCTCCCACACCCCACCCAGGTCGAAGATGTCGCGCCAGCCCAGGCTGTCGAGGAAGCGGTCCACCGCCTGGCGGATGCTGCTGCCGATCAGCCCGAGGGTGGCGATCTGCTGCTGCACCCACACGGCCACGCGGTCGATGATGCCGTGGTTGTCGAGGGCCTGGGTGATCAGCGCGCCGCCGGGCATCAGTTCCACCACCGCCCGCAGCAGGTTGGCCGGCGTGCGTTCGACGGCCCGCATGTTGATCGGGTTCACCCCCAGCACCAGCGTGAACATGCGGAAGCCGGGCAGGTTGTTGGCGTGGTCGGCGAAGTAGTCCAGCGCGTCGCTGATGCCGAGGCGCTGCACCGCCGGTGGGCTGTGCTCGACGACGCCGGGCAGCAGGCTGCGCCGAACCTGGGCCGGCGTTTGCGCGGCACCGCCCTGCTGGATGGTGTGGGTCAGCTCGTGGGCGATCAGCTCGCGGCCGGCGGCGCTGTCGGGCTGGTAGGCGTCGCGGCCGAAGAAGATCTCGCGGCCGACCGTGAAGGCGGCGGCGTTGAGGCGGCGGCTGGCCTGGGCCGCTTGCGGCCCGGTGTGGATGCGCACCGCCGAGAAGTCGGCGCCGAAGCGCGGCTCCATGAAGTCCCGCAGGCTGCGCGGCAGCGGCTGGCCGCCGGTGGGCAGGGCGGCGGCCGCAGCGGGGGCCGGCCGTGCCGCTGCGGCAGTCGCCGGCGCCGGTGCGCGCTGGGTCGTTGCCGGCACGAGGCCGGCAAAGCGGGTGGCGCTGGCTGACACCGGCGCGGCGGGCAGACTGACGACCCGGCGGGCGACCTGCACCGCCTCCCGCTCGGCCGCGTCGTGGGGGCTGGACACCGTCAGCCCGCCGGCCATGGCGCGCTGCGGCATGACGGGCACCGGCGTCCTGACCGGTGCCGCCATGGCCCGATGCTCAGGCGTGCGCAGGATGTGGCGGGACAGCGGTGCGTTCATGACCGTGCTCCGCAGAAGTTTGTGGGGGCGAATTCATGCGCCCGCCGTGCGTCGATCAACCTCCGCGGGCGAATGAATTCGCCCCCACCAGTGGTGATGCCGGGGGGGAGCGGCCGGAAGGGGGAGATTCCATGGCTGGGCATCGCGCCGCCGGCCTAGCTGGCCCGGCCCTCCTTCAGCAGTTCGCGGCGCAGGCCTTCGTCCACCGCCGCCGCGCTCACCGAGCCGTCGCCGCGGCCGAGGGCCTGCAGGCAGGCGTAGCGCACCACGTTCATGATGGTGCCGCCGGAGATCTCGTGCTGGCGGGCCAGCTGGGCGAGGTCTAGGGCCGGGTCGAGGCGCACCGCGGCCGGGAAGGCCTCGCGCCACAGGCGCAGGCGCTCGGCCGGGCGCGGCAGCGGGAAGGCCACCACCGACTGGAAGCGGCGCAGGAAGGCGTCGTCGATGTTGTGGCGCAGGTTGGAGGCGAGGATCACCACGCCGCTGAAGGCCTCGATGCGCTGCAGCAGATAGCTCACCTCCTGGTTGGCGTAGCGGTCGTGGGCGTCGGAGACGCTGCTGCGCTTGCCGAACAACGCGTCGGCCTCGTCGAAGAAGAGGATCCAGCCGGCCTGCTCGGCGGCTTCGAACAGGCGGGCGAGGTTCTTCTCGGTCTCGCCGATGTACTTGGAGCTGACCTGGGACAGGTCCACGCGATACACCTCGCGGCCGCAGCGCTGGCCGAGCAGGCAGGCGGACAGGGTCTTGCCGGTGCCGGACGGGCCGTGGAAGAGGCTCGCATAGCCCGGTGCGATGCGCCGCCCGAGGCCCCAGTCGTCCATCAGCGTGCGGCCGTGGACCAGCCACAGGCCGATGTCCTCGAGCTGGGCGAGGGTTTGGGCGGGCAGCACCAGGTCGTTCCAGTCCAGCCCCGTGAACACCCGCCGCGCCGGGATGCCGGCTTCGCCGCCGGTGGGCTGCGGCAGGCCGGGCAGGGCTTCGGCGAGGAAACGCGGCGACAGCAGCAGCGGGCCGCTGAGTGGTCCGGTCGGCCCGTCGCCGCCCGTCGTGGGGCCCAGGCGCAGCACATCCTCCCGCGCCAACCGCCCTTCCGCGGCGAGGCGGCGGATGGCGGCGAGGCGCAGCTGGAGGGCGTCGCCGGCCAGCAGGAAGCAGGCGGTCTCGCCGCTGGGCTGGAAGCTGGCGCCGTCGGTACGGCCGCCGAACTCGGTGAACGGGCGTTGGGTGGTTTCGTTGCGCGACCACAGCACGTCGAGCAGTTGCGGGCGCAGCAGCGGGGCGAGGGCCAGCGCGACGAGCAGGCGGTCGGCCGGGTCGAGACCGCGGCGGCGCACGGCGGCAGCATACGGGCAGCCCGCCCGGTCCAGGGGCGGGGCGTCGGCGGGCAGCGGCGGCGAGCCGGGCGGCTGGCCGAAGTAGGTCTGCAGGCGAACGCGCAGGCAGTCGGCCAGCCATTCCAGTTCGGTCTCCAGCGTGACGGCGGCGGCCTGCAGCAGGCTGTCCGCCGGCTCTCCATCGGCGGGGCGCCAGGGCAGATCGTGGCTGTTCATCGGGCGCCCCTCATGGCGCGTCCCATTCGGTCAGCAGCGGCCACGGCATCCACGGCAGGCGGACCAGGCCGATGGACCACGGCAGCAGGCCCAGCAGCATGTCGAAGGGCTCCGGCTCGACGCGCAGCTGCCAGGCCTCGTCTTGCCGACGCAGTTGGCCGCGGCGGCGCAGGAAGGCGGTGCGCAGGCCATCCGTGGTAGTGCCGCGCAGGGCCTGCCAGTGGGCCAGCACGGCGGCTAGCAGGGCCTCGGCCTCGGCACGCTCGGCCTCCGTCAGGCTGGGCAGCGCATGGGAGAACGGTGTGTCCGGTGTGAAGCCGAGCAGCAGCTTGACGAAGGGCAGTTCGAATTCGAGGGCCGCCGTGCCGCTGGCCAGCCAGTGCAGCAGTGCCGCGGCGCGCGGCACGACGGCATCGGGCAGGGGCCCGCGGTGACCGGCGGCTACCAGCCCGGCGGCTTCGAACAGGCGCGGCAGGTAGGGATGCAGCAGCACCAGCCCGGCCTGGGGCACGAGCAGGCCGGCGGCGCTGTGGGAGGTCGGGCGCTGGTCGAAATCGAGGGGGGCGTCGATTGGCGCGGCGGGCATTGGGGCCGCGGAGGCCACACGGGACGCGGCCGATGGCTGCGGGGCTTGGCTTGGCGGCGTGTCGATGGGCTGAGCGGGCGGCGCTGTCGGCACGTCCGAAGGGAATGGTGTACCGGCCAGCAGGTCGAGGATGGCCTGCCAGTGGGGCTCCGGCGTGCGTGCGGCGAACAGTGCGCTGAGCCAGGCGCCGGCGACCGGCAGCCAGGGGTGGCGACCGTCGGCGGCGGGCAGGTCGCCCTCCAGTGTCCACGCCAGCCACAGGGCCTGGGCATGCAGGCTGTCGCCGTCGTCCCGGTCGGCGGTGGCAGCGAGCAGGGCCAGCAGGGCGCGGCTCAACGGATGCCCGGGGGCGGCTGCTGCGTGGGTGCTCACCACGTGCCGGCGCCAGGCCGCCGGCAGTAGGGCCAGCCAGCGGCTCAGGCTGCCCAGTCGTTCCGTGCGGGCTTGGGCATGGATGTCGGGCGGTACGCAGCCGAGGCTGGCCCAGGCCAGCGCGGCTTCGGTCAGCAGTGCGCGCAGGCTTTCTTCCGGCAGGCCGGCCAGCGGCCAGTCTGGGCTACCGTGCTGCAGGTAGGCGGCCAGCCCGGCCTGGGCCTGGATGTCGGCGGCGGCCGGTTGGGCGGGAGGTTGGTCGATCGTGCCAAGGGGCGCCGCCGGGGCGCGGTCTTCGGTGGGCAGAGTGTCCAGCTGGCGGGCCAGCTCGCGCAGCGTGGGGACCGGCAGGGGCAGCGGCTCGCCGCCGAGGTCCAGCGTGGCACCCTGTGGTGGCTGGCCGTGGGCGGTCTCGTCATCGACTTGGGCGAGGGCAGTGCGCACCGCGGTGTGCAGCTCACCCAGTGCGTTGTACCGCCAGGCCAGCAGCAGCGGCGCGGTGTCGGCGGGGCTGGATTCGGCACGGCTGGGGAAACTGCCGGGGGCGGCGGTCGGCGGGGGGCGGTCGGTCGGGCCGGGCTGGCCGGTCGGTGGTGTCTCGGCTTGCTGCAGGGCCAGCCCGGCCAGGGCGTCGTCGGCGGCCGCTGCAACCTGGGCCGGCAGCGCGTCCGCACACGGCGTGCTGTCGAGCCGCAGCTTCAGTTCCAGGCGCGGCAGGCGGACCACCCGGTCGTCGGGGGCGTGGGCCGACAGGCTGTCGGCAAGGGCCGCCAGAACAGGCTCGGCAGCATCCCGCAGCACACCGCGCAGCGTGAAGGCTGCCGCTGGCGTGGGCGCCCGCGCCAGCCACAGCAGGCGGCGGATGCGGTGGGGGAAGGGCGTGTTGCTCATGGCGGTGTCCGCGTCAGCGCTTCAGCCGGTTGAGGTTCTGCAGATTGCTGATCAGCACCGCCTGGGCCGGTACCGCGGCGCTGCCCTTGAGGGCCTCCAGCTTGTTGCCCAGATTGGCGGCGACGGCTGCGTCGGTGACATACACCGTGCTGTTGGCCAGCACCGAAGCCACGCCGGCGGCAGCGCCGGTGGAGGTGTCCACCTTCTGCGTGACGACTCGCGTGGTGGTGTCGGCGACCGCGTCGCCCAGTTCCGTCTGGGCCTTGGACAACATGGCCTGGGCCTGCTTCAGGTTGTCGTCCGACAGGTTGCCCTGGCTGACCATGTCCACCAGGCTTTGCACGGTCTGGCGCTTGTATTCCACGTCCTTGACCATTTGGTCGAGTACCACGTCGCCGGTGGCGACGGTCTTCAGGCCGACGGTGCCGGCGGCGGTAGCATCCTTGGTGCTGAAGGCGCCCTTGACGAGGCCTTCCACGTTGGCGGTCTGGGTGTCGAGCTTGGCCCGGATGTCGGTCTGCACGGCCTTCAGGTCGGCGGCGAGGGCTTGCCGTGCGGCGTCGAACTGGGTGCTGACCACGGTGCTGACCAGGGTGTTCACGAGCAGGTCCACCGGCCGGACGACCTTGATCGGGATGACATCGATGGGCGGCCGGCGTAGTGGTGGGCGCGGCAGCGGCGGTTCGAGGGGTTCGGCTTCGTCGGCCTCGGCGCAGGGATAGGCGAGGGTGAAGTCGGCGACGACCCGGCCGCTGTCGTCGTAGGCCAGCACGAAGCAGCCCCCGCGCCACACGCCGCCCAGGTGGTCGAGGCCGGGGTTGTCGGTGGCGAAGCGGGCCAGCAACAGCTTGTCGTCGGCCTTGTCGTCCTTGGCCTTGATGAGGTTGTCGAGCCAGTCCAGCCAGATCGGGTGGGTGGTCTGGATCAGGGAATCCACCGGCGACACGAAGTCGCTGCGCGACAGCTTGCCCAGATTGACCCGCGCGGTGCCGACGGTGCGCAAGGTTTCGGTGATGCCGTTGTTCCAGCGGGTGGCGTCCGTGCTGGCCCGGTAGGCGCTGTAGGTGGGCTGGTCGAGGGCCGGCTTGGCCGTGTCGGCGAGGCTGCTGACCGCGCTGCGGGCCTGGCTGGCGGCGGCGATCACCGATACGCCGGTGTCGGTCTGGTCGGGGATGTCCTTGCTGTCGATGGCGGCCTTCAGGTTGTCCAGGTACTGGCCGGAGAAGGTGTCGCTCTCGTCGAGGCGCAGGGACACGTCCTGGCGCAGCAGGTAGTGGAAGCGGTGCAGGTCGGTGTAGCGGATGCCGGGGCGGATCCTGATCAGCTCCTTGCGGTTATGCACCAGCACCGCGTGCACTTCGAAGGGCAGGTTGCGGTCGGCGATGAGCTTCTTCAGCTCGGTGCGCACGTCGTCCACCGGCCGGCCGAGGTGGCCTTCGACGCGGAAGAAATCGTGGGCGGCGATGCTGCCGGCCAGCGGATCGAGGGCGCGGGGGCTGCCCTGGTACTCGGCGGCCCGGTAGCCGAGGTTGTGGTTGCCGAGGCGGCGGGCGGCGAGGCGCGGGTTCCACGCGGCGTTCATCGCGGCGGTGTAGTACCAGGGGATAGACCGCTCGCCGAGGGGGCGCTCTTCGCCGTGGCTGGGGGTCACGCGCAGCGTGGTATCGGCGGGCGGCGCGTAGTTGGCGATCAGCTGGTCGAAGCGGCTCAGCAGCAGGCCGAGCTCGGTGGCGGCGGCGCGGCTGTTGCCATCGGCTGCGGCCGGGTAGAAGGCGGTGCGGGCGTCGTCAGGCGCATCCAGCGCGCCGGCCGCCAGATGCTTGGGAAAGGCCAGCGGCAGCGGGCCGGCGGGCAGCGCGTCGATATCCAGCAATGCGTCGCGGACGGCGTTCCAGGCTTCGCACAGGTCCTTCAGAAAATCGTGGAAGGGCAGCACCGCGCCGGCCGGGGTGTCTTGCAGGCGCTGCAGCGTGGCGATCCAGTCGGCGACGGGATTGCGTCGGAACACCGCGGCGAGCACGCCGGGGAAGCCCTCGGCGAAGTTCTTCAGGGCGTCCACCAGGCCGGCCAGGGTCTTGCCGGCGGCGTCCCGGTAGCGGGCGATCAGCACTTCGGCGGTGGCCAGGTCGCTACCGAGTTGCGGGCGCCAGGCGATCAGCTCGGGCAACTCGCGGGCCTGCTCGGCCAGCGTCAGCGGGCCGGCGGCCAGGCGGGCGGCGGTGTCGCGGCTGGCGAGCAGCACGCGCAGGCGTTGCTGGCGCTCGCGGCCGAGGTTGTCGCAGTCGGCGCCGGTGCACAGGTCGGGGTCGCTGACGGTGGTTTCGGCCAGCAGGATCACCGCCTGGCCGTCCAGCGCGCCGGCCGTGAGCGGTACGCCGAGCGGGTCGTCGCCGGAGGTCAGCTCGCCACTGATCAGCAGCACGCCGCTGGCCGTATCGAAGAAAGGCTCGTAGCGCGGTGCGGTGGCGTCATAAGGGCGCAGGCGCGGGTACGTGGTGGCGGTATCGAGGCGGACCAGGTCGCCGTCGCAGGTGAGGCCGAGGCCGGCGCCGACGGTCACGCTGGCGCCGTCGCTGCTCACCGCGAAGCCGGCGACGATGCCGGCGCCGACCAGTGCGACGCGGGACAGGCGGTCCTGCTGGTCGAGCCAAGTGGTGACTTCGTTGAGCTGGGTGTGGGTGAGGACCTGGTCGCGCTCGAAGACCGCGTACTGGCTGGCGAGGGGCGCGGCGAGACTTTGCAGGACCTTGATCGGATCAGCCATGGTCCGTCTCCTGGTTGATGACGTGGTCGGGGGCGCTGCCGAGGGCGGTGCTGCCAAGGACGAAGGGCGGCTTGGGCGATTCGGCAAAGCAGTCGAACAGGGTGCGCTGCGGGTAGATGTTCTTCATCGTCGTCATGGCGTCGATCAGCGCCTGCAGCTTGGCTTGCCGGTCGGCGCTGGTGACGCCGGCGTGCAGGGACAGCCAGTCCCGGTAGGCGAGCTCGAAGCGGGCCATGTCGTCGGCGTTCACCCAGCAGATCTTGGGCAGCAGGTGGGCCGGCACTTCGCTGCGGATCACGTGCTCGGCGAAGTTGCGGAAATCCATCTGCTGGAAGCGCCCGGCGTAGGCCGGCAGCACGATCTGCAGGCGCCAGGAATAAGGGTCGGCGTCGGCGCAATCGCTGCAGTCGCTGTCCACGCAGATCGGCAGCAGCGGGTCGTCATCCTGGGTAGGGCGCAGCAGCAGGTTCTCGATGACGTACAGGCCTTCGCCGCTGTAGTGCTCGCGCAGGTAGTCGGCCAGGTCGGCGATCACGTTGCGCGCCGCCGTCTCGCTGGGGAAGCCCTCGACGCGCCGTGCCAGCAGCTGGCCGTCGGTGTCGACGACGCTGAAGTAGAAGCGCTGGTCACTGCCCTGGATGATGCGGTAGTGCTGGTCGTCGGCCTGTTGGCCGCGCAGGATCGCAGCGATCATGCGGGCGCGGGCATCTTCGCGGGTGGCGAAGTTGGCGGTGGACGACAGCAGGATCTTGTTGTCGCTGGCGCGGAAGAGGCGGAAGCGGAATTCGTCGCCGGGGGTGGTATCGATCTCCGAGTAGGTTTCGTAGGAGATGGCGCCGAGGTTGCGGCGGCTGAAGTCGGCGATGCCCAAGAGGCGCGCCAGGCGCTTTTCGAGGCCGCTGACGTTGAAGCTGTTCCACAGGTCGGTGGGGCCGTCGAGGCTTTGGTCGTAGGCGCCGGCGCGGTTGGCCGACAGTTCGGCGGCGTCGGCCAGGAAGGCGCACTTGTCGGCGATCACCTCGTCGCTGGTGTCGGCGAAGGCGGAGGCCATCGCGGCGGCGTACTCGGAGAAATCTTCGCCGAGGCGGGCGAGCAGGTGGTCGAGCAGGCGGTGCTGGCGGATTGCAGCTTCGGCCGGCGTCTCCTGCAGGTTGGCGAGCACGGTCGGGGTGACGTCGGCGGCGTAGACCTGATCGTGGCCGACGATGCTGTCTACCGTCTGCGCGGCCAGCACGTGGGCGTCGTCGGGGAGGCCGTCGAAGCGGTCGGCCGTGGCGGTGAGTTCGGCCGGCGCCACCGACAGCAGGCGGGCGGCCTGGGCGAGCTGGGCCAGGTCGTTGGCGATCTGCTGGTCGAAGAAGCTGAGGTAGGCCTTCAGCTGCAGCACCTGGGCCTGGCGCTGGGCATCCGGGTTGCCGGCCAGCCCGGTTGGGCCCAGGCCGTAGAGAGGTGGGAAGTCGAGCTGCACAGAGCGGTAGGCAGCGAGGTCGCGCCAGCGCCCGTCCGGCACCGGCAGGTCTTCGGCACGGGGTGTTTCGACAGCCTGGCGAGCGGCTTCGAGCAGTGCGTCGAGGCGGTCGCGCACCGCGGTGGGCATCTGCGCGATGTTCCAGCCGGCCACCGGCAGGCCGCGCTTGCGGAACACCAGCCGGCCAGCCGGCGTCTCGCCGTCGGTGTCGATGGCCAGGCGCGGCAGGTGGCCGGCCGTGACCGGCACCCGCCAGCGGTTGGGAACCGGAAGCGGATTGCCGTCGCCGTCGAGGGGATTGAGGACGATGTCGCTGATCGCGCGGACGCCGGGCACGTCCATCAGCACGCCGATCAGGTCGGACAGGCGCAACTCGGCGGGCAGCTCGGAGGCCGCCAGGTCGGCCTCGTCGATGAAGCCGTCCTCCAGCGCCGGGCCGTCGAAGATGTCGTCCACGCCGCGTGGGCGGCCATCGGCCAGCGGGCGGCTGCGCATCTGGGCCAGGCTGTAGCTGGGCACCGGTGGGGCGATCGCCTGGGCGGCGGCGAACAGCAGGCCGGCGGCGACCTCGGTGACGTCGGCGGTGGCTTCCAGGTCCAGCTCGGCGCACAGCGCGAAACGCTCGGTCGGCACCGGCTCGATGGCGATGAAGTCCTCGCACAGGTTGCGATTGGCCTCCAGCGTGGCGCGCACCGCGCGCAGCACCGGCTCGCGCTCGGCCTGGGTGTTCACCGCGTCCATGAAGTCGATGGCGACCCGGTACAGGCCGCTGATGCGCACTTCCCGGTAGTGGCCGTGGGCCGGCGCGGTGCGGACGAGCTGGCGCTGCAGCAGGTCGGCGTACAAGGGCGGCGCGTCGGTGGGCATGACCCAGGCGTTCTTCACGCCGGGCAGGTCGATCAGGCGCTTGCGCCAGTCGAGGGCCGTCAGCGGCCGCGTCGGCAGCACGCGGCGGGCGCGGTGGAAGCGGTCGGCCAGGCCGAGCGGCGAGCCGGGCGGCGGGGTCAGCAGGTCTTCCAGCGGCAGCTCGGCCCGGTAGCCCAGCTCGGACTGGGCCCAGGTGATCAGTTCGAGGATGGTGATGCCCGGGTCGTGCAGGTTGTGGTCGGTCCATGTGGCGCCGGCGAGGCGGCGCAGCAGGGCCAGCCCCTCGTCGTAGAGGGCCTGGGCGTTGCGGCCGGCGGGCTCGGGGGCGCGCGGCAGCGTGGGCGGTATGGACAAGGGGGCGGCCATCAGCTCACCTCGGCGATCAGGTGGTCGGGCGCGGAGACGAGGATCATGTCCGGCGCGTCGGGAGCCAGCTCGGGCCGGTCTTCGGCAGGGCGGTCGGCGAAGCACAGGCGGAAGTCGGTGACGTAATCCACCCACGGCAGGCCTTCGACGAAATCCACCAGCGCCGAGCGCAGCACGCGGCCGCCGAATTCGAGGGCCGCGCCGGCATCGAAGGCCCACGGCGACAGCGCCTGCAGCAGGGCCTGGTTGATTTGCGCGCGGTAGTAGCTGAAGGCGTAACCGCTGCGCATGGCGACCTTGAAATCCACCTGCACGGCCCGGTAGGCCGGGTTGCGCACGGCCAGTGTGGCGGCGTCCAGCCCCATCGGCGAGCGGGCCAGCAGGAAGGCCTTGATCCGTTCCAGGGTGTCCAGGTCCACCCGTGGCTGCAGCGGATCCGCCGCGTTGCGGTTGCGCAGGTCCGGCACCACCACCACGCGCACGTGGCCGGGGGCCAGCCAGGAGGTGTCGCTGGCGTGGGGGATGCACTTGATCCGCTCGACGGCCGGGAAGGCCTGCAGCACCAGGCGTTCGTAGTCCCAGCGGGCGACGGCCCGATTACGGTGGCGCAGGCGCTCGGCAGCGCGGCGGGCCAGCGCGGCGGCGTCTTCCTGCTGCGCGCCGCCGAAGGATGCGTAGGGCTGGCTGACCGCCTTCAGCGCCGGTGCCGGCGCGACGAAGCGCGTGATGCTGCCGGCCGGCAGCGCGCTGGCCAGGTGGTCGGCCGCGTTGGCGCGATCCTCGAAGACCGCCTCGAAGGCGTTGGCATGCACGCCGACCAGGCGGCAGGCGGCTTCCGGCTGTGCCGTGATGGCGGCCCGCAGCCAGATCAGGCCGGCCGGTAGGCGGGTGTTGTCGGTGGTCGCATCGATGGGCAGCACCAGGCTGACGAGGCCGCTGGCGCGCAGCTCGCGGCTGGTGTCGAGGGTGAGCTCGGTGCCGGTGGCGAGGGGGCGCCAGGCGTTGTCGGCGAGCACCGCCCAGCTCAGGCGCTGGGCGTTGGCGAGGGGATCGGCGCTGCCTTCGGCGACCTGGAACAGCAGGTTCAGCGGGTCGCCGGGGCCCACGCCGGACAGGCCGATGAGCAGCTCGCCGGCGTCCCGGTGAGGCGGCAGCAGCGGGATGGTGCCCGTCGCGCCGGCCGCCAGCCACGGGTGACGGGCATTGAGCCAGGCGTGCTCGCGGGACACGCCGAAGGCGTCCACATGGAAGAACTCCACTTCGGCGTTGGCGAAGCTGGTGTCGCTGTCGTCGTCCACCCGGCTCGGCCCGGCGTCGGCCTGGTAGGACAGGCTGATCTCCTGGGCCTTGGGCGTCCACGGTTCGCCGAGGAGCTTGGGCGGCTTGGCGAGCAGGCCGGCGACGGCCTCGCTGCGCCACGCGGCGTGGAGCAGATCGGTGTCGAGCGCCAGAGTGATGAAGCCGGCCCGTGGGCTGGTTGCGGCCGGCGCGTTGGAGGTCACGCCGCGGCGCAGGCGCAGGAAGCCGGCTTCGCGGCGGGCATAGGCGCTGCCGGCGCGGGCGAAGGCTTCGTAGACGGTGAGCCAGCGGTAGGGGCGGGGGAGGCCGGCGCGGCTGCTGGCGCTCAGGTCCAGCGTGGCGCGGCCACCGGTGGCCGGCGCCAGACTGACCCGCCCGGCTGGATGGGCGCCGCCGGCGTCGGCCCATTCCGCCTGGGCCCATACGCCGCTGGACAGATTGCCCTGGCCTGAGTAGTTGGCGTACAGCGCGCTCAGCGCGGCCTGGGTGGTCGGTGCGCCCTGCCAGCCGATCTGCAGGCTGAGGGCCGACAGGCGCTTGCCGAGGGCTTCCGCGCAGCCGACGTAGAAGCGCGTGCCGACGCCGGGCTGCGGGCCGAAGGGCAGGAAGGCCTTCTTCGGGTCGAGTTGGCCGAAATCGCTTTCGAGGGCGAGGCCGCGCAGGCCGTCCGCCTTCACGCCGACGCGGGCGCGGCGCAGATTGAGGCCGGCGAGGCGGCCGAAGGCTGCGGAGCCTTCCTTCAGCATCAGCTGCAGCACCGGCAGCCCGGCTGGAAAGGCCTGTTGATGGACCGCCGGGCTGGCGTCGACGATGGCCGGCTGGGTGGCGTCGAGGCGCAGGCTGAAGGTCCAGCTGCCGGCGGACAGCGTGGAGTCGGCGCGGGCGATGGGGAAGGGGCCGAGCCAGCCCTTGGGGCCGGACAGGCGTGCCTCGAAGGCGTCGGCGAGCTGCTCGCCGCTATGGTTTGAATCGATGCCGTCCAGCTCCAGGCTCACGTCGATCTGCCGGCTGCCTTCGGCGAGGCACAGCACCGCCGAGGCGAGGGCGAAGCCGACCGGTGCGTCCGGCAGCGCAGGCTCGTCGCTGTGCCGCACGCCGAAGGGGTGCCAGCTGGGCGGGTCGGTGGCGAGCTTGGCGCCGAGGCCATTGGCGGAGTCGGCCACCGGCGCAAAGCGCAGCCGGCCGTCGCCGCCGAGGGCGATGCAGCGCAGGCTGGCGATGCGCGCCTGGGTGGCGACCATAGTGCGGACCGGGCGGTAGAACAGCGGCTGCTGGCGGGAGTCCTTGCCGGCCGCCAGCAGCGCGTTGGGGCCGATCTCCAGCGGCGCGGCGCCCTTCTTAAGTTCGACCAGCACATGTACGTGGTCGGCTACCGGCGGGCGCGGCGTGAAGCCGAGCACCGTCTGCATCTGGAAGTCCAGGTGCTTGCGGGTGAAGTCGTTGAGCAGCGCACGCGGGCGGGCGGCGATCTGGAAGGCCGCGACCAGCAGGGCCAGGTGCGGCGGCAGCGTGCCGTCGTCGCCGTCGGCCAGCGCGGCGAGGCGGGCCTGGTAGGCGCGGTCGTCCTCGCCGGCCGCTTGTTGCGGCAGGAAGTCGCTCCAGTTGCCGGACGGCAGCTGCGGGTCGGCGCCGTAATAGTTCAGATGGCCGGCCAGCGCGGCGGCGGCGCGCAGCAGGCCGCCCACATCGCGCTCGTCCAGCGGCGCCGAGGCCGGATCGAGATGCGGGTCGAAGCGGTCGGCCTGGCGGGTGCCGGCGGCGGCGATGAGGGCGGCGAGGATCTCGTGCCGGGCCATGCTCGTTTACCCCCGGCGGACGGCGCGCAGCGCTTCGCTGGCCTCGCCCTGGTAGAACGGGAAGACCAGGTTGAAGCGCGAGTTGGTGCTACGCACCAAGTAGTCGAGGCGGATCGTCAGCACCCCTTCCATCAGCCGGCTGTCGTCGATGTCCAGCGCGTCCACGCGGATGCGTGGCTCGTAGACCAGCACGGTGGTGAGGATGCGGTCCTTCAGCACGCTGGCGACGGTGGTGCTGAGGGGCTCGAACATCAGCTCGTGCATGTCCAGCCCGTACTTGGGCTGCAGGAAGCGTTCGCCCGGCGCGGTGCCGAACAGGATGTGCAGGCTGGCCTGGATGTCGGCTTCGTCTTCGGTCATGCGCACGCTGCCGTTGGCGAAGGCCGGCGGGAAGGACCAGCCGCGGCCGAGGAAGGAGGGCGTGTCGCTCATGGCGGGCTCCTCAGCCGATCTGCACCGTCGGTTCGCCGATGGCCGGGCTCGCACCGCAGCCGCAGCTGTCGCCGACCCGCAGGGCCGGCTTGCCGCCGATCAGCACCGTGGCGCTGCCGGCCACGAAGGGGGTGACCGGCGGGTGCGGCGGCGGGATCACGCAGCTGTGCAGGTCGCCGAGCACGGCGGCGGGCAGGCCGCCGATCAGCACCGTGGGTACGCCGGGGCCGGTGATGGTGCCGCCATGGACGCTCAGATCGGTGACGCGGGCTGCATTGGGCATGGTGTCCTCGGGCGTGCGTTCAGTTGATCTGCACCAGCGAACCCTTGAGCTTGGCGATGGCCGGCGTGGTGGCTTCCAGCCCGCCGCTGCCTTCCAGCTTGAGGGCGGCGCCGGCCTTGATGTCGAGGGCCGCGGCGGTCTTGATCTCGCCGGCCGCGCCGACGTCGAGCTTGGTGTCGGTGCCGGTCTTGATGTTGAGGGCCTTGGCGCTCTCGACGGTGATGCCGTCGCTGTCGAGCTTGATGCTGTTGCCGTTCTTGTCCTTCAGCAGCACTGAGCCCTGGTCGTCGTCGAAGATGAGCTGCTGCTCGGCGGGGGTGGTGATGGTCAGCACCACCTTGTCATCGTTGATGTGCAGCTTGATGCCGCTGCGGCTGACGAAGACCTTCTCGTGGTTGTCGTTGCTCGGCGTCAGCGGCGCGGCCTTGGCGCTGCTGTGGAGCATGCCGAGGATCACCGCGGCGCGAGGGTCGTCGTCGAGGAAGCCGACCACTACCTCGTCGCCGATCTCCGGGCGGATCATCACGCCGCGCTGGTCGCCCGCGTCGCCGGCGGCGACCCGCGCCCATACGCCGTCGCTGGCCGGATCGACGAGGGGCAGGCGCACGCGCACGCGGAACTCGTTTTCCGGGTCCTCGTTGTCGGTGACGACGCCGATCTGCAGGCCGTGGGCCGGCGCCAGCAGGCTGGTGCTGCGGCGCGCCTCAAGGCGTTCCCGACGGGCCGGGTCTTCCGGCACGCCGCCGAACTGTAGGTGGGTGCGCCAGCCCTGCACGGTGTCCATCTCGTGGCGCACGCCCGTGACCAGCACCTTGCCGCTGAAGTGCTGGCCGACGCCGGCCAGCTCGACCACGTCGCCGGGCTGCACCTGGCCGAGGCCGATGCACATCGCGCGGCCGCTGACCTGGTCGAGGCGGGCGCGGGCGAAGCAGGCGTCGGCGGCGGCGGTGGCCTCGGCGTCGGGCAGCATGGCGTGGCGCAGTTCGAGGGTGTCCACGCCCATCGCCGAGGCGAGGTCGTCGGGCTTCAGGTCGCCGGGGCCGCTGAAGGACGGCGGGCTGGCGTCGAGGGTGTGGACGGCCTGGTCGGCGGCGCTCCACGTCAGCGTCTTGACCGCTTGGGTCTGCTGGCGGGCGTCCACCTCGGCGTCGAATTCGAGCAGCGTGGCGCCGTAGTTGAGGCTGGCCACGGTGGCGGCGCTGGCGTCGGGGGCGCGGGTTTCCAGGTCGGCGCCGCGGGTCAGCACCAGCTGGCCGTTGGCCTGGGCGCGGGTGACGAGGAAGTCCCAGTCGGTGCAGTCGTACTGGACCAGGTGCTTGTGGCTGACGGTGGTGCTGGCGGCGGTCATGTTGATGCCGGCATCGGAGCACAGCTGGCCGATCACGTCGCCGTCCGTCATGTCCAGGTAGGTGGCGCCGTGGCGCTTGAGGCTCATCTTGGTCGCCGCGTGGCGGCATTCGACGAGCAGCTGTGGCGGCGAGCCCTCGCGCACCTTGAGGCGCTGGCGCACCACCAGGCCCTTGAACAGCAGGTCGGGCTGGTTGCCGGCGCCGGCCAGCACCTCGACCTCGGCGCCGGGGGCGAACAGCGCGTCGTTGCTGAGCGGGAAGTCGCTGCCGGAGGCGCTGCCGTCCTGGTAGGCGAGGCGCGAGAAGGCGATGTGGTTGGCGGTGTTCACCACGCTCACCGACAGCAGCTGGTGGCTGCGGGGCACGGGGCTGCCGCCCACCTTGATGGTGAACTCCCGGTGTTCCGCGGCAATGGGGAGGGTGCGGGCGGGGGAAATTTCACTTCTCCAGGGGCGGGAAGACCACGCGCGTGCCGGCCGGCAGCTGGCGGAAGCCGTCCAGCCCGTTGGCCCGCGCCACGCCGGGGGCGTAGCGCGGGTCGCCGTAGATGGCGGTGCACAGCGCGGCAAGGGTTTCGCCGGCGTGCACGATGCGCACGTGGGTCAGGTCGGGCGAGGCGTCCTGGGCCAGCGCGACGCGGGTCTGGTCGTCCGAGTTGTCGGTGAAGACGGCGGTGATCACCGCCCGCAGCGGCACGCCGCTCGGCTTGAAGAGCTTGTAGACGATGGAGGCGCTCTTGAGGACGCAGCGCCTCACCTGGATGCGCCCCCACATCACCTTGAGGTAGTTGGGGCGGTGGATGTCGCCGTTGTAGCCGGTGACGGTCTGGAAGGACTCGACCTTCTGCTGCACGTCGAGAGGCCGCCCGTTGGCGCCGGTGCCGTCGAGGAAGAACACCAGGTTGAGGTCGCCCGGCTTGACCTTCTTGAAGTCCATGCGGCTGCCGGTGGTGCCGCTGCCCTGGCCGCTGTCGTACTCCATCTCGTAGGCGAGGGTGATCTCGGCCGGGTTCACAAAAGCCTCGAAGCTGCCGATGGCGGCGCCGCTGTAATCGGGCTTGGTGTAGGCGTCGATGCGCAGGCGCTCGAGCTGTCCGCGTTCGGGCATGGCTCAGGGCTCCTGTTGCTGGCGCAGGATCTCCAGCACCTGGGCGACGCATTCGGCGATCAGGGCCTGCTTGTCGAGCTGTGCCGGCGGCGGGCTGGCCGCGCCGCCGGAGTCGGCGTTGCCGACTTCCACCGAGATCACCACTTCATCGATGATGATGGGCATGACGGACTCCGTTTCAGGACTTGTCCACGGTGAAGTACTGGTAGGCCAGCTGCAGGCTCTCGACGACGATGGCGTTGGCGCTGGCGGACAGATCGCTGACCGCCCACTTCACCGGCCAGGCGCCGACCAGGTGCCAGGTGACGAGGGGCTCGTGCTTGTCGTTGAGCAGCTTGACGTCCACGTTCTTGGGCTTGATGTCGAGGTTTTCGATGCCGTCGCGGATCCACTCCCAGATCGCCGAGTCCTTCAGCAAGCCACGCTTGAGGACCAGGTCGGGGTACTTGCTGCGCACCGGGTAGCGCTGGATGTAGCGGTTCTCGCCGCCTTCCGGCACCTCCTCGGTGGCCACCTCCAGCGACAGGCCACCCACGTCGGTGAAGCGCACGTCGTCATCGACGGCGCGATCGAGGCCGAGGACTTCCACCTTGAAGTGAAATCCGACGGGGGGCGTGTACATGGCGGGGCCTCAGGATGGCGGGCGCGGCGGCTACTCGTTCTGCAGCTCGAGGCCTTCGTGGGCCAGCTCGATGGACTCGATGGCCACCTCGTTGGCGCTGGCCTTCAGCTGCGGCCCCTCGACCTTGACCGGGAAGGCGTTGTGCACCTTCCACACCATCACCGGCTCGTGGCTCTCGTTGAGCAGGCTGACGGTGAGATCGCGGCGCTCGACGGTGTTGAGCTTGATCGTCGACAGCCACTTGAAGAAGTCGTTGTCCGACTTGACGATGCCGCGTTTGAGGGTGACGTTGCTGAACTTGCGCAGCCCCGGCATCTTGATCGACGAGTACTCGGGGAAGGAGCCGTCGCGGTATTCGATGGCCTGGTTTTCCTGGGTCAGGCCGGTGACCTCGGAGAAGCCGATGCGGGTGCCGCCCCACTGGACGGTGAAGTGGAAGACGGGCAGGGGATACTGGGCAGGCATGTCGGTTCCTTTCGCATTCGGTGGCGGGATGCGGGCGGGCCGGGGGACGTCTCAGGCGGGCGTGGCCCCGGCGGTGCCGGTCAGGACGTCTGGAGCTTGTGGTAGAACTTCAGGATGATGAATTCGGCCGGACGGACCACTGCCATGCCGATTTCCACGTACATGCGGCCCTCCAGGATGTCCTGGCTGCTCATCGTGGTGCCGAGTCCGCAGCGCACGAAGAAGGCGTCCTTGGTCGTCGAGCCGGCCAGCGCGCCTTCGCGCCACTTCTGCGTGAGGTAGCTCTCGATCATGCCGCGCACCTTGACCCAGGTGTTGGCGTCGTTGGGCTCGAAAACCGCCCAGTAGGTGGATTTCTTCACCGATTCCTCGACCATGTTGAAGAAGCGCCGTACCGAGATGTAGCGCCATTCGTTGTCGTTGCCGGCCAGCGTGCGGGCGCCCCAGATCAGGGTGCCCTTGCCGACGAAGCTGCGGATCGCATTCACCGACTTGCCGGCGGTGGCGTCCACGTTGAGGTTGTCGGTGTCGTCGCTGTCCAGCGCGTAGGTGGGCGCGATGACGCCGGTCAGGCTGACGTTGGCCGGGGCTTTCCAGACCCCGCGCTGGTTGTCCACCAGCGCGTAGATGCCGGCGACGGCGCCGGACGGCGGACATGCCGTGAGGGTGTTGTTCACGCCGCGCACGATGTCCCGGTAGGTGGCGAAGCTGTCGAGCAGGTTGGCCTCGGTGTTGGCAGCGTAGGCGGCGGCCGCGTCGTCGAGGTTGGCCAGCGCCGACGACAGGGTGCCAAAGATGCGCTGGATCGCCGCCTGTGCCGCGGCCAGGCGGCCGACGTCGTCGGCAGCAGCACTGATTGCGGTGGTGGAAGCGGCCGGCGCGTCGGCGCCGAACAGGGTCGCCCAGCCGGCGGTGGTGAGGGCGCCGATGGCAGAGTACTGGGCAACATAGGCGGCGGTGAGCTTGCCGTCGAGTTCCCGTTCGAGGGCGATCAGCTCGCTCATCGCCGGGATGAAGCTGTGGGTGATGGCCCGCCCGGCGTCGCCCTTGAGGCCCGCGTGGGTGAAGGCGCCGGCGCCGCTGGCCATGCCGTCCACCAACGGGGCGATCTTGTAGACGAAGGCGAACAGGTCCTGCATGTGGGCGGCGTCCGGCGTGCCCAGGTAGGCCAGCAGGGTGGCGCCGAAGGTGTCCGAGATGGCCTTGTCGGTGCCGCCGCTGACGGTGGCGCGGCGGGCCGGCAGGCCGGCCAGGTCGGCCAGGGCCTGGTCGAGGCCTTGCAGCAGCGCCAGCACGCCAGCGTCGCCGGTGAGGGCGTTCAGCATCACCGCCACGCCGCCTTTCTTCAGCTTGCTCTTGATGTCGGCGTAGCCCACGTTCTTCGGGTAGTTGAGCTGCAGCCACGGGGCGTAGGCGGCGCCGTACTTGAGGCTGTTGATGCCGATGCGGTTGCGCAACTCGTCTACTACGGCGGTGTGGCCGGTCTTGTCGGTGGCGAGGCGGGTGTCGAGCACGGAGACCCGGTCGCCGAGCTTGCCGCACTGGTTGAGGGCCGCCATCTGCACCGCGGCCAGGTCGTCGGCACCGAGGCCGGCGGCGTCGGGGAAGAGCAGGATGGTCGGCTCATCCACCGTCGCGATGCGCGCCAGGCCGGCGATCAGCTGGGTCTTGTCCACTGCGTCGGTGTGCTTGCCGACCGAGCAGATCCACGCCGGACCGCCGCCGTTGTCGAAGAACAGGCGCAGGCTGTCGTAAAGGTACTTGGTGTTGGTGGCAGCCAGCGTGGCGCTGAGGAAGCGGTTGCCGGCGTCCAGGTCCACGTGGTCGAGATCCAGCTCTGGCGCGCCGCCGAACAGGGTCTCGAATTCGAGCAGCGAGGTGATGCGGGTCGGCACGTTCTTCAGGTCACCGGCGGTGATGCGGGCGGCCATGGCGGTGTAGCCGACGAAGGCGGGCACCGCGGTTTCCACCTCGGCGACCGAGGGGGGGAACACCGAAATCTCTTCGACGTACACATCGGGCGTGCGGTAGGTGGGCATGGCGGCTTCGCTCCTCTCCTAGGTTTCTTATCTCAGGTGGACGATGAACTGGGCGTCACTGCGTTCGGCGCCGGGTTGCGGCAGGTTGCCGATGAGCACCTCGCCGTTGCGGTGCAGCTCGAATCCGTGGGGCCCTGCGGCGCGCCGGGCGACCGGGGTCTGGGCTTCGAAGAGCACGATCCTGCGGGTTCCGCCCGGGTCGAGCAGGGCCGGGGCGAGCCGGTCGCCGCCGAAGGGCGGCAGCAGGCGGGTGAAGGCGACCGGCGGGCGGGCGTCGCCGGCGGCGCCATGGTCTTCGACCTGGATGCTGGCGAAGTCCGCGTCGCTGGCCGGCTTGACCACCACGTAGTAGCGCAGCAGCGCGCTGCGGGCGGCGAAGGCCAGCGTGAAGGCGTGGCCGTTGGCGACGTGGCCGGCGCTGGCGGTGAGGCTCAGCACACCCCACGGCGGATCGGCGGCGAGCCCGGCGTCGACGAGCAGGCGACGGCTGGCGGTGAGTCCGCCGACGGCGCTCTCGCTGACGATGAATTCGCCTGTGTCTGCGCCACGGAAGACCCAGCCGGCGTCGGCCGGGCCCAAGCGGGCGCCGGTCAGCGGCGTGCCGTCCGGGCGGGTGAGGGTCAGATCCAGCGGACGGGCGGCCAGGCGCGGCACGAGGGTCGGCGCCGGGCAGGCCAGTTCGACGCCGCGCGGCGCGGCGTCGAGGGCGTCGGCAGATGCCTCGTTGGCAAACAGCGGCGTCTCGCCGGGCGGCAGGGCTGGCAGTTGCGTGTATTGCGTGAAGCTCGGGCTGCGCGGCGCGAGGCCGAACAGCAGGCGCCGCCCGACGCAGTCGCCGAGCGGATTGCCGTCCTCGTCCACGGCGATCAGCACGTGCAGCACGCCGTTTAGCTCGCGTACCAGTGCGTGCATGCCGGCCAGTGCGTCGCGGGTGGCTGGCGGCACCACGAAGGCCAGATCGTCGCAGGGGCCGCTGCGGAAATCATGGCTGACGGCCACCGTCCACAGACGGCGGAAGGCGCTGTTCATTTCAGGCCCGCGTGGGTGTGGATGTCGAGGATCGGCGTGCCGGTGGCGCCGGGTTCCTGGTCCTGCAGCACCAGCATGCGGATGCGATAGACCACCGACGGCAGGTGCTTGGCGCCGAGGCAGGTCCACATCTGGTTGGCTTGCTCGGGGCCGTAATTGACCAGTTCGATGGCCAGCCGGTCGACGCCGGGCGGCAGCGCCGGGTAGTCGGCCGGGGTGAACAGCGGGTGGGCCTGGAAGAAGGTCAGCAGCAGGGACAGCTGGCGCAGGCCCTCGCCATAGGTGGTGAAGCTGGCGGCGAAGAGGATGACGAGGTTGATTGCCAGCGGCGGTGGCAGGCTTACGCTGCGCCCGTCCACGATGACTTGCTGAGGCACCTGGGCGCGGGCGTGGCGCTCTTCTTCGATCTGGAAGAGGGTCAGGCGGACGCTGTCCTTGGTGACGACCCAGTTGCCCTTGTCATCGACCAGGGCGCCGAGCTCGACCTTGCCGAAGTCGGAGTTGAGCCTCCGCTGCAGGTAGGCGTTCACTTCGTCAACGAGGAACTTGAGCGAAACATCGATCATCGTCGCGTCCCTCCTCCCGTTCAGGCGGGGCGATCTATGCCGTCCCTATGCCAAAAGCGAAACCGTCGTACGCTTCACTATGGCATGTGTGACAAAAATCACAATGTCTTTATGCGGATCTCCAGTGATTTCATGCAATGAAGGGTGTGGTGCGCTGCCGTCGCGGAACGCTCAGTCGGTCAGGCGGCCGCCGCGCTTGCGGGTGCCGACGCCGGCGATTGCCGCCAGCCCGCGGCTGCCGTGGGCGTGACAGATTGCACAGGCGAGGGCGTCGGCGGCGTCCGACGACGGGGCGCCTTCGAGGGTGAGCAGGCGTTGCACCATGTGGCTGACCTGCTCTTTGGCGGCCTTGCCGTGGCCGACGACCGCCTGTTTGACCTGCAGCGCGGTGTATTCGGCCACCGGCAGGTCGCACGATACGGCGCCGCAGATTGCCGCGCCGCGGGCCTGGCCGAGGAGCAGCGTGGACTGGGGATTGACGTTGACGAAGATGATCTCCACCGCCGCCTGGTCCGGCTGGTAGGTGGCGATCACCTCGCGGATGCCGTCGAGGATGATCTTCAGGCGTTCCGGCAGGCTGCCTTCGCCGGTCTTGATGCAGCCGCTGGCGACGTAGCGCAGCTGGCTGCCGAGGGTGTCGATGAGGCCGAAGCCGGTGCTGCGCAGGCCTGGGTCGATGCCGAGGATGCGCGTCGCGACGCTGGCTGACGCGGAGGGGCCGTTGATCTTCACCGGCCCCTCACTTGCGGGCCAGCCACACGCCGAAGACCGTCAGCCCCATGCCGGCCAGGGCCAGGCCGGTGAGGGTCTCGCCGAAGGCGGCCCAGGCGATCAGCGCGGTGGTGGGCGGGGTCAGGTAGAACAGGCTGGCCACGTTCACCGCGCTGCCGATGCGGATCAGCAGATTGAGCAGACTGATCGCGCCGACCGACAACACCAGCACCAGCCACAGCAGCGCGAAGACGAAGGGGGCGCTCCAGTCGATGACCATCGTTTCGGTCCGGCTGGCGACCAGCAGCGACAGGGCGAGGGTGGGCAGGAACTGGATCACTGAGCCGGTGCGCAAGTCGAAGGCTGGGCAGAAGCGCTTCTGGTACAGGGTGCCGGCGGTGATGCCGAGGAGGGCGGCGACGGCCGGCAGCAGCATGGCGGCCAGCTCGGGCGTGCCGGCCGCAGCGGCCACCTTGTGGGCGACTACCAGCCCGACGCCACCGAAGCCCAGGGCCAGCCCTGCCCACTGGCGCGGCATCACCTTTTCGCCGAGCAGCGCGCCAGCACCGAGGGCGGTGAGCAGCGGCTGCAGGCCGACCACCAGCGCGGTGATGCCGGCCGGCAGGCCGTGGCGGATGGCGGTGAATACGCCGCCCAGATAGACCGCATGGACCAGCATCCCGCTGACGCCGATGTGCAGCCACTGGCGTGGCTCCCGCGGCCACGGCGCGTGGGTGGCGACGGCGACCAGTCCCATCAGCAGGATCACCAGCCCGTAGCGGGCGCACAGGAAACTGAGGGGTTCGGCATAGGGCAGGCCGTACTTGGCACCGATGAAGCCGGTGCTCCACAGCACGACGAAGAGCAGCGGGTACAGACGCGTCATTGCTGCCCGTGTTTGCTGCGGTAGATGCGGGTGGCGGCGGAGACGATGATCTGTGCGTCCTGCGCCGGGATGCCCGGCAACTGCTCGCGCAGTACGCGGTAGGCGAGGTGTTCCAGGGTCTGGCCGTTCCAGGCGTTGGCCGGATCGAAGAAAGGCTCGATGAGGACGTAGGCCTTGTCGACCAGCTCCCGCAGGCTGAGGTTCTTGCGGCGTTCGACGGGGGTGTTCATGCGGGGGCTCCAGGGGATCGGCGGGAAGATGGAGTG
This sequence comes from Pseudomonadota bacterium, assembly GCA_018241725.1. Classification (GTDB taxonomy): domain Bacteria; phylum Pseudomonadota; class Gammaproteobacteria; order Burkholderiales; family Rhodocyclaceae; genus Zoogloea. The sequence continues at coordinate 72,865 of JAFEDI010000138.1, read as the reverse complement.
TGCGGGCAGGCCCCGATGATACCCCAGGCGGCCTGGGCTGCCGGGCCCGGCGCCGGCCCACCCCCGCCGCGGGCGGGGCGTTCCGGCTTGGCGTGGGGCTGTCGGCTGGGCAATATGCGGACTTCTGCGCCCGGCCGGGCGCCGCTCGTGGAGTGAAGAATCATGCGTTACTGGTTGATGAAGTCCGAACCGGACGACGTGTCCATCGACGACCTGCAGAAGCGCCCGGACCAGACCGTGCCGTGGTATGGCGTGCGTAACTACCAAGCGCGCAATTTCATGCGCGACGGCATGCAGATTGGCGACGGGGTGCTGTTCTACCATTCCGGCTGTGCCGAGCCGGGAATCGCCGGCATCGCGAGGGTGGCCAGCACGGCCTACCCGGATGCGACCCAGTTCGATCCGGCCAGCCGCTATTACGACCCCAAGGCAACGCCGGAGCAGCCGCGCTGGCTGCACGTGGACGTGCAGTTCGTGCGCAAGACGCGGCTTGTGGGTTTGCCCGAGTTGCGCCGCCACCCGGAACTGGAGAACATGCGCGTCCTCGCCCGCGGCAACCGGCTGTCGATCACGCCGGTGGAGCCGACCGAGTGGCGTTTCATCGTCGGGCAACTGCTCGGCGCAACCGATCTGATCTGAATACGACAAGCTGACCATGGGTATCGAATGGCTGGCGGCTTACCTGCTTCTGGGGGGCTGCGTGGGATTTTTTGCAGGACTGCTCGGCGTGGGCGGCGGGGGCATCATGGTGCCGATGCTGACCACGCTGTTCGCAGCCCAGGGGTTTGCGCGCGAGCATTTGGTGCATGTGGCCCTCGGCACGTCGATGGCGGCCATCGTGATCACCTCCATCTCCAGCCTGCGTGCCCACCACGCTCATGGCGCCGTGCGCTGGGACATCGTGAAGGGCATTACCCCGGGCGTGCTGGCTGGCACCTTCGGCGGCACCTTCATCGCGTCGCGGGTGGCGACAGCGCCGCTGGCGATCTTCTTCGGCTGCTTCATGGCCTATGTGTCGGTGCAGATGATCCTCAATGTCAAACCCAAGCCGTCGCGGGAGTTGCCCGGTGCGGCCGGGCTGGCCGGGGTCGGTGGGGTGATCGGCGGTATCTCGGCTCTGGTGGCGATCGGTGGCGGCTCCCTGTCGGTGCCTTTCATGACCTGGTGCAACGTGAAGATGCAGAACGCCATCGGCACCTCGGCGGCCATCGGCCTGCCGATTGCGCTGGCCGGCGCGCTGGGCTACCTGATCAATGGCTGGGGGGCTCCCGGCCTGCCCGAATGGACGGTGGGCTTCGTGAACCTGCCGGCGTTGGTGCTGGTGAGCCTGGTGTCCACCTTCACCGCGCCGATCGGCGCCGGCCTGGCCCATCGCCTGCCGGTGGCGACGCTGAAGAAGATCTTTGCCGGCTTGCTGGTGCTGCTGTCGCTGAAGATGCTGCACACGGTGCTGGGCTGAGGAGCGTACAGCGGCGGGGTGAGGCAAGGTATTCGCCCCCGTGAGGGGGCGGTAGCGGACAGGACATCTACCCGTTTTGTGGCGGACTCACGTGCCTGAAGGTCGGTCAGCCGAAAAAGCGTTTCAGCGAGCGGCTGAACCAGCCTTCAGGGGTTTTTTCCTCGGCAAGGGCTTTCATTTGTGGGCGCACGGCAGCGACGTAGGCGTGGTCGTCGTGGCGGATGTGACTGAACAGCCAGCGGTGCAGCAGACTGTGCAGTTCGTGGGAGATGTCCTCGCCCTTCTTCATGCGCTCGTGGAAGCCGCCGACACGCCGCACGAACAGTTCGTGCACCTTCTTGTGGCCGCGCACGAACTCGTAGCCGGCGTCTTCCATCAGGCATTCTTCGAAGGCGAAGTGGGACAGGGTGTATTCCACCAGGTCGTCCACCACCGCGATGACGCCGAGGCGGTCGGCGTGCTGCCGCGCGTCATGCAGGCGGTTGATGAAATCCATGATCTGCTTGTGCTGGTTGTCGATCTCCAGGATGCCGGTGTCCAGGTCGGGAGACCACGAGAGATATGCCATTGTTTTTCCTTGTGCGGGCGCACGCCACCAATGGCGACATGCCGTCCGGAGCATGGGGACGGCTTTATGGGTCGCGGAGCGGTCGTGCGGGGAGTATCTGCTGGGGAGTGCAGGGCGATATGTTAATCGCCTATGCCTCCCGCGTGGCAGACAAAGTGCAAGGAAAGTTTCCCGAGCAGGGTAGTCGAGCGCCGCGGAACGGATGCCCGCGGCGCTTGAGCGGGGGGCTTAGCGTCCCTTGAAAACCGGCGTGCGCTTGGCGAGGAAGGCGGCCAGCCCCTCTTGGTAGTCCTCGGTGGCGAGGAAATCGAAGGCAGCACGCTTTTCCGCATCGTCGAGGGGCCGGCCCTGCATCAGACGATGTACCCACTGCTTGTGCCAGCGCGCCACCAACGGCGCCCCCTTGAGGATGCGCTCGGCGGTGGCGAGGGCTTCCTTCTCCACCTCCTCATCATCCACCACGCGGGTCAGCAGGCCCTTCGACAGGGCTTCGCGGGCGCCGAGGATGCGGCCTTCGAGCAGGATCTCGAGCAGCACCGCCGGGCCGACCAGTTCGAGCAGGCCAGCCATCTCACCGGGATACATCGAAAAACCCAGCTTGTTGATCGGCGCGCCGAAACGGCTCGATTCGCCGGCGATGCGGATGTCGCAGCAGCCGGCGATCTCCAGGCCGCCGCCGACGCAGGCTCCGCGGATCATCGCCACCGTAGGCACCGGGCACGCGCGCACCGCATCGAGGGCGGCGGCGACCAGTTCTTCGTGGTAGTGCAGGGCGTCGTCCACCGTCGCGCGGACGGTAATGAATTCCTCTATGTCGCCGCCCGCAGCGAAGGCCTTTTCACCATTGCCACGCAGGATTACGCAAAGCACGTCGGGATCCGCATTGACTGCCGTCATGCGGGCATACAGGTCGCGCCACATGCCGGCATCGACGGCATTGAGCTTGTCGGGATTGGAGAGGATCAGAGTGGCGATACCGCCCTCCTGGCTGAAGAGGATTTCACCGGGCATAGGGATTTCCGTAGTGGGGAGTGGTGGCGGTGTTACGCTGCGCAAGAAACCCGCCGTACGTTATGGTATGGAGTCATATAGATGTTATATCATCCCATCGGGCGAAGTAATGGCGCGGCTTCGTCCACCGGGACGCACCACACTAAAAAAAGCCATCCGATCGCCGCATTACAAATCCAACAGGCAGATCGCGCCGCATCCACTGACGTTCTCTAGGGAGGGAATTCATGTCGAGCACATCGTCTCAACGTGCGGTCTACGCACGTATCCGGAGCAACCCGCGCTTCGCCGAGCTGGTCTCGAAGCGCCAGGGTTTTGCCACGCTGCTGTCGGTGATCGTACTGACGATCTTCTACGGCTTCTTCATGGTCGTGGCCTTCACGCCCAAAGTGATCGGCCAGCGCCTGTCCGAGGGCTCCTACGTGACGGTCGGCATTGCCGCCGAACTGTTCATGTTCATTTTTTTCTGGGTGTTGACTGCCGTTTACGTAAAGCGCGCGAACGGTGAGTTCGATGACATCACCTCCGAAATCGTCCGCGACGCATCCAAGGAGGTGAAGTGATGCTGGCCCGTCTGAATGTATTGTTGCTGGGCCTGCTGGCGCCGGCCCTGGCCTTCGCCGGTGACGCGATTTCCGCCACCGAGAAGCAACCCCTCAACTTGCACGCCATCGGCATGTTCGTGGTCTTCGTCGGTATGACCCTCGGCATCACTAAGTGGGCCGCCGGGCGCACCAAGTCGGCGGCCGACTTCTACACCGCCGGTGGCGGCATCACCGGTTTCCAGAACGGCCTGGCGATCGCCGGCGACTACATGTCGGCAGCAACCCTGCTGGGTCTCACCGCGATGGTGTATGCGAAGGGCGTCGATGGCTACATCTACATGATCGCCTTCTTTGCCGGCTGGCCCATCATCCTGTTCCTGATGGCCGAGCGCCTGCGCAATCTGGGCAAGTTCACCTTTGCCGACATCACCTCCTACCGCCTCAACCAGAGCAAGGTGCGGACGATGGCGGCGGTGTCCTCGCTGACCGTGGTGTGTTTCTACCTGGTGGCCCAGATGGTCGGCGCCGGCCAGTTGATCAAGCTGCTGTTCGGCCTCGACTACACCATTGCGCTGTTCGTCGTCGGCGCGCTGATGATGGTCTATGTGACCTTCGGCGGCATGGTCGCCACCACCTGGGTGCAGATCATCAAGGCCTGCATGCTGCTGGCTGGCGGCACGCTGGTGATGATCCTTGCCATGTCCCAGTTCGGTTTCAGCTTCGAGAACCTGATGACCAAGGCCATCTCGGTGCATAGTCTGGGCGAGAAGATCCTGTTCCCCGGCTCCCTGCTGCCGGATCCGGTCACCGCGCTGTCCCTGGGCCTTGGCCTGATGTTCGGTACCGCAGGCCTGCCGCACATTCTGATGCGCTTCTTCACCGTGACCAACGCAAAGGAAGCCCGCAAGTCGGTGCTCTACGCGTCCGGCTTCGTGGCGTACTTCTTCAACGTGATCCTGCTGATGGGCTTCGCGGCGATCATCATCGTGGGCCAGAACCCCGAGTTCTTCGAAGGCGGCAACATCGGCGGCAAGATCATCGGTGGTGGCAACATGGTCGCCATGCACCTGGCCAAGGCGGTGGGCGGCAACCTGCTGCTCGGCTTCCTGTCGGCGGTGGCCTTCGCTACCATTCTGGCGGTGGTGTCCGGCCTGGCACTGGCCGGCGCGGCATCGATCTCCCATGACATCTACGCCCGCGTGCTCCGCAAGGGCAAGGCCACCGAGACCGAGGAACTGCGCGTTTCCAAGCTGTCCTCGATCGGCCTGGGCATCGTGGCGATCATCCTCGGCATCGCCTTCGAGAAGATGAACGTGGCTTTCATGGTTGCGCTGGCCTTCGGCATCGCCGCGTCCGCCAACTTCCCGGTGCTGATCCTCTCCATGTACTGGAAGGGCCTGACCACCCGTGGCGCAGTGGTCGGCGGCTACTCCGGCCTGGTGGCTGCGGTGCTGTTCGTGCTGCTGTCCAAGTCCGTGTGGGTCACCGTGCTGGGCAACGCCCAGGCCTTGTTCCCGTACGACCAGCCGGCCCTGTTCTCGATGCCGCTGGCCTTCCTGGTGACGATCATCATCTCCAAGCTCGACAACAGCGCCGAGGCCCAGGCCGAACGCGCGCAGTTCGACGACCAGTACGTGCGTGCCCAGACCGGCTTCGGTGCCGCTGAAGCCAGCGCCCACTGATGCCGCTGCGCCCTGCGGGGCGCCGGGCTGAAACGAAAAACCCCCGCTCGGGCTCGCCCGGTCGGGGGTTTTTCATTGTTGGGGCGAATCCACTCGGCCCTGCGGTGAGGTTTGCCCCGGTGAGATGCTCAGGCCGATTTGTCCCGGTGGGCGAGCTTGGCGAGGGCTGCGCGGCCGCTGGAGATATGGTCGCGCATCGCCAGTTCGGTGGCCGTCACATCGCGCTGATCAAGGGCATCGAGGATGGCCCGGTGCTCGGCGAGAGACTGTTCCAGCCGGCCTTCTATGAACAGGGAGTGATGGCGCGACAGCTTGATGACCTTGCGCAGGTCGGTGATGGCCTGGGTCAGCCAGCGGTTGTCGGCGATCAGCTGGACTTCCTGATGGAAGGCCTGGTTGGCCTCGAAGAAGCCGTCGATGTCGCTGGCGGCGGCGGCCCGTTCGAGGTCCTGGTGGATCGCGGCCAGGCGCTTCAGGTCGGCCTCGCTGGCCTTATGCACAGTGTTGACCGCGCACTGTCCCTCGAGCAGGGCCAACACGGTGAAGATCTCGTCCAGGTCACGCTCTGAAATCTCCGTCACGTAGCAGCCGCGGCGCGGCTTGAGGGTCACCAGGCCTTCGGCGGCGAGCACCTTCAAAGCTTCACGAAGCGGGGTGCGCGAAATGCCATACTGGCTTGCCAGCGCCTGCTCATCCACCCAGGTGCCGGGCGGCAGTTCGTGGGAGAAGATGCGCTGGCGCAGGCGTTCCGCGACTTCCTGGTACAGGGCGAGGGGGGCGATCCGGCCGGCATTCATGGGTTCGGTCGAAAGTTTTGTCAGAGCGTTGTCGGCAGTGGTTGCATCCATAATTATGGATAAAGTATTATCTACAAGACAGCAAGTCAAGTTCCTGCGCAGGATGTAACCCTTGTGCGGATCCGCCGCCGAAAGGCCGGCGGGCCACAAAAACAGAGGGAGGGAGAAAACTTCCCTGCGCGGGACACGGCAGCCGGCCGTGGCCAGGGGTCACGGCCGGTACTGACGTCACTAATTATCAAGGGTTGCAGTAAACAGCCCAGCCACGTGAGGGTAGAAAAGCCATGGCGAACAACACCGAACCGACCTTCCCGCAACCTGATCTGGCCGCCTGGAGCAAGGCTGCCGCCAAATCGGCTCCTGAAGGCGATGTCGCCAAGCTGAACTGGGTGACGCCGGAAGGCATCACGGTCAAGCCGCTGTATACCGCAGCCGACCTCGAAGGCCTCAAGTACACCAACACCCTGCCTGGCTTCGAGCCCTTCCTGCGCGGCCCCCAGGCCACCATGTACGCGGCCCGTCCGTGGACCATCCGCCAATATGCCGGCTTCTCCACGGCCGAGGCCTCCAACGCCTTCTACCGCAAGGCCCTGGCCGCCGGCGGCCAAGGCGTGTCGGTGGCCTTCGACCTGGCCACCCACCGCGGCTACGACTCCGACAATCCCCGCGTGGTCGGTGACGTCGGCAAGGCCGGCGTGGCGATCGACTCCGTCGAGGACATGAAGATCCTCTTCAACGAGATCCCCCTCGACAAGATCTCCGTCTCCATGACCATGAACGGCGCCGTACTGCCTATCCTGGCCGGCTACATCGTCGCCGCCGAGGAGCAGGGCGTCTCGCAGGACAAGCTGTCCGGGACCATCCAGAACGACATCCTCAAGGAGTTCATGGTCCGCAACACCTATATCTACCCGCCGACGCCGTCGATGAAGATCATCGCCGACATCTTCCAGTACACGTCGGCCAACATGCCCAAGTTCAACAGCATCTCGATCTCGGGCTACCACATCCAGGAAGCGGGCGCGAACCAGGCCATCGAGCTGGCCTTCACGCTCGCCGACGGCGTCGAGTACGTGCGCACCGGCATCAAGTCGGGCATGGACGTGGACACCTTCGCTGGCCGCCTGTCCTTCTTCTGGGCGGTGGGCATGAATTTCTACCTCGAGATCGCCAAGATGCGCGCCGCGCGCATGCTGTGGTGGCGTCTAATGAAGCAGTTCGAGCCGAAGAGCCAGAAGTCCATGATGCTGCGGACCCACAGCCAGACTTCCGGCTGGTCGCTCACCGAGCAGGATCCGTACAACAACGTCGTGCGCACCACCATTGAGGCGATGGCGGCAGTGTTCGGTGGCACCCAGTCCCTGCACACCAACGCGCTCGACGAGGCCATCGCGCTGCCGACCGAGTTCTCGGCGCGTATCGCCCGCAATACGCAGATCATCATCCAGGAAGAAACCCACATCACCAGCGTCGTCGATCCGTGGGCCGGCTCCTACATGATGGAAAAGCTGACCCAGGACATGGCCGACAAGGCCTGGGCCCTGATCGAGGAGATCGAGGCGATGGGCGGCATGACCAAGGCCGTCGAGTCCGGCTGGGCCAAGATGAAGGTCGAGGAGTGCGCCGCCGAGAAGCAGGCCCGCATCGACTCCGGCAAGGACGTCATCGTCGGCGTCAACAAGTACAAGCTGGCCAAGGAAGACCCGATCGACATTCTCGACATCGATAACCATGTCGTGCGTGAAGCCCAGATCGAGCGCCTGGCGCGCATCCGTGCCACCCGCGATCAGGCCGCCGTCGATGCCGCGCTGGCCGCGCTGACCGAATCCGCCAAGAGCGGCGAAGGCAACCTGCTCGACCTGACCGTCAAGGCGATCCGTCTGCGCGCCACCGTCGGCGAAGTGTCCGACGCGCTGGAAGTGGTCTTCGGCCGTTACCGCGCCAACCCGCAGGCCGTCACCGGCATCTACAACTCGGTGGTCGAAGGCAACGAAGACTGGCAGGCCCTGAAGGCCGACATTGAAGCCTTCGTCGCCGAGGAAGGCCGCCGTCCGCGCATCATGATCGCCAAACTTGGCCAGGACGGTCACGACCGTGGCGCCAAGGTGGTGGCCTCCGCCTTTGCCGACCTGGGCTTCGACATCGACATCGGGCCGCTCTTCCAGACTCCGGAAGAAGCCGCCCGCCACGCTATCGAGAACGACGTGCATGCAGTGGGCTGTTCCAGCCTCGCCGCCGGCCACAAGACCCTCGTGCCGGCCGTCATCAAGGCCCTCAAGGCGCAGGGTGCCGACGACATCATCACCTTCGTGGGTGGCGTGATCCCGGCCCAGGACTACGACGCGCTGTACCAGGCAGGTGCGGCCGGCATCTTCGGGCCGGGTACCCCGATCCCGACCGCCGCCCGTGAAGTGCTGAAGCAGATCCGCGCCGCCCGCAAGGCCTGATCCGCGACCGAAGTCCGCAAGTGCGCCGGCCTTGGCCGGCGCACAGGTCATTATCGAGCCCATGAACATGCCCGCCGATCTTCCGCAACGGGATGCTGCCGACCAGGCCCTGGTCGATGGCGTCCTCAAGCACCAGCTGCGCCCGCTGGCCAAGACGATCACGCTGATCGAGTCCCAGCGCGCGGACCACAAGCAACGTGCCCGCAACGTGCTGGAAGGCTTGCTGCCGCACACCGGCAAGTCGATGCGCGTCGGCATCTCCGGCGTGCCCGGCGTCGGCAAGTCCACCTTCATCGAGGCCCTCGGCCTGTATCTCATCGAGCAGGGCCACAAGGTGGCGGTATTGGCGGTGGACCCGTCGTCCAGCGTCACCGGCGGTTCCATTCTTGGCGACAAGACCCGCATGGAGCTGCTGTCCCAGCGCACCGAGGCCTTCATCCGCCCGAGTCCGTCGGCCGGCAGCCTCGGCGGTGTCGCCGAGAAGACCCGCGAGGCGATGCTGGTCTGCGAGGCCGCCGGCTTCGACGTGATCATCATCGAGACGGTCGGCGTCGGCCAATCCGAGACCGCGGTCGCAGGCATGACCGACATCTTCTGTCTGCTGCAACTGCCCAACGCCGGCGACGACCTGCAGGCGATCAAGAAGGGGATCATGGAGATCGCCGATCTGATCGTCATCAACAAGGCCGACATCAACCCGCAGGCTGCCAACGTGGCACGCGGACAGATCAAGAGCGCACTGGGCATGCTGCGCCATGCGTCGCCCAACTGGACGCCGCCGGTGCTGATGCTTTCTGCATTGCAGAAGCAGGGGATCGCCGAATTCTGGAATACCATCAACGATTACCGTTCCGCCATGAAACGGAGCGGGGAGTTCGAGGCCCGCCGTTGCCAACAGGCTCGCGCGTGGATGTGGGAACTCATCGACCAGGGCCTGCGGGCCCGGTTCGCAAGTCACGCCCGGGTGCAACAGGACCTGCCCGGTTTACAAGCGGCCGTCGAGGCCGGCCAGACGACGCCTTCGGCGGCCGCGCAGCGGCTGCTGGGCTATCTGGGCTGAAACAAACAAATCCCGATTTTTGACTGGAGGCTGTAAATGCACGACATCATCCACCAGCTGGAAAAGAAGCGCGAAGCGGCCCGCCTGGGTGGCGGCCAGAAGCGTATCGACAGCCAGCACAAGAAGGGCAAGCTGACGGCCCGCGAACGTATCGAGCTGTTGCTCGACCCGGATTCCTTCGAGGAATGGGATATGTTCAAGGAGCACCGTTGCGTCGACTTCGGCATGAACGAAGCCGAAAAGACCCCTGGTGACGGTGTGGTCGTCGGCTACGGCACCATCAATGGCCGCTTGGTCTTCGTGTTCTCCCAGGACTTCACCGTGTTCGGTGGCTCCCTGTCCGAAACCCACGCGGAGAAGATCTGCAAGGTGATGGACCAGGCCATGAAGGTCGGTGCCCCGGTGATCGGCCTCAACGACTCGGGCGGCGCCCGTATCCAGGAAGGCGTGGCCTCCCTCGGTGGCTATGCCGACGTGTTCCAGCGCAACGTGATGGCCTCCGGCGTCGTGCCGCAGATCTCCATGATCATGGGCCCCTGTGCCGGTGGTGCGGTGTACTCCCCGTCGATGACCGACTTCATCTTCATGGTGAAGGACTCGTCCTACATGTTCGTGACCGGTCCGGAAGTCGTGAAGACCGTGACCCACGAAGACGTCACCGCCGAGGAACTGGGCGGTGCGATCACCCACACCAGCAAGTCCGGCGTGGCCGACCTGGCCTTCGAGAACGATGTCGAGGCGCTGTCCATGCTGCGCCGCTTCATGAACTTCCTGCCGGCCAACAACCGGGAGCTGCCCCCTGTCACGCCGACCAACGATCCGGTCGCCCGTTACGACTACTCCCTCGACACCCTGGTGCCGGACAACGCCAACAAGCCGTATGACATGAAGGAGCTGATCGTCAAGGTTGTCGACGACAGCGACTTCTTCGAGCTGCAGCCCGACTACGCCAAGAACATCATCATCGGTTTCGGCCGCATCGACGGCAGCCCGGTGGGCATCGTCGCCAACCAGCCGCTGGTGCTGGCCGGTTGTCTCGACATCAAGAGCGCCATCAAGGCCGCCCGTTTTGTCCGTTTCTGCGACGCCTTCAACATTCCGGTCGTCACCTTCGTGGACGTGCCGGGCTTCATGCCGGGTACCGCCCAGGAGTACGGCGGCATCATCAAGCACGGCGCCAAGCTGCTCTACGCCTATGCTGAATGTACCGTACCGAAGGTCACCGTGATCACCCGCAAGGCTTACGGCGGTGCGTATGACGTGATGTCCTCCAAGCACCTGCGCGGCGACGTGAACCTCGCCTGGCCGTCCGCCGAAATCGCGGTGATGGGCCCGAAGGGTGCCGTGGAGATCATCTTCCGCGAAGAAAAGAACGACCCGGCCAAGCTCGCCGAGCGCGAAGCCGAGTACAAGGAAAAGTTTGCCAACCCGTTCGTGGCCAGCGCCCGCGGTTTTATCGACGACGTCATCATGCCGCATGCCACCCGCAAGCGGATCGCCCGCTCGCTGGCGATGCTGAAGGACAAGCAGCTCGATAACCCGTGGCGCAAGCACGGCAACATTCCGCTGTGATCGCCGAGGACGCCCAAGACATGTTTACCAAGATCCTGATTGCAAACCGCGGCGAAATCGCCTGCCGCGTCATCAAGACTGCCCGCAAGATGGGCATCAAGACCGTCGCCGTCTATTCCGAGGCCGACAAGGACGCCCTGTTCGTGGACCTGGCCGACGAGGCCGTGTGCATCGGACCGGCGGCTTCCAAGGAATCCTACCTGGTCGCCGACAAGATCATCGCCGCCTGCAAGCAGACCGGCGCCGAGGCGGTCCACCCTGGCTACGGCTTCCTGTCCGAGAACGCCGAGTTCTCCCGTCGCCTGGAAGAAGAAGGCATCAAGTTCATCGGTCCGAAGCACTACTCCATCGCCAAGATGGGGGACAAGATCGAGTCCAAGAAGCTGGCCATCGAAGCCAAGGTCAACACCATCCCTGGCTACAACGACGCCATCGACGGCCCCGACGCCGCCGTGGAAATCGCCAAGAAGATCGGCTACCCGGTGATGATCAAGGCCTCCGCCGGCGGCGGCGGCAAGGGCTTGCGTGTTGCGTACAACGACGCCGAAGCGCATGAAGGTTTCTCTTCCTGCGTCAACGAAGCGCGCAACTCCTTCGGTGATGACCGCGTCTTTATCGAGAAGTACGTGCTCGAGCCGCGCCACATCGAAATCCAGGTGCTCGGCGACAGCCACGGCAACTACGTGTACCTGAACGAGCGCGACTGCTCGATTCAGCGTCGTCACCAGAAGGTCATCGAGGAGGCGCCGAGCCCCTTCGTCGATCCCGAAATGCGTAAGGCCATGGGCGAGCAGGCCGTGGCCCTGGCCCGTGCGGTGAACTATGAATCCGCCGGTACCGTCGAGTTCGTCGTGTCCGGCGCGACCAAGGAGTTCTACTTCCTCGAGATGAACACCCGTCTCCAGGTGGAACACCCGGTCACCGAGCTGATCACCGGCCTCGATCTGGTCGAGCAGATGATCCGCGTCGCCTACGGCGAGAAGCTGCCGCTGACCCAGGCCGACGTGCAGATCAACGGCTGGGCGATGGAATGCCGTATCAACGCCGAAGACCCGTTCCGCGGTTTCCTGCCGTCCACCGGTCGCCTGGTCAAGTTCCAGCCGCCGAAGGAAGTGGCCGGCCAGGTGCGCGTCGACACCGGTGTGTACGACGGCGGCGAGATCTCGATGTACTACGACTCGATGATCGCCAAGCTGATCGTGCACGGCGCTACCCGCGAGCAGGCGATTTCCCGCATGCGTGACGCGCTGAACGGCTTCGTCATTCGCGGCATCTCCTCGAACATCCCGTTCCAGGCCGCGCTGATGCAGCATCCGGTTTTCCATTCCGGCATCTTCGACACCGGCTTCATCCCCAAGCACTACCCGACGGGCTTCGACGCCTCGATGGTGCCCCACGACGATCCGGCCCTGCTGGTCTCCGTCGCGGCCTACGTCTACCGTGCCTTCACCGACCGTTCCGCGTCGATCACCGGCCAGCTGCAGGGCCATGAGCGCATCGTGGACGACCACTGGATGGTCATCCGCCTGAACAAGGAAGGCAACGAGCATCACCCGGTCGTCGCCCGTCCGATCGACGGCGGCTACCACGTGGAATACAAGGGCGAGAGCTACGAGATCAAGTCCGACTGGAGGCTCGGTGAGTCCCTGTTCAACGGCACCTGCAACGGCGAGGAGTTCACCCTCCAGGTCGAGCGCCACAAGATCAAGTACAGCCTGTTCCACTGGGGCACCCGCGCCGACTTCATGGTCATGAGCGCCCGTGCCGCCGAACTGCTGGCGCTGATGCCCGAGAAGCTGCCGCCCGACCTGTCCAAGTTCCTGCTGTCCCCGATGCCGGGCCTGCTGCGCGAAGTCTCCGTGCAGGTCGGCCAGGAAGTGAAGGCCGGCGAGAAGCTGGCGGTCATTGAAGCGATGAAGATGGAGAACATCCTGAAGGCCGAGCAGGACTGCAAGGTCAAGAAGATCTCCGCCGCAGCCGGTGCAAGCCTGTCGGTGGACGAAGTCATCATCGAGTTCGAGTAAGCCATTCAACGCTGCGCCCAGGCTCTCCCGGCCGGGCGCGGTCACAGTTGGTTTTCGTTCGATGGGGAGGGAGATCCGCTCGAAAAGCGGGTTCCTGTCGAGGGAGCGGGGTCGTCTCAGGACGGCCCCTTTTTTTGTCAGCCGTAGCGGCGCGCCGCCTCTACGGCCAGGCCGGCACCGATGCTGCCGAACAGATCGCCCTCCACCGCACGGGCGTTGGGCAGTTCGGCGGCGATGCGCTCGCGAAGTTGCGGCACGCCGCTGGCGCCGCCGGTGAAATAGAGGGTGTCCACCCGATCGCGGTCCACGCCGGCCTCGTCGAGCAGCTTGCCGACGGTGGCGGCGACGCGCTCGACCAGGCTGCGGGTGGCGAGTGTGAAGGCCTCGCGGCTGATCTCGTGGGCGAGTCCAGGTTCCAGGCGGTCCAGCGCCATGTGGGCCGTACTGGCGGCGGACAGGTCGATCTTGGCTTGTTCGACCTGCAGGGCCAGCCAGTGGCCCTCACGCTGGCCGATCAGGCGGGCCAGGCGGTCAAGCTCCTGGCGGGCCGCCGCGTCCCGGTAGATGGCCTGGAAGTCGGCGAAGGCCTGCCGCGTATAGGCGAAGTTGATGGTGTGCCAGGTGGCAAGCTGGAAGAACAGGGCGGATGGCACTTCGGCGCCGCTCTTCATCAGTCCCTTGTAGCCGAGCAGCGGCATCACACATTCCAGGCTCAGGGCCCGGTCGAAGTCGGTGCCGCCCACGTGCAGGCCGGTATTGCCGAGCAGGTCCTCGCGGCGGTCGACGCTCCGGGCCCGTTCCGGCGACAGGCGCACCAGCGAGAAGTCGGCGGTACCGCCGCCGATGTCGGCAATCAGCACCAGCTCCTCCCGGTCGAGGCCGGCCTCGTAGTGCAGCGCCGCGCCGATCGGTTCGAACTGGAAGCTGACGTCCTTGAAGCCCACCTGGCGGGCGATCGCCTCCAGGGTGTCCTGGGCGCGCTGGTCGGCGGCCGGGTTATCGTCCACGAAGTACACTGGGCGGCCGAACACCGCCTGCTCGAAGCTGCGCCCGGCCTCGGCCTCGGCGCGGCTCTTCAGTTCGCCGATGAAGCTCGCCAGCAGGTCGCGGAAGCGCAGCGCGCGGCCGCCGACCTCGGTGCTCCCGTCCATCAGGTTGCTGCCCAACAGGCTCTTGATGGCCCGCATCAGGCGCCCTTCATAGCCTTCCAGGTACTCCGCCAGTGCGTCCCGCCCGTAGTGGGTGGTTTCCTCGTCCGCGTTGAAGAAGACCGCGGACGGTAGCGTCGCCTTGCCGTCTTCAAGGGACAGCAGGGTCGGCAGGCCGGGCCGCAGCCAGCCGACGGTGGAGTTGGAAGTGCCGAAGTCGATGCCGCAGGCGCGGGCAGGGCTGGAGCTCATGGTGACGCGGGGGGAAGACAAGGGGCCGAATGCTACGCCCGTTGGCGGGTGGGGTGAAGACGGCGATAGCGGCCGATCGGTTCGGGGCGGGCTCCGCACATCGATGGAGCCGCGCTGTGGAGGCGCTTGCGCACCTCGGGTTCAGTCTTTCTTGAGCAGTGCCCCCAGCCCTGCGAACGGCGAATGGGTGGCGGCTTTGCCGGGCTGTTTGGCGGCCACGTTGCCCTGGGTGGCTTCGAGCTGGCGCTGGTGTTCGTTGTCGTGGCAGTACACGCACAGCAGTTCCCAGTTGCTGCCGTCGGGTGGGTTGTTGTCGTGGTTGTGATCGCGGTGGTGCACCGTCAGCTCGCGCAGGTTGGTGACGGTGAATTCGCGGGCGCAGCGGCCGCACACCCACGGGTAGATCTTCAGGGCTTTCTCGCGGTAGCCCTCCGCGCGCTTGTCGGCGGCGAGGCGGGCTTCGAGGACGAGGCGGTCGAGTTTGTCGCTCATGGTTTGTTTCCGGAAAGGCGTGTTTCGAGGTCGGCCAGCGCATCTTCGATGACGCGGACCGCCCAGTCCAGCTCGGTTTCGGTCACCACCAGCGGTGGGGCGAAGCGCAGCACGGAGTCGTGGGTGTCCTTGGTCATCAGGCCGCGGGCCAGCAGCCATTCTGCCGCGGTGCGGGCATTGACGCGACGGATGTCCAGCTCCATTCCGATCAGCAGGCCGCGGCCGCGCACTTCGCGGATCAGCGGGTTGCGGATGGCCTGCAGGCGGGCCATGAAGGCGGCGCCGAGGCGGTCGGCGCGTTCGACCAATTTCTCCTCGCTGAGCAGGGCCAGGGCTTCGGCGGCGACGGCTGCACCGAGCGGATTGCCGCCGAAGGTGGAGCCGTGGTCGCCGGGGCGGAAGACCCGCATCACGGCCTCGTCGGCGAGGAAGGCCGATACGGGCAGCAGGCCGCCGCCGAGGGCTTTGCCGAGGATCACGCCGTCGGGGCGCACGCCGTCGTGCTGGCAGGCCAGCAGGCGGCCGGTGCGGCCGAGGCCGGTCTGTACCTCGTCAGCGATCAGCAGTACGTTGTTGGCCCGGCAGATCTCGGCACATCGGACGAGCCAGCCGTCCGGCGGCACGTGGATGCCGCCTTCGCCCTGTATCGGTTCGAACAGGAAGGCGGCGGTGTGTGGCGTGATAGCTGCGGCAAGGGCCTCGGCATCGCCGAAGGGGATGCTGCGGAAGCCCGGTGCGAAGGGGCCGAAGCCGTCCCGGTACTGGGCCTCCGACGAGAAGCCAATGATGGTCGTCGAGCGGCCGTGGAAGTTGTCTGCGCAGACGATGATCTCGGCCTGTCCCTCTGGCACGCCCTTGATCTTGTGGGCCCATTTGCGGGCCGCCTTGAGGGCGGTTTCGACGGCTTCCAGACCGGTGTTCACCGGTAGAGCCTGGTCGTAGCCGAGCAGCGCCGACAGGCGCTCCAGCATCAGCGGCAGACGGTCGTTGGCATACGCGCGGGAAGTCAGCGCCAGGCGCTGGGCCTGGTCGGTGAGCACCTTGACCAGGCGCGGGTGGCTATGACCGAAGCTGACCGCCGAGTAGGCGCTCATCATGTCCAGGTAGCGCCTGCCTTCCACGTCCCACAGCCAGACACCTTCGCCGCGGGTGAATACGACAGGCAGCGGAGCGTAGTTGTGGGCGCCGAAAGCGTGCTCGCGGGCCAGCAGGTTGGTGGTGGTCGGGCCGAGGGCCGCCGCCGCGAAATCCCGCACCCAGGCTGCACCGCTGCCGTCCCGGTCCCGCTCGGGAACGTATTCGACGATCTCCAGCGCTACCAGGTCGGCGCAGCTGCGCAGACCGTGCAGGCTGTCGGCGAGCTCCTGCGGGTCGAGGCCGCCCGGCTCCAGGCAGGTGGTGGCTGGCAATAGCGCGCAATCGATGGAGTCGAGGTCGACCGACACGCCGAAGCCGGCGGTGCCCGCGCGGGCGATGCTCATCGCCTCGCACAGCACGGCCGGCAGGCCGCGGCGCTTGACCTCGGGCATGAAGAAGATGCGTACGCCGAGGCGCTTGAGCAGGGCCAGTTCTTCCGCTTCCCAGGAGCGTGCTCCGACGATGGTCACATGGGCCGGATCGAGATGGGGGCCGGGGATGTCGGTCATGCTCGCGTCGCCGATGCCGAGCAGGCTGGCCAGCGGCATGCCGTGGATGTTGCCGCTATGGCTGGTCTGCGGGGTGTGCGAATCCAGATGGGCGTCAATCCAGATCAGGCCCAGCTTGCCGCGCCCTTCCAGCGCCCGCGCGGCGCCGCGCCAGGTGCCGGCGCCGATCGCGTGGTCACCGCCGAGCACCAGCGGCACCGTACCGTCGGCGCACAGGGCGGCCACTTCGTCGGCCAGGTCGTGGAGCAGCGCGCTGACGTTGCCAAGCCGTTCCGGCAGCGATGCGCGAGGCGGCTTGGGGGCGCTCGGTTCGTGAAGGGACTGCCAGCGGGCCGGGATGCCGCGACTGCGCAACTGGGCGTCGAGGCCGAGATCCTTGAGGGTGCGCGGGCCGGCGGCGGGGCCGAAGATCGGTGCGCCGAGGCAGGAACCGACTCCTATGATGCTGACCGGGCGGACGGGCGCGAGCGGGGCGGGCATGGTCTTCCTCCGAAGGCGGTTGGGCCGAGATGGCCGTCATGCCTGTTTGAGCGGGCCGCGGTGGCTTCGTTCAGCGTCGCCGCGGCAGGCGGAGTGCGGGGTGTGATGGAGTTGCGCCGCCACGCCCTGCGCCCCCGTTCAATGCAGCAGGTGCCAGGCTTCGATGGCGGCCAGCGCGGTCAGCAGTACGGTGCAGCCGATCAGCCAGTAGCGGGTGCGTCGGCTTTCGACGACGAGCCTGGCCAGTTCGGCGCGATGGTCCTCCGCCACCGGTTGGGCCAGGGCCCTGTGCATCAGGCGTGGTAGCTGCGGCAGCGTGGCGGCCCACGATGGGGCTTCGTCCTTGACGTGGCGCAGCAGCGCGCGCCAGCCGATCTGGTCGTTCATCCAGCGTTCGAGGAAGGGCTTGGCGGTCTTCCACAGGTCGAGGTCGGGGTCGAGCTGGCGGCCGAGGCCTTCGATGTTGAGCAGGGTTTTCTGCAGCAGGACGAGCTGGGGCTGGACTTCCATCTCGAAGCGGCGGGCGGTCTGGAACAGGCGCAGCAGGGTCTTGCCGAAGGAGATGTCCTTCAGCGGGCGGTCGAAGATCGGCTCGCAGACCGCACGGATTGCCCCTTCGAACTCGTCCACGCGGGTGTGCGACGGCACCCAGCCGGCCTCGATGTGGGCCAGCGCGACGCGCCGGTAGTCCCGCTGGAAGAAGGCCAGGAAGTTGGTGGCCAGGTACTTCTTGTCGGAGTCGTTGAGGGTGCCGATGATGCCGAAGTCCAGCGCGATGTAGCGCCCGCGGGCCGGGCCGTCGGTGGCCACGAAGATGTTGCCGGGGTGCATGTCGGCGTGGAAGAAGCCGTCGCGGAAAACCTGCGTGAAGAAGATCTCGACGCCCGCACGGGACAGGTGCTTGAGGTCGATGCCGTTCTGCTTGAGGGCCTCGAGCTGGGAGATCGGAATGCCCTTCATGCGCTCCATCACCATCACGTTGGTGGAGCAGAAGTCCCAGTGCACCTCGGGGACGACGAGCAGATCGGAGTCCTTGAAGTTGCGCCGCAGCTGGGAGCAGTTGGCGGCCTCGCGCATCAGGTCGAGTTCGTCGCGCAGGTACTTGGAGAACTCGGCGACCACTTCCCGCGGCTTGAGGCGGCGGCCTTCCGGCCATACCTTCTCGAGCACCGTGGCGGCCGCGTCGAGCAGGGCCAGGTCGTGGGCGATCACAGGGGCAATGCCGGGGCGCAGGATCTTGACGGCGACTTCGGTGCCGTCGGGCAGCTCGGCGAAATGCACCTGGGCAATGGATGCCGAGGCGACTGGTTCCCGTTCGAAGCGGGCGAACACCTCGTCCACGGGCTTGCCGTAGGCTTCCTGCAACTGGGCGAGGGCTTCCGCGCTGGAGAACGGCGGCACCCGGTCCTGCAGACGGGCCAGCTCTTCAGCGATGGCTGGCGGCAGCAGGTCGCGGCGGGTGGACAGCATCTGGCCGAACTTGACGAAGATCGGGCCAAGGGATTCGAGGGCCTGGCGCAGACGTACGCCGGAAGGTTCGTTGAAGGTCCGGCGGAAGCGGGTGAGCTTGGCCAGCCAGGCCAGGCGGCCGGTCGGCTCGTTGGAGAGGACCATCTGGTCGAGCCCGTATTTCAGGCTCACGGAGACGATCTTGACGAGTCGGAAGAGACGCACGGCGGCAGTAGAAAAGGAAAACGCGGATTGTGCCCGGAAAGACTGGGCGACGAAAGCCGGCAAGGCCCCTCGTCAGCGCCGCTTGGCGGGGCGCGTCGGTGCTGTTGGCGGCGTGGGTGGCGTCGCGACAGGTGCAGCGGCACTGCGGCCCAGCTGCACCTGCTCCAGCAGCCAGCGGGTTGCCGCATGAATTTCCTGCTTCAGCGCCTCATCCTCGGCCGGGCTGCCGAAATTCAGGCTGGCCATGCCGGCGTCGTCGATAGAGAAGGGCGGCACGCGCCACTCCCGCTCGACGACGAACAGGTGGTCGCCGTCGCGGATCGCCTTCTGGGTGATGACATAGCCGTAGGGCCGGTTCTGGAAGTTACTGCAATAGGCCGTGCGGGTGGCACTGGGCAGGCCGTCGCGGACGCTGCTGACCATCCCGCTGGTGGTGAAGCCCGCGCAATGCCGGGCCAGTCCGGCGGCGATGGTCGCGAGGTAGGCGTCAGGGCTCATGTCCTGGGCGGCGAAACGTTGCACCAGGATGCGGTCGCGATAGTCTTCCAGGCCCTGGCCGCGGGGCAGGTATTCCTCGTGGCGGATGCCCTGGCCTTCGCGCAGATCGACGATGCGCCAGCCCGCACCGGCCGGCATCGGCACCGGCCAGTGCAGTGTGGCGGGCTCGGCGCGGGCAGCCGCAGCGGCCAGCAGGCTGGCGAGGAGGATGGTCGGTCGGAAGAGGCTCACGGTCGGTTCCGGCAGCGCATACAGGGTGCAAAGATAGGGCAAGGACATCTTTTTTGCCATGCCGGTCGTACTTTGTTACCGCCGCCGCACCGGCGTCCCGCCGTGGTAACGCCTGCTTGGATATAATCCTGTGCTTTTAGTCGCAGTGTTTGCCATGAGCGCCGATTCCAAAACCCAGCTTGCCGACCTCCTGCGCGCCGCCTTGTTGAGCGTCGCCCCCGAACAGGCCGAAACCCCCATCAACCTGGAACGCCCGAAGCAGGCAGGCCATGGTGATTTTGCAAGCAACCTGGCGCTGCAGCTGGCCAAGCCGCTGAAGCGCAATCCGCGCGAACTGGCCAACCTGCTGCTGGCCGAGCTGCCCAAGTCAGACCTGATCGCCAAGGCCGAAGTGGCCGGCGCCGGCTTCATCAACTTCACGTTGGTTTCCGACGCCAAGACTGCCGTTGTGCGCAGCGTGCTCGAGCGCGGCGAGGCTTTCGGCCGCGGCGACAAGAGCGGCGTCAAGGTGCAGGTGGAGTTCGTCTCCGCCAACCCGACTGGCCCGCTGCACGTCGGCCATGGCCGCGGTGCGGCCTACGGAGCATCCCTGTCCGACGTGCTCGACTTCGCCGGTTTCGAAGTCACCCGCGAGTACTACATCAACGATGCCGGCCGGCAGATGGACATCCTGGCGCTATCTACCTGGCTGCGTTATCTCGACCTGTTCGGCATTGCCGTGGCCTTCCCGCCCAACGCCTATCAGGGCGATTACGTGAAGGACATGGCGGCGCAGATCAAGGAGTCCCATGCAGACCGCTTCGCCAAGGTGTCCGCCGCCGACGTGCTGGCCGGTGCGCCGTCCGTCGAGGTCGACAAGGAAGGCCACCTGGATGCGTTGATCGCCAACGCCAAGAACCTGCTCGGCTCCGACTACGCGTGGGTGCACGGCTTTGCGCTCACCGAGCAGCTCGGCGACGGTCGCGAGGATCTCGCCGAGTTCGGCGTGAGCTTCGACAAGTGGTTCTCCGAGCGCTCCCTGTTCGACACCGGTCTGGTCGAGAAGGCCGTCACCGCGCTGGAAGCCGGCGGCCACCTGTACGAGCAGGACGGCGCCAAGTGGTTCCGTTCCACCGCCTTCGGTGACGAGAAGGACCGCGTCGTGCAGCGCGAGAACGGCCTGTACACCTACTTCGCGTCCGACATCGCCTACCACGCCAACAAGTACGAGCGCGGCTTCGACCGCATCATCGACATCTGGGGTGCCGACCACCACGGCTACATCCCGCGCGTGAAGGGTGCCCTGCAGGCCCTCGGCCTGCCGCCGGAGAAGCTCGACGTGGCGCTGGTGCAGTTCGCGGTGCTCTACCGTGACGGTCAGAAGGCGGCGATGTCCACCCGCTCCGGCGAGTTCGTCACCCTGCGCGAGTTGCGCAAGGAGGTCGGCAACGACGCCTGCCGCTTCTTCTACGTGCTGCGCAAGGCCGATCAGCACCTGGACTTCGACCTCGACCTGGCCAAGAGCCAGAGCAACGAGAACCCGGTGTATTACATCCAGTACGCCCACGCCCGCCAGTGCTCGGTGCTCAACCAGTGGAACGGCACGCCGGCCGACCTGCTCGAGGCCGATCTCGCCCGCCTCGACAACGAGCGCGAGCTGGCCCTGTGCGCGCGCCTGACCGCCTTCCCGGAAATCGTCCGCAGTGCCGCCGCCGACTACGCCCCGCACCAGATCGCCTTCTACCTGAAGGACCTAGCTGGCGAGTTCCACAGCTACTACAACGCGGAGCGCATGCTGGTGGACGACGAAGGCCTCAAGCTGGCCCGCCTGGCCCTGGCTGCCGCGGTGCGCCAGGTGATCCGCAACGGCCTGCGTCTGCTTGGTGTCTCCGCCCCCGAATCCATGTAATTGCCGGACCCGTCGTTCATGAGCCGTGATCTGAAACCCCGTCTGCAGACCAACAAATCGAAATCGGGTAGCCGGGGCAGCACCCTGGTCGGCATCTTTGTTGGGCTGATCCTCGGCGCACTGGTCGCGGCGGGGATAGCGCTGTACTTCACGTCGGCGTCGCCATTCCAGAAATCGAAGCAGGAAGAAAAGCCGGTGGCTCCACCGCCGCCGCCCAAGCCGCAGAGCAGCGAACCCATCGCGCTGCCCGGCAAGGCTGGCGACAAGCCGGTGGAGAAGCCGCGCTTCGACTTCTACAACGTGCTGCCCAAGGGCACCGATGCCCTGCCGGCACCGGGCAAGCCAGAGGAAACCACCGAGGACATCAAGCCGGCCAAGCCCGAAAAGAGCGACAAGCCGGCCAAGCCTGCCACGACCAAGCCGGAAGAGGCACAGAAGGGCGACAAGGCCAAGGCCGACGCCGAGCATGCCAAGGCCGAGGCGGCGCTGCTCGACAAGCCGCTGGCGCCCGAGAAGTACTATCTGCAGGCGGGCTCCTTCGAAGATCCATCCGAGGCTGACAACCTGAAGGCGCGTCTTGCGTTGATGGGTGTGGAGGCCAGCGTGCAGAAGGTGGACGTGCCGGACAAGGGCACCGTGCACCGGGTCCGGACCGGTCCCTACCTCGGCGCCGATGAAATGAACAAGGCCCGCCAGCAGCTGGCGACCGGCGGCATCAACGCCGCCATCGTCCGCATCAAACCCAAGGAACCAAAGCCGGCCGGCACTGCTCAATGAGAGCTTTGCCGCTTCAAGGAGAAACCGTAATGCAGCGTCGTGATGTCCTCAAACAGCTTTCCGCCGCAGTGGCCATCGGCCTCGTCGGGCGGCCCGTCCTGGCCCAGAGCGGCAGCGGTTTCGAACTGGTTTCGCCGCCGCAGCCGACCGAAGTCAAGGGCAAGGTTGAGGTGATCGAGTTCTTCCATTACGGCTGCCCCCACTGCCGCGCCTTCGATCCGCTGCTGGAGCAATGGGTCAAGAAGTTGCCTGGCGACGTCTATTTCCACCGCGTGCCGGTGACCTGGGGCAATCCGCAGCTGACCGGTTTTGCTCGTCTTCACCTCACGCTGGCTGCCACCGGCGATCTGCCCCGTCTGCACGGGCAGATCTTCGACGCGATCCAGGCCGACAAGCAGCCGCTGCATACCGAGGCCGGCGCGCAGGAATGGGCGGTCAAGAAAGGAGTCGATAGCAAGAAGTTCCTCGACGCCTACCGCTCGTTCGGCGTGCAGGTCGCTCTGCAGCGTGTCGAGAAGCTTGGCCGCGACTACAAGATCCAGGGCGTGCCGACCCTCGCGATCGACGGCAAGTACTTCACTTCCGCCTCCATCGCCGGCTCCCACGAGGCGTCCCTGAAGGTGGCTGACCAACTGATCGTCCGCGCCCGCGGCGAACAGGGCCGCAAGTAAGCGCCCTCCATCCGGTTCAGGCCGCGGGGCCGATGGTGCCGCGGCTTCAGCCTTCTTTTCCTTCTCCCTCTCACTTTTCCGTGGCTCTCCGCGTTTTCATCACCGGTGCATCGAGCGGCATCGGTGCCGCGTTGGCACGTCATTACGCCGCAGCCGGGGCCAGCCTGGGCCTGGTCGGGCGGCGTCGCGGCGCGCTGGACGGGCTGGCTGCCAGCCTGCCTGGCACGCATGCCGTGTATTGCCTCGACGTGGCGGAGGCAGGGGCGCTGGCGGATGCCGCCACGGATTTCATGGTCCGTTTCGGCGTGCCCGACGTGGTCATTGCCAACGCCGGCGTGTCGGTGGGCACGCTGACCGAAGAGGCCGACGACCTAGCGGCCTTCGAGCGCGTGCTGCGCACCAACGTGCTGGGTATCGTTGCCAGTTTCCAGCCCTTTGTCGCGCCTCTGCGGCGCTGTGGCCGCGGGCGCCTGGTCGGTATCGCGTCGGTGGCCGGTATCCGCGGTCTGCCCGGCGCCGGTGCCTACAGTGCGTCGAAGGCGGCGGCGATCGCCTATCTCGAGAGCCTGCGCGTCGAACTGCATGGCAGCGGCGTGAAGGTGGTGACCATCGCTCCCGGCTATATCGATACGCCGATGACCGCTATCAACCCGTATCCGATGCCTTTCCTGCTGCCCGCCGACGAGGCTGCGCGGCGCTTTGCGCGGGCCATCGAGGCGGGCGTCGGTTACACCGTCATCCCCTGGCAGATGGGCGTGGTGGCCAAGCTGCTGCGCCTGCTGCCCAACCCCTTGTTCGACCGCCTGTTCGCGCGGGCCGGGCGCAAGCCGCGGGGTTTGCCGCTGTAGCCTGCACCGGCGCGCTCGATGGGCTGGATCAGGGCGCCACGTCAGTGGGCCGCATCGGCGCTTCCTGCCGCAGGTCGCCCGTGGCCAGGACGGGTCAGCCACACGCTGACGAGGAGCAGCAGGAACAGGCAGCCCGACGCCCAGAACACGTCGTTGGCGGCCAGTGAGAAGGCCTGCACATTGACTTGCCGTTCCAGTACGCCGAGGCCGTGGACCAGATCGAAACCCTGGGCCTGCAACTGGCCGAGGGTCTCGCTGGCGACCGGGTTGTAGGCGCTGACCTGGGCTGCCAGTTGTTCGTGATGCAGCGCCGCGCGGCGCTCCCATAGGGTGGTCATCAGCGATGCGCCGAAGGCACCGCAGGTGATCCGCACGAAGTTCGACACCCCCGACGCCGACGGCACGCGCTCCATCGGCAGGCCCGACAGGGTGATGGACACCAGCGGGATGAAGAAGCAGGCCATCGCGATGCCCTGGATCAACTGCGGCACGACGATGCTGCCCGGTGCGATGTCGGTGGAGAAGCCCGAGCGCATGAAGGACACCAGTGCGAAGACCAGGAAGGCCACGGTGGCGAGGCGGCGCGGGTCGGTGCGCGGCAGTATCTTGCCGACCGCCGGGGACAGCAGCAGCGCCAAGATGCCGATCGGCGCCGTCACCAGCCCAGCCCACGTCGCCGTGTAGCCCATGTATTGCTGCAGCCACAGGGGCAGTACCACCACGTTGCCGAAGAACACCCCGTAGGCGGTGGCCAGTGCGATGACGCCGAACAGGAAGTTGGGGCGGGCGAACAGGGTCAGGTCCACCACCGGGTGTTCCTCGGTCAGCTCCCAGGCGACGAACAGCGCGAAGCCCACTACCGTGACCGCCGCCAGCGCGATGATCTCGCCGGATTCGAACCAGTCCAGTTCCTTGCCCTTGTCCAGCATGATCTGCAGCGCACCGACCCAGATCACCAGCAGCGCCAGGCCCATCTTGTCGATGGGCAGCTTGCGGGTCGGCGTCTCGCGGTGTTTCAGCAACTGCCAGCTCATCCAGGCCGCGCCGATGCCGACCGGCACGTTGATGTAGAAGATCCACGGCCAGGACAGGTTGTCCGACAGCCAGCCGCCGAGGATGGGGCCCATCACCGGTGCGACGAGGGTCGTCATCGACCACATCGCCAGCGCCATGCCGGATTTTTCCCGCGGGTAGGCCTGCAGCAGCAGGGCCTGGGACAGGGGGATCATCGGCCCGGCGACGGCGCCCTGCAGGACCCGCGCGGCGATCAGCATCTCCAGGCTGCCGGCCAGGCCGCACAACAGCGAGGCGAGCACGAACAGCACCACCGAGGCGACGAACAGGCGCACCTGGCCGACGCGCTGGCTGAGCCAGCCGGTCAGTGGCACAGCGATGGCGTTGGCGACGCCGAAGGAGGTGATGACCCAGGTGCCTTGGGTCGGGCTGACGCCCAGGTCGCCGGCGATGTTGGGCAGGGACACGTTGGCGATGGTGGTGTCCAGCACGTTCATGAAGGTCGCCAGCGACAGGGCCACGGTGGCCAGCCGGCGCGCCCCCGGTTCGAGGGGCTGCAGCGGAGCGGGGGCGGCGCTCATGGCTCAGGCCCGGGTGCGGCGCGGCGTAGCCAGGGCTGCCGCCGGCGGGATGCTCGGCAGGGTGACCTCGGGCAGTTGTAACTCGGCGGCCTGTCCGCCGTTGTTGGCCGAGATGATCGCGCGGATGCGTTCGTGGGCGGCCTTGCCCAGGTCGGCGAAAACATCGGTCTGGGCGACCGGCGCGGCCGGGGCGACGCCGAGGGGGGCGTCGCCGTCTTCATGGAGATCCACCTCCACCTGCATCGACAGGCCGATGCGCAACGGATGGGCGGCGAGTTCCTGCGGGTCGAGGCTGATCCGTACCGGCACCCGCTGCACCACCTTGATCCAGTTGCCGCTGGCGTTCTGGGCCGGCAGCAGCGCGAAGGCGGCGCCGGTGCCGGCGGCCAGGCCGGCAATCTTGCCGTGATACTCCACTTTCGAGCCGTACACGTCGGCGCTCAGGCTGACCGGCTGGCCGATGCGCATGCGGCCGAGCTGGCTTTCCTTGAAGTTGGCGTCCACCCACACCTGTTCGAGCGGCACCACCGCCATCAGCGGCGCGCCGGCTGCCACCCGCTGGCCGACCTGCACCGCGCGGCGGGCGACGAGGCCGCCAAGCGGCGCCGGCACCACGCTGCGCGCGAAGGCCAGGTAGGTCTCCTCGACCTTGGCGGCAGCCCGCAGCACGTTGGGGTGGCTTTCGACGCGGGTGCCGCTGGTCTGCACGCGGTTGGTGGCGAGCTGTTCGCGGGCCGTCTGCACGGCGGTTTCGGCAGCGCGCAGGGCGGCGCGGGCGTGTTCGATCTCTTCGGCGGCGACGGCGCCGGTGCCGGCCACCTGCTGGCGACGGGCCAGATCGTCCCTGGCCTTGGCGAGGTCGGCTTCCTTCTGCTTCACGGCCGCATCGAGGGCGCCGCCGCCAGCGTAGAGCGCGCGCACTTCCCGCACCGTCTGGCCGAGCTGGGCCTCGGCCTGCTCCAGCGCGACGCGGGCGTCGGCGTCGTCGAGGCGGACCAGCGGCTGGCCGGCCTTCACCAGCTGGGTATCGTCGGCGTCGATGGCGACCACTGTGCCGGCCACCTGCGGGGTGATCTGCACGACGTTGCCGGCCACGTAGGCGTCGTCGGTGTGTTCCAGGTAGCGGCCGTGGGTCATCCACCAGCCGCCCCAGGCGGCGCCGGCCAGTGCACAGGCGACGGCGATGGTGATGAGGCTGCGCTTGCGCTTGCCGTTGGTGGGGTTGGCGGGGGCGGTGTTGTCGGGGCTGGTCATGGTCCGGTTCCTTCTTGGCGGGATCAGTGGGACGTGTCGGTGGGCTGGTAGCCGCCGCCGAGGGCGCGGGCGAGGCCGGCGCTGGCGTCGAGGCGGCGGGTGCGCAGCTCCGCGGTGAGGCGGCGCTGGGCGAGCAAGGGCGTTTCGGCGGCCAGGACCGCGGTATAGCTGGCGAGGCCTGCCTTGTAGCGGACTTCGGTGAGGCGCCAAGCGTCCTCGTAGCGGGCCAGCGCGGCTTGCTGGTCACGTCCTTCGACGTCGGCCCCGCGCCAGCTGGCAAGCTGGTCGGCCACGTCGCGCAGGGCGTCGACGAGGGTGGCGTTGTATTGGGCAATGGCCGCGTCCTGTTCGGCATTGCGTTCGGCCAGGCGGCTGCGCAGGCGGCCGCTGTCGAACACCGGCAGGTGGATCGCCGGGCCGACGCCGAGCATGCGGCTGCCACCTTCGAAGAGATTGGACAGGCCGATGGACTGCAGGCCGACGAAGGCACTGAGATTCACGTTCGGGTAGAAGTCGGCGCGGGCTGCATCGGCTTCGTGTCGGCTGGCCTCGACGCGCCAGCGTTGGGCGCTGATGTCGGGCCGGCGGCCGAGGAGGTCGGCCGGCAGCTGGCTCGGCAGTGCTGCCGCGACGTCACGCAGTACTGGCGGAGTCAGATCTAGGCCGGCGTCGGGGCCGCGCCCACTGAGCGCGGCGAGCTGGTTGCGGACCAGCGCCAGTTGCACGTCGAGGGCGCTGCGTTCGGCGCGGGCGGCGGAGATGCTGCCGTCGGCCTGGCGCAGGTCGGCCTGGTTCTCGAGGCCGGCCTTCAGGCGCAGGCGGACCAGCTCCTGCAGTTTCTCGCGCTGGCGGACCGTCGCGTCGGCGATGGTGCGCAACTGGTGCAGGCGGTCGAACTGCAGGTAGGCGCGCGTCACCGCGCTGGCCAGGACCAGGCGGGCGCCGGCGGCCTCGGCTTCGGCGGCGCGGGCCTGGCCGAGGGCGGCGTCCAGCGCGGCGCGGTTGCGGCCCCAGAAGTCCAGGTCGAGGCTGAAATCCAGTGCGGCCCGGTTGAGGCTGGTGTAGCGCCCGCCGAGGCCGGGCGGGAAGATGTAGTTCTCCGACAGGCGCTGCTGGGCGCCCTCTGCGTTGGCGCCGATCTGAAGACCGTCGGCGGAGGCCGTCAGGCCGGCCAGCGCGCGGGCCTGGTCGAGGCGGGCGCGGGCCAGCGTCAGGCTGGGGCTGTCGTGCAGCGCGTCGGCGACCAGGCGGTCGAGTTGCGGATCGCCGTAGGCGGCCCACCAGGCGTCGCTCGGCCAGGCGCCGGCCGGGGCATCGGCCAGGCTGCGGGTGCCGGCGAGCTGTTCCGGGGGCAGGGCTGCGGCGCGGGGTGCCAGCCCGCCAGGGTTGGCGCAGGCGGCCAGCAGGCTGACTAACGGGAGCAGGAGGACGAGTTGTCGTTTCATGCGAAATTCCCTGTATTGGGCTGAAGCTGTCTGTGCTGTATCTGCCAGGGCAGGTATTTGTTTCAAAAAAAGCGGCGTGCTCCGCCGCATGGCCAGTGATTGTTTGTCCGGCTCAGGTACTGCGCTTATCCAGATTGGTGACGACGCGGCCAAGCAGGTGCTTGATCTGTTCGATTTCGGCGGGCGTGAAGTCGGTCAGTGCCTGGTTGAGGATGTCCACAACCCGCGGCACGATCTGCGGCAACAAGGCCTTGCCGCTCTCGGTAACGTGCAGCAGCACGACCCGACGGTCGGTGGTGCTGCGTTCCCGGCGGATCAACCCCTTTTCTTCGAGGCGATCGATCATGCGCGTCATCGAACCGGTGTCGCAGCCGATGCACTTGCACAGTGCCGAAGCGGTTTCCCCGTTGCGAAGGGCGATCTGCTTGAGCACCGTCCATTGGGCGGCGGTGATGTCGATATCGCTTATCCGGTCGTCGAGGGACTGGGCGAGGCGGACCTTGGCCCGATGCAGCAGGAAGCCGAGGCTGTCCTCCTGGCTGTAGTTCTCGACGGTGTAGGGCTGGGCCCGGGATGGATTGCTTGTATTGGGCATTTACGGCAAAGGCAATTACTGCATAGGCAGATAATTCGCCTTTTTCCCGCCCATGTCAACGGGTGGCCGTCACGGGGAAAGACCCGTGACGGTAATCGGGGAAACTCAGGCCAGCTGGGTGATGGCCGGCAGGTACTTCTTGCCGAGGGCTTCGGCGACCTGCGGGTGGGTCACGTTGCCGGCACAGATGTTGAGGCCGGCGCGCAGGCCGGCGTCGTCCTTGAGGGCTTCCTTCCAGCCCTTGTCGGCGATGGCCAGCACGAAGGGCAGCGTGGCGGCGTTGAGCGCGTAGGTGGCGGTGCGGGCCACGGCGCCGGGCATGTTGGATACGCAGTAGTGGACGATGCCGTCCACCAGGTAGGTGGGGTCGGCGTGGGTGGTCGGCCGGGAGGTCTCGAAACAGCCGCCCTGGTCGATGGCCACGTCCACGATCACCGCACCGGGCTTCATCGCGGCGAGCATTGTGCGGGTGACCAGCTTGGGCGCGGTGGCGCCGGGGATCAGCACTGCACCGATCACCAGATCGGCCTGCAACACCTGGCGTTCGATGGCGTCGCGGGTGGCATACAGCGTCTTGACGCGGCCGCCATAGACTTCGTCCAGGTGGCGCAGTACCGGCAGGGATTTGTCGAGGATGGTTACGTCGGCGCCGATGCCGACCGCTGTATGCGCAGCGTTGTTGCCGACCGTGCCACCACCGAGGATGACCACGCGGCCCGGCTCGACGCCCGGCACGCCGCCGAGCAGCACGCCACGGCCGCCGTGGGATTTCTCGAGGGCCGCGGCTCCGGCCTGGATGCTCATCCGACCGGCGACCTCCGACATCGGCGCGAGCAGCGGCAGGCCGCCACCGGGTGTGGTGACGGTCTCGTAGGCGATGGCGGTGGCACCGCTGGCAATCAAGTCTTCGGCCTGGCCCGGGTCCGGCGCCAGGTGCAGATAGGTGAACAGCACGTGATGGGGCTTGAGTCGGGCGCGCTCTTCGGCCAGCGGCTCCTTGACCTTGATGATCAGAGTGGCCTCCCCGAAGACGTCGTCGGCACTCAGGGTTACCTTGGCCCCCGCCCGCTCGTAGTCGTTGTCGCTGGCGCCGATGCCGTGGCCGGCACCGGACTCGACGAAGACCTCGTGGCCGTGGGCGACGAGTTCGCGGACCGAAGCGGGGGTCAGGCCGACGCGGTATTCGTGGTTCTTGGTTTCCCTTGGGACGCCGACTTTCATGATTTTCTCCGTTATATGGTGCGGCTGCTGCTTAGCGCCCGAGATTACCGCGACTTGCGCCGGCTTCCAACAAGGATACGGGTCTTGAGATACTAGACGGATGATGAACGAGAATGATGTCGATTTCCTGGTGGATGCGGCTGGGCAGCGCCACCGTCCGTGGGTGGGGCCGGCCCGCATCGTGTCGCTGGTGCCGTCGCTGACGGAACTGGTGTGCGACCTCGGGCTGGCCGGCAGCCTGGTGGGGCGCACGGGCTTCTGTGTACATCCGCGGGCGGCCCTGAAGACCATCCCGAAGCTCGGCGGCACCAAGGACGTGAACCTGGAGCGCCTGCGGGAACTGGCGCCGACCCACGTGATCGTCAATATCGACGAGAACCGCAAGGACTGCGTGGTGGAGATCGCCCGCTTCGTGCCCAATGTGATCGTCACTCATCCGTGCCGGCCCGAGGACAACCTGCCGCTGTACCGCCTGTTCGGTGCGGTGTTCGGCTGTGAGGAACGGGCCGCTGAGCTGGCTGCCGGGCTGGTGGAGGCGATCGCACTGGCGCAGGCGGCCGGCCGTGAGCTGCCGCGGGAGAAAATCCTGTACCTGATCTGGCGCGAGCCGTGGATGACGGTGGCGCCTGACACCTACATCGCGGCAAGCCTGGCATTGGTCGGCTGGGACTGCTGGCCGGCACTCGGAGACGGCGTGCGTTATCCGGCCTTCGACTGGGACGCGCCGTGGCTGGCGGAAGTGAGCCGGGTATTCCTGTCGTCGGAGCCCTATCGGTTTGGCGACCGGCACGTGGACGAGGTGGCCGGACTGGCTCGTCGGCCGGCCCGGCTGATCGACGGGGAAATGACGTCCTGGTATGGCAGCCGCGCCGCCGCCGGGCTGCGCTACCTGGCCGCGCTGCGGCGGGAGCTGGCCGCCTGACGACGCCGGGCGTCAGACTTGCTGGCGCAGCACCTGGTGCGGTGCGGGCACAGGCCAGCCGTTGGCGCTACCGATCTCGGCCAGCATCTTGTTGGTGTCGAAGTACACCTGCCAGTAATGGTCGTTGTGGCAATGGGGGCGTACCACGAGACGCGTGCCGGCGGCGTTGAACTCGAGGATTTCCACGTCCGGTGCCGGCGTGGCGAGCACGTTGGGGATCTGTGCGACGCGGTTGCGGATCAGTTCCATCGCCTGCTGCGGCGCGACGCTGTGGGCCAGTTGGGCGAACAGTTCGACGCGGCGGGACGGGTTGGCGGTGTAGTTCACAATGTTGTCGGAGAACAGCTTGTTGTTGCCGACGGTGGTGCGCACGTCGTCGGGCTGGTCGATGGTCGTGGCGAACAGGCCGATCTCCTTCACCGTGCCGGTGATGCCGGCGCCGCTGATGAAGTCGCCGACCTTGAACGGGCGCAGGATGATCAGGAAGGCGCCGGCTGCGAAGTTGGACAGCAGGCCGCTCCAGGCCACGCCGATGGCCACGCCGGCGGCGGCGATCAGCGCCGCGAAGCTGGTCGTCTCGATGCCGAAGACGGACAGGATGACGATCACCAGCACGATCCGCATGATGACCCGCAAGGTGGCGCCCACGTAGCGCACCAGGGTTGGCTCGACCTTCTGGCGGGTCATGCCGCGGCTCGACAGGTTGCTGATGGTATTGATCAGCCAGCCGCCGATGACCCACAGGGCAATCGCGCCGGCAAGCTTCCAGCCGAAGGGAATCAGGTAGGTGGTGACGAGTCCGCTGAGGTCTAAACCGCTGTCGATAGCCATGGCCTTACTCCGGATTGAAGAGGTGTAGAGCCAGTCTAGTCCTGTGACATGGCATCCGGTGTCATGCCGGGTTAATTTTTTGTGGCGCGCCGCCGTCATCGGGCAGTAGTGCCTGCAGGCGTTCCGGGGGGATGATCGCAAAGCGGGCGGCGATCACCGGGCGGCGGCCGAGCTTGAGGACCAGCTTGTCGCGGGACAGCAGGGCTCGGGCACCGCTGTCGCGAGCGACTTCGAGGAATTTCTGGTCGTCCCGGTCGAGGCAGTTGGGCAGCTCGCAGGCCGGCGGCTCGGCGGGCTCGACCAGCTGGCAGCGGGCCCGGTAGGCGGCGGCAATCTCCGCCTGGCGTTCCGGCGTCTGCTTGAACTGGGAGTAGGCGAGGACTCGGGCCAGCTCTTCGAGGCAGTCCTCGCGGCTGACTGGGCTCAGTGCGCCGCTCTCGACGGCTGCGCGCAGGCGGACCAGGCTGGGGTCTTCGAACATCCACAGGGACAGCACCACGTTGGTGTCGAGGACGACCGGCAGGCCATGGGGCAGGGGGGCTTCTAGGGGATAGGTGGCCACGGAAAGGGGCAGTGCAGAGGGGCGGGATAAAACAGGAAGGGGGCCGAAGCCCCCTTCCTGTCGTTACGGTGCTACGCGTCCGTTCAGGCTGCCTTCTTCGTGGCGTCCAGACGGGTCTTGACGTAGGAACCCGGCGCGTCCTCGAGGACCTTGAGGGTGCCCTTGACGGGGTCGCGGGCCGGAACCTTGCTGGCGTCCTGGCCGAGCAGCCAGGCTTGCCAGTCGGTCCACCAGGAGCCCGGTTGCTGCTCGGCGCCGGTGAAGAACTCGTCGGCGGTGTCGGGCAACTTGGCGCTGGAGTTGGTCCAGAAACCGTACTTGTTGGCCGCCGGCGGGTTGACGATGCCGGCGATGTGGCCGGAGCCGCCCAGCACGAAGCGCACGGGGCCGCCGAAGTTGCGTGCACCGGAGTAGGTGCTCTTCCACGGGGCGATGTGGTCTTCGATGGTGGAGATGAAGTAGGTCGGGACCTTGATCTTGCCGAGGTCGATGGCGACGCCACCGACTTCGATGCCGCCCGCTTCCTTCAGCAGGTTCTTCATGTACATGTTGCGCAGGTAGAAGCTGTGCATCTTCGCCGGCATGCGCGTGGAATCGGAGTTCCAGTACAGGAGATCGAAGGGGAAGGGGTCCTTGCCCATCAGGTAGTTGTTGACCACGAAGGACCAGATCAGGTCGTTGGCACGCAGCATGTTGAAGGTGCCGGCCATCTCCGAGCCTTCCAGGTAGCCGCGCTCGAACATCTTCTTCTCGAGGCTGGAGACCTGGCCTTCGTCGATGAACACGCCCAGCTCGCCCGGATCGGCAAAGTCGGTCATGGTCGTGAAGAAGGTGCCGGAGGCGATCCGCTTGTCACGCTTGCCGGCCATGTAGGCCAGCGTGGTGGCGAGCAGGGTGCCGCCCAGGCAGTAGCCGGCGGCGTTGATTTCCTTGGCACCGGTCTGCTCGACGATGGCATCGACGGCGGCCAGCGTGCCTTCCAGCAGGTAGGAGTCGAAGCTCTTCTCGGCCAGACGCTCGTCCGGGTTGACCCAGGAAATCACGAACACGGTGTGGCCCTGGTCCACGCACCACTTGATGTAGGAGTTTTTCTCGCGCAGGTCGAGGATGTAGAACTTGTTGATCCACGGCGGCACGATCAGCAGCGGACGCTTGGAGACCTCGGGGGTGCTCGGCGTGTATTGCAGCAGCTGCATCATGTCGTTCTGGAAGACGACCTTGCCCGGCGTGGTGGCGACGTTCTTGCCAAGCTCGAAGGCTGAGGTGTCGGTCATCTTGACGCGCAGGTTGCCGTCGCCGTCCTCGACGTCGCGCAGCAGGTTGTTCAGACCCTTGATGAGGTTCTGGCCGTGGCTCTTGACGGTTTCGCGGAAGACTTCCGGATTGGTCAGCGCGAAGTTGGACGGGGACAGGGCGTCGATGTACTGACGGGTGTAGAAGTTGACCTTCTTCTGGCTCTGGTCGTCGAGGCCGTCCACGCTGCTGACCGTGTCATGGATGTGACGGGCAGCGATCAGGTAGGACTGCTTCATGAAGTCGAACAGGAAGTGCTCCTGCCATTCCTCGTCCTTGAAGCGCTTGTCGTCCTTGGCCGGCGAGACCACGGGACTGCCGCCCATGCCGCTGAAGCGCATGACGGAGTGCTGCCACAGGGAGAAGTAGTCCCAGACGAGGTTCATCTGGGCCTGGGCCAGCCGGTACGGGTTGGCGAGCAGCTTGCCCATCATGTCCATGAAGGCCTGGGCAATGCCCAGTTCGTCGGATGGGGCGCTGAGGCCCTTCTTGACCTGCTTCTGGATATGGTCGGCGAGCAGTTTGGAGGCCCGCTGCGCGACTTCGGCGTAGGTCTTGGCGACTTCTTTGGGGTCCGGCAGTTCGGACTTGACGGTTTCTTTTTCTGGCGCAGCCATTCGTGGGCTCTCCTGGTTATTGGCTTTTGACGAAACGGACTATCCCATCGCTATCCACCGACCGGCACACCTCCCTTTTGCGCTCGAGATGGTTCAGGTGGGCGATGGCTTCCCCCATGGCAAACATGACCTGATGTGTGTCGAGCGGCCGCGGGAACAGCGTCGTCAGCAATTCCCCCGCGCAGCGTGGCACGTCACAGGCATCGAGCAGTTCCGCACAGCGGGCGTCGTGGTGCTCGACGAGCTGATCCACGCGCAAACCGATATTGCGGAAAGGACTGCCATGTGATGGTAGCACGAGCGTTGTTACCGGCAATCGCTTGAACTTACGGATCGAATCGAGGAAGCGGCCAAGGGGATCGTCATCCGGCGTGACTGCGAAAACGCTGACGTTGGTGGAGATCCGTGGCAGCAGCATGTCGCCGGAAATGAGGATGCCGGCATCCGCGCAATACAGGGACATGTGCTCCGGCGAATGGCCGTAACCGACGATGATCTCCCAGTCGCGGCCGCCGATATGGAGGCGCTCGCCGTCCACCACGCGCTCGTAGTGGGACGGCAGCGACGGTACGCCACGTTCATAGGCGTTGCCGCGGTCGGCGAGGGCTTGACAGCGTTCCTCGTCGAGGCCGTTGCGGCGGAACTGGGCCACCATCGGTACGGTGCCGTAGCCGCCCAGCTGGTGCCACACCGCGTGGCCGCTGAGGTATTCGCCGTGGGTCATCGTGATGTCGGCGCCGGTCCGGTCCGACAGCCACTGGGCGAGGCCCAGGTGATCCGGGTGGAAATGGGTCACGATGATCCGCGTCACCGGTTTGCCGACGTCCGCCAGGATGCGCTGCCAGGCTTGCTGAGTGGCTTCCAGGCCGAAGCCGGTGTCCACGATCGCCACGCCCTCGCCGTCCTCGATCAGCCACAGATTGATGTGGTTGAGGGCGAAGGGCAGTGACATCCGGATCCAATGCACTCCGGGTGCCACCTCCAGCGTAGCCCCTTCGGTCGGCAGTGTGTCGAAGGGATATTCCAGCGTCTCGGTCATATGCTTTTCTCCTAGTTGGGTCTTGTAATGTTTATTGGGAATTGCCCGCGTTGCCCGCGCAGGTGAAATCTGATCTACTGCGCGCCATTCCGTGCCCTGACGCCGTATGCCGCGTCCGACTCGACTCATGAGCCAGGAACAAACCTACACCATCACCGATCTCGCCCGCGAGTTCGGGATAACCCCGCGGGCAATCCGTTTCTACGAGGACGAAGGCCTGCTGGCGCCGACCCGTGCCGGCCGCAACCGCATCTATGTGCGTCGCGACCGCACTCGGCTGCGCCTGATCCTGCGCGGCAAACGCCTGGGCCTGTCGCTGGCCGAGATCGGCGAACTGCTCGGCATGTACGACGGCGTGCGCAATTCCGCTCCCCAGTTGAAGCGCTTTCTCGACGTGCTGGCTGACCGGCGCCGGGCCATCGAACAGCAGCGCGAAGACATTGAGGCCGTGCTGGGAGAAATTGCCATGCTCGAAAAGCAATGTACCGAG
Source organism: Pseudomonadota bacterium (assembly GCA_018241725.1). GTDB lineage: Bacteria > Pseudomonadota > Gammaproteobacteria > Burkholderiales > Rhodocyclaceae > Zoogloea. The sequence goes on along the minus strand of JAFEDI010000138.1, from coordinate 37,231 downwards.
CTCCTTGCCGAAAACCCTGCCGGTGCAGCGGCGGCACGGGCGGAACTGGCTGCACGTTTGCGCGACGCACCATAAATTTTTAGCAGGAAAATTACGTTAACGTAAGCGTAATTTGTTGTGTCGAAGCCCTTGCCCAGTAAGTGATGCCGGCCTTGTGCGGTGAAGCAGGTGAGTTTTTTTGACGCATCTACCCGAAGGCCGCAGAGATGAAACAGGGGGCGAGGACGGGTATCGTATCGGCCAGTTCCGTTTTCACAGGAAGATAAGATCGATGGCAGTAACCCTCCGCGTTCTCGGCTCCGATAACACCGCCGAACTTGAACATGTCCGCCAGTTTTTCCGCAACTATGCCGGATGGCTGGGGGTGGATCTGGCGTTCCAGAATTTCGGTGACGAGATGGCCAGCCTGCCAGGAGCCTATTCGGCACCGGCCGGCCGCTTGTTCTTCGCCGAACTCGATGGCCAGCCCGCCGGTTGCGTCGGTATCCGTCCCTTCACCGAGGGCGTCTGCGAGATGAAGCGCCTGTACGTGGAGCCCGAGCTCCGCGGCAATGGCGTCGGCCGCGAGCTGGCACTGGCGGCCATCAAGGCAGCCAAGAGTCTGGGCTATCGCCGGATCCTGCTCGACACCCAGCCGGCGATGCGCATCGCCGTCAAGCTATACCGTGAGCTGGGCTTCATGGAAGCGCCGGCCTATTACCCGGCGCCATTCGAAGGCACCATGTTCTTCGCTCTCGATCTCGAGAACTGGAACGAGGCCGAGGTCAAGAACGAGAACCTGTTCCATCTCTTCGACTATAACCAGGCCTGGGCCAGACACATGCGCCAGGTGGACCCCGGTTTCTTCGAGAAGCTGTCCACGCTGCAGGCCCCCGAATACCTGTGGATCGGCTGTTCCGACTCCCGCGTGCCCGCCAACGAGATCATCGGCCTGTTGCCGGGTGAAGTCTTCGTCCATCGCAACGTCGCCAACGTGGTGGTGCACACCGATCTCAACTGCCTGTCGGTGATCCAGTTCGCCGTCGAGGTGCTGAAGGTCAAGCACATCATGGTGGTTGGCCACTACGGCTGCGGCGGCGTCGGTGCGGCGCTGCGCCGCGAGCGCGTCGGCCTGGTGGACCTGTGGCTGCGCCACGTGCAGGACGTACATGTGAAGCACGCCCGGCGCGTCGATGCGCTGCCGCCGGAACTGCGCCAGGATCGCCTCTGCGAACTCAACGCGCTGGAGCAGGTGGTCAACGTCTGCCAGACTATTGTCGTACAGGACGCTTGGCGGCGTGGTCAATCCCTCACCGTGCATGGCTGGGCCTACGGCCTGAAGGACGGTCTGATCCGCGACCTCGGCATCAATGTCGGTCGGCCGGAAGACCTCACTCCGCGTTATCTGGCTGCCCTCGAGGCACTGGACGGCTGAGCCTCACCCGCCGGCTGCTGGCGCATTCACCGCGATGCGCCGGCAGCATTGGCACAACGAACAGAGCGACAAGGAGCCGGGACAGCCGGCCGATACGGGAGGAGAACACGCATGGCCGCAATCCGCTTACGCGAAGGCATCAGTCTGGAATCCCTCAACGCCCGCGGTGTTGGCCATCTGCCGGGCTGGTTCGGCTTCGAGGCCGTAGCGCTGGAGCCCGGCAAGCTGTCCTCGCGGCTGCTGATCCGTCCGGAGATGCTGGCGCCCAACGGTTTCCTGCACGCCGCGACGATCATCGCGCTGGCCGATACCTCCGCGGGTTACGCCACCGTCGCCCATCTGCCCGATGGGGCGCAGAGCTTCACCACCATTGAGCTGAAGAGCAATTTCCTGGGCACCCGGACCGAGGGCATGCTGCTGTGCGATGCGACGGCCGTGCATCTCGGCCGCAACACCCACGTGTGGGATGCCGAAGTGCGGAGTGGCGGCAGCGACCGGCGCCTGGCCTTGTTCCGCTGCACCCAGATGATCCTGTGGCCGAAGGCCGCCTGAACGGGAGAGCCTCGTCGTGAATACCCCGCAACGTTCCGCCGCCCCGCTGGATTTCTATTTCGACTTCTCGTCCCCATACGGTTACTTCGCTGCCGAGAAGATCGACGAGTTGGCCGCCCGTTATGGGCGCAGCGTGCTGTGGCATCCCTTCCTGCTCGGTGCCACCTTCAAGGTCACCGGCCTCGGGCCTCTGCCCAGCATCCCGTTGAAAGGCGCCTATTCCCTGCACGACATCCAGCGCTCGGCGCGTTACTTCGGCCTGCCCTACCGCCAGCCGAGCAGCTTCCCGTTGCCGACCCAGCATGCCGCCCGCGCTTTCCTGTGGATCAACGACCGGGATCCGGCGCTGGCCCGGCAGTTTGGTCTGGCGATCTACCGCGCCTATTTCGTCGATGACCAGAACATCTCCGACCTGGCGGTGGTGCTCGATGTTGCCGCCGGCCTGCGCCTGGATCGGGACGAGTTGTCCGCCGTGCTTGGCAGCGCCGAGATCAAGACCCGCCTGATCGCCGAGAGCGAACTGGCGCTTGCCCGTGGCGTATTCGGTTCTCCTTACGTCTTCGTGGACGGCGAGGCTTTCTGGGGCGCCGACCGCCTGTCGCAGATCGAGAAGTGGCTCGCCGAAGGCGGATTCTGAATCCGTATGGAACTTGGCCGCGGGCCTGTTGCCAATCTTCAGGCGCCGGCCATGGATAATGCGGGGCCTTGAACACCGCCCCACGACCCCGGAGACCTGGATGTCCGCCCCGATCGATTTCTACTTCGACTTTTCCTCACCCTACGGTTATCTGGCTTCCGAACAGATCGATGCCATCGCGGAAAAGTACGGTCGTACCGTGATGTGGCACGCCATCGTGCTCGACGCTCACTACCAGCCCCAGGGCGGCATGCGCATTCCGTCCGCGCTGATGCGCTCCGAGTACGTGCGGCGCGATGTGGAGCGTTCAGCGGCCTTTTTCGAGATCCCGTTCAAGGAGCCCAGCCCCTATCCGTTGCACACCGAACATGCGGCCCGCGCCTTCCAGTGGCTCAGCGACCGCAACCCGGATGAAGCGCGGGAGTTCGCCCACGCGGTGTATCGCGCCTACTTCGTAGACGGCCGCAACATTGCCGAGAGCGCGGTGCTGCTCGAGATCGCCGATGCACGGGGCCTCGACCGGGATGACATCTCGGCGGCCTTCGCGGACGCCGGCACCAAGGCCCGCCTGAAGGCCGAGATCGATCTGGCCGAGGCACGCGGCGTGTTTGGCTCGCCCTTTTTCATCGTCGAAGGCGAGGGCTTCTGGGGCAACGACCGCCTGCCCCAACTTGAGCATTGGCTGGCCAAGGGGCCGTATTGAGGAGCAGAGAGATGCGGCATCTCTGCGTATTCTGCGGTTCCCGCATGGGGGGCCGGCCGGTATACCGGGACGTGGCTGAGACGCTCGGCCAGACCCTGGCCGAACGGAACATCGAGCTGGTCTATGGCGGTGGCAATGTCGGCCTGATGGGCGCCGTCGCCGATGCCTGCCTGGCAGCCGGCGGCAAGGTGGTGGGGGTGATCCCGCGCGCGCTGCTGGAATGGGAGGTCGGTCACGAGGGCCTCACCCGCCTGGAAGTTGTGGATTCCATGCACACCCGCAAGGCGCGTATGGCCGAACTGGCTGACGGCTTCATCGCGCTGCCCGGTGGGCTGGGCACCTTCGAGGAGCTTTTCGAGATTCTGACCTGGGCCCAGCTGGGCTTCCACGCCAAGCCGGTCGGTCTGCTCAATGTGGACGGCTATTATTCGCCCTTGATCCAGATGCTCGACAGCGGCATCGCCGAGGGCTTCATGAAGGCCGAGAACCGCGGCCTGCTGCAGATCGAGGACAACGTCGTGGCGCTGCTGCGGGCCATGGGCCAGCACCATCCACCGGCCGTCGGCAAGCGCATCCGCGACGAAAAGCAGCTGTAAACGGCTGCCCCAACCACGACCCGCCACCACGCAGTGGCGGGCATGTCTTTACCCCGAGAGTGTTTCATGAGTATTCCTTCACCCTGTATCAACGTCTGCCGCATGGATGAGGCCAAGGCCTATTGCGAAGGCTGTTTCCGCACCATTCCCGAGATCACCGAGTGGAGTCGCGCCAGCGAGGCCCGCAAGCAGGAGATCCTGGACCTGATCGCTGCGCGCCAGGCGGCCTTGTTCGATGGTCCGACGGCCGGCGCACAGCCCGCCTGAGAGACCACTATGAGCGACGACAATCCCTGCGTCGGCATCTGCCAGATCGATGAAAGCGGCTACTGCATCGGCTGCGGTCGCAGTGCCGACGAGATCTTCGGCGAGACCGACTCCTCTACCGACGGGCAGGACAGCGCGACCGGCAGCCTGAAGCCTGTCGCCGGCCAGCCGGCCGACGAGTCCGACTGAAGGCCGGGCATGTCCGCCTGTCCCTTGCCGCCCGGCAACCGGGGGCTGGAGCAGGGCTGGCTGTCCGCCAACAACGTGCGGCTGTTCGACGGGGACACGGCGACGCCGGTGGCGGGTTGGAGGGCGCGGGATCCACGCTGGAGTCCGCGTTCGCCCGCCTGCGTGCCTTCGCAGACGATGGCGTGCGGATGGCCCGCAATGCGATCCGCGTGTGCTTCACCTTCACGCTGCTGGAGCGACGGAGCCTGGATATCGATAGCCTGCCGGAGCTATCTGGCGAGCGTGCCGCTTTATCATGAAGCCAATGAGCGCTTTCTCGGTCTAAGCTTCGGGGAGTTGGTCGAATGATTGCTGCGTGAGCTTCTGGGAGCCGGCGTCGCGACGCTGGAGGAACAGCTCCTGTATGCGCATTGATTTGTCAAAATTAATGAAGTCTACAAAATCGACGTAGTTCCCGTGTTGGAAATTGTTTATGCTGTTTTTGTATCCATGATTTTCCCGTCATGAAGCTGTGTAAGGCTGCGCTCCGCAGCCCCTTGTCGTTCTAGAAACAGGATTGTCTGAAGTCATGCAACTCGTTCTGATCAGTGGTCTCTCCGGTTCCGGCAAGAGCGTCGCGCTCAATGTCATGGAGGATTGTGGCCACTACGTGGTGGACAACCTGCCGTCGGCGCTGCTGCCGCAACTGGTGTCTCACCTGCGGGGTGCGGGCTACCAGCGTATTGCGGTGGCTGTCGACGTGCGCTCGGGGGCTGGTATCGCCTCGCTGCCGAAACAGGTCGAGGCGCTGCGCGGCATGGTGGACGACCTGCGTTTCCTGTTCCTGGATGCCCGTGACGACGTGCTGATCGCGCGCTTCTCGGAGACCCGCCGCCGCCACCCCCTTGGCGACGCCTACAGCACCCTCGGGGAAGCCATCGCCCGCGAGCGCGAGGAGCTGGCGCTGATCGCCGAGCTGGGCCAGCGCATCGACACCAGTGACCTGGCGGCCAACACGCTGCGCAACTGGATCAAGAGTTTCATGGATCTGGAAGCAGGTAGCCAGATTGCCGTGCTGTTCCAGTCCTTCGGCTTCAAGCACGGCATTCCGGTGGACGCCGACTTGGTATTCGACGTGCGCTGCCTGCCCAACCCCCATTACGACCCCCTGCTGCGGCCGTTGACCGGGCGCGACCAGCCGGTGATCGACTTTCTCGAGAAAGTGCCTGAAGTGGGGCAGATGGTGGACGACATCTATGCCTTCGTGGCGTCCTGGCTGCCCGCCTATGTCAATGACAACCGCAGCTACCTGACCATCGCCATCGGCTGTACCGGCGGCCAGCACCGCTCGGTGTATGTGGCCGAGCAGCTGGCTGCGCGTTTTCAGGACAATGTGCGGGTGCAGATACGCCACCGGTCCTTCAAATGAAGCGGGTCGTCGCCCTGCAACGCTGGCTGGTCGCCTGGGCGGTCTACCTGCGGGCGGGCGACTTCCTTGTTCTCGGCGGCGCGTTGGCGGTGTGCGTGCTGTCGGCGCTGACCCTGTGGCAGGGCGGCCATCCGGACAAGGCCGTCATCCGAGCTGGCGGCCGCGTCTTTGCCGAAGTGGATCTCAATGCGCCGCGAATCGTCGACGTGCCGGGCCCGATCGGCACTACCCGCATCGAGGTGCAGCCGGGCCGTGCCCGCGTCGCGTCCGACCCCGGCCCGCGCCAGTACTGCGTGCGTCAGGGCTGGTTGAACAGCGCCGGCGCGGTGGCGATCTGCGCCCCCAACGAAGTCAGCCTGTCCTTGTCTGGACGCAATGCCGACTATGACTCCCTCAACTACTGAGATCGAACTCAAGCCGACCGCGGACGACCACCGGGTGGCCCGCCATGCCGCGGCGGCCATCGTATTGACCGTCGCCGAGGCGGCCATCCCGCTGCCGTTGCCGGGCATCAAGCCGGGCCTCGCCAACATCATCACGCTGGTCGTGCTGGCCCGCTGGGGCTGGCGCGAGGCCGCCTGGGTAGCGCTGCTGCGGGTGCTGGTCGGTAGCCTGCTGCTCGGCCAGTTCCTGGCGCCGGGTTTCTTCCTGAGCCTGACCGGCGGCGTGATGAGCCTGATCGTGCTGGGCGGCGCGATGCATCTGCCCAAGCGCTGGTTCGGTCCGGTCAGCCAGAGCGTGCTGGCGGCCTTTGCCCACATAGGCGGCCAGGTGCTGGTGGCCCGCGTGTGGCTGGTGCCCCACGATGGGGTGTTCTATCTGGTTCCGGTGTTTGCGCTGGCGGCGACGGTGTTCGGTCTCGCCAACGGTCTGATCGCCGCCCGCCTGTTGTCCGAGGAGTTGTCGGAGGAGGGCGTCAGCGCCGTCGACGTCGCGAAATAGGGCGCGGCGCCGGTTTATCCGGCAGGCCGAGGGCCGCCCGTGAGAGGCGGTCGGCATCCGGGTTGCGGTGGCGCGGTACCCATTCCAGGCTTACGCTGGCGAAAGCATCCAGCTGGATCCGCAGCCGCATGATGATGGTGCCGAGGCGGGCGATGTCCGTATGGGCGTCGCCGTTCAGGTGGCGCACCACGAAGTCGCTGTCGCCGCGCACCCTCAGATGGGTAGCGCCTGCCTCTCGGGCCAGCAGCAGGGCCTGTTCGAGGGCCAGCAGCTCGGCTTCGTTGTTGCACCCTGTGCCGTGGGCGGTGGTCGACAACTCGATGTGCTGCCCGTCCGGGCCATGCACGACCACTCCCAGTCCCAGCCGCCCCGGATTGGGGTAGGCCGAGCCGTCGAACCAGAGCTGCCATTTGGTGGTGAGGTGAGGGGGCGAGTCCATGGGATGGGGGCGGGTTCCTTCACCCGCGGAGGCCGGACCGTCAGCATGCGGCAAATTGGCGTGGGCGAAAAGGCTGCCGTTCGTCATCCACCCATCACTTCGTCGTAACACCGGTGCAGCATGCCGCCGCAACACTTGCGGGATGGACCACGCCGGACTTATCTGCCAGGAACTCGCCAGTCATCTGACCTCCCTCCGGGTGGCCGTGGTGACCGAGACTTATCCACCCGAAATCAACGGCGTGGCGATGACCACTGGACGCATGGTCGATGGCCTCGTCGCCGCGGGCCATCGGGTTGATCTGATCCGCCCGCGCCAGGCCCATGAGGGCGTAGCCATCGCCGGCGGTGGCGACGGCATCGAGGAGATGCTGTCCCGTGGCATTCCGCTGCCGCGCTACGCCAACCTGCAGCTCGGCCTGCCGGCCCGCAAGGTGCTGTTGCGGCGCTGGTCCCATCAGCGCCCGGACGTGGTGCAGGTGGTGACCGAAGGCCCGCTGGGCTGGTCGGCGCTGACCGCGGCGCGCAAGCTGAACCTGCCGGTGATCAGCGAGTTCCACACCAATTTCCATCGCTACAGCGGCCACTACGGCGTCGGCTGGTTGAAGCGGCCGATTGCTGCCTATCTGCGCAAGTTCCACAACCGGGCCGACCTGACCCTGGTGCCGACCCGCGCCCTGTGCCATGAGCTGGCCGGGCAGGGCATTCCGCGGGTGGACGTGGTGTCCCGCGGCGTCGATACGCGCCTGTTCGACCCGGCCCGTCGCAGCGGCATGCTGCGCCGCAGCTGGGGGGTGGAGCCGGATGATCTGGCGGTGGTGTACGTCGGCCGGATCGCCCCGGAAAAGAACCTGGCCTTGCTGGAGAAAGCCTTCGAGGCGATCCACGCCCGCCAGCCGCGGGCCCGCCTGATCATGGTGGGCAGCGGCCCGGCCATGGCCGCCATGCGCGCCCGCCAGCCGCGGGCCATCTTTGCCGGCCCGCAGACTGGCGAGGCGCTGGCCGAGCACTACGCCAGCGGCGACCTGTTCCTCTTTCCGAGCCTCACCGAGACTTACGGCAACGTGGTCGCCGAGGCGCTGGCCAGCGGCCTGCCGGTGGTTGCCTACCGGGACGCCGCCGCCCAGGAGTTGGTCGGTCATCATGTCCATGGCTGGCTGGCTGAGCCGGGGGACGAGGCGGCCTTCGTGGAAGGCGCCGTGGCCCTCGCCGATGCCCCCGAATTGCGCGCTCGCCAGCGTCTCGCTGCGCGGGAGCGGGTAGCCAGCCTGGCCTGGCACGCCATCGTCGATAGCCTGGTCGCCCTGCAGCGCCAGGTCATCCTGAGTTCCCCCGTCGCCGCCCGGAGGTAAACCATGTTCGTGTTGCCCGCCCGCCTGCAATTGCTCGATGACCGCCTGGCGGTCCGCTCCAACCGCCTGTCCCGTTACCGCGGGCTGCGCGACCTGATGCGTGCAGTCAGCCGGCTCGGCGACGGCGTAGCGTGGTACACGCTGGCGGCCTGCCTGTTCGCGCTGTTCGGCGCCGAGGCCCTGCCGGCCCTGCGCCAGATGCTGGCGGCCGGCGTGGTCGGGGTGATCGTCTACAAGATCCTCAAGATCCGCACCCTGCGCCCGCGCCCCTTCGAGGTGGTCCGCGACGTGGTGTGCGCCGGTTCGCCCCTCGACAAGTTCAGCTTCCCGTCCGGCCACACACTGCACGCGGTGAGCTTCTCCCTGGTGTTGGCCCAGCACTTCCCGCCGCTGGCGCCGGCGGTGTTCGGCTTCGCGGCATTGGTGGCCGTGTCCCGTCCGGTACTTGGCCTGCACTACCCCAGCGATGTGCTGGCCGGCGGCGCGATCGGCGCCACGCTGGCCTACGGTGCCATCACGCTGCTCTAACCAGGTTGCGCTTGCCGGCCATGTCGCCGGCGAGGGACTAGACTGGAAGCATCCCCGGTAGCCAGGAGAGGCGCATGAGCATGCCGACCCGATCCGAGCGGGACGCGTTCGGCCCCATCGACGTTCCCGCCAGCGCCCTGTGGGGCGCCCAGACCCAGCGCTCGCTGCACCATTTCGCGATTTCCATCGAACGCATGCCGGCCGCGTTGATCGCCGCGCTGGCCGAGGTCAAGCGCGCCTGCGCGGTGGTCAATGGGGAACTCGGCGTGCTGGCTACCGACAAGGCCGCAGCCATCGTCGCGGCGGCCGATGAGGTGCTGGTCGGCGACCACCCGGACGCCTTCCCGCTGTCCGTGTGGCAGACCGGTTCCGGCACCCAGACCAACATGAACATGAATGAAGTGCTCGCCAACCGGGCCTCCGAGCTGCTTGGCGGCGAGCGCGGCATGGGCCGGCGGGTGCATCCCAACGACCACGTGAATCTCGGCCAGTCGTCCAACGACGTCTTCCCGACGGCGATGCACGTGGCGGCCGTGCAGGTGCTGGCCGACGGCGTGCTGCCGGCGCTGCGCGCGCTGTCGGCGACACTGGCGGCCAAGGCCGCGGAGTTTGCCGACATCGTCAAGATCGGCCGCACCCACCTGCAGGACGCCACGCCGTTGACCGTCGGCCAGGAGATGGGCGGCTGGGTGGCCCAGCTCGACCTGGCGGAGGCGGCCATCGCCGCCAGCCTGCCGGCCGTGCAGGCGCTGGCCATTGGCGGCACCGCAGTGGGTACCGGGCTCAACGCGCCGCCGGGTTTTGGCGAGCGGGTCGCTGCCGAGCTGGCCGGGCGTACCGGGCTGGCCTTCCGCAGCGCACCCGACAAGTTCGCCGCGCTGGCCGGCCACGACGCGCTGGTCGGTGCCCACGGCGCCCTCAAGCAACTCGCCACGGCGCTGATGAAGATCGCCAACGACGTGCGCTGGCTGGCCTCGGGGCCGCGCTCCGGTCTCGGCGAGCTGCTGATCCCGGAGAACGAACCGGGCAGCTCGATCATGCCCGGCAAGGTCAACCCGACCCAGTGCGAGGCGCTGACGATGTTGTGCTGCCAGGTCTTCGGCAACGACGTGGCGCTGACGCTTGGCGGTGCCTCCGGCAACTTCGAGCTGAACGTCTTCAAGCCGCTGATCGCCCACAACTTCCTCGGCAGTGCGCGCCTGCTGGCGGACGGCATGGCCAGCTTCGACGCGCACTGCGCGCGGGGCATCGAGGTGAACCGCCCGCGCATCGCCGAGCTGGTGGAGCGTTCGTTGATGCTGGTGACGGCGCTGAGCCCACATATCGGCTACGACCGCGCCAGCGAGATCGCCAAGCTGGCCCACCACCGCGGCACCACGCTGCGCGAGGCGGCGCTGGCGCTGGGTTACGTGACGGCGGAGGAGTTCGACGCGTGGGTGCGGGCAGAGGCGATGGTCGGGCAGTAGCTCGCGTGGGTCTGGGCGACGAACAGGTCTTCCGGCAGCGGCAGACAGGCCCGCAGCAGGCGGCGCGGCGCGGTGATCAGTTTGGCGCGGGCTTCGATCGGTTCGACTTCGGCCAGCCAGCCGGGCTGCTCGCCCTCCAGCAGGCGGCCGAGCTGGCCGAGGCGGCGGCCAGTGTGGCCGAGGTAGAGGTTGAAGCGGCGCTGCACGCGGCGGTCGATGAAGCGCGCCGCGTGGTATAGGCCGGCGTGCAGGCCGCTGTTGCGCAGCCAGGTTTCTCCCTTGGTGAGGGTGGCCAGGGCTTGGCCGACCTTATCCGGATGGCAGTGGAAGGCGCGGCCCATCAGTGGTGAGAGAACGTCACGCTCGCTGCGCATCAGGTCCGCCGGACGGGCGAACAGCTGGGATGCCACGTGGCGGTCCATGGCCCATTCAACGGCCACGTGGGTGGCCAGCTCCGACTCGAACCACAGCCGCTCATGGGCAGGTACGAAATGGTTGTGGGCGATGATGTCGGCCATCAGATGGCTGGCGTAGCCGAGTACCGCTGCCTGTTCGGCGTCGCCGCGGGCGGCGTCCATCAGCGCGTGCAACTGGGGCCAGCGGTGGCTGGTGGCCAGCGCCTCGGCGCCGGCGCTGCGGGCGGTGAGGGCCACGTCGGGGAGGCAGGCGCCGGCCATCACCAGCTTCGGGTGACGGCGCGCCAGTCGGCGCAGGGCCGGATCGGCGAGGGGGATCGCCCACAGCAGCAGTTGGGCGAAATAGACATGGGTGTACAGCCCCCAGGCCAGCGCGTCGGCACTGGTCAGCAGCAGGGCCGGCAGCCACAGCAGCGTGTGCGTGGCGAGCCGCCGGCGGGTGGGGCGCAGGGGGAAGATGTCCATGCGTGACAATGTGCACGCTGGCTGTGACGAAACCGTGGAGTCGGGGTGTCAATGCCGTGACAGCTGCCTTCAGACTGGCGGGTACCTGCCGTTAGCGCCTGTCACGCCGTTCTTGATGTTCTTCAGTTGCGGCGCTTTTTGGGTCCGTTCATGAAATTGCCGTCGTTCGCGTTCTTCTCCGCTGCCGTTTCAGGTCGGTTCCAGCGCCTGCTGTTGACGGCCGTGGTGCTGACCAATATGGCGGCCATTGCGTTGGCGACCTTCAACCTGAACCAGAGCCAGAGCAAGGCGGAGGCATTGGCGACGCTGACGACCCGCAATCTGGTCGAAGCCGTCGAGCACAGCCTGGTCAGCACCGCCCGCACCCTCGATGTGGTCTTGCTTGCCTTGGTGGACGAGATCGAGCGGGCCGAGCGCGGGGGCGCCGGCTATCTGTCCAATGCCGAGTTGCTGGACCTGCTGGCGCGTTACAAATCCTGGCTGCCGGAGATCGATGGCCTGCGCGTCTACGATAGCCATGGGCGGCCGCGCTGGTGGTTCAGCCGGAGCGGTTCGGCGGCCGGCATCGACGTGTCCGACCGGGATTACTTCAAGGTGCAGCGCGACGATCCGCAGCGCGGCCTGTTCGTTGCCCGCCCGGTGCTGAGCCGGGTGACCGGCACCTGGGTGATCACCTTCGCACGCAGCTTGCGGCATGAGGACGGGACCTTTGCGGGCGTTGTCACTGCGGTGGTGCCGCTCGAACATTTCAACCGGCTGTTGCCCCGGCAGCAACTCGGCCCCCAGGGCGGCGCCACGCTGCGCTACGAAGATCTGAGCCTGATCATGCGTGTTCCGTCGATTCCCGGGCCAGCGGGGATGATCGGCAGCACCGCGGTATCCGACGAGCTGCGGGCGCTCGTCGCCAGCGGGCGGCCGGAGGCGAGCTACCGGACGGTCACCGCGTCGGATGGTATCGAGCGCCTCAACACCTTCCGTCGGGTCGAGGGGTTGCCCCTGGTGCTGGTGGTCGGTATGGCCACCGACGACTACCTGGCCGACTGGAAGGAGGCGGTACGCCATACCGTCGAACTGCTTGCGGTCTTTCTGCTGGTGTCGCTGGGTTCCGCGGTGCTGATCGGCCGGTTGTACCGCCACCAGTTCCTGAATGCCGAGCGGCTGCGGGAGAGCCATGCCCGCCTGGAGGAGACTCTCGCCGATCTGCGCAGTCGCGACCAGGTGCTCAGCGCCACCGAGCAGGTCGCCGGCCTGGGCGTGTTTTCCATCGATCTGAATAGCGGCGAGGCCTACAGCTCTGCGCAGTTGCGCCGGATCCTGGGCGGACAGGCGGATGAAGTTCTGAGTGTCGACAGCTGGGTCGAGCGCCTCCATCCGGATGACCGGGAGCGGGTCGTGTCCCGCTTCCGCGAGGGCCTGATGCAGCGTGGCGAAGCCTTCGACGAGGAATACCGGATCCGGCTGCCCGACGGCGCCATCCGCTGGATCCACGGCATTGGCGGGGTGGACCTGGATGCCGATGGGCAGCCGGTCAGTGTGCATGGGGTGTCCCTGGACGTCACCGAGCGCAAACAGGTGCAGGCCTCCCTGCAGGACGCCCTGAACGAATACGAAAAGCTGGTGGAGCGCATGCCCGCTGGCGTCTTCAAGCAGCGGGTGTGCGCCGACGGGGACTTCCACTTCATCTACGTGAGCCCGCGTTTCTGCGAACAGATCGGCATCGACGAGGCGACGATCCTGGCCGATCCCCGCAGCGTCACGCGGAAGATCCATCCCGACGACTATCCCGGCTACGCGGCGCGCTGCCGGGCCGTGCGAGAACGGCCAGGGCCCTTCGACTGGGAAGGGCGCGTGGAGGTGAATGGCGAGCTACGCTGGATGTCGCTTCTGTCGCGCCCGACGCGCCTGCCGGATGGCGACATCCTGTGGGAGGGGGTGCAGTCCGACATCACCGACCGCAAGCGCGCCGAACTGGCGCTGCGCGAAAGTGAGGCGCGTTACCGGCTGCTGCTGCAGTTCTCCCCGGTGGGCATCCTGCAGTACGACACCGAACTCAAGGTCAGCTACTGCAACGTTCAGTTTGCCGAGATCATGCAGGTGCCCTACGACTATATGGTGCACGTGGATTGCAGCAAGCTCAGCGACCAGCGCGTGCTGCCGGCGTTGCAGGCGGCGCTGGAGGGGCGTCTCGGCGAATACGAGGGGCCTTACCGGACGACCTTTGCAGGCAAGGAACTGAACATCGCGATGCACTGTTCGCCGCTACGCGATCCGGCCGGCGGGCTGGTCGGCGGCATTGCGATCCTGCAGGACATCACCGAGCGGGTGTTGAAGGACCAGGAGTTGGCACGCTATCGCGATCATCTGGAGGAACTGGTGGCGGAGCGCACCGCCGACCTGGTGGCCGCCCGCGCGGAAGCCGAACGCCTGGCACAAGCGAAGAGCGAGTTCCTCGCCAATATGAGCCACGAGATCCGCACCCCCCTCAACGGCGTGCTCGGCCTGGCCCATGTCGGCTACCGAGAGAGCCGCGGCCGCGATCGGGCGCGGGACACTTTTGCACGCATCGTGGCTTCCGGCCAGTTGTTGCTGGGCATCATCAACGACATCCTCGATTTCTCGAAGATCGAGGCCGGCAAGCTGCATATCGAGGCGATTCCGGTGGAGCTCGCCAGCGTCATTGGCGAGAGCCTGGCGCTGATGGAGGCGCGGGCCCAGACCAAGGGTCTGGTGCTGCGCTTCCGCCGGGGCACGGCGCTTCCGGAGCGCTGCGTCACTGATCCGCTGCGGATTGGGCAGATCCTGCTCAACCTGTTGTCCAACGCGATCAAGTTCACCGAAAAGGGCAGCGTCACGCTGAGCGCCGAATTTGCCGATGGGCAGCTGATACTGAGGGTCAGCGACACCGGCATCGGCATGAGCGAGGATGAGATCGCCAAGGTCTTCGCGCCCTTCGAGCAGGCCGACAACTCGGTGACCCGCCGTTTCGGCGGCACCGGCCTGGGGCTGGCGATCACGTATCGGCTGGTTGAGCTGATGGGCGGCATGCTCCGGGTCGATAGCCAGCCGGGCTGCGGCAGTACCTTCGAGGTGCGTCTTCCCTGCGAGCCGCTGCCGCCTGGAATGGGACCGGCGCAGCCCTTGCTGGCCGAGGATGTGCTGCCGGGTACCCGCCTGGTGGACATGTCGGTGCTGGTCGTCGAGGACAACGAGGTCAACCAGATGGTGCTGGAAGCCCTGCTGGAGGAAGAAGGCGCCTGCGTCACGCTGGCGAGCAATGGCCGGGAGGCGGTGGAACGGGTGCGCGCCAGCGGTGACGCCGCCTTCCAGGTGGTGTTGATGGACGTCCAGATGCCGGTGATGGATGGTTACGCGGCGACCCGTGAAATCCATGCGCTGGCGCCCACGCTGCCGGTCATCGGGCAGACCGCGCATGCCTTCGAAGAAGAGAAGGCACGCTGCCTGGAGGCGGGGATGGTGGCCCATATCGCCAAACCGGTGGATCCGGAACTGTTGGTGAGGGTAATCCTCAGGCATGCCCGACCGTCTGTGGTCGCAACGCTGTAGGCCGCCGGGGGCGGCCTCCCCGCAAGGTTGCATCTAGGCGCGCGGTGCGAACATGATGATGGCCATGCCGGCCAGCGCCACGCTGCCGCCGACGGCGTCCCACAGGGTCGGGCGGATGCCGTCCACGGCCCACAGCCACAGCAGCGCCACGCCGATGTAGACGCCGCCGTAGGCCGCGTAGGTACGGCCGGCGGCAGTGGGATGGAGGGTCAGCAGCCAGGCGAAGGCGGCCAGGCTCAGTGCCGCCGGCAGCAGCAGCCAGACACTGCGGCCTTCGCGCAGGCACAGCCAGGGCAGGTAGCAGCCGAGGATCTCGGCCAGCGCGGTAAGGGCGAACAAGGCCAGGGTCTTGAGTTCGGACATGGTCGGATTGGGGATGAATGTGGATCACAGCGTAACCCGTCACAGCAGGAACCGTGCCCTTCGGCGACGATCCAACTCCTGCAGGCCGGCCCATCGGAGAGTCGTCCATGAACGAGAAGTCCCGTAGCGAGCCTTTTCCCGCCGGTGATGCGTCCTTCAGCCGGGTCGTCGAGTGGGTGCCGACCGCCATGGTGATGGTGGATCGCGAAGGCTGCATCGTGCTGGTCAATGCCCAGGCGGAACGCCTGTTCGGCTACAGCCGCGACGAGTTGCTGGGCGAGTCGGTGGACCGCCTGGTGCCGGCGCGCATGGCGGGCCACCATCCCGCCTACCGGGCCAGTTTCTTTGCGGATCCGCATTCGCGGCCGATGGGCAGCGGGCGTGACCTGTTCGCGCGGCGGCGGGATGGTAGCGAGTTTCCGGTGGAGATCGGCCTGACGCCCATCGAGGCCGGCGGCAGCTTCATGGTGCTGGCGGCGGTGGTGGACATCACCGAGCGCAAGCGGCAGGAGGAACGCTTCCGGCGGGTTGTCGAGTTTGCGCCGAGCGCAATGGTGATGGTGGACCGGGGCGGCCGCATCGTGCTGGTCAATGCCCAGACCGAGCAGCTGTTCGGCTATCCCCGTCAGGCGCTGATCGGCGAGGCGGTGGAGATCCTGGTGCCCGAGCGCCTGCGCAGCGAGCACCAGCAGTTCCGCAACGGCTTCTTCCACACGCCGCAGGCACGGCCGATGGGGGTCGGCCGCGACCTGTTCGCGCGCCGCGCCGACGGCAGCGAGTTTCCGGTGGAGATCGGCCTCAACCCCATCGATACCGACGAAGGGTCGATGGTGCTGGCCTCCATCGTGGACATCACCGAGCGGCGCCGCGTCCAGCAGACTCTGGAGAATGCACTGCAGGAAAAAACGGTGCTGCTCAACGAGGTGCACCACCGGGTCAAGAACAACCTGCAGGTCATCTCCAGCCTGCTCAACCTGCAATCCACCCATGCCAGCGATCCGCGCCTGCGCAACATCCTGGCCGAGAGCCAGCGCCGCGTGCGGGCGATGGCCCTGACTCACCAGCTGCTGTATGAGCGCAAGGACTTCTCGCGCATCGACCTGGGCGAATACCTCGACCGCCTCACCCAGTTGCTGCTCGGCAGCTACCGGGAAGACAGTGCCCGCATCGCGCTACGCTGCGTGCTGCCGGGCGAGCCGCAATTCCTCGATCTGGAGCGTGCGGTGCCCTGTGGCCTGATCGTCAATGAGCTGGTCACCAATGCTTTCAAGCACGCCTTCCCGGCTGGCCGGGAAGGCGCCGTGCAGATCGAGCTGAAGGCGGTGGGCACGGAGCTCGACCTGACGGTGACCGACGATGGCATCGGTCTGCCGGAAGGTTTCGACCTCGCCGGCGTGACGTCCCTCGGTCTTCAGCTGGTGCCGCTGCTGGCGGACCAGCTGCGTGGCCGGTTTACCGTGGGGAGCGGCGAGGGGGCCCGATTCGCGCTACGCTTCCCGCTGGCCCTGCCGATCCGGAGAACCCGATGATTGCCGACAAGCCGATCAACCTGATGCTCGTCGAGGACGAACGCGTCGTCGCCTTCGACCTCAAGAACCAGTTGCAAGCCCTCGGCTACCGCGTGGGGGCGATGGTGGGGAGCGGCGAACAGGCGGTGCGCCAGGTGGCCGACGTGGCGCCTGACCTGGTGCTGATGGACATCCACCTGGAAGGAGACATGGATGGGGTCGAGGCCGCCACCGAGATCCAGGCCCGCCACCGGATCCCGGTGATCTACCTGACCGCGTTTGCCGAAGATGACACCCTGCGCCGGGCACTCGACAGTCGGCCCTTCGGCTACCTGGTGAAGCCCTGGGACGTGCGCGAACTACACGCCTCGATCCAGATGGCACTGGCCCGCCGGGAAGTGGAGGTGGCCGTGGAGCGCAGCGAGCTGCGCCTCAAGCTGGCCCTTGATGCGGCGGCGCTGGGGGTATTCGAATGGCAGCCGGCGCAGCACCGCATTCAGGGCGATGGCTGCCCCAGCGCCCTGTTCGGCGAGGGCAGCCTGGTCGCCGAGGGCGACCGGGAGGCGTCCTTTCTGGCCCGCGTCAGTCCCGACGACCGCGAACGGGTAGCCGCCGGCCTGCAGGCCGCCCTGCTCAGCGAGGACGCGCGGCGCATCGAATTCCGGACCGCCCGCGACAACGGCGAGGCCCACTACATCGAGGCCCACGTGAAGGGGCACGCGTCGCGGCCGGTGCGTCGGGTGGTCGGTGTGCTGCAGGACGTGACCGAGAGACACAAGACCGAAGAACGCCTGCGCCAGTCGAGCGTGGTTTTCCATACCGCGGCCGAAGCAATCCTGATCGCCGACCGGGAGCGGCGCATCTGTGCGGTGAATCCCGCCTTCACGCGGATTACCGGCTACAACGAGGCCGAGGCGCGCGGCTTCGACGTGGACGTGTTGCTCCGCATCCAGCGCGGAGAGCAGGGCTGCGACGCCTTCTTCGCTGAGCTGGCGGCCAATCCGGAAGGCTACTGGCAGGGCGAGGTGAGTTGCCGGAGGCGCGGCGGCGAGGCTTTTCCGGCCTGGCAGAGCCTCAGCGTGGTGCGCGATGCCCAGGCGCAGGTCGGCAATTACGTGATCGCCTTCTCCGACGTCAGCGAGATGCATGTCGTCGAGGAGAAGCTGCACCACCTGGCCCACCATGATCCGCTCACCGGCCTGCCGAACCGCCTGTTGTTCGACGACCGCATCGAGCAGGTCATCGAGCAGGCGCGGCGGAGCCAGCAGCACTGCCTGCTGCTGTTCCTCGACCTGGACAGCTTCAAGGTGGTGAACGACACCCTGGGCCATGTTGTCGGCGACGAATTGTTGAGCATCGTTGCCGGCCGCCTGCGCGGTGCGCTACGCGGTACCGACACCATTGCCCGGCTGGGTGGCGACGAGTTCGTGATCCTCACCGGCTGCAGCAGCCCCGAGTACGCTGCCGAGCTGGCCAGCAAGATCCTGCAGACCGTCAGCGCGCCGATCCGTCTCGGCCGGGACAGCATCACCGTGTCGGGCAGCATCGGCATCGCCGTCTACCCGGAAGACGGTGGCGACCGCCACGCGCTGATGCGGGCTGCCGACATCGCGATGTATTCGGCCAAGGCTGCAGGGCGCAACCGTTACCAGTTCTATTCGCCGGAAATGGCCGAGCGCAGCAACGAGCGCCTGAACCTGGAGCAGGGCCTGCGCCGCGCCATCGAGGAGGACCAGCTGCTGCTCCACTACCAGCCGCAGGTTGAACTGGCCGATGGACGCATCGTCGGCGTCGAGGCGTTGGTGCGCTGGAACCATCCGCAGCACGGCATGATTCCGCCGGTGCGCTTCATTCCGGTGGCCGAGGAGAGCGGCGTCATCGACAGCCTCGGGCGCTGGGTGCTTGAGCGGGCCTGCCGCGAGGTGGCCGGCCTGTGCCAGCGCAGCGGCGAGCAGCTGCGCCTGGCCGTCAATGTGTCGGCGCGGGAGTTCATGCGCGAGGACTTCATCGCCAGCGTGCTGGCCACGCTGGCGCGGACCGGTTTCCCGGCCTCGGCGCTGGAGCTCGAGATCACCGAGAGCACGCTGCAGACGATTGAGCGCAGCACGGAGATTCTGGCTGCCCTCAAGGGGCATGGCATTGCAGTGAGCATCGACGATTTCGGCACCGGCTATTCGTCCCTCAGCGTACTGCGCGACCTGCCGATCGACCGCATCAAGATCGACCGTTCCTTCATCGTCCATCTGCCGGAAAGGCGCGAAGGGATGGCCATCATCGAGGCTATCGTGGCCCTCGCCGGCTCCCTCGGCATGGAGATCATCGTCGAAGGCATCGAGCGCCGCGAGCAGGCGACGCTGCTGCTGGGGCTGGGCTGCGGTGGTGGGCAGGGCTACCTGTTCAGCCGTCCGGTGCCCCATTTGCAATTGCTCGACCTGCTGGCCGGCCCAGACTGAAATCCCGCCGCACGCTGCGGTGTGCTGCCCCGTCCGCGCATTCGTGTACGCGGACGGGGCAAAGTGCCATCATGCGGCCCAGGCACACGAGAAAAAAACACGTGGGCCATGGCGCCCAGCCCGACAGATTGTGCATTGTCCGACGCCATGGCTGGATCCAGGGAGTTCGGCATGAGTCCGTTGCATGACCATAGTCATCGGCCCGGCCGACGCCGCTGCCTGCACGTGCTGGCGGCGCTGGCCGCCACCGGCCTGGCAGTGCCGCAGCTGGCCGTTGCGGGCACCACCTACACGTTTGGCGTCGTGCCGCAGTTCGAGCAGCGCAAGCTGTTCGCGATCTGGAAACCGCTCATTGATGAGTTGGCCCGCCGTACCGGGCTCGATCTCAAGCTCGTGGTGACCCTGTCGGTGCCGGAGTTCGAGGCCGCCGTGGAGGCGGGCAGTTTCGACTTCGTGTATGCCAACCCCTATCACATTCTGAAGGTGCGGGATTCCCAGGGCTATATCCCGCTGGTCCGGGACGAGGAGGCTCTGCGCGGCATCATCGTGGTGCGCCAGGACAGTCCGTTGAAGAGCGTGAGGGAACTGGACGGCAAGATCCTCGCGGTGCCGTCGCCGAATGCGGTGGGGGCCAGCCTGTTGGTGCGCGCCGAGCTGGAACGCCTGCATGGGGTGCGCGTGCAGATGCTCAACGTGAAGACCCACAGTTCCGTCTATCTGCACGTACTCAATGGCCTCACCGAAGCCGGCGGCGGTGTGCAGAAGACCCTCGCCGAGCAGGCGCCGGCGATCCAGTCCCAGCTGCGGGTGCTGTACACGACCCGCGACATGCCGTCCCATCCGGTTGCCGCCCATCCGCGTGTGCCACCCACGGTGCGGGATGCCGTGCGCCAGGCCCTGCTGGCCATCGGCGCCAGCCCGACCGGCAAGGCGCTGCTCGATGACATTCCAATGCCGCGACCGGTGACGACCTCCCTCGACGACTATCTGCCGATGCGCCAATGGGGGTTGGAAAAATACTGGATCACCGATCGCAAATAGGTCGCCGCCGTGAGCCGTTCCCTGCGCTGGAAACTGCTGTTGCCGTTGCTGCTCGGCAGTGTGGTGATCCTGGCCGGCCTCAACTTCGTATGGACCCCGCGCTACCTGGAAGACCAGCGCGTCGAGTACCTGGAGGAGGTCAATCACCACCTGGACAGCGTCGTCGAGGGGCTGATCCCGCTGATGCTGGCCAACCAGCTCGACATCATCACCGAGAACCTGGGCGAGCTGCAGAAGAAGAACCCAGACTGGCACGAGATCCGCCTGAGCGATGCAGGTGGTCGGCAGATCTACCCGCCGATGCTCGGTATGCCGCCGGCGATCACCGCCCATCCGGCCATGCAGGTGATGGACAAGGACATCGCTTACCTGGGTGTGCCCGTCGGCCACCTGCGGGTGCAGATCGACCTGAGCCGCTGGCTGGCCAAACGCCATGCTCAGCATGGCCAGCTGAGCCTGATGCTGGCCGGCTGCGTGGCCCTGCTGGGTCTGACGTGGAGCGTGATGGTGGAGGGCATCGTGCTGCGCCCGCTGCTGCGCCTCTCCAGGGCGGCCAAGGCGCTGGCCCAGCGCCGGGTCGATGTGGCCTTGCCGCCTGCGGGGCGCGACGAAGTGGGCGATCTGGTGACCAGCTTCGCCGCGATGCGCGAGGAACTGCAGGCCTATCACGAGGAGCTGCTCGGCGAGATCGGTGAGCGGGAGAAGGTCGAGCAGGCCTTGCGCGAGCATCGCCAGCACCTGGAGGAGCAGGTCGTCGAACGGACTGCCGAACTGGTCGCTGCCAAGGAGACGGCAGAATCGGCAAGCCGTGCCAAGAGCGTCTTCCTGGCCACGATGAGCCACGAGATCCGCACCCCGATGAACGCCATCGTCGGCCTCACCCACCTGTTGCAGCGCCATGTGCAGGAGCCGCGTCAGCTGCAGCAGCTTGCCACCATTGCCGACTCAGCCCAGAACCTGCTCGGTATCCTCAACGACATCCTCGATTTCTCGAAGATCGAGGCCGGCAAGATCGAGCTGGAATCGGCGGACTTCGAACTGGAGTCGATCTTCGAGAACGCCGCCGCGCTGATCGGGGCCCGTGCGGCGGAAAAGGGTGTCGAGGTGGTCTGCCAGGTGGACCCGGCCATCCCGCGGGTGCTCCGCGGCGACGCGCTGCGGGTGGCGCAGATCCTGCTGAATTTCGCCAACAATGCGGTCAAGTTCACCGAGCACGGCAGCATCGCGTTGCGCGCCCGCCTGCAGTCGCGGCGCGGCGAGCTGCTCGGCCTGCGCCTGGAGGTGCAGGACAGCGGCGTCGGCGTACCGGCGGAGCTGCGCCCACGCCTGTTCCAGGCCTTCGAGCAGGCCAGCAGCGGCACGACCCGCCGCTATGGCGGCAGCGGCCTCGGGCTGGCTATCGTCAAGCGCTTGGCCGTGCTGATGGGCGGCGAGGTCGGCGTGGACAGCACGCCGGGAGAAGGCAGTACCTTCTGGTGCGTGATCCACCTGCAGCCGGGGGACGGCAAGGCCATCGTGAGGCTGGTGCACTTTGCCGGCGAACGTGTGCTGGTGGTGGACGATCTGCCCGATGCCCGCGAGATGCTGCAGGTGCTCCTCGAAAGCCTGGGCCTGCAGGTCGATACGGCGGCCTCGGGGCCCGAGGCGTTGGAGCTGATCGCCGCCGCCGACAGTGCCGGCGTGCCCTACCGCGTGGCCCTGCTCGACTGGCGCATGCCCGGCATGGACGGCTACGAGGTGGCCGCGCGGATCCGTGAGTTGCCGCTGGGTGCGCCGCTGCTGATCCTGATGGTGACCGCCTATGGTGCCGAACTGCCGCCCGATGGGGTCTCCGCGGTGCATTTCGACGGCGTGCTCGCCAAGCCCGTGCAGCGCCTGCAGCTGACCGAGGCCCTGGCGCGGGTCCTGACGCCCCATGCCGACGGAGCAGAGGGCGTGAAGGCTTCGGTCGACGCCGGCTTCGACGCGGCCAAGTCCGGGGCGCGCATCCTGCTCGTGGAAGACAACGTGGTGAACCAGCAGGTGGCGCGGGATCTGTTGGAAGAGGTCGGACTGCAGGTCGAGGTGGCCGACAACGGTGCGCTGGCCGTCGAGCGTATGGCCAGCGATGCCCATTTCGACCTGATCCTGATGGACATCCAGATGCCGGTAATGGACGGGCTGGAAGCGGCCCGGCGCATTCGCCAGCTGGAGGCAGGGCGCAGCCTGCCGATCCTGGCGATGACCGCCAACGCCTTTGCAGAGGACCGGGAAGAGTGCCTCGCCGCCGGTATGAACGGCCATGTGCCGAAGCCTGTCGAGCCGGATCGGCTGTACACGATCCTGTCCGCGTGGCTGCCGCTCGCCGCGCCGGCCCCGTCCGAACCACCTCCTGACGTCGCAATGCCAGCCGGCGAGGCGGATTTCGGCAAGCTGGAAACCCGTTACCAGGCCAAACCGGCCTTTGTTGCCAGGCTGCTCGGTACCGTGCAGCAGGAATTGCCGGGCGATGCTGCGCGGCTGCGCCAGTGTGTCGAGGCACGGGATCTGGTCGCGCTGGCCAAGGCCGCTCACGGCCTGAAAGGCATGGCCGGCAGCATCCTGCTGGACCCGCTCGTCAAGCAGGCCAGGGAGACGGAGCTGGCCGCCCGCGACGGTAATCCGCAAGCGCTGGAGCTGGCTCTCGCGCTGGCCCGGCGCCTGGAGCGCCTGCAAGTCGAGATCGGCGTGTATTTGACACACGGCGCTGCCGAATCCAGCCAGCCGCAAGGCTGATGGGGCCTGGGTCGGGCGTATACTGGCAAAAAAGCTGATTGTGTCCGTGCCTCGTGAGAATCGGTGATGCCCTACAAGCGCCACATCCTGATCGCCGATGACCAGCCCGCCATCCTGCTGGTGCTCGAAGAAATGCTCGAGGAACGTTTCGAGGTGCATGCCTTTGCCGACGGCCGTGGCCTGCTCGACTACGTCAAGGACGGAGGCCGCGCCGACCTGGTGCTGACCGACGTGATGATGCCGGAGGTGGATGGCTTCGAGGTGTGTCGCCAGTTGAAGGCCGACGCGGCGACCCGCGATATACCAATCCTGTTCCTGTCCAGTCTCGAAAGCGATACCGACGAGGCTTACGGCCTGTCCCTCGGCGCCGAGGACTTCATCCACAAGCCCTTCTCGCCGCCAGTGGTGCTGGCGCGGGTGCGCAATCATCTGGCTCTCGCGGATGCCAGCCGGCAGCTACTGCGGCGCAACGAGGAACTGGAGGAACTGGTCGCTGAACGCACCCGAGAGGTGGTACGCCGCGGTCAGCAATTGATCGACGCCCAGGACGCGATCATCACCGCGCTGTGCACGCTGGCCGAGGTGCGCGACAACGAAACCGGCAACCACATCCTGCGTACCCAGGCCTACGTCGGTGTGCTGGCGCGGGCGCTGCAGGGCCATCCAGACTTTGCGCCCCTCCTCGACGACGAGGCGATTGCGTTGATCACCAAATCGGCTGCGCTGCATGATGTGGGCAAAGTGGCGATTCCCGACGCGGTGCTGCTCAAGCCCGCGCGCCTGGATGCCGAGGAGCGGCTGATCATGCAGAGTCACTGCGCCTACGGACGTGACGCCATTGCCAAGGCGATTACCGGTGCTACCGCCGACAACCGTTCCTACCTCGACTATGCGCTGGAGATCGCCTACAGCCACCACGAGCGTTGGGATGGCGAGGGCTATCCGCAGGGCCTCAAAGGTGCGGAGATTCCGCTATCGGCACGCCTGATGGCAGTGGCCGACGTGTATGACGCACTGATCTCGCGACGGGTCTACAAGCCGGCCTTCCCGCATCCCAAGGTTGTCGCGATCATAGCCGGGGAGCGCGGCAGGCAGTTCGATCCGGACATGGTGGACGCCTTCCTGCGGGTCGCCGATCAGTTCGAGCAGATTGCCTTGAGTCACAAGGATGCGGGGTTCAGTCGCTGAAAATTTTCGGCAGAATGCTTGCAAAGCAGCATTTAGCGGCTATAATGCGCGCCCTTCCCCAGTGCAAAGCCATCAGCGCCAAGCACAGGCAGTCACTGCCAGGGTATGCGTCCTTAGCTCAGTTGGTTAGAGCGCCACGTTGACATCGTGGAGGTCGGCGGTTCGACTCCGTCAGGACGCACCATTCTCTTCTGTCCCGCTTTCCCCCGAACACGCGTCCCGCTACAGTCCGGTTCCGTCTCCGCCACGGCCCTGCCGACGATCCGCCATGACCCGTACTTCGACTTCGCCGAGCCCGCCTTCCGCGCCCCAGTTCGTGCCCGTCGGCATCGTTCCCACCGCTGAGCAGCGCGAGATCCAGACCTGCCGCGCGCGCTACGTGATCGCCATGGCCAATGCCGGGGCGGCCAAGACCACCACGCTGGCGCTGCGCATCGCCGAGTCGATCACCCGCGGGGTGTGGCCGGAGAGCATTCTGGCCCTCACCTTTTCCGAAGAGGCGGCGCGGGTGCTGCAGGCCCGCCTGGTGGACATCGGCGTGGACGAGCGCACGGCGCGGCGCGTCAAATGCCTGAGCTTCGATGCATTTGCCCGCCAGGTGCTGTTGCAGGCCGAAGGGGCGGAGGCGCCGCGGCTCGATACGCCGGAAGCCCTGGCGCCCCAGGTGCGCATTGCGGCGGCAAGGCTGCAGGCCGACAATGCGGCGCGGCGCCATCCGCGGGAGCTGTGGCTGCCTGAGCACAACGAACCGATCTTCGAATTCCTCGAGCTGTCGCGCCGCCTCAAGGCGCGCCTGGTGCCGCCAGGCGGCGACGAAGAAGAGGAGGAAAGCGTCGAGGAGTGCGCCGAACGCTTCGGTGTACCGCTGGCCGCCTTTCTGCTGCACGGTGCGCTGGAGGCGCTGCGCTCGGGCCTTGAGGATGTGCCGCGCTGGCGCGCCGGGTTTGACGCGATCTATGATCTGGCCCGCCGCCTGAGCGATACCGATCGCCCGATTGATCTTCCTGCTTACCGCATCGTCGTGGTGGACGAGCTGCAGGACATGAACCCGGCCAGCTACGCGGTGCTGGAAGCCCTGCTGATGCGCGGCAAGGCCTTCTTCACCGGCGCCGGCGACTTCGACCAGGTGATCCACCGCTGGGCCGGCGCCGGCACTGATTTCCTGCACACCCGTTTCGGCCAGGGCTGGCCAGGCGTCGTACGCCTGCCGCTGACCCGCAGCTACCGCTACGGCCCGCCGCTGGCGGCGGCCACTGCGGCGCTGAAGGACAAGGTAGTGGATTCCGGGCGGGGACACGAGACGGTGCTGCGCGTGCAGCCCTGCGTCGACCGCCGGGCCGTCGCCGCGCAGGTGGCGGCCGACCTGGCCGCGTGGAAGAAGAATGGCGGCCGTCCGGCCGCCTGCGCGGTGATCCTGCGCGCGCCTTACCAGTCGATCCCGATCGAGAACGCGCTGCTGGAGGCCGGCATCGGCTGGCGCATGGAAGGTCTGACGAGCTACCTGCTGCGCTCCGAGGTGCTGATGCTGCGCGGTGTCATCGCCTTCGCGCTGCGGGACTACGAGTCCATCCCCGGCGTCGACAAGCGCCTGCAGGTGCTGCAGGCCTTACTGCAATGGCAGCAGTTCGAATGGGGCGCCGAACGCCGCGACGACGAGGCGCTGAAGACCGCGGCAGCCCAGCCTTCGCTGTTCGAGGCCTTCCTCGACGGCACCTTGCTGAAGCCCCAGACCCGCGCCGACAAGCGCGCCGCCGGCCAGTCCAGCGAGGCGCAGCTGCAGGAAGAGTTCCGCTTCCTCGACAAGCTCAAGGCCTTGCGCGACAGCGGCCAGCACCACGAGGCCAATGCGCTGCAGCAGTTGCGCGAGGCGGAGGCGAGGACCGTCGATGAAAGCCCGGCCCAACGCAGTGCCCGCGAGCGCCTTGGCCATACCCTCGCCACACTGCGCGCCGCGCCACCGGATGCGTCGGCCGCGATGCTGCTCGAACAGGCGGTGGCAATGCTCGACCTGAAGGGCGTGGCCCGCCGCCTTTTCCTGGCGCCGGCCACGGCGGCGCTGGTGGCCCGCTCCATCGACGGCTTCATCGACGTGGCCCGTCGCCAGAACCTGCCGCTACGCGATTTCGCCCGCTGGCTGCACAAGGCGGAGACCAAGGCGGAGCGCCTGCGCAAGTCCGACACCGTGCTGCTGTGCTCCGTCGAGGCGGCCAAGGGCCAGGAATTCGAGGCTGTGCTGCTGCCCTTCCTGGAGGAAGGCGCCTTTCCGCTGGCCGGCAGCGATGCCCAGGAGGAGGGCAACCGCTTCTACGTGGCGGTCACCCGCGCCCGCGACGAGCTGCACCTCTATGTGCCGGAGGCGGCCGAGCGCGTCAGCCGTTACGTGAAGGCGATGCGCATCGACAAGGCCGTGTTGCGCGGCCGCCACCAGTTGGCTAGCGGCCAATGGAGCTGAAGGACGCGGCCCCGGCGGTGCCGCTCGGCGTCGTCATCCTGCATGCCGACGATGCGCTGATCGTTGCCGACAAGCCGCCCGGCCTGCTGTCCATGCCGGCCCGCGGCGAGGACCGGCAGGACTGCCTGGTGGCCCGTGTGCAGGCGCAGTTCGCCGATGCGTTGCCGGTGCACCGCCTCGACATGGCCACCTCAGGCCTGATCCTGCTGGCCCGCGGTGCCGAGATGCAGCGCCGCATGAACCTCGCCTTCGAGCAGCGCATCGTCGGCAAGCGCTATGAAGCGCTGGTGCATGGACATATAGGGCCGGACGCCGGCGAAATCGACCTGCCGCTGGCCGCTGACCCGCAGCGCAATCCGCACCAGATCGTCGACCGGCAGCATGGCCGCCGCGCGCTGACCCGCTACCGGGTCGTCGAACGCGGTGGCGCCGGGCCGGACGCCGTCACCCGAGTCGAGCTGAAACCGGTCACCGGGCGCACCCACCAGCTGCGCGTGCATCTCCAGTCCCTCGGCCATCCCATCCTCGGCGATCCCCTCTATGCGCCGCCGGACAGCGCCGAGCGCCACCGCCGCCTGCATCTGCACGCCGCCGCCATTACGTTGATCCACCCGCAGCGGCGCGTGCCGCTGGGCTTCGAGAGCGTGGTGCCGTTTTGAACCCATTCCCCTCCCGCCAGTCCGACACATGCTGTTTCAAAAGTTCACTTGAAGCAGGGAGGGGGGGGCTAGCACTCTCGCCGGTCTGGCGCGGGGTAGTTTTCCCGCGCATTGGCGAGCGGGCCCTGACCCCGGCGCAGTCGAAGGTAAGAAGTTCAAGAACATGCTGTTTCAAGCCCTGAAGGATATCCGCTGGACGTCGCTGGCCTGCCTGTGCCTGCTTGGTGGATGTACAGCGGTGGGGCCCAATTACAAGTCTCCTGAGCTGTCGTCGGCGGATGTGCCTAACAAATGGACGTCCCGTTCCGATGTGCCGGCGCCTGCGTCCGTGAAGGGCATCGGGGTGAAGGACATGCCCGCCAACTGGTGGGCGGAGTTGTCCGACCCGGTGCTCGACCACATGGTCGACCGGGCCTTTGCGAGCAGCCCGACACTGGAGGCGGCGATGGCCAAGCTCAACCAGTCCCGCTCGCTGACCGGGCAGGCCAATGCGGCGGCGGGGCCGACAGTAGATGGCTCCGGCGGCGTGCAGGCCTCCGGCGCGTCGAACAGCAGGAGCTTCACTCAGTCCTGGCTGTCGATGAATTCCTCTTGGGAGATCGACCTGTTCGGCGCCGTGCGCCGCGGCCGGGAAGGGGCGCTGGCGCGGGAGGCAGCCCAGGCGGCGACGCTGGCCGATGCGCGGGTCAGCCTCGCCGCGGATGTGGCGGACGCTTACCTGAGCTACCGGGCCTGCCAGTCCTACGCGGCGCTCAGCGAGCAGGACGTGGCCTCGCGGGAGGCCACTGCACGGCTGACCGAGGCCAGCGTGAAGGAAGGCTTCACAGCGCCCTACCAGGCAATCCGCAGCACTGCGTCGGTGGCCGAGGCACGCACCCAGCTGGCGGCGACGCGGGCCCAGTGCGAGCGCCTGGAAAACCAGCTGACGCGCCTGACCGGCATTCCGCGGCCGGAGCTGATGCTGGCGATGGCCGACAAGCCGACCGGGCTGGAGCGCCTGCCAGTGCCCAAGCATTTCGATATTTCGATTCCCCGCGATGCGTTGATGCAGCGGCCGGACGTCCGTTCCGCCGAGCGCAGCCTGGCGGCAGCTTCGGCGGACATCGGCCTGGCCGAGGCGGATCGTTATCCGCGCCTTACCCTCAACGGGGACTTTGGCTTCACCACGAACAAGGGCGGCGGCTCCGGCAGCGTGTCCTTCGGGTCCTGGTCCTTCGGGCCCTCGGTTAGCTTGCCGATCTTCGACGGCGGGCGGCGCAAGGCGGCGGTGGAGCTGGCCAAGTCCCGCTACGACGAGGCGCTGGCCGACTACAAGGCGCGGATCCGCCTGGCCATCCAGGAGATGGAAGATGGCCTTACCCGGTATGCGGCGGCCCATGAAAGGGCAGAAAATGCACGCATATCCGGCAGCGAGTACCAGCGCTTCTTCGAATCCGTCGAAGTCCGCTTCCGCGAGGGGGCCAGTAATCTGCTCGAGCTGGAGGATGCCCGGCGCTCCATGCTCAATGCCCAGCAAACCTATCTGAGCGTCCAGCAGGAACGCCTGCAAGCGTGGATCGCGCTGAACCGGGCGACCGGGGGCGGGGCGCACTATGCGTCCGCGGCCGACCCCACCCACCGCACCGTGGCGGCTGACGCGCCGGCTCCGAATTGAGGTTCCAATCTTGTCTTTCACGAATCAATCTTTCCTGAAGAAATGCACGGTCTCTGCGCTGGCTCTGGCCATGCCGCTGGCCTTGCTGCTCGGTTCCGCGTCATTCTCGAGTGCGGAACCGGTAGCCACACCTCAGCCCGCGAGTCCTGCTCCGCCGGTTAAAGCGCCTGCAGCGCCGCCGGTGGTCCAGACGCCACCCCCACCTCCGCCGCCGCGTGCGGTGTCCTGGCTGCATCCCAAGTCCGCCGTGTGGCCCGACCTGATCCACGCCAACGGCAACGTGATGCCGTGGCAGGAGACGCGCATCGGCGCCGAAGTGGGCGGGCTGCGCCTGTCCAGCGTGCAGGTCAATGTCGGGGACCAGGTCAAGAAGGGGCAGGTGCTGGCGCGCCTGGATACGGCCACGGTGGAAACCGACATCGATGCGGCCAAGGCCCAGGTGGCCGAGGCCGAGGCGACGCTGGCCCAGGCTGTGGCGACGCTGGAGCGCGGCAAGCGTCTGGCGCCGTCGGGAGGCGTCAGCCAGCAGGAGCTGACGCTCTACGAAACCCAGAAGCACACCGCCGAGGCCCGCGTGAACGCTGCACGGGCTCAGGAGCGGCGCCAGCAGCTGCGCATGCAGTACGCGACGCTGGTGGCGCCTGACGATGGCCTGATCTCGGCCAGCTTTGCCGCCGAAGGCACCATCGTGCAGGCCGGTAGTGAGCTGTTCCGCATGATCCGCCAGGGGCGCCTGGAGTGGCGTGCCGAAGTGAAGGGCGAACTGCTCGGCAAGCTGGCGCGCGGGCAGGATGTGACCGTCGACAGCCCCCTCGGGCCCGACGTGAAGGGGCGCATCCGCCTGGTGTCTCCAACCATTGATCTGACGAGCCGCAACGGCCTGGTCTATGTGGATCTGCCGGCGGATACCGATCTCAAAGCCGGTTTGAACGTCTCCGGCAGCATCCTGCTCGGCCGCCACAAGGTGCTCGCCGTGCCGGTTGCCGCGGTGCTGCGCCAGAAAGGTAGCGCGCGGGTGCTGGTCGTCGATGCGGACAACAGAATCCAGGCGGTCGAAGTCGGCCTCGGTCGGACCAGGGACGACTGGGTTGAAATCACCTCTGGGGTCGATGAACACAGCCGCGTCGTGATCAAACCCCAAAGTGAGCTCCACGTCGGCGACGTGGTCAAGCCGGTGTCCGATGATCGGGCTTAGAATCACGTCTTCGCAACCAATCTTCCGGCGTTCGCCCGCGTTCCGTGCGGGAATGGACGTCACATTCGTGGCTCGGGACCTGTTTCAGGCAGGTCCGGCGGTCCGCACCTAACGTTTGCACGAGAAGTCCATGCTTTATCGTCACATCCTTCCGGGCCTGGCGCTGGCCGTTTCCCTTGGCGCCCAGGCCGCTCCGCATGAAACCGCGCATCACGCGGCTCCCGCAGCCAAGAGTGCTTTGGCTAGCAAGACCGCCAAGGCTGGACCAAAGAAGGCGGCCGTGAAGCCCGCTCTCCACAAGGAGCACAAGGAAAAGGCGTCGCCGCCCGTCGCCAGGAAGAGTACGCCGGCGCCGGCTCCGGTGATTCCGCCGGAAGTCATCCGGCGGATGACCGAACTGGAAAACTCCAATCGGCAACTGGAGGGCCGGGTCGAGGAGCTGGGTCGTCAGCTGAGCGGCCTCAGCCAGGCCCATTCCGAGTTGAAACGAGCCCATGCGGCACCGGCGACTCCGGCCGTCCTGCCGGCCTCGCCGGTGCCGATCATCGGCTCGCTGGTGGCCAGCGTGTTCGGTGGTTTGTTCGGCTTTTTCGGTGCGCGCCTGGGGCGCGGCATGAAGTCCCCGGCGGAGTCGAAAGACACCAGCAAGAAGCCCGCGCCGTCCAAGGCCCAGGTAGCCGCACGCATGGAGTCGACCGGCGAACGCATCGAGCCGGTGTTGATGTAGGTCTTTTGCCCGGGCAGGGCTGCGCAGATCACGGAAGCGGCGTGCCTGCAGAGGCTGCTTCCGGATACGTCTTTACTCGGTGCGGGCGGAGCTGCTTCGCTTGCGCTCCTGCAGGTACGGGCTGCAGGCGGCATCCGACACCAGCAGATGATGGGTCGTCCAGTCTTCCATGACGCTCAATAGCCCGCCGCGGTCCAGGTTTCCGGCCATGGCCTTCATCAACAGGTCGAGGATCCGCTCGCTGAAAGCGGCGTGTTCCTTCTGATGCTCCTCCAGCGTCGGGCAGCCATTCCGACGCAGAAAAGCTTCCTCGGTTTGGAAGTGCCTGGCTGCCAGCGTGGCGAGGTTGTTGAGCAGGGTGTGAAACTCGCTCGAGTTGCCGCCACGGCTTTCGTCGAAGCGACTCATGGCCTCCTTGGCAAGGGTCAATATCTCCTGGTGTTGCTGGTCAATGACCTGGTTTCCGGTGATCAATCCCGGTCTGACGATCTCCATTTGCTTGTCCCCTCTTTTGTTTTGGTGTGTCTCATTCTTTCACGTGAGGACACAGGGATACAAATCCACGGGGCAGATGGATTTGTACCGAAAATGGACAATTTGGGCGTGGAAGCGTTACTGAGCGTTCAGAGCCGCCGGCGGCGGCGTCGTTTCACCAATCCTTCGCGGCGACAATGGCTCGACACGTCGCGCAACCTTCCCACGGCAGGCAGTCGCAGGCCAGCTCGAAGTAGCGCGCCCCGACCTTCACCATGGCCGCCGCCGTGGCGGGCCTGCTGCGGGTGGCAGGCTGGGATGTCGGTGGCGTGGCTGCGGCTTCCCCGGGCGCGGGGAGCCAGCGGGCGAAGCTGGTCAAATCCTCGGCGTCCTTCACGTACCAAGTCTTGTTGGCCGGGTCCCAGCGCGCGCCAAGGCGCTTGGCGTCGTCCTTCTCGGCGAAGGGCACCTTCAGGTTGGTTCTCATTGCACGTCATGTAGTGGCGATGGGCTGCGCAGTCTGACAGGACTCGGGCGAATCGTCATGACCTCCGTCCCGGCTATGGACAGCCAGAAGGCCAGAACATGACCAGACTCTGACCTTGCCATGTCCGATTTCCGCGGCGCTAATGACGTTCCGGCTACTTCTCGAAGCCCTTGGGCAATTGCAAAGAGGCCGGGCTTAAACTAAATGGCCTCCGCGAAACCCGGGGCGATTCAGATTGGCTGAACGATCCCGTTCGCGTGGTCGCGAGGTCCAGCGGCGACTCTCTGGATCCCAAAACCCTGGATGCGTGACGGTCAATTTACGCGGGCCATATTCAGGGCTGCAACATCAGGGGGCACGCGCCGGATTGCTACAAACAATTGGTCGTCAGGACGTGGTGCGAGGATTCCCTCGATGAAGGCCATGGGGGTCTTGCAGGGTGCCGGCCCAAAGGTGATTCCAAGATAATAGACATTGCGATCTGTCCAGGGGGCCTCGATGCTCCCTTGGATCGTACACCCCGGCTCCGTGCTGCGAACGCTGCCGTTCGCGTCGACAACGATTCGCTCCCCAGAGCTGAGGTCGTAGCTGCCCGCGATCTGGCTCAGGGCGGAGGGCGAGAAGTAACTCGTGACCGGGGCGAGCGTCATAGGCAGGTGTGTGATTCCGTCGAGTCTTTCGATGCGGATCGATGGGGTCGGGGTGTTCGAAATTGTCGCTACCAGGCTTGATTTCGTTTCGCTGGATCCGACAATCTGACTCAGCGTTGCCGTCAGATTCGTCCCCTGTCGCGCCAAGGGGCCGGTGTAGAGCGTCGGCGTGGCTGCAGCCGTGTCGACGGCCCAGACGACGTCTGCCACGGAGACAAAGAGCTGCAGAGTTCCCGAAACCCAGATTCCCTCCGGTGGTGGACCGGCGGGAGGGCCGTCGAATACGAACTGCCGCACGCATTTATTGGCGACACAACTCAGGGGTGTGAAATCCACCATTTCGAAGCAGGTGCCACTGAGATTGTTCGGTGGCTCGATGGCGGCAGCCTGGACAGAGAGCTTGTTGTATGCGTCCGCAGCGGCACGGGCCGCAGCTGCGGTTGTCGAGGCCAGGGAGTAGTCGTAGCGCTGGGTGAAGGGGCAGGGGCGGGTCTGGGCGCGAAGAACCAGGGTGCTGCATTGCGATGACGCCGTGCACGGGGTGGTGCTCACGAGGGATTCCACTTCCGCCTGCTTTTGGGCAGCTTTGCTCAGCAAGGCCATGTATTCGGTCACCGATGGCGCTTCTGGAGCAGGCGTTTCCAGAGCTGGAGCCGATGGTGCAGGTACTTCCGGAGCAGGTGTCGATGGAGCGGGCGCTGCCGGAGGAGGTGTCGATGGAGCAGGTGTCGAAGCTACCTGTTGCTCGGAGTCGCTACCGCCACATGCCGAAAGCACGGCCGTCATTACGAGGGCCAGAAATATCGAACGGAACAATCTTCCAATCTCCCGAGATTGAAGCAGGAATCTGTGTATTGCAGCTGATGAATCCAAAGGCATATTGCTTTTGGATGGGGTGTCACATCTTCGGCCTTGGCAGTCATTATTGCAGTGGAATATTTCCGAGTCGAAAGAGGAGGGCGGCCTCATCGCTGGGTTCCGACACGAAGGTGGCTAGTACGGTGAAGTAAGGGTGGGTGTCGCCGGAGACGACCATGCAAGGTATTTGAGGCGACAGGCCTTGTCGTACCGGCCCCTACTTGATCCGGCCCTATCCGCCCGCGCCAGATCATCCGCATCGCGCTTGACTGCACTCAGTCGCGGTGGAGGCGCTCCGAGATCTGGGTGATCGAGCCGGGCATCTCCTTGATGGCATGGAACAGGGCGAGCCGTGCGGGGGTGATTAGCTCCACCACGTCTGCCGGATCCGGTTTGAACCGCGCGCAGATCAGTGCGTCTCATCGCCCCTTTTCTGCGATGTCTGCGCGGTTGCCAGCGGAAGAAACAGCGTCAATGGCGTGTCTGGCAGCGGGATGAAGCCGTGGTGTCGGTAGAAGGTGGCGGCCTTGTCATCCTTGGCATCGACCATCAGGGCGTAGGCCGCAATCTCCGAGCGGATTGCCCGCTCAAGTGCATCGGCGAGTAGTGCGCCGCCCAAGCCCTGCCCAGTGAAGGCTTCATCGACCGCCAGGCGCCCCATGCGAATGGCCGGCACGGTCGGGTAGCGGGGCAGCTTCTTGCCGATGCCCGGGGGCAGGTCGGCCAGCAGCAGGCTTGCTGATGCGAGGGTGTAGTAGCCCGCGATGCGCTGCTCACCGGTCAGCGCAACGAAACAAGCAGCGATGCGGCGCCGGATATCCTGGGTGACTTGCTCTCGCAGATATCGGTCGAGCGCAGCGGAACCGCAGCGGAATTCCTCGCGTTCATGGGCTGCACCGAGCGGCGCGACGCGGAAGGGTGCCCCGCTCATTCGGCCTGCAGAAGCTTGCGACGGCGCTCAAAGGCACGGTCCAGGGCCGGCGCGGATTGGGGCGGCGACAGCAGTGCCTGGGCAAAGCACTCCTGGTCTGCCAGTGAAAGCCGGACGACCTCAGCCTGCTCGATGGCACGCTGGGCAGCGTCCTGCACGGCGGAAACCACGAAATCGGTCATGGTTCGCCCCTGCAACTCCGCGGCGCGCTTGAGCATCGCGTGAAGGTCGGTGCTGATTCTGGCTTCAAGCCGGGCGGTGGTGTTGGCTGCGGGCATGGCGTTGTTCCTCCTTTGGAAAATTATACGGCAGATTGCCGTACGTTTCATCTGTCGGCGCTACTCCGATCCCGTCAGCAGCCATTGTCCAACTCCCGCCGTAGGGGCGTACAGCCGTCAAAGTTGGAGCTCCTGCCCCTTCCTGCATCATCACCCTCGGTCGTTTTTTGGATACCACGCCTTTTCCGAGCCCGGCGCAGGATCGAGGGACCTGCGCCGGGCGTGACCACCGTCGGGGCCCCTGCGAGCTTGGCTCGCAGGGGGTGGATTTCGGCACGAAATCTGCGCTGGCTCACCGGTAAGGTGTCGTGTCATTCCTGGCTGTGACCTGAACCTGACCCGACAATCGAGTGGCGAGTGGCGTCAGCTCATTAAGCCTATCCTTCGGAAGTGCCGCACCACCTTCCCGGATCTGAACGCTTTTGCGATGACGCGACAGTCATGTCCAGATCTGTCCCGAATGAAAGGGGCTCCCCCGCGCTGCATCAGTAGTTCGACTGTTTCGGGCGAGTCGTTCTCGACTGCCAGCATGAGCGGAGTTCGCCCGGCGGCGGGATAGCTGTGGCTGGCGTTCGGGTTGGCTCTATGGGTCAGCAGGTACTCCGCGATTTGAAGTTGTTTCTCGGTGGTATGCCTACCAAGAAAGTCGTCGACGATCTGATCTACAGTTTTCTTGAAGATCTCGTGCCCGGCTGGATTGCACATCGCGTCGAACACTGACCCTTTGTCCCCGAAAACTCCTGCGACTCCGACGCCATAGCGGCGCAAGGTCTCGCGGAGTACCAAGTCACGATTGGATGAGATGCTCTGGAAAAGCGATCGCCGAAGAGAACTGGCTACCCGCAAGCCGCCCATGTTCCGGATACACAGGTACAGAGGTGTTTGATTGTCAACGTGACCGCGCAAGTTAGCGTCGGCCCCCATGGCCAGGAGCTTCGAGACGACATCGGGTTCGCCATAGTCGATCGCGCGGATCAACGGCGTTAGGCGCTTTCTCGCGGTACGTTGATCCAGCGTTACCTTGCTGTGCGGATAGCTCAACAACAAGTCGAGTACCTCTCGCTCGTTACTATCTGCGGCTCTTTGAATGGCGCTGAGCAGCGCTGGGTTGTAAGCGGGCGATGTTATGGGCCGTAATACTACTTTGTAGTATCTCGCTGTCAGTCCGCGCTACTACGCGCCGCGCGGAAACGCAAACTTGAGCAAAGGCCTTTAATTTGTCCTTGTTTATGCTGTTTGTGTTTTTTTGAGTGTTGATCGGCCGGAGATCCGCACCATTGTGTGATCTACGGCATTTTGTCCGTGTTTGGCATGCGTTACAGTTAGTGCCAAAACTTGTTTCGCATACGAACATAATGAATAAACAGACAGTGATTAAGCAGCTCAGGACGGCTATCGCTGTCGCAAGTGCGGTTGTACTGCCCGCGTGCGGTGGCGGCGGTGGCGGTGGCGTTGACCCGGATATGACGGTGCCTTTGAAGTCAGCTTACGCGAACTTCATCAACAATTCGTACTCTGTAAACGTCAACATTAGCGGCTGGTCCAGTGGTTCGACTGGGCAACAGGTCCCAGTAAATGGGAGCGGTATGCTTAGTTGGGGTGCTCCAACTACCACCACCTTGAACGGCGTTACCTACCTAATTCAAAGGGAGAGCCTCGTTTATTCCCTGAATGGTGTTGCTGCAACCGCCTACTTGACGAACGTCTATAACAGCAGCGACTACTCACAGTACCAGTCCACGACTGGCGGATCGACCACGACCTACACGTACTCTTCCTTTGCTATTCCGGCAACGGTCAAGGCTGGTGACGCTGGTGTGATAGGGCAAGGCGTCGATAGAAGCAACAGCAATTCAAACAGCAATTCAATCACCACTAGCTACTCGGTGAAAAGCAACGACGCAACCAGCCTTCTGGTTAGTGTGACGAACTCGGAGTACGCGGCCGGAACGCTCATGCATGTGGATACGACCGTTTACAAGGTCAAAACCGATGGGACGGGCGGCGTCGTGTCTGAGACGTTCCAAGAGTATTCGTCCGGCTCTCAGCGTTCCAATCTCGTCTTCACTGTAAATTGATGAACAGGCCGTGCTGCGTTTGAATACGTAGCGCTCGTATGTGAGAAGGGGCGGTGGGCTGCAATCGACGATAAGAGTTTGAAACCCACATATCCGACCAACGTGTTCTATCCTCAGTAACTACCGGTCGCCGGTTGGGCTTCAGCCTCTGCAGCCCGCTTCTTTAGGCGGGCATCGACTCAAGTCGTTTGATCACGCGTTGAACTTGAGCACTGGGGCGGCGATAGATGCAGGGAGTACCGGTCACGTGGCCCACCTCTATGGAGTACCCTTGTAGAGGCGGCCGCCAT
Organism: Pseudomonadota bacterium; assembly: GCA_018241725.1. Lineage (GTDB taxonomy): Bacteria > Pseudomonadota > Gammaproteobacteria > Burkholderiales > Rhodocyclaceae > Zoogloea. Next base: position 254 of record JAFEDI010000138.1, on the reverse strand, counting down.
CTGCCGGCGGAACCGATGAGAAATTACCGGCTTAGGAAAGCGTTGGAGCGGGTGAAGGGAACCTTATCGTGTTCCCAACTCGTTGATTGATAACGAGTTTTCCGCACTCGGCGAACCGAGATGGACATAATTATGGACTGAAAAACCACCCTTGGTCAACGCGGGCTCCGAGCAGGTCCAGTGCGAGCCATGGACAGCCAGCAATAGCCAATGTACCCGAGCGCTCAACGTCACGAGGCCGGCTCATCTCCCTT
>JAFEDI010000137.1 GCA_018241725.1 Pseudomonadota bacterium | reverse complement strand
GTCCGCCGGGTGATCCGGGTAAGGAGCGAACCGCCGTGAATGCCGCAGAACCTTTCGTCGCATCGGAAACCGCGCTGCTGTTCGTCGATCCGTACAACGACTTCATTTCGGAGGGCGGCAAGTTCTGGGAGCGCATCCGCGAGGTGGCCGAATCCCGCGATCTGATCGCACACCTGCAACAGATCGTCAGTGCCGCGCGCCGTGCCGGTGTCCGGCTGTTTTACGTGCCGCACCGGCAGTGGCAGCCCGGCGATTTCGAGGACTGGGACCATCCGACGCCCTATCAGCTCGGTGCCGCCCGTTTCCGGATGTTCGAGAAAGGCAGCTGGGGCGGTGAATGGCGCAGCGAGTTTGCACCGCAGCCCGGTGACGTGATCGCGAAGGAGCATTACGCATCGAGCGGCTTTGCCAATACCGATCTGGATTTCCTGCTGAAACAGCACCGCATCCGGCGGGTGATCGTGATCGGCCTGCTCGCGAACACCTGCATCGAAACCACGGCCCGATTCGCCACCGAACTGGGCTATCACACGACGATCGTCACCGATGCGACGGCCGCCGTCAGTGAAGCCTGCATGCACGCCGCGCACGAACTGAACGGCCCGACCTACGCCCACGCCATCCTGACGACCGCCGAGGTGGTCGCCGCCCTGGCCGGCTGATTCCGCATCGCTGCAGCAAGCTGCCGAACCCCGCCCGTCACGGCGTTGGTATCTACGCAAGTCAGCAGTTCCGCGGGCCGGATGGATCAACAGGCAACGGTCGAGCTTCGATCTCCCCTCTCCCCTTGCGGGAGAGGGGCCGGGGGAGAGGGGAGATGCCGGCACTGCGCCCGGACCTTGTCCCCCTCTCCCCAACCCCTCCCCCGCGAGGGGGGAGGGGCTTGCTAGTCACCGTCTTGCCGTCGTGCTGATCCATCCGTGCTGCCCGGAACCGGCCGGCGCGCATCGATTTCGGGCCACCCGGCCCGCTAGCCCGGAGTGACGACCATGCATGCCGAACCGATCCCCAGTCTGGCAGCCACCGCCGACACGCAGTTCATCGAAAGCCGGGGCCGCCGGCTCGCGTACCGCAGCTTCGGCAGCGGCCAGCCGATCGTGCTGTGCCTGCGCTTTCGCGGCACGATGGACGAATGGGATCCGCTGTTCCTCGACACGCTCGCCGCCTGCGGGCTGCGCGTGGTGATCTTCGATTATTCCGGGCTGGGGCGCTCCGGCGGCGAGCCCACCTATCAGCCGATGTCGCTGGCGCAGGATGCCGTCGACCTGATCGAGGCGCTCGACCTGCACGGGGTCGCGATCGGCGGCTGGTCGATCGGCGGCGTCGCGGCGCAGATCGTGCTGACGATGTTCCCGCAGCGCATCCGCCACGCCGTGCTGATCGGCACGACCCCGCCCGGCAATCTCGTGAAGCTCGCCGAGCCGCTGTTCTTCGAGACCGCCGGCAAGGAATTCAACACGGCCGAGGACAACGTCGTGCTGTTCTTCGAGCCGCAGTCCCCGACCTCGCGCGCCGAATCGGCAGCCTCGCTGCAGCGCATGGCGGCGCGCCGCGATCCGGGACCGAAGGTCGACGGCCTGTGGGCGCGCGAATGGATCAGCGGCGGACCGCGCAATCCGGTCTTTCCGTCCGAGGCCGTGCTCGAAGGGCTGAAGACCACGTCGATCCCGATGCTGCACATCGGCGGCGACCACGACATCATCTTCCCGGTCGAGAACTGGTACGCGCTGAACCAGCAGATCCCGAACCTGCAGCTGCTGACCTTCCCGAGCGCCGGACACGGGCCGCAGCACCAGTACGCGGTCGCCTCGGCCGAATACATCGCCATTTTCCTGCGCACGGCGAAGCCGGCGGCCTGAGGCACGCGCCGCCAGCCATTGAACAGGTGTTTATTTGCCGGGTTATACCGGTCACACGTAATTGCATGGTTTTCTTCCCCCTCTCCCCTTGCGGGAGAGGGGCCGGGGGAGAGGGGGAGGCGCCGGCACTGCGCCCGGACCTTGCCCCCTCTCCCCAACCCCTCCCCCGCAAGGGGGGAGGGGCTTGTTCATCAACGTCCTGCCGTCGTTCTGATCCGTCCGCACCAATTCCTCCTCATGTCGACGCCCCGGTCTGCGGAGGTGTCTTTGGCGGCATTGTCCCCGGGTGGTAGGTCGCATCGAACACCATGTCCGTCAGCCAGCGCTTGAAATCCGAGTTGTCGCTGAACTGCTTGAACAGTTCGGTGTGATCGGACAGCAACTCCAGCACCACGCGGTTGAGCGCCTTGTCGTGTTCCAGCCTGGCGTTTTGTTTGTCGGAGTTCGCCTGCGCGTTCTGGTAGGCCTTGTCCTGCGCCACCCGCGCCGGGATTTCCTCGGCGATGACCTTGCGGATCTTGTCCTCGTCCTTCCACTCGATATTGCCGAACAGGTCATTGAAGGTCTTGATGATCGCGGAGAGCTTGTCGATTTCTGCCTCGCCCTTGCCGCCACCGCCAACCGGCGGGACCGGCTCGACCGTGGCGTCGGCGTCGTCCATCGCCATCTTCAGCGCCGCTTTGGCCTCCACCCGGTAGCTGTCCATGTCGATGGTCTCCAGCACTCCCCGGGACAGGTCTTCCTCCCTGGGCGCGGGTAGCTTGGGGATGAGGAAGTTCAGGAAGATCGACAGCTTCTCCCACGCCGGGTGACCGTAACTCAGGATCGCGGCAAGAAAGCCGTAGCTGCGCACGAAGGCCTTTGCCTTGCCTTTGAATTTCACCTGGCCGTCTTCGTCCAGGTTCTCCCGGTATTCCTCCACGCAAGCATCGAGGATCGGGTCGAGCCTGTCCCGATCAGCGCCACCCAGGTACAGCGCCACCAGGTCTTCCACCTGGCTGGCGCTATACACCTGCTGCCCGTCGAGTTCGGCTTTCAGGTCGTGCAGCTTGTTGGCGTCGGTTTCGCCGGTCTGGATGGTGGCGCGGTAGTAGTCCTGGAATGCCGCCTTCACCGCTTCGGCGTTGTCGGCGAAGTCGAGCACGAAGGTGTCGTGCTTTTGGGGATGCGCGCGGTTGAGGCGGGACAAGGTCTGCACCGCCAGCACGCCTGCCAGCGGCTTGTCCACGTACATCGTGTGCAGCAAGGGTTCGTCGAAGCCGGTGACGAACTTGTTGGCGACGATCAGAAAGCGATACGGGGTCTGTTTGAAATTGGTCGGAATGTCCTTGCTCGGAAAGCCGTTGAGATCAGCCTCGGTCTTCTTCTGGCCGCCAATCTCGAAATCACCCGAGTACGCCACGATGGCCTTGTACGGGCTCTTGATCTGCGTGAGGTAGTCCGACACCTCGCGCCAGTAGTCGATGGCCCGTGCAATGCCGTTGCACACGATCATCGCCCGCGCCTTGCCGCCGATCTTCTGCTTGCCCGCGACCTGTGCGATGAAGTGATCGACCATGATCTCGGCCTTGCGGCGGATGGCCTTTTCGTGCGATTCGACGTAATGGCGGATTTTCTTCAGCGCCTTGACCTTGTCGAATTCCGGGTCGTCCGCCACCGTTTTGGCCACCTGATAGAAGCTGTCGTAGGTGGTGTAGTGCTCCACCACGTCGAGAATGAACTTCTCCTGGATGGCCTGCTTGGTGGTGTAGGTCAGTTCTTCGGGCGAGCGGAACTGCACCTGGTCGCCGACGAGCGTCATCTCGCCGAACAGCTCCAGCGTCTTGCCTTTGGGTGTGGCAGTAAACGCAAAGTAGCTGGCGTTGGCGAGCAGCTTGCGCGCGGCGATGCGTTTCTCGATTTCCGCGTTGACCGCATCCTGTGTGCTGTCCTCCTCGAACTCTTCTTCGACAAGCTGGCCGCCGAGGGCTTCGTGCATCCGCGTCGTGGTCTTGCCGCCCTGGCTG
>JAFEDI010000136.1 GCA_018241725.1 Pseudomonadota bacterium | reverse complement strand
CAAACCCCTGTTTTTTTTGACAAATTTATTTCTTATATCTTATATAAGACCTATTGCTGCCATGCATGATCATCCCTATACTTTCTCCCACTGATCGACGTTTCCGAAGCGCTCCAAAGCCTACGGCAGCAGGATCAAGCGGCTCAGGAGTGAGCGCGAAGCACAGCCCGCAAGAGCAGACTTCCGCACCCCGGCTTCCCCTCCCCACTTGGTTAGAAAAGGATTACGTATGTCTCTGACTCGCGAACAGCAAATCGCCGCTCTGGAAAAAGACTGGGCCGAAAACCCCCGTTGGAAGGGCGTCAAGCGTGGTTACTCCGCCGCTGACGTCGTGCGCCTGCGTGGCAGCCTGCAGCCTGAGTACACCCTGGCCCAGCGCGGCGCCAAGGTCCTGTGGGACAAGGTGAACGGCGGAGCCAAGAAGGGCTACGTCAATGCTTTCGGCGCGATCACCGCCGGTCAAGCCATGCAACAAGCCAAGGCTGGCCTGGAAGCCGTGTATCTGTCCGGCTGGCAAGTCGCCGCCGACGGCAACACCTCCGAAACCATGTACCCGGACCAGTCGCTGTACGCTTACGACTCCGTGCCGACCATGGTTCGCCGCATCAACAACACCTTCAAGCGCGCTGACGAAATCCAGTGGTCGCGTGGCGTCAATCCGGGCGACGAAGGCTTCATCGACTACTTCCTGCCGATCGTTGCCGACGCGGAAGCCGGTTTCGGCGGCGTGCTGAACGCCTTCGAACTGATGAAGAACATGATCGCCGCCGGTGCCGCTGGCGTTCACTTCGAAGACCAGCTGGCTGCCGCCAAGAAGTGTGGCCACATGGGTGGCAAGGTGCTGGTTCCGACCCGCGAAGCCATCGAAAAGCTGATCTCCGCGCGTTTTGCTGCCGACGTCATGGGCGTTCCGACCCTGATCCTGGCCCGTACCGATGCCGAAGCCGCCAACCTGATCACGTCCGACTACGATGCGAACGACAAGCCGTTCCTGACCGGTGAGCGCACCCAGGAAGGTTTCTATCGCGTCCGCAACGGTCTCGAGCAGTCCATCTCCCGCGGCGTTGCTTACGCTCCGTACGCTGACCTGGTCTGGTGTGAAACCGGCGTGCCCGATATCGGCTTCGCCCGTGAATTCGCCCAAGCCGTGCTGGCTGCCTGCCCGGGCAAGCTGCTGTCCTACAACTGCTCCCCGTCCTTCAACTGGAAGAAGAACCTCAGCGACTCTCAGATCGCTTCCTTCCAGGACGAGCTGTCGGCGCTGGGCTACAAGTACCAGTTCATCACCCTGGCTGGTATCCACGTCAACTGGTACAACACCTTCCAGTTCGCCCACGCTTACGCCCGCGGCGAAGGCATGAAGCACTACGTCAATATGGTTCAGGAGCCGGAATTCGCTGCTCGCGAACAGGGTTACACCTTCGTTTCCCACCAGCAGGAAGTGGGTACCGGTTACTTCGACGACGTGACCACCGTGATCCAGGGCGGCTCTTCCTCCGTGAAGGCCCTGACCGGTTCCACCGAAGAAGAACAGTTCCACTAAGAAATCCGGTTGCCGGCATCCCTCGCCGGCACGCTTGGTTGAAGACCCCCGCGGGCGCAAGCCCCGGGGGTTTTTCACATTTGCGCCAGGCCGGGGGGCGTTCAGTCAGTAAAATGCAGAGCTTTACTTTAGCCGAAGCACCCCATGCAATCCCTCTGGATGATCGTCGCCAGCCTGTTGTTCGCCTGCATGGGGGTATGCGTCAAACTCGGCTCAGCGTTCTTTTCCACCGGCGAACTGGTCTTCTACCGGGGGCTCGTGGGCTTGCTGATGATGATCGTCCTGCTTCGTCTGCAAGGCACGTCCCCGGCCACACCACACTGGCGCCTGCAGCTGTCGCGCGGCCTGTCGGGCACCATCGCGCTGATGTGCTACTTCTTCTCCCTCAGCATCCTGCCCCTCGCCACGGCGGTCACCCTTAATTACACCTCCCCGCTGTTCGTCGCCCTGCTGCTGGCACTATGGTTCAAAGAACGCGTCAGCACCGCGCTATTCGGCGCCGTCGGACTCGGTTTTATCGGCGTGGTCCTGCTGCTCAAGCCGACCCTGCTGCCCAGCCAATGGGCCGGTGCGGTCAGCGGCCTCGGAGCCGGCCTGATCGCAAGTCTCGCCTACGTCAATGTCCGGGAGTTGGGCCGTGCCGGCGAACCGGAGGCCCGTACGGTCTTGTGGTTCTCGCTGATCACTTGCGCTTTCGGCCTGCCGTGGGTCCTGCTCGCCGGCGGACTTCATCCAATCTCGCTCGAAGGCGCTGCCATCCTGCTCGGCGTGGGTGGCTTCGGCGGATGCGCCCAGCTCGCCATGACCCGGGCCTACCGCTACGGCAAGACGCTGGTTTCTGCCAACCTGGCCTACAGCACGGTGGTCTTCTCGAGCCTGTTCGGCGTGGCCTTATGGCAGGAGCACCTACCATGGACATCCGTGCTGGCCATCGTCGTCATCATCTCCAGCGGCATCCTGGTCTCGCTGATCTCCCGTCAACCCGCGCCGGCCTTGGAGGCCGATTGAAGCGGGACGCCATCCGGCGCTACACTGCTGCCATAGAATCAGCCTAGAAAGGAAGCAGGCGATGATCACCACCGACCACAAAGACAAGCGGATCAACGTAACAGTCTTTGGCGAGTTCACCTTGGCCGACTACAAGGAATTCGAGGAGCTCGTCAATTACAAGGTGCAGTTCGAAGGCCCCGTCAGCCTCTTCTTCGACCTGCGCGAGATGACCGGCTTCACCGTGGACATGGCCCTCGAGGAAATCCGCTTCGCCCGCGCCCACGCCCATGACTTCGCGCGCATCGCGATCGTCACCGACGACCAGTGGGTCACCTGGAGCGCCTGGCTGTCGCAGATCTTCGTGGACGCCGAAGTGCGCGTCTTCGAAGACGCCGACGATGCCGAAGCCTGGCTCGGTGGCATTCCCTCACCGGTTGCCTGAGGACGCCCACACCGTGCCACCGCTTTTCACGACGCTCATCACGCCGCAGGAGCTGGCCGAATCGGCCGACGCCACTTGGCGCATCTTCGATTGCCGTTTCGACCTGCGCAACCCGAACTTCGGGCGGCAGGCCTACGCCGACGGGCATCTGCCAGGGGCCCTCTTCCTCGACCTTGAAGAGGACCTGTCGGGCCCCTGTACCGGGCTGAACGGCCGTCATCCGCTGCCCGATCCGCAACTGCTCGCCGACAAGCTTGGAGCCCTCGGGGTTTCCGCCGACACCCAGGTCGTCGCCTACGATGACGTTGGCGGCATGTTCGCCGCCCGCCTGTGGTGGCTGCTGCGCTGGCTCGGCCATGATCGCGTCGCAGTGCTGAACGGCGGCCTGCAGGCATGGATCGGCGGATGCCACCCGCTCACCACCGAACAGGCCATCGCAGACGCACCGCAGACCTTTGACCTAAAGGTGCAAGCCACCATGAAGGTGGACGCCGACTACGTGCTCAGCCACCTGCACAGCCCGGACATGCTGCTCATCGACGCCCGCGCGCCAGACCGTTTCCGCGGCGAGAACGAAACGCTCGATCCGGTCGGCGGACACATCCCCGGCGCGATCAACCGCTTCTTCAAGGACAACCTCACCCCGGACGGCAGCTTCAAGCAGCTGTCGGAACTCCAGGAAGAGTTCGGCGCGCTGATCAAGGGCGGCGACGCGCACAACGTGGTCCTGCAGTGCGGCTCTGGCGTCACCGCCTGCCACAACCTGCTGGCCATGGAAGCCGTCGGCCTCGACGGTGCGAAGCTCTACGCCGGCTCCTGGAGCGAATGGTGTGCCGACCCAGCCCGCCCTGTTGCCAGCGGCCCCGCCTGATTGGGGCATCGGATCGGCGCCGCCCCGGTTAAAATCACGCTTTTGCCTTCCGGCTGCACATCATGACCCAGGACGAACTCAAGCAACAGGCGGCGCTGCGCGCACTCGACTACGTGATCGAAGGCAAAGTGGTCGGCGTCGGCACCGGCTCGACAGCCAATTTCTTCATCGATGGCCTGGCTGCCCTCAAGGACCGCATCGCCGGCGCAGTCCCCTCCTCCGAGGCGTCGGCTCGCCGTCTGGCAGCCCACGGCATCCGCCTGCTCGACCTGAACGACATCACCTCCCTGCCGGTCTATATCGACGGCGCGGACGAGATCGACCACTCCCTGGCGATGATCAAGGGTGGCGGTGGCGCCCAGACCCGCGAGAAAATCGTCGCCGCCGTGGCCGACAAGTTCATCTGCATTTGCGACGTCTCCAAGCGGGTCGCCCAGCTCGGGCGCTTCCCCCTGCCGGTGGAGGTCATCCCGATGGCACGCGCCCAGGTGGCCCGTGAGCTCACCCGTCTCGGCGGCCGACCGGTCGTCCGGGAAGGCTTCGTCACCGACAACGGCAACCTGATCCTCGACGTGCATGGCCTCGCCATCAACGACCCGGTCGCCCTCGAAACCACCATCGACGGCATCGTCGGTGTCGTGACCAGCGGCCTCTTCGCCAAACGCGGCGCCGATGTCCTGCTGCTGGCCAGCGCAGAGGGCGTACAAACCTTCGAGCGGACCTGACTGACACAAAAAGATCATCATTCCCTGCTAGCCTTCGGCAGTTTTCATTGCCTTCAATCACAGGACTTGCCATGACCGAGCACACCTCCAAGAAGTTTGATTCCGAACTGGAAGGAATCCGCAACCGGGTTCTCCAGATGGGAGGCATGGTCGAACTGCAGATCGTGAAGGCGATGGAAGGCCTTGGCGAAGGCGATCTGCTGCTGATCGACCAGGTCATCGAAAATGACAACCGGGTCAACATCCTGGAAATCGAACTTGACGAAGCCTGCAATCAGGTCATCGCCAAGCGCCAGCCCACGGCAGTCGACCTACGCATGATCAGCACCGTGCAGAAGACCATCACCGATCTGGAGCGCATCGGCGACGAGGCCAAGAAGATCGCCAAGACGGCCAAGCAGCTGCATACCGGCGGCTCCTCCTTCATGCCGCAAATCCGCCTCGGCCACATCGCCGACGCGGTGGTGGACATGCTGCGCACCGCACTGGATGCCTATGCACGCCTCGACACCATCTCCGCCGCCCAGGTAGTTCGCCAGGACAAGGAGGTGGATGCCGAGTTCAAGGGCATCATGCGCCAGCTGATCACCTACATGATGGAAGACCCGCGCACCATCTCCCAGTCCATCGAACTGATGTTCGTGGCCAAGTCAGTGGAGCGCATCGGCGACCACGCCAAGAACATCGCCGAATACGTGGTGTATCTGGTCAAGGGTCGCGACGTCCGCCACACCAGCCTCGAAGAGATCGAGCGCGAAGCCACCCGCTGAACGGCTCTACTGCCCTTCACGGGCCCGGGGCCACGGCCCGCGGGCCCGTGTTTCATTTGGTGATGCATGGTCGTTCGGAGCACGAGGTGGACTGCTAAAATCCATCCACTTCCTGATCGCGGATCGACCATTCATATCATGCCGCTCAAGTTCGAACTCCTGCAGGCCGACGACTATTCCCGTTATTTGCTACGCGGAAAGACCGACATTCTCTACAACCTGCGCGGACTTCTGCACAAACGTTCCATGCTGAGCGCCTTCATCGACGCGAGCGCGGACTCCTTCCTGACTGCCATCCTGGCGGTCACCCCAGACGAGAACCACCTGATCCTGGACTCCACCAACGACGAAGCCATCAACCGGCGCGTGGAGTCGGCCGAACAACTCATCTGCGTCACCCAACTCGACAAGGTCAAGATTCAATTCGCCGCACGCCAGATCGAGCGCTTCCCCTTTGAGGGGCACGAGGCTTTCCGCATCCCGGTGCCGGACGTCATGCTGCGCCTCCAGCGACGGGAGTATTTCCGTCTGACCATGCAGAGCAATTACGGTTTGTCATGCCTGATTCCGGTGAGCGAGGCCGCAGGCGACAAATTAGTTTCACTGGAAGCCAACGTGCTGGATATCAGTGGCGGCGGCCTGGCAATCGTGATTCCGCCGAACGGCGTAGAGTTTGCCGCCGATATGGAATTCCACGACTGCCGCCTGATGTTGCCGGAAACGGGTCCAGTGGCCGCCTCCCTGCGGGTACGCAATGTTTTCCGCATCACCAACCGGGACGGCAGCGTCACCGTGCGTGCAGGCTGCGAATTCATCAATTTGCCAAGCAACATGGCATCCACGATTCAGCGCTACATACTGAAGGCCGAGCGCGAACGTAACGCGCGAGAACGCCAACACCTCTGACAGAATGTCCCCCAGAAATGACAAAAGCCGGCGATGCCGGCTTTTGTCATTCAATTCTGTCCGCCCTCAGACCGACATGTTCATCATGTCCTGTTTTGATTAAAACCATAAAAAACATAGTTTTTTCAAATACAAATAAAAATAACTCACCATCAATACTCACAATCATACACACAAGCCAGGCAAGCCAAACCTGCCTTAATGCACGAATGCGCTTTCCTGCGCGATGACCCCAACCCCAGACGGATTTACGCAACGGCCACCGTTACCGCGTCCGAGTTGGTTGAACCGGTTGAGCAGCGCTACGCGGACATGCAGTCCGTGACTTGACGCTCAAACATCCTGGCGCGGCATAGCAAGCCTTGCTGTCGTAGGCGCCATCGCCGCTGACACTGCTGATGCTCTCATCTCTAGGTAGCTGGCGAGCAGTTCCGGCAGCATCACCCCCCCTGTGCCGTTGTCCGCGATTTCCATGGCCCGGATTTCCTGCGTGTGGGCATCGATACCTAGATGCGCCTTGTGCCACTTGCGCCGGTACTCGGCACCATGCCTCTTGCGTTGTCACTCGCTTTACAACAATTCCGTTTGCCCTACAGTGCGTAGTGACTTGAACGAGCGTCCAGCTGTATTCAGATCGTGCTCATACCCGTTGTAATCAATCAGGTTACCTTGCTTGGAAACGAGTGGCGCTGACACCAACTGGAAGCTAGGGCTTTGTCAGGCATAATTTCAACCTTGATGCATCCATATTCCAAAGTACTCCTTGCATGAGCTTAATAAAATCCAAAAAACGCGTAGCAGACCATGGAGAGGTGTTTACCCCGGAATGGCTGGTCGATACCATGCTCGATCTAGTCAAAGACGAGTCGGAGCGCATCGACTCCCGTTTCCTAGAACCAGCATGCGGGAGCGGGAATTTTCTTGTTAGAGTCTTGCGACGCAAGCTTGCAGCCGTCGAACTCAAGTATGGCCAATCGGATTTCGAGCGAAGGCACTTTGCGTTGTACGCGCTGATGTGCATCTACGGGATCGAACTGCTGGCGGACAACATCGCCGAGTGCCGCGCGAACTTGCTGGAAATCATCGCCGAGTACCTGAATATCGAGGCGTCGGACGATCTGTACCAGGCTTCGTATTACGTACTTTCGTGGAATCTTGTCAACGGTGACGCCCTGAAGATGCTTGCCAGCGACGGACAACCGATTTCCTTCGCGGAGTGGGGCTATCTCGGCAAGGGCAAGTTCCAGCGCCGGGACTTCCGCTTTGACATCCTCACCGGCATGTCGAGCCATGTCGAACAGGGGTCGCTGTTTGCCAAGCATGAAATTTTCACGCCAATCAATACCTACCCACCGATGACCGTACACGAGCTTGCAAGCATGGCTACCGAACGGGGGGCTGCATGAACGGGCAGGCATCGTTTACGCTGCGTGCCCGCAATCCGGACGTGCTGACCTGCATTGCGAACCTCTCGAACGACGAAGTATTCACCCCGCCCGAGTTCGCCAACCGAATGCTGGACTCCCTCACCGAAGCCTGGGCAGCCCGCCACAAGGGAGCGAATATCTGGGCCAACAAGAAGGTAAGATTCCTCGACCCGTGCACCAAGTCGGGCGTGTTCCTGCGCGAAATCACCAGCCGTCTTACAGAGGGGCTCGCGCGCAAAATTCCGAACTTGGAAGAGCGCGTGAACCACATCCTGACAAAGCAGGTGTTCGGCATAGGTATCACCAACCTCACCAGCCTGCTGGCACGGCGAAGCGTGTATTGCTCGAAGCACGCCGATGGGCAGCATTCTGTTGCCCGTGGCTTTGATAACGACGCGGGTAATATCTGGTTCGATCGCACGGAGCACACATGGGCGAATGGCAAATGCACTTTTTGCGGTGCCAGCCAAGCGACCTATGACCGAGGCGAAGGCCTGGAAACCCATGCCTATGCCTTTATTCACACTGATGACATCAAGACTCGGGTCACCGAGTTGTTTGGAGAAGATATGCGGTTCGACGTGATCATCGGCAACCCGCCGTATCAACTTGGATCGGACGGCGGTACTCGCGATGTGCCGATCTATCAGCATTTCGTGGAACAGGCGAAGAAGTTGGAACCGCATTTTCTCACCATGGTGATCCCGTCACGCTGGATGGCATCCGGGCTTGGGCTTGGCGAATTCCGGCAGACGATGCTTGGGGATCGACGGATGCGTGAATTGGTTGACTATCCGGTAGCAAACGACGTGTTTCCGGGCGTCGAGGTCAAAGCTGGCGTGTGCTACTTCTTGTGGGATACGGCGCACAACGGCGATTGCAATGTGACGACCCACCGGGGCGGTGACGTTGTTGGTCCGATAGCACGCAACCTTGGAGAGTATGACATTTTCGTTCGGGATGGGCGCGCCATGTCAATCCTGAGGAAAGTGCTAAAGCACAAAGAGCCATCCATCAACACGATTCTTGCGCGTGACAAGGAGTTTGGCTGGACATCGAATTTCGATGGTTTCCATGAAAAGAAGCATGCAGGAGATTTGCCGCTCTACTACATCCGCACGATGAAACGCAGTATCGGCTATATCGGGCGCAAGGAGGTTACCAAGAGCGCCCATCTCATAGATACGTGGAAAGTTCTCGTTCCCAAAGCATATAACGGGGGTGACAGCATTCCACATCAGATTTTAGGGAAACCGTTGATCGCGCCTTCGCCCTCGGTCTGTACGCAGTCGTTCCTGTTCTTTTCTGTTGCCTCTGAGGAGGAGGCCAAGAGTCTTCAGTCGTATTACACAACCAGATTTTTTCGTTTCCTGGTGTCGTTACGAAAGATTACTCAGGACGCAACGCACTCCGCGTACACTTGGGTTCCGATCCAGGCTTGGGATCGGGCCTGGACCGACGACGCCCTCAATGAGCAGTACGGTATTACCGAACAAGAGCAGACATACATCGAGTCCCAAGTCAGAGCAATGAAGCTTGACAGTAGTTCAAATGAGTAAGCCGAGCATCGAGGAAATCCTCTCGCCCAAGCCAGAAGCCCGACCGCGTATCTACGCCTACTCGATTGCTGACGCGGCACACAAGGGACTTCTCAAGGTGGGGCAAACCACGCGCGACGTGAAGCAACGTGTCGCCGAGCAACTCAAGACGGCGGCCATCAAGAATTACCGTATCGAGCTCGACGAGCCCGCTGCGCGTGATGATGGAAGCATTTTCAGCGACTTTGATGTGCGTGCTGCGCTGGTCAGGAAGGGCTTCGAGAACACCGAACTGGAATGGGTGCGCTGTACGGTCATGGATGTGCAAACCGTGCTGACCGAGCTGTGCACCGGCCAGAAACTCACGGGAACGCATCACGAAACCTTTCCGATGCGCCGCGAGCAGGCCGATGCCGTGGATAAGACAGTTGATTACTATCGCTCAATCTGGGCCGAAAACAAAAACGCCGCGCCCCGTTTTTTGTGGAACGCGAAAATGCGTTTCGGCAAGACCTTTACCACCTACCAGTTGGCCAGGAAGCTGGCTGCCCGCCGTGTTCTGGTGGTCACCTTCAAGCCGGCCGTCGAGGATGCGTGGCAGACAGACCTTGAATCCCATGCGGATTTCAACGGTTGGCAGTATCTCTCGCGTTCATCCGGAAGCGACCCGACGCAGATCGACCGCAAGAAGCCCGTCGTTTATTTCGGCTCCTTCCAGGATCTGCTCGGCCGCGATGCTGCTGGCAACATCAAGTCGAAGAATGAGTGGCTCCATGCGGTGAATTGGGACCTCGTGGTATTCGACGAATACCACTTCGGTGCGTGGCGCGATACCGCCAAAGAGCTGTTTGAGGGTGAAGAGGACGCCGTCGCAAAGAAAGAGGCCAAGCTCGAATACGCCGATGGCCTTACGGACATGAACGAAGACCTCACCGTGCTCTCGGAGAAGGAAACCGAGTTCTTGCCTATCACCACAAGGGCCTACCTCTACCTTTCCGGCACGCCCTTCAAGGCGTTGTCGACCGGCGAGTTCATCGAGGAGCAGATTTTCAACTGGACCTATACTGACGAGCAGCGCGCCAAGGAAGCCTTCGCCGCCGAAAACCCAAAGAAGCGGAACCCCTATGGGGCGTTGCCGCAGATGCGCTTGCTGACGTACCAGATGCCCGATGAACTGCTGGCAATCGCGAGTGGTGGGGAATTCGACGAGTTCGATCTCAATACCTTCTTCGAAGCATCAGGCACAGGCAAAGCGGCAGAGTTCAAGCACAAGAGCGACGTGCAGAAGTGGCTGGACATCATTCGCGGGGGCTACACGGCCAAATCGGTCGAGCATCTGAAGACCGGTACGCGACCGCCGTTTCCGTATTCCGATGTACGTTTGCTGCCCTACCTGCAACATTCGTTCTGGTTTCTGCCCACTGTCGCGGCCTGCCATGCGATGGCCAATCTGCTGGCAGAAAAGCACAACACTTTCTGGCACGACTACACTGTGATCGTCGCCGCCGGAGCGACGGCGGGTATCGGGCTGGAAGCCCTGCCTCCCGTACGCCAGGCCATCCGCAGCGGCTTCGAGACCAAGAGTATCACGCTATCCTGCGGCAAACTCACCACCGGCGTGACCGTCCCGCAGTGGTCGTCCATCCTGATGCTGCGCAATCTCAAGTCGCCCGAGACCTATTTTCAGGCGGCGTTCCGCGTGCAATCACCGTGGTCGATCAAGAATCCGAATGGAGACAACCCGAACGAGGAGGAAATCCTCAAGCCGGTTTGTTTCGTGTTCGACTTTGCGCCGACACGCGCCTTGCGGCAACTGTCCGAGTACGGCATTGGCCTGTCACCCAACGAGCCGAACCCGGAGAACGCGGTCAAGGACCTCGTGGCCTTCCTGCCGGTGCTGGCCTACGACGGCGCGAACATGACGCAGATCGACGCCGGTGGCATTCTCGATATCGCGATGGCGGGCACCTCGGCCACGCTGTTGGCGCGGAAGTGGGAGAGCGCACTGCTGGTGAACGTAGATAACGACACGCTCCGGCGCATCATGGACAACCCCGAGGCGATGGCCGCCGTCGAGCGCATCGAGGGCTGGCGGAGCTTGGGCGACAACATCATCGAGACCATCATCAACAAGAGCGGGAAGGTCAAAGAACTCAAAAACAAGGCGAAGGGCAAGGACTTGTCAGCTAAGGAGCAAAAGGAACTCTCCGAAGAGGAAAAGGAATACAAGTCCAAGCGCAAGCGGGTCCAGGAAAAACTGATCAAGTTCGCCACCCGCATTCCGGCGTTCATGTACCTCACCGATTTTCGCGAGAACACGCTCCAGGATGTGATAACCAAACTTGAGCCGGATTTGTTTCTTGCCGTCACCGGCCTGACTGTCCAGGACTTCCACCTGCTTGTTCGTCTTAAGGTCTTCAACACGGAACAGATGAACCAGGCTGTCTTCGCCTTCCGTCGTTATGAAGACGCATCGCTTCGTTATACTGGTATTGAGAGTCACGAGGGGCTAACCCACTACGGGCTTTACGATACGGTAGTGGCAAAAGAGTGAGGCATACAAGGGACGGCATCAAACAGTATCAGTTTCCAATATGCGACCGCTTGGCCAACACAGTCGGAGGGAGTCTGTATGATCTAACTCTGAAGACTCAGAGAGGCCACTAGAAGGCCCTCTGGATCGATTTTCGCCATGCACGACTGCAACGCCCCATTGATCACAACAAACGCAGCCATGAGGCTGCAAACACTTCCTAGTGTGATTTGCCGTTTAACAGCCGAACTTAGCCTTTAGATGCGACTACGAACGACGGGAGACGTTCACTTTGAGAAGCCTGTCTGGCCGCTCGTGAAAACGCAAGCAGAGCTTGGCCGGCGAGTTTTGGAATTTCCGAGCCGGCCTGCTTGTGCGGCACTGAAAGTGTAAGCACGCTCGGACAAGTTGGTCCGTCAGCGAACGCAGTAGATTGCCTACTCTCGCTTTTTTCTAGGACTACCGCCCATTTATCTAGGCTAGCTTGAGCCGGAGAACCGGCGGCTCTCCTTGACCGCCATAGTTCAGACCGCCCAGATGGAAGCTTGTAGAGAGGCCGGACTTCAGTAAGTAGATACGGCCTTTAGGCGTAAGCCCCCGGCGATCCCTTCTTGACCGAGCCTCAAACTGAATCCGGCCGCCACCGATGCGGCAACAACTCCCCGATCCGACTCTGCGGCTGAGTCGGCAGGCGGGTGAGGACATCCTTCAAGT
>JAFEDI010000135.1 GCA_018241725.1 Pseudomonadota bacterium | reverse complement strand
CGGAGCTGATAGTAGATCTCTCCGGCGATGTCCTGGTGGTCCAGGGCGGGCGCCGGCGCCATCAGGAAGGCCTCGCCGTCGATCAGCTCGTAACGGATGTCCTCCGGCCAGGTCAGGTAGTCGGCGTACGTGTAGTGGTGATGATCGCGAAGCGCCAGGCCCATGGTTTCGTTCCCCGATGTTGAGGTCCTATTCAAGCCCGGATCGGGCGCGGCGGCAAGCGGGTGATGGCTCTGCGGTGACTGTCTTGTCTCCGAGTACGTCGGCATTGCGCACTCGAACTCTTCGTCGAGCGCCGCGGGATCGGCATGCGACTTCAGTGCCAACCCGCGTTCGTTGTCCCCGGTCGCGAATAGCCAGTCGGCCCTATCGGTGCGGCGGGCGATCTCGGGACTGATGTGCTCTGAGTATCCGTGCATGTTTGCCATCGCTTCGTCACGACCTATTACTTTTGCCCGATAGCAAATTTCCTTGGTGCAGTGCGATAATTCAATGTTTTCAATCATTCACAACCGCCATGACGTCCATTCAGCCCGAGACGACCGCCCCCCCAGATGACGAGATCAGTTTGCTGGAGTTGTGGCAGGTCCTTTGCAGGCGCAAGTTGTGGGTTGTGGTCAGCTTTCTGGTTTGCGTCGCGGCAGGCGCGGCCTACGCCTTTCTGAAGTCGCCGGTGTATGAGGCGAGCGTCAAGCTGAGGATCGGGCAGGCTGCCGCTGGCCAGGCGGGCCCCGGGCAAGTCGGGTTGTTTGAGGCGGCTGAAGAGCTTTCAGCTCGACTGATGGCGCGCTACGGTGAGGATGTGGCCGAGGGGGTGAAGCGCGAGAGACCGTTCCTCAAGCGTGCCACCCCTCAGAAGGGCGTTACGACGACTGTCGATCTGGTTGCAGAGGCAGATACGCCGCAGGATGCCGTTACTCTGCTGACTCGGATTAGCGATGAAGTCCGAAAGGAACACGAGGGCATCTTCGAGCGTAACGTTAAGTTCCTCTCGCAACGCCTCGACAATTTGGATGTGCAGCGTGCGGCACTGCAGCAGCAGTATGCCGATGCCACAGCGCTGTTCGACCAACTCAAGCAGCGCGATCCGGTCCAGGCTGCTTTGATCATGCAGGAACGGGGGCGCCTGACGACATCGATCATTGAGCTGGATGCTGAAAAGCCTGCAATCGCACAACGCCTATCGCCGCCGCAGACCTTGCCGACGGCGCTGCTCGGCGAGATCAACACCCCCAAGAAGCCGGCTGCTCCCAAGAAGGGTCTGGTGCTGGCACTGGCTGCTGTACTGGGGTTGATGGCGGGGGTGATGCTGGCGTTCGTGGCGGAATATGTTGCCAATGCGCGAAGTGGCGCCGATCAGCGCAGGTAAATCACGAGCGATCAATCACTCAGCGGGCCGTACTTCAAAGGCGCCGCTGGCGAAGGGTAGGCGTGTGAATAGGCCGAGCACTCTGGCGACGTTGGTCACTGCCGAATAATCAATCATCGAGAGTCAGCGAAAAAACAGGTTTCCCACCAGTAGCGCTTCCCCATGTCCCAGCCCATCGAACACCTCCTGCAGCAGCCGGAAGGCAAGACGCTCGAGTTCAAGCGCGACCTTTCGTCGCCGCGCAACGTGCTCAAGACGCTCGTCGCGTTCGCGAATGCAGCGGGTGGCAGCCTGGTCATCGGGGTGGATGATTCGCGACAGGCGCTGGGCGTTGCAGATCCGCTGGATGAAGAGGCGCGGATCTGCAACTTGATTGCCGACGGCATCTCGCCGCGCCTCGTGCCCAATGTGGAACTGACGAGCGTAGGCGATCGAACGCTGCTGATCGTTGAAGTGTTCCCCAGCAGCGCACGCCCGCACTACGTCAACGGCCTGGGGCCGGAACAAGGCGCCTACGTGCGCTTGGGCGCCAGCAACCGTCAAGCCGGGCCAGACTGGATCGCCGAAACGCAGCGCGTAGCCGCCGGTCAGGTCTTCGACGAGCAGCCCATGCCCGAACTCGGGGTGGACGAGCTCGATATGCCCGCCATGGCACGCCTGTTCGGTTCGGCACGAACGCTCGATGAAAAGACCCTGCAAAACCTCAAGCTTCTGCGTACCGAACAAGGCCGCCTCGTACCCACACGCGGTGCTGTCCTGCTGTTCGGAAAGGCGCGCGAGCAGCACTTTCCCGACGCCTGGGTACAGTGCGGACGCTTCCGTGGGCTCGATAAGGTGGACATCTTCGACCAGCACGAAGTGCACGTCCACCTGCCGGACGCCGTGGAAGAAATCGAGCTGTTCCTGAAGAAGCACGCCTTCAAGACTGCCCGCTTCGGTGCCATGCGGCGCGAAGACGTCTGGAGCATCCCGCTGACCATGCTGCGCGAAGGCATCGTCAACGCCCTCGTTCACAGCGACTTCGCCCAGCGCGGTACGCCCATACGCGTGGCCTTCTTTGACGATCGCATCGACATCGAAAGCCCCGGCATGTTGCTGCCGGGGATGACCATCGACGACATGAAGAGCGGCGTCTCCCGCATCCGCAACCCCGTCATCGCCCGCGTGTT
>JAFEDI010000134.1 GCA_018241725.1 Pseudomonadota bacterium | reverse complement strand
TCGTACACCGGGTAGTCGGTCTGCCCGCTGGCGGTGGTCACCTTCACCCGGCGGCCGTGGCCGTCGTAGCGGTAGCTCTCCTTGCCGGCGACCTGCGTCATGCGGTTGGCGGCGTCGAAGGTGTAACTGTCGTTGCCCGCGCCCTTGGATGTGATGTTGCCGTTGGCGTCGTAGGACAGCGCCCAGTTGACGTGACCGCTCAGCGCGGTCAGGTGCCACGTGGCCGGGTCGTAGGCGTAGGTGTTCAGGTAGGCGGACGTGTTGCCGACCTGATTGGAGCGGATGTTGTCCAGCGCATCGTAGGTGGTGGTCGCGGTGATCCACCACGCTGCCGGGGCGTTGGTCCGGGTCAGCCGGTCCAGCCCGTCGTACGTCATCGACCGGCTGTAGCCGCCGGTGCCGTCGGCGATGGCGGCGACGTTGCCGTCGGCATCGTAGCTGTAGGTGTCGTCGAGGATCGCGGCGGTGCCGGGTTTCTGGTCGAGGCTGCGCAGCGGCAGGCCGCGGGCGTTCTGGGTCAGGCTGTGGGCGATGCCGTTGCCGTAGGTGAAGCCGCTCATCCCACCGTCGGGGAAGTAGCTCACGTTGCTCGCATAGCTGCCGGCCTGCGTGGGCTGGCCCAGCGCGTTGGGCGCGGTGGCGATGGCCAATCCGTCCGGATAGGTCAGGACGCTCTCGTGGCCATAGGCATCGTAGGCGTGGCCGATGGCGCGCGTGCGCCCGTCGAGGGTGAGGGTTTCGGTGGTCGGCAGCCGGCGCAGGTCGTAGGCGTAGTTCCAGACGATGGCGGACGCACCCGAGCCATTGCTCAGTGTTTGCAGCGCACCGTCGTTGTCGTAGGCATACGCCAGATCGTCCGTCGAGTTCGGCACGTTCACCGTGAGCACGCGGTTGCGGGCGTCGAAGGTGCGCGTGGTCTGGCTGGCGACGGGCACCACCGACGGATTGCAGCTCAGGCTGGCGTCGGCGATGCCGCTGGCCGTCCACACCGGGTTGTTGGCCGCGTCGTAGCCGACGTAGCTCGATCCGGTCTCCGGCTCGATGCGCTTGCACAGGCGCTGGTGGGTGTCGTAGACGTAGCTTCGGGTGGCGCTGATCGACGATCCGTTCCACGTGCCGCTGCGGGTAATCGCGGTGGGCTTGCCGAACACGTCGCGGGCGAGGGTGGTGGTCACCCCTTCGGGCGAGACGATCGCGCTGGGGTGGCTGGTGTCGGGGCCGTCGAAGGCCTGGTAGGCGGTGCCGGTGACGTAGCCGCGCGGGTTGGTCACCTGGGTGATGAAGCCCGGCAGGTAGGCGTAACTCGTGGTCAGCGGGCCCAGTTCGGAGTCCTGCGTGCTGGCGGTGGGGCGGCCGAGGCCGTCGTAGGCGCTGTGCACGCCGGTGAGCGGGTCGGACCAAGTGACCACGTTGCCGACCGGGTAGGAGGCGAAGGTGGTGCGCCCGGCGAAGTCGAAGGCCTTGCTGCTGAAGCGCTGGGTGGCGGCGGGATTGGCGGCGTCGTATGCACGGCTGAGCACCGGCTGCCACTGGCCGTCGAAATACGTCACCTTGACCGCGCCGGCGCTGGCGCAGGCGTTCGGCCCGGTGCACTCGACCTGCTTCCAGTGTCCGGGTTGCAGACCGTACTCGGTCGCATTGACTTGACTGAACGTCACCGTGGTCGGCAGCCAGGCCACGCTGTCGCCAGCCGGCTGGGTGATCTGGTTCAGCCGGCCCATCACGTCGTAACCGAAGGTGGTGGTGGTCGTGGTGGTGGTGTCGGCCGGGCTGCTGCCGATCGGGTCGGTGATCGCGGTGATGTGGCCGAAGTCGTCCACGCTCGCCGTGCGGGTGGTGCCGTCGGCGTAGGTCAGCGAACGCGGCACGCCGCGGTAGTAGTTGCCCAGGGTGGTGGTATGGGCGTTGCCGTCGGTGACGGTGTGCAGGCTGCCGTCGGCGTTGAAGGTGTAGCTGGCGTCGAGCAGGCCGTAGGAGCTGATGGTCTGCGGCAATGCGGTGGCTGGGGCATAGGTCTTGGCGTACACCTGCACGCCGGTATCCGTGTTGGTCAGGCTGGCCGGCTGGCCGAGCACCCACAGGCCGGTGCTGTCGAAATACCCCGCCACGTCGGTGCGGGTATAGCCCAGGGTGGACGCAGCCGTCGTGCTCAGCGGCCGCGCCAGCGCGTCGAAGCTGTTGACGGTGGACTGGAAGCTCACCCCGTCGCGCACCTGCACATGGGTGCGCTGCGGGTGCAGCTCCTCGGTGAGGAATACGTTGGCGCGCGGCTGCGGGGCCGTGCCGATGAACTGCGGGTACGGCTGCGCCGCGCCACTGGGCGTGCCCACATAGGTGGTGGTGGCATCGTCCAGCACGGTTTGCTGGCCGCTGGCATTGACCGTGTAGGTCTGCACCTCCTGCAACTGCCCTTCCGTCAGCTGGAACTGGTTGCCGAAGGTACTGCGCACGTGGGTGCCGTCGGGGGCGGCCACGTCCGTCCACACCGAAGTCGGGCAAGCACCGCCATTGCAGGTGGTATGGGCCCAGCTCTGGTTCGGCGGCGAGTAGGTGTAG
>JAFEDI010000133.1 GCA_018241725.1 Pseudomonadota bacterium | reverse complement strand
TATAGATGGTGTTCAGGGGGTCTCTATGAAGAAGAAACAGATGCAGGCGTGGGTATTGAGCAGCGTGTCGGCGGCGCTGGCTGGTTCGGCGGTGGCGGCAGACGGGGTGTTCCAGCTCGGCACGGTGGACGTGGTGGCCAGCTCGGTGGATGCCGTACCCGGGGAAACCGTGATCAAGGGAGAGGCTCTGCGCCAGTTCAATCGCGACACCCTCGGCAATGCGGTGGCGCTGACGCCCGGCATCAGCCTGTCCCGCAACAGCCGCAACGAGGACATCGTCTACCTGCGCGGCTTCGACGTGCGCCAGGTACCGCTGTTCATCGATGGCATTCCGGCCTACGTGCCCTATGACGGCTATGTGGACTTCGGCCGCTTCACGACCTTCGACCTGGCCGAGATCCGCGTCGCCAAGGGCGCGGCGTCGCTGCTGTATGGCCCCAACACGCTCGGTGGGGCGATCAACCTGGTCAGTCGCAAGCCGGTGAAGGAACTGGAGGGCGACCTGCGGGCCGGCTTCGGCTCCGGTGGCTTGCAGAAGTACGCTGCCAACGTGGGTAGCAATCAGGGCATGTGGTACATGCAGCTCGGTGCGTCCTACACCGACAGCAACTATTTCCCGCTGTCCAGCAACTACTCGGCGAAGTCCATCCCGACCAGCGCCAGCAACGCGACCCGCAACGTGCTGGAGGATGGCGGCCACCGGGAGAATTCCTACCAGACCGATTCCCGCCTGTCCCTCAAGCTGGGCCTGACCCCCAACGCCACCGACGAGTACGCCATCGGCTACGTCCAGCAGAACGGCCGCAAGGGCAACCCGCCCTACGCCGGCAACGCGCCGGGGCAGTACCTGAGCATCGGCGGCGGCGCCAACAGCCGCTTCTGGCAGTGGCCGTACTGGAACCTGGAGAGCACCTATTTCATCGCCAATGTGGCGGTGGGGCAGAACCACATCGTCAAGGCACGGGTGTACCAGGACAACTACGACAACAAGATCCTCGCCTACACCAACGGCAGCTACTCCACGCTGATCGCCAATACCGCCAATTTTCCGAGCTGGTACAAGGATTCGACCACCGGCGTTTCCGTCGAACTGGACAGCTTCGCGTTCAGCGGCCACGAACTGGCCATTGCCTACCATTACAAAGAAGACAAGCATCAGGACAACGGCCTGGCCCTCAGCAAGAACTACCGGGACGTGACCACCTCCATCGCGGTGGAGGACATGATCCGCGTGTCCGACCTGTGGCGCCTGCGCCTCGGCGCCAGCCACGACGAGCGCGATGCCAAGGAGGTGTACTACTGGCCGACTGGCTCGACCTCCGGCACCAACTGGCTGGCCGAGCTGACCCGCAAGCTCGGCGGCGGGGCCGAAGCCTTTGCCAGCGTCGCCCACAAGACCCGCTTCCCGACCATCAAGGACCGCTACTCGGCGTCCCTCGGCAGCGGCCTGCCGAACCCGGACCTCAAGCCCGAGCGCGCCCTCAACGTCGAGACCGGCCTGCGCGGCAGCCCGTGGGGCGGCGCCCGCGGCCAGGCCAGCCTGTTCTACAGCCGCATCGAGAACCTGATGCAGCGGGTGAACATCATCCCGGTGTCCCTGTGCAATCAGCCGGGTATCGGCGCGGCAACCTCCTGTGCGCAGCTGCAGAACATTGCCGAGGCACGCCATGCCGGCGTCGAGCTGTCCCTGGAGCAGACCCTCGGCGGTGGCTGGACGGTGGGTGGCAACTACACCTACCTGGACCGGGAGAACCGGACCTCGACGACCCCGCTCACCGACACCCCGCGCAACCGCCTGTTCACCTACGCCAGCTGGAAGCCTTCCGACCGCTGGGAATACCAGGCTTCGGTGGATGCAGAGAACGGCCGCATGGTCGCCTACGGCAGCGGCAACGCGGCGACCTACGTGAAGATGGGCGGCTTTGCGCTGGCCAACGTGAAGGCGGTGTACAAGCCGCAGCCGGCGTGGGCGCTGGAGGCTGGCGTGACCAACCTGTTCGACGCCAACTACGCGCTGGCCGATGGCTACCCGATGCCCGGCCGCATGTGGTTCACCAACGCGTCCTACAAGTTCTGAGGAGAATGCCATGGACAGCCTGCGCAAGCCTTCCCGCCGCGCCTTCGTGCGTGCCGCCGGCGCCCTCGCGGCGGCGGGGGCGTCCGGCCGCCTGTGGGCGGCGCCGACGAAGGACGTGGTGGTGCTCACCGCCTACCCGGATGCAGTGGTCTCGCGCTTCGAGGCCGCCTTCGAAAAGGCCTGGCCTCAGTACCGCCTGCGCATCGTCTGGCGCATGCCCCACGACGCCTTGCCTTACCTGCGCCAGCCGGGGCAAGGTGGTGTGGACGTGTACTGGAGCGCGTCGCCGAAGACCTATGCCCAACTGAAGGACGAGCATGCCTTCCGCAAGCTGCCGGTGAGCCTGGAGGGCTTGCCCGGGCGGGTCGGCGGCAGTGTCATCAACGATCCGGACGGCTTCTATGCGGCGTCCGAGGTGGCCGGCTACGGCTTCGCGGTGAATCCGGCCTACCTGCACAGCCACAAGCTGCCGCCGGTGGCCGACTGGAGCGACCTCGCCGATCCAGTCTATGCCGGCCACCTGGCGGTGCCGGACCCGGTGGAGGTGGGCTTCGCGCCGGTGCTGGTGGATATTCCGCTGCAGGCCTACGGCTGGGACATCGGCTGGGCCCTGTGGAGCGCCATCGCCGCCAATGCGGCTTTCACGGGGCGCGGCGGGACCTTCGTCAGCGACGAGATCGGTGGCGGGCGCAAGGGCATCGGGCTGTCCATCGACTTTTTCGTGGCCTCGGCGGTGGCAAACGGTGCGCCGGTCCAGTTCATCTATCCGCGCCAGGGCGGCGTCAATCCGGCTCACATCGCGGTGACCTCCGGCAGCCCGAACCCGGATGGCGCGAAGGCGTTCGTGGACTTCGTACTGTCCGACGCCGGGCAGAAGATCCTGGCCCACCCGGACATCCGCAAGTTGCCGGTGCGTCCGTCTGCCTACGCGGGCCTGCCGGCGGACTACCACGACCCTTTTGCCACCGCGGCGCGGGGCGGCTACCTCTATGACAACGGCCGCGGGCGTGGTCGCGCGGCGCCGATTGCGGCGGCCTTCGGGCAGGCCTTCGTGCGCCCCCATGCGCGCCTCGTCGAGTTGTGGACGCGTCTGCATGCGGCGGACGGTGCTACCTGGAACAGCGTATGGCCCTTGCTGACGACACCGCCGCTGAAGGAGGCGGAAGCCGACGATCCGGCGATCCAGCGTGCCTTCTTCGCCCGCCGCGACGACCCGGCGGCGGAGACGCTGGCCGCCGGCCTGGAAAAGACCTGGGCGAGCCGCGTCGATGAGCGTTATGCGAAGGCCGCCAAGCTGCTGGGGGTGGCCTGATGCGGCGGCTGGGGTTCCTGTTGTTGGTGTGCGGCCTTCTCACCGGGGCGGGCGTCAGGGCGGCGGACTGGCAGGTGGCGGACGCCGGTCGCGAGGCTTTCGCACGTCCGCTGGACGGCCTGAGCGATGCGGAGCGGGAACGTTTCTTCCATGGTCGCTCCCTGTTCAACCAGAGCTGGGTGGTGGCGCCGGCCAAGGACGACCAGGTGGATGGTCTCGGGCCGCTCTACAACCGGCTGGCCTGTATCTCCTGCCACGCCCGCAATGGCCGCGGCCTGCCACCGGAGAGCACGGACGAGCGTATGCAGTCGATGCTGGTACGGCTGTCGGTGGCCGGGCGCGGCGCCCACGGCGGCCCGCGGCCCCATCCGGCCTATGGTGACCAGTTCAACGAGGAAGGGATTCCCGGCGTGCGTGGCGAGGGGCGCGTGCGCCTGGGCTGGATCGAGTCGAAGCGCAGGCTGGCGGATGGAGAGGTGGTGTCGCTGCGCCGTCCGACGCTGGCCTTCACCGAGTTGGGCTACGGGCCCATCGGCAAGGTGCTGACCTCGCCACGGGTCGGCCAGCAGGTGGTGGGCATGGGCCTGCTCGATGCCGTGTCGGCGGAGACCCTCTCGGCGCTGGCCGCGGAACGCAAGCCGGACGGCGTGAAAGGGCGGGTGAACCGGGTGTGGAATCCTTCGAGCGCGGCGCTGGAGGCCGGTCGCTTCGGTTACAAGGCCAATATGCCGACGCTGCGCGCGCAGATCGCCGGTGCTTTCCTGGGTGACCTGGGCATCACGTCCGATCTGCACCCGGCGCAGAACTGCACCGCCGTGCAGTCCGCCTGCCAGCAGGCGCCGAACGGCGGCACGCCGGAACTCAGCGCCCGCCAGTTGGACGACGTGGAGTTCTACCTGGCCCATCTGGCCGTGCCGGCCCGCCGGGATGCGGACAGTGAGGCAGTGCTGCGCGGCGAAGCGCTGTTTGCAAGCAGTGGCTGCACACAGTGCCACCGGCCGAGCCTGCAGACCGGCGCATCACCGCGTTTTCCGCGTCTCGCCGGGCAGACCATCGCGCCCTATACGGACTTGCTGATCCACGACATGGGTGCCGGCCTGGCCGACGGCCGGCCGGATTTCGCGGCGTCCGGACGGGAGTGGCGCACGCCGCCGCTGTGGGGGATTGGATTGACGAGGACGATCAGCGAGCAGGAGCGCTATCTCCACGACGGCCGCGCGCGCAGCCTGATGGAGGCGATCCTGTGGCACGACGGTGAGGCGAAGGTGGCGAGCCGGCGTTTCGCGGCGTTGCCGGCGAAGGAGCGTCGAGCACTGCTGGCCTTTCTTGAAAGCCTGTGAGGCGAAGAGACGGTCGGCTTGCAGAGAGGAGAAACCTGGGCGCCGATTGATGTGCAAATAAGCTGTCCAAATGCACTGCGATTGGGCATTCGCTGTATTTGAGTGCATATAGGGTGCCGCGGCGGAGTGCTGCAACTCTTGCCGAGTGTGTCGTCGCGCATGCCGGAGGAAGGAGGCGGAACGGTGTCTGTGCGCTCAGCCGACGAGGCCGAGTATCACCGACGGGGCCTTGAACGCGGCGGTGGCTGGAGCGCCGACTTTGAGGCCGAGGGCGACCGAACTTTCGTGGGTGATCGTGGCGTGGACGATTTGCCCGTTGCCGAGGGTGAGGGCCACGTCGGTGCTGATCGGCCCCTCGGTGATCGCCGAGATCGTGCCGTCCAGGCAGTTGCGGGCCGACAGCCTGGCGCCCGCGCTACCGGCTACGAGCAGCACCGACGAGGCCTTGACGAAGGCCTGGACCGGCGTGCCCGCGGCGAGGTTGAGTTCCCTGACCGCGTCGTTGGCGACCGTGGCGATGATCTTCAGGCCGCCGGGCAGCGCCACGTCCACCTCGGAATTGATGGTGCCGAGCGTGATGGCGTCGATGGTGCCGTCGAAGGCGTTGCGGGCGCTGATCTTCATGGGACGTTCTCCGGAAACGATGGCTGCGGGTGCCAGCATGCGATGGTGCCGCCAGCTTACGCAAGGGCGTCGATTCCTTTCAACCGTGCCGCGCTGCGGGTTGGTGGCCCGCTATTTGCTGGAGTACAGTACGCTCCGTTGTATATCGATATATATAGGAATAATAATGACAACCCGCCGCACCATTCACCACAAGCTTGTCGGGAAGCTGACAGTCGATACCGAGTTCGGCACCTTTCTCGGCGATACGCGCATCCGCCTGCTGGAGGCCATCGACCGCTATGGCTCGATCTCCCAGGCCGCCAAGGCCGTGCCGCTGTCCTACAAGGCGGCGTGGGATGCCGTGGACGCGATGAACAACTTGGCCGAGGCCCCGCTGGTTGAGCGTTCGGTGGGCGGCAAGCACGGTGGCGGCACCAGCCTCACCGACTACGGGCGGCGGGTTATCGCCATGTACCGGGCGGTGGAGCAGGAATACCAGGAAGCCATCGACCGCCTGTCGGCCCGCCTCGGCGACGGCGGGGAAGGCAGCATGCGCCAGTTCCAGACCCTGCTGCGCCGCATGTCGATGCGCACCAGCGCCCGCAACCAGTTCGCCGGCACGATCAGCGGACTGCGCGAAGGCGAGGTGAGCTTCGAGGTGCGGGTACGCCTGGACGATGCCAACGAAATCGTGGCGGTGATCACCCGGGAGAGCGCCGAGACGCTGGAGCTGGGCATCGGCCAGGACGTGCACGCCTTCGTCAAGGCGCCGTCGGTGCTGCTGATCACCGATCCGCAGGCCCGCACCACGGCGCGCAATCACCTGTGGGGCGAAGTCAGCCGCATCCACGAAGGGCCGGTGAGCTCTGAAGTGACCATCACGCTGCCCGGCGGGCGCACCGTCACCTCGGTGGTGACCCACGACAGCATCGACAACCTCGGCCTCGCCATCGGTACGCCGGCCTGCGCGGTCTTCCAGGCCACGTCGGTGATCCTTGCCGTCTTCGACTGAATTTCAACCTGACCGGAGTTCCGCAATGAAAGCTTCTTTCCGTTCACTCACCGTTTTCGCCGTCCTCGCCGGCACCTCCCTGCTGGCCCAGGCCGAAGAGGTGTCGGTGGCGGTGGCCGCCAACTTCACCGCACCGATGCAGAAGATCGCCGCCGAGTTCGAGAAGGCTACCGGCCACAAGGCCCAGCTGGTGTTCGGCTCGACGGGCAAGTTCTACGCTCAGATCAAGTCTGGCGCGCCCTTCCAGGTGCTGCTGGCGGCCGACGACGAAACCCCGGCCAAGCTCGTCAAGGAAGGTGACGGCGTGGCGGGCAGCAGCTTCACCTACGCGATCGGCAAGCTGGTGCTGTGGTCGCCGAAGGCTGGCGTGGTGGACGACAAGGGTGAGGTGCTGAAGGCCGCCAAGTTCGAACACCTGTCGGTTGCAAATCCCAAGCTGGCGCCCTATGGCCTTGCTGCGATGGAAACCCTCAAGGCCCTCGGCCTGGCCGACAGTCTGCAGCCCAAGATCGTCCTCGCCGAGAGCATCGGCCAGGCCCAGCAGTTCGTCTCGTCGGGCAGCGCCGAGCTGGGCTTCGTTGCCTATTCGCAGATCCACAAGGACGGCAAGCTGATCGACGGTTCCTACTGGCTGGTGCCGTCCAAGTACTACAGTCAGATCCGCCAGGACGCGGTGGTGCTCGGCAAGGGCAAGGGCCACGCTGGCGTGGAGGCGCTGACCGCCTTCCTGAAGTCGCCGACCGCGGCGGCGATCATCAAGTCCTACGGGTACGAACTCTGATCGATGGCCGATAGATGGAATTGACACCGGAAGACTGGTCGGCGGTTCGCCTGACCCTTGAGCTGTCCACCCTCGTCACGGTGTTGCTGCTGATAATCGGGACTCCCATCGCCTGGTGGCTGGCCCGCACCCGGTCGCGCCTGCGCGGCGTGATCGGGGCGGTGGTCTCGCTGCCCATCGTGCTGCCGCCGACGGTGCTGGGTTTTTACCTGCTGGTGCTGATGGGGCCACAGGGGGCGGTCGGGCGCTTCACCGAGGCCCTCGGCCTCGGGCGGCTGCCCTTCACCTTCACCGGCCTGGTGGTGGCCTCGATCATTTATTCATTGCCGTTTGTCGTCCAGCCCATTCAAAACGCCTTCATGGCGATGGGCGACCGCCCGCTGGAAGTCGCCGCGACGCTGCGCGCGTCGCCGCTGGCGACCTTCTTCACCGTCACGCTGCCGCTGGCGCGGCCGGGCTTCATCACCGCCGCCATCCTCGGCTTCGCGCACACGGTCGGCGAGTTCGGCGTGGTGCTGATGATAGGCGGCAACATCCCCGATAAGACGCGGGTTATCTCGATGCAGATCTACAATCACGTGGAAGCGATGGAATACGGTCAGGCCCATGGTCTCGCCGCCGGCCTGCTGGCCTTCTCCTTCATCGTGCTGCTGGGGCTGTATGCCGTCGGCGGGCGCAATGCACTGGGAGGCTCGCGATGAGCGACGCCGGCATCCAGCTGCAATGCCGCTTGCCGCTGGCGGACTTTGTCCTCAAGGCTGATCTCCAGTTGCCCGGCCGCGGCGTGACTGCGCTGTTCGGGCCGTCGGGTTCGGGCAAGACCTCCCTGCTGCGCTGCGTGGCCGGGCTGGCACGTCCGGCGGGGCGGGTGGAAATCAACGGCGAGTGCTGGCAGGACGACGGCCGGGGAGTCTTCCTGCCGACCCACCGGCGGCCCCTCGGCTACGTGTTCCAGGAGGCCAGCCTGTTCGCCCACCTGTCGGTGCGCGCCAACCTGGAGTTCGGCATGAAGCGCATCGCCGCGGCGGAGCGCAAGGTCGGCTGGGATGCGGCGGTGGAACTGCTGGGCATCGGCCATCTGCTCGACCGGGGCACGGCGGCGCTGTCCGGTGGCGAGCGCCAGCGGGTGGCCATCGCCCGGGCGCTGTTGACCAGTCCGCAGCTGTTGCTGATGGACGAACCGCTGGCGGCGCTGGACAGCCGGCGCAAGCAGGAGATCCTGCCGTATCTCGAACGCCTGCATGACGAGCTGGCGACGCCGATCCTGTACGTCAGCCATTCGCCGGATGAAGTGGCGCGGCTCGCCGATCACATGGTTCTGCTGGAACAGGGCAAGGTGGTGGCCTGTGGGCCGACTGCCGAACTGCTGGCCCGCCTCGATCTGCCGCTGGCCCTCGACGAGGACGCGGCGGTGCTGGTGGATACCCAGGTCGTTGGCCATGACGAGGATTACCAGCTGACCCGGCTGGGCTTTCCCGGCGGCGTCATCAAGGTGACCCGCAAGGCCCTCGATGTGGGCAAGCGGGCCCGCCTGAAGATCCAGGCCCGCGACGTGAGCATCGCGCTGACCGGCGAGTGCCGTTCGAGCATCGTCAATCGTCTGCCGGCGCGCGTCGTCGGCTTCGGTGACGCGGCCCACCCGGCCCAGTGCCTGGTGCGCCTGGATGCGGGTGGTACGCCGCTGCTGGCGCGGATCACCCGCTTGTCGAAGGAACAGCTCGAGCTGCGCGAAGGCCTGCCGGTCGTCGCGCAGATCAAGTCGGTGGCGCTGCTGGCCTGAGCGAGGGCTGGCAGCGCCACCGGCCCTTTGTAGCATCAGAGCATCATGATCACCGACTTCGGCTCGGTGTACAGCTCCAGCGCCGAGCGGCCGGCCTCGCGGCCGATGCCGGACTGCTTGAAGCCGCCGAAGGGCATCGCGCTCTCGATGATGTTGTGGCAGTTCACCCACACGGTGCCGGCCTGGATCTTGGGGATCAGGCGGTGCACCCGCGCCAGGTCGTTGGACCAGATGCTGGCGGCCAGGCCGTAAGGCGTGTCGTTGGCGCGGCGGGCGATGTCGTCCAGGTCCTCGAAGGGCTGGGCGACGACCACCGGGCCGAAGATCTCCTCGCGCACCACGCGCATGTCCTCACGCACATCCACCAGCACGGTCGGTTTCACAAAGCAGCCCGGGCCTTCGCCGCCCGTGCCGCCGGCCGCCGCGCGGGCGCCTTCCGACAGGCCGCTGCGCACGTAGTCGAGCACGCGGTTCTGCTGCACCTTGGAAACCAGCGGGCCGATCTGCGTGCTCGGGTCGATGCCCGGGCCGATCTTCATGCCGTCGGCGATGCCGGCGAGCTGCTCCACCACCGCGTCGAAGCGGCTCCGATGCACGTACAGGCGCGAGCCGGCAGTGCACACCTGCCCCTGGTTGAAGAAGATGGCCTGGGCGGCGCCGGCCGCGGCGACTGCCGGATCGACGTCGTCGAGGACGATCACCGGGCTCTTGCCGCCCAGCTCCAGCGACACGCGGGTCATGTTCTCCATGGCCGCCTTGCCCACCAGCTTGCCGACTTCCGTCGAGCCGGTGAAGGCGACCTTGTTGATGCCGGGGTGGGCGGCCAGCGCGGCGCCGGCCGTGTGGCCAAGGCCGGTGACCACGTTGAGTACGCCGGCCGGGTAGCCGGCCTCCAGGGCCAGTTCGCCGAGGCGCAGGGCGGTCAGCGGGGTGTCCTCGGCGGGTTTGAGGATCATCGTGCAGCCTGCTGCCAGCGCCGGAGCGACCTTCCACACCGCCATCAGCAGCGGGAAGTTCCACGGGATGATCGCGCCGACCACGCCCACCGGCTCGCGGCGGGTGAAGCCGAATAACTCCCGGTCGCGCACCAGCGGGGCCGACAGCTCCATCGTCGCGCCTTCGAGCTTGGTGGCCCAGCCGGCCATGTAGCGGATGAAGTCCACCGACAGGGCCACGTCCACGTGGCGGGCCATGGTCACCGGCTTGCCGTTGTCGAGGGCTTCCAGCTCGGCGAATTCCTGGGCATTGGCTTCCAGCAGGTCGGCCAGTTTCAGCAGCAGGCGTTCCCGATCCACCGGCCGGTGGCGTGGCCATTCGCCGGATTCGAAGGCGCGGCGGGCGGCCTGCACGGCGCGGTCGACGTCGGCGGACTCGCCGGCCGGCACGTAGCAGAAGGCCTCGCCGCTGGCCGGGTCGATGACCGGCAGGGTGGTGCCGGACAAGGCATCCACCCATTCGCCGCCGATCAGCATCTTGCGCGGTGCGGCGAGGAAGGCCGCGGTGGCCGGGTTCAGTTCGATTCCATGAAAGCGGTTCATGTTGCGTGTCTCCTGGTGGTTGGCGGGGCGATCAATAGACGTACAGCACGCGGGCCTGCACGGCGCTGGTCTTGGGGCCTTCCTCGATCTTCACATCCTGGCTGTACTGGAGCTGCACCTGCCACTGCTTGTCGAGGAAGGACGCCCAGGTGAGCATCGCGGTGCCGTTGTTTTTGGCGCCGGCCAGCTCGACGCCGTCGAGCTTCTCCTTGGCGCCCCAGGCGTGGCGGTAGGTGGCGGCGACGTAGGTGGCGTCACTGAGGTGGTAGCGCAGGTGGCCGTGGGCCTGCAGCAGCGGGTCCTTCTGGGCCTTGGTGTCGCGCTGGTCCTGGTAGAACTCAGTCTCGCCAATCAGATCGACGGTCCATTTGTCGGACAGCTTGCGGATGTAGCCGACCTGCAGGTCGGTGGCCCAGCGGTTGTTGCTGAGGGCGAAGCCCTGGTTCTTGTCGCCGCCGGTGGGGGCGGTGAAGAACACCGACCAGCCCAGGTGCTCGCCCTTGGCCAGATCGGCAAGGGTCCATAGGGTGGCGCCGAAGATCACGTCGCCGAGGCCGCTGGTCTTGCTGTCGGACAGGCCGATCTTCTGGTTGCCGAAGGGCACGATGATCTGCGGGTCGATGATGTAGTCGCCCAGCTTCATGAAGTGCACGTAACGCAGGATGCCGGCATTGACCGACAGGTCCAGGTTGTCGACGACCTTGTTGCCCTTGCTATACACCTTGTCGCCGCGGGGGAACTGGGCATAGGCGAGGAGCAGGTTGGTGCCGGCGGGCAGGCCGGTGTAGTCGCCCGGATCGGGGCGCACGTCGGCGAAGGCCGGGCTGGCCGACAGGCCGGCAGCGAGGAGGCTGGCGGCGCACAGGCGCAGGGCGAAGCGCTGGGTGGTGGTCATGTTCTTGTCTCCTGGTTGTTATGGTTTAGGTTTGGGTGCTGCGGAATAAAAAGGGCCGCGGTCCGCCGGATAGGGGAGGGCTGTGACCGCGGCAAGAGGGAGCAGGTGCTCCGGAGGAGGCGGTATGTGGCGCTGTATCAGGGCTTGGGCCGCACGGCGTCGGCGGTGCCCTGGATGAAGGCCTTGATCTTCTCCACGTCGGCGGCGCTGAGCTTGCCGGTGAAGTCGGGCATCCCCTTCTTCACGAAGGGACCGTTGAAGACGAAGTCGGACAGGTTCTCGATGTCCTTGGCCGGCACGTAGCCCAGGTTGGGGATGTTGCCGCCCTTGTCGACACCCGGCACGCCGTGGCAGAACACGCAGTTGCTGACGTAGAGCTTGGTGCCTTCGGGGATGTGGGCCGGGTCGTACTTGACGCCGGAGATCAGCTCACCCAGGGCGTAGGGCTGCGGCTGGGGCAGCGGGGCGTTGCCGCCGAGGGCGAAGGTGTAGACGCGGCCGTGGTCCTGCTTGTCGGTGGCCCGCTGCATCAGCCCGAACACACCGCCCCAGCCCACCGCGATGGACACGTACTGGCGGCCGTCCACCTCGTAGGTGACCGGCGGGGCAATGATGCCGGTGCCGATCGGGGCCTCCCACAGCTTGTCGCCCTTGTCGGCGCTGTAGGCGGCGAAGCGCCCATCGGCGGTGCCGGCGAAGACCAGGTTACCGGCGGTGGTGAGGGTGCCGCCGTTCCACGGCGAGGCGTATTCCTGGCGCCACACTTCCTTCTGCTTGACCGGGTCCCAGGCGATCAGGCGGCCGAAGGGCTTGCTCTTCGGCGGCTGGGTGTTGATCAGCATGCCGGTGTTCCAGCCGGTGCCGGCCTGGGGCTGGCCGGGTTGTTTGTTGTTGTGGGACCAGCTGTTGTCCTCGGCCAGGTTGAGCGGCACGTTCTGCACCGGGAAGTAGGCCAGGCCGGTCTTCGGGTTGAAGGACATGGCGTGCCAGTTGTGGCCGCCGAAGGGGCCGGGCACGCTGTCGAAGGCCTCGCGGGAGCGGGCTTCGGGGGTCTCGATGGGGCGGCCGTTCTTGTCGTAACCGGTGGCCCAGTTCACCTCGGTGAAGGGCTTGGCGGAGATGAACTTACCATTGGTCCGGTCGATGACGAAGAAGAAGCCGTTCTTCGGCGCGTGCAGGATCACCTTGCGCTTCTTGCCGTCGAGGACGAGGTCGGTGAGGATCATGTCCTGCACCGAGGTGTAGTCCCAGTTGTCGCCCGGCGTCTCCTGATAGTGCCAGACGTACTTGCCGGTGTCCGGGTCGAGGGCGACGATGGACGCCAGGTAGAGGTTGTCGCCGCCGCCGGGGCTGCGCTTGCGGTGGTTCCACGGCGAGCCGTTGCCGGTGCCCACGTACATCAGGTTGAGCTCCGGGTCGTAGGTCATGCTGTTCCAGGCGGTGCCGCCGCCGCCGTTCAGCCACCACTTGCCGGCCGGGTCCCAGGTCTTGGCGGCCTTGGCCATGGCGTTGTTCTCGAAGGGCTTGGCCGGGTCGCCGGGCACGGTGTACCAGCGCCACTTCTGCTCGCCGGTCTCGGCGTCGTAGGCGGTGATGTAGCCGCGCACGCCGTATTCGGCACCGCCGTTGCCGATGATCACCTTGCCCTTGATGACCCGCGGTGCGCCGGTGACGGTGTAGGAGTGGCTGTGGTCTTCGATGGTGTCCTTTTCCCACACGGGTTTGCCGGTGGCGGCGTCGAGGGCGACCAGGCGGCCGTCGAAGGTGCCGACGAAGACCTTGCCCTTGTACAGCGCCACGCCGCGGTTCACCACGTCGCAACAGCCTTTGTAACCCATCTCGCGGGGCACCTTGGGGTCGTAGGTCCACAGCTTCTTGCCGCTACGCACATCGACCGCGTGCACCACGCTCCACGAGGCCGACACGTACATGATGCCGTCCACCACCAGCGGGGTGGCCTCGACGCCGCGGGTCGATTCCAGGTTGTAGCTCCACGCCAGGCCGAGCTGCTTCACGTTGCCGGCATTGATTTCGGTGAGCTTGCTGTGGCGGGTTTCGGCGTAGTCGAGGCCGTAGGTCGGCCAGTCGCGGCTGGTGGCGGTGTTGGCGCGCACGGCTTTTTCGTCCACCCGGGCGGTGGCGGCGGCGATGTGTTCGCGGGAGGTCTTGGCAGGCTCGGCGAAGCTGGCGCTGGTGGACAGGCCGAAGGTGATCATTAAGGCCAGCGCGAGCGCCTTTGCGAGCCGGCGGCGAGGGGCGTGAGAGTGAGGGTGCATCGTGTCTCCTGATTGACTTCGTTTGTTGAAGTTCTTTACTGTGGAATGCGTTTCCGCGGGATCGCGGAGCAGACTCCCGGTGGTGCACACATCGATTCGCAGCATCCGTGCCGACCTCGGGCGATACGTAAAAATCACAAGGAATCAGGCCTTTGCAGCCGCCAGGGGAGCGCCCGGAGAAAGCGCCGGGATGGGCGGTTGACTTGAAACGAGTCAGTCCGGCGCTGACGGTTGACTCGTTACTGGCCGCATCGAGGAGACAATTCGTGGGCGAGCTGCTGACAACTTTCGAAGCGCGGGTGCAACGGGCCCGGCGCGATTTCTTCGACGAGGGGCGGGTGCCGACCGGACTCGTTTCGGACGCCGTGATCCGTTCGTGGGAGCGTTCGCGCGGGCAGGGGCTGGGGGCAGCCGACCGGCGCGTGTTCAGTCCGATCTCCCGCCGGCAGGTGGCATGGATCGAGGAGCGCAACCGTCGCCTGGTGGAACATGCGCTGCCGGAGATGGAGAAGCTGCGCGCGGCGTTGGCCCGCGGCGGCTGGGGGATCGTATGCACGGACGCCGACGGGGTGGTGGTGAAGGCCTTGTTCGGCAGCGGAAGTGCCTACCGGGACATGGACCGGATCTTCGAGGTGGGCCGCCCTATCGGAGAAAGCAGCATCGGCACCAGCGGCCCCGGCTGCGCGCTGGTGGACCGCCAGCCGGTGGTGGTGCGTGCCGCGGAGCATTTCCTCGACGAGATCCGTGGCTTCTCCTGCGCATCGGTGCCAATCTTCGATCCGGCGGGCGATCTGGCTGGCGTGCTCGATGCCACCCGCTATTGCAACGGCGGGCCGGTGACGGTGCTGGAGCCGTTGGCGATTGCTGCTCGGGCGGTGGAGAACCGCATGCTGGCTGGCCTCGGCGCGGCGCTGACGATGGGTTTCCACTACCGTCCGGACCTGCTGGGTACGCCGCTGGAAGGGGTGATCGCCTTTGCCGAGACAGGGCAGGTGCTGGGCGCCAACGGAGCGGCCCGGCAGTTGCTGGAACTGGCGGCGGAGGGGCAGGCCGGCATGGACTTCGGGCACCTGTTCGACTGCCCGCCGGAGACTTTTGTCCAGGCCCTGTCTGGTCGCCTGGCCCAGGGCGTGGTGTGGAGCGACGGAGGTCTGCGTTTCGAGGCCCGCTTCGAAGCGGCCCGCAAGGGGTCGCTGTTGGCCCGTCTGGGCGAGGCTGCGCGTACTGCGCAGCGGGCCGGTACGCTGCCGGTCATGGCGCCTGCCGCGACGGAGCCGAGCGAAGTGGATGGTGTGGCGGAGCGCGCGCTGCAGATCGCCCGGCGGGCCTTCCAGCGCGACATCCCGGTGCTTATCAACGGCGAGACCGGCACCGGCAAGGAGGTGCTGGCCCGCCACCTGCACGACGGCAGCGAGCGGGCGGGCGGACCTTTCGTGGCGATCAACTGCTCGTCCTTGCCGGCCGGGCTCATCGAGTCGGAGTTCTTCGGCTACGAGGACGGTGCCTTCACCGGCGGCCGGCGTGGCGGGGCGCCCGGCAAGTTCGAGCTGGCGCGGGGCGGTACGCTGTTCCTCGACGAGATCGGCGACATGCCGCTGGAGCTGCAGGGGCGTTTGCTGCGGGTGCTGCAGGAGCGCAGCTTCACGCGTCTCGGCGGCGCCAAGCTGATCGCCTTCGACGCCCGCATCGTCGCCGCAACCCACCGCAGCCTGGATGAGCTGGTGGCCAGCGGGGGCTTCCGGGAGGATCTGTATTACCGCATCAAGGGCGTGCGGGTCAGCCTGCCGGCGCTGCGCGAGCGGGCCGACCGGGAGGCCCTGATCGATCGCCTGCTGGCCCGGGAGGCTGGCGACGGGCCTTGTCCGCCCTTATCGGCGGCCGCCCGCCGGCTGCTGCTGGGTTATGCCTGGCCGGGCAACATCCGCCAGCTGGGCTATGTGCTGCGCCTGGCCCTGACGCTGGCTGACGGCGAGGCGCTGATCGACGTACAGCATCTGCCCGAGGAACTGCTGGACGATGTGGGCCGGCCGGTGGCCGTGACAAGTGCGGCGCCGCCGGACAGCCAGGTGTCCCTGCGCGACGTGGAACTCGATGCGGTGCGGGCGGCGATGGAGAAGTGCGCCGGTAACGTGTCGGCCGCCGCCCGCTGCCTGGGCGTGGCGCGGGCGACGATGTACCGCAAGCTGCGCCTGCTGGAGGCGGCGGGCGCAGCCGGCTAGCTTAGACGCGGAAGCGCGCCACGCTGCTGCGCAGCTGCTCCGCGACGCCGGTCAGGCGGCCGGCGGTATCGGCGGCGGAGGCGGCGGCTGCCGCGTTTTCCTCGGACATCTGCGCGATGTTCTCCACATTGCGGGCCAGTTCGGTGGAGGCGCCGCGCTGTTCGTGGAGGGCGTCGGAGATGCTCTCGATGGCGCCCTGCATGGTCTGCGTGGAGGTCTGGATCTCGCCCATCGACTCGCCGGCGGTACGGGCGCTGATCACCACCTGGCCGACCAGTTCGCGGCTGGACTGCATGCTGCTCACGGCATCGACCGCGCCCTGCTGGATCGCGTCGACCACCTGGCTGATCTCCTGCACGGAGCTGGTCGTGCGTTCGGCCAGCTTGCGCACTTCGTCGGCCACCACCGCGAAGCCACGGCCCTGTTCGCC
This sequence comes from Pseudomonadota bacterium, assembly GCA_018241725.1. GTDB lineage: Bacteria > Pseudomonadota > Gammaproteobacteria > Burkholderiales > Rhodocyclaceae > Zoogloea. Next base: position 32,068 of record JAFEDI010000133.1, on the reverse strand, counting down.
GGCGCGGGCGGCTTCGATGGCGGCGTTGAGAGCCAGCAGGTTGGTCTGGTCGGCCACCTCGCGGATCACCACGGTGATGCGGTCGATCTGTCGGACCTGCTCGGACAGGGCCTGGATGCGCTCGGCGGTGCTGTCCACCTGGTTGGCGACCTGGCCGATGCGGTTGGTGGCGTCGTCCACGCCGCGGGCGCCGGCGACGGCCTTGTTGCCGGCGTCCTCGGCCTGGCGGCTGGCGTCTTCGGCGCCGGATCCCACGTGGTCGATGCTCACCGTCAGCTCTTCGACGGCGGCGGCGGCGGCGGCCGTCGAGCTGGACTGCTGGCTGGAGCTGAAGGACACCTGCTGGGCGGTGCTGGACAGCTGGGCGGCGGAGCTGGCCACGCTCTCGGAGCTGGCGATGATTTCACGGATGGTCTGGGCCAGATCCTGGCGCATGGATTGCAGCGCCTCCAGCAGCTTGCCGATCTCGTCCCGCGGGCCGTGGCTGTCGTTGCCGGCGGTGAAGTCGCCGGCGGCGATGCGCCCGGCGATCCGGTTGGCGTCGGACAGGCGCAGCTTGAGGTAGCGGGTCGTCGTCACGCTGATGATGCCCTGCAGGATGGCCGCGACGACGAGCACCACGATGGCCGTGGTGCTGGCCCTTTCCTTGATCCGGCGGGCTTCCACGGTGGCCTGCTCGCCGAATTCCCTGTTGAACTTGAAGTGATCGTCGAGCTGGCTCTCGAACTTGCGGGCCAACGGCACGTGCTTGAGCAGATGTTCCCTGGCTTCGGCCTTGCGCTGGGCGCGGGACAGGGCCAGGGTCTCGTCGAGAAGCTTGTCGAACTCGGCGAGGGTGGCTTTTTCCGCGTCGAGGTACTGTCGGTCCTGCGCATTGGAGATCAGGCCTTCGTAGTCATTGAGCGCCTTCTGGGTGCTGGCCTGGGCATCGCGGATCGTCTTCTCGGTGGCTTCCATCTGCGCAGGGTCATCCTGCATCACGTGGCGGTCGGCACGCAGGCGGCTGCGGCTATACCACAGGCGCGCCTCGCTGAGCTGGATGAGGCTCGGTATTACGTTGGCGCTGGCCTGGCTGGTGGTCTCGAAGACGCGGTCCGTCTCGTAGTAATTCACCGCGGTCAGGACGATCAGTCCGAGGATCGCGCAGCCCACCAAAAGCTGCAGGCGTTGAAGAATGGACATCGTGGCGTCTCCCTCTGATTCATCTGTTTATGGGATTTCCACCATGGCGGAAACCTTTATCGGGTAAATACGGCGGTGTTGAACATTACTTTAGGTGCGTGAAGTCCGTGCGGGGAGGTCGGTGCTGCGTGGGTTGGACGGTGCGAGCCTGCGGACGGTCGTACAATCCACGCCTGTCTTACTGCCCTGCCGGTTTTGCCGACGCTCTGCCCCGATGTCCCGTGCCTCTTCCGTACTCGTCCTGCCGAGCCCTTTCTTTTCCGATTCCGACACCATCCGCCTGCTCGAAGCGGCGGATTGCGATACCCAGTGGGTATTGCGCCAAGTGGTCTCCGGCGCCTACGACAAGCCCTTTGTCATCGACGACGGCACAACACGGACGCTGCATTTCTCCCTGTCGCTGATCCAGAGCACGATGAGTCTGAAAGACCCTTTCGCGCTGGAGCTGGATTACACCCAGGCGATGATGAGCTTCCTGCTGTTCCTGCCGCGTCCGCGCCAGATGCTGATGCTGGGGCTTGGCGGCGGTTCGCTGGCCAAGTTCTGCTACCGGCATGTCGGCTCGGCGAAGATCGCCGTGGTGGAGATCGACCCCCATGTGATTGCTTTCCGCGACCAGTTCGAGCTGCCGCCGGACGACGGGCGCCTGCAGGTCATCGAAGGGGACGGCGCTGACCACGTGCTGCGCAGCGCGGGCTGGGAGGAGCGGCCGGACGTGATCATGATGGATGCCTTCGACCGTCACGGCCTGTCTGGCTCGGTGAGTTCGACGCACTTCTACCAGAGCGTGCACGATGCGCTGGCCGGGCGCGGTGTGATGGTGGCCAACCTGGCTGGCGACAAGGCCGACCGGGAGGACCACCTGGCGATGATCGCCGAGGTCTTCGACGACCGCTTGCTGACGATGGCGATTCCAGATGGCAACGACATCGTACTGGCCTTCCGCGCGCCGTCCTTCGCGCCCCGCTGGCGGGACATCGCCAACCAGGCCAAGGCCTTGCGCGCACGCACCGGGCTGGATTTCCCGAGATTCGCCGAGCGCCTGGAGCGTAGCCGGCGCCTGCGTTACGTGTGAGCGTACGCCTTACGGCGTGATGCCTTGCGGGTGGCTGTACACCACTAGGCGCCGGTCGCGGGCGAAGCCGGCCAGCGTCACGCCGGTGTCGGTGGCAAGGCGGATCGCCAGCGCGGTGGGCGCCGATACGGCGACCAGCGTGCGGATGCCGACCGCGGCGACCTTCTGCACCATCTCATAGCTGGCGCGGCTGGAGACCAGTACGAAACCATCCTTCGTGGGCCGCCCCTGGCGGGCCAGGTGGCCGAGCAGCTTGTCGAGGGCGTTGTGGCGGCCGACGTCCTCGCGCAGCGCGTGGATGCGTCCGTCCCGGTCCATCCAGGCGGCGGCATGCACGGCGCCGGTGGCGTGACGCAGGCGCTGCCAGCCGGGCAGCTCGGCCAGACCGCGGGCGATGGCGGCGGCGGGAACCGGTTCGCCGGAGGACAGCGGCGTTACCGGGCGGGCCAGGGCGTCGAGGCTCTCCAGCCCGCACAGGCCGCAGCCGGTGCGGCCGGCCAGGTTGCGGCGGCGCTCCTTGAGGGCCATGAAGCGTTCGGAGGCGATCTGCAGGCGCAGCTCGATGCCCTTGGGATGCGGGTGTTGCTCGCTGTCGTAGAGCTCGCCGCGAGTGGCCAGGATGCCTTCGCTGAGGCTGAAGCCGAGGGCCAGGTCGTCCAGGTCGGACGGCGTGGCCAGCAGCACGGCGTGGGAGATGCCGTTGTAGACCAGCGCCACCGGCACTTCCTCGATGACTTCGTCGAGGTCGCTGTGGACCTGGTCGCCATCCATGCGCAACACCGTGGTCTGACGGGTGGCGGGCCAGGCGTGTTCTCCGTCGGTGGAGGGGAGGGGGCAGGAGGGCGTGTTCATCGTCAGGGCCGCAGGTTGGCGTGAGGGCGTCGCCCCATTGTAGCGGCGGGCGCGGCCGTGGAGCCGCTTTCAGGCGTGGGCGATGCGTGGGCCGCCGAGTTGGCGGGCCCGCAGTGCGCGGGCATCGGCCAGCGCCAGCAGACCGTCGGCGTCATCGGCGTCCTGCGGGAAGATGGCAATGCCGACGTGCGTGCCGAGCAGCGTGTAGGGCGCGCTGTCACCGAAGGGACGGTCGAGGGCGGCCAGCACCTTCGCGGCGACCTGGTCGGCGTCGGACGGGCGTTCCAGTTCGGCGAGCAGGATCACGAAATCGTTGTCGTCCAGACGGGCCACCGTGTCACAGGCCCGTACGCAGGCGCGCAGGCGGCTGGCGGTGTCGAGCAACTGGCGGTCGCCGGCGGCCTGGCCGTCGAAATCGTCCAAGCCCTTGAAGTCGTTGAGATCCACCAGCACCACACCGACCTGGCTGTGCAGGCGCTGGGCGCGGGTGATCGCCTGGTGCAGCCGGTCGGTGAGCAGGCGCCGGTTGGGCAGGCCAGTGAGGGCATCGTGGTAGGCGAGGTGGCGTACCCGCTCGTTGCCGCGTACCTGCTCGGTGACGTCCAGTGCGATGCCGTGATGGCCGACGAATGCGCCATGCTCGTTGACGCGTGGCATGCCGCAGATGCTGAGCCAGCGGGGCTGACGCTCGTCGTCGGGGACTTCGAGGAGCAGGTTGCGGAAGCCGTGCCGGCTCTCGAAGGCACGCAGCGTGGCAGCCTGGCCGGCGGGCACGCCGTCGGCCCGGTGGAAATGCCACCAGTGGCGGCCGATGCTGTCCGCCAGGTGGTCGTCGTCGGTGCCGTGGTGGGTGATGCGGGTCAGGCGGTGCTGGGTGTCGGTCTGCCAGTACCAGTCGGCGCTGTGTCCGAGCAGATCGTGCAGCTGGGCGCTGGCCAGTTGCTGGCGGGCCGTCGCGCCGACCCGTTCGCTGATGTCGCTGACGATCCACACTATTTGTCGCGGCGCCGGGCCCGGATCCACCGCCTGGGCTGCGATGTCGGCCCAGAAGACGCTGCCATCGCCGCGGCGAAGGCGTGCGGATTCCCGGTAGGGCTGGCCACGCAGGAAGGCGCTGGCGGCGGCACGGGTGTGGCGTCGCCACTCGCGGCGGTCGGCCAGCCAGGAGGCCAGACGGCGGCCGGCGATGTTGCCCGGGCCGTCGTGGATGAGTTCGGCAAAGCGCTGGTTGCTGTGCACTACCCGACCGCCGTGGGACAGCACGATCGCCTCGCTTGCGTGGTCGAGCATGGTCTGATGGCGGCGCCAGTGCTCGCCGTCCGGTAGTGGCGTAGCGCGCAGGCTGCCATGCAGCAGGTCGTTGATGGCCACCGCGAGCAGCGCGAAGACGCCCAGCCACAGCCCCGCCAGCGGCAGGGCCGGCGGCGGGCTGGCGAGGGTCTGGATGAACGGCGGAAGCAGGGTTGCGCCGGTGAAGATTGCGTAGGTGCCGCGGCTGCGCGCCAGCAAGCCAGCCCCCGCGACGATCACTCCGCCGAGGATGAGGAACAGCGTCAGTTGGGTGTGGGGGCTGGATTCGTAGGGGCCGAGAAGGGACAGCGCGCCCCAGGCGGCCCCGGACAGCAGGGCCCCGACGCTGGCCAGATAGGTGTGCAGCGCGGTGTCGTCGGCCAGCGGATCTGCGGCCCGCGGGTTCAGGCTGCGCGTCGCCAGCATCAGCTGGATACTGGCTGTGCCTACCCACCAGGCGAGCAAGGGGTAGGGCTGGGACAGCTGTGGCCACAGGGCTGCCACGGCCAGGATGCATGCCAGCTGGGCGATGATGTGGACGCGGAAGCGGGCCCAGCTGCGCCTGCTGCTGTCGGCAGGCGCCAACAGCAGGGACGGATTGGGTGGAAGGATGCAGCCTGACTTCATGCGAGGGATGGGAACGTGGCGGTTGCACTGGGCGCCGACGCGCATGGGTTTCGCGTGGCCGTCGAGGGCTGCGACAATGGCGGGTAATGGGCCTGCGCAGGAATCCGGGATTATCCTGGCACCGGGCTGCGGGAGGAATATGCCAAAAGTCATAATATATGTGTTTGGATTCTAACTTCACGTCACCGGGATGCCCTCGGGCGGGGGCGGGCATGCGTTCCGAGGCAGATGCGGAGCGCGGCAGGGTGGTCGGCCGCTTCGCTCCGTCGCCGAGCGGCCCGCTGCATTTCGGGTCGCTGGTGGCAGCCCTCGGCAGCTGCTTGTCGGCGCGCAGCCAGGGCGGGCAGTGGCTGCTGCGCATCGAGGACGTCGATACGCCGCGCTGCGTGCCCGGTGCCGCCGAAGGCATCCTGCGCACGCTGGAGCGCTTCGGCTTCGAATGGGACGGCCCGGTGGTCTGGCAGAGCGCCCGCGGCGACGCCTACCGGGATGCCTTCGCGCACCTGCAGGCGGCCGGCTGGATCTTCGGCTGCGCGTGCACCCGCAAGGAGATGGCCGACTCGGCGCTGGCCCGGGACGGCACGCGGCGTTACCCCGGCACCTGCCGCGACGGCCTGCCGCCGGGGCGTGTGGCGCGGGCCTATCGCCTGCGGGTGGAGCCCGGCATGGTGAGCTTCGACGACCGGGTGCAAGGGACCATCGCCGAGGACGTCGCCGCCGACGTGGGGGACTTCGTGCTGCTGCGCGCCGACGGCTTGTTCGCCTACCAGCTGGCGGTGGTGGTGGATGACGCGGAGGCGGGCATCAGCGAAGTGGTCCGTGGCGCCGATCTGATCGATTCGACCTGTCGCCAGATATTGCTGCAGCACCTGCTCGACCATCCGGTGCCGGCCTATGCCCATCTGCCGGTGGCCTGCAACACCGCTGGCGAGAAGCTCTCCAAGCAGACCCTCGCCCGCGCGGTGGACGAGGGTGAGCCGGCCCGGCTGCTGGCGGACGTGCTGGCTTTCCTCGGCCAGTGCCCGCCGGCCGACCTGGCAGAGTCGGGCCTGGCGGCGGTGTGGGCCTGGGGGCGTGACAATTGGTCGATGGACAAGGTGCCGCGCCGACGCATCCAGCCGGCGCCCGGTTACGCTTAGAGGTGCGTTGTCGCGGGGACTGAGTGCGAACTCCGTGCCGGCGAGGCCGGTCCACCGGCTGTCGGGCGGGGGCGAGGGGCTTCTGCTGGAACGATCAGACTGGAGATCAGAATGAATGCAGTTCTATCCCGCGTCATGCTGAGCGCGCTGCTTGGGCTGGCGCTGCCGGTGGCGGCGGCGGAACCCGCAGCCCAGGCCGTGCCCGCGGCACAGGAGGGCGGGCAGGCCTGTCCGGCGCTGCTCAACTACACCTTCCCGCGCCTGCAGGATGAATCTCCGCAGCCCCTGTGCCAATACCGCGGCAAGGTGGTACTGGTGGTCAATACCGCAAGCTATTGCGGCTTCACCGGCCAGTACGATGGCCTCGAGAAGATGTACGCCAAGTACAAGGACCAGGGCCTGGTGGTGCTCGGCTTCCCGTCCAACGACTTCGGCGGCCAGGAGCCGGGCAGCAACAAGGAGATTTCGGATTTCTGCCGGCTGACCTACGGCGTCAAGTTTCCGATGCTGGGCAAGTCGGATGTGGTGGGCAGCACCACCAATCCGCTCTACAAGCAGTTGGCCTCCATCACCGGCGAGAAGCCGAAGTGGAATTTCCACAAGTACCTGATCGACCGCAGCGGCCAGAGGGTGCTCAGTTTCCCGAGCTCGACGGCGCCGGACAACAAAACCTTCGTCACCGCCGTCGAGCGGGCCCTCGCCGAACGTCCCTGATACCGGCGCTGGAAGGGGGCGCGGGCGGCGGAGCCCGCGTCGGTGCGCTACGCTTAAAAGAGGTGGCTGCCGATCCGCGCTTGCGGATGGTGGTTTGTGGGCCACCGGAAGCGGGAGCCGCGATGACCTGGTTCGGTCCGACGAATACACCCATCACCGACTGGCGGAGCCGGCGGGTGTGGATCATCGGTGCATCCAGGGGCATCGGGGCGGCGCTGGCACTGGAACTGGACCGGCGCGGCGCGCGGCTGGCCCTGTCTGCGCGTAATGCGCCGCGTTTGCGCCAGTTGGCGGCGGAACTGCATGACGCGCTGGTGCTGCCCCTCGATGTGACCGATGCCGGCGCCTTTACTCCGGCCATGCTGGACATCCTCGATAGCTGGGGCGGCGTGGATCTGGTCATCATCAGCGCCGGAACCTACACCCCGCTACGGGCCTGGGACCTGACCACCGACTCGGCACGCCAGACCGTGCACACCAATCTTCTGGGCGTGATGGACGGCGTTGCCGCGGTGGTGCCCCAGTTGATCCGCCAGGGCGCTGGCGCCATCGCCATCTTCGGTGGGGTGGCCGGCTACCGGGGGCTACCCCAGGCCCTGGCCTACGGGCCGAGCAAGGCGGCACTGATCAACTTTGCCGAAATCCTCTATCTCGACCTGGCGCCGCGGGGCGTGTCGGTTTTCCTGATCAATCCCGGCTTCGTCGCCACACCGCTGAGCGCCAGGAACGACCTGGAGACGGCGGCGCTGATCTCGGCCGAGGACGCCGCCCGGCGCATCATCCACGGCTTCGCCGGCGGTGCCTTCGAAATCCATTTCCCGCACCGCTTCACGCGGATCATGAAGGTGTTGCGCTGGCTGCCGGACCGGGTCTACTTCCACCTCATCTCGCGAGGGGATGGCCTGTAGCCCGGTGGGCGGTTCCGGCGTGCCCAGCAACCGCTGCAATAGTTGGCGTTCGCGGCGCAGCCAGTCCAGTTCAAGCTGGCGCAGCCGACGGAGGTGGGTCAGTACGGCGGCCAGGAGGCCGTCGCCGGCGGGGGGCGGCACAATCAGCAGGGTGCCGTCGCTGGCCGCCCGCAAGCTGGTCCATCCGGCTTCCTCCAGCTGCAGCGGAACACCGGGTTCGAGGATCTGCGAAGCGTGCTGAAGCTGTTCGCCGAGCCAGCGCGGCGGTGGCGTGCAGGCCAGGCGGCCGTCCTGGACGATCAAGCGTGTACCGGCGTCGAGCTGGAGCAGGCGCGTTTCCCCGGCGTGAAAGCGCAGGCTGCGGATGGCGGAAACGGGGGCTGGCATCGTGGCGACTCCTGGCGGTGAGGAATGGCTCCAGCCTACGGATCGGGGGTGTGTACGGACAGACACAGGGCCTGACTTTCTGTGCCGGTACAGCGGCGCTAGCGATGGACTGTTATGGTGCGTCTTGTGCCGATCTGTGCCTGTGTCGGTGCGTTCCGATCGGAGATCATCGGGCGATGGAAAACGCCGAATTCGAAGACCTGCTGTATGCCCGCGTCGCCGGCCACTACCGGCGCGCCATCCACGCCGGTGTGCTGGCGCCGGGAGCTCGCATGCCGTCGCTGCGGACCCTCACGCGAACTCACCGGGTCAGCCTGAGCACGGCGCTGCAGGCTTGCCGCAGCCTGGAGGACGAAGGCCTGCTGGAGGCGCGGGCGCGTTCCGGCTATTACGTGCTGCGTCCGCGTCACGCGCTGCTGCAACCGGTACGCGAACCGGACCCGCGGCAGGCGCTGCCCGATCCGGCATCCTTCAGCGGCATCCACGACCGGGTGTCGGATTTCGTCGCCAAGTGCGAGCGCTTCCCGGTGCATACCAACCTGGCGCTGGCTTTCGGCGCGCCCGAGGCCTATCCCCAGGAGGCGCTGAAGAACGCCGCGCTGCGTGCCCTGCGGCGGCATCCCGAGGTGCTGGTCAGCCCGGTGCCGCCGCAGGGTGATCCCGGCTTCCGCAAGGTGCTGGCACAGCGTGCTTTGGCGGCTGGCATGCAGCCGACGGCGGACGAGATCCTCGTCACCCACGGCTGCACCGAGGCGATCAACCTCGCCCTGCGGGCCGTTGCCCAGCCCGGCGACGTGGTCGCGGTGGAATCGCCGACCTATTTCGGCCTGTTGCAGGTCATCGAGAGCCTGGGCTTGCGGACGCTGGAGATTCCCACCAGCCCAAGCCGCGGCCTGTCTGTGGAGGCCCTCGAGCTGGCTCTCCAGACCCACGAGCGGATCCGCGCGGTGGTGGTGGTGCCGAACTTCCAGAACCCCCTCGGCTCCGTCATGCCGGACGCCGAGAAGGCCCGCCTGGTGGCGTTGTGTGAAACCCATGGGGTCTCACTGGTTGAGGACGACATCTATGGCGCCCTCGGGGATGACGATCTGCCGCTGAAGAGCTGCAAGGCCTGGGACCGGACCGGCAACGTGATCTATTGCGGTTCGCTGCACAAGACTCTGGCGCCCGGAATGCGGATCGGATGGATGATCAGCGGGCGCTGGCAGGCGCGGGTGCGCATGCTCAAGCACGCCCAGAGCCGGCCCAACGATGCTCTGGCGCAGATCGCCCTCGGCGAGTTCATGGGTAGCCACGCCTTCGATCGCCACCTGGTCCGGCTGCGCAGGCTGCTCAAGGCCCAGCGGGCGTCGATGGCTGAAGCCATCGCCAGCTATTTCCCGCCGGGCACGCGTCTCAACATGCCGCGGGGCGGCATGTTGTTATGGGTGGAGATGCCGGAGGGGCGGTCGTCGCGGGCGGTTTTCGAAGCTGCGCTGGCGGAAGGCATCCGCGTGGCGCCGGGGGCGATGTTCTCCAACTCCACGCGTTTCGATCATTTCCTGCGCATCAGCTGCGGCTTTCCCTTCTCGTCGCGGATCGACGCGGCCCTGCGGCGCCTGGCGCAGATCGTGGTGGACGGCCGCTGACGGCCGCCCGCGCCGCTAGATCACCAGCTGGGTGCCCAGCTCGACGACGCGGTTGTTCGGGATTCTGAAGAAATCCGTGGCGCTGGTGGCGTTCTTCGACATAAAGGCGAACAGCCGCGCGCGCCATGGGTTGATGCGCCGCCCGAGCACGCTCGGGATGACGGTCTCGCGGGACACGTAGAAGGTCGTCTCCATCATGTCGAAGGATTCGCCGTAGCGCTTGCAGCACTGCAAGGCTTGCGGAACGTCCGGATCCTCCATGAAGCCGTAGCGGATCACGATGCGCAGGAAGCTCTTGTTCATGCGGTGCAGGTAGATGCGCTCCATCTCGTTCACGTGCGGCGTGTCGGCGGTCTCGACGGTCACCAGGGCGACCCGTTCGTGCAGGATCTGGTTGTGCTTGAGGTTGTGCAGCAGCGCGGCCGGCACGCCTTCCTTGGAGCTGGTCATGAAGACCGCGGTGCCATTCACGCGGTGCACGTCGCACAGGGTGTCGAGGAAGACCGACATCGGGATGCCCTGCTTGGCGAGCTCCCGCCGCACCAGCCGGCGGCCGCGGCGCCAGGTGGTCAGCACGGTGAAGGAGACCAAGCCGGCGGCGATCGGGAACCAGCCGCCTTCGGGGATCTTCAGCGCATTGGCAGCGAAGAAGGCGATGTCCACCGCCAGGAAGGCGCCGATCACCAGCGCCACCACGACCGGATGCCAGCGCCACAGCAGGACCATCACGAAGGCCACCAGTACCGTGTCGATGAGCATCGTGCCGGTGACTGCGATGCCGTAGGCGGCGGCCAGGTTGGACGAGTTCTTGAAGCCCAGCACCAGCGCCACCACGGCCAGGTAGAGGGTCCAGTTGGTGAAGGGGACGTAGATCTGGCCGGCCTCGGCACCCGATGTATGGACGATCAGCATGCGTGGCAGGAAGCCCATCTGCACCGCCTGGCGGGCCACCGAGAAGGCACCGGAGATGACCGCCTGGGAGGCGATCACGGTGGCCAGCGTGGCCAGGATGACCAGCGGGATAGTCGCCCAGTTGGGGCCCAGGTGGAAGAAGGGGCTTTCGATAGCGGCCGGTTCGTTGAGCAGCAGGGCGCCCTGGCCGAAGTAGTTGAGCACCAGCGCCGGCATCACGAAGCCGAACCAGGCCAGGCGGATCGGGAAGCGGCCGAAGTGGCCCATGTCGGTGTACAAGGCCTCGCCGCCGGTCACCGACAGCACCACCGAGCCGAGGGCCAGGAAGGCGAGCTGCGGGTGATGGGTGATGAAGCCGATGGCGTAGGCCGGGTTGAGGGCTGTCAGCACCGCCGGGTGACGGCTGATCTCGAGGATGCCGAGCAGGCCGAGGACCGCGAACCAACCGATCATCACCGGCCCGAAGAACATGCCCACGGTGCCGGTGCCGCGTTTCTGGATGAAGAACAGCATGGTCAGGATCACCAGCGTCAGCGGCAGCACGTAGCGGGTGAGCTCCGACGAGACGATCTCCAGCCCTTCCACCGCCGACAACACCGAGATGGCCGGGGTGATCATGCTGTCGCCGTAGAACAGCGCCGCGGCGAAGATGCCCAGCAGCGAGATGGCCCAGGTCACGACCCGGTTGCGGGAGTTCTCGGTGATCAGCGACAGCAAGGCCAGGGAGCCGCCTTCGCCGCGGTTGTCGGCGCGCATGATCACGCTGACGTACTTGACGGTGACCAGCGCCATGATCGACCAGAACACCAGCGACAGCACGCCGAGGATGTTGTCCGGGGTGACCGGGATGGGGTGATGCCCGTTGAAGATTTCCTTGAGGGCATACAGCGGGCTGGTGCCGATGTCGCCGAAGACGACGCCGATGGCGCTGACGACGATGGGGGCGAGGGGCTTTCGGGAGTGTTCGGAGGACACGGCCGGGCTCTTTCTTTTTTGTTGATCGGGAAGGCGCTGCTTGCGGTCACCGGTCTATTGTCCGGGTCTGGCTTCCGCCGATATTGACCTGTCGCAAGCCGGTGCTCGTGGGCGGGGCCTCATCCACGCGTGCGCGGGTGTAAGGCGGGCGACAGATTACACCGTACGCCGTCGTGTGGTACTCCTGCTGCTGCGGGGGGAAGGAGATCGCTAAAAGAATGGATATGCCTGCCGGTGGCGGGCAAACCGATGGCGGAGGCGGGGTCGTGGCGGAGAAGGTGACGGAGCGCGCAGGGCGTGCTCTCCGTCACAGGGGGCCGTTCAGGGCTTGAGGGCTGGGTGCTTCAGGGCGTGGGCCGCTTCCATCAGGTAGTGGCGGCCTTCTTCTTCGTCCCGCGGCAGGCCCAGCTCGCCGTTGAGATGGGCCATCGCCAGGGTCTGGCAGGCTTCCGGGTGGTCCTGCTCGGCGGCGGCGACGTACAGGCGCAGCGCTTCCGCGTCGTTGCGGGGGACGCCGTCGCCTTCCCGGTAGGCGTTGGCGAGCAGGAACTGGGCTGCGGCGATGTCGGCATCAGCGGCCTGGCGTAGCCAGCGGGCCGCTTCGGCGTGATCTGTCTTCACCCCGTAGCCATCCCGCCACGCGATGCCCAGGTAGTAGGCTGCGCCGGCATGGCCAGCCTTGCCGGCCGCCGAGAACCACGCGAAGGCGCGCGCCGCATCGGCGGAAACCCCGGCGGCGCCGGCCGAGTAAAGCTTGCCGAGCTGGAAGCGGGCCTCCACGTCGCCGTCCTCTGCGGCCCGGCGCAGCCACCGCAGCCCCTTCCCGTCCTGGTCGCCACGGCTCAGTAAGGCCAGGCCCAGCGTGCGGCGGGCGTCGGCACCGCCACCGTCGGCCAGGGCGGTCAGGCGGGCCAGCGCGGCGTCCTGCCGGCCTGGGCCGGCGAGGATCTGCAACTGCGCGAGTTCGGCCGTCGTAGGGGCCGGTGTGCGGCTGGCCCAGGCGATGCCGCCCAAGGCCGCCGCCGCGGCCAGCAGGGCTGCGGCGAGGCGCGCTTGGTGGGGCTTACTTGGAAAGATCGATCGCATACAGAGCGAGGCTCTTGCCGCTGCCGTCGTCGGCCTGCAGCTGGGTGATACCGCCCAGGCCGGCGGCCTGGGCGAGGGCCAGCTTGCCCGGCGCCGAGTGGAAGACCACCTGCCCGGCGGTCGTCACCGGCGTGAAGCGCCAGCTGCGGTCCGATCCATTGGCGGCGCGGGTGATCGTCTTCGCCGTCTTGATGTACTGGATCAGCACGTCCCGGTTGGCATCCGGCGAGGCGTAGATGGTCTTGCTGCCGTCCAGGCCGGGGAAGCTGCCGCCGCCGCTGGCCCGGTAGTTATTGGTGGCGACGATGAACTCCTTGGCCGGATCGATGGCCATGCCCTTGTACTTGAGGTTGACGATGCGGCTGCCGACCGGTTTGGTCACGTCGATCTCGTAGCGGATGTCGGCGCTGGTGAACATGTCGAAGTTGTAGCCGGGGAAGCTGCTGATCAGTTCCTGCTGGGCTGTGCTCGCCGGGTCGATCTGGTTGAAGCGCTTGGCGGCGGTTTCCAGCCAGTTCTTGATATCTGAGCCGCTGACCTTCACCGCATAGATGGTGTTGGGGTACAGGTAGAGGTCGGCTGCGTTGTTGATGGCCAGGCTGCCCTGCAGCACGTCGGTGTAGTCGGTGCCGCCGGCGAAGCCGCTCTTGAACGGGGCGCTGACCGACAGCACCGGCAGCGCGGCGTACTGGGGCAGGTTGGCGGCTACGTACTTGGCTACGTAGTCTGCCTGGGCCTGGTTCACCAACTCGATGGCGCCGGGATCGCCGACGTCGGCGAAGTAGCTGGACATCTCGAAGTCAGTGCTGCCGATCGGCGTCTTCACGTAGTCGATGGTGGCCTGATGTTCGGTGGCGATCGCGGCGGCGACGGTCGGATCGACGGCCACGTAGCTCTTGTCGGCGTTCTGCGTGGAGCGGGCCTGCACGACGGTCTTGCTCTTGTCGATGGTCCAGGTCTTACCGTCGTAGGTCAGATCGAACTTGATGACGCCCAGGTGCTTGCCCCAGTAGTTGGCCATCACGGTCGGCACGCCGTTCACGGTGCCGGCCACCTTGTCCACGCCGGGCAGATTGAACTGGGACACGGTGCTGGTGGCGTTGGGGAAGATCTGGTGGGAATGGCCGATCAGCATGGCGTCCACGCCGGCCACCTTGGACAGGTGGTAGCTGCCGTTCTCCATCGTCGGCGAGTAGGTGCTGTCGTCGAGGCCGCCGTGGGAGATCACCACCACCAGGTCGGCGCCTTTGGCGCGCATTTCGGGGATGTACTTCTCGGCGGCTTCCTTGACTCCGACCGTGTAGACCTTGCCGTCCAGCCAGCGCTTGTCCCAGCTCATGATGGTGGGCGGGGTAAAGCCGATGATGCCGACCTTGACGGTGCCGGTGACCGGTTTGCCGTCCGGGCCGGTGGCGGTGACGGTCTTGTTGATGATCGTGTAGGGCTGGAACAGCGGGGCGCTGGTCTTGACGCTGTTCACGTTGGCCAGCACCTGCGGGAAGCTCGGGCCCTTGCAGGTCGGCTGGGCGGCCGGATCGGCCAGGCCATCCACGTTGAAGCGGTTGCCGGTGACCTGGCTCAGGAAGGGCAGGCCATAGTTGAACTCGTGGTTGCCGATGCCACCGCCTTCGAAGCCGGCGGCGTTCATCACCTTGTAGATGGCCAGCGGCTGGCTGCAGGACACCGGGTTGACCAGCGCCTGGTAATCGGACAACGCGGTGCCCTGGATGGTGTCGCCGTTGTCGAGCAGCAGTGTGTTGGGGAATTCCTGGCGGGCCTGGGTGATCAGTGTGGCGGTGCGCTCGAAACCGAGGGATTTGTCTTCGGCGAGCTTGAAGTAGTCATAGCTCAGCACATTGGTGTGTAGGTCGGTGGTTTCCAGCAGGGCCAGCGTGGCCTTGGTGCCGGTGGGCACGTTCTGGCTGTCGTGGTTGCTGCTACCGCAGCCGTGCAGGAACAGGCTGGCCAGCAGGCAGCCGGCGGCCACTTCGAGGCGGGAATAGGTCGTGGAAGACATGGAACACCAGGCGGGCGAAGGAAAGCCAGGGAGGATCGCCGCTGCTGGTTGCGAAAGCATGACGATATTCTTGCGTCCATGCGTAAGAGGAGTGAAGTCGGTGCCGTGGGGCAGGTTGCGTGGAGAGCGCAGGTTGCCCGATGGCTCGAAATGACGGGTGGCGCAATGCTGACGGTCTGCAATATGACTTCGCAATGTGCAAAAATGATAGCCCTTCCGGCCCATGGGCCATTTTTGGAGATTCCCATGGGATTGCGACTCAAGTTCAACCTGGTACTGCTGGCTGTGTTCCTGGCCGGATTCGGTGTGGCCGGCTACATCTCCCACGACCTGCTGTACCGCCACGCCCGCGAGCAGGTGCTCGGCGAGGCGCGGCTGGTCATGGAGGCGGCGCTGGCGATCCGCGGCTATACGGTTGGCCAGGTTAAGCCGCACCTCAACCTGCTGATGGACAAGCAGTTCCTGCCGCAGACGGTGCCGGCCTATGCGGCCACCGAGACCCTCAACGAGCTGCACAAGAAGTACCCCAACTACGCCTACAAGGAAGCCACCCTCAACCCGACCAACCCGCGCGACCGGGCAGCGGACTGGGAGGCGGACCTCGTCAACACCTTCCGCAACACGCCGGACAGCAAGGAGATCACCGGCCAGCGCGACACGCCCACCGGACCTGCGCTGTACGTGGCGCATCCGATCCGCATCGAGACGGCGGCCTGTCTGCCCTGTCACAGCTCGCCCGAGGCGGCGCCGCCGAGCATGATCAAGGTGTATGGGAGCGCCAACGGCTTCGGCTGGAAGCTCAACGAGGTGGTCGGCGCCCAGGTGGTGTCGGTACCGATGTCGGTGCCGCTGGACAACGCCGCTCAGGCCTTCAGCACCTTCATGATGTCCCTGGCGGCGGTTTTCGTGGCGGTCTTCGCGGTGCTCAACCTGATGCTGTCCTGGCTGATCATCCGCCCGGTGTCGCGCATGTCGGACGCGGCGGACAAGATCAGCACCGGCGACTTCAACCAGCCGGAGTTCCCGGAGGGCGGCAAGGACGAAGTGTCTGTGCTGGCCAGTTCCTTCAACCGCATGCGTCGCAGCCTCGAGAAGGCGATGCAGATGATCGACGCCTGATCCGCCCGCCACCGTGAGCGACGAGAAGCTTCCGCCCGGGCCGGGCCAGGACGACCTGTTCGCCCTGCCGTCGGGCTACGTCATCAACGAATATCGGATAGAGCGGGTGCTCGGCGGGGGCGGCTTCGGTATCACCTACCTCGCCCGTGACACCCACCTGGACTGCCAGGTGGCGATCAAGGAATACCTGCCCAAGGATCTCGCCGTGCGGCGCGACGGTCTTGCCGTGCGGCCGCGCTCCAGCGAGGCGGCCAAGGGCTTCGAGTGGGGCCTGCAGCGCTTCCTGCTCGAATCGCGGGCACTGGCCAGCTTCCATCATCCGGGCATCGTGCGGGTGCTGCGTTATTTCCGCGGCAACGACACCGCCTACATGGTGATGGAATACGAAACCGGCCAGCCGCTGCAGCGCTGGCTGGTGGGGCGCCTGCCCCTCGACCGGGCGAGCCTGGTGCGCATCGTGCGGCCGCTGCTCGATGGGCTGGAGGCGATCCATGCGGCGGGTTTCCTGCACCGGGACATCAAACCCGGCAACATCTACATCCGTGCCGACGGCTCGCCGGTGCTGCTCGATTTCGGCTCGGCCCGCCGGCTGGAGCTGGATGGCATCGACCAGACCCTCACCGCGGTGGTGACGCCGGGCTTCGCGCCGGCCGAGCAGTACCACCGCCACGGCAAGCAGGGGCCGTGGACCGATCTCTACGCGCTGGCCGGCGTGATGTACTGGATGATCACTGGCAAGTTGCCGATGGAAGCCTTTGCACGCCTGCGCGAGGACGCCATGCCGAAGGCTGCCGATATTGGCAACGTGGATGCCTTTGGCGCAGGCATGCTGAAGGCCATCGATTGGGCGCTCAACCCGGACGAGGACAAGCGCCCGCGCCAGGTGGCGGATTTCCGCCGGGCCTGTCTGGCACCGCCGACCGGCGGCGAGGCGTCCGAACCGCCGGTGGAAGCGCCGCTGCCTCTCGGGCTGTCGGCGTCGGAGGCGCGCACCTTCATCGGCGCGGTGCTGTTCGCCGACGTGGCCGTGGCTGCCACCGACGAGGCGGCCCAGCGGGAAGGGCGCTCGCGCCTGGTGCAGATGCTTACCCAGGCCATCGCCCCGGTGCCGCCCACCACGCGGCTGGCGGTCAATACCAAGGAAGGCTGCGCGGTCTGCTATGTCGGTGATCCGGAAGACGCGCTGCGCACCGCGGTTCAGTTGGGGGACGCCGCGGCGGGCGCCGGGATCGGCGTGCACATGGGTATCAACCTCGGCCCGGTGCGGGTGGCGCCCGACCCCAACGGGCGCTCACGCATCCTTGGCGACGGCATCACTACGGCTTTCCGGGTCATGCGTTTCTCCAGCCCCGGCCAGGTGCTGGTGGCGCGGGCTTACTACGAGGTCATCCACCAGCTCAAGAAGAATGCTGGCGACTACTTCCGCCACATCGGTTTGCGCCGCGACCCACAGGCCCGCGACCATGAGCTTTACGCTTACAGCGGGGTCAGTCTGCTCGCCAGTGCGCGGGTGGCCGACCTGTCGATCCGCCAGGCGGCGGTGGGCGGTGACCTGAGCCCGGCGGCCATCGAAGCGGCTGAGCGCATCCTGGCCCTGCACATCGGGCCGATGGCGAAGATCCTGGTCCGCAAGACCCTGCCGCGGGCCGAGAATCTGTCGGGGCTGCATGAACTGCTGGCGGCGATGATCCCCGATCCGGCGCCGCGCAGCGCTTTTCTGTCCGGCGTGGTGGCGGCCTCCGGGCCCGTGTCGGGGGCGGCTTCGTCGCGCAGCGTGCTTGGTACGGCCGCGCGCAGCTCGGCCAGCGTGTCGTCGTCGGCGGCCGGTGCGGTCAGCGTGATTCCGGAAGCCGAGTTGGCACGGGTCGAGCAGATTTTCGCCCGTTACATCGGGCCTATGGCCAAGGTGCTGGTGCGCCGCGAATCCCGCACCGCCAACAGCGTGGCGACGCTGTGCCGGGCGCTGGCCAGCCATATCGACAAGGATGCCGAGCGTCGGCGTTTCATGACCGAGGCCGGCCCGGAGGAATGAGCACCGGTCCGGCATGGAGATGAGCATGGACGTGCAACCGATACGCCTGACCCCCGGCCAGGATTTGCGCCGGGCGTTGGAGTGCGTGCTGTTCGCCGAAGGCGGTGCGGCGGCCTTCGTGCTGGCGGGAATCGGCAGCCTGAGCGGTGCGCATCTGCGTCTGGCTGGCGCGGGCGAGTTGCAGGCGCTGGAGGGCGACATCGAGCTGCTGAGCCTCAGCGGCACCATCGCTGCCAACGGTTCCCACCTGCACGGGGCGGTGGCGACGGCGTCCGGCACGGTGATCGGCGGGCACCTGGGCTACGGTTGTGTCGTGCGCACGACCGCCGAAGTCCTGCTGATGCGCCTGCCTGGCTGGGATTTCCAGCGCGAGCCCGACCTGCAGACCGGCTACGCCGAGCTGGTAGTGCGCCAGCGAGCTTTAGACCTGGGTTGAGGCTTCGGCCGTGCCGTTGGCCAGCGTCGCCGCTGCGTCGGCGAGGGTCTTGATCGCGGCCATCGGCGGCGCCGCGCGGAGGTAGGCGACGCCGGTCTGTACATGGCTGATCTGGGGCGGTACTTCGCGAATCGTCAGGTCGGCCCGGTGCTGAGATTGTTCCACCACTCGGCGCGGCAGCAGCGTCCAGCCCAGTCCGACCGACACGCAGCCGATGATGCCTTCCAGCGTGCCGAACTCCATCGCGTCGGCCAGCGCGTGCCCGCTGGCCCGTTGCCAGGCCAGCGCGCGGGTGCGGTAGGCGCAGCCCTCGCGGAACAGGATCACTGGTTGAAGCACCGGGTCGGCGCCGGCCGCGCAGACTTGCACAAGTTCCTCCACCACCAATTCCTCGAAGACCAGTTCAGGATGGATCACCGGCCCGCCGACGAAGGCGCAGTCGAGCTTGTGGTCGAGCAGGCGCTCAATCAGCGCGGCGCTGGTGTCGGTGCTGACCCGCAGCTCGACGCGCGGATGGCGGGCTCGCACCGCTTTCAGTGCGCGGGGAAGGTGCACCGCGGCAAAGGTCTCCATCGCGCCGATGCGCAGCTCGCCGGCGCTCTCGCCGACTTGGCGGACAGCTGCGCTGGTCTCCCGTTCGAGCAGCAGCATGCGGCGGGCGTAGTCGAGGAGTACGCGGCCCGGCGGAGCCAGTTCCAGTCCGCGGCCCTTGCGGTGGAACAGCTCGGTGCCGAGTTCCTCTTCCAGGCGGCGGATACGGCCCGTCACGTTGGACTGGACGGTGTTCAGCTTGCGGGAGGCGGCGAGGATGCCACCTTCCTCAACCACAGCCTGGAAGGTGCGCAGTGCGACGAGTTCCATATTCATATCTCCATTAGAGAATTGAATGTTCTTGATAAATCATTTGATGAGATAGTTTAGCCTGTTTATCGTGTCCGCTCCAATCACGAGGAGGCTGCTGCCATGAGCGAACACAGTTCTGCCGCCGAACGTTTCCGCGTGCTCGGTGCCGGTATCTTCAGCCTGGTGCTGGCGCTGGGCGTCGCTCGTTTCGCCTACACACCGCTGTTGCCGCTGATGCAGCAGCAGGCCGGTCTCGGCGTGGCCGAAGGCGGACTTCTGGCGGCGGTCAATTACGCCGGCTATCTGAGCGGCGCGCTGCTCGCGTCGCTGATCGGCGATCTTGTCTTGAAGGACCGCCTGTACCGCATCGGCATGGTGTTGGCGGTGGCGAGTACTGCGGTGATGGGGCTGACCACCGATCCGCTGGTGTGGGCGCTGTCGCGCTTCGTCGCCGGCCTGGCCAGCGCGGCGGGCATGCTGTTCGGTACCGGGCTGATCCTCAACTGGCTGATCCGCCACAACCACCGCAGCGAGTTGGGCATCCATTTCGCCGGCATCGGTATCGGCATCACCGCCTGTGCGGCGGCGGTCGCGCTGATGAGTCAGTGGCTGGACTGGCGCCAGCAATGGTTCGTGCTGACTGTCTTCGGTGCCGTGCTGCTGGTGCCGGCATTGCGCTGGCTGCCGTCGCCGGGGCGCAACCCGGTCAGCCACAGCGCCGCGCAGATGGCGGACCGGCCGCCGACGGCGGGCTTCCTGCGCCTGTTCATGGCGGCCTACTTCTGCGCCGGCATCGGCTACGTGGTGAGCGCAACCTTCATCGTCGCCATCGTGGACCGTCTGCCGGGCCTCGCCGGTAAGGGCTCACTGGTGTTCCTGGCGATCGGCGTGGCGGCTGCGCCGGCCTGCATCCTGTGGGATCTGGTGGCGCGCCGCACCGGTGAGCTGAACGCGTTGATTGGCGCGGCGCTGCTGCAGATCGTCGGCATCGTGCTGCCGGTCACGGTGGGTGGGTTGGCCGCGGCGCTCGTCGGGGCGCTGCTGTTCGGCGCCACCTTCATCGGCATGGTGAGCCTGGTATTGACGATGGCCGGTCGCTACTACCCGACCCGCCCGGCGAAGATGATGGGCAAGATGACACTCTCCTACGGTGCCGCGCAGATCCTCGGTCCGGCAGTTACCGGTTGGCTGGCCACGGCGGTCGGCAGCTATACGGCGGGTGTGTACCTGGCGGCGGCGGTGATGGCGGTGGGCACGTTGTTGCTGGTGCTGCTGCGCAGCCTCGAAAAGCGTGAGATGTCCACCGCCGGCTTGCAGCCCTGCGCGCAGGGCTGAGGGGGTGCGCCGCTGCTGATCGCGCCCTCAAATGCAAAGGCCCTGCCGGAGTCGGGCAGGGCCTTTGGGCAATGAGGCGGAGCGCCAGGCTCACTTGCCCGATTCAGTGTTGTTGCTGGTGGTGTTGTCGAGGCGCCTGGCCTCGTCTTCGCTGATGTACTCGAAGACCCGCACGACCTTCTGCACGCCGCTGGTGGTGCGCGCCACTTCGGTGGCAGCGCTACCTTCCCTCTGGGTGACGAGGCCCATCAGATAGACCGTGGACGCTTCGGTCACCACTTTGACCTGTTGCACGCGGAAGTCCTTCTGCGGCACGAAGCGGGCCTTCACCTGGGAGCTGATGTAGCTGTCGTTGCTGCGCGCCGACAGGGTGCTGGTGGGCGCCACGCGCAGCTCGTTGACCACTTCCTTGACGTTCTCGACAGCGGCGGCAATGCGCCCGGCTTCATCGCGACTGGCATCGTTGAAGGCTTCGCCGGTCAGCAGCAGCTTGCGGTTGAAGGCGGTGGCGTTGACGTGGACCTTGTCGCCGAGGGCATCTTCGATGCGCTTGACGCTCTTCCATTCGATGCCTTCGTCTTCCACGTAGGCGCCGGAGCTGCGCCGGTCCGAGACCATGGCGACGGCCATGCCGGTGCCGCCGACGATGACCGGGATGCAGCCCTGGGCGGCAGCCAGGGTGCCGAGGACCAGCGCGGTCCAGGCCAGGGGCTTGCGGGCGAGGTTCATTCTTCCACTCCGAGGAAAAGGCAATCGATGCCGTCGCACAGGCAGTGCAGGGTGACCAGGTGGACTTCCTGAATGCGCGCGGTGCGGTCTGCCGGGACGCACAGATGGATGTCGCCGGGGCCGAGAAGTTCAGCCATCTGGCCGCCGCCCTTGCCGGTCAGGGCGACCACGAGCATTTCCCGCTCGTGGGCGGCGTGGATGGCCTCGATCACGTTGGGCGAGTTGCCGCTGGTGGAAATGGCCAGCAGCACGTCGCCGGGCTGACCGAGGGCGCGCACCTGTTTGGAGAAGATCTGGCTGTAGTCGTAGTCGTTGGCGATGGAGGTCAGCGTCGAGCTGTCGGTGGTCAGAGCCAGACCGGCCAGCGGCGGGCGTTCCATCTCGAAGCGGTTCAGCAACTCGGCGGCGAAGTGCTGGGCGTCGGCGGCCGAACCTCCGTTGCCGCAGGCCAGGATCTTGCCGTTGTTCATCAGGCTGTGGGTCATCGTTTCGATGGCCGCGGCGATGGGCTCGGCCATGAACTCGAGGGCGGCCAGCTTGGTCTGGGCGCTGTCGGTAAATTGCTGCGCGATACGGGCGACGAGATCCATCTTTGACTCCGGGAAAGTTGGCCGCGATTCTAGCATTTGCGCCGGTCGGCCAGCCGGAAGCGAGAAATCCGCTTACAAACCGACAAGCACGTCCACGCGCAGCCGCTTCCAGGGATTGGGATCTTTCGCCAGCTTGCCGATGCGGCCGCCGATGGAGCTGCCCCGATCCATCTCCTCGGCCACCGCCTGGTTCTCGGCGCGGGGCAGGTAGCCGAGTTTCTGGCCGCGCCATTCCACGCGCACCGCAAAGCGGTCGTGGGGGTTGTCGGGTTCGCGGACCAGCGTCAGCGTGTCGCCCTCGTGCATTTCGTCCCACAGGATCTTGCCGCCGTAGTACTGGAAGCCGGCCAGCGGCGAGCTCTGCACGAGGATGCGCACTTGTTGCGCGGTGGCCGGCGGCAGGACGCCGACGCCGAGCAGCAAGGTCAGCAGCACATGCTCAAGACGCATCGAAGGCGCCCCTTAGCCATTCGATGCCGTCGCTGTCGAGGCGTTCGAGCAGCACCGCGTCGAAGCGGCAGGGCTGGTTGGCGTAGCGCCGGCCGGTGCCGTTCAGCCAGTAGCGGGCGGCCAGGATCACGCGCTGGCGCTTGGCCGCAGTGATGCTCGCTGCTGCGCCGCCGAAGCGGCTGTTGCTGCGCAGGCGGACCTCGACGAAGACCAGGCTGGCCCGGTCGATGGCGATCAGGTCCACCTCGCCGCCGCGGCAGCGCACGTTGCGGGCCAGGATCGTCAGTCCATGCTTTTCCAGATGGTCGGCAGCGAGCGCTTCGGCGGCCGCGCCACGGCGCAGGTGTTCGGCTTGCATCGACGGGGTGGCGCGCCCACAATCTGCCTCCCCCGCCTCCTGTCCCCAGTTCTGCCATGCATCCTGTTCTTTCCGACGCATCGTCCGCCTCTCCGCTGAATAAGACGTCGTCATTATATGTGGTGGCCACGCCCTTGGGTAATCTGCAGGACATGAGTCTGCGCGCGCTGGCTGTGCTGAAGGCGGTGGATGCGGTCGCCGCCGAGGACACCCGCCACAGTCAGCGCCTGCTCGATGCCTTCGACATCCGCACGCGGCTGGTCGCGCTGCACGAACACAACGAGCAGGAGGCCGCCGGGCTGGT
This sequence comes from Pseudomonadota bacterium, assembly GCA_018241725.1. GTDB lineage: Bacteria > Pseudomonadota > Gammaproteobacteria > Burkholderiales > Rhodocyclaceae > Zoogloea. Next base: position 9,080 of record JAFEDI010000133.1, on the reverse strand, counting down.
GATCCGCATGCTGGAGGAGGGCAAGCAGGTGGCGCTGATCACCGACGCCGGCACGCCGGCGGTGTCCGATCCCGGCGCGCGGGCGGTGGCGCGGGTGCAGGATGCCGGCTTCCCGGTGGTGCCGGTGCCGGGCGCCTGCGCGGCCATCGCTGCGCTGTCGGCCTCCGGCCTCGCCGATGGGCATTTCCATTTCCACGGCTTCCTGCCGACCAAGTCGGCGGCTCGCAAGACGGCGCTTGAGAGCCTTCGAGGGGTGCCGGGCACGCTGGTGTTCTACGAGGCGCCGCACCGCATCACCGAGACGCTGGACGATCTGGCGGCGACGCTGGAGCCGACGCGCCAGATCGTCGTCGCCCGTGAGCTGACAAAGATGTTCGAGCAGATCGTGCGCATGCCGCTGGTCGACGCGCCAGCCTGGCTGGCCGCCGATGCCAATCGGGCGCGCGGTGAGTTCGTGCTGCTGGTATCTGCGGCCCCCGCCAGTGAAGGCTTGTCGCCGGAGGCCGAGCGGGTGCTGGGCCTGCTGCTCGCCGAGCTGCCGGTCAAGCAGGCCGCCAAGCTGGCGGCGGCGATCACCGGGGCGTCGAAGAACGCGCTGTACGAGCGGGCACTGGAACTACGCGACAGCTGAAGCGCCGAGTGCCCCCCAGGTCGGGCTGCGCGCTGCCCGAACCCCGAGGGGAGAAGGACACTTGGGGTGGCCCGACGTTTCCTTGCGAAGCGCTGTCCGGTTTTCAGCGCAGGTGCTGGCCGTCGCGGCCGAGCAGGGTGACCTCGACGCGCTGGGAGCCGATGCGGTTGCCGTGGCCAAAGCGCACCTGGAAGCCGCCCAGGTCCACGTCCAGGCTTTCGAGGGACTGCATGACTGCCGCCGGGGTCGGTGTGCCCTTGATGCGGCGGATCGCCTCGATCAGCACGCGGGCGCCGACGTATTCCTCGAAGCTGGTGTAGGACGGTTCGGCGCCCGGCGCGAAGCGCTGCAGCGCGGCGCTGTAGTCCCGCGCGATGCGCGTTACGCCGCTGAACGGCGAGGGCATGACCTGGGTGATGCCGACGCCGCGGGCCGCGTCACCACCAGCCAACTGGTGCAATTCGCGCCCATTCACCACCGAGATGCTGAACAGCTGGGTGCCGGGGCTGACCGGCTGGTAGGCCTTCACGAAGGCGGCAGTCGGCCGGACCACGCCGATCATGATGACGGCCTGCGGCGCGCCGGCAGAGATGTCGCGCACGGCGGTGGCGACGTCCTCGGTGTTCTTCTCGTAACTACCCTTGCTGACGATCTTCAGCTTGTGCTTCTCCAGGGCCCGTTCGACGCCGGCCAGGCCGGCCTGGCCGAAGGGATCGTTCTGGTAGAACACGGCGATGCGTTGCAGACCGGAGGCGACGAACTGGCGCACCATGGCCTCGGTCTCGTCGCCGTAGCTGGCGCGGATATGGAAGATCCACGGGTTGTAGGGTGAGCGCAGCGACTCGCCACCGGTGTAAGGGGCGATCAACGCGATGTTGCCGTCGGCCAGCACTCCGTGCTTGAGCAATTCGGCGATGTTACCGGTGCCGGCATAGCCGATCAGTGCCACCGCCTTGTCGCGGTTGATCAGTTCGTGGGTCAGGCGCACGGTCTCGGCGGTCTGGTAGCCGTCGTCCTTGACCACGTGGGTGAGGGTACGTCCGCCGACCCCACCTGCTGCATTGGCCGCATCGATGGCGATCCGCACGCCGAGCGCCATCGCCTTGCCGGTGCTGGCCAGCACGCCGCTGAGCGGCGCGCTCTGGCCGATCACCACCGTTTCGGCCCGCACCGGGTGGTTTGCCGAAAAACCCAGGATGAGTGTCAGTAGACACCCACCGAGTACCCTTTGTCTCCATGTGTTCAGCATCTTCATGCCTTTCTTTTATGAAAATGGCGTGAGTATGGAGGGCGTTCGGGGCTTGTCTTATGACCTGCTGCGGGGCGGACGAGTGACGAATTCCCCACTCTGGGTGGGGAGCTGGAAGCGGGAAGGCGCAGACCGGAGGCGGCTCAGAAGCGCTGGCTGAGGCCGACGGTGAAGCTGCGCGGTGCGGTGAGCTGGCCGGCCTGCGGGTCCTGTGGGTCGGTCTTGGCGTACTGGCTGACCGCCAGCTGCATCAGCCCATAGACCTGGGTGCGAGGTGTGACGGTGTAGCTGAAGCCGGGGCTGATGTAGAAGGCGTGCCCGCCTGAGGCTGGGTTGGCAGTGGCACCGCCGTCACGCGGGCGGTGCACGGCATTGAGCTGCAACAGGCCGGTGAGCCCGGGGGCCAGCGCATAGTGGGTACCTAGATCGAACTTCACTTCTGTGCCTGGACGGTAGTCGCTGCGGGTGGCGAGGGCGGTCTGCAGCTGGGTACTGGCGAACCAGCCCCAGCCGGTGCCCGGCAGGGTCTGGAAGTAGTAGGCGCCGAGGATGGCGTCGGTGCTACCGCTGCCAGGCTGGGCGGAGCGCTCCAGCGCGTAGGGTGTGCCCGGATCGGCCGGATCGGGGGGACTCATGGTCTTGTTGGTGGCGCCGGTCGGCAGCTTGAGGCCGAAGCGCAGGCCGACGCCGGAGAACGGGTTGCCCGGATCGAGGCGGTAGCGGCCGATGACCCGCATGTCGCCAATCTCGTGGAAGCTGGCCGACTGGGTGAAGGGGCCGTCGATCGACGAGTCGAAGGTGTGGCGGTGGTCGCGCATCACGATCGGCAGGCTGAGCGTGGCGCTCCAGCGGGTATTGAAGGTGTATTCGGCGTCCAGGTTGAGGAGCCGGTTGAGGGTACGCTGGTTCTCGATCTCCTCGTCGCTGCCGCTGGGCGTGGCGGCGGCGATGCGGGAATGGCCGGCGCGCAGCGTGTTGGCTTTAGCGTAGGAATAGCGGGCGTCGAGGCGCAGGCCTTCGCTGCTGGCCAGGCCCTGGGTATCCCAGTTGGTGTCCACCGTGCAGAAGGAGGAGCCGCAGGATGCGTGGGCGGCGGAGGCCAGCAAGGCAGCCAGCAGGGAGCAGAGGGTTCTTTTCATCGGGCGCGTTCTCGGTTGCCGCGGCCGGCCGGCCAAGCGGAACGCGACGGAGCTTAGCCGAGGGCGCTGCCCCGACCCTGCGACACGATGTCGCAGCGCCGAGCGGACACGTCGCCTCAGCTGTCGCCGCCTTGCAGGCCGTACTTGCGGATCTTGTCGTGCAGCGTGGTCTTGGGGACGCGCAGGGCCTCGGCACTGCGGGCCAGACTGCCGCCCTGGCGACGCAGTTCGGCGGCGATCAGGCTGCGCTCGAAGCTTTCGACCGATTCGGCCAGCGAGGCCGGCGGCGCGTCGCCGGGGGTGCCGCCGAGGACGTCCTTGCCGACGCCGAGGACCAGGCAGTCGGCCACATTGCGCAGTTCGCGCACGTTGCCGGGCCAGGTGTGGGCCATCAGGCGGCGCATCTGTTCCGGCGGTACGGTGGGCAGCGGGCGTTCATGGCGGTGGGCGGCTTGCAGCAGGAAGTGTTCGAGCAGCAGCGGGACGTCCTCGCGGCGTTCGCGCAGCGGCGGCAGGTCGATGGTGACTACATTGAGGCGGTAGTAGAGGTCGGCACGGAAGGTTTGGCGTTCGGCCCGCTCCTTGAGGTCGTCCTTGGTCGCGGCGACCACCCGGCAGTCCACCGGCTGCTGCTGGTTGGAGCCTAGGCGCTCCACGACGCGCTCCTGCAGCACACGCAGCAGCTTGATCTGCACGCCCAGCGGCATGCTTTCCAGTTCATCGAGGAAGAGCGTGCCCTTGTTGGCATACTCGATTTTGCCGATGCGGCGTTTCTGGGCGCCGGTGAAGGCGCCGGCCTCGTGGCCGAAGAGTTCGCTGTCGAGCAGGTTGTCGGGCAGGCCGCCGCAGTTGAGGGCCACGAAGGGGCCGCTCTTGCGCGGTGAGAGTTCGTGCAGGCACTGGGCGATGAGCTCCTTGCCGGTGCCGGTCTCGCCGCGCACCAGTACGTCCACGCTGGTCCCGGCTACGTCGCTGATCAGCTGGCGCACCCGTGCCATCTGAGGCGAGCGGCCGATCAGCTTGGTCTCTATGCCGTCGCGTTGTGCCAGTCGGCGGCGCAGGTCGAGCACTTCGAGGGTCAGCCTGCGCTTGTCGAGGGCGCGGCGCACCACGTCCACCAGCAGTTCCGGCGAGAAGGGTTTCTGGATGAAATCGTAGGCGCCGTTGCGCATGGCCTCGACGGCGAGGGTCACGTCGCCATGGCCGGTGATGATGATCACCGGCAGGTCGGCGTCCATGGACTGGCAGCGGCGCAGGACCTCCATGCCATCGGCCTTGGGCAGGCGCATGTCAGTGACGACGATGCCGGGAAAGCCCGCGGTGAGGCGCGCCAGGCCTTCCTCGGCGGAGCCGACGCCTTCCACCGGGATGTCGGCGAGCATCATGGCCTGCTCGCAGCCGAGACGCACGTCGGGGTCGTCTTCGATGATGAGTACGCGGAGTTCGGGGGTCATGACGGTTCTTTCGGAGCAGCGGGGAGTTGCAGGATGAAGCGGGCGCCACCTTCCGGGCGGCTTTCGGCGCGCAGGTCGCCGCCGAATTCGCGGACGATGTCGCGGGAGATGGCCAGGCCGAGGCCCAGTCCCTCGCCGGCCGGCTTGGTGGTGAAGAAGGGTTCGAACAGCGCACCGTCGTCGGGCAGGCCGCAGCCGCTGTCGGCGATGACGAGCTCCAGGTCGCCGTCGGCACGGGGCGCGGCTTCGATGAGGAGCTCCTTGCGCTCGCTGTCGGCCATCGCGTCGCCGGCGTTGCGGATCAGGTTGATGAGCACCTGTTCGAGGCGGTTCTGGTCGCACCAGGCGATGGCCTGGCCCGGTTCGCAGCGGTTGGTGATGGTGATGCCGGCCTTGCTCAGACGCTGGTCGAGCAGGAACAGCGCGGCGCTGACCGCGTGGGCCAGGTCGGTGGCGGCGGGCACCGCCGGCGACTTGCGGGCGAAGGTCTTCAGCGGGGTGATGATGCGCCCCATCTGGTCGGCCAGGCGGGCGATGATTGTCAGATTCTGCTCGACGGTCGGCAGGTTGCCGCGTTTCATGAATTCGATGGCATTGCCCGACAGGGTGCGCATGGCGCCCAGCGGCTGGGCCAGTTCGTGGGTGATGCCGGCGGCGAGCTGGCCGAGTACGGCCAGCTTGGCGGCCTGTACCAGCTCGTCCTGGGCTGCGCGCAGGGTCTGTTCGGCCTGCTTGCGTTCGGCCACTTCCTTGCGCAGGCGGGCGTTGGTGTCGGTCAGCGCGCGGGTGCGGCGGGCGACCTTGCTTTCGAGCTGGGCGTTGGCCTGTTCGAGCAGTTCCTTGGCCTCCAGCTTTTGGCGCACGATGCGCCGGCGTTGGGCCAGTACGAGGAGCAGCAGCAGCACGAAGCCGGTGGCCACCGCGGCCAGTGCTCCGTGGCCGAGGGCCTGGGTGCGCACCGGACGCAGGTCGGAGAAGATCAGCAGGCGCCAGCCCACGTCCTGCAGGCCGCGTCCATGTACCAGGTAGCTGCCGGCGAAGCCGGGATGCGGTTTGGAGCGGGCGCCCTGGATCGACATATGCACGACCTGGCCTTCCGGGCTCGAGTCCTCCTCGATGCGTACCGGGAAGTCGCCGATCGGCCCTTCGTTGTAGAGGCGGCTCATCTTGACGTCCACCCGGGTGTCGAGGGGTAGCGGTTTGAGGGCGGTGTAACGCCATTCGGGCACCGACGACAGGATCACCACGCCGTTGCCATCGGCGATCAGGGCCGGCGCACCCAGCAGTTCCCAGGCTTGGTCGAGCTGTCCGAGGCTGATCTTGATGACGGCCACGCCGACCACCCGCTCGCCGTCGCGGATCGGCGTGGACACGAAGTAGCCCGGTTCGCCGCGGGTGGTGCCGATGGCGAAGTGGCGCCCGACGCGTCCGGCGAGGCCTTCTGCGAAATAGCTGCGGAAGGACAGGTCCTCGCCGACGAAGTTCTCGCTCGCCTGATTCCAGTTACTGGAGGCGAGCACGATGCCGCGCTGGTCCATCACGAAGATCGCGATGCTGCCGATGTGCTCGTTGAGCTGCTGCAGGAAGCGGTTGGCGGCGTGCACGCTGGTCGGGCTGTGCGGGCTGCGCATCAGGTTGAGGACTTCCTCGTTGAGCTGGATGGTGGCCGGGATGTGGGCGTAACGGTTGACGATGCCGTCCACTGCAGCGGCGAACAGGTCCAGGCGGTGGCCGGCGTCGGTACGCAGGGTCTGCATGCCCTGGTATTCGCTGGCCCGGTAGCCGCCGATGCCGATCAGGCCGATCACCAGAAGGAAGGCCGCAACGATGAGCGGGTTCGGCGACACGGAGCGTGAGGGCGGCAGCTTCTGCTGGGGGGCCGGAGATGAGTCGGTCATCGCGTGTCGGTTTGGTTCCGTTCCGTTGGAGGGGGGCGGGCGGGGGAATACGCCCGTCCATCGAATCCAGGTCGCAGGCGAACGGTAGCGTCTCCGCACAAGGATACAACCCCGGCGCCGCCCTTGCCGGGCTGGCGGGGCGGGTGCCCCGCCGCCAGCCGTCCTTGCTTAGTACTCCATGAACATCCGCTGCAGTTCCTTGCTGTCCTGGGTCTTGGTCAGGGCCACGGAGGCGAGGATGCGGGCCTTCTGGGGGTTGAGGTCGTGGGCGACGACCCAGTCGTATTTGTCGTCCGGCTGCTCGGCATTGCGCAGCACGAAGCCGCCGCCGACCACGCGGGACGAGCGGATGATCTGAACACCCTTGCCGCGCAGGGCCTGCAGGGCCGGCACGACGGCGCTGCTGACCGAGCCGTTGCCGGTGCCGGCGTGGATGACGGCGCGGGCGCCGCCCTCGGCGAAGGCCTTGTAGGCGGTGGGGGTAGCGTTGCCGTAGCCGTAGGCGATATCCACCGGGGCCAGCTTGTCGAGCTTGTCGATGTCGAACTCGGTACCGGTGGTGTGGCGTTTGGCGGGGGCGCGGAACCAGTAGGTCTTGCCCTCGACGATCATGCCCAGCGGGCCCCACGGGCTCTTGAAGGCCTCGGTCTTGATGTTGACGGCCTTGGTCACGTCACGGCCGGTGTGGATCTCGTCGTTCATGGTGACCAGCACGCCCTTGCCGGCGGCGTCCTTGGCGGCGGCGACGGCCACTGCGTTGTACAGGTTGAGCATGCCGTCGGCGGACATGGCGGTGCCCGGCCGCATGGAGCCGACCACCACCACCGGCTTGTCGGTCTTCAGCACCAGGTTCAGGAAGTAGGCGGTTTCTTCCAGCGTGTCGGTGCCGTGGGTGATCACGATGCCGTCCACGTCCGGTTGGCGGGCGAGGGCTGCGACGCGCTTGCCGAGGGTCAGCAGGTTGTCGTTGGTGAAGCTCTCGGAGGCAATCTGGAAAACCTGTTCGCCGCGGACCTCGGCGACGTTGGCGAGCTCCGGCACGCCGGCGATGAGCTTGTCCACCGGCACTTTTGCGGCCTGGTAGGTGGCGCTGTTGGCGACGCTGGCGCCGGCGCCGGCAATGGTGCCACCGGTGGCGAGGATCACCACGTGGGGTTTGCCATCGGCGTAGGCGGCGGGGAAAGCGGCGGCCAGGCTGGCGGCGAGGACGGACGACAGGACGAAGGGGCGGGTGAGCAGACGGGGCATGGTGAGTCTCCAGGGGATGAGGGTTTGGGCGATCAGAAGTTGTGGCGGATGCCGGCGGCGATCGAGCGGTTGTCCAGCCCCGCGGCCGTGCCGAGGAAGCTGTAGGCGCCGCCTCCGCCGACGGTCTGCGCGCGGTCGTTGTCGATCCGGGTGTAATAAGCGTAGAGCTTGCTGCGCTTGGACAGGTTGTAGTTGTAGGCCACGGTGTACTGCTTGCCGGCGGTGTCGTGGGTGCCGCTGTAGTCGCCGGCCACGCCGACGTTGAGGTGGAACTCGTGGGCGCCGACCGGGGCCATCAGGGCGACCCGGTAGTAGTTACGGCTGACGGTATCGGTGAGGGTGTCGCGCCGGGAGCGCTCGAACAGCGCGCCGAGCACCAGGGGGCCGAAGTTGTAGCTGCCGCCGGCGCTGATCGCCCGGTCGTTGTTGAGGCGGACTGCGTCGCTGCCATCCAGGTCCTTGGTGTTCTGGGCGGACACGTAGGTGACGGCCGCATGCAGGGGCCCCTGGTCGTAGCTGCCGACCAGGCCGAGGTGGTGGGGCGTGCGCTTGGTGCCGGTGGTTACGGGGGCCTCGTCCAGCAGCGCGTAGTCGGCCTCGAAGGTGAAGCCGGCGAGGGTCGGGCTGGTGTACCACACGGTGTTGTTCATGCGCCCACCGGCGGCAGTGGAGTTGCCGCTGACGGCCGGCGACAGCAGCGCATCGGCGGAATAGCCCGAGTCGTGGTTGTGCATGCTGATGTAGTCGTAGAGCGCGTAGTACGCCGGGCCGAGGGTGCGCCCGAGGCGCAGCGTGCCCTGCGGCGTGCGCAGGCCGACGAAGCTGTCGCGGCTGGCCAGGGACGTGGAGTCGCTGCCGTCGACGCGGATACGGCTTTCGACCTGGAACAGCGCGGCCATTCCTCCGCCCAGTTCTTCGGTGCCGCGGAAGCCGATACGGGAGGCGTTGTCATTGACGACGTTATGGGCCGGGCCCTGTTCCGCCTTGACGTTCTCGAAGGTGGCGTTGATGCGTCCGTAGAACACCACGTTCGAGTCGGCGTGGGCATTCAAGGTGGCGAAGCCTGCAAGGGTTGCCAGGGTGAGGCGGGTCGTTTTTTTCATCTTTTGTCGGACTCGGGGCGGTTGGGATTGGGGCTGGGGCTTATTCGAAGGACTTGTCGTTGGGCGCTGCGTAGAGCTTCTGCATGGCGTCGGAGAGCGGGAAGTTGAGGTTCAGCCCCTTGGGCGGGATGGGTTGGGTGAACCACTTCTTGTAGATCGCCTCGGCCTCGCCGGAGGTCATGGTCTTGGCGAGGGCGGCGTCGACAACTTTCTTGAAGCCGGGGTCGTCCTTCCTGAGCATGCAGCCGTAGGCCTCGAAGCTCTGGGGCGTGCCGGTGACGACCCAGTCGGTCGGGCGCTTGGCCTTGGCCATTTCGCCGTAGAGCAGGGCGTCGTCCATCATGAAGGCGACGGCGCG
>JAFEDI010000132.1 GCA_018241725.1 Pseudomonadota bacterium | reverse complement strand
TCCAGCTCCTGCGGCGTGACGGCGATCAAGCCCTGGGATTTCGCGTAACTCAAGGCATCGCGCGTATAGGAGCGCGCGACATACAAGCCCTCGGCCCGCATCTGCAGAGCCTGCGGACCGTTCAGCCACGAGCGGAATCGCTCCAGCTCCGCTTTCGGAACCGGCTTCTCCCAATCCTTGCATTCGACCAGAAAGCATTCCTGCCGCAGACCGGCCGTCCGGCGGGCAATCAGATCGACCTTGTTGGCATTGTCGAGGTATTGCTCGGGCTCGACCCGGTAATCGAGCAGCGTCAGCAGGCGGGCGACCCGCTCCTCGAAACGCTTGCCGCGCACCACCCGCTCGGCGCCGAGCCGGCGCGGATCGCCATTGATCTCGTCGCTGATACTCACCTGTTTCTGCGTGCGCTGGCTTTCGTCCCGCAATCCGGCCAGTGCATCGGCAATCTGCCGATAAGCCAGCCCGGCCGGGGAAGCCGGCTCTTCGATCGCCAGCAGCCGTTCCTCGAACAGCAGCCGGCCATCGAACGGAATCTCAAACTGCGTCGCCTCCGGCGCCAGCACGAAATCCTCGCGCCAGCTCCGCCGGCATTCGTCCCGCCGCTCGGGTAAATCCGGCACCGGCGAAGTCACCAGCAAACGCGCCAGCGGCAGCATGACGCCTCGCTCCGGCAGTCGGTCATCCACCGCCGGCTGCAGCGCGCGGTACACCTGCAGCAAACCGGCGCGGTTCTGCCGGCCGTATCCGCCGACCAGCACCGTCGCATGCGGCAGCACCGCGGCCATCAGCCCGCCGAGATCGGTCACACCGGTGCGGGCATCGAGCAGGATGTGGGCGTAATTGCCTTTCTCCGCCAGCTGCGCGAGCAGGGACCGGAACAGGTTCAGCCCTTGCTCGGGCTGCTCGACCATCGGCCCCTGCCATGCGATCTGCTGATACAGCCCGGCGAAATCCGCCTTGTCGCCACAGGCTGGCAGGATGAACAACCCCTCCCGCCCCGGCACGGGTTTCACGCTCTTCCACAGCCGGTTCAGCTCGGCCGCGGACGGACTTTGACCGAGCCGCTCACCGCGCCCCTGCAGCCATTCCAGAAACCCCGCTTTCGGCACCGGCTTCGGACGCAGCGCCGGAATGTGATGCAGGCCCGGCGCTTCGAGGTCCAGATCCCACAGCAGCACCGGCGCTGCCTTTTGTGCGAGCAGGGCACCGACGTTGGCCAGCAGCAGACTGCGACCGACGCCGCCCTTGAAGCTGTAGAAGGTCGTGATGTGGGTCTGCACCGCTCAGGCCGCCTTGAAGAATGAACTGCCGCGCCGTGAAGTCGCTGTGCGTGCCGGTGTCGTTGCAAGTGGCAGCCGGCCGGCATCCTCCAGCAACTGCAAGGCTTCGGGCAGACGCGGGCCGGCCATCAGCCGCTTCTCACGCCCGTGCCGCTGGCGCAGCACCAGTTCGGCGGCGTCGAGCAGCGCCAGCACACGGCTGGCATTGGCCTCCTTCAAGCCGCAGTGCTGCTGCACATCGCCCTGGGTTTGCAGACTGCCGTCGCGCACGCCAGCGAGGATCACCGGCACATGCGCTCGGGCCAGCAGGCCGTCCGGCACACCGGCTTCCTGCACCGCAAGCTGGGTTTCGAGCAGATCGGCATAGGCCAGCCAGCGCTGCGCATAGCGCCGGTCCAGCGCATCGAGCACCGGCGCACGCCGCGGGTGCGCCACCCGCTGCAGGTGATCGAGCAGCGCCGCCATCTCGTCGAGCGCGGCGCCGGTACGGAACTGGCGGGCGATGCGGTTGCGGTAGAGGTGATCGAGCACCTGCCCGTGCCGGTCGGTCCAGTCCTCGACGGCGCGTACCGCAGCCAGCAGATCGTCGAGCGGCGCCTCACGGGCCAGCCGCTGCGGATCGTCATTCAGCAGATCGAGGTTCATGGGCGCAAGGGAAGTGAAGTGTCGTCGGTGACGGACGACTTTAGTTCACTTCACTGCACTGACCGATTGCAACTTCACTTCCACGCAGCGCGCACTGGGGGTGATGACCGTGGGTTGCCGCGCCCGGTGATGGACGAAACCGTGATCCTGTGCGAACCCGTCCGGATGCTGGTTCGCCAGCACCGTCACCGTCGCAAAGAACCCGGCCATCTCCTTCGCACGGCGGGCATGCGCCCGCACGCTGCTGTCCGGCCCGAAGGCCGGCACCAGTGCCCATTCGAGTCCAAGTCGTTGCCACAGCTCACCAAACGGAATGCCGATTTCGCAGTAATCGAGGCAGATCGGAATTGCGAACAGGCCGACCGGCGTATCGAGCAGATCGAGCCGGCCGCCGCCCTCGATCAGCTCGGGGCGATCATCGAAGCAGGCAGACTTGAGCTTGCGGTGCTCCAGCACCGTCGCGCCGATGCCATCGCGCAAGCGGGCACGGTTGAAGAACCGTGGCCCTTCCGCTTCGTGGAACGTGCCGGGCAGCACCAATCCGAACGGGTGCGCGTGCGCATCCAGCCAGTTTTCGACCTCGGCCTGCAGGTCCGGCGGCAGACACAGCTCGGGCAGCACGACCAGATCGGCTTCGGCGGCCGCGGCAGCATCGAGCATCGTCAGCAAGCCGCTACGGCGCGTCCCTGCGTCATCGTCCAGCCGCACGGCCCGCCAGCCCGGACATTCCGATTCCGGCAACCAGTCCGGACGGATGCCATCCGGAAAATCGCCAACCCAGATACGAACCCGCCCGCGCTGCAGCCAGTCCGCGCAGCGCGCGCGCACCCGGTGAGGCGCCGCCCTGACCGTGATCCCGATATCGCCCAGCCGGGCCGGCAGAATCCAGTGATACTTCAGCCAGCGCTGCAGGTGGCCGCTCTGACGGGCGGGAAACGGTGCATCTGCGGTACGCAGCAAGCGACGCCGATGCAGCCAGTAGTCCTCGCCATCGATCCGGACGCAGGCTGCAGCACTGCCATCGTCTCCGGCACCTTCGAGATGACGCTGTTCGTCCAGCGCAGCGAGCACGGCCAGTGGCCATTGCTGCAACACGGTGCATAAACCCTCGGAATCGCCGGCATCGAGAGCGGTGACGGCAGCGGTGCGGGCTGCATCAAAGCCGCCGCGATCCCCGGCAACCTGTTGCTCGGCAGCCTGCAGCCCGGTCGG
>JAFEDI010000131.1 GCA_018241725.1 Pseudomonadota bacterium | reverse complement strand
GTCGCGTTGGCTTCGCCCGTGCCGGTGAAGACCGGCGTGGTGTTCTTGGTGATGGCGTCGCTGCTGGAAGCACCGGTATCGGTACCGGCCGTCATCGCCGGCGTGGATGGCGCCGTCGGCGCGGTGTGATCGAGCGTGTAGGTCTCGCCGGTGGTATAGCCGCCCGAGATGTCCACCGAACTGCCGCTCTTGATGCCGGTACCGCTGCTGTTCAGGTCCAGCCGCAGGGTGCCGTCGCCGCCCAGGCTATCGACGGTGACCGTGTAGGTGGAGCCACTTCCAGTCACGGAGGAAACGCTGCCCGCCGCACTGCCGCCGACTGTCACGGCGAAATCGGAGGCGTCGACGCCGGTCACGGACTGGTCGAAGGTGACCGTGTAATCGACCGACGTCGCAGTCGTCAGCACCGTGGAGGACGCGCTGGCAGCGCGCACGATGCTGCTCACGCCGGGCGCATCGGTCACGCTGATCGTGAAGATCTGGTACGAACCATTGCCGGCCGCATCGGTGCCGCTCATGTAGAGGTGGTAGGTACCGACACTGAGGTTCTGCGCCGCCACCAGGGAATTGCCCGAGACGGTGAATTTGCCGTTGTCGGCGTCGATGATGCCATTGCCGACCGCAAACCCGTAGGTGACGGCCGTCAGGTCGGTGGACGACAGCGTCGCCACAGTGGAGCCATTGGTGGCATTGGCCAGTTGCACGCTCTTGGTGCTCAGCGCCATGCCGACCGGCCCGACCGTGTCATGGATGTAGGTGAAGGTGCTGGACGCCGCCGAGACGTTGCCGGCGACATCCGTCTGCTTGGCGGTCAGCGTGTGGGAGCCTTCGGTCAGGGTACTGCTGGTGATGCTCCATTTGCCGGAGCCATCCGCGGTGGTCGTGCCCAGCACGGTGGTGCCGTCGGTGTCGTACAGCGTGACGCTGGCTTTGGCTTCGCCCTTGCCGGTGATCTGCGGGGTGCCGGAATTGCTGATGCCGTCGCCCAGCGTGCCGCTGTCGCTGCCGGCGGCCACCGCCAGGGAGGTGGGCGCGTCGGCCGCGGTGTCGATGCTCAATGTCAGCCCGTTGCTGAGCGGGGATGTGTTGGCGCTGCCATCGGTCTGGGTGACTTTCAGCGTGTGGCTACCGTCGCCCAGTGATTTGCTGTCGATGCTCCAGTTGCCTTTGCCGTCGGCCTTGGTCGTGCCCAGCAGGGTGGTGCCATCGGTGTCGTACAGCTTGACGGTGGCGTTGGCATCGGCCGTGCCGTTTATCGTCGGCGTGTTGTCGTTGGTGATGAAGTCGCCCGCGGTGCCGCTGTCGGACGCGCTGTCCAGCGTCGGCGTCGGCGGCGCCGACGGGCCGGGGCGGGTGATGGCGACGATGAGGGTGTGGCTGAAGCCCGCCGCATCGGCGCCGTCCGTTCCCTGGAGGGCGTTGAGATCGTTGCTGGCGGTGGGATCGGTGTAGACGAAGTCGATGACGTCGCCTGGCAGCAGCGTGGCATTGATGCCAACAGTGACGGTACGGGCGGTACTGTTGATAGTCACGCCCGTGACGGTCACATCCGTGCCATTAACCTGGGCTTCGAAGGCGCTGAGCGAAGGCGGATGATCGGCATCAAGATCCGCATCGAGGATGATCGTGAAGAACGTCTCGCTGATGTAGCCGTTCGAATCGCTGTAGCTGGGTTGTGACACGGGTCGCCTCCTTTGCGTGGATCGCTTTTATTGAATTGGAATGCAGCAGTATGTTGAAAACAGTGTAGTACCGGAAATGACATCCGCACCGGGCGGATCGCCTGCACCTGCGAGACTTGGGACAGCCCGCACAGGCCGTAGTGCGGGGAGCCCGATATCGTACGTACTCAAGGCCAACATGCGGGCATGCATCTTGGCGAGCCCCGGCTGTCAGCGCAGGGTTTCCAGTTTTGCGAGCAACTCGCCGCAGCGCTTTTCGCCCGGCGAGATCTGGCGGGCGGTGAGGATGGAGCGGCGGGCGTCGTTGTCCATGTCGTGCCGCCAGCCGCTCTTCTGCATCAGCGCGATGACCACGTAGGCGTGGTTGAGGAGCAGGCGCGGGTTGCGCGGCATCAGTGACTTGGCTTCGTTGAGGAATTCGAGGGCTTCGCTCAGCTTGCCCTGGCTGGCCAGGCGCGCGCCCTGGTTCATGGATTCGGTCGCCTGCTGGCGGGTGGTCTTGATCAGTGCGCGGCCTTCGTCTCCCATGCCGCCCTTTTCGAAGACGTCGAGGACGCGGGACGCCAGTTCCTCATCCTCGTGGTTGTTGAGCACCACGAATTGCAGGAGCTTGCTGGCCGTTTCCTTGTTGCCCATGAGCATGAAGGTTTCCGCCAGATTCAGCGTGGCGGCGGGCGAAAGGTTTTGCGTGCCACTCTGGATGCGGGCGGCGACGTCGCGGGCTGCCGCTTCCGCAAGTTGCGTGTTGCCCGAGGCATGATGCACGCGGACTTCGGCCGCCTTGCCCTGTAGCCTGGCTTCGTCGTTGTCGATGTCGATGCTCAGCTGGGACAGCAGCTTGAGGGCTTCGCCCGGCTTGTTCTGGGCGGTATAGACCCGGGCCAGACCGAGGTAGGGCTCGGGCGTCTTGTAGGTGGTCTTGGCGGCGAGCTTGAGAGCTTTCTGGTAGGCCGACACGGCGATATCGAGGTCATCGCAGTGCAGCGCGCTTTCCCCCAGGGCCGACTGGCGTTGGGACGAATTGGGCGACACCATCACCGCGTGGTGCAACACCCGCTGGGCATCGCTCCAGGCGCCCTGGCGCTGGTAGGTGTGCGCCAGCACGTCGTAGGCTTCCAGATAATTCGGGTAGTCGCCGACGAGTTGCTCCAGGGTTTCGCGGGCGCGGGAAAAGTGGCCACGGTGTATATGCAGCTTTGCCATGCCGACCCGCGCCCAAGGCACATCCCGCCGCGCCAGGACGGCGTCGAACAGGCTGCCGGCCTTTTCCGGCTGGCCGAGGTTCAGATAGAGGTCAGCCTGGATGCGCAAGATCTCCATGGAGCTGGTCGGGTCCTGTTCCAGGCGCGCTTTGCACAGGTCGATGGCCTTCTGGTATTCCTTGGCGCGCATCGCGGCGGCAATGCCGGCCAGGGCCGCCTTGCGCCCGATCAGCTTGGCCAGCCTGCTCTGCAGCGTGGCTTCGCTCACCGGCTTGAGCAGATAGTCGTCGGGCTGGTGCTCGACGGCGCCCATGACCATGTCCGCGGTCTTTTCGGCGGTCACCATGATCCAGATCGTGGAGGCGCTCACCAGCCCGTCATGCCGGGCCTCTTCCAGGATCTGCTGACCGTTCTTGCCCGCACCGAGGTGATAGTCGCACAGGATCACGTCGCACTTGCCGCGCCGCAGAACGTTCAAGGCCTCGATGCCATTGGCCGCAACTTCGATGTGGCGGGCCCCGCAGCGCCGCAGCAGCTCGCGCAGAATCCCGCGCATGGCTTCGAAATCTTCGACGAGAAGGAAGGAGCGGTCTGCGAAATTGGCCCTGTTCGGATCTACGACTACCATTGCGATGTATCTCTAGGGCAGGCTCAGGATGAAGATGGCGCCGCCCAAGGCACCGCCGTTCTCCAGGCGGGTACTGCCGCGCAGGGCGCGGTTGCCATGCATTTGCGCAACCTTGGCGGCGAAATAGAGACCAAGCCCGGTGCTGCCGGTCATCGAATTGACGCCGTACGCGGCTTCCTCGCTCGATTCCAGCATGAACGTCGGAAAACCTTCGCCGTCATCGTGAACACGGATCTCCAGGCGTGCGTCCACAACCTGGATCGAGAGCAGAACGCGGCTGCGGGTGTACTTGACCGCATTGTGCAGCGACTGGGTGATGAGGCTGACGATCAGCTCATAATCGAAATACCAGCTACGTTCGGTCTGTTCCGAGATGACCTCGAGGACGATGCCCTTGGCGGTGGCGAAGGGGAGAACGCGGGCGACGACTTCCCTTTCGAAGGAGTCCAGTTCCACCTCCACCGGATCGAAGGGGTACATGTTGTGATTGATCTTGTAGAGGGCCAGCAGCTGGATCAGGTGATGGTTGATGCGCTGCGCCTCGTAGAGAGCCTGACAGGTCATGGCCCGGGAGGATGCCTCGACTGGTAAGTCGGCCAGTGCGCACTCGAGATAAGCGGTCATGACACAAACCGAGTTCTTCATGTCGTGTGCCGACGCAACCAGGAAAGTGCTCATGTCCATGGCGGACAAAAGACTACCGTCAGCGATAGGCATCGCGCGCTGAGGGGGTCGCTCCACCATGCTTCAAAGCTCCATTCGATGACCACGAGTCAGGGGCGAATATTACGCTGCGACGCAATACCTCAGGCCCTTCTATATCTGTGTCCGCAGGGAAAGCCTCACGCTCGATGTGAGCTAAATCGGCCCCGCGGGCCCTGTGGGGCGTTTTTTCGCCCTCCGAGCGAACCTGAGCGACTGGAAACCCTACCACGGCGGGGCTTGCGGTGGAGCAACGCCAGTTCACCCGGGCTTTTATGACTAATAGATCAGATAAGGACTCCACGCAATGAAATCCTGAGGGGTTGGCAATCGGACATCTTCCGCTTGGCATTCATGCCAGAATGCCTGTGCAAGCCCCCATACCAACCAACTACAGAGACAAACCATCCATGAAACGCTACGAAGTCTTCCCCAATCACCCGGTTTCGCCACTGCAGATCGCCGAGTTCGAGCCCGCCCCGCTGGGCGACACGGAGGTCGCGGTGGCCATCAAGGCCGTGTCACTGAACTTCCGCGACATCCTGGTCACCCGCAACACCTATTTCGCCAACATCGTCGACGGCCTGGTGCCGTGCTCCGACGGGGCCGGCGAGGTGGTCGCGGTCGGCAAGGACGTGACGGGGCTGGCGGTCGGCGACCGGGTCGCGACACTGTTCTTCCCCCACTGGTACAGCGGCAAGGCCGACGCACGGGCGCTGTCGGATGCGCGCGGTGCGGAATCCACCGGGGCTTTCACCGAGCGTTTCATCGCCGACGAGAGCGGCCTGATCAAGCTGCCCGACAGCCTGAGCTACGCGGAAGCCGCCACGCTGCCCTGCGCGGCGGTCACGGCCTGGAATTCCCTCTTCGAGGCGGGCGACCTGAAGCCGGGCCAGACGGTGCTGCTGCTGGGCACCGGCGGCGTGTCGATCTTTGCGCTGCAGTTCGCCAAGGCAGCCGGTGCGAAGGTGATCATCACCTCCAGCGACGACGCCAAGCTGGAGCGCGCCAAGGCCCTCGGCGCCGACCATGGCATCAACTACAAGACCCACCCGGAATGGCACGAGGAAGTACTGCGCCTGACCGGCGGCCAGGGCGTGGACGTGGTGCTGGAAGTGGGCGGCCCGGGCACGCTGGAGCGCTCGCTGCTGAGCGTCGGCGTCGGTGGCCGGATCGCCTACATCGGCGTGCTGACCGGCCTCGCCGGCGCCGCCAGCCCGGTGATGCTGATCCCGAAGGCTTCGAGCATCCAGGGCATCTTCGTGGGCAGCCGGGCGATGTTCGCCGACATGCTGGCCGCCATCGCCGCCCACGGCATCAAGCCGGTGATCGACCGGGAGTTCCCCTTCGAGGAAGCCCCTGCCGCCCTCAAACACATGGAGAACGGCGGGCACTTCGGCAAGATCGTGATCCGCGTCGGCGACTGACGCACGCTCTCAACCCGCCCCGTCGATGAAGGCGGGGCGGACCGGCAGGCTGTGCGCGTCACAGCCTGCTTCCGGCACCGGCGCTCCCGCCCGCAACGCGAGCGGGATCACGCCGGCCCATACCGGGATCGCCATATCCTCCTCGGAATCCTCGACACCCCAGTTGCGGATCTTGGCGGCGGCCTCGATCAGCGGCAGGCGCAGCAGGCGGGTGCCAGCCAGTTCGGCGTGGGACGGCAGGCGCACCTGCGCGGCCCGCCCCGGGCTGACGTGCTCGACGAAGGCCTTGAAGGCGACTTCCTTGGCATCCACCTCATCCACCGGCTGGAAGCGGCCGTAGATCGCCACCGAGCGGTAGTTCATCGAGTGGTGGAAGGCCGAACGGGCCAGCACCAGGCCGTCCAGGTGGGTGATGCAGACCGCGCATTCGCTCTCGAGCAGGGTGTTCACCAGGCGCGAGTTGTTGGCGCCATGGACGTACAGGAAATCCCCGTCCCGCCAGCAGGCGGTGGGCAGACAGTGCACGCTGCCGCCCTGCGTGAAGGCGATGTGGCAGACCAGGGCCTGGTCGACAATGGCGTGCACGGTGGCGAGGTCGTAGTGGGCGCGCTGGGCCTTACGGCGGATCTCGGTACGCGGGCTGGGGGCAACGTGGGACATGCTGGGCTCCTTGAAATGTGCGGTCAGCATAGCCGCGGCGTGGCACCATCCATGGAACCACGCCTACCCATGTTCATGGAGCCACGATGTCCCTCGAGCTGGAGCTGATCCTCACCCCACTGCACGCTGCGGCGGACTCGGGCGAAGCGCGCCAGTCGCAGCTGTATCGCCTGCTCAAGGCGTCCATCCTCGACGGCCGCCTGGCGCCCAGGACGCGCCTGCCGGCCAGCCGCCAGCTCGCAGCGGACTTCCGCATGGCCCGCAACAGCGTGCTGTTCGCCTACCAGCAACTGCTCGCCGAGGGCTTCCTGGAGGCCGACCGCCAGGGCACGCGGGTGGCGGCGCTGCCGCTGGTGGCAAGCCCGGCGCCGGCAACCCTTGTCGGACAGGAGATCCTGTCCCGGCGCGGCCGGCAGCTGCCGCGCATCGACCGGGGCGACGCGTCATTGCCCTTCGCGCCGGGCATCGCCGATCTCAATGCCTTTCCGTGGCAGCGCTGGGCGCGCTTGCTGCAACAGGCCTGGGGCGAGGTCAGCGCCCGTCAGCTGGCCTATACCGAACCGGGCGGCGAACCGGCCCTGCGCCACGCGGTGGCGGCCTTTCTGTCGGCCCGGCGCGGCGTCGCATGCGCGCCGGAGCAGGTCTTCATAGTCGCCGGTGGGCAGGTGGCGCTGGATGCCTGTGCCCACCTGCTGGCCGACGAAGGCGACACGGTGTGGATGGAGGAGCCGGGCTATCCTCACGCCCGCAACGCGATGCTGGCGGCCGGCCTGCGCGTGCGGTCGGTGCCGGTGGACCAGGACGGCATGGCGCCGGACAAAGCCCTGTGGGAGTCGGACCCACCGCGCCTGCTGTTCCTGACGCCGTCCCACCAGTATCCGCTGGGCAGCGTGCTGAGCCTGGAACGGCGGCTGGCCTTCCTGAACCGGCTGGCGCCCGGTGGCTGGCTGATAGAGGACGACTACGACAGCGACTTCAACCACGCCCAGCCCGGCGCCCGCCCGCTGCCGGCCATCCAGGGCCTGCGGCCGGACGCGCCGGTGATCTACGTGGGCACCTTCAGCAAGCTGCTCTACCCCGGCCTGCGCATCGGCTACATGGTCGTGCCGCGCTGGGCGGTGGCGGCCCTCGGCGAAGCGATCGGCACGCTCTACCGCAGCGGCCGGGCAGTGGAACAGCGGGCCCTCGCCCGCTTCCTCGACAGTGGCGAGCTGACCCGCCACCTGCGCCGCATGGCACCGGTGTATCGCGCCCGCCAGCAGGCCCTGCGCGACACGCTGGGTTCCGCGTTCGGCGCACCGGAGCACATCCTCGGCGGCCAGGCCGGGCTGCACCTGGTGCTGCGTCTGCCGAACGGGCCGGCCGACGTGGCGGTGGCCCGGGCCGCGCGAGAACTGGGCGTGATCGCCCGTCCCTTGAGCAGCTATTACGCCGATGGCGCGGCGGCCGGCAACGGGCTGGTCCTCGGCTACGGCGTGGCCGACGTGCAGCGCATCCCGGAACTGGTTGCGCGCCTGCACGCGGCGAGCCGCACGTAATCATCCGGCCAGCCCCCGGGCTCAGGCCTGCTGCCGGATGATGCTGGCGACATTCCAGCCGCCCAGGAAGCGCTCGAATTCGTCGATGGGCAAAGGGGCGCTGAAAAGGTAGCCCTGGTAGGCCGGGCACCCCTGGCGGGCCAGGAACTGGTGCTGCTCCAGCGTCTCCACCCCTTCGGCGATGACGTTGAGACCCAGGTTGCGGGCCAGGGCGACGATGCTGCGGGCAATCACCGCGTCGTTGGGATTGGCCTGTACGTCATGGACGAAGGCCTTGTCGATCTTCAGCTGGTCCAGCGGCAGGCGCCGGAGGTAGGCCAGCGAGGAATAGCCGGTGCCGAAATCGTCGAGGGAGAAACGGATGCCACGGCTGCGCAAGGCCGTCATCTTGGCGACGACCTCCTCCAGGTCGTCGAGCATCAGGCTCTCGGTCAGCTCCAGCTTGAGCCGGTGCGGATCGGCCGCCGTTCGCACCAGCACATCCTCGACCTGCGCCACGAAGTCCGGCTGGCGGAACTGCCGGACGCTGACATTCACGGCGATCTCGATGTGCTCCCGGCCAGACACGGCAGCCCAGCACGCCAACTGGCGGCAGGCCGTCTCCAGGACCCAGTGGCCGAGGGGCAGGATCAGGCCGGTTTCTTCGGCCAGCGGGATGAAGGTGCCGGGGGACACCATGCCAAGGCTGGGGTGTCGCCAGCGGACCAATGCCTCGGCGCCGATGACGCTGCCCCGGTCATCCACCTGCGGCTGGTAGTACAGCACGAACTGCTCCTGCTGCAAGCCGATGCGCAGGTCTTTCTCGAGGGCCGCGCGCAAGCTGACGGCCTCCTGCATCTCCGGATCGAAGAAGCGGATGGTGTCGCGGCCGGCGGCCTTGGCGCCGTACAGCGCCAGATCGGCCCGCTTCATCAGCTCTTCGCAACTGCTGTCTGAATCGACGATCAGCGTGATGCCGATGCTCGGCGTACAGCGGTAGTCGTGGCCAGCCAGATCGTAGGGCTCGTCGAGATTCTGCTGGATCTTGTCGGCGACGACGCGCGCCTGGGTGGCGGCGTCCTGGCGGCCCGGGCGGAGATCGTCGAGCAGCACCACGAACTCGTCGCCGCCCAGGCGGGCCACGGTGTCGCTTTCCCGTACGCAGCCGCTCAGACGCTGGGCCACGTGCTGGAGCAACAGGTCGCCCATATCGTGGCCGAAGGAATCGTTGAGCGTCTTGAAGTTGTCCAGGTCGATGAACAACAGGGCTCCCTGCCGCTGGCTGCGGCCCAATGTGGCCAGCACGTGCTTGAGGCGGTCGAGCAGGAGGCGGCGGTTGGGCAGGCGGGTCAGCGGATCGTAGAAGGCGAGGTTCTGGATCTCGTATTCCGCTTCCTTGCGCAGGGTGATGTCGGTGAGTGCGGACACGTAGTGGCTGATCCGTCCGGCCGCATCGCGGACGACGGTAATGGTCAGCCATTCCGGAAAGATCTCGCCGCTCTTGCGCCGGTTCCAGATCTCGCCCTGCCAGATCCCGGTCGTCTCAAGGCTGGCGTACATGCCGGCGTAGAACTCGCTGTCGTGGCGGCCGGAACGGAGCAGGCGCGGCGTCTGCCCGATGGCTTCGTCCTCGCCATAGCCGGTGATCTCGGTGAAGGCGCGGTTGACCTTCAGGATGACGCGGTCGGCATCGGCAATGAACATGCCTTCCTGGGACTCGAAGGCGATGGCCGCAATGCGCAGGTCGATCTCGGCGCGCTTGCGTTCGGTGATGTCGGTCAGCGTCCCCACGTAATGGGTGGTCCGTCCGTCATCGCCGTACACCGCGGTAATGGTCAGAAAATGCGGATGGATCGAGCCATCCCGGTGCTTGTTGAGGATCTCTCCCGACCAGGCCCCCGTGCTCGCCAGCGTCGTCCGCATGGCCTCGTAGAAATCGGCGTCGTGCATCCCTGAGCGCATGAAGTTCATGTACTGGCCGACGACTTCCTCCGCGCTGAAGCCGGTGATGGCGGTGAAGGCCTTGTTGACCTGCAGGACTTCGATATCTGCGTTGGTGACGACCATGCCCTCCTGGGACTCGAAGGCAATGGCAGCAATGCGCAACCGTGCCCGCTCGACCTCGCGCTCCCGGGCAAGGCGCTCGAAGCGCATGAAATAGAGGCCCGCCAGCGTCATGGCAGCCAGCAGTACCGCGGCAACGGTGGCGCCGGTACGCAGGGCCTCCTGCTGCCAGACTTCCAGGACCCGTTCCTTGTCGAAACGGACGCTGAGCACGAAAGGATAGGCCCGCGAGGCGCGATAGGCGGTAAGCATGGCCCGGCCGTCGGCGCCCCGCTCCTCGAACTGGCCGACTTCCGTAGCGGCGAGGCGGCTCGCCAGATCGTCGCCGGGGCGCAGGCTGCCGGGCAGTGCGTTCTCGTCGGTGCTCAGTAACAGGCGCCCATCGTAGCCGTGCAATTCGACCACGCCCTGCTCGGGGCTGATGTGGGCGCCGTAGAAATTCAGGAAGTAGTCCGTGTTCACCGACGCGACGACGGTTATCCAGCGGGTGTCGTCCAGGCGGACATCGCGGGCGACCGGGATGAAGCTGACCACCGGCGCGCTGGCCCCCACCGGGCCGGCATCGTAGAAGTCCCGTCCGCTGACGACCGGTCCGGCGCGCAGCACATCGAGCGGGAGGGCGCCCTCCGGCCGGAAGTCGGAGCGCGGCAGGCGGATGCCCAGGTTGCGCGGATCGGTACTGCGCGCGATCCGCTCCTGCGCATCCAGCACCGCGACGGAGCGCAGGTAGGGTGCATGGCGCAGCGCCTGGGGCAGGCTGGCCGGACTCGCCCCCTCGACGGCCAGGGACATGAGGCTGCCCTCGATGACGTTCAGGCTCTGGGTCAGGTGGTTCTCGAAGGCGCGGGCCGTCATCGCGGCCGCCTCCAGCTGGTGGTCGATGCGCTCAGCGCGCAGGCGCCACAGGCCGTAGGCGGTGGCGCTACAGGCGCTGAGGACCACCACCAGCACGATGAGGCAAAAGATGAAACGCCGGCTGAAGCCGGCCTGGGCTGACATGGAGAGCGGGGAAACTAGTTGCCTGTCTGGGCGCGAATGGCGATGGGTTCGAGCCGGTGACGCTTGATCGCAGCCATCAACTGGCCGTTCTGCTTCACCCGGTCGAGGAACTGTTCCACCCGCGCATACCAGCGCTCATCCCCCTTCTGCATCGCATAGGCGTAGGGCGTCAGGTGGTAGGTGGACGACGGCGCCACCAGGCGCGCCCAGTCGGTGGTCTCGAGCATGCGGCGACTGAACGGGAAGTCCGTCATGAACACGTCGGCACGCCCCGATTCGACCTCCTGCTCACGGCCTTGGGTCGTATCGGTGACCAGCAGGGTGGCGTGGCGGAGCTTGTCGCGCATGATCGGCTCATGCAGCGTGCCCTTGGCAACGGCGACGACGACACCCGGCTTGTCGATGTCGTCCCAGGTCTTGATGCGCCGGTTGCTCCTGGTGGTGATCGCGTAGATGTCGCTGACCAGATGCGGGCGCGTGAAGCGCAGCTTGTCCGCCCGCGCCGGCGTCACCCCGATGGCGAACATGGCGATGTCGCAGCGGTCCTGCGTGATGTCGTCGATGAGCCGGGCGAAGGAGCTGTCGATGAAATTCACCCGCACGCCCAGTTCCTGGCCGAGCGCCCTGGCCATGTCCACATCGATGCCGTCGAGGGCCTGGGTTTTCGGGTTGCGGTAGGAGATGCCGTAATAGTCGGGCCAGATGCAGACCCGGACCTCGCCGGCCGCCTTGATCCGTTCGAGATGCCCGTTCTCCGCGAGTGCTGGCGTCCCGCACAACAAGACACACCCCACAGCGGCAAAAAGTCTCTTCATTTCGATAGCCCTGGAGGGATGCATGCGTCAAACCAATTTAGGCACACTGAATGTCGCGCTATTGTAGAAAAAGGGCCTGCACAAGTCGCGGCTGAAAGCGCGAGGATCCGCCCCGATCCGTGACGGATGTGTCACCCGGTGGCGTCAAGGCTCGAAACGGTAGCCGACGCCGATCTCGGTCAGGATGTGGCGCGGGCAGGCCGGGCTGGTTTCGATCTTCTGGCGCAGGTGGCCGACATAGACCCGCAGGTACTGGTGGTTGTCGGCGGCCTGGGCGCCCCAGATGTGGGTCAGCAGGTGGTGGTGGGTCATCACCCGCCCCGGATTGGCGGCCAGGAAAACCAGCAGGCGGTATTCGATCTGCGTCAGGTGCAGGGCCTCACCAGCCCGCTCGACGACCCGCGTGACGCAGTTGATTTCGTAATCGCCGAAGCGGATCTTCGGCTCCGGCGCGGCGGGCATGGCCTGGCCGCGGCGCAGCAGCACGCGCACGCGGGCCAGCAGCTCGGCGATGCCGAAGGGCTTGGTGAGGTAGTCGTCGGCGCCGGCATCGAGGGCGTCGACCTTGCTCTTCTCCTGGGTGCGCGCCGACAGCACCAGGATCGGCGTCGGCGACCAGGCCCGGTAGTCGCGGATGAAATCGATACCGTCCCGGTCCGGCAGGCCGAGGTCGAGGATCACCGCGTCCGGGCGCCGCGCGGCCGCCTCCACCGCAGCCTGGCTGGCACTGGCCGCCTCGCAGACGGCGAAGCCCTCGCACTCCAGCGCAGTGGCCACCGCCTCGCGCATCTGGCGCTCGTCCTCCACCAGCAGGATGGTCTTGCTGTCGCTCATCGCCGTCACCCCAGGGCCAGCACGTCCGGCGGGTTGCCGATCGGCAGCGTGAAACGGAAGCAGGCCCCGCCGCCGAGGCGGTCGGACGCACCGATCTCGCCCTCATGGGCCTCGACGATGCTGCGCGAGATGGCCAGCCCAAGTCCGACGCCAGTGACGTCCGACTCCTGCCGGCCGCGCTGGAACAGGTTGAACAGGCGGCCGGCGTCGCCATCGGGCAGGCCCGGGCCGGAATCGCTGACGCTGATCTCCAGGCGATCGCCGAGCTGGCGCACGGCCAGTTCGATGGGCGCATCCTCCGGCGCGTACTTGATGGCGTTCTCCAGCAGGTTCCACAGCACCCGCTCGATCAGCACCGCGTCGATGCACACCGGCGGCAGGTTGCGCGGCAGATCCACACTGATCTCCCGGTCGCGCCACTGGCCGCGGATCTGCGTGAGCACCACGCCGACCACCTCGTCCACCGGCTGCCACGCCCGGTTCAGCTCGACGCTGCCGGAGCTCAGCTTGGCCATGTCGAGGAGGTTCATCATCTGCTGACAGATCGTCATGGCCTGCCTGCTGATCGCCTCCAGCAAGCGCTTCTGGCGCTCCGGCGAGGCTTTGCCGAGGGCCGCCGTGTCAGCCATGCTGACCAGCGCCGCCAGCGGCGTGCGCAGGTCGTGAGACAGCGCACCGAGGATGGAGCTGCGCAGCACCTCGGAGGCGTGGCGGACTTCGGTCTCCCGCGCCAGCTCGGCGAAACGCGAGCGCTCCAGCGCCACGGCGACGAGGGACGCAACGGTCTCGATGTATTCGACGAAATCCGGATGGGACACCACCGCCGGCATCGCCTCGAAGGCCAGCACGCCCTGGGTGCCGCTAGCCGCGGCGAGCGGCAGCAGGGCGTGCTGCGCGCCGTCGGGCAGTGGCTCCCAGTTCAGCCGCTTGTGCTCGACGCAGGCCTCGATGCGACTGGCGGGCACCGGGAAAGGCGGCGTGGCGAACTCCGCAGGCGGGATCAGGCGGGCATTGCGCGCGCCAACGGCACTGGCCAGGAAGGCGAAGGTGGTGTCGGCCACATCGGCGGCCGTCAAGGCGCCGGACAGCTCCCGCGAGAACTCGTAGAGCGTCTTGCTGAGCAGCGACTTGCGCTCGGCGATCTCGGCATGGCGGCGCAGGCGGACGGTGGTGTGGCCGACAGTCAGCGCGACTGCCAGCATCAGCGAGGCAGGCAGGAAATAGGGCGTGTCGGTCATATCCGGGCCACGACTAAGCAGGATCAGCACGAGCATCAGCAGCAGAGCCACCCAGGCTATGATCAACCCACCCTCCAAGAAAACAGCCCGCAGCCGGGTGGGCTGCGGGCTGGACGGAAGGGCGGCGGCCGGGATCCTCATGGCGTTCGGAGGAAGCCCGGCATGGGTCTCAGTCCGCGACCTGCAGCGGCAGCCCCTTGCGGTTGCGGCCGTAAATGCGGGGACGGAAGTGGCTGTCGATGATCGGCGTCAGCGCATTCATCAGCATCACCGCAAAGGCCACGCCTTCCGGATAGCCGGCCCAGGTGCGGATCACGTAAGTCAGCAGGCCGCAGCCGAAACCGAACACCAGGCGGCCCACCGGCGAGTTGGGGGACGTGACGTAGTCGGTGGCGATGAAGAAGGCTCCGAGCATCACGCCGCCGGACATCAGGTGGGTCTGTGCGTCGAGGAAGTGGGCCGGATCGTAGGCGCTCAGCGCAGCGGCGGGCAGCGCAACGCCCGCCAGCATGGCAACCGGAATGTGCCAGCTGATCACACGCTTGATAATCAGCATCAGGCCACCAGCGATGATCAGCCACGCCGCGGTCTCGCCCATGCTGCCGGCGCGCTCGCCGATCATCGACAGCGCCGGAGCGTGGGCCGCCGACTGCAGCAGATCGACGCCGCGGGACATCTCGGTCTTCGAGAAGCCCAGCGTGGTGGCGCTGGTCATCGCATCGAAGGCCGCCGGGATGCCCTTGAAGAGGATTACCAGGCCGTCGAGCGGACCCGGCGAGCCTTCGGCGAAGAGCGGCGCGGCGCCGACCCAGGAGGTCATCTGAACCGGAAAGGAGATCAGCAACGCAACGCGGGCCACCATCGCGGGATTGAAGAGGTTCTGCCCGAGGCCACCGAAGACGTGCTTGCCAAGGACGATGCCGAACAGGCCACCGAAGGCGCCGATCCACCACGGCGCCCACGGCGGCAGGGACACCGCCAGCAGCCAGCCGGTAAGGATTGCCGAGCCGTCGGTGAGCGCCTTGCTCGCCGGGCGGTCCATCGCGCGCAGGAAGAAGGCCTCGCCGAGCATCGCCGAGGCGATGGTGATCAGCCACAGGTAGATCGACGGCCAGCCGTAAAGCCAGAAGCCGTACAGCGTGGAGGGCGCCAGCGCGACCATCACGGTCGCCATGATGCGGCCGGGATTGTTGGAGGTGGTGGTGTACGGTGCGGCGACCGGACTGCCGAGATTGTCGTTCATACCGTTTCTCCTTGAGCCTGACCGCTGTCCTTGGCCGGTGCCTTGGCGGCGGCCGCCTTGGCTGCCGCGGCTGCCTCCTTCTCGGCCTTCCGGCGCGCGGCGGCTTCGGCCTTCTCCTGTTTCTCCCGTTCGATGCGCGCAGTGCGGGCCTCGGCCAGGCGCTTGGTGGCATCGGTGCGCAGCTTGACGCGCTCGGCGGCCATCATCTCGCCCTTGGCGTAGCTGAAGTACTGCACCAGCGGGATGTGTGACGGGCACACGTAGGCGCAGCAGCCGCAGGAGATGCAGTCGCCGAGGGCGTAGCTCTCCGCCCCTTCGAAGTCCTCGACGCGGATGTGCGCGGCCATCTCCATCGGCAGCAGGCCCATCGGACAGGCGTCGGCGCAGGTGCCGCAGCGGATGCACGGGCCGGCTTCCGGCGTGGCCGCTTCGGCGGCGTTGAAGGCCAGGATGCCGGAGGCGCCCTTGACCAGTGGAATGCGGTCATGGGCCAGCGGCGTGCCCATCATCGGTCCGCCAAGGATCAGGCGGGCCGGCTCGCCCTTCAGGCCAACGAAGGCCAGCAGGTCGGTGACCAGCGTGCCGAGCGGCGCATAGATGTTGCCCGGCGTGGCGATCGCCCCGCCGTTGAGGGTGACGATGCGCTCCACCAGCGGCTGGCCGAGGCGCACGGCCTTATGCACGGCGGCGCAGGTGGATACGTTATGGACCAGCACGCCGACTTCCGCCGCGCGGGCGTTGGAAGGCACTTCCTTGCCGGTGAGCGTCTGGATCAGCTGCTTGTCGGAGCCCATCGGGTAGCGGGTCGGCACCGGGCAGATCTTGACCTCGGAGAAGGACGCGGCGGCCTTGCGCATCGCAGCGATGGCCTCCGGCTTGTTGTCCTCGATGCCGACCAGCGCCTCCTTGGCACCGATGGCGTGCATGACGAGACGGACGCCATCAACAACCTGATCGGCGAAGTCGCGCATGATGCGGTCGTCGCTGGACAGGTAGGGCTCGCACTCGCCGCCATTGACGATCAGCGTCTCCACCTTGAGGCGCTTGCCGAGGGCGAACTTGACCGCAGACGGGAAGGTCGCGCCGCCGAGGCCGACGACGCCGGCGGCGGCGGCCTTACGGGCGATATCTTCCGGTGCCAGTGCGAAGGGATCGGCGACCAGCTCGGTGTCGATCCAGCGGTCCTGGCCGTCCGACTCGATGGTGATCGCGCGGAAAGGCAGGCCCGAGGCGTGCGGCGCGGTCACGTCGCCGATGGAGAACACGGTGCCCGACACCGGCGCATGGATCGGCGCCGAGATGTTGCCCTGGGCGTCGGCCAGCAGCTGGCCCTTGAGGACCTTCTGGCCGACCACCACGATCGGTCGCGCGGCGCCGCCGACGTGCTGGCTGAGAGGCATGTAGACGCGCTCGGGCGTCGGCAGGATGCGCAGGGGGGCATCGGCGGCCGGACGCTTGTGGTCGTCCGGATGTACGCCCCAGCTGGGCTCTTTGAAGAAGCGGTCGAGGAATCCCATGATGGCGTACTCAGCTGGCGGAAGAAGCGGGTTGCGGCCAGACCCAGTGCTGCAGGGTCACCGGAATGGGCATCAGGCTCAGCGCTTCGGTGGGACACACACTCACGCAGGACGAGCAGCCGGTGCAGGCCTCGCGGATCACGTTATGGACCTGCTTGGCGGCGCCGATGATGGCGTCGGTCGGGCAGACCTTCAGGCAGCGGCTGCAGCCGATGCAGATCTCCTCGGTCACGTCGGCGATCTGCGGGCCGGAATCGACCACCGCCGAAAGGTCCACCTTGATGCCCAGCTTGGCGGCCAGAGCCTCGGCGGTGGCCTTGCCGCCCGGCGGGCAGAGGGTCACCGGCGCTTCGCCCTTGGCCAGCGCCGCGGCGGCCTGGGCGCAACCCACGTAGCCGCACTGGCCGCACTGGGAGCCCGGCAGCATGGCCTGGATCTCGGCTTCGATCGGGTTCTCCTCGACCGCCAGGTAGCGCGACGCTGTACCGAGCATGCTACCCAGGGCGAGACCCATCAAGGAAAGGCTTCCGACTGATACCAACATGATGATCGTCCTCGTTTCTCTGGTTTCTGATTAGCTCGCGGCGATGCCCGAGAACCCCATGAAGGCCATGGCCAGCATCCCGGCAACGATGAATGCGATCGGCGGGCCGGCGAACAGGCGCGGCACCTGGACCAGCGCCAGGCGCTCCCGCAGGCCGGCGAAGATCACCATCACCAGGCTGTAGCCGAGGGAGGAGGCGAAGGCGAACAGGGTCGCGTTGATGAAGCTCATGTGCCCTTCGACCAGCAGCAGGGCGACGCCCAGCACCGCACAGTTGGTGGTGATCAGCGGCAGGTAGATGCCGAGCATCTGGAACAGCTCGGGCGAGACCTTCTTGATCGTCATCTCGGTGAATTGCACTGCCGAGGCGATCACCAGGATGAAGGTCACGGTACGCAGGAAACCCAGCCCGTAGGCGTCGAGCAGGTAGGTCTGCACGGCCCAGTCGGCCATCGACGAAACGGTGATCACGAAGGTCGTCGCGAAGCCCATCCCCGCCGCGGTGTCGATGCGCGTGGTCACCCCCATGAAGGAGCACAGCCCGAGGAAGCGGGCGAGGATCACGTTATTGACCAGCGCGGCGCTGATCATGATCATGGCAAATTCTTTCATGGTCTTGTCCCAAGCCTATTTGCAGGTTTCGTCGGGACGGGCCCGACGCAGAAAACGGGGGGTCGCCTCGCCGCGCACGGCCAGGCGGTGGGCGCCGAAGCGTGCCACCAGCAGCCCGAAGGCCAGGCCGGCAGCCACGCCGAGCATGGACAGCGGGTCGCTCTCGTAGGCGGACTGGGCAATTCCGCCGCCGCACAGCGCTGCCGCAAGCGGGAAGCCGTAAGCCAGCACTGCAGCCTTCAACAGCGCGCTGTTTTGAACACCGACCACAACGCGCTCGCCCTCCCGCAGCTCGCCCGGGCCAGCCGGGTTGTCGAGGCGAAAGCGGCGCGACTGGAGGCGGCTGGCGACCGAGCCGATGCCGGCCGCACTGTGGCTGCCGCAACTGGCGCTGGAAGCGCAGCTGCCGCAGCTGGTGGTCTGCTCCGGCTCAAGCCAGGCCCAGCCAGGCTCGACGCGGACGACGCGGGCGATGCCTTCCACCATCGGGGTGCTGTAGTCCTGGCTCATGCTGGCGATCTCGCGGGTGGCGTTCATGATCGGGATGGATGTCAGTTGGCGACTCAGACCGCGTGGGCGCCGGCCATCTGGATTTCCTTGCCGGCACGCAGGTCGAGCACGCGCTTGACCACCACCAGCAGGCCAGTGACGATGAAGCCGCCCGGCGGCAGGATCATCATCAGCACGCCCATGTCGGCGGGCAGCACGCGCATCTCGATGACCTTGAAGGAGTTGCCGAGCAGCAGCGAGGCATCGGCGAACAGGGTCCCGGAGCCGACGATCTCCCGCACGGCACCGATCGCGGTCAGCGCAATGGTGAAGCCGAGGCCCATGAACAGGCCGTCGAGCAGGGCCGGGAAAGACGGCTGCTTGGCGGCGAAAGCCTCCAGCCGGGCCAACGGCAGGCAGTTGGACACGATCAGGGGAATGAACAGGCCAAGCACCTTGTAGAGCTCATGCATCCAGGCGTTCATCGCCAGATCGACGAGGGTGACCATGGAGGCCACGATCAGGATGTACACCGGGATCCGCACTTCGGTGGTGATCTGGTTGCGGAACACGGCCACCAGATAGCTGGATGCGGCCATCACGACGGCGGTCGCAAGCCCCATGCCGAAGCCGTTGGTGGCGCTGGTCGTCATGGCCATCGTCGGGCACATGCCGAGCAGCATGCTGAAGACCCCGTTGTTGTCCCACAGACCATCCTTGACGATGGTGGAATACTGGTTCGAGTTTTCGGCGTTCGACATTTCAATTGCTCCCGGTCAGCTTGTCCTTGTTCGCGGCATAGAACTCCTGCCCGCGCCGTATGGCGGCCACCACGCCGCGCGGCGTGATCGTCGCGCCGGCGAACTGGTCGAAATCCCCACCATCCTTCTTGACCTTCCAGCGCTCGACGGACGGGTTGCCCAGCGAGAGGCCGGTAAAGCGCTCGATCCACGGCGACTTCTTGGCCTCGATCTTGTCACCCAGGCCCGGGGTTTCCTTGTGGGCCAGCACACGCACGCCGAGCAACTTGCCACTGGCATCGATGCCCATCATCAGGCGGATCTCGCCGGCGTAGCCGGTACCGAAGATCTCGTAGGCCACGCCGGTCACCTGCTTGTCCTTGCGGGCGCGATAGACGGTGGTCTCCTTGCCCTCCTCGTTCTTGACGGTGACGGTATCCAGGACCGGGTTGTTGTCATGGATGTTGTCGGGCAGAACCTGGCTGAGGGAGTTCTGCTTGTCCTCGAGGGCGCGGGCCGAGATGTCGTCGAGGGTGACATCGTTGGTCAGCGCCATCACCAGACCGAAGCCAAGACAGAAGGCAAACAGGATCACCCCGTGGATATAGGGTTTCGGTTTGACGGCGACCGAAGCAATCGGCGAATCGTGCGTGGCGTTCATGATCTGTCGAAAATGAGGGGGTTTGCCCTGATTTAGCAGGTCTTGTGCCAATGACTCGCGGATGCGCCGGAAGGCCCGGAATTGCAGTGTTTTACAGTCTTTTGGGGCGTTTGGCGGGCGAACGGGGAGGTACGTTTTGTGGAGGAGACGCTACACGGTCCTGTTTGTCGCACGTATAAAGACAACAAACGACAAAGCCTTGTTTTGTGGCTCTTTTTAAGTGGTCAACATATAAAGGATGCGTAAACACCTCCTTCAGACGGGCGTTTGTGCGCTCCGCGCGGCCTCGATCAGCAGCGCCTGGGCGTCGGCACAGCCAGCCTGGCCGGACGCCTCGCCGACCGCGATGTCGAGGCCGATGGCATGGCCGTCGATGCGCAGCGGATGGCCCAGCAGCGCAACGAGGGCGGCTGTCAGGCGAGCCCGCCCCGGCGGCGAGGCAGGCTCGTCGGGCAGTACCCCGGCCCAGGCCAGCGCCGCCGGGCGGAAGTCCGAGATCAGCACTGCGAAGCCACTGCCGTGGCGACTCACGCAGTTGCAGTCACTGTGCAGCACGCGCAGGCGCTTGCCGCTTTCCACCAGAACCCGCTCGGCCATCGCCGCGCCATGCTCGGCGGCGGTCCGCTCCAGGGACACGATGGCCAGGTGCACCACCATGAAGGGATAGCCGGCGATGGCCGAGTGGACGAAGACATGCTGTAGGCGGTCGAGGAACAGGCTGAAGCCGAGCAGGCCGGTGGCGTTGTCGAAGAACAGGCGGCGGCGGGCTTCCTCCTGGGCTTCGCGGCTGCTGCTGACATCGGTGATGAAGCCCTCCAGGCCGAGGAACTCACCGCGGCTGGAATGGATGCCACGCCCCTGCTCCCACACCCAGCGGGTCTGGCCGTCCCGGTCGATGATGCGGTAGCTGAGCTCGTAGCGCTCCCGCCGGGCCAGGCGCATCTGCACGTAGTTCCAGACGAAGTCCCGGTCCTCCGGGTGGATCAGGTCGGCGAAGCTGGCAGAGCGGTTGTCCACCAGCTCCAGCGGCGTGTAGCCGGTCAGCTCGAAACAGCCCTCGCTGACGAATTCCATCGTCCACTCCTGGTCGTTCTGGCCGCGATAGATCATCCCCGGCAGGTTGTCGAGCATGGTGTGCAGGCTGCGTCGCTGGGCGCGCAAGGCTTCCTCGCTGCGCCGACGCTGGTCGATGTCGAGGAGCATGCCGGCGATGCCGGCCTCACCGCCGGGCGGCAGTTCCACCGGCCAGGCACGCAGCTCTACCCAGCGTGGTCCGGACGTACGGGCGGCAAGCAGGCGGACCTCCAGCGTCAGCCCGTCCCGTTCACCGGCCTGCAGCTGACGCAAGCCCTTGGTCAGCGCAGCCCGGTCCTCCACCGGGAAAAGTTGCAGGAAGGGGGTGCCGAGGTTGTCCGCCGCCGCCCGGCCGGTGGTCCGCTCCCAGCGGGAGTTGAGATAGGCCACATGCAGCTGGCTATCCAGTGTGAACAGGATTTCCGCGGCACCGTGGGCAAAACGGTTGCCCCACTGGTGATCGGCCGTGCCGCCATCGTCTTCCGGCAGGGAAAAATGCAGCAGCGCCATCGGTGAGCGGTCGGCCCGGAACAGGCTGACCCGCGCCGGCCAGGACACCCCATCTGCCCGCAGCAGGGTGATCACACCGTCACAGGCCGGGGTGTCGGCGGCCAGCAGTTCGGCCAGCCGTCCCTGATGCTTGGGATGCACGATGTTGTCGAGGGGCATGCCGATCAGCTCGTCGCCGCGCTCTTCCAGGCCGAGCGCCTTGAGCAGCGCCCGATTGGCGTGAGCGATGCGCCCGTTCTCGGCGAGCACCGCCGGCTGGCCGCTGTGCTGGGCGAACTGGCGGAGGGACGGATCCGCCACTACCGGACCGTTCGGACGTGCGACGGCCAGGCGGCGGCCACCGAAGCGCAGGGCCGTCCAGGCCAGCCCGGGGATCAACGGCACTAGCGTAAGAAGCGGCGTCGGCCGCCCGGCATCGCCACAGACGATGACGGCCAGCACCGAAACCAGCAGGGTCGCAAATAGATAGAGAGTCATGGCGCGAATCCGTGAGCTTGAGCGCCGTACCTTCGCGGCACAGCGTGCCGCATCAAGCAGGATTCACTCCATCCGCCATGGCACGGCTCCGGTCGGGGACGAAAACAAGCGTTTCCCACAAGGCGCAAAAGTTGCTTCAAGAGAACAACCTATCGACCGACGTCCCCCATCGCCAACGACGCTTACGTGCTGAAACGCTACCCGCTCCTGTCCCGCCTGAGCCTCATGCTGAGCTGCCTGGCCAGCCTGTGCGCTGCCTTGTTCGTCAGCGCCGGGGCTGCTGGTCGCCTGGAAGAAGCGGCCCGGGCAGCCCCCGGCAGCCTGGCGGCGAGCAGGCTGGCAGGCATCGAACTGATGGAGATCGTGCTGGCGTTGGCCTTTGCGATCGGCTGCGCGATCACCCTGCGGATCGCCCACCGGGCCCTGGCGCAACGCACCGACTGTGCGCTGGCCCGCCTGGCTGCGCACACCAGCGGTGCGGACGCGCCGGCCGGCGGCAACGACGAGATCGACCGGCTGATAGGCGCGCTGGACGGTGTGTCGGCCCAGCTGGCCTGCCGCGTGGCCGACAGCGAACGCCTGTCCCGCCACGCCCACGAGCAGGAACGCTTCGCCACCCGCTCGCTGGAATTCATCTACCGCGCCTGTACGTGCCTGGCCGAGAACAACGCCAGCGCCCAGTGGCTGACCGCCTTGCTGGAGGACATGGCCGACTGCCTGCGCGCCCGCAGCTGCTCGCTGGGCCTGCTAACCCCCCTCGCCGAAAGCCTGGGGGTGCCGACCCGCCTGGGTGCACCGCGGCTGGCCAGCCTGCTCGACGAGTTCGACACGGAAACGCTGGCCCGCAAAGGCGGACTGCGCCGCCAGGCGACCCACGCGGATGGCGAACGGGTCGAGCTGGCGGTGCCGGTGCGCGACGCCGACGGCATCTACGGCATCCTGGTGGTGGAGGCACGCAGCGACACGCTCTTTGAAAGCCGCTACAGCCGGCTGGTGGATGCGGTGGCCAGCCTGTTCGCGCTGTCCCTAGGCAGCCTGCAGCGCACCCAGCGCCGCCGCCGGCTGGCCCTGATGGACGAGCGCAATGCGATCGCCGGCGAACTGCACGACTCGCTGGCCCAGGCCCTGTCCTACATGAAGTTGCAGATTGCCCGCCTGCAACTGGAGATCGGGCGCAGCTGCGGCGCCTGCGCGCCCGGCGGCAAGGTGCTGGATATCTCCGGCGACATCAAGACCGGCCTCGACAGCGCCTACCG
Organism: Pseudomonadota bacterium; assembly: GCA_018241725.1. Classification (GTDB taxonomy): domain Bacteria; phylum Pseudomonadota; class Gammaproteobacteria; order Burkholderiales; family Rhodocyclaceae; genus Zoogloea. The sequence goes on along the minus strand of JAFEDI010000131.1, from coordinate 3,435 downwards.
TCATCTGCGCGAGCTGCTGTCGGCCTTCCGCACCAGCATGCCACCCGGCGGCCTGCAGCAGGCCATCCGCGAGGTGGTGGAAGAACTGTCCGCCCGCGCCGGTACCGAGATCGGCCTCGACTACCGGCTCGGCGACACGCCGCTGTCGGTCAACGAAGAATTCCACCTGCTACAGATCGTCCGCGAGGCGCTGACCAACGTGATCCGCCATGCCCGCGCGGCGCACGCGCTGATCCGCCTGGACTGCGAAGCCGGCGTGGTGGTCGTGCAGGTGGACGACGATGGCCGTGGGATAGCGGCCGGCAACGGCGGTGAAGGCCATCACGGCGTCTCGATCATGCACGACCGGGCCCGGCAGCTGGCCGGCAACCTGGAGCTGCACCCCGGCCCCGGCGGGCGCGGCACCCGCGTGGAACTGCGCTTCCGCCCTCGAGCCGGGCCTCCTCCATCCTCTCCCCCATTCGAACCCGACAGGGACAATGCCCATGCACAGCCCCACTGACGACACGCCACCGATCCGCCTGGTGGTGGTGGACGACCACGCCCTCTTCCGCAAGGGCATCGGCCAGCTGCTCTCGATGTACGGCGATCTCCACGTGGTCGCGGAGGCTGCGTCCGGCGCCGAAGGCATCGAGGCCGTCCTGACCCACCAGCCCGACGTGGCCCTGGTGGACCTGCACATGAAAGGCCTCGACGGCATCTCGGTGGTCCGCGCACTGAAGACCGCCGGCTCCGCCACCCGGCTGGTAATGCTCACGGTGTCCGACTCAAGCTTCGACGTGATGGAGGCCCTCAAGGCAGGCGCCAGCGGCTATCTGCTGAAGGACATGGAGCCCGACGAGTTCTGCCTGAAGCTGCGCCAGGTGGCCGCGGGCGGCACCGTGCTGTCAGCCGAGATCGGCGGCATCCTCGCCAAGCCCCAGCCGCCGAGCCGGGAGAGCATCGACGCCGGCTGGGCCTCCCTCACTGCACGGGAGCAGGAGACTCTCGAGCTGGTCTCCAAGGGTGCATCGAACAAGATCGTCGCCCGCTCGCTCGGCATCGCCGAGAGCACCGTGAAGGTCCACGTGAAGCACGTGTTGCAGAAACTCAACCTGCGCAACCGCTTCGAAGCCGCCGTGTGGCTGCGGGAGTTGCGGGAGGAGGAACGATCAGCCTGATCGTGGAGGCGAATTCATTCGCCTTTCACCGCTTGGGCCAGCGGCCAGATCCATTCCGCGAGGTCCGAGGGCGAATGAGTTCGCCCCCAAGGGTGGCCTCCCGCAAGTCGCGGCCAACTGCCTGCAACGCCCCCCCGCCGCCCTCCGCCTTGAAGTAGTACCAGAGTAGTATTTTCCCGCGCCAGCCCGACTGGCCTAATGAACTCAAGCTTCATCCCCTTTTCGACTAGGAGTTGCAGATGAGTTCATGGAGACTCTCGGTCCTCGCTGACCGCCACCGCGCCCTCGGTTCCAGCCTGGAAGACTGGAACGGCATGGGTACCGCCTGGACCTACCGGACCGATCTGGCCGACGAGCACGAGGCGATCCGCACCCGTGCCGGCCTGATGGACGTATCCGGCCTCAAGAAGATGCACATCATCGGCCCCCACGCCGAGGCGCTGATCAACTTCGCCACCACCCGCAACGTCAGCAAGCTCTACCCGGGCAAGTCGGTATATGCCTGCATGCTCAACGAGGCCGGCAAGTTCATCGACGACTGCGTGATCTACCGCAACGGGCCCAACGCCTTCATGGTGGTGCATGGTTCCGGCGCCGGCCACGAGATCCTGACCCGTGCCGCGGTCGGGCGCAATGTCGTGGTGCTGTTCGACGACGACCTGCACGACCTGTCCCTGCAAGGGCCGGTAGCCGTCGATTTCCTCGCCAAGCACGTGCCGGGCATCCGCGAACTGCCCTACTTCCACCACATGCAGACGACCCTCTTCGGCCGTCCGGTGATGCTGTCGCGCACCGGCTACACCGGCGAGCGTGGCTACGAGATCTTCTGCAAGGCCGCCGACGCCCCGCAGATCTGGGACACCATCGTCGCCGAAGGCAAGGAAATGGGCATCATGCCCTGCTCCTTCACGGCCCTCGACTGGCTGCGGGTGGAGAGCTACCTGCTGTTCTACCCCTACGACAACTCCGACATGTACCCGATGGAGGGCGAGCCGATCGGCGACAGCCTGTGGGAACTGGGCCTGGACTTCACCGTGTCGCCGGGCAAGAAAGAGTTCCGCGGCGCCGCCGAACACTATCGGCTGCAGGGCAAGGAGCGCTTCAAGATCTTCGGCATCGAGCTGGCCAGCAAGCAGGCCGCGCAGGCCGGCGACGCCCTCTACGACGGCGACACCAAGGTCGGCTTTGTCACCTGCGGGATGTACTCGCGGCTGGTCGAGCGTTCGATGGCCATCGTCCGCCTCGATCCGGCCTACGCCGTCGCCGGTCGCAAGCTGCAACTGCGCGGCGCCAGTCTCGAATGCGGCGCAACGACCCACACGCTGCCCTTCGACGACCCGGACAAGACCAAGCGCACTGCCAAGGGCTGAACACCCGGGTATCCGTGGGGCGAAGCCATTCGCCCTCCGTCGCTTGATCAAGTCCGCAGGCGAATAAATTCGCCCCCACGGGGTTGCCTCACGCAACCCCCAATGGCCCGCCAGAGGCCGAGCAAAAGGAAACAGCCCATGAGCACCCCCACCCGACGTTACACCCTGTCCCTGTCCTGCCCTGACAAGGTCGGCATCGTCGCCGCCGTCAGCGCCTTCCTCGCCAAGAACCACGGCTGGATCACCGAGGCCAACCACCACGCCGATGCCGAAGCCCGGCGCTTCTTCATGCGCCAGGAAATCCTCGCCGACTCGCTGCCTTTCGGCATCGACACCCTGCGCGACAAGTTCGCCCCCATCGCCGCCGAGTTCGGCATGGACTGGCGCATCTCCGACAGCGCCCGCAAAAAACGCGTCGTCATCCTCGTATCCAAGCAAGAACACTGCCTCTACGACCTCTTCGCCCGCTGGCACTCCGGCGACCTGGACATCGACATCCCCTGCGTCATCTCCAACCACGAGACCTTCCGCGGCTTCGTCGAGTGGCACGGCATCCCCTTCCACCACGTCCCCGTCACCCCCGACAACAAGCCCGCCGCCTACGCCAAGGTCGAAGAACTCTTCCGCGAAGCCGACGGCGACGTGATGGTCCTGGCCCGCTACATGCAAATCCTGTCCCCGGAGCTGTGCATCAACTACCCCGGCCAGATCATCAACATCCACCACAGCTTCCTGCCCAGCTTCGTCGGCGCCAAGCCTTACCACCAGGCCCACGCCAAAGGCGTCAAGCTCATCGGCGCCACCTGCCACTACGTCACCAGCGAGCTCGATCAGGGGCCCATCGTCGAGCAGGACGTCATCCGCGTCGATCACTCCGACGCTCCCGACGACCTCGTCCGCTACGG
>JAFEDI010000130.1 GCA_018241725.1 Pseudomonadota bacterium | reverse complement strand
GCCTTGTTCTCGCGGATGGGCATGGCGAAGCCGCCACACACCACGTCGCCGAGCACGTCGTAGAACACGAAGTCCAGGTCTTCGTCGTAGGCGCCTTCTTCTTCCAGGAAGTTGATGGCGGTGATCACACCACGGCCGGCGCAGCCGACGCCGGGTTCCGGGCCACCGGATTCAACGCATTTCACATCGCCGAAGCCGGTCTGCAGCACGTCGTCGAGCTCCAGGTCCTCCACCGAGCCAGCCTCGGCGGCCAGGTGCATCACCGTCGTCTGGGCCTTGCTGTGGAGGATCAGGCGGGTGGAGTCGGCCTTCGGGTCGCAGCCGACGATCAGAACCCGCTTGCCGGCCTCTGCGAGCGCGGCGACCAGGTTCTGGGTGGTGGTGGATTTGCCGATACCGCCCTTGCCGTAAATAGCGCATTGACGCAGTTTCTTGCTCATTTCTATTACCCCTTTTGATTGAATGAAGACTGGCACAAATTGCTCAGCAAGGGGCATGCCATTATTATTTAATTGCTTTTTCCTTTTGTTTTCGCGCCCTTCTGAATTGGAAACTCAATTTCCGTAAATAAAACCGTTCGTTTGAGTACAACGCCATCCAACCGGCGTTCGCCTCCGTGCAAGCGGCGCAAAAAGCATCGGAGCCTGAAATGAAAAAGGCCGGATAAATGGACAACCCAAGAGTCCATTTATCCGGCAAGGCTCCGAGCGCTCCCTTGTTGCGGTGGATGGCACGCCCCCCGCGGGAAGATCGGTCAGGCTAAATCATCCATCGAGGTGATCAGTTGATGGATCACGGTGGGATTCAGGGCGGTCGATTCCGCGTCCCAATCCCCTTCCGCAAGAGTGTCGAAACGGTCGGGCGATTTATCCAGCCTCGCCACGGCGCGGTCCACCCAGGCCAGTCCGCCGTAATGCAGCGCAAAGCTGACCTCGTTCAGCAAGTCCATGATCTCGTGGCCGTTATCCACGATGATGGGCTGCACGTCGAGGGCCATCAGGCGGCGGATCGACGATGCGCCGATGGACGCCGCATAAACCGCGGCACAGCCCTTCAGGAAGTCGAGCTTGGCGATCACCTTGTCCTCCGGCGGCCTGTCCGGCGGGGGCAATACGTCCTCCGGCGCGGGCGCATAGGGTTGCGACTGCAAGTGGGCCACCCCCTGCAGTTCCCGCGGTAGCCCCTTGTCCTTGTTGCTGCCCTTCATTTCCGCCTTGATGAACTCTCCGATGCCGACGAGGCTGGCCCGCCCGGGCTCCACGTCGAACAGGACGAGGCGATCCGCAGCACCGAAATGGAGATCGACCTTTTGCTGGTCCGTTGAGGCAAATGCAATGCGTAACATGGGATCTCCTTCAACCGAGAAGTGTTGATGCGCCGGACGCGGCGACCGGGACGTGTCCGTCCATTTCCGGAGGGCGCTCCTTTCCGTAGAAGGAGCGGTATGGCGCAATTTCCGGGCGTGCGGCACCGGCGAGATTGGCGAGGTCGAACAGCGCCTGGCGGCTCCCGTCGTAGCCGACCCATTTGCGAGCTGCGCCGCCGAAGATGTCGTACAGCGGGAAGCCGGCCCGGAGTAGCGGAATGCGCAGCCTCTCCGCGATGTCCGCGCCATGGGAGTTGGCGATCAGCACCTGGGCCTTGCCCGCCTGGGCCCGCGCTTCCAGGTCTTCCAGGTCGCCGACGACGACCGCTTCGATCGGCAGATCGACCAGCCCTTCCGCACGGCTCGACGCTACCGCGGCGACCACATGGATGCCGACGCCGGTCAGGAAGCGGGCCAGCATGCCCAGGTGGTCAGGGTCGGCGGCCACGCCAAGGCGCAGGGCGCCGAGCACGAAGTGGGTGTCGACCATCGCATCGAGCAGCTGCTCGCGCAGCCGGTCGATCCGGTCCGGGACGGAGCGCCCGGAAATGCCGGCCAGCGCCTCGGTGAAGGCATCGCACGCCGCCAGCCCCATCAGCCCTTCGAAGCGGTGATCCGGCACGCCGGTGCGGGCCTTCAGCCGATCCGCAGCGGTGAAGACCGACGGGCCGACGGCCAGCGTGGCGACGGACTTGCCCATCGTCGCCACATCGATGCGCGACACGCCGCCGCGCGACAGGGTCGAGAAGCCCGCCGGGTCGAAATGCCCATCCAGGCTGCCGCCCAGGTCCGGCAGCATCACCGGACGCAGGCCGAAAGCCTCGACCCAGGCCCGTACGGCTTCGGCGTCCCCCGGCGTCAGCATCGACGACAGCAACACGTTCACCTGCCGGGGCCGGTAGCCGGCCACCCGGCCCTCCGGCACCAGGTGCTCGATGACGGCTTCCAGCGCGCGCGCATAGCCGCTCTCCAGGCTGCCGAGGGTATCAGGCGTGTTGATCGGGATCACGCTGATGTCCATGAATTCCGGACTGCTGCGCTGGAACTCCTTGACCGTCCGCGCGATGTCGGCCCCCTGGGTTTCGGTCAGACCGGTGGTCATCAGGCCGATCACTTCCGGGTTGTTGAGTTCGGCCACCGTCCGCAACGCTTCGACGACGCTGCTGTCGGCGCCCATCACCGTCACCACCTGGTCCATCGCGGTGGTCTGCAGTGCTACCGGTTCGCGGAAGTGACGGGTGAAGAAAACCTTGCTGAAGGCGGTACAGCCCTGGGCGCCGTGCTGCAGCGGCACCGCTTGGTCCAGCCCCAGCACGGCCAGGGTGGCGCCCATCGGCTGACTGACCTTGAGCGGATTGACGGTCAGCGGCTTGTTCGAGATATGTACCATCGCCATGTCGGTCCCCTCAGGCACAAGCCAGGGCCATGGCGGGCCGCCGGTGCCAGGCCGGCTTGCGGACGAGCTGGGCCCAGATCGGGTTGTCGATTACGTCGGCGATGTGCTGCGCCAGTTCGACGAGGCCGTCGTAACCGGCATAACCGAAATCCCGCTCATGGTTGATGTCGAGAAAAGGGATGCCGGATTTGAGCGCCGGATACAGGTAGCGGCCACCGGCGAAGAGGATGTCGACGCCGTACTCGCGGCAGGTCTCCATCAGCGCGCCCTGGTCGTTGTTGCCGATCATGCGGGCTTCGGGGCCCATCAGCGCACGGATGCGGGCGCGGTCTTCCTCGGTGGACTTCTCGGTGCCTGTCGCCACGACGTCCATGCCCAGGTCCTGCAAAGCCGACACGATGGACCAGGATTTGACGCCGCCGGAGAAGATCAGCGCCCGCCGTCCGGCCAGGCGATCGCGGAACGGCGCGAGGCGCTGGGCCACCCCACCCTCTTCCCGGCTGATCACGACCTCGGTGCGCACGCGAAAGTCCGCATCCCCAACCAGGCAGGCGAGATCCCGCAAGGCCTGGGAGGTGTCTTCCACACCGTAGAAGCTGCCTTCAAAGAACGGGGTGCCATAGTCCTCCTGCAGCTTGCGCGCCACGTTGAGCATCGCCTTGGAGCAGACCACCATGTTGGCCTGCGCCCGGTGCATGGTCTGCACTTCATGGAAGCGCGCATCGCCGGACAGCGTGCACAGGATGCGCAGGCCCAGTTCATCGAACAGGGGCGCGACACGCCAGAACTCGCCGGCGATGTTGTATTCGCCGATCAGGTTGATGTCGTGGGTCGGCAGGCCGTCCGGGCGCGGCCGGGCCGGTGCGGGCTCGCGGGTTCCGATCACGTGGCGATACAGCGTTTCGCCGGCAATCCGGTTGCCGAGGCTCTTGCTGCCGTAGAAGCCGGCGCAGTCCACCGGAACGACCGGGATCTGCCAGCGTTGGGCGGCGACCTTCGCCACTGCGGCCACGTCGTCGCCATGCAGGGCCGGCACACAGGTCGTATAGACGAAGACCGCCGCGGGGCGATAACGCTCGACCGCCTGTCCGATGGCGTGGAACAGCTTTTTCTCGCCGCGCCCCATCACCACATCGATATCCGAGAGATCTGTGGTCATCCCCAGTCGATAGGTGTCCGGGCCTGACGAGCGTGTTCCACGCACATCCCACGAGCTGCCGGAACAGCCGATGGGGCCGTGGACGATGTGGGCCGCATCGGCGATCGGCAGCAGCGCGATCTGCGCGCCGTCGAAGGCGCAGCCGCCCTGGGTCGCCCCCGGTTTCGACTTGGCACAGCCGGTCTTGCCCTTGTTGTTGTGGGCGCAGGCGGGCTCGTCGAGCAGGGCCTGGATTTCATCTGCGTTCATGGTCGTATCCCTTCAGCCATTCGGCGCCGGTTGGTCGGTTTCAGTCGTGGTCCTTGAAATCAGGATTTGCTGCCCGCTGGGCGAGCTGGCGGGCATGCTCCTTTTCCTGCTCGGTCAGCAAGGAATCCCGCACCCGATTGAAAATGGGGTTCAAATAGGCATCCAGCCAATTGAACAGGGGGGAGCGTTCCTTGATGGCGTTCTTCCTGAATCGCAAGCAGCGGTAGCACATTGGAGAGCGCGCGGGATGATCCTCGGCGCGGATCGCGTAAGCGAAGGCAAATGCCCGAATGCCGGTGGCCAGCACCTCCCGGAATGCGCGAAACCACCAGGCGCGCCAGTAACACAATTGCTCGAGGCGAATGGTGCAAATGCGGCACGAGGCGGTGCTTTGCACCTGAAATACGGGCAGTGCATCGGATGGCATTTCAAACTCCCGGGTGAACCGGCTTATTGCGATGAACGCAATTCAGCAAGCTCCGGGCCACCTGATGGCCGTCAGCGAAAATGGGACTGAAATCGAAAAGCGAAATGCCGCCGATCCGCGGCAATAGGCGGATTGCGGCGTGAGGCGGGATGACTCTCGAAGGCGCGCAGCGGAAAGGGCGCTATGAATTCAGGTACATTCCGGAACGTTTCAAAGGACGGACGCACATCCGCGTTCCGCCCGGAAATACTCCCGGGCTATTTCTTCCCGCCCCAGGGCAGGCGCTGCTTCTGTGCCTCGTCGTGCCAACGCTCTTCTTCCTCGTGGATGTAGCGCTGCGTCGTGCGGGCGTCCGTATGGCGGGCATCCTTCTGCACGAAGCGCTCGTTGATGCCGCTGTCGAGCTTGGCGGTGATGCCGGTGTGGCGCCCCCAGTGAGCGGAGGCGGCGCGCAGCTTCTCCTTCTTGTGCTCCGCGTCGGGCGGCAACAGCTCCGCCGCGGCACTGAATATCTGTTTGAGGATCTGGTTCATGCGACGGGCGGTGATCGGGCTGCCGTCCTTCACCGACACCAGCAGCGGCGTATTGTCGTCCCGCCGCGGCACGGCGGTAAGCCCCAGGTGCTTGCGGTAGCGGATCAGTGCCTGCAGCATGTCGTCCGCCACCGGCACCTTGGCCTTCTTGCCGCCCTTCCCGACCACGTGCCACCACCACAGCCCGCGCTCCTCGCGGAAGCTGTTCATGCGGTGGGACTCCAGTTCGCCGGCTCGGGGTGCCAGCATGTAGAGAATGGCGGCGATGAAGCGGGCCCGCTCGTATTCGTCGCGGCCCCGTTCGGCGTCCCGCGGCATTGCCTCGATGGCCGCCGTCACCGCATCCCACATCTGCTGGTCGAGAAAACGTTCAACCTTTTCCATCTCTTCGGTCTGCGCGACGGCCCGCAGCGGACCGGTGACCTCGCCGGACATCTTGCGGCGGCGCTGGCGGATCAGGCCCAGCGGATTGCCCTGCAGGTAGCCGGCGTCCACCAGGTAGGTCATCAAGGAATTAATGGCAGCCATCGCCGTGAGCACCGCGCTCTCGCTGAGCGGGCCGACGAAAGGGCGCCATTTCTCCGACATCCGGTTGACCTTGGCGCCGCACCACAGCACGGACGGCTGCGGATCGGCGAGGAAGTTCAGATAACCCTCGAAATCCTGCCGGTTGAGGCTGGACAAGGGCCGGCCACAATCGACCAGCGACCACAGCAGCAGCCGCTCGCACTCCCGCTGGTAGATCCGGTAGGTGCCCGGCGAACGATCGTACTCGGACAGGAAACAGCGGATCGCGTCCGCGTCTGTGGTGGCCTGGATCTGCAGGCGCGCCGGGTCGGCGCGGTTGGCACCGTCGTGGCCATCGAGCCCGGCGGGAACGGCGATCTCGTCCAACGGACGCAGCGGCACTACGGTGGTGTAGGTGATGGACATGGACAGTGATGTATCCGGCTGGATGCGAATCAGCTCGATGGACGGACGACATGAGACCACTGGACTTGCGTACAGTAGTTTACTGTATATAATTACAGTTACCGAGAACGCGGAGCCCGGATCGAGCCGTCGATCAGCTTCATGTGCATCCGCGCATTCGCCCAGCCGGGCTTCAATATCGTGTTGAGGAGTCGATGATGGAAACCTTGATTTGCCGCATTCTGATGGTCACGGGTGTTCTGGTCGGTGTGCTTCTGGCCGGGGGCTACGGCATGCAGGCTGCCGTCCCTGCGCTGCTGGCGCTGGTTGGGGTCGGCGTGCTGCGTCAGGTGGCACCCTCCCTCCCCTGGCGCCTGGATCACGGCAGGCGTTACCGTTATCGCGTCAATTGATCTCGAGCTGCAGTTTGCCGGCCCGGGCTTTCCGTTCGGCCTGAATCAGTTCGACGATGTCCGTGTTGCGGTTCTTGCCTGCCCAACTTTCGGCGTTCTCGTTCTGGTCGTTCTTCCAGTCGATGTTTGCGTCAGCCTTCAACAGCGCGCGCACGACGTCCTCGTGTCCGTTGCGGGCGGCAAACATCAGCGGCGTCGACTGATTAGGTGCCAGAACATTGGGGTTGGCACCCTTTTCAAGCAGCAGATTGACGACAGCCAGGCGACCTTCGAAGGCGGCGTATAGCAAGGGATTCCAGCCCGGATGGTCGAAAGCGGCGCCGGCCTCCAGCAGTTGCTGTGCAATTCCGGTGAAACCGCGCAGGCTGGCCAGCATCAGCGCACTATCGCCGGCGCTGTTCCGCGTATCCAGCTTGATGCCGCGCTGCTTGAGCAGCTCGGCAACGACCTTGGGCTGCTCTTCACGCGTGGCGAGGATCAGCAGGGTGTTGCCGCTGGGATCGCTCGAATTCACGTCCATGCCCTGTCTCACCAGCTGCGCCACTTCGGCGGCATCGCCGAGTTTGGTGGCGTTGAAGAGGTCGTCCAGGGAGGCCGCGGCGGCCGGAACGCACAGTTGAACGCTGATCAGGCAGGCGCCCAGCAGGCGCATCGCACGAAGCTTGAAAACGGAGTTCATGACGGTTGTGCGTCCTTGAAGAGCCTGAAGAAATTACGGGTCGTCAGCTCGGCGATCTGTTCCAGGCTCTCGCCACGGGCCTTGGCCACCGCTTCCGCAACATGGCGGACATAGGCCGGCTGGTTGGTCTTGCCGCGGTACGGCATCGGTGCCAGGTAGGGAGAGTCGGTTTCCACCAGCAGACGGTCGGCCGGCACGTAGCGGGCCACGTCCCGCAGGGCTTCGGCGTTCTTGAAACTGACGATGCCGGAGAAGGAAATATGGAAGCCCAGGTCGAGGGCCTGCTCGGCGACTTCGCGGGTTTCCGTGAAGCAGTGCATCACGCCACCGGCGGCGCCCGCGTCTTCCTCGCGCATCAGGCGGATCGTGTCGGCGGCGGAATCGCGGGTATGGATGATCAGCGGCTTGGCGCTGCGGCGGGCGGCGCGGATGTGGGTACGGAAGCGCACCCGCTGCCATTCCGGCGCGTCCTTGTGCCAGTAGTAATCGAGCCCGGTCTCGCCGATCGCCACCACCTTGGGATGGGTGGCCAGGGCCAGCAGGCGTTCTTCGTCCGGCTCTTCGCAGTCGGCGTTGTCGGGGTGCACGCCGACGGACGCGAACACATTGGCGTGGCGTTCCGCCAGGGCCAGAATGCCCGGCAGGGTTTCCAGCTTCACGCTGACGCACAGCGCGTGGGTCACGCCGTTGTCGGCCATGCGGGCCAGCACTCCGGCTTCGTCTTCGATCAGATCGGGGAAATCGATGTGGCAGTGGGAATCAACAAGCATTGCAGCGCAATCGGAAGTAAGGCGACCCGGCGGATCAGATCGTATGGGTGGGACGCGACGAACCCAGGTGCCCGGCCAGGATCTGCTCGATCCGGTTGCGCAGCACCTGCCCGGCTTCGTCCTCGCTGAACTTGACTCCGATACCCTGGGTCTTGTTCCCCTGGGCACCGGCCGGAGTCTGCCAGATCACCGTGCCGGCCACCGGATGCTTGGTGGGATCGTCCATGATCTGCAGCAGCATGAAGATCTCGTCGCCGAGCTTGTATTCGCGGGCCGTGGGCACGAAGATCCCGCCGTTCTTGATGAACGGCATGTAGGCGGCATAGAGCGCCGACTTGGAGCTGATATTCAGGGACAGGACGCTGGGCCGGGCCTGGGCCGGCCGCCTAGCGGGTTCATTCATCGGCGCACCGTCGTCGCGGTCGCCTGGATACTCCGGGCGTACCGCAGAAGCATGTCTTCGAGAAAGAGTCGCGCGTTGAGCGGATGCTGAGCAACGCGGCGCGACTGGGTGATGTCATTGTAACAGCCGAGGGCCGTATCAACGGACAGCCTGTCCGCGATGGCCTGCAGTGCGCTCAGCCGGGTTGGGAAGAAACGCACCGGACCACCGAGGCGAAGGCTGACAAGGTCGGCGATCCAGCGCTGCAGCCAGCTCGTGAGGGTAGCCATGTCGAGCCCGCTGGACTGGGCATCCTTGCTCTTGAGCCAACTGTCCCACTCCCCGGCCAGACGCAGCGGCGCCTTGGCCGGCACCGCGCTCACATCGGCAACGAAACGCCGCAGTGCCGCCGCGCCACCGCCTTCCGCCAGTTCCGACGCGGCCAGCGGCATGCCGCCGGCAAAGGCGAGCAAGGCTTCCGCATCGGCAACCTGGCGCTCGGCCAGCCAGCGGGCGGCCGTGTCGGCCGGCGGGCGGGAGAAGGCCCAGGTCTGGCAGCGGCTGCGGATGGTCGGCAGCAGGCGCTTGGGCGACGACGAGATGAGCAGGAACTGCACGTTGGTGGTCGGCTCTTCCAGCAGCTTGAGCAGCGCATTGGCGGTGAACACATTCATCGCCTCGGCCGGATCGACGATGACGACCCGCTGGCTGCCCCGATGCCCGCCAGTGGTCAGTGTCTGCTGCAGATCGCGGATCTGTTCGATGACGATCTGGCGGCTGGCCGCCTTGCCGCCTTCCGGCTTCTCGGCGGCGCCTTCGCCGCGCTCCTCCTGGTCGGCTTCCGGTACCACGCGTATCAGGTCCGGGTGATTTCCGGCCTGACGCCACAGGCAGTCGTCACAGACTCCGCAGGCGTGGCCATCCGGCCCGGGATTCGCACACAGCACGCGGGCTGCCAGCGCCTCGGCGAAGATCCGTTTGCCGCCACCGGCCGGGCCGGCGAACAGCAGCGCGTGGGGCATGCGTTCCGCCCGATCCAACGCCCGCTGCCACAGAGGCTTCTGCCATTCGAAGATCATTGGAAACAGTTCCGCAGGAGGATGTCCGCCACCTCGGCACGGATGGTTTCCGGGTCATTACCGGCATCCACCACCTTCACGCGCAGGGGGGCCGCAGCGGCGCGCTTGAGATAGGCGTCCCGCACACGGGCGAAGAAATCGGCCTGTTCCCGCTCGAAGCGGTCCGGTGCATTGCCGGTGCCGGCGAGACGCTGGGCGGCCACTTTCGGGTCGAGATCGAAGATCAGCGTGAGGTCCGGCTGCAGGTGCGGATGCACCCACTGCTCAAGGGCCGCGAAACGGCCCTCGTCCAGCCCGCGCCCACCGACCTGGTAGGCGTAAGTCGCATCGGTGAAGCGATCCGACACCACCCACTTGCCTTCCGCCAGGGCCGGTTCGATGCGCTGCGCCAGGTGTTCCCGGCGCGACGCGAACATCAGCAGTGCTTCCGTCTCCAGGTGCATCGGCTCGTGCAGCACGATCTCGCGCAGCTTTTCGCCGAGCGGCGTGCCGCCCGGCTCGCGGGTCTGTACGACCTCGATGCCACGGGATTCGATCAATGCGACGGCCGCGGCGATCTGGCTGCTCTTGCCGGCACCGTCGATGCCTTCGAAAGTAATGAAGCGGGATTTCACGGGTTGCGTTTCCGGATGTACTGGGCCACGGCCCGGTTGTGTTCGTCGAGGGTGCGCGAGAAGGCGCTCGATCCGTCACCACGGGCGACAAAATACAGGTATTGAGTGCGAGCCGGGTGGAGCGCCGCCTGCAGCGCGGCAACGCCCGGCATTGCGATCGGCGTCGGCGGCAGGCCGGGCCGCGTGTAGGTGTTGTACGGCGTGTCGTTCTGCAGGTGTTGCTTGCGCAGGTTACCGTCGAAGTCCGAGCCGAGGCCGTAGATCACCGTCGGATCGGTCTGCAGCAGCATGCCGGCCTGCAGGCGGTTGAGGAAGACCGAGGCCACCAGCGGACGGTCCTTGGCCTGCCCGGTTTCCTTCTCGACGAGGGAGGCCATGATCAGCGCTTGATAGGGATTCCTGTAGGGCAGCCCGCCAGCCCGCTGCTTCCACTCCCTCAGCAAGACCTTCTGCTGCTGCCGGTAGGCCCGGCGCAGGATGTCCAGGTCGCTGCTGCGCTTGGAAAACAGGTAGGTGTCGGGAAAGAACAGGCCTTCGGGATGAGTAGCGGCGGCGCCGATGCGCTCCAGGATCTCCGCGTCGGCAAGGCCCGCGCTGTCGTGGCGCAGGTCGGGATGGCGATCCAGCGCAGCCCGGAACTGGCGGAAATTCCAGCCTTCGATCAGCGGCAGCTCCGCCTGCGTGACGTCCCCGCGGGTCAGCTTGTCGAGCAGCCCCAGCGGCGTGACGCCCGTCTCGACCTCGTAGCTTCCGGCCTTGATCCCGTTGGCCTGCCGAGTCATTCTGGAAAGGAGGATAAGGCCGAAAGGCTCCACATCGACGCCCGCGTCGACGAGCTGGCGAGCCACCTGCTTCATCGGCGAGCCAGGTTCGATGGTGAAATCAAGGGGACTTTGGCGCAAATGCACCGGTGCGTGTGCGAACCATGCCAATAGTCCGACGGCGCCGACAGCGCACAGCAGGACCAGGGTCAGCAAGCGAAAAAACAGGCGCTTCATCAGGGAACTTGGCGCGTCGGGAACGAACGAATGCAGTGAAGAAAGGAGGATGTCCTGGCAGATTCACGAGGGCTTGATTATTGCTTCGAAAGCGCTGGCACCCCGCGTGCGGCAGCGCCCATAATAGCGCAAACCGCTTTGAGACTCGTTTTTGCGACAGGACAAGACTGATGAACGCAACTTGGCAAAATTATCTGGGCGCGAAAGGCGCGAGTTTTTCCGACTTCTCCGTCAAGTTCCATGAAGACGAACGGCAGGATGTGATCCTCGCCGCCCAGGGTACCGTAGTGGTGCCGCTGCAGCACCTCGGCGCGATCCGCGCCAGTGGCGAAGACGCCAGCGTACTGCTCCACAACCTCTTCTCCAACGACGTGAAGAAGCTCGGCCCCAACGAGGCCCAATTCACCAGCTTCAACAGCCCGAAGGGCCGCATGCTCGCCAACCTCCTGCTATGGCGGGAAGGCAGCGACTACCTGCTGACCCTGTCGGCGGACATCCACGCCGCGATCCTGAAGAAGCTGTCCATGTACATCCTGCGTTCCAAGGTGCGCCTGATGGACGACAGCGGCGACAGCGTGCTGATCGGCCTGGCCGGCCCGCAGGCGGGTGCGGCACTCGAAGCCGCCGGACTGCACATCCCCGGCGCGCCGCGGGCCACCGCCTCCGGCATCGCCACCGTCGTGCGCCTGGATGGGGCACGCTTCATCGTTTCCGCACCGCTGTCCGAAGCCTCCGGGCTGTGGGAAAAGTTTGTCGCGTCCGGTGCCGTGCCGGCGGGTTCCGCTGCGTGGCAGTGGATCGACATCTGCGAAGGCCTGCCGGTCGTCACACAGCCGATCCAGGAAGAGTTTGTCGCCCAGATGCTCAACTACGAGCTGATCGGCGGCGTGAGCTTCAACAAGGGCTGCTACCCGGGCCAGGAAATCGTCGCCCGCACTCATTACCTGGGCAAACTCAAGAAGCGCATGTTCCGCGTGCATGCGGACATCGACGCGGCGCCGCTGGCCGGTACCGACGTGTATTCCCCCGAGTTCGGCGAGCAGTCCGCCGGCAAGGTGGTCAGCGCGGCGCCCGCGCCCGAGGGCGGTTACGACGTGCTGGTGGTGCTGCAGACATCGAGCGCCGAATCGACAGAAGTCCACCTGGGCTCGCCGGCCGGCTCCATCGTGCAGTTCCTTCCCCTGCCCTACGCCCTGCCCTGAGTCCCTTCCTTGGCCCTGTCCCATTACTACATCTACTACCCGGTACGGATCGGCACTGAGGCCGATCTGGCCCGGGTACTCCATCTGCTGCAGGCCGACATCCACCGGGAAACCGGTGTCGCCGGGCGCTTCCTGCGCAAGGCCGACGATCCCTGGACGTGGATGGAGATCTACGAGAACGTGGGCGCCCCGGCAGAGTTCGAGCGCAGCCTCGAACAGGCGGTCGAGCGCCAGGGCGTGGCCCGCTTCATCGCGGATGACGGCCGCCGTCACACTGAACGTTTCATCCCATGTGCCTGATCCTGCTGGCCTGGCAGGCACATCCGGACTTTCCGCTGGTGGTGGCTGCGAATCGGGACGAGTTCTTCACCCGCCCGGCTGCTGCCGCCGCCTGGTGGCCTGAACGCCCGTCGATCTTTGCCGGGCGCGATCTCGAAGCGGGCGGCACCTGGCTCGGTGTGACCCGTGACGGGCGTTTTGCCGGCCTGACGAATTTCCGCGATCCCCAACGCCAGCGTGACGGACGACCGTCCCGCGGCCATCTGGTCACGGATTTTCTCGCCAGCGCTGAAAGCACGGCCTCCACCCTCGAACGGCTGCGCCACGAGGGCCCGCAATACAACGCCTTCAACCTGCTGATGTCCGACGGTGAATCCCTCGGCATCTATGAGAGCGAAAGCGGTGCGGCGCACATCCTGCAACCCGGGCTTTATGCGCTGTCCAACCACCTGCTCGACACGCCATGGCCAAAGGCCGTGGCCGGCAAGTCCCGGCTCGGCAAAGCTCTGTGCGCGCTGCCGAACACCGCGCCGCTGGAAGCGCTGCTGCGGGACGACCGCCCCGCCGCCGATGCCAGCCTGCCGCGTACCGGCGTAAGCCTGGCCTGGGAGCGCATGCTGTCGAGCGCCTTCATCCGCGCGCCCGGCTACGGCACCCGCTGCTCGACGCTGATCCGCCAGGATCGTCACGGTGCAGTACAGGTCGTCGAGATCACCTGGAACGACGTAGGCATCGAGACAGGCCGCATCGCCGAGACCTTCCGGATCGCACGGGTCTGAGCCCCGCGCCTATAATTCGCCCCTTGTTTCCGCTGCAGCACCGTTCCGCATGACTGCCTCACCCTCCTTCCGCGACCTCCTGCCCGCTTTCGACGTCCATGCCAAGGCCAAGCCCGGCCAGCGCCTGGACCTCCCGGCCTGTACCGGTTCCTCCGACGCGCTGGCGATCGCCCGACTGGCCGGCGGCGGGCGGATGCTGGTGGTGGTGACGGCCAATCCGCTGGATGCCCAGCGCCTGTCCGACGAGATTGCCTGGCTGGCCCCCGGCCTGCGCACGCACCTGCTGCCGGACTGGGAAACCCTGCCCTACGACAGCTTCTCGCCGCACCAGGACCTGATCTCCGAGCGACTGTCCACGCTTTATGCGATCAGCCGCGGCGAAGCCGACATCGCACTGGTGCCGGCCTCCACCGCGCTGTACCGGTTGGCGCCGCCGGCCTTCCTCGCCGCCTACACCTTCTTCCTGACACAGGGCGAGAAGCTCGACGTGGAGCGCCTGCGCATGCAGATGACGGTGGCTGGATACGCCCACGTCACCCAGGTCATGTCGCCCGGCGAATACAGCGTGCGCGGCGGCCTGGTGGACCTCTACCCGATGGGCGCCGCGCTGCCCTACCGCATCGATCTGTTCGACGAGGAAGTGGAGAGCATCAAGACCTTCGACCCGGACACCCAGCGCACGGTATTCCCGGTGAAGGAAGTCCGCCTGCTGCCGGCCCGCGAGTTTCCGATGGACGAGACTGGCCGCACGCGCTTCCGCGGCCGCTTCCGCGAAGCCTTCGAGGGCGACCCTTCGCGCAGCCCGATCTACAAGGACGTCTCCCACGGCATTGCGCCGGCGGGCATCGAGTACTACCTGCCGCTGTTCTTCGACGAGACGGCGACGCTCTTCGACTACCTGCCCGGCAACGCGCCGGTGCTGCTCCACCGCAACGTGCCGGGCGCCATCGAGGCCTTCTGGAAGGACGCCCGCAGCCGCCACCAGCTGCTCGGTGGTGACAAGACCCGGCCGATCCTGCCACCGGACCAGCTGTTCCTGTCCGAAGAAGCCTTCTTCGTCGCTCTCAAGGAGCGCACCCGCCTGGCCATCCCGGAAACAGGCGGCGACGGCCCGACCCAGGCGTTGCCGGATGTGTCCGTGGAGCGCAAGGCCAGTGATCCGCTGCACCGCCTGAAGGCATTCACCAACGGTTTCCCGGGCCGCGTGCTGATCCTTGCCGAATCGGCCGGCCGCCAGCAGACCATCGCCGAGTTCTTCGCCGAGTACGGCCTGAAGCCGGCGGCAACGGCGGATTTCGACGCCTTCCTCGGCGGTGACACGGGGCTTGCCCTTGGCACCGGGCCGCTGGCGGCAGGCTTCATCCTGCCGGAAGCCAGGCTGGCGGTCGTCACAGAATCGGAGCTCTACGCCGCCACCGCCCGCACGCGCACCCGTCGCGACAGCCGCAAGGCGGCCACCGTCGAAGGCTGGCTACGCGACCTGTCCGAGCTGAAGGAAGGCGATCCGGTCGTCCACTCCAGCCACGGCATCGGCCGCTACATGGGCCTGGTGCACATGGACCTCGGCGAAGGGCAGACCGAGTTCCTGCACCTGGAATACGCCAACGGCGACAAGCTCTACGTGCCGGTTGCCCAGCTGCATGTGATCACCCGCTACGCCGGTGCCGATCCGGAAGCCGTCAGTCTGCACACCCTCGGCTCCGGCCAGTGGGAGAAGGCCAAGAAGAAGGCCGCCCAACAGGTCCGCGACACGGCCGCCGAGCTGCTCGCGCTGTACGCCCAGCGGGCGGCACGCAAGGGCCACAAGTTCGACTTCAAGCAGCACGACCTGGAGGCCTTCGCCGAGGGCTTCGGCTTCGAGGAGACGCCGGACCAGCTGGCCGCCATCGAAGCCGTCATTGCCGACATGAGATCCGGCAAGCCGATGGATCGCCTGGTTTGCGGCGATGTCGGCTTCGGCAAGACCGAAGTCGCGCTGCGCGCCGCGTTCATCGCGGTGGCCGATGGCAAGCAGGTGGTTGTGCTGTGCCCAACAACACTGCTGGCCGAACAGCACTACCAGACCTTTGCCGACCGCTTCGCCGACTGGCCGATCCGGGTCGCCGAGCTGTCCCGTTTCAAGAGCGCCAAGGAACAGGCCGAGGCCATCAAGCAGCTCGGCGAGGGCAAGGTGGACATCCTCATCGGCACCCACCGGCTGCTGCAGAAGGACGTCACCTTCAAACGCCTGGGCCTCGTCATCATCGACGAGGAACACCGTTTCGGCGTGCGCCAGAAGGAAGGCCTGAAGGCCTTGCGCAGCGAGGTGGACATCCTGACCCTCACCGCCACGCCGATCCCACGTACGCTGGGCCTGGCGCTGGAAGGCCTGCGCGAGTTCTCGGTGATCGCCACCGCGCCGCAGAAGCGCCTCGCCATCAAGACCTTCGTGCAACGCCACAGCAAGGGCATCGTCCGCGAGGCGGTGATCCGCGAGTTCAAGCGCGGCGGGCAGGTGTACTTCCTGCACAACGAGGTCGAGACCATCGAGAACATGCGCGAATCCCTCGAGGAATTGCTACCCGAGGCGCGCATCGTGATCGGCCACGGCCAGCTGCCGGAGCGCGAGCTGGAGCGCGTGATGCGCGACTTCACGTCGCAGAAGGCCAACCTGCTGCTGTGTACGACCATCATCGAGACCGGCATCAACATCCCGACGGCCAACACCATCATCATCAACCGGGCCGACCGCTTCGGCCTCGCCCAGCTGCACCAGCTGCGCGGCCGCGTCGGCCGCTCCCACCACCAGGCCTACGCCTATCTTCTGACCGACGCCCACGCCAAGCCGACCGCCCAGGCCCAGAAGCGCCTGGAAGCGATCACCATGATGGAAGAACTGGGTTCCGGCTTCTACCTGGCGATGCAGGATCTGGAGATCCGCGGCGCTGGCGAGGTGCTCGGCGAGAACCAGTCCGGCGAGATGCAGCAGGTCGGCGTCAGCCTGTACACCGAAATGCTCAAGCGCGCGGTGCGCGACCTGCAGCAAGGCAAGGAGCCGGACCTGAGCCAGCCGCTGGAGGTGGTGTCGGAGATCAACCTGCATGCCCCCGCCCTGCTGCCCAACGACTACTGCAGCGACGTGCAGGAGCGGTTGACCCTCTACAAGCGTCTTGCCAACTGCGAGACGGAGGACGACCTGCAGGCCCTGCAGGAAGAACTCATCGACCGCTTCGGCGAGATGCCGCCGCAGGCCCGCGCACTGCTCGAAACCCACCGCCTGCGCATGCTGGTCAAGCCTTTCGGCGTGGCCAAGCTGGACGCGTCCGAATCCCAACTGTCGGTACAGTTCGAAGCCACCGCGCCGATCGATCCGACCAAGGTCATCCTGCTGATGCAGAAGGACCGCGGCATCCGCATGTCCGGCCCGGACAAGCTGGTACGCAAGCTGTCGATGCCGGACATCAAGGCACGGGTCAAGGCTGCCCGCGACCTGCTGGAGGCCGTGAAGGCCTGATTCGTCGCCGGGTCAGTCCTGATCGCGCTGGAGCATGGTAGTGAGCAGGTCGAGCAGCATGTCCGTCTCCAGCGGCTTGTCGCAGATGCCTGACACGCCGGCCTGCTCCACAGCGGCCAGACGGCCGGCGTCCGATTCACTGGTCACCATCAGGATCGGCACGGCTTGCTGCCAGCTGCGGGTTCGCACGTATTCGACGAGCTCCCGACCATCCATCTCCGGCATGTTGTAGTCGGTGACGATCAGGTCGACCATCGTGTCACCGAGCAGCACCACGGCCTCCCGCCCGTTATCCGCTTCGATGAAGTGCTGCAGCCCCAGGTTGGAGAGGATGCGCCGGATGAATTTGCGCGCATTGGGGCTGTCGTCCACCAGCAGTACGCGCACCTCCTCCAGGTCGACCTCGTTCTCAAGATCGCGTCGAGTACCGAGCAGATCCATCGTGCGGCTGATCGCCCTGGCCAGTTGGGACGCATCGAAGGGCTTGGGCAGGATGCCGCACAGGCCGGCCTGCCGCACGGGGTCGAGGGCCTGCGGGCGGGTTTCGCTGGAAATCAGGATGAAGGCCACATCCTCAAGACGCGGATCGGTGCGCATCGCCGCCACCAGCTCCGTACCGGGCAGATCCGGCAGATAGAGGGCGCTGAGCACCACATCCGGCCGCTCCGCGCGCATTGCCTCCAGGGCTTCCGCGGAGCTGCCGACCGTGCGGACGCGAGTCAGTCCAATTTCCTCGCACTCCCGCTGGATGATCTTGGCCTGCAGGGCCGACGGCTCGACGAGCAGGAGCCGGGTGTTCTCGAATCGGGAAGCGGTGTTCGTCATTGTTTTTGTGCCTAACCAGTTTGGACGGCACTGTTAGCGAACAAAAATGAAAAAAATTGAGGTCGATCCGCTAAAAAATGGCGAAAACGGCGCTCATGGATCGATTGCCCCGGAGCGCGGACGGCACGAAGAGCAGGAACAGAGGGCAAAAAAAAAGCCGGCCAGGGGGGTGGCCGGACAAAAGCTGGGAGTCATCTACAGAACGACACCAGGATGGAGATGACTCATCAAGGTGTCGCGCCGTGAAGTTTAGCCACTCTGCATTTATATGCAAGTGAAATAATCACTTGAGAATGCCCCGGCAAGTCGCTAGAAGAACTCCAGCTCGCCACTCGACTCAACCTGCTGCTCTTCATGCCGCTCGACGCGGAAGTCCAGTGTCTCGTTGCTTGCCACCTGCACGCACAGGGTCAGCCTGAAGCGGGCGGTGTCGTTGATCGTGGCCGTCAGCGCCACGATCTCGGTCGGCTGCAGGATCGCCACGTGATCCACACAGGCGCTTTCCAGGAAGAATGGTGTCGACATGCCTGCATGAAAACGTGCCGACAGTCCGCGATTGACCGCGCCGCACACCATGTTCACAAATTCCGCGTAGGCATCGAACAGCACATTTTCGTCCAGCGTCCGCTCATCGAGACCCGCCAGCCCGGCCAGGTGGCTCCTCATCCCGCCGTCCCGCTCGAACTCGAACAGCGCAACGATCCTGAACAGGTAGGACGAAATGTTGAGCACCACCAGATCGGCGCTGGAGCCGCTCCCCGCCTCATCCCGGCCCGCGTGCGGATGGATCTCGCAGCGGTCCGACGCAGCATTCACGCTGTGCTCGCGAATGGCCTTGTCGAACAGCCATTCGATGGACTCCCGCGCATCCCGGCTAATCATGCGCCCCGTCCTGCCCGGCGACGATCCGGGCGATGCGGTCCGTGGTTGCGCCGAGCCCGAACAGCGCCGTGCGGATCATGTTGCCGCTGGCCTGCATGTCCTGGAAGGTAGTCGTAGTGATCAGGTCGTTCTTGTCCAGGTTGGTCTTGTAGTCCTGGGCCAGGCGTGTGGAGGTCAGCGCCAGGTCGCGCACGCCGTCGGCGACAACCGAGAAGCCCCGGCCCTGCTCGCCGGCGCGGGCCGCCTCGATGGACGCATTGAGGGCGAGCATCACTACGCTCTTGTTGATGTTCTGAAACTGCTCGTTCTGCTTCTTCAGCTCCTGGTTGTTGCGCAAGATGGCTTGCATCTCGCCGTGCCAGCGCTCCAGGCTGCGGATCATGCCTTGCAGGGACGCCACGTTCCCCTGCCAAGCGCCCTGCTCTGTGGCCAGCGCACTGCGTTGCTCGGCCAGCTTCTGCTGGTGCGCTGCCTCCAGCGCCGCGAGGGCAGCGGCGCTCGCCGCCTCGGCCTCCTCGCGACTACGGGCGAGCGCCGCCTGGTGGCTGTTCTGCTGGGCTGCGAGGTGCTGCTCCAGCGCGTCGATGCGCGCCTGCAGCGAGGCCCGCGTCGCTTCCGCCTCGGCCGGCGGGATGCGCGGCCCGAGCTCGTCGATGAGCCGGTCCCGCTCGGCCAGGGCCGAACGATGGCTCCTGCGGACCTGCGTCCATTTCGACCACCACACGGAGGTGGCGAGGCTGCCGCCGAGCAGCGCGACCAGGAAGGCGTTCAATCCCGTTTCCATCGATGTTTCCGCGTTACCGCGCGCCTCAGCCGACCAGCTTCTTCAGCGAGCCGACCACCGCCGGGCCATTGAAGGGCTTGACGATCCAGCCCTTGACGCCGGCTGCCTTGCCGCGCTCCTTCATCGTCGGGCTGTTTTCGGTGGTCAGCATGATGATGTTGACGCTGGCGTTGCGCTGCTCGCTGCGAATCTTCTCGGCCATCGTCAGGCCGTCCATGTTGGGCATGTTCACATCGCTGACGACCAGCTTGATGCCCGGGTCCGCCTTCAGCTTGTCCAGCCCGTCGCGGCCATCCACCGCCGCGCTGACCGTCAGGCCGTTGGCCTTCAGGAAATCGCAGACTTCGTTACGGACCGTGCTGGAATCATCGACAACCAAAACCTGTGCCATGGGAAATACTCCTCAAAATTTAAAGATGGATGTTCAGAACAGTTCGAGCTCGCCGGATTCGACCAGCGCCTCGACGGACGGATTTTCGTGAAAGGCTTCCGGCGACCAGCTCAGGTTGAAAACGAAGCGCTGGTACACCGGCACCGCCACATCTCCGCGGCCTTGCGGGCGCAGCGTGTACTTGAAGCAAAGCTGCGGGTCGTCCGAGCCGAAGGAGATGTAGTTGCGGTGATGATTGATGATGATCGGCACCTGGGTCTGGCCGTGGAGCCCTGTGTCGGTCGTCCCCACGTAGCGGTTCTTGAACGAACCCCAGATCAGGTTGGTGGCCTCGCCAAGCACGTTGTTGAGCTCACGGAATCCCATCGGCTCGCGCTCTTCGCAGTCCTCGCCCAGCAGGCGCAGCAAGGCGCTCTCCGAGGCCTGCAGCATCATGTAGCCGCGACACCAGTTGCTCTCGATAGCGATCATCGTGAACACCTCGCCGTGGATGATCCGGTCCTTCACCAGGTAAGGGGTTTCCATGTCCACGTCGCAGCCGTGGAACAGGCTTTCCAGCGAGGCTCGCGTCATCTCCGCAATGCCGCGCACCAGATCGTTGGGATAGACCCGGCTGAAGATCGACGCATCGAGGGAGGCGCGCAGGTGTTGCAGGTCCTGCAGCGTGTAGGCGCAGCGGAACATCGCCGCGTCCCGCTCGGTCAGGCCGGCCACGCTGGCCGTCGCGTCGCGGCGCAGGAAGATCGGCAGTTCGGGGCGCAGCGCGTGGATCTCCCGGGCCAGGCCCAGTCCTTCGCCAGCCGGGCCGCCGTAGTTCTCGTAAAGCATGATGCCGCCCAGGTCCACGTTGGAACGCAGGATGCTCATCACGCTGCCGGCGTCGCCATGCGGCCGGATGCCGAGCAGGCCGGCGTCACCGCAGAAGGCCTTGAGGCCGTCGAAATGCCCGACCGCGTCGTCGAGGATCAGCACCTTGCTGACGATCAGTTTGTCGCTGTTCATATCCATGCTCGTCCCCTCAAACCGCTGCCTGCAGAGCCTTGTCGGCTGCCGGAAGCTCCGCGTCGCGGGCATCCGGCCCGGTGTCCACACGCACTGCAAAGCTGTCGGGCAGGCTCACGACGATCTGGAACTGGCGGAAATCTGCGCCTTCGGCATCGTCCAGGAACATGATTTCGATGCGCCCGTGCTCGCGCTTCACGAAGTCGAGCACTGCGTCCATGCCGACGCCGCGGCCGGACACCTCGGTCACGTGGCTGGCCGTCGAGAAACCCGCCTGGAAGATCAGCCGGGCCGTCGTCACGTCGTCGAGCTGCGCATCCTCGCCGATCAGGCCCTTGTTGACCGCGATGCGGCGGATGCGCGCCAGCGCCAGACCGCGTCCGTCGTCGCGCAGCGCCAGCTGAAACTGCCCGTCACGCACGCTCGCATCGAGGGAGATCAGTCCGGCCAGCGGCTTGCCGGCGGCAATGCGCTCGTCCACCGTTTCCAGGCCGTGATCCACCGCGTTGCGGATCAGGTGCATGAAGACGTTCTTCAGCAGACTGCCGGCCTGGCTGCGCACCACGTAACCGTTGTCGTCGATGGAGACCATCGGCACCACCTTGCCGAGCTCCCGGGCCAGCGACGGCAGGGAATCGAAGATGCCGGACAGCACGTGGCTGATGGATTCGGTACCGAGCAGGCGCAGCACGCGATGCACCTCGTCACGGGCGGCGACAAGCTCCCGCATGTTGCCGGTGTTCACCGTTTCCAGGCGCTGCAAGGTGTGCTGGATCTGCTCCCGGTCCACCATCAGGTAGCGCTCGACACCGCCACGGCGGCCCGGCCCCTTGCGGCCCAGGCTGACCTCGTTGATGCGGGCGTAACGCTCCACCTCGGCGCGCACGCCGTTCAGCTCTTCGAGCAGTTGTTCCTGGTCCCAGGCGATGGCCGGGCGTGTACCCCGCAGAGCCTCGTAGGTCTGTTCCGCCTCGTGCACCAGGTTGGTCAGGTGCAGCAGGCCGTAGGTCCGGGCGTTGCCCTTGATGGTGTGCATGTTGCGGAACAGGCGGTCGACGGTGCCGGTCTGCGCCTCGTCGCGCTGGCGGATCAAGGCTTCGTTCTCGTCGACGAACTTGAGGGCGCCGGCGATGAATTCATGGAACTTCTCCTGGCTGACCGCCAGGATCTCGCCGATGATCTCCAGCTCGCGCTTCTGCTCGTTGGCCTCGGCGGCCAGCTTGCGCAGCTCGGTCACATCGCGCACGCACAGCAGCAAGCGCACCGTGTTGCCGTCCGCGTCGGTGATCGGCGACCAGTTGAGGTCAAGGATCTTCACCTTCCCGTCGGCCAGGGTCTTCTCGATCTCGCCCGGCAGCAGGTGGGCGTTGAACTCGAAGTTCATCGCGTCCTCGCCGATGCAGGCGCCGCCGACGGCCTCGATCTGCGACAGCAGGTCGGAACCCAGGTTGGTGCCGGAGAACACCAGCTCCATCATGTCGCGCCCGGCGATGTCCTGCGTCTCGAAGATGCTCTCGAGGTAAGCCGAATACTCCGGATGCACGCGGTTGCCGTCGGCAATGGTCAGGATGCCCTGGGGCATGTTCTGCAGCATGGTCTGGATGTCGGCAGTCTTCTGGCGCAGCTGCGCCGAGCTTTCCTCGATCTTGGCGAGCATCGTGTTGAAGGCAACGATGGAGCGGCCGATCTCGTCCTCCCGCTCGACCGGCAGGCGGCGGCTGAAGTCCTGGCTCGTCGCGATCTCGGTCATCATCGACTGCATGCGGCCGATCGGCCGCACCACCTGGCGGTACAGCATGCCGCCGACCGCCGCGAGGATCGCCAGCGCAGTCAGCGCCGCCGCCGAGATGCCGGTCACGGTCTGCGCCAGGCTGTCGTTGAGGGCGGTGATGGCGCCGTCCTTGCTACGGTTCTTCTCGATGCGCAGGGTTTCGACGACCGACTGGATCTCGCGCTGGTACTCGCCCACCGCACCGAACAGGGCGGCCTCGGCCATCTCCTTCTGGCCGGACAGCTTGAAGCGGGTCGCGTCGTCGATGGCCGCAAAATAGTTGTCCAGGCTTTCCTTCGCCTGTACGACGAGGCCCCGCTGGGTGTCGCTGGTGGCTTGTGCGCCCTGTTGTTCGATGGCCTCCTTGAGAGCCGCCTTGTCGGTCTTCAGTTTGTCCTCGGTCTGCAGCGCCAGCTTGGCGTCCGGCGCGGAGACCAGCTCCATCGTCGTCAGCTGGACGTCCTTCAGGTGGGCGACCAGGTCGGCCGACGCCAGCGCACTGGGCACGATGCCCTCGGTGACGATGCGCACTTCGGAAGCGTTCCAGCGGGACTGCAAGGCGGCATAACCGCCGATGGACAGCATCGCCGTCAGGCTCAGGACGACCAGCAGGATGATGCGATGTCGGATATTCATGCTAGGTATCAATAGGAATGGACAAAGCCGCGTCGCCCCTTCCATCGTGCCCGGAGCCGAACGACCGGCACCGCGAAACAGAAAGAAACGATCTGCGGGAGCGCCGGAGTATGTATATCTTTAGTTATATTCTTGTGACGGTCGCGGCTTTGGCTGCGCATCGCCCTTCGGCGACGTCGAACAAGCGTTCGACTTTTCTCGATGTCGCTCCACGGCCGGCCCGGCTACCATTCCCTGGAAATCGAATCCGGCGCCCTGCCGTTTCGCACCTTGAGGAATGCCATGTCCGCGACACCCGCCCCGTCCGACCACCGCCTCGCAGCGATCCATGCCGCGGTGGAAACCCATCGCCCCCGGCCCGGCGCCCTGCTGCCGATGCTGCACGCGATACAGGACGCCCTCGGCTGGGTGCCCCCCGAGGCGATCCCCGTCATCGCCACCGCGCTGAACCAGAGCCGCGCCGAGATCCACGGTGTCGTCAGCTTCTATCACCATTTCCGCACGACGCCGCCCGGACGCCACGTGGTCCAGGTGTGCCGTGCCGAGTCCTGCCAGGCCAAAGGTGGCGTGGCGCTGGAAGAGCACGCGAAGCGCAGCCTCGGCATCGACTGGCACCAGACCACACCGGACGGCGCCATCAGTCTCGAACCGGTCTACTGCCTCGGCAACTGCGCCTGTTCGCCAGCCATCCGCGTCGGCGACGAGATCCTCGGCCGGGTCAGCTGTGCCCGCTTCGACCGCATCGTCGAGGGGCTGCGCGAGGAGGTGCCGGCATGAGCATCCGCATCTTCGTTCCCATGGACTCCGGGGCCTTGTCGGTCGGCGCCGGGGACGTGGCCCAGGCCATCGCCGCCGAAGCCACCGTCCGCGGCATCGACATCGAACTCGTGCGCAACGGCTCCCGCGGCATGTACTGGCTGGAGCCCCTCGTCGAGGTGGACACCCACGCCGGTCGCCTGGCCTTCGGCCCGGTGACGGCGGAGGACGTGCCAGCCCTGTTCGACGCCGGCTTCCACGAAGGCGGCATGCATCGCCTGGGCCATGGCCTGACCGAGCACATTCCCTTCCTGGCCGGCCAGGAGCGCCTGACCTTCCGCCGCGTCGGCATCACCGATCCCCTGTCCCTCGCCGACTACGAGGCCCACGGCGGCTTCGAGGGCCTGCTGAAGGCGGTCGGCCTGGACGGTGCCGCCATCGTCAAGGAAGTCACCGACTCCGGCCTGCGCGGGCGCGGTGGCGCGGCCTTCCCGACCGGCATCAAGTGGAACACCGTGCTGCACGCTGCCGGGCCGGACAAATACGTGGTGTGCAACGCCGACGAAGGCGACTCCGGCACCTTCTCCGACCGCATGCTGATGGAGGGCGATCCCTACTGCCTGATCGAGGGCATGACCATCGCCGGCCTGGCGGTGGGCGCCCGCCACGGCTACATCTACCTGCGCTCCGAATACCCCCACGCCTTCCACACCCTGCAGCAGGCCATCGCCAAAGCCCGCGAAGCCGGCTGGCTGGGCCCCGACGTGGCCGGCTCGGGCCGCAGCTTCGAGCTGGAAGTCCGCCTCGGCGCCGGCGCCTACGTGTGCGGCGAAGAAACCGCGATGCTCGAGAGCCTGGAGGGCAAGCGCGGCATCGTGCGCTTCAAACCGCCGCTGCCGGCCATCCAGGGCCTGTTCGGCAAGCCGACGGTGATCAACAACGTGATGAGCCTCGCCGCCGTGCCGCTGATCCTCGCCCGCGGTGCCGCCTTCTACCGGGACTACGGCATGGGCCGCTCCCACGGCACGCTGCCCTTCCAGCTGGCCGGCAACCTGCGCCACCCCGGCCTGGTGGAGAAGGCTTTCGGGATCACGTTGCGCGAGCTGCTGCTCGACTACGGCGGCGGCTCGGCCAGCGGTCGCCCCATCCGCGCCGTGCAGGTCGGCGGCCCGCTGGGCGCCTACGTGCCGGAATCGCAGTTCGACGTGCCCCTTGATTACGAAGCCTACGCGGCGATGGGAGCGATGATCGGCCACGGCGGGCTGGTCGCCTTCGACGACACAGCCGACATGGCCAGGCTGGCGCGCTACGCGATGGAGTTCTGCGCAACCGAATCCTGCGGCAAATGCACGCCGTGCCGCATCGGCTCGACCCGCGGCGTGGAGGTCATCGACCGCATCATCGCCGGCGAGGCGCGGGACGCCAACCTGGCCCTCCTCGACAGCCTGTGCGACACCATGCTCAACGGCTCCCTGTGCGCGCTGGGTGGCATGGCCCCCTACCCCGTCAAGTCCGCCCTCACCCATTTCCCGCAGGATTTCGGCATCGCGCCGGTCACTGCCGAATAAGGAACGTCCCATGTCCCTGCCCCGCGACACCGATTTCGGCACCCCGGCCCGCGAATCCGACACCCCGATCAGCCTGCTCATCGACGGCCAGCCGGTCTGCGTGCCCGCCGGCACCAGCATCATGCGCGCCGCCGGCCAGTCCGGCTGTTCGATCCCCAAGCTGTGCGCCACCGACAGCCTGGAACCCTTCGGCTCCTGCCGCCTGTGCCTTGTGGAGGTGGAAGGCCGCAAGGGCTTCCCGGCCTCGTGCACCACGCCGGTGGAAGCCGGCATGGTCGTACGCACCCAGACCCCAAAACTGGCCGAGCTGCGCCGCAACGTGATGGAGCTGTACATCTCCGACCACCCGCTCGACTGCCTGACTTGCTCCGCCAACGGCAACTGCGAACTGCAGGACATGGCCGGCGTCGTCGGCCTGCGCGAGGTGCGCTACGGTTTCAAGGGCGAGAACCACTTCAGCGAGCCCTGCAAGGACGAATCCAACCCCTACTTCAGCTACGACCCGGCCAAGTGCATCGTCTGCAACCGCTGCGTACGGGCTTGCGAGGAAACCCAGGGCACCTTCGCGCTGACGATCTCCGGGCGCGGCTTCGACTCCCGCGTGTCGCCCGGCCAGGACCAGGCCTTCATGGACTCCGAATGCGTGTCCTGCGGCGCCTGCGTGAATGCCTGCCCGACCGCCACGCTGATGGAGAAATCGGTAATCCAGCTCGGCCAAGCCGAGCGCAGCGTCACCACCACCTGCGCCTATTGCGGCGTCGGCTGCTCCTTCAAGGCCGAGGTCAAGGGCAACCAGGTGGTGCGCATGGTGCCGGCCAAGGACGGCGGCGCCAACCAGGGCCACGCCTGTGTGAAGGGCCGCTTCGCCTGGGGCTATGCCACCCACGCCGACCGCATCACCACGCCGATGATCCGGCCGAGCATCGACGCACCCTGGCAGAAGGTCAGCTGGGACGAGGCGCTGGCCTACGCCGCCGGCGAGTTCAAGCGCATCCAGGCCAAGTACGGCCGCGGCGCGGTGGGCGGCATCACCTCCAGCCGCTGCACCAACGAAGAGACCTACCTGGTGCAGAAGCTGGTGCGTACCGCCTTCGGCAACAACAACGTGGACACCTGCGCCCGCGTCTGCCACTCGCCGACCGGCTACGGCCTCAAGCAGACCCTGGGCGAATCCGCCGGCACCCAGGATTTCGCGTCGGTACTGAAGGCCGACGTGGTGATGGTGATCGGCGCCAACCCCACCGATGGCCATCCGGTGTTCGGCTCACTGCTGAAGAAGCGCATCCGCCAGGGCGCCCGCCTGATCGTCGTCGATCCGCGCGCCATCGACCTGGTGCGCACGCCCCACGTGGCCGCCGTCCATCACCTCAAGCTGCGCCCCGGCACCAACGTGGCAATGGTCAATGCGTTGGCCCACACCATCGTCACCGAAGGTCTGGTGGATGAAGCCTACGTGGCCGAACGCTGCGAGAAGGCGGATTTCGAAGCCTGGCGCGAGTTCGTGTCCCAACCGGAGAACTCCCCGGAAGCGGTAGAGCCCATCACCGGCGTGCCGGCCGCCGACATTCGCGCCGCCGCCCGCCTGTACGCCCAGGCCGGCAACGGGGCGATCTACTACGGCCTCGGCGTCACCGAGCACAGCCAGGGCTCGACCACCGTGATGGGCATCGCCAACCTGGCCATGGCGACTGGCAACGTCGGCCGCCCCGGCGTCGGCGTCAATCCGCTGCGCGGCCAGAACAACGTGCAGGGCAGCTGCGACATGGGCTCCTTCCCCCACGAGCTGCCCGGCTACCGCCACGTGTCGGACGCCACCACCCGCGCCCTCTTCGAGGACGCCTGGCAGGTCAGCATCGACCCGGAGCCCGGCCTGCGCATTCCCAACATGTTCAACGCGGCGCTGGATGGCAGCTTCAAGGGCATGTACATCCAGGGCGAGGACATCGTGCAGTCCGACCCCAACACCCAGCACGTGGAAGCCGCCATGGCGCAGATGGAGTGCGTGGTGGTACAGGACCTGTTCCTCAACGAAACAGCCAAGTGGGCGCATGTCTTCCTGCCCGGCTCCAGCTTCCTCGAGAAGGATGGCACCTTCACCAACGCCGAGCGGCGCATCTCCCGCGTGCGCAAGGTGATGCCGCCGCTGGCCGGCAAGGCGGACTGGGAAACCACGCTGGCCTTGGCTGCCGCGCTGGGCTACCCGATGCACTACGCCCATCCGTCGGAGATCATGGACGAGATCGCCCGCCTCACGCCCAGCTTCCACGGCGTGAGCTACGACCTGCTCGAACGCAAGGGCAGCATCCAGTGGCCGTGCAACGAGGCCGCGCCGGATGGCACGCCGACGATGCACGTGGGCGGCTTCGTCCGCGGCAAGGGGCGCTTCATGCTGACCGCCTTCGTGCCCACCACCGAGAAGGTCACCCGGCGCTTCCCGCTGATCCTCACCACCGGCCGCATCCTCAGCCAGTACAACGTGGGCGCCCAGACCCGCCGCACCGCCAACGTGGCCTGGCACGACGAGGACCGGCTGGAGATCCATCCGGTGGACGCGGAAGACCGGGGCATCCGCGACGGCGACTGGGTCGGCATCGCCAGCCGGGCCGGTGAGACGGTGTTGCGCGCCACCATCACCGAGCGCATGCAGCCGGGCGTGGTCTACACCACCTTCCACTTCCCCGAATCCGGCGCCAACGTGATCACCACCGACAACTCGGACTGGGCCACAAACTGCCCGGAATACAAGGTCACTGCCGTGCAGGTCAGCCTGTGCACGCAGCCGTCCGACTGGCAGCAGCGCTTCGCCCGCCGCCGCGATGAGCAGCTCGAACTGCTGCGCGGCGCCACCTCCACGACCAGCTGACGCACGGGGCGGCGTTTTTCCTGCCCCAAAAAAACACGAGGCCCGCTGAATCCTTCCCTCTTGGGGAGAGTTCAGCGGGCCTCGCCACGCCACCGGCCGGAACGCGAGGTCCGGCCGGTTCAGTTCAGGACTGAAGCGGCAGGACGCGGATTACTTGTCCTTGTGGTTGAAGTCCACGCGACGGTTCTCGGCGTAGCACTTCTCTTCGTGACAGTCGGCACGGGGCTTCTCGGAACCGAAGCTGACGGCTTCCAGCCGGGAGTCGGACACGCCCATCGTGACCAGCGCCTTGCGCACGGCTTCGGCACGCTTCTGGCCGAGGGCCAGGTTGTACTCGCGGCTACCGCGTTCGTCGGCGTTGCCTTCGATGCTGATCGCGTCGCTGGCGTGGGCGTTGGTGAATGCGGCCTGGTTCTTGAGCACGTCGGCGTACTTGGCTTCGACGTTGAACTTGTCGAAGGCGAAGTAAACGCTCTGCTTGGCCAGCGCGGCACGCTCTTCGGCGATCTTGCGGGCTTCGAGTTCTGCAGCGGACATGCCGGCGGCGGGGATCGGAGCGGTCGCGGCCTTGGGCGCCTCAACCGGTTGCTCGGTGGTAGCGGCGGTCTTCGGTGCGTTCGACGAGCAGGCGGCCAGCACGGCAGCACACAGCACGGTCAACAGGGCGGACTTTTTCATGAACTACAGGCTCCTCTGGGGTAGGTGGGTTTCAAGGTCGCTGAATATAGTGAGGCCGCGATGCTTGCGCAAGTTGGGGCACGCACTTATAGGGATCAGCTGCAGCAAAAGTGATGCTTTTACGCACGATATGGACCATATTCAATAGATGCGGCAACATCGGCGCCCCGTCCATGATCGCCCGACAATTCCTTCATGAGCCTGACAGTCTCGCCCGTCCTGCGTCTCTGGTTGTTGTCCCTTCTTGCTACCGCCAGCCTGATCGGCTGCCAGGCCATTGCTGCAACGCCTGACGACGTCGTATCCGTGCCACAGGAAAGCACCGACAAGCCGCATCCACAATCGAGGCATTCCGGTTGGTCGAACATCGTGGCTACGCTCGAAGAGCGTGCGCGCGCCCTGAACATCCAGTTCCGTAGCAGCGAGAGCCCCGACAGCATCGACTTGTTCCTGGACACCCGGAGCGCCTTCCTCGACGATGGACGCGAGCTCTCGCCGGAATTCACGGCCCTGCTGGTGGAAATCGTCAGCCTGCTGCAGGCCATACCGGCGGCCCAGATCCGTATCGCCGGCTTCGGCGAATTTCCGGCCACCCGCTACAACCCCGTCACGCTTGGACTGCGGGTTCGTCGCCTGCGAAGCGTACTGGCCAATGAAGGTTTTCCCGTCCGTCAGATCCGCGCCCTGGTCAAGGATCATCAGACCTTCACCGGCCCGGATTTTCTCGCCGGTCTGACACGGACCGGACGCATCATCGAACTTCGGATTTCTCCCCGTTGAGAGGCTTGCCCTCCAGCCGCAGGATACCCAACGCCTTGAGGATGTACTTCTCGTAGATCGGCTCGGAGGTACCCGCCTTCACCTTGTGCAGGAAGTACTTTTCGAAGGCGACCTTGGCCAGATGGACCCACTTGCCCTTGCGGAACCAGTTGACGTTGCGCGGCGGCAATTGCGGCAAGGCGACGAAGGCCGCGCCACTGTCGCCCATGTCCGCAAGGCAGATCGCGTTCCACGTGCCCTTGGCCTTCGCCTCCTTCCCTTCCAGGTCGGCGGCGATGTTGTCCACGATGGCGGTGACCATCGTCTCGATCATGTAGCCGGTCTTCGGCGCACCGGTCGCGACGGGCGTCACCTCCACCGGCGGAATGGCCACGCATACGCCCGCCGCGAAGATGTTGCGGTACGCGCGGCTGCGCTGATGCTCGTCGATCAACACGAAGCCGCGCGGATTGCACAGCCCTTCCACGCCGGCCACCGCATCCACGCCCTTGAAGGCCGGCAACATCATCGCGTAGTGGAACGGCAGCGCATGATCCCGCAGCGGATTGCCCAGGCCGTCGAGTTCCGTCGTATGCAGCAGGCCCGGCTCCACGCGGCTCGTCTTCGCATTCGTCACCCACTTGATGTCGTGGTTACGGAATTCGCTTTCCAGCATGGATTTGGAGTCACCCACGCCGCCCAGGCCCAGATGGCCGATATAGGGCTCGCTGGTCACGAAGGTGATCGGCACCTTGTGGCGCAGCTTGCGGCGACGCAGGTCCGCGTCGAGGATGAAGGCGAACTCGTAGGCCGGCCCGAAGCAGCTGGCGCCGGGCATCGCGCCGACGATCACCGGGCCGGGGTTGTGCAGGAAGTCCCGGTAAGCCGCATGGGCCCGCTCGGCATGGTCGGTCGTACAGATCGAGTGCGTATGCCCGTCCGTCGGCCCGGCGCCGGGCACCTCCTCGAAGGCCAGCCGGGGGCCGGTCGTCAGTACGAGGTAGTCGTATTCGAGCGTGCTGCCATCGACGAGTTGCAGCGTGTTCTTCTCGGGCTGTACGGCGGTGACAGCCTGCGCGACGAACGCGATGCCCTTCTTCTCCAGATGCGGACGCAGCGGCACGGTGATTGCATCCCGCGTGCGTGTGCCCACCGCGACCCACGGGTTGGAAGGAACGAACTGGAAGTAATCGCCCGCATTGACGAGCGTCACTTCATGCCCCTTGCCCAGGCGGGCTTTCAGTTCATAAGCCGCGGGTACACCACCGATGCCCGCACCGACGACAACGATCCTGGCCATGTGTCTCCTCCTTTATGGATGGGTTATAATTCAAATATTAGTATTTTCTAATATTAAACCCAAATCAAAAGCGAAAACCACGTTCACGCACTTCAGGCGCGAACGCCAGTCACGTAGACCTTTGCGAGGAAACCATGAAATCAGCCCACGACCTGGTCGCCGCCGCCAAGCAGCGGATCACGGAAATCGAGATGAGCAAGGCCGACGCCGCCATCCGCGACGCCAACATCCTGCTGGATGTGCGCGAGCCCGAAGAATATGCCGCCGGCCACATCCCCGGCGCCATCAACATTCCGCGCGGCATGCTGGAATTCCGCATGAGCGCAGCGCCGGAGCTCACCGCCCGCGACCTGCAGATCATGCTGTACTGCAAGACCGGCGGACGCGCTGCACTGGCCGCCGCCACGCTGCTCGACATGGGCTACCTGAAGGTCGAGTCGCTCGCAGGGGGCTTCGATTCATGGGCTGCCGCCGGCCATCCGGTCGCGCGCCCCCAATTGCCGGACTTCGAATAAACGATGCAGCGGCCCGGCCATCCGGGCCGCTTTCTTCAGCTGGCCGCCGCGCAGCCACGCCGGGCCAGCGACACCTTCGAGCCGCAGGCTCGGCCGATCTCGCCGCAGATCCACCAGGCGGTCTCCACCAGCGCATCGAGCTGGATGCCGGTCTCGATACCGAGGCCGTCGAGCATGTACACCACGTCCTCGGTCGCCACGTTGCCGGACGCACCCACCGCATACGGGCAGCCGCCGAGGCCTGCAATCGAGGTGTCGAAGGTCGCTACTCCAGCTTCCAGCGACGCGTAGATGTTGGCCAGCGCCTGCCCGTAGGTGTCGTGATAGTGGCCGGCCAGTTTATCCACCGGCACCCGGCGGGCCACGGCGTCGAGCATGCGGCGCGTCTTGCCGGGCGTGCCGGTGCCGATGGTGTCGCCGAGGCTGACCTCGTAGCAGCCCATTTCATAGAGCCGCGCCGCCACGTCGGCCACCGCCTCCGGCGCTACTTCGCCTTCATACGGGCAGCCCAGCACGCAGGACACGTAGCCGCGCACCCGCACTTCAGCGGCGCGGGCCGCCTCCAGCACCGGCACGAAGCGCTCCAGCGACTCCGCCACCGAACAGTTGATGTTCTTGCGGCTGAAGGACTCGGACGCCGCGGCGAACACCGCGACCTCCTTCACCCCCGCCGCCAGCGCTGCCTCGAAGCCCTTCAGGTTGGGCGTCAGCACCGGGTAATCGACGCCGGGCAGGCGCACGATGCGCGCCATCACTTCGGCGTTGTCGCCCATCTGCGGCACCCACTTGGGCGACACGAAGGCCGTCGCTTCGATGGCCTTCAGGCCGGCCGCGCCAAGGCGGGCGATCAGCTCGACCTTGGTGTCGGTACTGACGAGCCTCTTCTCGTTCTGCAGGCCGTCGCGGGGGCCGACTTCGACGATGCGTACGCGCTGGGGCAGGTTCATGGCTTCCTTTCTTCAATCAGGCTGTCGCGGCCTCGTCGAGGCCGAGGGTCTGCTTCATTTTCTCGCGGATCTGGAATTTCTGGATCTTTCCGGTCACCGTCATCGGAAAACTGTCCACGAAGCAGATGTAGCGCGGGATCTTGTAATGGGCGATCTGCCCCTGGCAGAAGGCACGCACCTCGTCCTCCGTCAGGCGCTCGCCTTCCCGCACGATGATCCACGCGCACAGCTCCTCGCCGTACTTCTTGTCCGGCACGCCGACCACCTGCACGTCCAACACCTTCGGGTGGCGGTACAGGAACTCCTCGATCTCCCGCGGGTAGATGTTCTCGCCGCCGCGGATCACCATGTCCTTGCTGCGGCCGACGATGTTGCAGAAGCCCTCCTCGTCCAGCGTCGCGATGTCGCCGGTGTGCATCCAGCCGGCCTTGTCGATGGCCTCGGCGCTCTTCGCCTCGTCGCCCCAGTAGCCGAGCATCACCGAGTAGCCACGGGTACATAGCTCGCCGGGCGTGCCGCGCGGCACGATGCGGCCGTCGCTGTCGACGATCTTCACCTCGCAATGGGGCTGCACGCGGCCGACGGTAGACACCCGCCGCTCGATGCTGTCGTCGGTGGCGCTCTGGAAGCTGACCGGCGAGGTCTCGGTCATTCCGTAGGCGATGGTCACCTGGCTCATGTGCATCTTGTCGATGACCCGCTTCATCACCTCGATGGGGCACGGGCTGCCGGCCATGATGCCGGTGCGCAGGCTGGACAGGTCGAAGCGCGCAAACTCCGGGTGGTCGAGCTGGGCGATGAACATCGTCGGCACACCGTAGCTGGCGGTGCATTTCTCCTCCGCCAGCGTCTGCAGTACCGCCAGCGGCTCGAAGGCCTCGGCCGGATAGACCATCGTCGCGCCGTGGGTCAGGCAGCCCAGGTTGCCCATCACCATGCCGAAGCAGTGGTACAGCGGCACCGGGATGCACACCCGGTCGCCCGGCTGCAGACGGATCGCCTCACCGACGAAATAGCCGTTGTTGAGGATGTTGTGGTGGGACAGCGTGGCGCCCTTCGGATTGCCGGTGGTGCCCGACGTGAACTGGATGTTGATCGGGTCGTCGAACTGCAGGCGCTCGCCCAGTTCCTCCAGCTCCGCCAGCTCGTCGCGGCTCGGCGGTGTGCACAGGCTGTCGAAGTTCAGCATGCCCGGCGTGTGCCCGGAGCCCAGGCGGATGACGATCTCCAGGCTGGGCAGCTTGTGGGCGCGCAGCAGGCCCGGTTCGCAATGGCCCAGCTCTGGCGCCAGGTCGGCCAGCATCTCCAGGTAGTCGCTGCTCTTGAAGGACGGCGACAGGATCAGCGCGCGGCAGCCGACCTTGTTCAGCGCGTATTCCAGCTCGCTGCGCCGGTAGGCCGGGTTGATGTTCACCAGCACCAGGCCGGCCTTGGCGGTGGCGAACTGGGTCAGGGCCCATTCCATGTTGTTCTGGGACCAGATTCCGATCCGCTCCCCCGGTTGCAGGCCCAGGCGACGCAGGCCGCAGGCCAGCGCATCGACCTTCAGGCGCAGCGCCGCATAACTGAGGCGCACGTTCTGGTGGCGCACCACCAGCGCCTCCCGCTCCGCGTGCTGTGCGCAGGCGGCGTCGAAATG
Organism: Pseudomonadota bacterium; assembly: GCA_018241725.1. Lineage (GTDB taxonomy): Bacteria > Pseudomonadota > Gammaproteobacteria > Burkholderiales > Rhodocyclaceae > Zoogloea. Next base: position 46,316 of record JAFEDI010000130.1, on the reverse strand, counting down.
GTGGCCAATCGTCTGGCCGATCAGGGGTTTGTTCGATGCTCCGTGGACGTAGCTCAGCGCGTTCATGGGTCTCCTCACATCTTGGTTGTGGATTGCTGCGGTCCGCTCCCGTCTGTGCGGGCTGGCGGATTGGAACCGTTCGGGGCGCAGGAACGCGCCCCAGGGGATGACGCCCAGCAGGCGGGGGCAAACGACGTCGCCCCGCGCCGGATTGCCTTACTCGGCGGCCGCCTCGAACTCCACCAGCTCGGCGCCGTCGCCCACCTGGTCGCCGACGGCGAAGCGGAAGGCCTTGACGAGGCCGGCGGACGGCGCGGTGATGGTGTGCTCCATCTTCATCGCCTCGAGGATCAGCAGCGGCGCGCCCTTGGCCACCGTCGCGCCGGCCTCGGCCAGCAGCGCGATGACCTTGCCGGGCATTGGCGCCAGCAGACCGCCTTCGGCACCGCCGCCTTCGCCGCTGTGGTGCAACGGGTCCACCGCGGCGAACTGCCAGGTGTGGCCGTGCCCGAAGACATGGCGCCGCTCGCCGGCCACCACCACCGTCGCGGTGGTGCGCAGGCCGTCGAACTCGGCCCGCAGCAGGCCGCGGGGGTTGAGGCTGCCGCTCACCGTGCTCGTCACCTCGTCCAGGGTGATGTCGAAGCTGTCGCCATGGGCCGCCACGCGCAGGGTCTTCTGCACTTCGCCAAAGCGGAACATCAGGTTGCGTGCCGCCGGGGCGTTCATGCGCCAGCCGTCGCGCTGGTGCCACGGCGAGGCCGGTTCGGGATGCCGCGCCGCCATCGCGGCGGCACGCTGGCGTTCGCGCAGCAGCTCGGCCAGCGCCACGGCCAGCCAAGCTTCGCGGGTCGGTTGTTGCTGCTCCGGGAAGAGGTAATCCTTCTCGCGCTCGATCAGCCCGGTGTCCAGATCCGCATTGGCGAAAGCCGGGCAGGCCGTCAGGCGGGACAGGAACTCGATGTTGTTGGCGACACCGACCACGCGGTACTCGGCCAGCGCCTGCAGCATTCGCGCCAGGGCCCGGTCGCGGTTTACATCCCAGACAATCAGCTTGGCGATCATCGGATCGTAGAAGGGCGAGATCTCGTCCCCCTCCTCCACGCCGGTATCCACCCGCACATGCATGCCCTCTTCCGGCGGCGCCAGGTGCAGCAGCTTGCCGGTGGAGGGCAGGAAGCCCTTGGCCGGATCTTCCGCGTAGATGCGCGCCTCCAGCGCATGGCCGTTGATCGCCAGTTGCTCCTGGGCCAGCGGCAGAGGCTCGCCGGCCGCCACGCGGAGCTGCCACTCCACCAGATCGAGGCCGGTGATCATCTCGGTCACCGGATGCTCCACCTGCAGGCGGGTGTTCATCTCCATGAAGTAGAACGTACCGTCCTGGTTCGCGATGAACTCGACGGTGCCAGCGCCCACGTAACCGACCGCCCGCGCCGCATCCACGGCAGCCTTGCCCATCGCCGCGCGGCGCTCCGGCGGCATGCCCGGCGCCGGCGCTTCTTCGAGCACCTTCTGGTGGCGGCGCTGCACGGAACAATCCCGCTCGAACAGATAGACGTAATTGCCGAGCGTATCGCCGAAGACCTGGATCTCGATGTGGCGCGGCCGGGTCAGGTATTTCTCGACCAGCACATGGTCGCTGCCGAAGCTGGACGCCGCCTCGCGCTTGCAGGACGCCAGCGCGTCGAGGAAGTCCTCGCTGCGCTCCACCAGCCGCATGCCCTTGCCGCCGCCGCCGGCCGCGGCCTTGATCAGCACCGGGTAACCGATGGCATCCGCCTGAACGTTGAGGAAACCCGGCTCCTGGTGGTCGCCGTGGTAGCCGGGGGTCAGCGGCACCTGGGCCTTTTCCATCAGCTTCTTGGCTTCCGACTTGGAACCCATCGCACGGATCGCCGACACCGGCGGCCCGATGAAGACGATGCCCGCTTCATCACAGGCATGGCAGAAGTCCTCGTTCTCCGACAGGAAACCGTAGCCCGGATGGATCGCCTGGGCGCCGGTCTGCTCCGCCGCCTCGATGATCCGTTCGATGACCAGGTAGCTCTCCCGCGCCGCCGCCGGCCCGATCAGCACCGCCTCGTCGGCCAGGCGCACATGGCGCGCGCCGGCATCCGCCTCGGAATACACCGCCACCGTCTTGATGCCGAGCCGCCGCGCCGTCTTGATGACGCGACAGGCTATCTCTCCGCGATTGGCGATGAGAATCTTGTTGAACATGCTGTCTCCCTTCTTATTGTGTGTCCGCGATCCACGCCGCCGGGCGCTTGTCGAGGAAGGCGGCGAGGCCTTCGCGGGCTTCCGGCGTGGCGCGCAGGCTGGCGATGCGGCGGGCGGTGTCTTCGACCAGTTCGTCATCGACGGGCTTGTCGGCCACCGCGCGGATCAACTCTTTGGCCGCGCCCTGGGACAGCGGGCCGCCCTGCAGCAGCGCGGTGACGATCTCGCCGACCTTGGCGTCCAGCCCATCGGCCGGCACCGCCTCGTGGGCAAGGCCCAGTTCATAAGCCCGTGTCGCGGAGATGCGCTCGGCGCTCTGGAAATAGCGGTAAGCCTGGCGCGCACCGATGGCGCGCAGCACGTAGGGGCTGATGGCCGACGGGATGATCCCGAACTTCACTTCGGACGTGGCGAACACCGCGCCTTCGCCGGCCACGCAGATGTCGCAGGCCGCAGCCAGCCCCATGCCACCGCCGAGGGCCGCGCCATGCACGCGGGCCAGCGTGGGTTTGCGCAGCTCGGCCAGCACCCGCAGCATGCCGGCCAGCTTGCGGGCGTCGGCGAGGTTCTCGTCGACGGTCGCCGCGCCGGCGCGCTTCATCCAGTTGAGGTCGGCGCCCGCCGAGAAGCTCTTGCCGCGCCCGGCGAGCACCACCACGCGCACGCTGCCGTCCGCGTCGAGGGCCTGGCAGGCGGCGGTGAGCTCAAAGATGAGTTGCTCGTTGAAGGCGTTGTGCACTTCCGGGCGGTTCATCCAGATCGTCGCGACAGGGCCGTCGTGGAGGATTTCCAGCGTCTCGTACATGTGGTGCCCCCTTACATCCGGAACAGGCCGAAGCGGGTCGGCTGGATCGGCGCGTTGAGGCTGGCCGACAGGGACAGGCCGAGCACGCGGCGGGTCTGGGCCGGATCGACGACGCCGTCGTCCCACAGGCGGGCAGTCGCGTAGTACGGGTGGCCCTGGTCTTCGTATTGCTGGCGGATCGGCGCCTTGAAGGCTTCCTCCTCGTCGCGGCTCCAGCTGCCGCCCTTGGCCTCGATGCCCTCCCGGCGCACGGTGGACAGCACGCTGGCCGCCTGCTCGCCGCCCATCACCGAGATGCGGCTGTTGGGCCACATCCACAGGAAGCGCGGGCTGTAGGCGCGGCCGCACATGCCGTAGTTGCCGGCGCCGAAGCTGCCGCCGATCAGCACCGTCAGCTTGGGCACCTGCGCTGTGGCGACGGCGGTGACCATCTTGGCGCCGTCCTTGGCGATGCCGCCGTTTTCATACTTGCGGCCGACCATGAAGCCGGTGATGTTCTGCAGGAAGACCAGCGGCACGCCGCGCTGGGCGCACAGCTCGATGAAGTGGGCGCCCTTCTGGGCCGACTCGCCAAACAGGATGCCGTTGTTGGCGACGATGCCCACCGGCATGCCGTACAGGTGCGCAAAGCCGGTGACCAGCGTGGTGCCGTAGCGGGCCTTGAACTCGTCGAAGCGCGAGCCATCGACGATGCGGGCGATCACCTCGCGCACGTCGTAGGGCTTGCGGGTGTCGGTGGGGATGATCCCGTAGATCTCGGCCGGGTCGTAGAGCGGCTCTTCCGCGTCGGCCAGCTTGAGGTCCGTCGGCTTAGTCCGGTTGAGGGTGCCGACGATGCGCCGGGCGATGTGCAGCGCATGGGCGTCGTTCTCGGCCAGATGGTCGGCCACGCCGGAGATGCGCGTATGCACGTCGCCGCCGCCCAGGTCTTCCGCCGTCACCACCTCGCCCGTGGCCGCCTTCACCAGCGGCGGCCCGCCGAGGAAGATGGTGCCCTGGTTCTTGACGATGATGGTCTCGTCGCTCATCGCCGGCACATAGGCGCCGCCGGCCGTGCATGAGCCCATCACCACCGCGATCTGCGGAATGCCCTCGGCCGACATGTTGGCCTGGTTGAAGAAGATCCGCCCGAAGTGGTCCCGGTCCGGAAACACTTCATCCTGCTTGGGCAGGAAGGCGCCGCCGGAATCGACGAGATAGAGGCACGGCAGCTTGTTCTGCTGGGCGATCTCCTGGGCGCGCAGGTGCTTTTTCACCGTCATCGGGTAATAGGTGCCGCCCTTCACGGTGGCATCGTTGGCGACGATCATGCACTCCACGCCGCTGACCCGGCCGATGCCGGCGATCACCCCGGCCGAGGGCGCGTCGCCGCCGTACATGTCGTAGGCGGCGAGCTGGCCGATCTCCAGGAAGGCCGTGCCCGGATCGAGCAGATGGTCGACGCGGTCGCGGGGCAGCAGCTTGCCGCGGGCCACGTGCTTGGCGCGGGCCGCTTCGCCGCCGCCGAGGGACACCTGGGCGGCCTTCTCGCGCAGGTCGGCGACGATGCGCCCCATGGCTTCCGCGTTGGCCTGGAACTCCGGCGAGCGGGTGTTGATGCTGGATTTGATGACGGTCATCGCAGCTACTCCGCTCAGGCCGTTTCGGCGAACAGTTCGCGGCCGATCAGCATGCGGCGGATTTCGCTGGTGCCGGCGCCGATCTCGTACAGCTTGGCGTCGCGCCACAGGCGGCCGGTGGCGTATTCGTTGGTGTAGCCGACACCGCCGAGGGTCTGGATCGCCTCGCCGGCCATCCAGGTGGCCTTTTCGGCGGAATACAGGATCGCGCCGGCGGCGTCCTTGCGCAGCGTGCGGGCGTGGTCGGCCTTGTCGCAGGCCTGGCCCACCGCATACACGTAGGCACGGGTCGCCATCCAGGTGGAGTACATGTCGGCCAGCTTGCCCTGCATCAGCTGGAACTCGCCGATGCTCTGGCCGAACTGCTTGCGCTCGTGCAGGTAGGGCACCACTTCGTCCATACAGGCCGCCATGATCCCCAGCGGGCCGCCGCACAGCACCGCACGCTCGTAGTCGAGGCCGCTCATCAGCACCTTGGCGCCGTTGCCCACGCCGCCGAGCACGTTTTCTTCCGGCACTTCCACGTCGTCGAAGAACAGCGGGAAGGTGTTGGAGCCGCGCATGCCCAGCTTGTCCAGGTGGGTGCCGTGGCTGAAGCCCTTCATGCCCTTCTCGACGATGAAGGCGGTCATGCCCTTCGCGCCGGCTTCGATGTCGGTCTTGGCATACACCACCAGCGTGTCGGCGTCGCCGCCGTTGGTGATCCACATCTTGGAGCCGTTGAGGACGAAGCGGTCGCCCTTCCTGTCGGCGCGCAGCTTCATGCTCACCACGTCGGAGCCGGCGTTCGGCTCGCTCATCGCCAGCGCGCCCACGTGGTCACCGGAGATCAGCTTGGGCAGGTATTTCTGCTTCTGCGCTTCGGTGCCGTTGCGGCGGATCTGGTTGATGCACAGGTTGGAATGCGCGCCGTAGGACAGGCCCACCGATGCCGACGCGCGGGACACCTCCTCCAGCGCGATGATGTGGGCCAGGTAGCCCATGTTGGTGCCGCCGTATTCCTCCGGCGCCGTCATGCCGTGCAGGCCCAGGTCGCCGAGCTTCTTCCACAGGTCGGCAGGAAAGAGGTTGTCCCGGTCCACGTCCGCGGCGCGCGGGGCGATCTCCTTGGCCGCAAAGGCCTGCACGGTGTCGCGCAGGGCTTCGATGGTTTCGCCGAGATGGAAGTTGAGGCTGGGGATGTTCATGGGCGGGTCTCCTCCACTGATCGTTGTCTGGCGGCACGGCGCGCACTTGCAGCGCCTATGCCGAATGCTCGCCAGCGTACGCCGGAACGCGGAGCCGCAGGCGCCATCGAGGTTGCAAATCGTGCCACCGGCAATGAGAATCCGCCCATGCCCGCCAAGATCGCCCTGCCCGCCTCCCTCAACAGCGGCCGCGCCGCCACGCCGATTGCCTTCATCCGCGCCATCGTGCTCGCCTACCACCGTTACGGCCGCGACCCGGCCGGCGCGCTGGCCCGCGCGGAGATCGATCCGCGCCTGCTCGACGACCCCGCTGCCCGCGTCACCGCCGCCCAGATGGAGGTCATTTCCGGCCACGCGATGCAGGAACTCGACGACGAAGCCTTGGGCTGGTTCTCCCGCCGCCTGCCGTGGGGCAGCTACGGCATGCTGTGCCGCGCGTCGATCACCTCGCCCGACCTGGGCGTCGCCCTCAAGCGCTGGTGCCGCCACCACCGCCTGCTCACCGACGACATCGCGCTGGAACTGGAGATAACACCCACCTCGGCCCGCCTGAGCATCACGCCCCAGCGCGACCTCGGCCCCATGCACGAGTTCTGCCTCGTCACCCTGCTGCGCTACGTGCTCGGCTACGCCTGCTGGGCCATCGACTCGCGCATCCCGCTGCAGGAAAGCACCTTCCCCTTCCCCGCCCCGCCCCACGCGGACGCCTACGAACTCCTCTTCCCCGGCCCGGTGCGCTTCGACGCACAACAAGCCTCAATCCGCTTCGAACCCCGCTACCTGGCCCTGCCCATCCGCCGCGACGAACAAGCCCTGCGCGACATGCTCCACCGCGCCCTGCCGCTGACCGTGCTGCAATACCGCCGCGACCGCCTCCTCGTCCAGGGCGTCCGCCAGTTCCTGCAAAGCCCCGGCAAGCACAGCGCCACCGCCGATCAGGTCGCCGGCCACCTGCACATCTCCGTGCGCACCCTGCACCGCCAACTGCAAGACGAAGGCGCCTCCCTGCAACAACTCAAAGACGAAACCCGCCGCGACCAAGCGATCGAGCTCCTCGATCGCAGCTCGCGGTCGATCAAACAGATCTCGGTGTTGATCGGGTTCAGCAATGAGAAGAGCTTTTCCCGTGCGTTCAAGGGGTGGACTGGGCTTTCACCGCAGGCGTTTCGGGGGCGGGGGAAGCGGGGTCAAGATTTCGTTGAACCGGGTGGGCTTTTGGCTTGACGAGCTTCGCTCGGAGGGAAGTGGGTTCAAGTTTGAGGGAAGCTGGCTCCGCTTGGACTTGAGGTGGTTTCGCTCCGGGGGGAGCTGGCTCAAGTCGCGGCTTCGATGGTTCAAGTCTGAGGGGAGTGAGCTCAGGTTGGCGGAGAAAAAGTTTAAATCCGAGGGGCGAACAGTTAAATCGGAGCCCAGTAAGTTCAAGGCTGGAGAGCAAATGCTCCAGTCGGAGGGGTGTGTCCTGGGCAGGGGAAGCCTGGGGCGAGGGATGACGAACACAAAACTCTCCACCTCGTCTGTTAAATCTAAAAAATGTGAACTGTTCCGTAGCGAATCCGTCGGTAGTCGTGCGATATCTGTCTACATCACTACGCCATAACCTGACGCAATGAAAATCCCGCTTCTCGTCTTTGCACTACAGCCTTTAGAAGGTTCAAGGCGCTCGCACCTCTTTGCTACAAATGTTACTGGTTTCTACTTGGCAAAAGTGGGATTACGACCAAGAAGACAAGAAACCCCTCCGCCAAAAGGCCTCCAACATTCTCTTGTCTAGAGCTGTCAACATCCGCCACTCCAATCAGCAGAATAGTTGATTGAAAACCGGGGCGCCTGGCTGAGCAGTTTGGCAAGAGCAAATCAACGACACCTCAGGCGCACCATTTGGCAGGCTTATAAAACAGCCTCCTAAAATAACTGCGCAGTATGCAATATAAAAGACAAAACACGAATCAATAGGGAACTATAGAAACGAGGGCTATATGGAATTCAGAACAATCATCGCATGCAAACTACGGGCAAAAAATTTAGCTGGCACTGGATTGATTAGTGCAATCGCAGATGAAGTAAATGGAAGTCTTATTCCGATTAATGAAAACAATTTTTGCCAAACATTGCAAGCTTTTGTGATTGGGCGCTACGAAGAGATTGATAGTAAATTTCGCTATGGGGAATATTTCAAGATTCGTGTGGAGCTGATGGCTCAGGCCGCGCAACAAGAACCAAGCTCAGGTCAATGTATCTACAAAACGTCTGGCAATTTCGCAGAAAAATTGCAGCCTAGTGAATACTTGGATCTGCTTGAAGCAGAGTTGCCATCTAGGAATGACAAATCCCTTAGCGTCAGAATGCTACCTGCAACCACCTACGTCATGGTGAAGGACGCCAAAGGCGATTGCTTTGGCCCCATGGAGTGGACAGACAAGTCCTCCAATGCCGGCGACCCTGTCATTGAGCTCAAATTTATTACGGGTGGTGGCCTAGGGCGTGCGGGGAGGACGAAACAAATCAACAGAACGACCTATGACAACATCAGTCATTATGTAACACAGGTAAATACGCCTGCGGGCCCAAAGATGATTCTTGGCGACGTCGTCCGTGTTGCTACCGCCTCTGGTTTTGAAGAGTACGCATCCGATTCAGAAATCATCGAGTTCGTAAAGGGATTGGCCGGTGATTCTGGAGGCAAGCTTATTGATCGTAAGAGTTGGGCGACCATGGCATCTATGGCTAGCGCATCTCGGCACGGAAATTCACCAATGTCTCGCCGCCGCCTTGAAATGTTCACTGAAATTGTCAACTCTAGCACTGCAACACTTGACCAGATGAACACGGTGTTCGAAAGTGTTTTAAAAAGCGAAATGGGGTCGAAGGTTATTGAGGCTTACATCGAGCAGCATCGTGCCCGCTTTATCGGAAAACTAAAATCGGAGGCCGAATCCGAACATGCCGATGAAATGCGAAAGCGACAGGAAGAAATAGCTCTACTTCGAGAGGAGATTGAGGCCAGAAAAAAAGAATCGGTTGCTCTGGGTGACGAAATCGAGACTAAGCGACAGACGCTACGCGAAGGCATTGAGAACGACCAACAGGCTTACCTTAAGACTGTGTCAGAAAAAATCCAAGCACAGATAAATGAAGGTAACGCAGAGATCGAAGCAAACAATGTGCGCCTGGCAGAGATTCGAAAAAGTCTGAATCAAATGGAAGGATTGATTAATATCCAAAAGGAAACCGATCGGCTAAAAGTTCTTCAAGAATACTTCAAGGAAGAAGCGGTCAATGCCCGCCGTGACCATGCAAACATCCAGGAAGAACTGGTGCGTGACCAAAATGAGTTGCGAAAGAAGTTACTTCAGATGCGACCCTACGTTGATAGCATTAATGGAGCATTTGGTTCAGAGGAGATTGAGCTGCCGGCGGTCAATACGCCCTGCCACCCCATTGAGACTAAAGATACGATTCTGGCCCAACGTGCAATAGTTGATGCAATCAAGATGCGTCTAAATGCGCTTGGGCGTCAATTTACCAATAATGACGTCGCCAATCTGCTGATTTCTACGCAGCAGAGCTTTGTAACGTTCTTAGCGGGACTTCCAGGGGTCGGGAAGACTTCATTATGCACCCTCTTCTCTGAGGCTCAAGGTCTGCGCTCACGGCTCCATACTGTGCCTGTTGCACGTGGATGGACGTCAATCCGTGACATCGTTGGTTTTCACAACCCTCTAAGTGATCAGTTTCAGTCTGCATCAACTGGTTTATATGAATATTTGAACGCTATTTGCTCAGAAGAGGGAAGTGGCCAGCGCGCCATGTCGTATGTGCTGCTTGATGAGGCCAACCTGAGTTCGATTGAGCATTACTGGTCTGTATTCATGGGGATGGCGGATACGCCAAAGGATCGAAAGATCAACCTTGGTAAAAAAGTCCTTCACTTGCCGGAGTCGCTTCGCTTCCTTGCAACGATTAACTATGACGGTACGACAGAGCCTCTGAGTCAACGTGTCCTTGATCGGGCGACGGTTATTGTTATGCAACCACACGACATTACCGACAGTCAGGAAATTGATCTCTCAACGCTCCAGAGCCTACCGATTTCAGCAGATACTATGCATGCTCTCTTTGGCGTTTTCGCAACCGTCCCAGAGTTTGAACCGCATGAAAAGGCAGCAATGGATAGCATCCTATCTGCGATGCAAAATACTTCCGGCGAATTCGGACGTCAGATTCCGCTGAGCCAACGAAAAATTCAGGCGGTTCGCCAGTATTGTGCTCGCGCCGGGGCTTTAATGCGCTCATCCGGAAATGAATTCACGGCTTTCGACTGGGCCATGATGCAGCATATCTTTCCACAAATTCGTGGCACCGGCAGCAAATTTGGTGCTCGTTTGCTTGAGATCAAGAAGGTGTGCGATGCCAACGGACTTGAAATGTCTGGCGAGTATCTTGACCGGATGATCTTCGCAGGGCAGAACGAACTGCACTCGTACGATTTTTTCTGCTGGTAAGCTACATGATGAGGCCGGAGCGTATTGAAATCACCATTGATGAGCAGCTCACTACTTGGATTCCAGGTAGTGAGCCAACCTCAATTTTGGTGGCAAAAGAAAATCAGGTCGTCAAAATTACGGTTATCTTGGCTGGTGATGATGACGCAGTCGAGCCACCAATTCTTTTTATAGAGGACTACAACGTCCCACTACACTCAGACAATCGCCGATCCGAAAATGGGTCTTGGATATTTGCTTTCTCTTCTTCACCCGAGAAAGCCTTTCGAGAATCTTTTGGCCACTCTACGATTCGCCTAATATGCGAAAACCATGAGTTCAAATACCACATCGAGGTACTCGCCACCAAGATTACTGCTGCACAAGCCGAAAAAATGATTCGGTATTTGGCTGATTGTCGAGAAGGGGTGATCAGAGCCTGCATGTCAAGAACAAAGCGACCTGCGGGACTCTCTCCAGAAGGCAGAGCTGATCCTGAAATTGTCCTCTCAACGGCAGAGCACATTATCCAGATGCTGCTCAATCAACGCGCCGAATTTATTCGTCATTTACGATACAAGCTGACACCTGAAAAGGTGCCGGCTTGGAAATTAGAAAAGTCAGGCGGGCAAATTGATCCGATCGATGTAATTTTTAACCTCGACGCCCTAAGGCCAACCGTCGGTCGGGGAGATGTGATGTTACGAGGCAGAAATTATTCAACGCAATCTATCGACACCAGTATGTTGCACCATGACTATGACGTTGATGAAAACCGAATGTTGCTAGGTGGCTTGTATTCCATACGAACCAAAATCATGGCACTAATGGACGACATCGGCGATTCGTTTAGGGGCCAGAAGATTGCCAATTACGACAAAGAGTACGTGTCAATCGGGGAGATTTTGATCAAATTCACCGGTGGCGCGATGCACAGGCGCTGCGAGCAGGTGATCGAAGCAGCTGCCAGTATGATCGTTCAGCTTGAACGTAATTTCGACATTGAATTCCGGGGGGAGATTTTTCCGCGTATTACGCCCTATGTTCGAACCTCTCGCTTTTATAGGCCTGTTTTCGAACAGTTGACTCTCTGGTTTAGTATCGGGTCACCCACGCTTGATGGCAAAAATTTCCTGATCAAGCTTCGCTCCCTATCAAAAATATTTGAGTTCTTCGTATTGTTCAGGCTGTTCGAGTATATGGTTGTACGCGGGTGGATGTTGGACGACGTGGTGATGGGAGAATCTTTTGATAGACTGATTCCATCCTCTTTAACCTTCAGCAAAAATGAAGTCATCGCAACGATTAACTACGAGGCAGATATCTATAAGTTCAATGGTGAAACTGAACATATGGATCTCGTGAAATTGCCGCACAGGGCCTATCCCGGTGCTCATTGGTGCCCTGACTTTGCTATGAGACTCACTTCTGCTGGAGAGGTCAGGCATATTCTTCTCGATGCAAAGTACAGCAACTCCTTCTCGGTGGACCGCTACAAGCTCCCGGAGCTGCGTGACAAATACTACGACCACATGGCCGTTTTTAATGGTGAGATAAATGCATTAAGCAGGAACGAAATTACAGGTGTCTTTGCTATTTTTCCTGAGTTTCTTGATCAAACTCCGAACCCAATCGGAACGCGAATCGACAAGCTAGGAGGCTCAATGAAAAATCCCGTATTGCTGCCGATTACCAGCGGACTTCCCGTTTCATTCAGAACTAATTCTGTGCTGGAGAAGTGTTTTGATCGAATCATAGAGATCACACTACTCACCATGGGGATCGAAGCGAAGGTTCAAGAAGAGCTTCAAGACGCCGCTTAGCATTTATGCCGATCTAGAAACTCATATGGGATGTCCGGTGTTCCTGCGTCGGAAGTGCCGCCTCAGGCCCTTCGCCCAATGCTCGCTCTTGTCTTCCGCCTTCACAACGACCACGTTGAGTTGATGGTCCAGCGGGCCTCTCCAGCACCGTAACCTCGGTGAGCACTGGAACGTTGGCAGCTGGCTGCAAAAGATATCCCCTGGCGCGATTTCTGCTGAAATGCGGATGTATCTCCCCTGCACACCAGAAGCCCGGCAGGCGATTCCGCCAACCGGCAACTCTTACCGACACGGAGGCAGAAAATGGACATTCGGGCCGTGGGTCAGCCGATCACCGCGTCTCAGCGCCACAGCTACGCCGAGGCGCCCGACAGCAGTTTCTACCAGACCTTCCAGTCGGCCTTCGCGGCCGCCAGCGCCGTTGCCGACGGGGCTGCGGCCGGGCCGGAGGCGGCGGGTGGCCAGGCGGGCCCCACGTCGTCCGAGGCCCTGGAGGCCATCCTCGGGCGGACGCACACGGAGCTGTCCGCGCTGCGTGGCGTGGGCGCCGATAGTCAGGCGGTGTACGCCAAGGTGCTGGACAAGGCCTACGCCAGCGGCGCGATGAGCAATCCCCGCCAGTTTCTGAGCAGCCTGTCTGCCGGGGAGCTGGAGGCCGTCCGCAGGAACCACTGCCTGGCCGAGCCGATCGACGTGGCGGCCATCAGCGAGGAAGGCGCCCGCAATCTGCTCCTGCCGGAGGGCTATTGCGTGGATCTCAATGGCGATGGCCTCGACGAGGTCGGCGCGGGCCTGATCGCCCACTTCCCGCCCAACGAAGCCCCCGCGGCGGTGCGGGAGGCGTGGTTTCAAGCCACGGCCGCCATGCCCGATGGCGAGGCGATGACCTATGGCCTGATGATGCACGACGCCGTGTACGGCCTGCACATCGATGGCCAGAACACGCCCTCCCCCTACAAGGCCGACGACATGGACAGCTACCGCCAGATCGTCAGCAACTTCCTGGCTGCGCTGGAGGCCCAGCGGGGAATGATCTCCAGCGAGCAGTACGCGCGGGACAAGGATTTCTTCACGCGGCTGGGGGCGCTGCTGGCATTGGGGTCATCAGGCGTCTGAGGAAGCTTTTCTCCAGGGACGGGACCCAATTTTTCACATAACTGCCCGCCTTCCGTGGAAATTGCATCACGTCTGCCCAGGCTTGCCGTGGTAGAACGTCCGCTACAAAGCGAACCCCTACACCTACCAATGAGCTTGGTTTCAGCAAGCCAAGAGCACAGGCTGCCATCGAAGCATTTTTGATGTCATGAATCGACTCGTAAAGATGCTGGCAGTTGTTCTTGCCCAGTGTGGAACATCACTACTGGCGATAGCCGCTGACGTTAACACGCCGGCTAAAACCATATCCGTCGTCAGTGACAACAGCTATCCGCCCTATATCTTCCTTGATGCTGACGGTCACCCCGAAGGCTACCTCGTCGACTTCTGGAAACTGTGGGAAAAAAAGACGGGCATACACGTCAGATTCGTGGCGACCAACTGGAGCGACGCTCAGCGGTTGATGCGTGCAGGCGAGTTCGACGTCATCGATGCGATTTTTAAAATACCCGAACGAGAGGCTATTTACAGTTTCTCCAAACCGTACGCAACGCTGCCTGTTGCAATTTATGCGCATCGGTCCATCAGCGGCATTCACAACCCGAATTCGCTGCGCGGCTTTCAGATTGGCGTCGAGACAGGAGATGCCTGCATCGACGAGTTACAGAGAAGGGGCATCACCTCGCTGCTAACTCAACGGAGCTACATGGCCCTGATTGAAGAAGCGAGCAAAAGCGACATCAAGCTCTTTTGCATGGATGAAGGCCCTGCAAATTATTACCTATACCGGGCAGGCATCCACAATGAGTTCGTCAAGGCGTTCGAACTCTATAAGGGCCAGTTTCATCGCGCCGTCAGAAAGGGCGATGAAGCCATCCTGGAGCAGATTGAACGGGGTACGGCAGCGATCGGGGAAGACGAACTCCAAGCACTCAACAAAAAATGGATGGGCACCCCCCTTCGTTGGGAGCCATACTCGAAGATAGTCGGAATTGCCTTTGCCTCCCTGCTTCTACTGGGCGCAGCCATGGCATTCTGGGTCCGCCTGCTCAAAGTTGCCGTTGCCCGAAAGACACGGGAGCTGGAGGCCAAAACCGTCCATCTGGAAGAAAGCGAAGAGCGTTTCCGCGCGCTTTTTGAAAATACCGTGCAGCCGATAGCACTCACCGATGAGGCACACTTCATCGCTGCCAATGCGGCAACCTTGACCATGCTTCGCATGGAGAGGCCTGAAGAGCTGATTGGACGCGTCCCTTGGGAAATCTCACCGCCGACCCAGCCAGATGGTCGGCCCTCAGTCGAAAAAGCAGCGGAGCTGATTGAAGAGACGTTCGCCAAGGGCTCGAACTGCTTTGAATGGACGCATCAACGCGCTGACGGAACGACCTTCGAAGCACGAATCCTGCTGACCACCATTTATCGTGACAATCGGCGGCTCCTGCACGTCATCTGGAACGACATCTCAAAGCAGAAAAGCGACGAGCGGGAACTGGCCGCTTACCGCTCGGAGCTCGAAGCGCGCGTTGCCGAGCGCACCGCAGCGCTTGCGGCAACCGCGGAATCGCTACGCGTTGCGAATGTCGAGCAGCAAGCCATCTTCGAGGCGACAACCGTCGGTATCGTATTCGTTCAGGACCGGAAAATCCTGCGCTGCAATCGCGCCGTGGAAGAACTCTTCGGCTATGGGCGTGGCGAACTGGAACACCAATCCACGCGCCTTCTCTACAGCACTGAGTCGGATTTCGACTCCATGGGAGCGCACGTCGACGCTCACGTCGATGACGATGAGACGTTCAGCGTGGATATTGAAATGATGCGCAAGAATGGGAGCCGTTTCTGGGCGCATCTATCGATAAAGGCCGTCGAGCCCGGTAATCCAAAAGGGGGACTTGTCAGCATCATCGAGGACATCACGCCGGAGCGGGAAGCGTTCAATGCCCTTGCTCACGCAAAGGCGCTGGCGGAGGAAGCGGCACAAACCAAAGCGGACTTCGTGGCAAACATGAGCCATGAAATACGTACCCCCATGACTGCCATACTGGGCTTTACCCATCGTCTTCAACAAAGTGAGCTCAATCCTCGGCAGCGCGATTACCTCCGGAAGGTCCGGGTTGCCGCCGAGCATCTGCTGACCATCATCAACGACGTCCTGGACTTTTCCAAGATTGAAGCGGGGAAAATGCGCATCGAACATGTGCGCTTCGAACTGCCCACGGTATTGAGTAATGTGTCGTCCATGGTGCAGGAGCGCTGTGCGGAAAAAGGCCTGGGCCTCCTCGTCGACATAGCCCCCGATGTGCCGACTCACGTGGTTGGCGACCCCGCTCGCCTTACTCAAGTGCTCGCCAACTATGTAAGCAATGCGGTGAAGTTTTCGGAGCGCGGCAATATTGTGATTCGTGTCGAGAAATTGGGGAACGAAGACCCGGAGGCACTTCTCCGCTTTTCGGTTAGTGACTCCGGGATTGGCTTGAGCGAAGACCAAAAACAGCGACTCTTCGAGAGCTTCCAGCAGGCTGATGGGTCCATCTCGCGCAAATACGGCGGTACGGGGCTGGGGCTGGTCATCTCCAAACGCATTGCAACGCTGCTGGGGGGCGAGGTCGGCGTGGACAGTACTCCGGGACAGGGCTCGACGTTCTGGTTTACGGCGCGGCTCAGCGTTCTGGATGCCGAGGCATTGCCGCTTGCCTCGATATCAACAGCACCGGCAGACCTTTCAAGCATCGCAAGGGTTCGTGTCCTTTTAGCTGAAGACAATGAAGTCAATCAGGAGGTCACCAAAGAGTTCCTTCATGATGTCGGCGTAAGCGTGACGATTGCGGAGAATGGCGCTCAAGCCCTCGATATGGTCAGGAGCGCACCCTTTGACCTGGTGTTGATGGACATGCAAATGCCCGTCATGGACGGACTGACCGCAACGCGCGAAATCCGGAAGCTGCCAGGGCTCGCTGACCTTCCCATCATCGCGATAACTGCCAATGCGATGGTTGAAGACCAGATACGTTGTCTCGAAGCAGGGATGAATGACCATCTCGGCAAACCTTATCAGCCGGAGGATCTCTACGCGATACTCCGGAAATGGCGGCCTCATCCGAAAACGGAGTAAGCGCCGCTTCCGATTAGTGAGGAAGGCGCCCGCAACCTGCTCCTGCCGGAGGGCTGCCTGCACATCGACCGCCAGAACACGCCCTCCCCCTACAAGGCCGGCGACATGGACAAGCTACCGCCAGATCGTCAGCAACTTCCTGGCCACGCTGAAGGCCCGGGATAAGGATTTCTTTACACGGCAGGATGCGCTCCTGGCGCAGGGGTCGTCAGGAGCGTGAGGTAAGGAAGATTCTGCTTACTGCAGGAATGCCGGCCGCGCATACCCCTGGAAGTACTTGTCCAGCGCAGCCCGGTATTCCTGCGTGCGGAAGGCGGCGGCCAGGTCCTTCGCCCACGGTTTGTCCTTGTCTTCCGCCTTCACCGCGACCACGTTGAGGTAGTGGTCCGGGGTCTTCTCCAGCACCACCGCTTCGGTGAGCTTGAGGCCGGAGGAGATGGCGAAGTTGCCGTTGATCACCACGAAGTCGGCATCGTCCAGCGTGCGCGGCAGCTGGGCGGCTTCGATGGGGGTCAGCACCAGCTTGTGGGGGTTCTCGGCGACGTCCTTCTCGGTGGCCTTCAGCGGGTCGACGCCCTGCTTCACCTTGATGAGCTTGTTCTGTTCGAGGAAGACCAGCGCACGGGCCAGGTTGCTGGGGTCGTTGGGCAGCGTGATGCGGTCGCCGCTCTTCAGATCGGCCAGGCTCTTGCGCTTCTTGGAGTAAAGCCCGAGTGGTGCGATGGGCGCCTTGGTGATGTCCACCAGGTTGAGGCCTTTGTCCGCCGAGAATTTCTTGAGGTAGATGATGTGCTGGAACAGGTTGGCGTCGAGGGAGCCCTGGGCCAGCGCGAGGTTGGGCTGCACGTAGTCGTTGAATTCGACGAGCTTGACGGTGTAGCCCTTCTTTTCGAGGACGGGCTTGATGCCGAGCTTGAGTTGGTCGAAGTTGGAGCCGGCGGTGGCGCCGAGGGTCAGGGTCTTCTTTTCCTGGGCGTGGGCGCCATTGCCGAGGCCCAGGCTGGCGGCCACGCCGAGGACGGCGGCAATGTGCAGCACCCGTTGGCCGAACTGACGTCGAGAGGCTTTCATGCTGTGTTCTCCTGTTTTGTCTGGATCGAATTCTTGAGGGGTCAGCGCTTGTCCACGCGCCGGGCCAGCCATTGGCCGAGAAACTGGATGCTCTGCACGAGGGCTACCAGCAGGACGATGGTGATCAGCATCACGTCGGTCTGGAAGCGGTAGTAGCCGTAGCGGATGGCCAGGTCGCCGATGCCGCCGCCGCCCACCACACCGGCCACCGCCGAGTAGGACAGGAAGCTCACCGCCAGCACGGTGACGGCCAGCACCAGCCCGGAACGGGCTTCCACCAGCAGCACGTGACGCACGATCTGCAGCGGTGAGGCGCCCATCGCCTCGGCGGCCTCGATGACGCCCCGCGGCACGTCGCGCAGGGTCTGCTCGATGAGGCGCGCGAAATAGAAGATCGCGGCGATGGACAGGGGCACACTGGCGGCCAGCGGGCCGATGGAGGTGCCCGCTACCACCCGCGTGAAGGGCGAGATCGCCACCAGCAGAATGATGAAGGGGAAGGAACGCACCACGTTGATGACGCCGTTGGCCAGCAGGTTGAAGGCCCGGTAGCGCCCCAGCGCCTGGCCGCGGCTGGTGAGGAAAACCAGCAGACCGAGAGCGCCGCCCAGCACAAGGGCTGCCGACAGGCAGATGCCCATCATCAGCAGGGTTTCGCCGGTGGCCTTGAGAATCTCCGGCAGCAGTTCTTCGAGGGTCTCAAGCATGGGCGCTCTCCTGGACGAGATGATGGGGCGCAGGCTCGATCGGCTCGGGCGAAGCACTGCCCGTCGTACCGCCGAACTCCGCCAGCCAGCCGCCCAGGCGCGAGCCTTCCGGGATGCGTCCGTTGGCGATGTCGAGCTGCTCGACGATCTGGCCGGCCTCCATCACCGACACGCGATGGCACAGGCGGCGGATGACTTCCATCTCGTGGCTGACCAGCAGGATCGTCACGCCGAAGCGCCGGTTGGCGTCGGCCAGCACGCCGAGCAGGTCCAGCGTGGTCCGTGGGTCGAGGGCTGAAGTTGGTTCGTCGGCGAGCAGCACGTGGGGTTCCGGCGCCAGCGCTCGGGCGATGGCCACGCGCTGCTTTTGTCCGCCCGAGAGGCGGCCCGGATGCACGTCGGCCTTGGCGGCGAGGCCGACGAAGTCGAGGCAGGCCGCGACGCGTTCGCGAATCCGCGCCGCCGGCTCGCCGGACAGGCGCATTGGCAGCGCGACGTTCTCGGCCACCGTGAGGTTATGCAGCAGGTTGAAGTGCTGGAAGATCATGCCGATGCGGTGGCGCGCCTGGCGCAGCCCGGCTGCGGACAGGCGGGTCAGGTCCTGGCCGTGCACGATCACCTCACCCGCGTCGGGCCGTTCGAGGAGATTGACCAGGCGCAGCAGCGTGGACTTGCCGGCGCCCGAGAAACCGATGATGCCGTGGATCTCGCCGGCGGGCACCGCCAGGCTGGTCGGCTGGACGCCGACGTTCTGTCCGCCCGGATCGGTGAAACGGCGGGAGACGCCGCGCAATTCGATGGCCGGCGCGGGGCTATTGGTTCGGGACATGGGCTTATGCAAAATGAAGCGATGGGGCGACTCTAGCGCCGCCCTGCCCGCTCCCGAACCAAGTAATCCTGCTGAGCTTTACAGCGCCGCCGTGGATAGCTTTCCACGCTCGGCGGACTCTTGCTTACTGCTTCCGATGTGCGCAGCGGGCACAGCTCAGGTCGTCGAGCCGCTCGCGCACCTCGGTGGCGGAGTGCCGGCAGAACACCATGGGGATGCCCAGGTCTTCGGCCTGCTTGCGTACGTTGCGCATCAGCATGTGATTGGCGCGGTCGCACATGAAGACCACCAGACCGGTGCGGCGTGACAGCTGGCGCCGGTTCTCCGAAGCCTTGCGGCCGGTCCAATGGTCGATCTGCTTGATGCCGAACTGGTCGGCCACCCGCAGGATTTCACTGCGGATACCTTCGATGCGGTCCGCTCCCACGATCACTGCCTGCATATCGGCGACTCCTTCAAAGCGTGCCGCAGCACGAATGACGTGAGTGTGTCGCGGCCCCGCAACGCACCAAACCAAATTCTTTCGATATGCATTGCAGCCGGACAGGGCATAAGCGCTATTCCATCTGTGCAGCTAAGCTATTGAATATTTTGAATTCATTCTTGTTCATGAAGACAGAAAAGTGCTGCCGTCCGGGCACTCGAAAAGCATTGCTGTTGCGATTTCAACAGAGCTGAATGCGGCCTCTGGAAGATTTTTGTTAGCAATCAAAGGCGTCGAGTGCTGGCATTGCCCTTGCGATAGGTGATCCAAGGCCGCAGCCCTGCCATCGCAGGCCGGCCGGATCGTCCAAATCAAGCAACGGAGAACTCAGAAAAATGGCCATTCGTCCGCTCTACGACCGCGTCATCGTCAAGCGCCTCGATCCGGAGCGCACCACCGCCAGTGGCATCGTCATCCCCGACAGCGCCGGTGAAAAGCCCGATCAGGGTGAAGTGCTGGCCGTCGGCAACGGCAAGCTGCTCGCCAGCGGCGAGCTGCGTCCGCTGGCCGTCAAGGTCGGCGACCGCGTGCTGTTCGGCAAGTACGCCGGCCAGGCCGTCAAGATCGACGGCAGCGACGCCCTCGTACTGCGCGAGGAAGACGTCATCGCCATCATCGAAGGCTGATTCCTCAGCCCCGCACCCGACAGACAACACATAAAGAATCAGGAGCTCTCCACTCATGGCATCCAAGAAAGTCCTCTTCGGCGACGACGCCCGTGCCCGCATCGTTGTCGGCGTCAACATCCTGGCCGACGCGGTCAAGGTCACCCTCGGCCCGAAAGGCCGCAACGTTGTGCTGGAACGCGCCTTCGGCGCCCCGACGGTGACCAAGGACGGCGTGTCCGTCGCCAAGGAAATCGAGCTGAAGGACAAGTACGAGAACATCGGCGCCCAGCTGGTGAAGGAAGTCGCCTCCAAGACCTCCGACAACGCCGGCGACGGCACCACCACTGCCACCGTGCTGGCCCAGGCCATCGTGCGTGAAGGCTTCAAGTACGTGGCCGCCGGCTACAACCCCACCGATCTCAAGCGCGGCATCGACAAGGCCGTCGTCGCCATCGTCGAAGAGATCAAGAACATCGCCCGCCCGACCACCACCAGCAGGGAAATCGCCCAGGTCGGCGCCATCTCCGCCAACTCCGACGCCGACATCGGCCAGATCATCGCCGACGCCATCGACCGTGTCGGCAAGTCCGGCGTGATCACCGTGGAAGACGGCAAGTCCCTGGCCAATGAGCTGGACGTGGTGGAAGGTCTGCAGTTCGACCGCGGCTACCTGTCGCCCTACTTCATCAACAACCCGGACAAGCAGATCGCCGCGCTGGACGACCCATTCATCCTGCTGTTCGACAAGAAGATCTCCAACATCCGCGACCTGCTGCCGGTGCTGGAGCAAGTGGCCAAGGCCGGCCGCCCGCTGCTGATCATCGCCGAGGACGTGGAAGGCGAAGCCCTGGCGACGCTGGTGGTCAATACCATCCGCGGCATCCTGAAGGTCGTCGCCGTCAAGGCGCCGGGCTTCGGCGACCGCCGCAAGGCCATCCTGGAAGACATCGCCATCCTGACCGGCGGCCGCGTGATCGCCGAGGAAGTCGGCCTGACGCTGGACAAGGCCACGCTGGACGACCTCGGCCAGGCCAAGCGCATCGAAGTGGGCAAGGAAAACACCACCGTGGTGGATGGCCTCGGCAGCGCCGATGCGATCAAGGCCCGCGTGGGGATCATCGACGCCCAGATCGCCGAAGCCACCTCCGACTACGACAAGGAGAAGCTGCAGGAACGCAAGGCCAAGCTGGCCGGCGGCGTGGCGGTGATCAAGGTCGGCGCGGCCACCGAAGTCGAACTGAAGGAAAAGAAGGCCCGCGTGGAAGACGCGCTGCACGCCACCCGTGCGGCGGTGGAAGAAGGCGTGGTGCCCGGCGGCGGCGTTGCGCTGCTGCGTGCCCGCAAGGCCATCTCCGAACTCAAGGGCGACAACCACGACCAGGATGCGGGCATCAAGATCGTGCTGCGCGCCGTCGAGGAACCCCTGCGCCAGATCGTCGCCAATGCCGGCGACGAAGCCTCGGTGGTGGTCAACAAGGTCATCGAGGGCGACGGCAACTTCGGCTACAACGCCGGCAACGGCACCTACGGCGACCTGGTCGAACAAGGCGTGCTCGATCCGGCCAAGGTCACCCGCTCCGCGCTGCAGAACGCTGCATCCGTGGCGGCGCTGATCCTCACCACCGACGCCATCGTGGCGGAGCTGCCGGACGACAAGCCGGCCGTGCCCCCCGGCCACCATCCGGAAGGCTTCGGCGGCGGCTTCTGATCACCTGATCACCTCACGGCAGCCCCCCTGCTTGTGACGGCCGGCCCTTCGGGGCCGGCTTTTTCGTATCAAGCCATGCGCCGGTGGTGCCGCCGGAGCAGCACGGCGAAGACAGCCCCCAGCGGCACCATCACGCTGGCCGCCAGACCAAAGACAGTCAGCGCACCGCGAGTTTCATAGAGCAGCCCGCCTGCTGACACGCCGAGCGCCTGGCCGAGGAAGAAGCAGGATGCGAACAGGGACACCGCGGTGCCCCGCACCTGTGGCGCCATCTGGGTTGCGTGAGTCTGCAGGGTGTTGTGGAACATGTAGTAGCCCAACCCCAGCAGCGCGCAGGCCGGCACGGCCCAGCCCCACGCCGGGCCACTGGCGATCAGCAGCCAGGCCAGCGCGATCAGGGCCGCACCGCCAATGGCCAGGCCCAGTTCCCCCAGCCATTTCACCAGGCGCCGGGCAAACAGGATGTAAGACAACCCGCCCAGCCCGAACATGCCCATCAGCAAGCCCGCCTGCGACATGCTCAGCGCAAAGCGGTCATGCAGGTAGAGCGGCACGAAGGCCAGGCCGCCGAAGACGATCATGCCCTCGACGAAAACCACCGCCAGAATCACCCGCGCCCACGGCACGCCGAACAGGTTCCCCATCTGGGCCACCAACCCGCCCTGCCCGCCCGTGGCGCCAGGCTGCGGGTAGGTCAGCGGATTGCGCCGCGACTCCGCCAGGACGCGCAGGCCAATCACCAGATAGAGCAGACAGACGAAGCCGAAGGCCCAGCGCCAGCCCACCGTATCGGTGAGCACCCCGCCGATCAGCTGGCCGGCAATCACTCCGGCGATCTGTCCGCCGATGAAGCGGGCCAGGGTGTGCTGGCGCTCCGCATAGGAGACCTTGTCGCCAATCCAGGCCATCGAGAGCGGAATGATTCCCGCCGCGGCAATCCCGGTAAATACGCGCGCCAGGATCAGCAGGTCGAGGGAGGCGGCCAGCGCGGCGCCGAGGGTACCGAGGGTACACAGCAAGGTGGTCAGCGCGATCAAACGGTACTTGCCGAGGCGGTCGCCCAGGGGCCCGAAGAAAGCCTGCACCAGCCCGTAGGCCACCGCGAAGCCCGACACCACGTGGGCCACCTCGGCCGGCGAGGCGGCGAACTGCTGCGCCAGATCGGGCAACATCGGGTCGCACAGGCGTGCCGAAACAGCACTGGCGAAAGCCGCCGCAGAAAGCAGCAGGATGGGCCGGCGGAGCTCACGGTCGGGGGGAGCGGTCATGATGGGGGTTTTTCTTATCTGGAAGCGAGCGCCAGCCACACGACGGCGAGGCAGTAGGCTTGCAGGCAATAGCGCATGTTGCCGCGCGCCAGGGTGCTGGCCGGGACGCCGAAGCGCCCCTGGATGGCGATGTGAATGCCGGACATCGAGCCCGCGGCAAGTCCAATGGCCCACGATTCGACGAAGACCAGGGCAAGCAGGTCGGGTTCCGGGTGCAGCGGCGCCAGCCAGGACGCCATGATGGTGATCGAGATCACCACGTGGATGCCGAGAATGGACAGCAGGATCATCAGGGCCAGGATGATCGCAGCCTCAAAGGTGCCGAATGCACTGAAAGGCATCCACACGCCGCCGAGGCTGATCAGCGACTGCAAGCCGCTGGCAAAGACCCCGGCCGCCAGGAACAGGATGAGCTCGCCGGACATGCCGGGCAGGCGATCCCGGGCATGGCGGTAGATCGACCGTGCGGCAGCCCCGGGGCCCTTTTCAACGGAGGTCACCGCGCAGACGATCGCCAGCGCAGACAGGCTGACGATGGACAGCGCCGCCCACTGCGGAAGCAGCCAATGCCCGGCCGCAACCAGCACGGAGAGCAAGGCCGGCACACGCAGCGCCCGCAGATGCATGGGGTAGCCGACGAAGGTCGCGCTGCTGTTGCCCAGCGCTCTTTCGATATCGCGCACTGCCAGCACCAGCAGCACGGCAGCGAGCGCCGCGCCGATGCCGGCCAGCCGCATTGGATTGGCGCCCGGCGCATTGGTCAGCGCAACCGCAGTCGCCGCAAAGAAGGGCGACCACAGGGCCGCCGCCAAAAAGGCCCGCCCAAGGATCATGGCCTGCTCGGGACGGAGCTTGCCCGCCGCCCTGATCCGCTCGGCCATGATGAAGACCGCGGACAGGTTGATGACCGCCCCCAGCAGATGCACGCCAAGGGCCGTGCGCCACAAGGCCTTTCGCCCCTGCGGCAGCGTCTCGCGGGCATCTTCCTCCGTATTGAGCAACTGCAGGAAGCTGACCGCCCCGAGCATGCCCAGGAGCGCCGTATTCTGCGTCAGCACACTGAGCCACGCCGGGCGTTGGCCGCGGAACAGGCTCACCCCGAAGGCGAGCAGCCCGCAACCCGCCAGCAACACGGCCTGGCGTTTCTGCGCTGCGGGCAGGCGTGGCCACAGGAGCGCCGCGGCCAGCCAGGCGCTGGCGCCGGCCCACCCGCTTGGCGGCCCGTGGCCAGTCCCTGTCAATGCAGCCAGCACGATCATCACGGCCAGCAAAGCCGAGGCCAAGGGCTGGCGCTTGAGCAGCGTGTGCTGTGTATCCGATTCACGCATCGTCTTGAATTTTTACCCGGCCGGCCTTCTGGCCGTGGGCCCAGGTAGCCCTGGGCAGACCGTCCTGAATGCCTTAACTGGCGTGGGAGATCAAATTGCCGAGTCCGCCCGGAGCGGGTGTGCCGACCGCGCCGGTCAGACCCTTGCCCAGCTCCCGGTCGGCGGCCGCAGGGTCGAGCAGGCGCACGGCGACGCCAACGGCCAGGATGTCGATCATCAGCAGGTGCAGGATGCGCGACACCATCGAGATGTAGCTGGTGCCGTCCTCCGCGTGGTCCACCGCCAGCGCCACGGTGGCCTTGGCGGCCAGCGGCGAATTGCTGGTGGTGATGGCGATGACGCTGGCGCCGGCGGCGAGCGCCAGGTCCACTGCCTGCAGGATGTCGGCCATCGCGCCGGAGCGGGACACCGCCACCACCACGTCGTCCTTGCCCAGCAGCTCCGCCGCCATCATCTGCAGGCGTGAGTCCGAATAAGCCACCGTCGGGATGCGGAAGCGGAAGAACTTGTGCTGGCCGTCGATGGCCACCACCGCCGAGTTGCCCATGCCGTAGAACTCGATGCGCCGCGCCTTCTGCAGCAGCGCGATGGCCTTCTCGACCGCTTCCGGGTCGAGGCTGTCGCGGAAGCGCAGGATCGCCGACACCGTGTTGTCGAGGACCTTCACCGACAGGTCGGGCGCGGAGTCGCCAAGCCGCACCTGGCTATGGCGCACCGGCACCGTGCCGCTGATCCCCGAGGCCAGCTTGCGCTTGAACTCGGCCAGGCCCTGGGCGCCCAGCGAGCGGCAGAAGCGGATCACCGTCGGCTGGCTGACTTCCGAATGGCGGGCGATCTCGACGATGGGCTCGTTGAGGAACATGCGCGGCTGGCTCAGCAGGAACTGGGCGACGCGCTGCTCGGCCGGGCTCAGGCTGGCCTTGGCGCGGCGGATGTTGCCGAGCATCGGGCTCTCCGACTCGCCGCGCTGCAGATGGGCGCCGAGGATCGCCGCCACGCCGAGGAAAGCCGGGTTGGCCGCGGTGATCACATAGGTCGGGATCTGCGCCAGGTAGTCGGCGAAACGGCCCTTGCTCTCGAAGCGCTGGCGGAAGGCCGAGCGGTCGAACACCTCGCCGAGGCGCGGCACGATGCCCGCGCCGATGTAGATGCCGCCTACCGCGCCCAGCGTCACCGCCACGTCGGCGGCCACCGTGCCGAGCATCGCGCAGAAGCACTCCACCGCCTCGGCGCACAGGCCGGTGTCGCCGGACAGCACCGCCTGCACGATGTCCGGCGCGCTGCGGCCGGGTGCTTCGACGCCATCGCGCGCAGCCAGTGCGCGGTAGATCAGCTCCAGGCCGGGGCCGGACACCAGGCGTTCAGCGGAAACGTGGGGCAGCTCCTTCCACGCGTACTGCAGGATGAACACCTCCCGCTCGTCGGCCGGCGCAAAGCTCACATGGCCGCCTTCCGAACCCAGCGTGATCCAGCGGTCCTCGGCGGGAATCAGGCCGGAAACCCCCAGACCGGTGCCGGGGCCGATCAGGCCGATCACCGCGTTCTGGCGCGCCTCGCCACCGCCGACCTGGCGCCGCTGGGGGTTGCCGAGATACGGCAGGGACATGGCCAGCGCGGTGAAGTCGTTGACTACCAGCAGGGTGTCCAGGTCCAGGCTGCGGCGCGCCTCCTCGATGGAAAACTGCCAGTCCCGGTTGGTCATCTTCACGAAATCGCCATCGATGGGGTTGGCGATGGCCACCGCCGCATGGCGCGGCCGCGGCCCGCGCAGGCCGGCAAAGTAAGCCTGCACCACCGCCACGAAGCCGGAGTAGTCCGCGCAGGTCAGCACGGCGAGTTGCTCCAGCCGGCCCGGCGCGGTCTCCAGCGCAAAGCGCGCATTGGTCGCCCCCACGTCGGCCAGCAGGCGCGGGCCGCTGTCGTACAGCGCCCCGCCCGCTTCGTTGCCCTGCACGTCCCAGCCGGCGGCCATTGCTCCTCCCACGTCCTTCTCCTGTTCGCTGATGCCCTTCAAATCTGCCCGCAAGCATAACCCAAGCGGAAGCCGATGCCGCCCGCGCGGTTTTTTGCGGTGCATTTTTCACAAAACCGTATACTTATGCACAAAACCGCAAATAAAATTGCGGGCATTCCCCTCTTTGTTTGGACCCCATGCTCCCCGCCGCCCGTCACCGCGCCCTCCTCCAGCACCTGGCCAACAGCGGCCAGGCCGGCATCCTCGAACTCGCCGCCGCCCTCGACGTGTCCGACGACACCATCCGCCGCGACCTGAAGCACCTGGAAGCCCAGGGCCTGCTGACCCGCAGCCACGGCGGCGCGGTGCTGGCCGACATGCACGCCCTGCCCCGTACCGCTCGCGACGCAGTGCTACCGGAAGAGAAGGAAGCCCTCGGCCGCGCCGTCGCCAACGCAATTCCGCCAGACGCGTCCCTGATGCTCGACGCCGGCTCCACGCTGCTGGCCGTCGCGCGGGCGCTGCGTGGGCCGCACCTCGTCGTGACCCACTCGCTGGATGTCGCCCAGGCGCTGAGCACCCGGCCAGAGATTCGCCTGGTGCTGGCCGGCGGCGAATGGGATGCACGCCAGCGCCTGTTCCGCGGCGCCGCCACGGTGGACACCGTGCGCCGCTACCGCGTGGATTTGGCCATCCTCGGCGCCTGCGCGCTGCACCCGCGCCACGGGCTGACCGCCACCGAGGCCGGCGACGCCGAGGTCAAGCGCGCGATGCAGGCCTGCAGCAGCACCCACTGGCTGGCCACCGACCACCTCAAGTTCGACACCCTCGCGCCCCACGCGGTCGCCCCGCTGGACGACTTCACGCGGCTCTTCTGCGACCGTCCCTTTTACGCCGACTCATCTGCCAGCTTACCCGCCGGCCTGGCCCAAACCATCCTCGACACCGCCGGAGAGCAGACCCGATGACGAACACCCCATCCGACCCCCCGATTTCCGTCGCCCTAATCGGCTACGGCAACGCCGGCAAGACCTTCCACGCCCCGCTGATCGCCGCCACGCCGGGGCTACACCTCGCCTGCATCGCCTCCAGCCAGGGGCAAGCCGTCGCCGCCGACTGGCCGGAAGCCCGCGTGGAGGCCGATCCGCTGGCCGCTATCCACTCGCCGGACATCGAACTGGTGGTCATCGCCAGCCCCAACGACACCCACGCACCGCTTGCTGCCGCGGCGCTGGCGGCAGGCAAGCACGTGGTCGTAGACAAGCCCTTCACCGTCGAGCTGACCGAAGCCCGCGAGCTGATCCGCCTCGCCGAACAGCATGGCCGGCTGCTGTCTGTCTTCCATAACCGCCGCTGGGACACGGACTTTCTGGCCCTGCGCGCGCTGCTCGCCGATGGCCGTCTCGGCCGACCGACCCAGCTCGAATCCCGCTTCGAGCGCTTCCGCCCAGAAGTCCGAGCCCGCTGGCGCGAGCAGGCGGTGGCCGGAGGCGGCGTGTGGTACGACCTGGGACCGCACCTCATCGATCAGGCCCTGCAGCTCTTCGGCCTGCCCAACAGCGTATCGGCCCGTTTCGCCGTCCAGCGGGACGGCGCCGAAGCCGACGACTGGGCGCAGGTGGACCTGGACTACGGACGCCTGCAGGTCACGCTGCGCGCGTCGATGCTGGTGGCCGGTGGCATGCCGCGCTTCGCCGCCCACGGCACCACCAGCAGCTGGGTCAAACACGGACTGGACTGCCAGGAAGACCAGCTCAAGGCCGGCCTGCGCCCCGGCGCGCCGGACTGGGGACTCGATCCGCAAGCGCCCACGCTGTACGCCGCCGACGGCTCGGCCACCACGCTGCCGCTGCCGCGCGGCGACTACCCGGCCTACTACGCAGGCATCCATGCGGCGCTGCGGGAAGGCGCGCCCAACCCGGTACCGGCCCACGGAGCCCTGGCCGTGATGGCCGTCATCGACGCCGCCCGACGCAGTGCCGCCAGCGGCCAGTGCACCGGCCTGGAACTGACTGAGCAGGAGCGCGCCGCATGGAACTGAAGGACGAGATCACCCGCATCGCCGCCCAGGAAACCGCCCTGCGCCTGCCCCACTTCGATGAGGACTTCACCTGGCGGCTAGGCTCGCGCCTGCGCGGCATGGCCGTGGAGCGCCGGCTGGCCGTTGCCATCGAGATCCGCCGTTGCGGCCAATTGCTGTTTCATGCCGCGCTGCCTGGCACGACACCGGACAACGGCGAATGGATCCGCCGCAAGGGCAATGTGGTGACGCGCTTCCTGCGCAGCTCCTACGCCGTCGGCCTGAGCCTGCAGGAAAAGGGCGGCGACCTGACGAGCCACTACGGCCTGCCGGCCGCCGACTATGCAAGCCACGGCGGCGCCTTTCCACTCTGCGTGGAAGGCGCCGGTGTCATTGGTTTCGTGGCAGTTTCAGGACTCCCCCAGCGCCTCGACCACGAACTGGTGGTCGAGGCGCTGAGTGCAGAACTGGGGCTGGCGTATTCGCTGCCGCCGGCCTGAACCGAAGTCCAGGCTGGCGGCAGCTCAGGCGATGCGCTGCTCGCTGGCCGGGTCGAAAAACACCGACTTGGACAGGTCGAACATCAGCTCCATCGACTCGCCCGGCTGGCGGGCGTGGGCCGGATGGACGCGGCACACCACGTCCTTGCCGTTGATCGGCACCAGCACCATGGTGTCCGGCCCGGTCGGCTCGGTCAGGCGGATCGGCATCTCGGCGGTCTGGAATTGCGGCAGGCCGAGGCGGGATTCGCTCTTGTGGGTGATCTGTTCCGGGCGGATGCCGAACAGGACTTCCCTGCCCTCCCAGGCCTTCAGCTTGCCGTCGGCCGCCGGCACCGGGAAGACGTGGGTGCGCTGGCCGCTTTCCAGCTTCACGCCATAGCCGCCGCCCACGGCCTCGACCTTGGCGGGGATGAAATTCATCGACGGCGAGCCCATGAAGCCGGCCACGAACAGGTTGGCCGGGTTGTCGTAGATCTCCCGCGGGGTGCCGAACTGCTGCACCTCGCCGGCCTTCATCACGGCGATCTTGTCGCCGAGGGTCATGGCCTCGATCTGGTCGTGGGTCACATAGACGATGCTGGTGCCCATGCGCTGGTGGAGCAGCTTGATCTCGGTGCGCATCTCGACACGCAGCTTGGCGTCCAGGTTGGACAGCGGCTCATCGAACAGGAACAGGGACGGCTCGCGGGAGATCGCCCGGCCCATCGCTACCCGCTGACGCTGGCCGCCGGACAGCTGCGACGGCTTGCGGTCGAGCAGATGGCCGATCTGCAGCGTGTTGGCGACGCGCTCGACGATGCGCGCCTGCTCGGCGGCCGGCACCTTGCGGATCTGCAGGCCGAAGGAGATGTTCTCGCGCACCGTCATGTTGGGATACAGCGCGTAGGACTGGAAGACCATCGCGATGTCCCGGTCCTTCGGGCTGAGGTCGTTGACAACCCGGTCGCCGATGCGGATCTCGCCGGAGGTCACGCTGTCCAGGCCCGCGATCATCGACAGCAGCGTCGATTTGCCGCAGCCGGACGGGCCGACCAGGATCAGGAACTCGCCCTTGTCGATCTCCAGGTTGATGCCCTTCAGGATCTCGTTGCCGTGATAGGACTTGCGCACGTTGCGGATGGATAAAGCGCCCATTTTCGTCTCACTCCTGTATTTGTCTTGTCAGCCCTTGACCGCACCGGCGGTCAGGCCACGCACGAAGTACTTGCCGGCAACGATGTACACCAGCAGGGTCGGCAGTGCCGCGATGATGGCGGCGGCCATGTCCACGTTGTATTCCTTCACCCCGGTGGAGGTATTCACCAGGTTGTTCAGCGCCACGGTGATCGGCTGGCGGTCGCCGGACGAGAACACCACGCCGAACAGGAAGTCGTTCCACACCTGGGTGAATTGCCAGATCACGCTGACCACGATGATCGGCACCGACAGCGGCAGGATGATGCTGAAGAAGATGCGCAGGAAACCGGCGCCGTCAATCTTGGCCGCCTTCACCAGCTCGTCCGGGATCGTCACGTAGTAGTTGCGGAAAAACAGCGTCGTGAAGGCCGCGCCATACACCACATGCACGAAGACCAGACCGACCGTCGAGTTGGCGATACCCAGCGCGCCGAGGGTCTGGGCCATCGGCAGCAGCACCACCTGGAAGGGGATGAAGCAGCCGATCATCAGCATGCCGAACACCAGATCGCTGCCGCGGAAGCGGTACATCGTCAGCGCGTAGCCGTTGAAGGCACCGATCATCGTCGAGATCACCACCGCCGGCACCACGAAGGACACCGAGTTCCAGAAGAAGCCCTTGAGGCCTTCGCACTGCACGCCGGTGCAGGCCGAATCCCAGGCCTTCACC
Organism: Pseudomonadota bacterium; assembly: GCA_018241725.1. Classification (GTDB taxonomy): domain Bacteria; phylum Pseudomonadota; class Gammaproteobacteria; order Burkholderiales; family Rhodocyclaceae; genus Zoogloea. The sequence goes on along the minus strand of JAFEDI010000130.1, from coordinate 15,651 downwards.
CACGCGTCGGTGCGGAATTCGCCGGGCAGCGACAGCAGGTTGCCGGCGCGGATCTCGTCGAGGCTCTTCAGCGAGGTGGACAACATCACGAACAGCGGCATCAGGTAGTACAGGCAGACCAGCGCCAGCAGCCCGTAGATGATGAAGCGGCCAAGCTTCGAGGCGCCCGCAGTGTGAGCAACAGACATGTCAGCCATGGCGGGACCTCCGCATTTCCGAGTACATGAAGGGGACGATGACGGCCACCACGATCATCAGCATCATCATCGCGCTGGCGGCGCCGAGGCCGATCTGGTTGCGCGTGAAGGCGAAGGAATACATGAAGGTCGCCGGCAGGTCGCTGGAGAAGCCCGGGCCGCCGTTGGTCAGCGCCATCACCAGGTCAAAGCTCTTGACCGCGATATGGGCCAGGATCATGAAGCTGGAGAAGAACACCGGGCGCAGGCTGGGGATGATGATGCGGCGGTAGATGGTCGGCATTGAGGCGCCATCCACCTGGGCCGCCTTGATGATCGAATCGTCGATGCCGCGCAGGCCGGCCAGGAACAGCGCCATCACGAAGCCCGACGACTGCCACACGGCGGCGACGATCACGGTGTAGATGGACCATTCCGGATCGATCAGCCAGTCGAAGGTGAAGTTCGCAAAGCCCCAGTCGTGCATCAGCTTCTCGATGCCGAACTCCGGGTTGAGGATCCACTTCCAGGCCGTGCCGGTAACGATGAAGGACAGCGCCATCGGGTACAGGTAGATCGAGCGGATGAAGCCTTCGGCGCGGATCTTCTGGTCCAGCAGCACCGCCAGCAGCAGGCCGACGGCCAGGCAGATGACGATGAAGCCGCCGCCGAACACGGCCAGGTTGGACAGGGCCTGCCACCAGCGCTCGTTGTCGAACAGGGCCTCGTACTGGGCCAGGCCGGCGAACTCATAGTTCGGCAGCAGGCGCGAGGGGGTCAGGGAGAGCACCGCGGTCCACAGGATGTAGCCATACACGAAGACCAGGGAGCACACGAAGGTAGGCGCCACCACCAGTTTCGGCAGCCATGCATCCAGGGTGTCGCACCATCGGCAGCGCCGGGCAGGCCGGGCCGCCGGAGCGGTGGTTGAAGAAAGCACCGTCGCGTTCATTTGTCGTCCTCCACCCCGTCCGCGGCGCTGCCGCGGCGGGATCTGTTATCACGGGCCCGGCTCATGCGCGGCCGGGCCGTTCTTGCTGCGCTGTTACCGGACCTTCGCGGCCAGGGCCAGCTTGTCGGCGGCGGCCTTGGGCGTCATCGTGTGGCTGTTGAAGAACTGGGTCACCACGTCCTGGATCGCGCCAGCCGTCGCCGCCGGCACCGCCATCTGGTGGGCGATGCTAGGCACCAGCCCGCCGCTCTTGGCGCTGGCGGTGAAGTCGGCGGCGGACTGCTTGGCACAGTCGTCGAACTTGGCGAGGTCCATGCCCTGGCGGGCCGGGATCGAACCCTTGTTGAGGTTGAAGACTTCCTGGAACTCGGGGCTCATCACCGCGGTGGCGAGGTCCTGCTGGCCCTTCTTCGCGTCGGCCGACTTCTGCGTGAACATCACCAGGCTGTCGATGTTGAACGTAAAGCCGTTGGCGGTGCCCGGCGCCGGCAGGCACACGTAGTCCTTGCCCGGCTTCTTGCCGGCGGCGCTGAACTCGCCCTTGGCCCAGTCGCCCATGAACTGCATCGCCGCCTTGCCGTTGATGACCATCGCGGTGGCCAGGTTCCAGTCCCGGTTGGCGGCGTCCTTGTCGATGTACTTGCGCACCATTTGCAGGGTTTCCAGCGCCTTGATCATCGTCGGGCTCTTGAGCGAAGCCTGGTCCAGGTCCACCAGCGCCTTCTTGTAGAAGGCCGGGCCGCCGACGCCCATCACCACCGACTCGAACACCGTGAAGTCCTGCCAGGGCTGGCCGCCGTGGGCCACCGGGATGAAACCGGCCTTCTGCAGCTTTTCGGCGGCGGCGGGGAATTCGTCCCAGGTCTTGGGAATCGCCACGCCGGCCTTCTTGAAGACTTCCGGGTTGGCCCACATCCAGTTCACCCGGTGCACATTCACCGGCACCGCCACGTAGTTGCCCTTATACTTCATCACGTTTGCCACCACCGGCGGCAGCAGGCCGTCCCAGTTGCCGGCCTTGGCCACGTCGTTCATGTTGGCCAGCACGCCTTCGGCGCCCCACTCCTGGATGCTCGGCCCCTTGATCTGCGCGGCGGTCGGCGGGTTGCCGGACACCACGCGGGACTTCAGCACGGTCATGGCGTTCTCACCGCCGCCGCCGGCCACCGCGAAGTCCTTCCACTTGTGGCCCTTGGCCTCGAGCATCTTCTTCAGTTCGGCCACCGAGCGGGCCTCGCCGCCGGCGGTCCACCAGTGCAGCACTTCCACGTCGGCAGCCTGAGCACCAGCCGCGGCCAGCAGAGAGGTGGACAACAGCGCGGCGTGCAGGGTCTTGATCAGGGTCTTCATCGCTCTTCCTCCTCGGGAAGCAGATTCATTCTTGAGTATGGCCCGGTGGGCCGTGGCGACAAGCGTGCGCCACGCCGGCCGGGATTTTCGCGATCACATCACAAAACGGTGTCCGGATCTGCCGGGGATAACACGGAGGGCGCACTAGGGAGAGGGGAAGACACCCTCCGCGCCATCCCCGGCGAGCCGGACCCGATCACCACCAGGCTTCGGCCTGGATGCCGAAAGTGCTGCCGTTGGTGGAAGAACCGAACACACCCGTCGCCGACAGCGTATCCCCGGCCGGCGCAGCGGCCTGGGCGGCGTCGTTCCACTTGGCGTAGGTGTAAAAAGCCCGCAACGCAGGGCGGGAGAAAAACTGGCGCCCCGCCGAAATCTGCGGTGCGATGGTGATCTTGTTGAGCACGCGGCGGTCGCCGCCGTCAGGCTTGACTTCGTCGTGGCCGAAATCCACCGCCAGGCTCCACTTGTCGTTGAAGTGGTACTGGGGACGGGCGCCGTAGGAAATCCACTTCTGCTTGCCGATCTGGTCTTCGTAGACAAAGGTGCCCATGCCGGTCCAGTTGGTGCCTTCGGGCTGCACCATCAGCTGCTCGACGACGCGCCAGGCCTTGTCGCTGCTGCTCGCCCCGAAGGCCGGCGCGCCCGGCGACAGGTTGGCTACCACGCCACGGCCGTACTGCAGCGCGATCCGGTTGAAGCCACCGAGCACATTGTTCTGGGTATGCATCAGGTTGTAGAGCTGGCCGTTGGCGTTGCTGATGCCGGCCGCCTTGGCGGCGTCGGAGTTGTCGGCGAAGCGGAAATCGACACCGACGGTCAGCTCGCCGCCCGGATTGACCTGAATGCCGCCGAGACGGAAATCGTGGCCGCTGATCGCCGAGGTGCTGTTCACATCCACCAGGCGGGTCTTGGTCAGGCCGTCGTTCGGGTCGAGGTAGAACTCGGTCTTCGTGCCGGTCTTCACGCCGCCGCTGTTGCGGCGGTAGGCGTAGCTCAGCTTGCCGATGCCTACATCGACGTTCTCGATACCGCCGCCATTGCCGCTGTTGTTCCAGAAATAGAAGTCGGTGATGTGTACATCGTTACGCTGGTAGAAGCGCTTGCCGGCCCACAGGCGGGCGTTGGCGAAGGCGCCGCTGCCGATCTTGTCGGCCTCGGCCCAGGCTTCCGCCCAGCTGGTGGTGGTACTGGCCGAGTCGAGGTCCTGCGGCGCGTTGATGGCCAGGCGGGTGTGCACGCGGAAGGTCGTCTCGCTGTTGGGCATCTTGTACAGCTGAGCGCCTAGCGCCAGTTCGCCGTAGGTCTCGCATTCGTTGCCTAGACGGTACTTGGATGCGGCGCCGGCCAGCTTGAAGCAGGTCTGCTGCCCGCCTTTGGACGTTCCACCCGTGCCGGCGCGGAAGTAGCCGTTGAAATCGATCGGTACCGAACCGTCTGCCATGGCGCTAGCGCTGAGGGCCGCCAGCACACTAGCTGCCAACAGGGACGGGTTGATCATTTTCTGCTTCATGTCTCCTCCAGTTTTCTCACTTGGTTTTCAAACGCTGCTGGTTACATCCACCCCGGGCTGCCCCAACTTCAGGCCATCGGCCGGAACCCCTCTTTTCCGACCACCCGCGAAACGAATGTAGTTTTGTTTAACTGGATTCGAGTGTAGTTAAGCTACAAATAAAACACAAGCGCGATTCGGGAAAATCTTTCCGCTACGTCACCTCTATACATGTGTAATCCAGCATTTACGGGGACTAAAGCCATTTTCCCATAGATGATCACGCACCCCAACACCTATCCTCGCCTGCTAAATATGGCTCACTAATTTATCTACAAATAAAATTCTCTTGCCTTTTAGTACTTTTACTACATACTAGATAAAACAACGCGACGCTCTCATGCATCGCAAGCACACGAAGGAACGGAGATGCGGGATATCAAGGAACTTGACCTGGTGCTCTTTGGCGGCACCGGCGACCTGGTGATGCGCAAGCTGTTGCCGGCGCTCTATCACCTGCAGAAGGACGGGCTGTTGCCCGGCGGAGCCCGGATCGTCGCGGTGGCACGGGAGACGCTCGACACGCCGGCTTATCTGGAAACCGCCACACGCAATTGCGAGCAGTATCTCGGCCAGGATTTCGACGCCGCCGAATGGGCGCGCTTCTGCGAGCGCGTCGACTACCTGGCCATCGATGCCCTGGAGCCGGCCAGCTACGCGTCGCTGGCACAGCGCCTGGGCGAAGCATCGGCGCGCGAGCGGGTTTACTACCTGTCCACCTCACCCAGCCTGTTCTCCGCCACCTGCCGCAACCTGGCCGGCGCCGGGCTGATCCATGCACGCAGCCGGGTCGTGCTGGAAAAGCCTCTCGGCCACGACCTCGCCTCGTCCCGCCAGATCAACGACGAGGTGGGCCGCTACTTCGGCGAGGACCAGATCTACCGGATCGACCATTACCTCGGCAAAGAGCCGGTGCAGAACCTGCTGGCGCTGCGTTTCGGCAACGCGCTGTTCGAGCCCCTGTGGCGGCGCGAATGGGTACGCGACGTACAGATCACCGTTGCCGAGCAACTCGGCGTGGAATCCCGCGGTGACTTCTACGACAAGGCCGGCGCCATGCGCGACATGGTGCAGAACCACCTGCTGCAGCTCCTGTGCATCGTCGCCATGGAGCCGCCCGCCTCCATCGCCGCCGACGCGGTGCGCGACGAGAAGCTGAAGATCCTGCGCGCGCTGCGCCCGATCACCGGCCCGGCGGTGTCCACCCGCACCGTGCGCGGCCAGTACCGCGCCGGCGCCAGCGGCGGCCAGCCGGTGCCCGGCTACCTGCAGGAAGCCGGTATCCCGCCCGACAGCCATACGGAAACCTTCGTCGCCATCAAGGCCGAGCTGGACACCTGGCGCTGGGCCGGCGTGCCCTTCTACCTGCGCACCGGCAAGCGCATGCAGGAAAAAGTCGCCGAGATCGTCATCAACTTCCGCGCCGTGCCCCACTCCATCTTCGGCGCGCCGGCCGACACCGCCCACACCAACCGGATGGTGATCCAGATGCAGCCCGACGAAACGGTGCAGCTGCACCTGTTCGCCAAGCAGCCGGGTGACGTGATCCAGCTGCGGCCGGTGCACCTCAACCTGGATTTTGCCGAGACCTTCCGTACCCGCCGGCTGGAAGCCTACGAACGCCTGCTGATGGACGTGATGCGCGGCAACCTGACCCTGTTCGTGCGCCGCGACGAACAGGAAGCCGCCTGGTCGTGGGTCGAACCGATCATGGACGCCTGGCAGGACGGTGGCGAAGCGCCCAAGCCCTACACCGCCGGCACCTGGGGCCCGGCCGCCGCCAGCGCCCTGCTCGGCCGCGACGGCTTCAACTGGCACGAAGAACTCTGAGCCACGGAGCACGCACCATGACGACCCCCATCCCCGACCTGATCGGCGACGTCGGCGGCACCAACGCCCGCTTCGCGTTGGTGCGCACGCCCGGCGCCCCGTTCAGCGACGTGCTGACCCTGCCCTGCGCCGATCACGAGACGCCCGCCGCGGCGATCCGCCACTACATGGCGCAGGTCGGTGTCGACCGCCTGCAGCGTGCGGCCATCGGCATCGCCAATCCGGTGACCGGCGACGAGGTGAGCATGACCAACCACCACTGGTCCTTCTCCATCGAAGCCCTGCGCGATGCCCTCGACCTGCAGCAGCTGCGCGTCCTCAACGATTTCACGGTGCTGGCCCTGGCCCTGCCGACGCTGGCGCCGGACGAGCTGGAGCAGATCGGCGAAGGCGCGCCGGACCCGCATGCCCCGCGGGCGCTGATCGGGGCCGGCACCGGCCTCGGCATCTCCGGCCTGGTGCCCTGCGGCGATGATTTCATCCCCCTCAACGGCGAGGGCGGCCACGTCACTCTGGCCGCCATCGACAGCCGCGAGGCCGAGATCGTGGCGCTGCTCGCGCAACGCTTTCCCCATGTATCGGCCGAGCGCGTGCTGTCCGGCCCCGGCCTGGAGGCCCTCTACGAGGCCGTGACGCGCCGCCACGGCGTGGCAACCGACGCGCTCAGCGCCGCCGCCATCAGCACCCGGGGCCTCGACGGCAGCTGCGTCTACTGCGCCGAGAGCCTGGAGATCTTCTGCGCGATGCTCGGCACCGTCGCCGCCAACCTGGCCCTGGTGCTCGGCGCCCGCGGCGGGGTGTACATCGGCGGCGGCATCGTCCCCAAGCTGGGCAGTTACTTCGCCCGTTCGCCCTTCCGCGCCCGCTTCGAGCAGAAGGGGCGCTTCAGCGACTACCTGGCCCAGATCCCGACCTACGTGATCCGCGCGCCCTACCCCGGCCTGGCCGGTGCCGCGCGCGCGCTGGAACGCGACGCGCCGGGCTTCGTCGCCAAGGCGCCCTGACCACAGGCCGCGCAGCTCCTGACGGGCTGCGCGGCCCAAGCAAGCCCTGACAGCCAGACATCCGATCCGGCCGATTAATTAAACCAGCCTGATTTAAAAATCAGCGGGACGAGGAGACCACCATGCACTATCCCCGCGCCGGCCGCGGCCGCAACTCGATCCGCCTGCGGCGCTACAACGAACGCCTGCTGTTGCAGGCCCTGCGCCGCGGCGGCCAGGCCTCGAAGGCCGACCTGGCCCGCGCCACCGGCCTCACCAGCACGGCGGTCGGCACCATCATCCAGGCCCTCGAAGACGCCGATCTCATCGAATTCACCGGGCGCCGCGCGGAAGGCCAGCGCGGCCAGCCGGCCTCGCTGATCCGCCTCAACCCGAAGGGCGCCTTCGCCGTCGGCGTGCGCCTCGACCGGGACAGCATCGAGACCGCCCTGCTCGACTTCGCCGGCCGCGTCCTGGCCCGCCGCGTCCATCACCGGGTGCTGCCGCCGCCGCAGGAGGCCCTGGCCATCGTCGCCGCCGACGTGGATGCCGTGCTCTCCACCCTCAGCGACGGCGAACGGCGCCGCCTCACCGGCATCGGCGTCGCCCAGCCCTACAACCTGGGCGCGTGGCTGCGCGAGCTGGACATGCCCCAGCCCCATTTCCACGACTGGGACGACTACGACTTCGCCTACGAACTGGGCGAAACCAGCGGCCTGCCGGTCTTCAGCGAGAACGACGGCAACGCCGCCGCCATCGCCGAGCTGTTCCACGGCTGCGGCCAGGAGCACGACGACTTCCTGTACGTCTTCCTCGGCCCGGTCATCGGCTGCGGCATCGCGCTGGACGGTGACTGCCTGCGCGGCGTCGGCGGTAACGCCGGCGATATCGCTGTGATGCCCGTCCCGCCCGGCCGCCTGGCCTCCAGCCCGCGCCCGGCCGGTGCCTGGGATCTGTTGCTGTCCCGCGCCTCCCTGCATGCGCTGGCCCGCCATCTGCGCCACTGGGGCGCCGCCGCAGAATCCCTCGATGACCTGGCCGAATGCGTGCGCCAGCAGCACCCGGCCGTCGAGGAGTGGCTGGAGGACTGCGTCGATGCGCTGGCGCCGGTGCTGCGCGCCAGCCTGTGCCTGCTCGACCTGCCGGCGGTGGTGGTGGATGCCGACATCGACGCCGGCCTGGTGGACGCGCTGATCCTGCGCCTGAGCCGCGCCCTCGCCGCCAACGCGCCGGAAGCCCGCGGCGTGCCCGAGCTGGTGCGCGGCAGCTTCGGCTCCGACGCCGGCGCCATCGGCGCCGCCAGCCTGCCCCTGTTCTTCAATTTCTCCCCGCGCACCGAAATCCTGCGCCGGGACGCTCACCGTTCGGAGGAGATGCCCCATGAGCAATGACGCCAGCCCCATCCTCGAGATGCGGCATATCTCGAAGACCTTCCCCGGGGTCAAGGCCCTCAAGGACGTGCAGTTGTCGATCCGCGCCGGCGAAATCCACTCGCTGATGGGCGAGAACGGCGCCGGCAAGTCCACGCTGATGAAGATCCTGTCCGGCGCCTACGTGCCCGATGCCGGCGCCGAGATCCTGGTCGATGGCGAGGCCGTGAGTATCGAGGGTCCGCTGGCTGCCAAGGCCCTCGGCATCGCGGTGATCTACCAGGAGCTGAGCCTGTGCCCCAACCTCAGCGTCGCCGAGAACATCTACCTGGGCCGCGAGCTGCGCCGCCACGGGCTGGTGGACCGCAAGGCGATGCAGGCCGCCTGCGCCGGCATCCTGCGCCGCCTCGGGGCGAGCTTCGGCCCGGCCACCGAAGTGGCCAGCCTGTCCATCGCCGAGCGCCAGCTGGTGGAGATTGCCCGCGCGCTGCACGCCGAGGCGCGCATCCTGGTGATGGACGAGCCGACCACGCCGCTGTCCTCCCGCGAGACCGACCGCCTGTTCGCGCTGATCCGCCAGCTGCGCGCCGACGGCCTGGCGATCATCTACATCAGCCACCGCATGTCGGAGATCTACGACCTGTCCGACCGGGTCTCGGTGCTGCGCGACGGCAGCTACGTCGGCACCCTGGAGCGCGCCGCCCTGTCCGCCGAGAGCCTGGTGCAGATGATGGTCGGCCGCGACCTGTCCGGCTTCTACACCAAGGAGCACGCCCCCTACGACCCGGGCCGCGTGGTGCTGGCGGCCCGCCACATCGGCGACGGCAAGCGCGTGCGCGACTGCAGCTTCGACGTACATGCCGGCGAAGTCCTCGGCATCGCCGGGCTGGTGGGCGCCGGCCGTACCGAGCTGGCCCGCATGGTGTTCGGCGCCGACCCGCGCAGCGGCGGCGAGATCCACATCGACGGGGTGCCGGTGGACGTCCGCACGCCCCTCGACGCAATCCGCGCCGGCCTGGTCTACCTCACAGAGGACCGCAAGGCCCAGGGCCTGTTCCTCGACATGAGCGTCCGCGACAACATCAACGTGTGCGCCTGCAGCCTCGACGCTCACCCCGGCGGCCTGCTCGATCGGGTCAGGGGCAAGGCCCGCGCGGCGGCGGCCATCGCCTCGCTGGGCATCCGCGTCGGCGATGCGCGCCGCAACGTCGGCGCCCTGTCCGGCGGCAACCAGCAGAAGGTGCTGCTGTCGCGCCTGCTGGAAATCAAGCCCCGCGTGCTGATCCTCGACGAGCCGACCCGCGGCGTGGACATCGGCGCCAAGTCCGAGATCTACCGGATCATCAACGAGCTCGCCCGGAGCGGCGTGGCCATCGTCGTCATCTCCAGCGAGCTGCCCGAGATCGTCGGCACCGCCGACCGGGTGCTGGTGATGCGCGAAGGCGAGCTGGTCGCCGAGCTGGGCGGCCACTCCGGCGAGCCCATCGAGCAGGCCACCATCATCGAATACGCCACCGGCGCCCGCCAGACCCTGCTGGCCGCCGCCTGAGCCCAGAAAACACACCACAACAAATCCACCTCGACCGAGGAGACATCCATGAACACCCAAGTCAGCGGCGTTGTCGCCAACCTCCCGCAAACCCCGGCTCCGTCCGCCACGGAGCGCCTGCGCCAGCTGATGCGCAGCGTCGGCATGCTGCCCGTGCTGATCCTTCTGTGCATCGGCTTCGGTTCCCTGGCCGACGGCTTCTTCAGCCTGCAGAACGCCTCCATCATCGCCCAGCAGGCGTCGATCAACGTGGTCCTCGCTGCCGGTATGACCTTCGTGATCCTCACCGGCGGCATCGACCTGTCGGTGGGCTCCATCCTCGCCGCCGCGGCGGTGGTCACCATGCTGGCCTCCAACCTCCCCGGCGCCGGCATGCTCGGCGTGGCGGCGGGCCTGCTGGCCGGCCTCGCCTGCGGGCTGGTGAATGGCAGCCTGATCGCCTTCGTGCGGCTGCCGCCCTTCATCGTCACCCTCGGCGCGCTGACCGCCATGCGCGGCGTCGCCCGCCTGCTCGGCGACGACAAGACCATCTTCAACCCCGACCTGCCCTTCGCCTTCATCGGCAACGGCGCGGTGCTCGGCGTGCCCTGGCTGGTGATCATCGCTGCCGCCGTGGTGCTGCTGTCCTGGTTCATCCTGCGCCGCACCGTACTGGGCGTGCAGATCTACTCGGTCGGCGGCAATCCGGAAGCGGCGCGCCTGTCCGGCATCAAGGTGTGGAAGGTGCTGCTCTTCGTGTATGCCATGTCCGGCCTGCTGTCCGGCCTCGGCGCGGTGATGACCTCGGCCCGCCTGTTCGCCGCCAACGGCCTGCAGCTCGGCCAGTCCTACGAGCTCGACGCCATAGCCGCGGTGATCCTCGGCGGCACCAGCTTCGTCGGCGGCGTCGGCTCCATCGTCGGCACCCTGATCGGCGCGCTGATCATCGCGGTGCTCTCCAACGGCCTGGTGCTGCTCGGCGTGTCCGACATCTGGCAGTACATCGTGAAGGGCCTGGTGATCATCGGCGCCGTAGCCCTCGACCGCTATCGCCAGTCCGGCGCCCGTACGTAATCAATCCCCACTACGCCCCGCCGGGATGCCGGCACCGCGCGGGGATTTCGATAAAGCCGGCATGGAGACACGCATCATGTTCAAGTCCAAGACCCTCGCCACCGCCCTGATCCTCGCCCTCGCTGCCGGCAGTGCCGCCGCGAAGGAGATCAAGTCGGTCGGGATCACCCTCGGCTCACTCGGCAACCCCTTCTTCGTGACCATCGCGAAGGGGGCCGAGGCCCGCGCCAGGCAGCTCAACCCCAACGCCAAGGTCACCACCCTGTCGGCGGACTACGACCTCAACAAGCAATTCACGCAGATCGACAACTTCATCGCCGCCGGCGTGGACATGATCCTGCTCAACGCTGCCGACCCGAAGGCCATCGAGCCGGCGGTGAAGAAGGCCCAGAAGGCCGGCATCGTGGTGGTGGCGGTGGACGTGGCCGCCGCCGGCGCCGACGCGACGGTGCAGACCGACAACGTGCAGGCTGGCCGCATCGCCTGCGAGTACATCGTCCAGAAGCTCGGCGGCAAGGGCAACGTGATCATCCAGAACGGCCCGCAGGTGTCCGCCGTGGTGGACCGGGTGAACGGCTGCAAGGGTGTGCTGACCAAGACGGCCGGCATCAAGCTGCTGTCCGACGACCAGGACGGCAAGGGCTCCCGCGAAGGCGGCATGAACGTGATGCAGGGTCACCTGACCCGCTTCCCGAAGATCGACGCGGTGTTCACCATCAACGACCCGCAGGCCATCGGCACCGACCTGGCGGCCCGCCAGTTCAAGCGCAACAACCTGGTGATCACCTCGGTGGACGGCGCGCCCGACATCGAGGGCGCCCTCAAGGGCAACACCCAGGTGGAGGCCTCCGCCAGCCAGGACCCGTGGGCGATGGCCCAGAAGGCGGTGGACATCGCCCAGGACATCGCCAACGGCAAGCGCCCGGCCAGCCCGACGGTGCTGCTGCCGTCCACGCTGATCACCCGCGCCAACATCGCCACCTACAAGGGCTGGTCGTCCCCGCGCTGAGCCCCGTCCGTCCCGTCCAACGCCGGCGCGGCGCCCTTTCCGGGGCCGCGCCGCCCAGTCTGGAGTGCCACCATGTTCCTCGTCTGCGGCGAAGCCCTCTTCGACGTCTTCATCAACGGCAACGCTGCCGCCGGCTCCGATGTGCTCAAGCTGGAAGCCCACCCCGGCGGCTCGCCCTTCAACGTGGCCATCGGCCTGGCCCGCCTCGGCCAGCCGGTATCCTTCCTGGCCGGCGTGTCCCGCGACATGCTCGGCGAGCGCCTCGTCGCCAAGCTGCGCGCCGAGGGCGTCGACACCACCACCGTGCAGCGCCTGGCGGCGCCGACCACCCTCGGCCTGGTCGGCCTCGACGCGCAGGGCGTGCCGGCCTACGCCTTCTATGGCGACGGCGCGGCCGACCGGCGCCTCGACATCGCCGCGCTGCCCAGCCTCGACCCGACGATCCGCGCGATCCACCTGGGCTCTTACGCGACGGTCGTCGAGCCCACCGCCGGCGCGCTGGAGACCCTGGTCCGGCGCGAATGCGGCCAGCGCCTGATCGCCTACGATCCCAATGTGCGCCTCAATGTGGAGCCGTCCCTGGCCCGCTGGCACGCCCGCGTGGACACCCTGTCCACCCTCGCCCACCTGATCAAGATCAGCGACGAGGACGTGCGCCTGCTCTACGACGATCTGCCGCCCGAAGCCTTCGCCCGCCGCATGCTGGCCCGCGGTGCGCGGCTGGTGGTAGTGACCCGCGGTGCCGACGGCGCCATCGCCTGGAACGGCCAGGCCAGCGCCCAGGTGCCCGGCGTACCGGTAGACCTGCAGGACACGGTCGGCGCCGGCGACACCTTCCAGGCCGCGATGCTCACCTGGCTGGCCGACGGCGGGCGGCTGTCGCCCGACGCACTGGAAGCCCTCGGCGCCGACGACATCGCCGCGATGCTCGGCTACGCCGCACGGGCCGCCGCGCTGACCTGCTCGCGCCGCGGGGCCGACCTGCCCCGCAAGGCGGAAGTCGGCCCGGCCTGCGTCACCGCCTGAAAGCGTGAAAGGCCGCCCGGATCGAGGCGGCCTTTCACGGCGATGCGTGGCGACGCAGCTCAGTCGGCCTTGGTCAGCGTGCCCGCCGGCGGCTGGTAGTCCGGCACCTTGTTGCGGATGGCCGGTTGGGCTTTCAGGTAGGCAAACACCGCGCGCAGGTCCTGATCGGAAAGTTTGGCCAGCGCCGGCCACGGCATCGGCGGCATGATCGGCCGCGCCCCGCTGACATGCTTGCCGCTGCGCAGGTTCTGGATGAACTGCTTCTCGGTCCAGGCTCCGATGCCGGTCTCCTTGTCCGGCGTCAGGTTGGCCGAATAGGTGGTGCCCCAGGGCCCAACGAACGCCGTCATGGTCGCCGCGCCGGCCCAGTTCCAGGCGGCGGCGAGTTGCGGTGGCGGCGGCAGAAGCAGCTCCTCCGGATGGCCCGACAGGCCGCGGGCCATGTCTTTCTCCGGCCCATTGGGGCCCATCTTGAAGGGCGTGTGGCAATCCGTGCAGCCGCCTATGCTGACGAGGGCTGCACCGCGTTTGACCTGGCCGCTGTCTCCCGCAAAGCTCGGGGACGCCAGCATGCCGCAGGCAATGGCGAGAATGGCAAGGGTGGCGCTGTTCCTGGTGTCGGGGCACATGATGGAAACTCCTGTCGGGTTTGGGGGAATTGATCAGACACGCTGTCGGCCGCACAGGCGGACAGCAGCGGCTGCAATGGCATCCGCCTGGGGCACGAAGGCCTGCTCGAGCGGATAACTGGACGCCACCGGGGCGTCGGGACCGCCGAGGCGCACGATGGGCGCCTTCAGCGCGGCAAAGGCCTGCTCGGCAACCAGCGCGGCGATTTCCGCCCCGACGCCGCACAGCTTGTTGGCTTCATGGACGACGACCAGGCGGCCGGTCTTGCTGACCGAAGCCAGGATCGCCTCCTCGTCCAGCGGCTTGAGGCTGCGCAGGTCGATGACCTCCGCCGAGATGTCCTGCCCCGCCAGCGCCTCGGCGGCCTGCAGGCAATGCAGCACGGTCTTGCCGTAGGACACCAAGCTCACGTCTGAGCCCTCGCGGGCCACCGCAGCCTTGCCGAGCGGAACGACGACGTCTCCGGCCGGTACCTCGCCGGGCACATAGAGCAGGCCGATATCCATGAAGAACATCACCGGGTTGTCGTCGCGGATCGCCGCTTTCAGCAAGCCCTTGGCGTCGGCCGGATTGCTCGGCATCACCACCTTGAGGCCGGGGCTGTGCACGAACCAGGCTTCCACGTTGTGGTTGTGCTGGGCCCCTACGCCCCAGCCGGCGCCGGTCTGTGCCAGCGCGACGAGGGGGAAGGAGAACTGCCCGCCCGACATGAAACGCAGCTTGCCGGCGCTGTTCACGATCTCGTCCATCGCGTAGCACATGAAGGGCGCAAACAGCAGGTCGATGACCGGGCGCAGGCCGGTGCCCGCAGCGCCCACCGCCGTGCCGGCGATGATGCCCTCGGCCAGCGGCGTGTTGCGCACCCGCAGCGCGCCGAACTCCTGCACCAGGTCGTGACGCTTGGTGGCGATGCCTTCGCCGAAGGCGATGACGGTCTGGTCGCGGCGCATTTCCTCGGTGAGGGCGGCGCCGACGGCATCAAGCAAAGTCAGGGTGGTCATGGAAATTCCTCAGGCGTAGACGAAGCGGGTCAGCGCCTCGGTGGAAGGGAAAGGCGACGCATCGGCGAAGGCCTGGGCAGCGGCGATGCGGGTCGCCACCTTGTCGCTCAGCGCGTCGGCCTGGGCGGCGCTGAGCTGGCCGTCGGCGATCAGCCGCTCGCGGCACAGCTTGATCGGGTCGCGGGCGACCCATGCCTCCCGCTCAGCCGGGTCCACGTAGGCCTGATCGTCCGGCTCGAAGTGGCCGCGAGTGCGGTAGGTCCAGGTTTCCAGCAGGTAGGGCCGGCCGCTCTCGCGCACCTGGGCTGCCGCCTCCTGCGCTGCCGCCAGCACCGCGGCTACGTCATTGCCGTATACGGTGCGGGAGGGAATGCCGTAAGACGCGCCCCACTCCGACACGTGGTCCCTGCACATCGCCTCGCGGCGGTGCACGAAGGCCTGCCAGTGGTTGTTCTCGCAGATGTAGAGCACCGGCAGGTTCCACAGGGCCGCCAGGTTGATGGATTCGTGGAAACTGCCCTCGCAGGCGGCGCCGTCGCCGAAGAAGCAGGCCACGATGCCGGGCCGGCCGAGCATCTTCTGGGACAGGGCCACGCCCGGCGCCAAAGACAGCTCCGCACCGACGATGGTGGAGGTGAGCACCACGCCCAGTTCCTTCACCGAGATGTGCAGCGAGCCGCTGTGGCCGCTGCAATAGCCGCCGCTGCGCCCCATCACCTCGGCCAGCATGCGGCCGGGGTCGGCACCGCGGGCCAGCAGATGGCCCGAACTGCGGTGGTTGGTGAGGATCAGGTCGTCCGGCGTCAGCGCATTGATAACGCCGACCGCAGCGGCCTCCTGGCCGACCGAGGTGCAGGTGCCCGGCACCTTGCCGGCCTGGCTGCCGGCGATGATCGCTTCTTCGTAGGCACGCACCAGCATCATCTGCTCGAGAAGCTGGCGCGCATCGGGGGTTTGGGTTGCCATGACGTCTCCCGTCGTTGATCGATGGAGTCAGTCTAGGTCGCTCGAAACCCCTTGCAAATCGGGTGAAAGCCGCTTATGGATCTTTTAAGAAACGCTGAATGAATATTTAAGAAGACCTGCGCCGAGTGGCTCCGTAGTGGCCGAAAATAGCAGGTGCACGTCACTCGACGCTCTTCTCCCTACCCGGGAGGCTGCTCCTGGATG
>JAFEDI010000012.1 GCA_018241725.1 Pseudomonadota bacterium | reverse complement strand
CCGTCGAAATCGCTCATCACGACGACGAACTCGTCGCCGCCCATGCGCGCCACCGTGTCGTCCTCGCGCAGGCAACTGCGCAGCCGCCGTGCGACTTCCACCAGCAACTGGTCGCCCACTTCGTGACCCAGGCTGTCGTTGATGCGCTTGAAGCGGTCGAGGTCGACGAACATCACCGCCACACGGCCGTGCTGGCGGCTGGCGTGCGCCAGCTCCACCTGCAGGCGGTCGTCGAGCAGCCGGCGATTGGGCAGGCCAGTGAGCGGATCGTAGTAAGCCAGGTCGCGGATGCGCTGCTCGCTTTCTTTCACTTGCGAGATGTCGCTGAACAGCGCCGCGTAGTTGGTCAGGCGCCCGTCGTGGTCGGTGATGGCGTTGATGGTGAGGAACTCGGGGAAGATCTCGCCGTTCTTGCGCCGGTTCCACACTTCGCCCTGCCAACTGCCATGGGCGTGGATGCTCGCCCACATGCGCTCGTAGAACGCCGCATTCTGCCGGCCCGAACTCAGCATCGCCGGGTTGCGGCCGATGACCTCCTCGGCGGTGTAGCCGGTCAGGTGGGTGAAGGCCGGGTTGACCGAAATGATGCGCGCCTGGTCATCGGTGATCAGGATGCCTTCGAGCGAGTTCTCGATGACCTTTTCAGCGAGGTAGAGGTTGCGCTGCGAGGTGCTCAGCGCGCGGTCGCGCTCGGCCAGCGCGCTCTGCAGCTCGTGCACATACACGAGCTCCATGCCGGTGAGGATGTCGCTGAAATTGATCAGGTCGACGAGCGCGCCATTCTCATCGACCACGCCGACGTGGCGCATGCGGCGCTCGGCCAGCAGGCTGCGCACGCGATACAGGCTGGTGCGCGCATCGACCGTCACCAGTGGCCGGCTGGCCAGCCCGCCCACCGCGCGGTCGGTGGTGCCGGCGGCCACCAGCCGGGTGACGTCGCGCTCGGTGAGGATGCCGTAGCCGTCGGCATAGGCCACCACCACCGCATCCACGCCGCCTTCGCGCATGCGCCGGGTCGCTTCGCTGAGGGGCGCCGATTCGGACAGCGGCTGCATGCTGCCCTTGATGACCGAGTCGACCTTGCGCAGCTTGAGGTAATGCTCGATGCCCTGGTTCATCACCACGTCGGTCTGCGACACGATGCCGCAACGCCGGCCGCCGTCATCGGCGACGAGGTAGTGACGCAGGTGGTCCTCGCGGAAGCGCACCGCCAGCTCCTGCAGCGTGATGCTGCGCGGCACGGTGCGCACCGGGGCGCTCATCGCGTGCGAGATCGGCCGGTCGAAGGCGGACGCATCGGTAAAGTCGACCCGCAGCGCGTCACGCTCGGTCCAGATGCCCAGGACTTCGTCGCCGGCAACGACGAGGATGGAGCTGACGCCCGCCTCGTTCATCCTGCGCGCCGCCTCCCGCAGCGACACGCCGGGCGAACATTCGAGGATGTCCGGACGCACGATCTCGCCCAGCGTCAGGTCGGCATTGCCGGTAGACAGCGATATCGCGCTCTCGAGACGGGCGGACAAGGGATCGGAATCGGGCATCGGCGGAGCCAGGACAGGAAGCTGACATCGTACGGACAGAAAAGCGAAGGGCCGCGAACGCACGTTTCCTCGCGGCCCCGACTAATGAGCGATACTAAATCACGAGTCCGCTACCGGCAAATTCGGCGCACACGAATCGACTGCGTGGACCGAAAATTGATCGTTCGAGCTCAACGAAGACGGCTCATCGCAACTTCATTCTCTCCTCGATATCTAAATTCGACTCGGTCAGGCTCCCCGTCTTTCAGCCATAAGATTGCAATATGTCCCCTGTTCATCAATATTTCGTCATGTCCTTCGATCGAGATCAGGCTAGCTTCGTCGTACCAAGCTTCACCATTGGATGTATCAGGTCGATGAAGACCGTTGAAGACAGCAGGATCGATTATCCATGGACGCAGAATCCGACGAATTCTGTTTCGAAACTGCCTTCCCAAGTACCCCACCCTACGCTCGCGCCGATGCCCCACTATCGAATCTAGATATTTCAGACGGATGCTCCCAGCCGATTCATTATTCAGAGGACTGCTTACAACCTGCATCAATCGGCACTTTTCGCTTCTATGTTCGAAAATCCCCTTCTTTGCGAATCCGTAGTGCACATCACCGCCCAGGAATATGCAGTCGCTGACCCCCGCATCCATCAACATCCGAATCAGCGCGAAATAGCCCTCACGCTCGGCAATCCATGACTCATGATCAATGTCCGCGATCTCAAGCACCCGTTTGAGAAGCCTAGACAATGCACCCTGCAAAAACTCAAGCGGCATGTATCCAAGGACAGGAGTTACAGCCGCAATATATATCGGGAGGTACTTATGGGTGCTCTTTATCTTCTTGGCCTCAGCCCAGAGCCAGTCGAGCGAAAGCGGTCCGGCAAGGTGGCCCAGACCCAGAGCGCCCGCGTAACTTCTTTGCGTTCGCGTATCAAGAAAAATGACCGGAGGTTCTGTCGATGTCACAAAATGCCAACGCTGGCAGGAGATGAGCATCTCTTCAAGCTTGCGCCCCGCATCCGCTCTTCGATCGACCGCTTGAATACCATCTTCGATAGCGCCGAAAAACTCATGATTGAAGGAGTCCGGATCATTCCCCCACCCCTGAAATGCCCAATAGGCGCATAACGCGTTTACGACCACTCGGCGCGCCCCTGCCACTTTCTCAACGTTTTCCCGTGCTCTTCTGTCGATGTACCAGTCGTCCGTCACCTCATGATCGTCAAAGATTGCGTACGTCGGAATATTTGCCAAGAGGCATCTCACATGCTGACAGGCCTCAAGAAAAGCTTCTACGCGAGCCCTCAAGTTCCGCTCGTCCTCACCTTCGAGCGTGTCCGTCGCAGTTTGTGCCGCTCCATTCAGCGCCGGCGCGCGCACAGGAACCGGCGAGCGATACCCGCCGTAAACTGCCAGATACATTGCAACGAACTCTGAGAACGCCAATAGGTGATGTGCTCCCTCGCCCGTCGTGAAACCGATCCTATAGGCCACTTCCCAGCGTGTGCCGTATCCAATCGCGCTGACCGATCCGATTCCGGGGATCTCTTCATCATCTTCGAAAAGCGTTCGAGCTGTAACCTTCAGCGACTCAAGCAGAGGACCGGCAACGTCGTCCGCATATATTTGATCGCCCAATAGAAGTAGTGCCGATGGTCGTTGATCCATATCGTGAGCGCTCTTTTCAAGAAGCGTCCACGCGTACGATAGTGCGTCAGAGCTCATTGCTCCGGCCGACGACTGGGCGGATCCATGCGGCTTGCGGCACGATCCCACAAGGAGTGATTTACCCTGCGATGGAATGAAGAAGCTTGGTCGTTTGAATCCAGGCAGCGCCAGATTCGAATATCCCATGTCGCTCAAGCTTCTATCTTCAATCATTACATCATATTCAAGGAGTTTGTCCACCTCGAATGAGTCGGCCTCATCCGGCTCGATACGAAAAAGATAGACAAAGAAATTCTTTCCCAATCGCACGACATCCGTGCTCGCCGGCGTGCTGCGTCCACGAACGTCATCGGTACCTGAAGGAAAGATGACGACTTCAGCACTGCACCTCCGGGACGTGGCAATCCAGATGAAGCAGCGATTCTTGTCAACGCGGCGAACCTGAGGGCCACAGAGAAGTAGTGGCAGAGAATCATCTTGGCTCATGTCTTTCCCCAAGCTAACACTCGGAATTCGGAACTGCCAGACAGGTCGACGATTAGACTTGCACGTCTATTCTTTTAGATCGGTAAGTCGAGCGACTCATTTTGTTACCGGCGGATCACCTCTCGAGGGAACATCAGAACGCGTAGCGGGTTGATTCGCAACTGAGGGGTTGCTATCTATCGTCGCCGGGGAACTTGGAGCCGGCTTCGTCGGCTTGGTAAGCTCTCCAAGCTCTTTCGAGCTCATTTCCCTTACCCCCTTCTTCTTACCTGACTTATCGACGACCGAGAATGTGATCGTCGCGGGGCTGGTGGCATCAAGAGCTGAGAAGCTAATTCGAAAAGGGGACTGCCCCTTCCTTTCTGGAACTGGTTTGATATTCGAACCTTGCGTCGTGACCGTGTAGGGCGGTTCTCCGCCCACCACCGACAACTCGAGATCTCCGGGCTTCTCGCCGCTCTTGACGTCAAGCTGCAGCACCTCGGCAGAAGGCGTTTGCGAACCCTGGCTTCCAAAATGGAAACCCACGATCGTCGCGAATACACCGGAGAAAACTAGGAATATTTCCCGGGCCATTCTGAAACGTTCTTCGAATTTCCCCTCATTCGAAAACAAGGCGCTGAAGATCAGCCCGCCGCCGTATGCAAGTGTCGCAATGATGGCCGCCATGGTCAGAATCGGCCGTGTTCCATCGATCGTGGCCAGTTCCGCCCAACCTACCTTGGACGCGAACATCCAGATACCTACGACCAAGAGCGCGAGCACTACAACCAGCACGACCAGACCGATCAGGCCGGTGAACGAAAGCCGCTCACCGGCCCACTCGAACAGTCTCTCGTGCCACGGCTTTCCTGGACCAACGCCCCCCCAATTTTCCACGAGCGACCACAACTCATGAACGGCCATATCGATCCGGTCGCGTACTCCGGTATCGCTAGCCGTCCTCGCGGTAGAGAACTCGCCCCTGAGTCCTTCTACGCGGCTGAGCACGGACCGCGTTCGCGTACCAGGCGCTGCAGCCTTGACGGTCTCTTCCAAGCCCATGAGTAAAGCGTCCAGAGTTTTCCATTTTTCTTCGTCCATGATCACGCTCCTCGCCAGATACGCATCGCCAAGCGCCTCATTACCTTCTCGTCAAGCACCTCCCCGCACCTTGCATACCGCACTGAGCATTCGAAACGCCCTCGAACGGTTATCGTCCTGCCAACATTGCATATGACGTACAACGCCGTTCCATCGTCGTATTGGGTATAGCACTGCGGTGGCCACTTACAAGTCTTTGCCCGCGTCCGCGGCGGTGCCGGCAGGTTGTGGCGATAATGGGTGCGTGGCACCCATCGTTCCATGCAATTCCATTCGGACCCGATCGTCGATGAACCCTGCTCCCGCTACCGCTTCGCATCGTTTCCGTTACCCGCTCGCCATCGTCGGCGCAGGCGCCCTTGGGTTGCACTTCGCCGCTCGCCTGGCCGCTGTCGGCCCGGTCGCGGTGATCGCCCGCAATGCCGAGCGCGCTACTGCGCTGCGGGCCGGCGTCCAGGTCGGTGGAATGCGCTTCCGTGTAGACGCCTTTGGCCCGCACGAACTGCCCCTAGCCGAGTGGGTGATCATTCTGGTGAAAACCGGCGACACTGCGGACGCTGCACGGATTGCCGCCGCTTTGCAGCCGAAGGGCGTGCTGTCGCTTCAGAACGGGCTCACCGTCGACCAGGTGCGCGAAGCATGCGGCCCCCTGCGCGCAGATCAGGGCATTACGACCGAAGGCGCATTCCGCGACGGCGACTTGATCACGCCGTCGGGCGCAGGCGAAACGCTGGTTCCTCCAGACTTCTCGGCGGTTGTAGAACTGTTGTCGAAGGCCGGTTTCGTCGCCCGCGTGGAGCCGGATATCGTCGCAGCCCGCTTGGCAAAGTTGTTGGTGAACCTGGCAATCAACCCGCTGGCGGCGCTGTTTCGCGTGCCCAATGGCGCCCTGTGCGAACCTCCTGTCCGGCTTTACCTCGAGGCACTGGTACGCGAGGCCTGGCCCGTACTGCGCGCCGAGGGCCTGGAACTCGACGAGTCCGCCGCCCTCGCGCGCGTCGTTGGGGTCGCCCAGGCTACCGCGGACAACCGGGCAAGCATGCTGCAGGACGTGCTCGCGGGCCGGCGCACCGAGATCGATGCCATTACGGGTGTATTTCTCGACATGGCGCTGAAGCAGGGAATCGATACGCCGACACATCAGGCGGTACTCACCTTGGTTCGATTACTGGAGCCCCCTCAACAAGACCATACTTGAATTCTTTCACTGGCCTACCTAAAGTCAATTGGGATGTGCGTCAGAACGATGGCGACGCCGTCCGACCGAGACGATCAGTTCCCTCTAGACCTCCGACGCCAGCAAGCCTCCATGCGCCGCCAAAGTTTCACTATTCGTCCCAGACCGTCCCGCGCCGCAATGCAGAAGCAGACTGCAACCCCGGCCGCCGCTCGACTCGGCGAAAGCACGAAGGATCGAAGCGAGGGCGGCAAAGATGCCGAAGCAGATCATGATGACAGTGAACACCGAGAGAAAGCGGCTTCGCGCTATCTCGATATCGCCAAAAATACGGCAG
This sequence comes from Pseudomonadota bacterium, assembly GCA_018241725.1. Taxonomy (GTDB): domain Bacteria; phylum Pseudomonadota; class Gammaproteobacteria; order Burkholderiales; family Rhodocyclaceae; genus Zoogloea. Next base: position 1,876 of record JAFEDI010000012.1, on the reverse strand, counting down.
GCCGATCCAGCACGATTGCCGTGCTGTGGCTGGCTGCGGTACTGGTGATATGGTGGTCGATTGAATTAGCCGTTTCGGCCAGAGTCGAAACAATAAGAGAAGCCGCCGCCGCGTACAGAGAAGCCGACGTAGAACTCGGCGACGTAAAGCAGCAAGAAGACAAAGCAGCAGGGCTAGCGTCCGTTGAGCTTAAACAACTGGCGACGAGGAAGAACGCCGCGGCGACGAAACGGGACGCCGCAGGAAAAAAGCTCACCCAAGAGAATGTCGAGCCCGTCGATTTTCAGCTCCCAGGCTTTCAGAAGTTTCGTGTTCCACCGGCAATTGCACCGGCGGTTCTCTCTTTTATCATTCTACTCCTCGCCCTTTACCTCACGGTAGTGCGCAGGCGCACCTTCCTGTTTCTTGGTCGGGGTTTGCGCATCATGCTCGGCGAGCTTCGTACCCCGATGGCGAAGATCGGTGACGTCCTCTGCCCACGCGTATGGTCGATTACACCATTACCACGGCGTTCGGGGGTAGTCGTTTCGTCGAACAACTTCGCCAACGCACTTGGGTGGCGTAGTCCGCAGCAAGCGGTACCGATTGGCATCCTCGTTTTCTGGGTAACCTTGTTCGCACTCCAATTAAGGCTGACAACCCTTGGTACAGATTTGGTGCAGCCATTTGTCGAGTTGTCGCTTTCTGGAACGACGACCGGCTATGTGCGCAAAACAGGACTGCTCGCGCTATATGTGGCCATGTTGCTCACAACCGTCTCACTGGGTATTTGCTGGTTCCTGCCCAGCACCGTTCCTGACGACATCCTTGAGCCTGATGCCGAGATCAAATTCGAACGCCGTCACTTCGCGGCCCATATCACGGTCGGTCTGACCGCATTCATTTTGACAAGCATCATGCCGGTAAGGACAACCGGTACTTTGCGCAGACTCAGCCGTGTCTTTGGGCTGTCTCGGAATCCGCGCTTCCGCGAACAGGCAGCGTTGGCAGCCGCCTCGGGCGCTGACGGCCTACGCCTGAGTGCGCGATCGCGCCTTGTCCGACTTGTCCAATTCGGACGTATCGTCGGTACCCGCAACGCGAAAGTCAAAGTCTTAGATTCGGTCGAATCGCCTGCTGCAATGACTGGCAATAGCCGCGTCATACCCGTGCGAAATTGCGTTTCCGTCATATGCGAGCATGCCGCCAGGTCGGCACTTGTCAATCGACAGTTTGAACTGGCGATGACGATCTTGCTTGAAGGTATCAAGATGGATCTCGAGTTCAAGCGGCGTGCATGTATCAGTATGGCATCGACACCGCGCGTGCCAGCGGTCAGCATTCGACTCTATGACATGGTCGCCCGGGAGTCAGTACATGCAGGAAACCGCGAATGGCTAGAAAAACTAATGACATTCATCAACGACAATGGCCTGTCCTCGGCGTTTTCTACCCGAAAGGAGAAATGGACCAATCCTAAAAACAAATGGCATCGCTCAGTCATCTCGCAGGGTCGATCTTCCAAAGTAGGATAGCCTCCCCAGGAAGATGCGCGTTCGAATCGCGCTCGACCCGTCACACACCAGCGACCAATAGACATTGGCGTCGCCTTCACCACGATCTACGCAGCACACAGGGCGGAAGGTAAACCCGAGTACCGTTGAGAAATCGATGAAACCTCACGCCTTCGTCGCGATGCCCTTCGGCACCAAGCCCGGACCCGACGGGCAGCCGATCGACTTCAACCGCGTGTACGACGACTACATCGCGCCGGCGCTGGCGGACGCCGGCTTCGAGGTCATCCGCGCCGACCGCGAACAGCGCGCGGGCGACATCCGCACCGACATGTTCCAGGAACTGCTGATGTCCGACCTGGTGGTCGCCGACCTGACGCTGG
>JAFEDI010000129.1 GCA_018241725.1 Pseudomonadota bacterium | reverse complement strand
TGCTCGCCCCTATTGGCTACATGCCGCCGGCTGAAGCTGAGGCAAACTATTACCGCAGTCAAACCGCTCAGGCTGTCATGGCCTGACTTAAACCAAATGGCCTCCGCGAAACCCGGGGCGATTCAGGATGTCGGCATTGGAGTGATGTCTAACTTTTTTAGGGCGACAGTTCTGCCGCATAACATCGGAATGCCGAATAACATGTTCGGCAAGTTACTGTTTAGAATCAGGACGTATGCGCAAGGCAAAATAAAAAAAAGTAGCAGTCATCGGCATAGTGGGTTGATCCGATAATATGAAACGTAGGCTTAGAGCATACCGCCCAACCCAAATGACGGCTATCTGGATCGGATGACGCTCGGCCGCTCCTGGCCGGGCCTTGTCCTTAGCCGATTCCCTCTCAACCATCCTCTCTGGCCGAAACGCTCCCTCCCTCTACAGCCCAAATCATCCTCCGACGCCCGCCACCGCACTATGCACCACGTCACTCGCATATCCGGTCTCCCACGCCCCACCCGCACAATCAAGAAAGGCCCAGCAATCCGCCGGGCCTTTCTTCATTCACTGAGCGCTCAACAACAACCGAGCCTCACGCCGTGCTGGGTACATCCTTCCCAGCCCGTGTCGGGGTGCGGCGGCGGTCGGATTTCTTCTTCAGTCCCAGCGCCGCCACCTGATCCGAGTCGGGGCCGAACTGGGCTTTGACCTGGCTTTTGACGCCGAGGATGGCGTCGTGGAAGTCGCGTTCGATGGCGTCCATCGCGTCGCGGGCGGCGGCGAGGGCGTTCTGGGCGTGGATCTCGGTTTCCTGGGCCTTGCGCAGGGCGTCGTGCAGGCGGCCGACGGCGTCGAGGGAATAGTCCTGGTTGACCGGCGTGTAGCCGATGATGCCCTTGAGGCCGACGAAGGCGTCGATGTCGGCCTGGACGGTTTGCGGTGGGATGCGGGTGTTCAGAACGGTTGCCATGGATTCTCCTGTCGATGAATGCGAAGAAGCGGAGTGCCGCCGCGACATATTACATTCGCATTAACGTGGCGCAATCCATGACATGGAGATTTTTTGAAAAATCCCTGCGCAGCCCACAGTGGGCTCTTTCGGGGCGGTGCGTGGACGGACATTGGGGCGCCGAAGAAGACCTTCGGCACCCCAATGTTGATGTTGCAGCGCTGCGCGCTCTACGTGCACGGCCCGTACTTGATCGTGCACGGGTGCACGATCACCGTGCACCGACCGTAGTTCATCGTGCACGCGCCAATGTTGAGCGTGCACGGCTCAAAGTTGATCGTGCACCGGTGCACGTTGATCTCACAGCGGTGCACGGTGAGCGTGCACGTGTGCACGATCAACGTGCACGCCTGTTAGAAGGACTTTGCGATGCTGACGAAGAACTTCTTCCTGGCGATGTCGGAGTACGAGGTGGTGTCGCTCAGGCTGAGGAAGTGCTTGTAGGCGTTGGGTTCGCTGGAGGCGGAGTAGAAGGCGCCGGCGCTCCAGCCGTCGGGCAGGCTGCGGGTGATGCCGAGCTTGTAGTAGTTGATGTCGAGTCCGCTGGAGTTGGCGATGACCTGGCGGCCGATCTGGCCGCTGAGGTTCCAGCCTTCGGCCACGTCGCGGGCGGCGTTGAGTTCGTAGAAGTAGGAGCCGCGCGTGCTGCCGGTAACGCCGGCATTGGCGTCGCCGTAGAAGCCGCCGTTCACCGGGGAGTTGTTGGTGCTCCAGCCGAAGTATTCGGTGAGGGTGCGGCCGGTCTTGAAGCTGAGCCAGTCGTAGCTCACCGACACGTAGGCTTCGGCGGTGTTGAGACTGTTGGAGCGGTTGTAGCCGTCGAAGGCGGAGTCGTGCCAGTTGGCGCCCGGGTAGGTGTAGTAGATCAGGCCGGCGTCGTAGCCGACGGCCTCCGTGACCTTGCCGCGGAAGCCGCCGTAGAAGTCCATCTCCACCGCGGCGCCGGGCAGCCAGTGGTCGGACACGTTGGACGCGGCGAAGCCTGCGTAGGCGCCGGAGGCGTGGTCGGCCTCGACGCTGAACTGCAGGGCCGGCTTGCCCCAGCTCTGGGACTGGCCGCGGAAGATGTAGTCGCTGACGAAGCTGACACTGACCGGCACGGTCCACGCGGATTCGCCGTCGGCGGCTGCGGCGGGGATGGCGGTGGCCAGGCAGGCGCCCGCCAGGGCGAGGGGAAGCGCAGTGCGCAGGGCGCGATGGGTTGCTGCGGGCATGACGATCTCCTTGAAGTGAATCAATAGGGGGTACGGCGAAACGGGTTTGGGCGCTGCCCCGGCACAGGGCCGCGCCGAGGTTCAGGCGGGCGGCGCGGCGGCCAGCACGGGCGGATCGGCGTCGCCTGCCAGCAGTGCGTGGCCGTCGCTGTCGTCCTTCAGGTCCACGCCGCTGCGTCCGAGGCGGCGCGCGCCGGCGATCAGGAAGGCCAGCTTGCGGGCGGCCTCCGCGTAGGGCAGCCCTTCGGGCCGCACGTTGGAGATGCAGTTGCGGTTGGCGTCGGTGAGGCCGGGGCGCGGGTGGGCGGTGAGGTAGAGGCCCAGGCTGTCCGGCGACGACAGGCCCGGCCGCTCGCCGATCATCATCACCAGTTGCTCGGCGCCGAGGATGTGGCCGATCTCGTCGCCCAGCGCGACGCGGGCCTGGGTGGCGACAACCACCGGCAGCGTCCGCAGCTCGGGAAAGTAGGGCAGCAGCGCTTCCAGCAAGAGCTGCGCGTGGCTGCGGGTGGCCAGTGACGACAAGCCGTCGGCCACCACGATGGCCAGCTTGGGCGCCGCCGGCCACAGGGACGGCGCCTGCTGCGCGAGATGGGCCGCGCTGTCCGGCGCGAGGCGGCGGCCCCAGTCGGGGCGACGCAGATACACGCCGCGGTCGGCCGCCTGGCTGTGCACGGCGAGGGTGTTGAAGCCGGCCTCGTGCAGTTCGCCCTGCAGGGCCTGCACGTCCAGCGCCTGGTGCACCGCATCGCGGGCCTGGGCGTGGGCGGTGCCGAAGCGCAGCACCTCGCGGGTCGGCAGGCTGACGCCGCAGCGGCCAAGGGCGACCCGCGCACGGGTCAGGCTCTGCAGGCGCAGCCAGGGGTCGGGGGTGACGATGGTGGGTTTGCTCATGATGGGCCCTCCTCCTTACAGCCGGCCGGCCAGGGCCAGCAGCGGTTGGGTGTCGCCCTGGGGCAGCAGTTCGCCTTGGTAGTCGGCGATGCCCATGCGTTCCAGCCAGTCTTCGAATTCCGGCGCGCGGCGGCGGTCGAGCAGGCGGCGCAGGTAGAGGGCGTCGTGGAAGGACGTGCTCTGGTAGTTGAGCATGATGTCATCGGCCCCGGGCACGCCGATGATGAAATTGATGCCGGCCACGCCGAGCAGGGTCAGCAGGGTGTCCATGTCGTCCTGGTCGGCCTCGGCATGGTTGGTGTAGCAGATGTCGCAGCCCATCGGCAGGCCGAGCAATTTGCCGCAGAAGTGGTCCTCCAGCCCGGCGCGGATGATCTGCTTGCCGTCGTAGAGGTATTCCGGGCCGATGAAGCCGACCACGGTGTTCACCAGCAAAGGCTGGTAGCGCCGCGCCAGCCCGTAGGCACGGGCTTCGAGGGTCTGCTGGTCGGCGCCGTGGTGGGCGTTGGCGGACAGGGCGCTGCCCTGCCCCGTCTCGAAGTACATCACGTTGTTGCCGACGCTGCCGCGCCCAAGCTGGCGGGCCGCCCTGTTGGCCTCGTCGAGCAGCGCGGCCGTCACGCCGAAGCTACGGTTCACCGCCTCGGTGCCGCCGATGGACTGGAACACCAGGTCCACCGGCGCGCCCTTGTCGATGGCGCGGAGGGTGTTGGTGACGTGGGTCAGCACGCAGCTCTGGGTCGGCACGTCGTACTGCTCGCGGAACTCGTCGATCAGGCGCAGCAGCGCGGTGATCGCCGGCAGGCTGTCGGTGGCCGGGTTGATGCCGATCACCGCGTCGCCGACGCCGTAAAGCAGGCCGTCGAGCATGGAGGCGGCAATGCCTTTCGGATCGTCGGTCGGGTGGTTGGGCTGCAGGCGCACCGCCAGCCGGCCGGGCAGGCCGAGGGTGTTGCGGAAGCGCGTCACCACGCAGCACTTGGCAGCCACCAGGATCAGATCCTGGTTGCGCATCAGCTTGCTCACCGCGGCGACCATCTCGGGCATCAGGCCCGGCGCCAGGGCCTGCAGGCTGTCCGCGTCGGCGGCGTCGGACAGCAGCCAGTCGCGGAACTCGCCCACAGTCAGGCCCGCCACCGGCTCGAAGGCCAGCGCGTCGTGGTCGTCGAGGATGATGCGGGTGACCTCATCGTCCTCGTAGGGCACCACGGCTTCCTGCAGGAAGCGCGCGAGGGGCACATCGGCCAGCGCGATGCGGGCCGCCATGCGCTCCTCTTCCGTGGCCGCAGCCACGCCGGCCAGCATGTCGCCGGAACGGAGCGGGCTGGCCTTGGCGAGGAGGTTCTTCAGGTCGCCGAAGGCGTAGCGGCGCAGGCCGAGGGTGCAGGTGTAGCTCATGGTCGAAGACTCCGGGGGCGTGCCTTACTCGGCTTCGGCGGCCAGCGCCGCGATGGGGGCCGCTTCGCGCTGCTTGTGGGTGAGCTGGAAGTAACCGTAGCCGAGGGCCAGGATCAGCACGAAGACACCGGCCAGCAGCGGGTTGAACCAGGCCACGGTGGCCAGGCAGATCAGCGCGCCGGCCAGCGCGATGGCCGGGAACAGCGGGTAGAACGGGGCCTTGTAGGGACGGGCCAGGCGCGGTTCGGTGGCGCGCAGCTTGAACAGCGCGGCCATGCTGAGGACGTACATCAGGAGGGCGCCGAAGACCGACATGGTGACGATGTTGGCGGTGAGGCTCTGGCCGCCGAAGGACAGCCATTCGTCGCTGAAGATTGCCGCGATGCCCACCACGCCGCCGGCGATGATGGCCCGGTGCGGGGTCTTGAAGCGCGGATGGACCTTGCCGAACCAGCCCGGCAGGTAGCCGGAGCGGGCCTGGGCGTAGATCTGGCGGGAGTAGCCGAGGATGATGCCGTGGAAGGAGGCGACCAGCCCGAACAGGCCCAGCCACACCAGCATGTGCAGCCAGCCGCTGGATTCGCCGACCATGGTCTTCATGGCCTGGGGCAGCGGGTCGTTGATGTTGGCGAGCTTGGTCCAGTCGCCCACGCCGCCAGCAAACACCATCACGCTGACCGCCAGCACCACCAGGGTCAGGATGCCGCCGGTGTAGGCGATGGGGATGGAGCGCTTGGGGTCCTTGGCTTCTTCGGCGGCCATGGCCACGCCTTCAATGGCGAGGAAGAACCAGATCGCGAAGGGGATCGCCGCGAAGATGCCGGGGATCGCCGCCAGGGAGAAGCTGTCCGCGCCGCTCCAGCCGCCCTTGGCGAAGTTGTCCATCGAGAAGCCCGGCGCCACTACGCCCATGAACACCAGCAGCTCGAAGATGGCGAGCAGCGTGACGAACAGCTCGAAGGTGGCGGCGATGGTCACGCCGACGATGTTGAGGCCCATGAAGACAATATAGGCCCCGGTCGCCGCGATCTTCGGGTCGAGGGACGGGAACTGCACGTTGAGGTAGGCGCCGATGGCCAGCGCGATGGCCGGCGGGGCGAAGACGAACTCGATCAGCGTGGCCATGCCGGCCAGGTAGCCTCCGGTGGGGCCGAAGGCGTGGTAGCTGTAGGCGAAGGGGCCGCCGGCGTGGGGGATGCTGGCGGTCAGCTCGGTGAAGCTGAAGATGAAGGTGCCGTACATGATGGCCACCATGATGGTGGTGACCAGAAAGCCGAGGGTGCCGGCCGAGGCCCAGCCGAAGCTCCAGCCGAAGTACTCGCCGGAGATCACCAGCCCGACGGCGATGCCCCACAGCTGCCAGGTGCCAAGGGTGGCCGACAGCGCCGGCGAGGACTGCTTTGTTGCGCTCATGATTCACTCCTAAGGGGTCGATGGGTGAATCGTGGATCAGCGGGCGGAGTGGCACGTAGCAAGTTTCAGCACCGCAATAGCAAGATTCGGCACAACTGCAATACACCTGCAACACGCAGCCCAAAACGCGCACCAGCCCTGTGCCAACCCCTGCTGCAATGCACCAACCGGGGGGCCGGCGGGGCTTTGCCCACGCGCCTGCGGCACGCCAGCGGCGCCCCCTGCCCTACCCTGCACCAGCAGTGACAAGCCCCTCCGGCAAGGAAGATGCCAGCGGTACGCGGCTTGCTTCGCAGCATCCATGACTCATCCGCAGGACACCCCCATGACCTTCCATCCCGCCGCCCCGTCCGACCGCGTTCGTCCCCTGCGCCGCGTCACGCGGTCGCGGGATGCGGACGAGCAGGCCCACAACCTGTCCCAGTGGGACCAGCGCTACGACCAGCTGTCGCCGGGCCACTTCGAGGGCAGCGTGACGGAGCTGTGGCTGCCCAAGACCCAGGTCTTCGTGGAGAGCGCCAACCGCCAGCTGCGCCAGACCTGCGCCGCCTGGCCGCGTTCGGTGTGGTTCGGCATTCCGGCCGCGCACGACGGCATGATGGCGATGGGCGGCAAGGCGCTGGCGTCGCAGGCGGTGTGCGTGCGCGACGGCGGCGCCGAGTTCGACCTGATCACCGCGCCGGATTTCAATCTGTTCGGCATCGTGGTGGACCGCCTGGCCTTTGCGGATTACCTGGAGAACACCGCCCACCAGGATCTGGACCGCCTGCTGCAACAGGGCGACGTGCGCAACCTGGCCCCCGGCCACAAGGAGGCCTTGTGCGCGACACTGGCCGGCATCCTCGCCGACGCTGAGGGCCCGGCGGCCAGCCAGGGCTATACCGCGGAAGAACTGCAGCTGCGCATCTTCGACGCGCTGGCGGCGATGCTCACCGGCCAGCACAGCCAGCCGGCCACGGCGAGCCGCACGCGCCTGCAGCATCAGCAGCTGGTGGACAAGCTGCGCCGCTTCGTCCTCGACCACCCGGAGCAGCCGCCGGCGATCCCGGAGCTGTGCGCTCATCTGCACGTCAGCCGGCGGGCGTTGCAGAACTGCGTCGAGGACATCACCGGCCTGCCGCCGCTGGCCTACATGCGCAGCCTGCGCCTCAACGAGGTGCGTCGCGAGCTGCGCTACGGCGAGGGCCGCCGGCCGATATCGAGCGTGGCCTACGACTGGGGTTTCACCCACATGAGCCAGTTCGCGCGGGACTACAAGCGGATGTTCGGCGAGCTACCGTCCGAGTCGGCCCGCCAGGGCTGAGCGCCACCCATGGAGAAACGGCGCCTTGCGGCGCCGTTCGGGCGGCGGGCGCGCGGTCGAGACGCCTAGTTCCGCGACGGGAAGATACCCTCCAGGGCGATGAAACACTTCACCACGAGATAGGGCTGCATATTGTTGAAAGGGGTGCCACTGCCGGTGGCACTGCTGGTAGTGGCCGCCATCGGCAGCGCCGGGCCGCTGGCGGTGTACAGCGTGGTGCGCGCCTTGGAGGCCGGCATCGCGCCGGCCGGCGACACCGCAGTGGCATCGGCGCCGCTGCCCAGCGGTGCGACCTGATGGGTGTGCGGGGGCAGGTTCGACACGACCAGTGTCTGGTTTTCCGTACCGGCGGCCTCACCCTGATCCCGGTTGCTGAGGCCGGGCCCCATACCGGCGTGCAGCAGCGTGCGGCCGCGCATATCGGGCAAACCGAAGGTGACGCGGCCGTCTCCGCCGTAGGTGGTGCCGAGCAGGGAGAACAGCGCGGTGTTGGTGGCGATCGGTAGCAGCTGGCCGTTGAGCTCGGCCCAGCCCCGCGGTGCGAAGTTGAAGCCGGCGCACATGATCTGGCCGATGAAGGGCTCCGCCTGGGCCGAGGCGCCGGTGGCGAAACCGCCCAGGCTGGCGATGACGGCGGTGGCGAGGAGGCCGTGGGTCAATTTCTTCATGATCATCTCCTTGGGGTGGATCGTGAATCAACTGCGGGCGCGACGCACACGCAGTAAGGCGGCACCAATCGCGGTAGCCACCAGCAACAGGGAGCCCGGCTCCGGCACGGTGTTTCCGCCGTTGCGGGTACTGGCGAGCGTGACGTCATCCACCGTCACCGGGATCACGCCCGAGCCGTCGCCCACGGTCAGCGTGGCGCTGCTGAAGGTACTGCCGTCGTCGGTGGCGAAGCCGAGGAAGAAGGCGTAATCGCCATTGCCGCTGGTGAGATAGTCGATGGACGAGATGGCGAGGGTTGCGCCATCGACGGTGAGGGTCACCGCCCCGGCCTGGATGTCCAGCAGGTCGCGCCCGCCCACCACGTAGAGGCCGAAGCCCTGCACCGGGGACAGGAAGCTGAAAACCAGCGCGTCGCCGGACTCGAAGGCGGTATCCGGGTTGTCGAGGCCGAGGTAATGGGTGCCGGAGGTGGTCCAGAACACACTCCCCACGGTCGGCAGGTTGAAACCGGAACTGACGCTGCCCGCGGTCAGGCCGACGGTGAAGCCAGAGCCGGCCGGCCCGCTGCCCGGCGGGTAACTGGTGCCCGGCGCGATACCGTCGAAGTCGGTGGTGGTGGCGGTGAGGCCGGCGATGGCGGCATTGAAGTTGCCCTGGGTCTGGTAGGTGGCGAGGGTGGCAAGCGCCGGGGCACTGATGCTGACGGCCATCGCAAGGGCGACGCCACGCAGGAGACGGGGCAAGCATGGAGATGACGAATTCAGACGCATATTCCCTCCTTGGCTGGATTCAGCTTGGCAACCGGCGGTGGCGATCGACCGTCAGCGGCCGAAATTGCATACGGTGTTCTGGGCTTTGTTGTTCCTTACGCTTTGGTAAATCATCGATGGCAGGCGCGGCGTGCCATTGCCGAGCCGCAAGGTCAGGGATTCGGTGAGCGCCTCGTCGGCACTGCCGGCCACATAGCGCACGGCTTGAAAGCCGGGCTGGCCAGGCAGGCTGGCGTCTTCCACGTTCATGTGCGGGCGACCGTCGGCGCTGTAGGCAGTCGCGCCGAGGGGGATGGAGATTTCCCTGTCCTGGATGGTGAGGCGCAGCTCGGCGGGCTCCACATCCACCTTGAGGGAACAGTCGTAGCCGCTGGTGCTGCGGCCGACATAGGTACCCACCGCGCAGGAAATACCCAGCTGTTCCTGGCCACCGGCGGTATTGAGGTGCTTGCTGATGCGCCCGAGACAATCGGACAGGGCCGGCAGATCGGCGACGGCGACCTTGCGGAGGGCCTGCTCGCTGTCGCGCTGATCGGGCGACGTACCGCCACCGCACCCGGACAGCGGCGAAGCCAGCAACAGCACGATGAGCAGCAGCAGGAAGCGCACGGCATTCACACTCGCGAGAAAGACCAGGCCAGTGGCCGGTTTCGATGCGGACCGTCGTCTGCGAGGGGTTTAGCAATTAACCTACCAATCCGGGCAGTGAGTTTTAATTGCTTGATTCCTAAGCCGTTGATGCGCTGCGCCGACGGTCTGGCGGGGGTGCTGCTCGGGCGGTGTAAAGATTCCCGACAAAGTGTGCGGCATGCAAAAAAGAAACGGCGCCTCGCGGCGCCGTCGGAAAGTGCGGTCAGAACAGGACTTATTCGGGCACGGCGCGCTGCACACGACGCTGGCGCACGGCGTCGGCCAGTACATCGAGGACGATGAGGCTGTCTTCCCAGCCGATGCAGGCGTCGGTGATGCTCTTGCCGTATTCCAGCTCGACACCGGGCTTGAGGTCCTGACGGCCTTCCTTGAGATGGGACTCGACCATCACGCCGATGATGCGGTCGTCGCCGGCGGCCATCTGGCCACCCACGTCGCGGGCCACGTCCACCTGGCGCTTGTGCTGCTTGCTGCTGTTGGCGTGGGAGAAGTCGATCATCAGCTTGCCGGTGACGCCGGAGGCGGCCAGTTCCTTGCAGGCGGCGTCGACGCTGGCGGCGTCGTAGTTGGGGCCCTTGCCGCCGCGCAGGATCAGGTGGCAGTCCTCGTTGCCGGTGGTGCTGACGATGGCGGAGTGGCCGGCCTTGGTGACGGACAGGAAGTGGTGCGGCGACTGGGCGGCCTTGATGGCGTCCACGGCGATGCGGATGTTGCCGTCGGTGCCGTTCTTGAAGCCCACCGGGCAGGACAGGCCGGAGGCCAGCTCGCGGTGCACCTGGCTCTCGGTGGTGCGTGCGCCGATGGCGCCCCAGGCGATGAGGTCGGCCACGTATTGCGGCGTGATCATGTCGAGGAACTCGGTGGCGGCCGGCAGGCCGAGGTCGTTCACGTCGGACAGCAGCTTGCGGGCAAGGCGCAGGCCGTCGTTGATGCGGAAACTGCCGTCGAGCTGCGGGTCGTTGATGAGACCCTTCCAGCCCACGGTGGTGCGGGGCTTCTCGAAATAGACGCGCATCACCACCAGCAGGTCGTTCTTGAGGCGCTCGGCCTCGGCCTGCAGGCGGCGGGCGTATTCCATCGCCGCATCGGTGTCGTGGATCGAACAGGGGCCGATGACGACCAGCAGGCGGTCGTCGGCGCCGAACAGGATGCGGTGGATCGCGCTGCGCGCCTCAAAGGCCGTTTCCGCAGCCTTCGGCGAAGCGGGGAATTCCCGCAGCACATGGGCGGGCGGGGCGAGTTCCTTGATCTCCTTGATCCGGACGTCGTCGATATGGGCTTTCGAGGCGGAATGCATGGTGAATCCTGTCGGCTGCTTGATATGAACCGTCGATTCTAGCCGATGCACCCGCCCGGAAGCCATGGCGGCCTTACAGCATGACCTGGGTGCCCAGTTCCACAACCTGGTTGGCCGGCAGCTTGAAGTAGCTGGCTGCCCCTTCCGACTGGCGCATCATCCAGGCGAACAGGCCGCAGCGCCAACGCGGCATGGCCCCCGGGCCATCGACGATGCGGGCGCGGGCGACGAAGTAGGTGGTGGTCATCTCCTCCAGTTCGAGACCGTATTTGGCGGCAAGGGCCAGCGCAGCGGGGAGGTCGGGCTCCTCGCGGAAGCCGAAACGCGCATCGACGTTGTAGAGGCCCGGCGCCAGCTGGGTGACGGCCACCCGCTCGGCATCGTCTACCCGCGGGATACCTTCATTGACCACGTGCAGGAAGATGATGCGCTCGTGCATCACCTTGTAGTGCTTGAGGTTGTGGAACAGCGCGCTGGGCACCAGGCTCGGTTCCGACGTGAGATACACGGCGGTGCCGAAGACCCGCGGCACGTCGGGCAGCGGGCCGCGCACGAAGCCGGCCATCGGCACGTCGATCTTGCAGCGCTGGTTGGCGAGCAGCAGGCTGCCCTCCTTCCAGGTGGTGAGCAGCAGGAAGATCGTCGCGCCGAGGGCCATCGGCAGCCAGCCGCCCTCGCCAAGCTTGGTGAGGTTGGAGCTGAAGAACAGGAGCTCCAAGAAACCAAACAGCGCCAGCGCGGCGAGCAGGCCGACGCGGACGCGGCCCTCGGCCATCAGCAGGATGAAGGCGGTAAGCAGCGTGGTGATGATCATGGTGCCCGACACGGCGATGCCATAGGCCGCCGCCAGCGCACCGGAGGAGCGGAACTGCAGCACCAGCACGATGACCGCCACCAGCATCAGCCAATTGACGCTGGGGATGTAGATCTGGCCCTTCTCGGTGTCGGAGGTGTGCAGGATGCGCAGGCGCGGCAGGTAGCCCAGGCGGCCGGCCTGGAGGGTCATGGAATAGGCGCCGGTGATGGTGGCCTGGGAGGCGATCACCGTCGCAATGGTGGCGAGGCCGACGAGCGGCAGCAGGAACCAGTCCGGTGCGAGCAGGTAGAAGGGGTTCTCGATGGCCACCGGCGAACGCAGCACCAGGGCTCCCTGGCCGAAGTAGTTGAGCACCAGCGACGGCCACACCAGGCCATACCAGGCGAGGCGCACCGGCCGCGCGCCAAAGTGGCCCATGTCGGCGTACAAGGCCTCGCCGCCGGTCAGCGACAGGAACACCGCCGACAGCAGGATGAAGGCGGTGTGAGGCCGCTCGATGGCGAACTGGAGGGCGTAGCGCGGATCGATGGCGCGCAGCACCTCGGGGGTCTGCAGGATGCTGCCGACGCCGAGGGCGCCGAGGGCCAGGAACCACACCACGGTGATCGGCCCGAAGAATTGTCCGACCCGGCCGGTGCCGTGCTTCTGGATCATGAACAGGCCGACCAGGATGCCGACGGTGATCGGCACCACGTAGTGCTCGAACTGCGGGGTGGCGACACTGAGACCCTCCACCGCCGACAGCACCGAGATGGCCGGGGTAATGATGGCGTCGCCGTAGAACAGCGCGGCGGCGAAGATGCCGCAGCCTACCGCGATCATCGCCCAACGCGGCCGGTGGGAGGCCCGCTGGGCCAGCGCGGTAAGGGCCAGCACGCCCCCCTCCCCTTCGTTGTCGAAGCGCAACACGACCCACACGTACTTGATCGAGACGATCAGCAGGCCGGCCCAGAAGAAGGCCGACAGCGCGGCCAGCACATTGACCTCGGAGGGGTCGATACCGTGGGGGCCGGTGAAGGCTTCCTTGAAGGCATACAGCGGACTGGTGCCGATGTCGCCATAGACCACGCCCAACGCAGCGAGGGCGAGGCCAACCAGGCCGGAACGGGAATGACTGTCGGTTTGGCTCATGCAGGACTCCGGAAGGACTGAAGCGGTGGCCGCGGGTTTCAGAGCTGGAAGCGGTAACCCACTCCAGTTTCGGTCAGAAAATGACGGGGCTGCGCCGGATCGCTCTCCAGTTTGTGGCGCAGGTGCCCGACATAGATTCGCAGGTAATGGTTACTGTCGGTGGAGGCTGTGCCCCACACCTCGCGCAGCAGCTGGCGGTGGGTCATCACCTGACCGGCGTGGGCAATCAGCACGGCGAGCAGGCGGTATTCGATGGGCGTCAGCTTGACCGCCTCTCCTCTGCGGCTGACCAGACGGCGGGAGAAATCCACTTCCACGTCGCCGAAGCCGACCTGTGCCGCCTCGGCCTCCGCATTGGTGCGCCCACGCCGCAGCAGCGCGCGCACGCGGGCCCGTAGCTCACCGATGGAAAAGGGCTTGGTCAGATAGTCGTCGGCGCCGGCGTCGAGTACGTCGATCTTGTCGTGCTCGGTGGAGCGGGCCGACAGCACCAGCACCGGCGCCGACGACCAGCTGCGGAAGTCCTGCACGAAGTGGGCACCGTCGGTATCCGGCAGGCCGAGGTCGAGGATCACCAGCTCGGGCCGGCCGTTGCCAGCCTCGATCAGGGCCTGGCGGCAGTTGTCCGCCTCCTGCACCCGATAGCCCTCGGACTCCAGCGCCGAGCGCACGACGCGACGGATCTGGCGTTCGTCCTCGACAACAAGGATCCGCGGACCGCTCATGGCAACACTCCTGATTCCAGCGCTTCGACATCAATGGCCGGCGGCGTGCCGAGGGGCAGCGTGAAGGCCACGCAGCCGCCACCCGCAGGTGGATTGAAGGCGCGGATGGTGCCACCGTGGGCTTCGACGATGCTGCGGCAGATGGCCAGGCCGAGCCCCATGCCGGCCACCGGCCCTTCGCTGCCGCCGCGCTCGAACGGCTCGAAGACCCGCTCCAGGCGGTCCGGCGGGAAGCCGTCGCCGCCGCTCCTGACCTGCACTTCGAGCAGGTCGGCGCCGGCACGGGCGCTGACATGGACCGGCGTATCCGGCGGCGCGTACTTGGCCGCGTTCTCGAACAGGTTGCAGAAGACCCGCTCCAGCAGCACCGCGTCGAACTGCACCAGCGGCAGCTCGCCGAGGCCACTGGTGCGCACCGGATGGCGGGCCATCGCCGGGCCCAGCAGTTGCAGGCTGGAGCCGACCACTTCCTCGATGGACTGCCAGTCCTTGCGCAGGCTGACGCGGCCGCTCTGCAGGCGGGCCATGTCGAGCAGCTTGTCCACCATGCCGTTTACGCGCAGGGCTTGCTCGCGGATCGCCGCCGCCAGTTCGCGCGCCTCATCCGGCAAGGGCTGGCGCAGCAGTGCCAGGGAATCGGCCATGCCGTAGAGGGCGGTCAGCGGCGTGCGCACGTCGTGGGACAGGGCCGACAGGATGGAGCTGCGCAGCCGCTCGGACTCCGCCTCCAGCTGCGCCGACTGGGCGGCTGCAACAAAGTGCAGGCGCTCCACCGCCGTCGCTGCCAGCGAGGTGAGGGCCTCCAGTAGCGGCAGCTCGTCGATCGCGTCCTCGGCCAGCGAGACGATCAGCACGCCGCACACCTCGCCGGCCCCGGCCAGCGGCAGGAAATGGCGGCGCCGGCCAGGCCGCTCGGACGCCCCCGACTCGATGACGCGGCCGCTGTCGAGCACCATGCGGCCGATCTGCATGTCCAGCGTGCCGAGCGTGCCGGCTGCGAGGCTTTCCGCCTGCGGGGCACCGTCGCCATCGGGCAATAGCAGCCACGCGCCCGCCCCCAGCTGTTTGCCGATGAAGTCCCGCAGCGCCCGGTCCACCTCGCCGGGCTGGCGCACGCCGGCCAGACGCTTGGCGAGGTCATACAGCGCACGGACGATGCGCTCCCGGCGGCCCGCGTCATAGGCCTGGCGGCGCTGGCCGGCGGTCAGCTGGCCGATCAGCAACGACACCGCCAGCATCACCACGAAGGTCACCAGATACTGGCTATGGCTGATCGCCAATGAAAAGCGTGGCGGCACGAAGAAGAAATCGAACAGCGCCACGCTGGCGAAGGACGTGAGCACCGCCGGCCCACGCCCAAGGCGGCTGGCCACCAGCACGACAGCCAGCAGGAAGATCATCACCGCGTTGGCCAGGTCGAGCACATCGCGCAGCAGCAAGGCCACGCCCAGCGCCAGCATGCAGGCGAGCACAGCCAGCAGGTAACGGAAGCGCACCGATTGCGATTCGAACAGCAAGCGGCCGAAGGGTACGGGCATGGGTCGCGGCGCCGGTCGGGACGCCCGAAGGGAACACGGAGCAAATTGTTGCACCGCCCACATAAAAAAGGCGTAAACGCGTTGGTCGGCAAAATCGGAATGACTAGATATACTGTAATTTTATACACAATCATTCTGATGAAGCCTGCCCCACCCCGCGGACGCGGCAGCCGCCTGAACCCGGACAACCGCTTCGCCGCCTGGCGGCGCGACGGTTTCGATGACGGCTGGGAAGGCTCCGCCAGCGCTGCCGACGACGACGCGGCCCCGTCCAAGAGCCCCGCAACAACGCTGATCCTTGACCAGGCCAAGTCGGTGATCACGCGCAACAGCTCGCCGGACGTGCCCTTCAACCAGTCGGTCAATCCGTACAAAGGTTGTGAGCACGGTTGCGCATACTGCTTCGCGCGGCCGACCCACGCCTACCTGGGCCTGTCGCCGGGGTTGGATTTCGAGACCAAGATTGTGTGGAAGCCCGACGCACCGGCCGTGCTGCGCCGCGAGCTGGCTGCCCCCGGCTACCGCTGCGAGCCGATCGCACTGGGCATCAACACCGACGGCTGGCAGCCGGTCGAGCGCCGCCTTGGCCTGACCCGCCAGTTGCTGGAGATCCTCGCCGAGACGCGGCACCCGGTGTCCATCGTCACCAAGTCGGCGCTGATCGAACGCGACGTGGATCTGCTCGCCGACATGGCACGGGACGACCTGGTGCACGTGATGTTCTCGATCACCACCCTCGACCCGGCCCTGGCCCGCAAGCTGGAGCCCCGCGCAGCGACGCCTGCCCGGCGCCTGGCGGCGATGGAGCGCCTGCGCGCAGCCGGGGTGCCGGTCGGCACGCTCTTTGCGCCGCTGATCCCGGCCATCAACGACCACGAGATGGAAGCGGTGCTCGAAGCAGCCCACGCGGCCGGCAGCGATACCGCCGGCTACGCGCTGCTGCGCCTGCCCTACGAATTGAAGGAGTTGTTCGCCGACTGGCTGGACAGCCATTTCCCGGATCGGGCCCGGCACGTGATGAGCCTGTTGCGCCAGCTGCGCGGCGGTGAACTGTACGACACGCGCTTCGGCCACCGCATGCGCGGCCAGGGTGTCTTCGCCGATCTCTACAAGCAGCGCCTGCAGCGGCTGGTCGAAAGGCTGGGGCTCAACCGTTCGCGGCGGCGCCTCAACACAGCGGCCTTCCGGCCACCGGCACGGCCCGCCGATGAGCGGCAGTTACAGCTTTTCTGAAAGGGGAATGAAACGGGCTCAGCGCCGCAGGCGCCCGCCCCAGCCTATGCCGCCGTAACCGCGCCAGCCCGGGTAGCCCGGCGGATAGGCGTAGGGATAGGGCCACAACGGGTCCCAGTAGGGCTGGGACTGCAAGCGGTAGCGCTCGGCGTCGGCCTTCGCCTTGTCGAGGGCGGCGGCCTGCTCGGTGTCGCGGCGGACCTTGTCGGCGGTGGCCTGGTCGCGAGCCCAGCGTTCCTGGGCCGCGGTGATCGCGTCGAGCACCTCGGGTGCCACGCCCTGCTCGCGCAGGCGGATCGCCTCCGACGGGCTGAGCGCATGACGGGTGCCGGTGCGCTTGAGGGTTTCCAGCAGCGTCGCGGTCGGCACGCCGGCGCGGGACTGGCGCAGGATCTCGTCGAGGCTCAAGGGCGGTTCCGCACGAGCCGCCTCGAGCCGGGCCAGTTCAGCCGGGTCGAGACGCTGGATGGCCTGTGGCGAGGACGACGGCGTCGCACAGGCGCCGAGCAACACGGTAGCAGCGGCGAGGGTCGCCCCCCGCAGGCGGGCAAGCGCCCGATTACGCATCGCGGGCCAGCTTTTCATAAAGGCTGACGACCAGATCCATCTGCTCGAGGATGCGTTCGCTGGTCGAGCCGACCACCTCCGCAGCCTTCTTCTGGTCGGCTGCGGTGTTGAGGCCCAATGCGTTGCGGAAGAAGAACCACTGCTGTTCCACCAGCACCAGTTCGGTCTTGATCTGCGGCGTGTTCTGCGGGCTGGCCTTCAGCGTCTCGTGTGCCTTGGCGAATTCCTTGACTGCCGCGTCCAGCATCTCTCCGGCGGGGCCGGCATTGACGCCGAGCTGGCGGAAAAAATACGCCTTGGCCATGCGCTGGGACAGCATGCGCTGACGTCCGGCAAGGTTCACCAACTGGCCGGCCGGCGAGCCGGCGCTCTTTTCATAGGCCAGCGTCAGCTTGTGGGCGGCCGTCAGCACCGCCTCGCTGCTGGTCCACACCGCCTTCGGATCGCTACGGAGGTCGTTGAGCAGCGGCCGGTAACGGGCCCACTCCTGCTCCAGTGGCGGCAAAGCGGCGCGCACGTCGTCGCTGGGCTGGATGGCCTTCAACTCAGTCATCTGCAGGTCGAAGAGCTGCACCGAACGGCTCAGCAGGATGCCGGCCCGGTCGGGCTGCACACCCAGCACACGCATCAGCCAGGCCTTGGCCGTGCGCTGGGACAGCATGCGCTGGCGCCCCGCCTTGTTGATGGCAATGGCCAGGCTGGAACTGCCGACGGCCTCCGCCGGAGCGGGCGCTGCCAGCACGCCCTTCACCGCCAGACTGCTGCAGACCCCGGCCAGGGCCAGGAAGCGCCGCCGCTCCATCGTGCTCAAGCGCCGGTACCGCCGACGGTCAGGCCGTCGATACGCAGGGTGGGCTGCCCGACGCCGACCGGTACGCTCTGGCCATCCTTGCCGCAGGTGCCGACGCCCGGATCGAGCTGCAGGTCGTTACCGATCATCGACACGCGGGTCAGGCAGTCGGGGCCGTTGCCGATCAGCGTTGCACCCTTCACCGGGCGGGTGACCTTGCCGTCCTCGATCAGGTAGCACTCGGAGGTGGAGAAAACGAACTTGCCGGAGGTGATGTCCACCTGTCCGCCACCGAAGTTGGCGGCATAGAGGCCGTTCTTTACCGACGCGATGATCTCGGCCGGCTCGTGCTGGCCGGCCAGCATGATGGTGTTGGTCATGCGTGGCAGCGGCAGGTGGGCAAAGGATTCGCGACGGCCGTTGCCGGTGGGCGCGACGCCCATCAGGCGGGCGTTGAGCATGTCCTGCATGTAGCCGACCAGGATGCCGTCCTCGATCAGCACGGTGCGCTGGGTCGGATTGCCCTCGTCGTCGATGGTCAGGGAGCCCCGACGATCCTGCAGCGTGCCGTCGTCCACCACGGTGACGCCCTTGGCCGCCACCTGCTGGCCGATGCGGCCGCTGAAAGCCGAGCTTTCCTTGCGGTTGAAGTCCCCTTCCAGGCCGTGGCCGATGGCTTCGTGGAGCAGGATGCCGGGCCAGCCATTGCCGAGCACGACGGTCATCGTGCCGGCCGGCGCCGGGCTGGCACCGAGATTGACGCGCGCCTGATGAACCGCCGCCTTGGCGAAGCCGGACAGCACCTCGTCGCTGAAGTAGCCGTAGTCGTAACGCCCGCCACCGCCGCTGGAGCCCTGCTCGCGGTGGCCGTTCTCTTCCATGATCACAGACACCGACACCCGCACCAGCGGGCGCACGTCGGCGGCCAGATGGCCGTCGCTGCGCGCCACCAGCACTACCTCCCAGGTGCCGACCAGGCTGGCCATGACTTCCTTGACGCGCGCATCCTCGGCGCGAGCCATCGCCTCGAGGCGCTCCAGCAACTTGACCTTGGCCACGTCGTCGAGGGAGTCGTGCGGGTTGTCTGCGCGGTACAGGGCCAGCGGCGCCTTCTTGACGGCCTCGATCTTGTGGGTCTTGCGGCGACCGCTGTCGGCGATCGCGCGGGTCGCATCGGCGGCATCCTTGAGGGCCTTCAGGCTGATGTCGTCGGAGTAGGCGAAGGCGGTCTTCTCGCCCGTGATGGCGCGTACGCCGACGCCCTGCTCGATGTTGAAGCTGCCCGACTTGACGATGCCCTCCTCCAGGCTCCACGCCTCGGAGCGGTGGTACTGGAAGTACAGGTCGGCGTAGTCGAGCTTGTGGCGGAACAGCTTGCCGAAAACCTTGTCGAGATCCTCGAAGTCCAGGTCGTAGGGCTTCAGCAGCAGTTTGCTGGCCAGCTTGAGGGGGTTGGGCGGGGGATTCTTGCTCATGGTCTCTCGGGGAAAATGTGTGTTCTTCGGGTCAGCCGATCTTGCGGTGCTGCAGGGCCGGCAGGCTGGCGCGGACATCGGCGATGCGCGCCGGATCGAGGTCGGCGACGATCACGCCGGGGCCTTCCGGCAGGCGGGCGAGCACCTCGCCCCACGGGTCGATGATCATGCTGTCACCCCAGGTACGCCGCCCGCTGGGGTGCCTGCCGCCCTGGGCGCTGGCCAGCACGTAGCACTGGTTTTCAACCGCGCGGGCGCGCAGCAGCATTTCCCAGTGGGCCTTGCCGGTAGTGTAGGTGAAGGCCGCCGGCAGGACGATCAGGTCGACGGTACCCATCGCACGGAAAAACTCGGGAAAGCGCAGGTCGTAGCAGATCGACAGGCCAATGCGGCCGCAGGGCCCCTCGAAGCTGACAACCTCGTTGCCGGCCTCGATGGTGGCGGATTCGTCGTAGTACTCGTCACCTTTGCGGAAGCCGAACAGGTGGATCTTGTCATAGCGGGCCACGCGCCGGCCCTCGTCGTCGTAGACGAGGGTCGAATTCTTGACCCTGTCGGACACCGAGGCTTCCATCGGACAGGAGCCACCGATCAGCCACACCTTGTGTCGGCGGGCCGTGTCACGCAGGAAGGTCTGGATCGGGCCGCTGCCGTCGTCCCGCTCGCGGATGCGTACCTTGGCGGTCTCGTCGGCGGTGATCAGCGGGAAATACTCGGGCAGCGCGACGAGCTTCGCACCGGCCTCGGCCGCCTCGGCGATCAGGCGCCCGGCATCGGCCAGGTTGGCGTCCACGTCGGGGCCGGAGACCATCTGGACGCTGGCGATGCGGCAAAGCGATTGTGTCATGGGCGTCTCCTCGCAGACGGACTAAGGGGGTGTCGCGAGCGGCTTGACCGCCAGCTTGTCGACCTTTGGGTCGGACCAGCTGCCGGTCACCGCGTACTCGAAGCTGAACAGCTTCTCGACCGGATCGCGCAGAACCTTCTGCACCAGATAGGCGGCCAACCCGATCGCCGGGTGGATGGCACCGGTGGTCGCGATGGCGGAGCCGACCGCGATCGACTCGGACAGCGTGGGCTGTACCTTGACCCGCAGGTTCTGCGTTTCCCGCACTGAGTCAGCCTCACCGCTCATATAGACACGGGCCGCGGGGCCGAACACATCGAGGTCATCGGTACGCAGCACGCCGTTGTTCATCTGGATGCTACCGGAAATACGGTCGAAGGCGAATCCTTCGGAAAACACGTCACGGAAATCCAGCGTGATGCGGCGCGGCAGCGACTGCAGGCTGAGCACCCCGAGCAGACGCCCGACGCCCGGCTCGAGCTGCGTGAACTGACCGCTTTCCACATTGACCTGCAGCTTGCCGCCCAGGGTCGGGAAGTGGATGGACGTGGGCGCCCCGCGCCAGGACACGTCGCCTTCCAGCTGGGCCTTGCCGCGCCTGACCGCCTCCGGGTATCCGAGGCGGCTGAGCATCTTCTCCACGCTGCTCACGTCGAGCTTGAAGTTGAGGCGGGTCTCCTCCCGGCTACCCGGCCGCCAGCTGCCGTCGCCAGTCAGGCTGCCGTCCGGATTGACGATGCTGAGCTGCTCCAGCCGCCAGAGGTCGCCGCGGTTGGCGGCCTTCAGGTCGAGCTTGCCGAGGGAGTGGCCGCGCAGCACGAAACTGTCGGCACTGATGTCCAGGCCGGGCAGTTCGGAAAGGCGCTCCTCGTCGGTGCGGGACGCGGTGTCGGCGGCCTCCTTGCCGCTGGCCGAGCCGACAGACAGCTGCTTGAAGCGCCCCTGCAGGCGGCCACGGCCCTGATCGCGCCATACTACGTCGCCGCTGGCCTCACGGCTGGCCAGCCGGGCCTGCCAGCCGCCCTCCTCCATCACCGCGCGCAGGGTCACGTCGTTGAGGCGCTGGCCGAGCAGGCGCAGCTCGCTGGCCCGCAGGGCCAGGCCGGACAGCGGGAAGCCGCTGCTGTCCTGGCTGCCGTTGGCCGGAGCAGCCGCCGACTTGCCGGCCAGCGCCTTGCGCCACGCATCGGCATCCAGGCGGTCGGCGGTGGCGCTGACCAGCACGCCCTTATCGCCCAGTCGCACCGGTTCGTTGAGGGCCATGCCACCGCGCACGACCACCGTGCGGTTGCCTTCACGGCGGCGCAGGAATTGGGCCTGGAAGGCCTGGCCGGCGGCCAGCTTGAGGGTATCGCCGCCCGGCACGCCATTGACCGAGGGGTTGGCGAGCATTTCGAAGTGGAAGGGCAGCACCGCGGAAGCTGACTTGTTGAGCGGTTCGGGCAGGCTGGAGCTGACCCCCTGCAGGCCCGTGTCCAGCACGAAGGCCACGCCGCCCTGCTTCGGCACGCTGATCGCCCCCTTCCACGCAGCAGAGCCCGACAGGTGGTCAAGCAGCGGCAGGTCCAGCTCGCGCCGCAGGGCCTGGGCGCTGAGGGTGCCCTGGGCATTGATCAGCACGCTGCCGTCGGCGCGGCTGCCGCCGGCGACGCTGACCGGGTCGCCGAGCACGCGGGCGGTGCCGCTCTTGATCTGCAGCTGGCTCTCGGTGAAGGCCACCCTCCCGCTCGCCTCGGTGAACACCGGCATCGCCGGGTCGACCTGCAGCTGGTTGTGGGTGAACTGGTATTCGCCCTTGACCCGAGAGTTCTCCATTTTCTGCAGCGGCAGAGTCAGGTGCAGGTCCAGGCTGCCGCTGCCGTCGGCGCGGAAAGGGTCGGTGAAATGGTTGATCTTGCCGGCGATCGGGCTCTCGGAGAGGAAGCGCAGGAAGTCCTGTGTCGGCCCGCCGGCGCCGCCGCGGATGCCCAGCACATCGTTGTTCTCGAAATCCGGCAGTACAACCGCCACATCCTTCAGTTCGACACCGAAGATATGGGCCCGCTGGGCCTTCACGGTCATGCCGGGGCCTTCGAAGATCAGCTCGCCGGTGATGCCGTCGATCTTCGGCCAGCCCGGTGCATAGTCCAGGCGACCGTCGGCGATCCGCGCAATGACGCGGAAGGTTCCGTCCTTCGGGTTGCGGAACGGGAATTTGGCCAGATCGCCCTTCAGGACCAGCCGCGTGTCCAGTGCCTTGCCACCGGTCAGGCTGTGCTGCAGCCAGTCGCGGGCGTCCTTGTTCACCACGCTGGGCATGTAGCGCCACACCGCGGTGCTCTCGGCTTCCGACAGGCGGGCCTGCAGGTCGATTTCCCCCAGCGTATTGGGCATGGCCCGATAGCGGCCGGAGGCGGTACCACGGGCGTCCTTGTTGGCAAAACCGACCTTATCCAGGCTCACCTCCAGCACGCCGCCGGGGTGGCTCCAGGCCCCCTCCGCCGCCAGCTCGGCGAACACCAGCCGCGGCTCAGGAAAAACCCGCGGCAGATCGACGCTGGCGTCCTTGCCGCTCAGGGTGAAGCGGCCGCCGCGGTCGTTGCCCTCCACACGCCCGGACAGCCCGGCAAAGCCCGGCCACGTGCCCACCGGCGCGATACCCAGGTGACTGAACGTGGCGTCCATCGCGTAGGTGGCGACAGGCTCACCGTCGGTACCGCCGCTCCACTTCACGTTAAGTGGCGCCACCGTACCGCTCGGAGCCAGTTCGGCCAGGCGCTTGCGGAAGTCCTCGTCGAGAGGCAACCGCCCGGCCAGACCCGACAGCGCGGCCAGATCCAGCTGATTGGCAACGAACTCACCCTTGCTCGGCGTGCCGCCGCGGCGCTCCTGCAGACGCAGGAAGAAATCGGTCGGCGCCACCGTCAGGCCATCGCGGGTCTGCAAGGACAGGCGTTTGGCGCTGGCTTCGATGACGCCCTTGTCGTTGCGGAAGCGCAGCCGGCCTTCGGCGTGAGCCAGCGGGATGTCGTCGAGATCCTTGCCGAGGCGGGCATGGGCGTCGCGCAGCGCGAAATCAGCGGTCAGCGCCATGAAACGGCCCTTCGCGAAATCCAGCCAGACGCGCAGGCCACCGGCACCGTCGGCATCGAGGGGATAATCGACCCATTGCCGCCATGCACCGAGATCGGCGTAATCGAGGCCGGCATAGAGTTCGCCGCTCCAGGTGTCGAGGCGGGCCGGATCGCGGCCGCGCAATTCACCGCGCACGTCGAGGGCCGCCGCAAGCTGCGCCGGCGGCTGAGCAACCAAGCCAAAACGGTGGCTGGCGCCGTGGTTTTCCAGGCGGAAGGACAGCTTGTCGAGGCTCAACGGCTCGGCCCCACGCAGCGCGTCGGACCACTCCACCCGCGCGTTGCGGATCACGATCTCGCGCTGGTCGAGCAACCATGCCGGAAAATCGCTGGATTCACCGGCCGTATTGACCTGCAATCCAGCCACGAAGATGCGCCCGTCGGCAAGGCGCCGGATGGCCAGGTCGGGCGCTTCGATCTCCAGCCGGTGCAGGCGCAGGCGCATGAACAGCAGCGATGACCAACCCACTTCGGTATCCACCTGGTTCAGGCTCAGGGCCGCTTGGCCGGCCCTGTCCTTGATGACCAGCCCGCCCAGTTGCAGGTGCGGATGCAAGCCGCGCCAGTCGGCGGACAGGCTGCCGATGTCCACCGGCAGGCCGAGGGAACGGGACAGCAGCTGGGCGACCTCGCCGCGGTAGGCTGGCACCATCGGCAGTACCACGTGGCGCATGCCGAGAAAGCCCAGCCCGGCGACAAAATAGACGATCAAGCCGACACTCACCAGCCGGCGCACGCACACGCTGGGCAGATGGAGTAGCAACCAGCGTAGAAACTTAGGCACGTGCAGCACGGAGGCCACCCTTACGGGCGGATTCAGCCCCGACAGGGGCGGGCCGGACAGGTTGCCGGAGGGCAATGCATCCGGCTTCAGGCTTGACGAAAATCAGTCCGGCAGACATAACTCGGGGCGAACATAAACAGTCCCGTATTCTATCAATCGGCCCAGCCCATGTCCGAACCGAACATCATTCTTCCTGCCCCCGTCGAGACTGCACTCGCCAGCTCCCGCTTCCTGCGTCGCCAGCTGGACAGCCGCCCGTGGCTGGCAGGGACACTCGCCGCCAGCATTGGCGCGCCCCTCGACGCCACCGCGCTGCGGGATTACCTGCGTGCCGAGAAAGTGGACGACAACAACCTGAAGACGGTTCTGCGCAAGCTGCGGGCCTGGGTGATCTGCCATGTGTTGGTGCGCGACATCGCGCGCCTGGCCGACCTGACGGAAGTCACCGAGACGATGACGCTGCTCGCCGACATCGCCGTCGAGACCGCCCACGACGTACTGCGCGAACAGTTGGTGGCCCGCCACGGCGTGCCGGTGTCCTCCGACGGCCGCGAGCAGGAGTTCATCATCATCGGCATGGGCAAACTGGGCGGCCGCGAGCTCAACGTGTCATCCGACATCGACCTGATCTTCGTCTATCCGGAAGACGGCGCCACCGCCGGACCGAAGATCATCGACAACTTCGAATTCTTCACCAAGCTCGGCCGCGGTGTGATCCAGGCCCTCAACGACCTCACCGGCGACGGCCAGGTCTTCCGCGTGGACATGCGCCTGCGCCCCAACGGCGACTCCGGTCCGCTGGTGGCCAGCTTCGACATGCTGGAAAACTACTTCATCACCCAGGGCCGCGAGTGGGAGCGCTATGCCTGGATCAAGGCCCGCGTGATGACCGGCATCCGCGGTGCCGAGCTGTCGGCCATCGCCCGCCCCTTCATCTTCCGCAAGTACCTGGACTTCGGCGCCATCAACGCGATGCGCGACCTGCACGCGCAGATCCGCCGCGAGGTGGCGCGCAAGGACATGGCCAACAACGTCAAGCTGGGCCCCGGCGGCATCCGCGAGATCGAGTTCCTGGCCCAGGTCTTCCAGCTGATCCGCGGCGGCCGCGACAGCGCGCTGCAGATCAAGCCGACCCTCAGGGTGCTCGACCGCCTCGCCGAGCGGAGCATCATCACCCGCCAGGCGGAGCGCGAGCTGGCGGCGGCCTACGATTTCCTGCGCCGCCTGGAGCACCGTCTGCAATACCTGGACGACGCCCAGACCCACAATCTGCCGGCCAGCCCGGAGGACCAGGCGATCATCGCCAAGGCAATGGGCTTCGCCTCCTACGAGGCCCTGCTGGTGGAACTGGACGATCACCGGGAAATGGTCGGCCGCCACTTCAACGGCGTCTTCGGCGACCCCACCGAGGCCGGCCACGACCTCGACACCCTGTGGTCGACTGCCTGCGACGAGACACGCAGCAGCGAAGAGTTCCAGCGCCTTGGCTACCCCGACCCGGCCGCCGCTGCGCGCCGCCTGTCCGCAGTGCGCAGCGGCAACCGCTACCAGCAGATGCCCCCCGGCATCAAGATGCGCTTCGACCCGCTGATCCCACGGGTCATCGAGGCCGCCGCCGAGACTGCCGACCCGAACGCTACCTTTGAACGCCTGCTAGACATGCTCGACGCGATCAGCCGGCGCGGCTCCTACCTGGCCTTGCTGCAGCAATATCCACAGACCCTGCACAAGGTTGCCGAGCTGGTCAGCGCCTCCTTGTGGGCGGCCCAGTTCCTCAACCGCCACCCGCTGCTCCTCGACGAAGCCCTCGACCCACGCATCCTCGAGGAAGAACTGGACCTGCCGGCCTTCCGCACCGATCTGGCCCACCAGCTCGACGAGATCGAGCCGGACATGGAGCGCCAGATGGACCTGATGCGCGAACAGCACCACGCCCAGGTGTTCCGCCTGCTCACCAAGGACATCGCCGGCAAGCTGACCGTCGAGCGCCATGCCGACTTCCTGTCGGCACTCGCAGACATCATCGTGGACCTCACCATCACCATGTGCTGGCGCAAGATCAAGAACCGCCACCGGGACGACCCGAAGTTCGCGGTACTGGCCTACGGCAAGCTGGGCGGCAAGGAACTCGGCTACGCCTCCGACCTGGATATGGTCTTCGTCCATGACGACGACGCCCCGGAGGCCGCCGAGGTCTACACCCGCCTCGGCCAGCGCACCAACACCTGGCTGTCCGCCCAGACCCCGGCCGGCCAGCTCTTCGAGACCGACCTGCGCCTGCGCCCCAACGGCGACTCGGGCCTGATGGTGGTGTCCCTCGAAGCCTTCCGCCAGTACCAGCTGGAGAACGCCTGGGTGTGGGAACACCAGGCCCTGACGCGGGCCCGCTTCTGCGCCGGCGACCGGGAGATCGGCCGCAAATTCGAAGAGATCCGTATCGAGGTGCTGCGCCAACCCCGCGATCTGGCCAAGCTGCGTGAAGAGGTGCTGGCGATGCGCCAGCGGATGGTGGATGCCCACAGCCACAAGTCGGAGCTGTTCGACCTCAAGCACGACCGCGGCGGCCTGATCGACGTGGAGTTCATCGTCCAGTACCTGGTCCTCGGCTACGCCCATGAGCACGCCAGCCTGACCGGCAATCTGGGCAACATCGCGCTGCTGAAGATGGCCGGCGAACTCGGCCTGATCCCTGCCGACGAAGCCGCCGCAGTGGCCGACAGCTACCGGGAGTACCGCCGCCTGCAACACGGCCTGCGCCTCAACAGCCAGGCATCTCGGGTGGAGCGGGCGCAGGTGGCCGAGCAGGCAGCCGGCGTGCGCGCCCTGTGGGACCGGGTCTTCGGCGACACGCTGGCCCGCTGAGCGCCCGCTACGACCGGCATCCTGCCGCGCGGGTGATCTACGCCGGCGTTCGCGGCGTGAGCCTGGACCAGACCGAGCCAGCACTACGCCGCGAAGTCCTGGCGAAGCTGGCTGCCGCCCACGCGGTCGGCGTGCGCGACCGGATCACCCTCGCCCATTTCGAGGCAGCGGGAATTTCAGCGGAGCTCGTGCCCGACCCGGCAGTCCAGGTCGCCGGACTGTTCGGTGACACGATCCGCCGCCACCAGCACGGCGACGCCGTTGCCGACATGCTTCGCCGTATTCCGAACGGTCATCTGGCCGTGCAGTTAAGCGCCGACTTCGGCGACGAACTGAGCGGAGGCACTCAGCCACCTGTGCAGGCGAGTCGGCTCACATCCGGACCTGGGCCAATCGTAGGGGCGAATGAACTCGCCTTTGCAGTCCAGCCCCCGACAGACCAGCCGTCCAGCGCGCCAGCCATCACGTCAATCGATCACGCCTTGGCGCGGGCGTCCAGCCACACGTCCAGACCCTGGGCATTGAGCTCCACGTCCAGTGCCAACATACGCCGCCACTCGGCTTCCGGCACGGTCCAGCCCTGGCGCTGCGCCTCTTCGCCGACCAGCGCCCAGATGTCCGCCTCGATCGCCGCCTTGCGGCCGGTGCCGGCCGCCGCATGACGCTCGGCGATGGCCACATGGGCATCGATCAGGCGGTGCAGGTCGGCGGCCAGGCGCGGCACGTCCTGCACCTGCGCATAGTGGGTCAGATACATGGCCGTCGGTTGCTCGGCTTCCATGCGAGCAACCGACGCGTGCATCGCGTCCGGCTCGAACTGCACCGGCGTAGTGGTCGGGAAGATGCTCGGGCGGCCGTCCACATCGAGGGTCCGGTAGGACAGGCCGAAGGTATCGCCAGTGAAGAAGGCGCGGCTGGCGGTGTCGAAGTAGCACACGTGGTGGCGCGCATGACCCGGCGTATCGAAGACACGGATCTTGCGTCCGGCCAGATCGATCTCCAGCCTCTCGGTAGCCTCGATGATGCGCTCCGCCGGCACCGGCACCAGCTCACCGTAAAGCTCCTTGGCACGCTCCGGCCCGTACACCGCCGACACGCCGGCAAACAGCTTGGACGGCTCGATCATGTGCCGCGCGCCGCGGGGATGGACCACCAGCCTGGCATTGGGGAAGGCCTGCATGAAGGCCCCGGCGCCACCGGCGTGGTCGAGGTGGATGTGGGTCAGCAGCACGTAGTCGACCGCCTCCGGCGTCAGCCCGGTCTCGGCCAGCGCTGCCAGCACCTGGTGCAGGGATTCGTTGTTGCCAGTATCCACCAGCGCCGCCCGGCCGCCCTCCTCGATGAGGTGGATTGCCGCCACGTCCGGCCCGGTGTAGCCCGAATCCACCGCGTAGATGCCATTGCCGAAACCGATCAAGCCATGCATGAAAATTCCTTCAAATAAACCGTGATTTCATTCACGAAAAGAACTTAAATAAGGGTTGCCTTCCATCGAAGACCGTATCTGACGACGACCGTCCGGCCTCCCGCAACATCGATGGAAAGCCAGCAGGAGAACGCCATCATGTTGACACTGCAAGACTGCATCGAACTCTCAGACCTGAGCGAAGACGAAATCCTGGCCATTGCCGAACACGAGCATGTACCTGAAATGCTCGCGGTGGAGATGGGCTGCTATCTATGTCACTCTCCGGAAGGCGACCGACGCATCCGCCACATGATCGCCGACGACATCAAGCACTCGCGTGAAAAGGGTGACGAGGAACACACCGCAGCACTGCGCTCGGTACTCAAGCAATACATCGGCGAACATCACGGAGCCGCATAGGCCACCATTCTGGGGTCGCCTCGCGTGGAACGGGTTGGCATAATCAGCCAACCCGTTTTCATTTTCAGCCCAAATGGCGATTCTCCGATGCAACAAGTGCGGCCATGTGGCCGAAGCACCCACCGACCGGATCGGCGCATCGATCGACTGCCCCGCCTGCGCAAATCCGGTCCCGGTTTACGACACCGTGCTCTTCGTGCGGAAAGTGCTGCAGCAATATTTCGCGCAGCAGGATGAAATCAAGCGCCTGCGCGCCGCCCAAGCACCGGCGGCGGCGGGTTCGTCCCAGCCAGGAGCTGCAGCCCGGCTCGCGACACTCGACATTCACAACACGGACCATCTGGCCAGCGAAGAATGGCACCTGCAGATCGTGAACTGGTTTCAGCGTCGCCAGATTCAAGTCCATCCAAGCCTTGAGGCGGTCAATACCACCGGCTTCTTCGACGAGATCGCGGTCGAGATCGGCGACAACTACGGTCTCCTCGGCGACGTGGTCGAGAAAATCCGCTGGGGCCAGCAGAAGGATGTTCCGCATTTCAGCCTCAAGCTCGGCGAACGCAGCCAGAAGGACGGACAAGCCATCAATGCCTTCTGCAAGCGCCTCTACGACCACACTTTTCTCGCCAAGTATTTTTATCAGAAGCAGGACAAGATCGGCCGCGCAACCATCCAGTCGGCCCCGGCCATCCGCAGCTTTTTTGCGGGCGAATGGTTGGAGTGGTTTGCACTGATGAAACTCCTCGCCTTCTTCCAGCAGAAGGAGGGGCCTTTCTCATGCACCCGCAATCTATCCGTCGTCTTTCCGAACGAAGACCTCCACGAGCTCGACGTGTTCTTCCTGGTAGACGGCAACACGCCCATCTGCGTCGAATGCAAGACGGGCGAGTTCCGTCAGGATATCGATAAGTACCTCAAACTGAGGAAACGCCTGGGCATCGACCGTAGCCAGTTCATCCTGTGTTGCACCGGCCTCACCGACGAGCAGGCCACCGGCCTGTCGGGCATGTACGAACTCACTTTCGTCAATCCCACAGGACTGTCCGCACATATCGCAAAGCTGTTCTGACCTGCACCGCCAGCCGGGGTAAAATCCCGGCCCTATGAGCCGCGCCCGCGAAACCCTCTTCCACGTCTTCGGTTACACCCACTTCCGCGGTTCGCAGGAGGACATCGTCGAGCACGTGGCTGCCGGCGGCGATGCGCTGGTGCTGATGCCCACCGGCGGCGGCAAGTCCCTGTGTTACCAGATCCCGGCGCTGTTGCGGCCCGGCGTGGCCATCGTCGTGTCACCATTGATCGCGCTGATGCAGGATCAGGTCAGCGCGCTGAAGGAAGTCGGCGCGGCGGCGGATTTCCTCAACTCCAGCCTGAGCTTCGAGCGGGCCATGGAGATCGAGCGGGCGATGCTGGCCGGCGCACTGGACCTGCTCTACGTGGCGCCGGAGCGTCTGGTCACACCGCGCTTCCTCGACCTGCTCGACCACCTGCACGAATCTGGCCAGCTGGCCCTGTTCGCCATCGACGAAGCCCACTGCGTGTCCCAGTGGGGCCACGACTTCCGGCCCGAATACCTGCAGCTGTCGATCCTGCCGGAGCGTTATCCGCAGGTACCGCGCATCGCGCTGACCGCCACCGCCGACGCCCAGACCCGCCGCGAGATCGCCGAGCGCCTGCGCCTGACCGACGCCCGCGAGTTCGTATCCAGCTTCGACCGGCCGAACATCCGCTACACCATCGTCCCCAAGGACAATCCCCGCGCCCAGCTGCTGGCCTTCCTGAAGGACGGCCATCTGGACGAGGCCGGCGTCGTCTATTGCAGTTCCCGCAAGAAGGTGGACGAAACCGCCGCCTGGCTGCAGGAGAAAGGCATCTCTGCCCTGCCCTACCATGCCGGCATGGGCGCCGACGAGCGGGCCCTCAACCAGGACCGCTTCCTGCGCGAGGACGGCATCGTGATGGTCGCCACCGTCGCCTTCGGTATGGGCATCGACAAGCCCGACGTGCGCTTCGTCGCCCACCTGGACCTGCCGCGCTCCATCGAGGGCTACTACCAGGAAACCGGCCGCGCCGGCCGCGACGGCCAGCCCGCCGAGGCATGGATGGCCTACAGCGTGGCCGACCTGGTACAGCAGCGCCGCTTCATCGACCAAAGCGAAGCCGGCGACGAAGTAAAGCGCGTCGCCACCGCCAAGCTCGACGCACTGCTGGGCCTCTGCGAAACCACCGGTTGCCGCCGCCAACGCTTGCTCGGCTACTTCGACGAAGCCGCCGAGCCCTGCGGCAATTGCGACACCTGCCTGCATCCGCCACAGGTGCGCGACGCCACCGAATCGGCCCGCAAGGCCCTGTCCTGCGTATTCCGCAC
This sequence comes from Pseudomonadota bacterium, assembly GCA_018241725.1. Taxonomy (GTDB): domain Bacteria; phylum Pseudomonadota; class Gammaproteobacteria; order Burkholderiales; family Rhodocyclaceae; genus Zoogloea. The sequence goes on along the minus strand of JAFEDI010000129.1, from coordinate 71,657 downwards.
CGGCAACCGCTTCGGCGCCGGCCACGTGGTGGACGTGCTGCTCGGCAAGACCACCGACAAGGTCAGGGAATGGCAGCACGACCAGGTCAGCACCTTCGGCATCGGCAACGAACTGGACGACAAGGGCTGGCGCACGCTGATCCGCCAGCTGGTGGCCCACGGCGCACTGGCGGTGGATCACGAACGCTACGGCGCGCTGACCCTCACCGAGGCCGCCCGCCCGCTGCTGCGCGGCGAAAGCAGCTTCACGCTGCGCATCGACACTGCCCCGGCCAAGAAGGGCCGCAAGGGCGACACTACCCGCAAGCTGCGAGATTGGCCGGAAGCCACCGGCGCGGAAGCCGCCCTCCTCGACCGCCTGCGCGCCTGGCGCGCCGCCACCGCCAAGGAACGTAACGTGCCCGCCTACGTGATCTTCCACGACGCTACGCTACGCGACATCGCCCGCCAGCGCCCAGACAGCATCGAAGGCCTGGCGACCATCTCCGGCGTAGGCGACCGCAAGCTGGATGCCTACGGGGAGGACATCCTCGCGCTGCTTGCCAGCGAAGCAGGCTGATCCGACACTGCTGGGCAAGCGTCTCTACGCCCGGCGCAGGGAAACGGTTGAGCGCAGCTTTGCCGACGCCAAGGAGCTGCATGGGCATCGCCATGCCCGCTTCAGGGGCTTGGCCAAAGTGCAGGCCCAATGCCTGCTCTCGGCCGCCTGTCAGAACATGAAGAAAATGGCCTTGGTACTGACCCGCAAGGCAAAGGAAGAGGCCGACAGGCTACTTTTACGTCTTGATCCTGCCCTCAGAAGGGCTCACCGAACCTGCAGAACCGCGGCCTGGCCAAAATGGCTTTCCGACTCGCGTTTCACGGACGCTTGCACACCGCCTTCTGCTAAACCCGGAAAAACAGAACCCCCGAGAAATCCGGGGGTTCGCCAGCAGTCTGCGGCGAACTTGTTCGCCCTACCGCCTGACCAAAGGTCATTCGCGGGGGGCAAGCAGATGCACCTCCCAGCCCACCCAAAGCCTGCCGGCGAAGGTTTTCGCCCTCGTTCTGAAGGAGTTCCCGATGGCCGCCCCCTGGTCCGCCCTGTTCAGCGCAATTCCCTGGTCCGACGTGATCGCCCATGCCCCGACCGTAGCCAAGGGCGCCCGCAAGCTGTGGCAGAAGGTTGGCAAGCATCACACCAATGAAGCGGAAACCCCCACCGCGCCGGCGGCCACAGATCCCGATTCCCGCTTCGGCGCAATCGATGCCCGCCTGACCGAACTCGAAGCCCGCCAGCAGGACAGTGCCGAACTGCTCGCCGCCCTCGCTGCACAGAACGCCGAACTCGTACGCGCCGCCGAAGCCCTGCGCCGCCGCGTGCAGATTCTTGGAGGTGGCCTGCTGCTTCTCGCCGTCGCGTTCGTCGCCAGCCTTTTCCGCTGATCGTTGCTGCATTGCAACATCCTGTGTGATCCGCACCACGACGCATTGGCAGCCGCCCTTGCCAGCGCCCCTGCCGTAACGGCAAGATGATGGCCCGACGACCCCGCCCGGCCAATAATGCCGCAGAGCCGCCACCATGACCCTGCCCGACCTATTCATCGAGCACGACCAGCGCCAGGCCCTCAACGACGAATTCCACGCCCGGCCGCCGGTGCCGCTGGAAAGCCCCCAGCTCATCAGCTACCTGGCGATGCACCACGGGGAGAATGCTCCCGACGCCGCTCTGCAGCATCTGCTCGCCCTCGGCAAACTTCTCGAACGCCCGATCGACAGTGACGGCCGCCACAGCCTGATCGACTTCGGCGGCTTCCAGCTCAAGTGGGAACTGCACAACGAGTTCTCCAGCTACACCTTCTTCCGCAAGGTCAGTCACGGTGAAGGCCTCGACCAGCCCACCTCGGCGCTGGCGGTGGTGCCGGAAGCCTGGTTGCGCAGCATGCCCGGCAAGCTGATCGTCGCCACCCACGTGGAACTGCGCAGCGTCACCGAAATCACCCCCGAGAGCGTGATGGCCAAGCTGTCGCCGACCGGCAACCAGATGGTCGGCGCCAAGGTGGCCGACGGCGCTGCCTGGGTGTTTACCGACTTCCTGTTCGAAGCAGGCTTCTCGCGCTTCCTGATCATCGACGTGTCCCTGACCCGCCGCCAGGCCGGCCGCACCGTGCAACGCCTGGTCGAGATCGAGACCTACCGCCTGATGGCCCTGCTGGCCTTCCCTGTGGCCAAGGACGTCGGCCGCACGATCGGCGCTGCCGAGCAGCGCCTAGCCGACCTGATGGACCGCACCGGCTCGGCCCGCAACCCGGAAGACGAGCGCAGCGTGCTGGCCGACCTGACCACCATGGCCGCGGAGATCGAGCACTCGGTGGCCCGCACCACCTTCCGCTTCGGCGCCGCACGGGCCTATCACAGCCTGGTCATGCAGCGGATCACCGAACTGCGTGAGCAGCGCATCAGCGGCCTGCCGACCTTCCACGAATTCATGGAGCGCCGCCTGCTGCCGGCGATGAACACCTGCGTGACGATGGCCCGCCGCCAGGAGGATCTATCGAGCCGCGTGGCACGCAACAGTCAGTTGCTGCGCACCCGTGTCGAGGTCGAGCTGGAACGCCAGAACCAGGAACTGCTGGCCCAGATGAACCGCCGAGCCAAGCTCCAGTTGCACCTGCAGGAAACCGTCGAAGGCCTGTCAGTGGTGGCCATCACCTACTACGCCTCGCAGCTGGTGCAATACCTGGCCAAGGGCGTGAAGCACTACATCGAGCCGCTGACGCCGGAAGGCATCACCGCCGTCGCGATCCCGGTCATCGCCGCGCTGGTCGCCATCGGCACCCATCGCATGCGCAAGCACCTGGCTGCTGCCGAGGGTCACTCTTAGAGCGTCATGGAAGGGTCTGTGGGAGCGAATGCACTCGCTCCCACAGACGCCCTGGCTGATCCGCAGCACGGAACGTGAGCGTTACTCACCTTCGGCTGCGCCGGTATAATCGCTTTTTGTCCAACGGACCTGACAGACCGTGACCACTCCGCTCTTCGAATCCTCCATCCGCAGCCTGCCCCTGCTGGGCCGCGGCAAGGTGCGCGACATCTACGCCATCGACGCCGACAAGCTGCTCATCGTCACCTCCGACCGTCTGTCGGCCTTCGACGTGATCCTGCCGGATCCCATTCCCCGCAAGGGCGAAGTGCTCACCGCCATGGCCAACTTTTGGTTCGCCCGGCTCGGTCACATCGTCCCGAACCAGCTCACCGGCATCGACCCGGCCAGCGTCGTCGCGGCCGACGAAGCCGAGCAGGTGCGCGGCCGTGCCCTGGTCGTCAAGCGCCTCACCCCGCTGCCCATCGAGGCAGTGGTGCGCGGCTACGTGATCGGTTCCGGCTGGAAGGACTATCAGGACACCGGCGCCATCTGCGGCATCGAGCTGCCGGCCGGCCTCAAGCAGGCCCAGAAGCTGCCGTTCCCGATCTTCACGCCGGCCAGCAAGGCCGACGTGGGTGACCACGACGAGAACATCAGCTTCGAACAGGCCCAGGCCCGCACCGACGCGCTGCTCGCCGACGCCCTCAAGGGCACCGGCAAGACCGGCGCCCAGCTGGTGGCCGAAGCCCGCGACGCAGCGATCCGCCTGTACACCGAGGCCGCCGACTACGCCGCCACCCGCGGCATCATCATCGCCGACACCAAGTTCGAGTTCGGCATCGACGCCGCCGGCACGCTGCATCTCATCGACGAGGCGCTGACGCCCGACTCCTCGCGCTTCTGGCCCGCCGACAGCTACGCTGAAGGCATCAGCCCGCCGAGCTACGACAAGCAGTACGTGCGCGACTACCTGGAAACCCTCGACTGGGGCAAGGTCGCCCCAGGCCCCAAGCTGCCGGAAGAAGTCGTCGCCCGCACCGCGGCCAAGTACGTGGAAGCCTACGAGAAGCTGACCGGCAACACGCTGTAAGCCGACGCGCCATGGTGGGGCGACCAGATTCGCCCCGCGATTGGCGGCAACACCAATGGCACCTGCGCAAGCAGTGCGCCCGCCCACAACCCGCCCCGGCGGGTTGTGTCGTTTCTGAGCCCCTCAGCCGACGTGGAAGATGTCGATCAGCGCCTTGCGCTCTTCCGCCGACTCTTCCAGCACCTCTGCCAGCTTGGCCTCGTCCAGCCCCAGCGTCGCTGCCTTGGCCAGCCCATGACGCAGATTCTCGGTTTCCGTTTCCGGAGTGAAGGGATTCCGCGTCTCGGCAACCAGGTTGGCAATGAAGATCAGGTCCGGAATCGTACCCGGAGGCCAGGAGCCACCATAAAGCTCGGGATTGTCGACCGCATCCACCAGTTCCCGCGGCATGTTCATCGCCGCCAGCACAGCCCGCCCGACCGGCGCATGCCAGATTCGCACCAGATCCGACAGGGGGCTTTCGTCGCTGAGCATCTCCGGGTATTCCCACACCCGTGCCAGCAGGAAGAACTGCCCGATGTCATGCACCATGCCGGCAAAGAAGGCGGCATCCGGATCGAGCCGGGTGCACCGACGCGCCAGCACGCAGGCCGTCGCCGCCACATCCACACTGTGCGCCCACAGCTTGCGGATCAGCGGCTGGTACGGCCCGAGGAGCTCCCGGTGCAGCAATTGCTCTGCCGCCACCGCCATCGCCAGCGCCCGTAGCTTGCCGAAACCGATGCGTACCAGCGCCTTCGGTACATCGGTCACCAAGCGCCCGCCGGGGTTGTACCAGACCGAATTCGCGAGGGCCACGGTCCGCGCCGCCAGCAGGGGCTCGGCCGACACCATCGCGGAGATCTTCGACACCTCCATGTCGGGCACGTCGAGGGCTTCGAGCACCCGCATCGTGACTTCCATCGAGGTCGGGAAGCGCAGCTCCCCCTCCTCCAGCTCCTTGGTGACGGTATGCAGGAACGCCTGCTCCGCCAGATTCAATGCCTTGTCGCTCACAGCTTGTTCCCCTTCAAACCGGCCGCTCCACACCTGCCGCCAAGGAAGGGCGACACTCCGTGCAGAATTCGGCACAATAAAACCACTCAACCGATCACCCGAAGAACATGACCAACACCCCAGCCACCTCGCCCCTGCTCGAACTCTCCGGCCTGCCACGCTTCGATGCGATCGAGCCGGCGCATGTGGAGCCCGCTGTCCGCAGCCTGCTGGATGCCCTGCGCACCACCGTCGAACGCCTCCAGGACGATCCCGCCGTGCCCACCTGGGCCAACTTCGTCGAACCCATCGAGAACGAAGGCGAACGCCTCGGCCGTGCCTGGGGCGTTGCCGCGCACATGCACAGCGTCATGGATACCCCCGAATGGCGTGAAGCCTACAACGCGATGCTGCCGGAGGTCACCCGCTTTTATGCCGAACTGGGGCAAAACCTCAAGCTCTTCCAGAAGTATAAGGCCATCAAGAACGGCCCCGAGTTCGCTACGTTGAGCCCGGCCCGCCAGCGCATCATCGACAATGAGCTGCGCGGCTTCCGCCTGTCCGGGGCAGAACTGCCGGACGAACAGAAACCGCGCTTCCAGGCTATCCAGGAAGAACTCGCCGGCCTCGGCGCCAAGTTCTCCGAGAACCTGCTCGACGCCACCAATGCCTTCGCCCACATCGTCACCGACGAGGCCGAGCTGGCCGGCCTGCCCGACGACGTCATCGCCGCAGCCCGGGAGGCCGCCGACAAAGCCGGCAGCACTGGCTGGAAGTTCGGCCTCAAAATGCCGTCCTATCTGCCGGTGATGCAGTATGCCGACAACCGGGTCCTGCGCGAAACCCTCTACCGCGCCTACGCCACCCGCGCCGCCGAGATCGACAATGGCTACAGCAAGGCCGAATGGAACAACGGCCCACTGATCAGCCAGATCCTCGCCCTACGCACCGAAGAGGCCGCACTGCTAGGCTACAAGAACTACGCCGAGGTGTCGCTGGTACCCAAGATGGCCGACACGCCGGAGCAGGTCCTGGGCTTCCTGCGCGAGCTGGCCGCCAAGGCCAAGCCCTTCGCCGAACGCGATCTGGCCGAACTGAAGACCTTCGCCAAGGACCAGCTGGGCCTCGACCCGCTCGAACCGTGGGACGTGGGCTACGCCTCCGAGAAGCTGCGCGTCGCCCAGTACGCGTTCTCCGAGCAGGAGGTGAAGGAATACCTGCCCGAACCCAAGGTGCTCGACGGCCTGTTCGGCGTGGTCCAGAAGCTCTACCGGGTCAGCATCAAGCCCGACACCGGCCCGGTGTGGCACCCGGACGTGCGCTTCTTCCGCATCGAGCGTGACGGCCAGCTGGTCGGCCAGTTCTACCTCGACCTCTACGCCCGCGACACCAAGAAGGGCGGCGCCTGGATGGATTCGGCAATCACCCGCCGGCGCCTGGCCAGCGGCATCGAAACGCCGGTGGCCTACCTGGTGTGCAACTTCCCCGGCCCGGTGGGCGGCAAGCCGGCCACCTTCAGCCACGACGACGTGATCACCCTGTTCCACGAGAGCGGCCACGGCCTGCACCACCTCCTCACCAAGGTGGACGACCTCGCGGTATCCGGCATCCACGGCGTCGAGTGGGATGCGGTCGAGCTGCCCAGCCAGTTCATGGAGAACTTCTGCTGGGAATGGGACGTGGTCCGCGAAATGACCGCGCACAGCGAAACCGGCGCCCCGCTGCCGAAGGAGCTGTTCGACAAGATGCTGGCCGCCAAGAACTTCCAGAGCGGCATGCAGACCGTACGCCAGCTGGAGTTCTCCCTGTTCGACCTGCAGATCCACATGGACTTCGACCCGGCCAAACGGGACGTCATGGACCTGCTCGCCGAGGTGCGCAAGGAAGTCGCCGTGCTGGTGCCGCCGGCCTGGCACCGCTTCCCCAACAGCTTCAGCCACATCTTTGCCGGCGGCTATGCAGCTGGCTACTACAGCTACAAGTGGGCCGAGGTGCTGTCTGCCGACGCCTTCGCCGCCTTCGAAGAAGAAGGCCGCCCGAAGGGCAGCGTGCTCGACGCCCAGACCGGCGAGCGCTTCTGGAACGAGATCCTCGCCGTCGGCGGCAGCCGCCCGGCGCTCGACTCCTTCAAGGCCTTCCGTGGCCGCGAACCGCAGGTGGACGCCCTGCTGCGCCACAGCGGCATGGTGCCGGCATGACGGCCCGGCGGCTGTTCGGCCTGTTGCTGCTGGCCGCCGCGCTGCCGGCTGCAGCCCAGAACGCCTACCGCTGGGTGGACGAAAAAGGGCGCGTGCAGTACAGCGACCAGCCGCCGCCCCAGTCGGTGAAGAAGTTCGACGAGCGCAAGCTGCAGGCCAACCGCGCCGCAGCCGGTCCCCAGCTTCCCTACGCCACGCGCAAGGCGGCCGCCGATTTTCCGGTAACCCTCTATGTGGGCAAGGACTGCGACCAGGCCTGCGACAACGCACGGGCACTCCTCAACAAACGCGGCGTGCCGTTTTCGGAAACCCTGATTCAGACGGAAGCCGAGCTTGCGGCCTTCAAAAGCCGTTTCGGGAAAGAGCCTTTCGTACCAAGCATGACCGTCGGCCGCGAACTGGAAGCCGGCTTTGCCGAGGCCGCCTGGAACGGTGCCCTCGATCGGGCCGGCTATCCATCCGGCAAGCGTTGACTGGCATGGACCTCGCTTGATTTTCCGGTAACGGCCCCGCAGTCGCGGGGCCTTCACCGACATTCAGCGAGGCCTCCATGACCGACACGCCCACCCAATCCGCCGCTATCAAGATCGCCGTTGCCACCAAGGGCCATGGCCAGGTGGACCTGCACTTCGGCCATGCCGACGACTTCCATGTGTACGAAGTCGACAAAGATGGCATCCGCTTCATCGAAAAGCGCATTGTCGAACACTATTGCCAGGGCGGCTTCGGCGACGAGGACAAACGCGAAGTGATCATCCGCGCTCTCTCCGACTGTGCCGGCCTGCTCGTCGCCAAGGTTGGCGACGGCCCCAAGAAGCGCCTGCAGGACGCCGGCATCGAAGCATCCGACGAGTTCGCCTACGGCGCCACCGAGGAGTTCTTACGGGCCTGGTATACAGCCCGCAGCGGGGCCTGATCGGCCCTGATCCGCCCCGGCCGCAGCACGCTTCAGCTCCCCTGCGCTGCGTCGCCCCCCAGCACCAATGCCTGGAAGGCTGCCGCGGCCGGCGTGGGGTTGCGGCTCCAGGCAAAGTAGACCTTGCGCTGCGGCGCCTCCTCAATGCGGACCCTGAGCAGCCCGGCGTAGCCTAGCGCCGACTGTTCGGGCACCAAGCCGATGGCCAGGCCCTGGCGAACGATCTGCTCGAGCAGCTCCGCATGGTTGACCTCGAAGGCCACGCGCCGCTCGATACCGGCTGCCCGGAATGCCGCATCGGTCTGCTGCCGCGGCCCGGTGCCGGCCTGATAGTCCACCAGCGTATGCCCGGCCAGTTCCCCCAGGCCCAGGCTGCTTCGCCCGGCCAGCGGATGATCCGGATGCAGGATAGCGACCAGGCACTCTTCGCTGAGGAGACGCGCCGACACTCCCGCCACCGGCTCGCCGGGCCACACCCCGATAAAGGCCGCATCGGTCTGCTGGCCGCGTAGCTCATCGAGCAGCGCATCGCTCATCCCGATGTGGAGACGGATATCGACGCGGGGATGGCGGCGATGGAATTCGGCCAGCAAGGCCGGCAGATTGGCCACGGTGAGGGTCGAGATGGTCCCGACGGTCAGTGTGCCGCGGATCTCGCCCGTCGCCGCGGCCATCTCGTCCTGCAGGCGGCGGGTCGCCTCCTGCACCTCGCGGGCATGGGCAACGAAAGTCCGACCCGCCGCCGTCAGGGAGACCCGCCGTGACGAGCGTTCGAACAGCCGGGAGCCGAACTCTTCCTCAAGACGGGCCACCTGGTGGCTGAAGGCCGACTGGACAGTATGGCAACGGGCTGCGGCCCGCGTGAAATTGCCTTCCTCGGCAAGGGCCAGCACGAAATCGATCTGCCGCAGGTTCATCTCAACAATCTCCTTTCACGATCAAACCAATGCCAACAATACATTGGAATGATCAATCCGCCTTGCCGATACTGTCCTCCGAACGTTGATCCCAACCGATCCGGGGCAGACACCCCGGACCCCCTGCCGGAGAGCCCCCGATGCCCCCCCACACTCAAGCCCTGACACCCGGTCTGGTGCGCCTCATGGCCATCGCCACCGGGCTGGCCGTGGCCTGTAACTACTACGCACAGCCCCTGCTGCCCGCCATCGCCGACGACCTGCACCTGGACAGCGGCGCGGCCGGCGCCATCGTCACGACCGCCCAGCTCGGCTATGCCCTGGGTCTGCTGCTGATCGTGCCCCTCGGCGATCTCGTGGACCGCCGCCGCCTGATCGTCGCCATGAGCCTGCTGGCGGCCGGCGGCCTGCTGATCAACGGCCTGGCACCTGGACTCACCATGCTGCTCGTCGGCACCGCCATCGCCGGCCTGTGTTCGGTGGTGGCCCAGATCCTGGTTCCCCTCGCCGCCGCGCTGGCGGAGCCCGCCCAGCGCGGCAAGATCGTCGGCACGGTGATGAGCGGCCTGCTGCTGGGCATCCTGCTCGCCCGCACGATCGCCGGGCTGCTGACGGGGCTCGGCGACTGGCGCACCGTCTATTTCGCCGGCGCCCTGGCCATGCTTGCCATCGCCATCGTGCTGGCCCGGCACCTGCCCGGCGGCAGCGGCAGCGTGGATCTTCCCTATCCGCGCCTGCTCCTGTCGGTGCTCCAGCTCTTCCGCGAAGAAGCGGTGCTGCGTCGCCGGGCCGTGCTCGGCGCCCTGTCCTTTGCCAACTTCAGCGTGCTGTGGACCTCGATGGCCTTTTTCCTGAGCGCACCGCCCTTCGGCTACGCCCCGGCCACCATCGGTCTCTTCGGCCTTGCCGGGGCGGCAGGAGCCCTCGCCGCCCCGCTCGCCGGCCGTCTGGCCGACTCGGGGCGCGGGGAGATCGCAACCCTGCTGGCGCTCTGCATGCTGCTGCTGTCCTGGGTGCCGCTGGGCCTGGCCGCCGAACACGGCCTGATGAGTCTGATGGTCGGCATTCTGCTGCTCGACTGGGCCGTCCAGGGCGTCCATGTGAGTAACCAGGGAGCGATCTACCGGATCCGTCCGGATGCGCGCAATCGCCTCACCGCCGCCTACATGACCAGCTATTTCATCGGCGGCGCGCTCGGCTCGCTCGCCTCGGCCCAGGCCTACGGCATTGCCGGCTGGTCCGGCGTCGTCACGGTCGGCGTGGTCCTCAGCGCCGCCGGCATCGTGGCCTGGCTCGGCCTTCACCGCCCAGCCGCCTGATCTCCCCCCTCCCCGCATGGATCGGCAAGCGCTAAGGCCCCTGTCACTGGCACAATCACGGCAAACCCATCAGCGGTGAGTCGCCAGGTGTGCAGCCAAGAGCGCATCCAGCGCACCGACACCGCGCCAATACTGGATTTCAAGCCCCCATGAAGATCGCCACCTGGAACGTCAACTCCCTCAAGGTCCGCCTCCCCCACGTCGTCGACTGGCTGGCCGCAAACCAGCCCGATGCCCTGTGCCTGCAGGAGCTCAAGTGCGAAAACAAGGCCTTTCCTCTGGCAGAGATAGAAGCGGCCGGCTACCAAGCCGTCTTCAACGGCCAGAAAACCTACAACGGCGTGGCCATCCTCACGCGCAAGCCGCTGGAGAACGTCACGCTGGACATCCCCGGTTTCGCCGACGAGCAGAAGCGCATCATCGCCGGCACCCTGGACGGCGTCCGCATCGTGTGCGGCTACTTCCCCAACGGGCAGGCAGTCGGCTCCGACAAGTTCGTCTACAAGCTGGCCTGGCTGGAGGCGCTGACCGCCTGGCTGAAGACGGAGCTGCAAGCCACACCGCAACTGGTGCTCGGCGGCGACTACAACATTGCGCCGGAAGACCGGGACGCCCACCCGGACTGGAAGGACGAGATCCACGTGTCGGTGCCTGAGCGGGACGCCTTCAAGGCCCTGCTGGACATTGGTCTCACCGACGCCTTCCGCCTCTTCGAGCAGCCCGAGAAGAGCTTCTCCTGGTGGGATTACCGCATGGGCGCCTTTCGCCGCAATTTCGGCCTGCGCATCGACCACCTGCTGGTGTCCCAGCCGCTGGTGGAAAAATGTACCGCCTGCTTCACCGACAAGGCGCCGCGCAAGCTGGAGCGCCCGTCCGATCATGCGCCGGTGGTCGTCGAACTGGCATGACGGACAACGCCGACAACGCGCTGAACGCCCTCTACCCGGTGCTGGCGGCGCTGCCGGCCGCCGCCAACCAGCGCCTGCAACAGCACGCCCAGGTCGTCAGCGTGCCGGCCGGGGCCGTCGTCTTCGACGAGTTGCAGGCCTGCCAGGGCTTCCCCTTCGTGCTATCGGGCAGCCTTCGGGTCGTCAAGGCCGCCCCCAACGGGCGGGAACTGCCGCTGTACCGGGTCACGCCGGGCGAAACCTGCATCATCTCGTCGGCCTGCCTGCTCGGCCACGCACCTTACAACGCCCGCGGCATCGCCGAGACGGAGACGCGTCTGCTGCTCCTGCCGAATGCCGATTTCCAGGCCCTGCTCGGCGAGGCAGCCTTCCGCGATTTCATCTTCCAGCTGTTCTCCGAACGCATTGCCGATCTGATGCAGCTGATCGAGGAAGTCGCCTTCCGCAAGCTCGACCAGCGCCTCGCCGCGCTGCTGCTCGGCAAGGGACAACGCCTGCATGTCACCCACCAGCAGCTGGCCGACGAACTGGGTAGCGTGCGGGAGATCGTCAGCCGCCTGTTGAAAGGCTTCGCCGAACAAGGGCTCGTCGCCCTGTCCCGCGAACAGGTGGACATCCTGGATCCCGCCGGCCTGCGCCGCGTGGCGGCGGGCTGACGGCAGGCAGGCTGTGTAACCAAGGTTACAGACGCCCGTCGCAAAATGCTGGTGAAATACGAACACCCGAATGAAGCGGCCAAGGAGGCTATCATGAAACGAAACGAAGGCAATCTCGACAGGATCGTGCGCGTCGGCGGCGGCGCCGCGCTGGTGGCATGGGCGGCCCTCGGCGGCCCGGTTTGGGCGTGGATCGGCCTGATTCCGATCGCCACCGGGCTGATCGGTTTCTGCCCGGCCTACACGCTGATCGGCATCAACACTTGTCCGATGAAGAAGGACTGATCCGCACGCCGCCGTACCATGAAAAAACCCGGCTCTCCGCCGGGTTTTTTCATGCCCGCCCTTCCGCGCTCAAGCGGCAGCCCCGCCACGTGCCGCCACGTGGTTGGCGATGCGCACGAACTCATCCACACCGAGCTTCTCGCCACGCAGGCCAGGATCAATGCCGAGCGCAGTGTAGTCATCCTCGCCGAGGTAATCCCGCAGCGTGTTGCGCAGCGTCTTGCGGCGCTGACCGAAGGCGGCGGTGACGATCTTGCCGAGCAGCGCGTAGTCGGCCGCCGTGCATTCCGCGGCTGGCCGCGGCACCATGCGCACGATGCTCGACATCACCTTCGGTGCCGGGCGGAAGGCGCCGGGCGGCACGTCGAACACGCGCCCCATGTTGAAGCGATACTGCAGCATCACCGACAGGCGCCCGTATTCTTCGGTGCCCGGCTCGCCGACCATGCGCATCACCACTTCCTTCTGCAGCATGAAGGTCATGTCCTTCACCTTGTCGGCGAACTCGGCCAGGTGGAACAGGATCGGGGTGGAGATGTTGTAGGGCAGATTGCCGACCACCCGCAGCGGCGCACCGTCGGGCACCAGGCTGCCGAAATCGAACTTGAGGGCGTCGCCCTCGTGGATCGTCAGGCGCTCCGGCGAGTGGGTCGTCTTCAGGCGGGCGATCAGGTCGCGGTCGATCTCCACCACGTGCAGGTGGCCGAGGCGGTCCATCAGCGGCTCGGTCATCGCGCCGAGGCCGGGGCCGATCTCGACCATGCGGTCACCTTCAACCGGACGGATCGCCTCGATGATCTTGCGGATGATGTTGGGGTCGGACAGGAAGTTCTGGCCGAAGCGCTTGCGCGCCTGATGTTGTTCGCTCATCCGTTTTTCCTTTCCCACGCGGCCAGCGCGTCCTTGATGCGGGCGACCGCCGAGAAACCAGCCTGTTCACCGGCGAGGATCGCCTCGTGGCGCTGCTGGAAATTGGTGGCCGGCACACCACGCAATTCCGGACGGATGATCACATCGGCCCCGGCCAGTTCGACCTTGCCGAGGGCGCCGCCCATGATGGAGATGGTGTCGAGCAACACGTCCGCCGTGCCCTGGTTCTTCTTGCCGCTCTGGCGGCCGGAGATGTCCACCGCGATGACGATGTCGGCGCCGAGGCTACGCGCCTCGCGCACCGGGATCGGCGCCACCAGGCCGCCATCCACGTACTCACGGCCACTGACCGCCACGGGCGGGAAGACACCGGGGATGGACGCCGACGCACGTACCGCCATGCCGGTGTTGCCGCGCTGGAAAACGATCGGCTCGCCGCTCTGCAGGTCGGTGGCAACCGCCGCAAAACGCCGCTTGAGCCCTTCGATGGGCTTGTTGCCGACATTGGTGTTGATGAAGCGTTCGAGAGCCTCACCCTTGATCACGCCGCGGTCGAACAGGCTCCAGTCCGTGATCGCCGACTCGTCGAGCTGGATCGCCAGGCGCTGCAGTTCGAAAGGCCCGTGCCCCGCCGCGTAGAGCGCACCGACCACCGAGCCGGCGCTGGTGCCGACCACGAAGTCCGGCACGATGCCATTGGTTTCCAGGGCCTTGATGACCCCGATGTGGGCGAAGCCGCGCGCCGCGCCGCCACCAAGGGCCAGTGCGATCTTCGGCTTGCGGGCTACCAGCGGGCGAGCGGGCACCTCGGCAGATTTTTGCGGCAGGCCGCCACAGGCGGCCAGACCCAGCGCGGAGGCGGCGCCAAGCAAAAAACGTCGGCGGGTGTTCATGCCTGGCTCCGCCCCTTGACCATCTGGATGGCCAGTTCGACGGCAGCAAACAGGCTACCCGGCTCGGCGCGGCCGGTGCCGGCCAGATCCAGCGCGGTACCGTGATCGACGGAGGTACGGATGATCGGCAGACCGAGGGTCACGTTGACGCCGCCGCCGAAGCTGGCGTGCTTGAGCACCGGCAGGCCCTGGTCGTGGTACATGGCGAGCACCGCGTCACCCTGCTCCAGCGTGTGCGGCACGAACAGGGTGTCGGCCGGCAGCGGGCCGACGAGCTGCATGCCTTCGGCACGCAGGGCGTCCAGCACCGGCGTGATGACCTCGATCTCCTCGGTACCCATGTGACCGCCCTCGCCCGCGTGGGGGTTGAGGCCGGCCACCAGGATGCGCGGCGACACCAGGCCGAAACGCTCGCGCAGATCCTTGTGCAGGATGCGCAGGGTGTCGGTGAGCAGCGGACGGGTGATCGCCGCCGGCACATCCTTCAACGGCAGATGGGTCGTCGCCAACGCCACCCGCAGGCCGCCACCGACCAGCATCATCACCACCAGTGGCGTGGCGGTGGCTTCCGCGAGGTATTCGGTGTGGCCGGAGAACGGCACGCCGGCTTCGCAGATGATGCCCTTGTGCACCGGCGCAGTGACCATGCCGGCGAACTCGCCGGACTTGCAGCCATCGATGGCCCGATCCAGCACCGCCAGCACGTAGCGGGCATTGATCGCATCGAGTCGGCCAGGGGCCGCTGGCATGGCCAGCGGCACGTTCAGGACTTCCAGCGCACCCTCGCGGGAGGCGCCGTCCGGACGATAGTCGATGATGTCAAGGGAGGGTTCGACCGCATGGATGCGTGCCGCGATCATGTCACGGTCGCCCAGCACAACGAGGCGGGCAGGCCATTCGCGGCGCGGCAGGGCCGCACACAGGTCGGGGCCGATCCCGGCGGGCTCGCCGCTGGTGATGGCAAGGACGGGAAGCTGAGAGGACATCGGAGAGAGGAAATGGAAAAGCCCCGCTACGGGGGCTGAAGAGAAGACTATACGCGCGTCAGACCATCGTCTGAAGCGCGCCGTTCCCGGTTTATTTGTCTTCCGTGCGGTATTCCACGTAAGCGCGGTCGCGCAGCTGGCGCAACCAGTCCTGATAGGCCTCGTCCATCTTGCGTTCGCGCAGGGCGTTGCGGGCAGCGGCACGCTTGCGGTCTTCGGAGACGTCCTGCATGCGACGCTCTTCCACCTGGATCAAATGCCAGCCGAAGGGTGACTGGATGGGCTGACTGATCTCGCCCGGCTTGAGTGCGTCCATGGCCTGCTCGAATTCCGGCACGGTATCGCCCGGATAGATCCAGCCCAGATCACCGCCCTTGGAGGCTGACAGGTCGGCGGAATGGACCTTGGCCAGTTCGGCGAAGCTGGCACCGCCCTGCACTACCCGCTCGCGCAGTTCGGCCAGGCGACGACGGGCTTCCGCGTCGGACACCACTTCACTGGTCTTGATGAGGATGTGGCGGGCGTGGGTCTGCTGCACCTTCGTCGGCGCCGCGGATTCGTTGCCACCACGCCGGTCCAGCAGGCGCACGATGTGGAAACCGGCCGAGCTGCGCAGAATCGGGGTCGTGTCGCCGGGCTTCAGACTGGCCACGGCCTCGGCGAAGAGACTGGGCAGACGCTCCGCACTGCGCCAACCCAGATTGCCGCCGGACAGGGCGTCCGGCGCATCGGAGAAGCTGGCGGCCAGCTTGTCGAAGGGCTCACCACGGGCAATGCGGGCCGCCACGTCTTCGGCGCGGGCGCGAACACGGGCCAACTGCTCCGGCGTGGCGCCTTCTGGCGTGCGGATCAGGATGTGGGACAGATTGAATTCCTGCTGGCCGAGTACGTTCTCCGGGTGGGCCAGGAAGTTGTTCACCTCGGCATCGGAGATCACGATACGGCTTTCCACCTCGCGCTCACGCACACGGCTGATCAGGATCTCGTTGCGGATCTCCTCGCGGAAACGGTCCCAGGACAAGCCGTCCTTCTCGAGGGCCTTGCGGAAATCGGTCATCGACAGCTTGTTGTTGTCGGCGATGCGGCCGATAGCCCGATCGAGGGTCACATCGTCGACCCGCAGAGAGGTTTCGTTGGCCAGCTGGATCTGCAGCCGCTCCATGATCTGGCGCTCCAGAACCTGCTTTTCGAGCACGTCGGTGGGCGGCAGCGGGGTGCCCTGGCGGGACAACTGGCGGGTGACCTGGTCGACCCGCTGGCGCAGGTCGGACTGGGTGATGACTTCGCTATTCACGACGGCCACGATACGGTCCACTTCGACCGGCCCGTTGGCGGCGAAGGCGGACTGAGTGACCAGAAAGGCGGCAAGCAGGGAGACGATCAGTTTCATGGGGGCGGGACGATCTGTCAGAAGTCGTCTTCACTGTAGAAGGGGTTGGAACCGTCGTTGATCTTCCCATATCCGGGGATGCTACGGCGGAGCACGTTGATCGGGCTGGAGCCGAGGCTGCCGGCACCGTTGAAATCGAGCTGGAAGAAGAAGGCGCGGGTCACATCGTTGACACTGGTGGTCAGCTGCTGCACGACGCCGCGGAACACCCAGCACCCCGCGTTGTACTCGATGCCGGCAACCCCCTGGTTCAGTCGATGGTCACGCAGGTTGCGGTTATAGCGCGCGACGCCATACCAGTTGCCCCACAGCGGCCACTGGCCGGTGATGTCCAGGTCACGGAAACCGTCCGGGTTGGCATCATCGGTGGAATAGTTGCGGCGATAGCGCCAGTTGACGCCGATGGCGTGAGCGTAACTGGGCTGGAAGCGCAGGCCGAAGTTGAATCTCTCGGTCCAGTGATCCCGCGGGTTGTACTGCCACGCCGTCTCCAGTTGAGTCTTCGATGCCAGGTTGATGCCGAAGGCGCCCAGCAGGTCGGCCCGCTTGCCGGTGCGTGGCGTGCCGCCCGGCAGCACGACCCGCTGATCGTCCATGTAATAGCGCTGCCCGAGCAGCGCACGCACCGTCTCGGCTCCCGTGGCGGGGTCGATCAGGCGGGACTGGACCGCGGTGGTGAGCTGGTTGGCATTGGAGATGCGGTCACCGCCGGTGTAAACGTTTTCAGCGAAGAGCTGCGCGAAGTTGAAGTCGTAGGAGCCCGAATCGAAGTTCGGGATCATCGACTGGTCGCGATACGGCACGTAGAGGTAGTACACCCGCGGTTCGAGGGTCTGCACGTAGTCGCGGCCGACAAAATTGGTGTCGCGCTCGAAGGTCACGCCGCTATCCACCGACATGATCGGCAGCGTCCGGGTCACGGTGTTCTCACCGACGGTCGTGCGGCGGTCGAGGTCGTAGCGCGTCATGTGCACGCCGACCTTCGGCGTGATGTAGAACGCCGAAGTCTGCAACGGCAGGGACAGCTGCGGGTAGAGCGTCATCCGCCGCCCTTCGTCAAGGGTCGGGTGGCTGAAGGCCACGTACTCGCTGTTGAGCAGGAAGGTCGTACCACCGGGCAGCTCCGGCCGGTTCGCCGTCAGGGTCAATTGCGGCAGGCGTTTGTATGGAACAGCCACCGGCGCGCCATTGGGATCCTGCAAGGTCTGGTAGGCCTGCAGCAGGCCGGTCGCATTCCACCAGCCGCCTCCGGAGTAGCTCAAGGAGCCCTGGCGCAGCAGGTTTACCTGGGACGTAAGTGCCAGCCGCGAGCTCAGGTCGATGAAGTAGCGCGGATCGGAGACACCGGAAAAGTCGATGTTGCCGGCCCAGCCATCGCCGAAGACCTGATTGTGGCGGATCTGGCCGGCCATCCGGCTGCGCCCTTCCACTTCATCGTTGGGCATCCACTCGAAGTAGTTCGTGCCCCGGTAGGTCGGCGTGATGTAGCGCGCCTCGTTGCGCAGCTGCAGGCCGCGCCGCCCCATGTAACGGGTCGTCAACGTGTCGTCGTAGTTCGGCGCCAAGTTGAAGTAGTACGGAATGGTCAGGTCGAAGCCGACCTTGTTCGACGTACCGAAGGTCGGCGACAGCAGGCCGGACTTGCGGCTGTCGCCGAGCGGGAAGTCGGCCCACGGCATG
Organism: Pseudomonadota bacterium; assembly: GCA_018241725.1. GTDB lineage: Bacteria > Pseudomonadota > Gammaproteobacteria > Burkholderiales > Rhodocyclaceae > Zoogloea. The sequence goes on along the minus strand of JAFEDI010000129.1, from coordinate 53,729 downwards.
TAGGCCAGCGGCACGCCCTTGAAGATGAGCGTCCCGTTGGTCGCTTCGCCCACGCTGCGATCGTAATCGAGCTCGAGCTCCTTGGCCTTGACGTACCAGTCGGGACGGTCGGGCTTGCAGCTGGTCCAGGTGGCGTTGAAGAAGCGGAACTGGTTCTCGCCCTCCAGTTGCAGGGAATCGGCCGAGCCATGGCCAGTCAGCGGCTGCTGGCTCATCGGCACGGCCTGGCCGGGCAGCAGCGGTGCCTCGCCGGGGCGCGGGCCGCGCGGCGGACGGCTGATCGAGTAACTCGGAGAATCGAAGGTGCCGACCTGCTCCTGCACCTTCATGCGTGCATGGGGGCCGGTCATCTCGTCCTGTCCACGGGTGATGCGGACGTGGCCGGTGGCCTCCACCTCGTCGGTCAATTCGAAATACTGCAGTTTGTCAGCTTCGACACGGGTGTTGTCGCGGGTCAGCACGGCCGAGCCCTCGGCCACCGCATCCAGATCCTGACGACCGGTCACCCGGTCGCCGTCGATCACCGTCGTATGCGGCGGCTGCGCAGCAGCTCCGGCCGTGGCAGGCTGCAGCGTAGCGCCCTTGCGCCCGCCGGCAGCCGGCGTGGCAGCCTTCTTCGCGGGGGCGGGGGCCGATACGGCCGCAGACCGGGACGGCACGGCGGCTGGCGCCGAAGGCTGCGGCGTGGCGGCAGGCCGGGCGGTAGCCGGCTTGCCGAGCAACGACGGCGACACCACGAAGGGAGGGAGATCTTCAGCACCCGCCCGCCCCCACAGGGCGAAAAGGGCGATGGACAGGAAGCGCAACTGCGTACGTGGTTTCATCCTGGAGCGGGAACCAGCCGGCGAGCCGACCGCTTGGTTTGATAAACTGCTGGATTTTACACGAACCCTTCTTCGACTCCCGTGGAACGACGCCAACAACTCCAGGCCTGGATCGCCGCCGAATTTCCCGGCCGCGCCTTCGAACTCGCCCCGGCCAGCGCCGACGCCAGCTTCCGGCGCTATTTCCGGCTGACCTTCGCCGACGATCCGATTTCGCTGATCGTCATGGACGCGCCGCCCAGCCACGAAGACTGCCGCCCTTACGTCAAGGTCGCCGAACTGTTCGGCGCTGCCGGCGTGCATGTGCCGCAGATCATCAAACAGAACCTCGAACAGGGCTTCCTGCTACTGTCCGACCTGGGCAGCACGACCTATCTGCAGGCCCTGACCAAGGACAATGCCCACAACCTGTACGCGGAAGCCCTCGGCGCGCTGATGAGCATCCAGCTCTCCAGCAAGCCCGGCGTGCTGCCCGAGTACGACCGCGAGCTACTGCTGCGGGAGATGGAGCTGTTCCCGGTGTGGTACGTATCGCGCCACAAGGGCCTCACCCTCACCGACAAGCAGGCCCAGCAGCTCTATGAAGTCTTCGACCGCATCCTCGATGTAAACCTCTCCGAGCCCAAGGTCTACGTCCACCGCGACTACCACAGCCGCAACCTGATGCTGTCCGCGCCCAACCCGGGCGTGCTCGACTTCCAGGACGCAGTCTACGGCCCGCTGACCTATGACCTGGCCTCCCTGCTCAAGGACGCCTATGTCCACTGGGACGAAGACTTCACCCTCGACCTGCTGGCGCGCTACTGGGAAACCGCCCGCAGCCTCGGCCTGCCTGTCCGTGAGGACTTCGCCGACTTCCACCGCGATTACGAGTACATGGGCGTGCAGCGCCACATCAAGGTGCTCGGCATCTTCGCCCGTCTGTATCACCGCGACGGCAAGGACGGCTACCTGAAGGACATGCCGCTGGTCCTGCATTACCTGCGCAAGACCTGCGAGCGCTACGGCGAACTCAAGCCGCTGCTGCGCCTCCTGGAACAGACCGACCCGACCATCACCGAAGTCGGCTACTCGTTCTGAGCACACGGCGATGAAAGCGATGATCCTCGCCGCGGGCCGCGGCGAACGCATGCGCCCGCTCACCGACAGCTGCCCCAAGCCCTTGCTGGAAGTAGGCGGCAAGCCGCTGATCGTGTGGCACATCGAGCGCCTGGCGGCAGCGGGCATCCGCGAGCTGGTGATCAACCACGCCCACTTGGGCCGGATGATCGAGGACGCCCTTGGCGACGGATCGCGCTTCGGCGTGCATATCCGTTACTCAGCAGAAGAGACCGCGCTGGAAACCGCCGGCGGCATCGCCCGCGCGCTGCCGCTGCTCGGCAACGAGCCTTTCCTGGTGGTGAACGGTGACGTCTTCTGCGATGCCGACCTGGCTGGCCTGCGCCGCGCCGCCGACAACCTGAGCCCCGGTGGCACTCAAGCCCACCTGTTGTTGGTCGCCAATCCGCCTCATCATCCGCAAGGCGACTTCGCCTTGTGCCCGGACGGTCTGGTCCACGACAACGGCGACCAGCGCCTGACCTTCTCCGGCCTTGGTGCCTATCACCCGGCGCTGTTCATCGGTGTGGACGGCACCGGCCCGGCCAAGCTGGCGCCGCTGCTGCGCAGCGCGATGAACGGGAAGCACGTCGCCGGCAGCCGCCTGATCGGCGACTGGGTGGACGTGGGCACGCCGGAGCGCCTGCGCGAGCTCGACGCCCGCCTGCGCGAAGCCCGTCCCTGCACGCCCTGAGGGGATTGCCGTAAGCTCGCAACAAAGCGGCCACCCCACGGTCAATCCAGAATCCAGCCACCGGACATCGCCATGCCCCTCGACATTTCCCCCTTCCAGGCCCGCCGCGCCCGCCTGCTGCAGACCATGCAGGCTGCCGGAGGCGGCGTCGCCGTCATTCCCACCGCGCCGGAACGCATCCGTAACCGGGACACCCACTACGGCTACCGCTTCGACAGCTACTTCTACTACCTCACCGGCTTCCGCGAGCCCGAGGCGGTGCTGGTGCTGGTGGCCGGCGACACGCCGCGCAGCATCCTGTTCTGCCGCACCAAAGACATGGAACGGGAGATCTGGGACGGCTACCGCTTCGGCCCCGAGGCCGCACAGGAGGCTTTCGGTTTCGACGAGGCCCACCCGGTTGCCGAACTGGACGAGCAGCTCGCCACACTGTTCGCCAACCAGCCGGCCATCTTCCATTCGGTCGGCTACGAGCCAGCCTGGGACAGCCGCATCGCCGACGCCCTCAACCGCGTGCGCGCCCAGGCCCGCACCGGCTGCCACGCCCCCGGCCAGATCCGCGACGTGCGCGGCCTGATCGATGAGATGCGCCTCGTCAAGGACGCGGCGGAGCTCGCCACCATGCGCCGCGCCGCCGACATCTCCGCCGGCGCCCACCGCCGCGCGATGCGTGCCACTCGCCCCGGTGCCTGGGAATACGAGGTCGAAGCCGAACTGCTGCACGAATTCCGCCGCCACGGCAGCCAGGCCCCGGCCTACGGCTCCATCGTCGCCGGCGGCGCCAACGCCTGCGTGCTGCACTACGTGGAGAATGACTGCCAGCTGAAGGACGGCGACCTGCTGCTGATCGACGCCGGCTGCGAGCTCGACGGCTACGCGTCCGACATCACCCGCAGCTTCCCGGTGAGCGGCCGCTTCAGCGGACCGCAGAAGGCCGCCTACGAACTGGTGCTGGCCTCCCAGGCCGCCGCCATTGCGGCGATCCGCCCCGGCGCCGGCTGGAACGACCCGCACGACGCCGCCACCCGAGTGCTTGCCCAGGGCTTCATCGACCTGGGCCTGCTCAGCGGCAGCCTCGATGGCGTGCTCGAATCCGGCAGCTACCGCCAGTTCTACATGCACCGCACCGGCCACTGGCTCGGCCTCGACGTGCACGACGCCGGCGAATACAAGCTGGCCGGCGAATGGCGCCCGCTGGTCACCGGCAATGTGCTGACCGTCGAACCCGGCTGCTACATCCGCCCCGCCGCTGGCGTACCGGAAGCCTTCTGGAACATCGGCATCCGTATCGAGGACGACGCACTGGTCACCGACAGCGGCTGCGAGATCATCACCGCCGCTACGCCGAAGAGCGTCGCCGACATCGAAGCCGTGATGGCCGAGGGCTGAGATGACCCGCCACGACCTCGTCATCGTCGGCGCCGGCCCTGTGGGCATGGCGCTGGCCCTTGCCCTCAAGGACGCCGGCCTCGACATGCAGCTGGTGGACGCCCGTCCCCGCGGCGCAGCGCGCGACGACCCGCGCATCCTGGCCCTGTCCCACGGCACCCGCCTGACCCTGGAACGCCTCGGCGTGTGGGATCGCCTGCCGGCCACCGCCATCGAGAGCATCCACGTCTCCCACCAAGGCGGCCTCGGCCGCACACTGCTGCAGGCAGAGGAATACGGCCAGACGGCCCTCGGCTACGTGGTCGCCGCCGGTGCGCTGGCCGCTGCGCTGGACGACGCGCTGATGGCGGCTGGCATCCCGGTGCGCGAGCACACCACGGTCAGCCGCCTGGTGCCCGGCGCCGATGATGTGCTGATCAGCCTCGCCGACGGTCACAACCTGTCCGCCCGTCTGGCCGCCTGCGCCGAAGGCAGCATCGTCAGCGACGAGGAGAGCCCCCTCGTCGAGCGGGACTACGGCCAGCACGCGGTGATTAGCGTTGCCACGCCGGCCACGCCGCACCACGGCCGCGCCTGGGAACGTTTCACCCCCCAGGGGCCACTGGCCGTGCTGCCCTGCGGCCACGACTGCGCGATCGTGCATACCGCCGCGCCAGACGACGCGGACGACCTGCTCGCCCTTGACGACACAGCCTACCTGGCGCGCCTGCAGGAACACTTCGGCCAGCGCCTGCGTTTTGCCACAGTTGGCCCACGCGCGCGCTACCCCTTGGTGCTGCGCTATCGACAGAAACCCGTCGGGCACCGCACGGTGTGGCTCGGCAACGCCGCCCAGACCCTCCACCCGGTCGCCGGCCAGGGCTACAACCTGGCCCTGCGCGACGTGTGGACCTGCGCTCAGACGCTGATCCGCGCCGGCGGCGACCCGGGCGCGACGGAAACCCTGGCCGCTTACGCCGATGCCCGCCGCCTCGACCGGACCGGTACCATCCGCTTCACCGATGCCCTGGTACGCCTGTTCAGCACCTCGTTCGAGCCGTTCAAGCACGCCCGTGGCGCGGGGCTGTTCGCCCTCGACCTGCTGCCGCCGGCCCGCCATTTCGTCGCCAAGCGGATGATGTTCGGGGCGCGCGCCTGGCCCTGACCAGAAACCCTCCCGCGAGCGTGAAAATGCCCGTCGCCGCAGCGCCGCAAACCCCGTAGAATCCGCCCCCTGCGCACCACCCGGCGCGCAGCGGAGCACGGGATTGCGACCATGGCCGAAGCCGACGACCTGCAGCAACACGACGACCTCGAAAGCCACCTGCGCGAGGTTCAGCACCTGCTTGCCCGCCACAAGCTGGTAGAAGAACTCGTCCATCGCCAGGACATGCCCAAGCATGACCTGGTGGAAAGCCTGGTCCACAAGCAACACGTCCACGAGCTGACCCACAAGCTCGACAGCCTGCACTCGGCCGACGTCGCCCACATCCTCGAAGCCCTTCCGCTCGACGAGCGTCTGTTCGTCTGGGATCTGGTCAAGGCCGAGCGGGACGGCGAGATCCTGCTGGAAGTCTCCGACGCCGTTCGGGAATCCCTCATCGAGTCGATGGACTCGGCCTCCCTGCGCGCCGCGGCCGAGCAGCTCGACGCCGACGAACTGGCCGACCTGGCACCCGACCTGCCCCACGAAGTCATGGAGGCGGTCTACCAGGGCCTCGACCCGGAAGAGCGCGAGCAGCTGCGTGCTGCCATGTCCTACCCGGAAGACTCCGTCGGCGCGCTGATGGACTTCGAGATGGTCACCGTACGCGAGGACGTCACGCTTGAAGTGGTGCTGCGCTACCTGCGCCGCTTCGACGAACTGCCCGACCACACCGACCAGCTCTTCGTGGTGGACCGGGACGAACACCTGCGCGGCGTGCTGCCGATCGACCGGCTGCTGATCAACGACCCGGAAACCGAGGTGAGCGAGATCATGCTCACCGACACCCTCACGCTTGAGCCCTCCGACGAAGCCGAGACCGCCGCCCAGGCCTTCGAGCGCTACGATCTGGTGTCGGCGCCGGTCGTCGATTACCACCGCAAGCTGGTCGGCCGCGTGACGGTGGCCACGGTGGTGGACTTCATCCGCGAGGAAACCGAGAGCGAACTGCTCAGCCAGGGCGGCCTGAAGGAAGGTGAGGACATCTTCGCGCCGGTGTGGGACTCGGTGAAGAACCGCTGGTCCTGGCTGGCCGCCAACCTGGTCACCGCCTTCATAGCCAGCCGGGTGATCGGCGCCTTCGAAGGCTCCATCGAGAAGCTGGTCGCACTGGCCGCATTGATGCCCATCGTGGCCGGCATCGGCGGCAACTCGGGCAACCAGACCATCACGATGATCGTCCGCGGCATCGCCATGGGCCAGGTACAGGACGACGCGCTGAGCCGCCTGCTCAAGAAGGAGCTCGGCGTCGCGCTGATCAACGGCATCGTGTGGGGTGGCCTGCTCGGAGTGCTAGCCTGGGTGCTCTACGGCAGCGGCAAGCTGGGCCTGGTAATGACCGCCGCGATGACGCTCAACCTGCTCGTCGCCGCCTTCGTCGGCGTGATGGCCCCAATGCTCCGCCACCGCATCGGGCAGGATCCGGCGGTCGGCTCCAGCGTGATCATCACCGCCGTCACCGACTCCGGCGGCTTCTTCATCTTCCTCGGACTGGCTACGATCTTCTTGATGTAGAAGCAGCCAGCTGACCAGTACGAAAAAGGGGCGATTCACTCGCCCCTTTTCACATCCGTCTCACCGGGGCCTCACCCCGGCGTCCCAGCTCAGCCCGCGTTGGCGGCAAACCAGGCTTCAGCTGCAGCGACGGTGCTGTCGATATCCACTTCCGAATGGGCGGCCGACACGAAACCGGCTTCGAAGGCCGACGGCGCGAAGTAATGCCCTGCATCCAGCATCGCGTGGAAGAAGCGATTGAAGCGTTCCCGATCAGAGACCATCACATCCGCGTAGCTCTGCGGCACGGTCTTGGCAAAATACAGGCCGAACATGCCGCCGACGGAATCGGCGATGAAGGTCACGCCGTGTTTGGCCGCCGCCGCGTTAAGTCCTGCCACGAGACGTTCGGTTCGGGCCGTGAGCACCTCGTAGAACCCCGGCCTGGCGATCTGCTCCAGGCTGGCGAGGCCGGCCGCCACAGCCACCGGACTCCCCGACAGGGTGCCGGCCTGATACACGCCGCCCAGCGGGGCGATCTTTTCCATGATGTCGCGGCGGCCGCCGAAGGCACCCACCGGCATGCCACCACCGATCACCTTGCCGAGGGTCGTCAGATCCGGCGTGATGCCGAACAGGCCTTGCACACCGCGCGGTCCGACGCGGAAACCGGTCATCACCTCGTCGAAGATCAGCACCGTGCCGTACTCGGTACACAGGCGACGGAGCAGGTGCATGTATTCGGCGGACGGCTTGACGAGGTTCATGTTGCCAGCGATCGGCTCGATGATCACGCAGGCGATCTCGCCGCCACGGGCCTTGAAGGTTTCCTCGAGCTGGGCCGGGTTGTTGTAGTCGAGCACCACCGTGTGCTTGGCGAAATCGTCCGGCACGCCCGCCGACGACGGGTTGCCGAAGGTCAGCAGGCCTGAGCCGGCCTTCACCAGCAGGCTGTCGGCGTGGCCGTGATAGCAGCCCTCGAACTTGACGATCGCGTCGCGGCCGGTAAAGCCGCGCGCCAGGCGGATTGCGCTCATCGTCGCCTCGGTGCCGCTGGAGACAAGGCGCACCATCTCAAGACTGGGCAACAGCTCGCACAGGCGCTCGGCCATGTCGATCTCGCGCTCGGTCGGCGCGCCGAAGGACAGGCCGTCAAGGGCCGCCGCGCGCACCGCCTCGACCACCATCGGGTCGGCGTGGCCAAGAATCGCCGGCCCCCAGGAGCCAACGTAGTCGAGGTATTCCTTGCCGTCCGCGTCCCACACCCGGGCGCCAAGCGCCTTCTTCAGGAAGCGCGGCGTGCCGCCCACCGAGCGGAAGGCCCGGACCGGCGAATTGACACCGCCGGGAATGGTGCGCTGGGCGCGGGCAAAGAGTTCTTCGTTACGGCTGCTCATACTGATGTTTCCTTAGTGGTCAATCGAACAGCCCGGCGTAAGCGGCCGCGCGGGCGGCCGGAGCGGGGGCTGCAAATACGTCGCTGATGACGGCCAGCAGGTCGGCGCCGGCCTCGATCAGCGCCGGGGCATTATCGACGGTAATGCCGCCGATGGCCGCCACCGGCAGGCCCAGCTCCCGCTTGGCACGGGTCAGGATGTCGAGGGGCGCCGGCACCGCGGCGGGCTTGGTGGAAGACGGGTACATGGCGCCAAAGGCGACGTAGTTGACACCGGCCGCAGCCCCCGCCACCGCCCGCTGCCACTCCCCATAGCAACTGACGCCGAGGATGCGCTGCGCGCCGAGGGCCTGCCGGGCCACCGCCGGATCGCCGTCATCACGGCCCAGGTGGACGCCATCAGCACCGATCTCCAGCGCAAGCGCCAGGTCGTCGTTGAGCACCAGCGGCACGCACGCCTCACGGCACAAGGCCAGCAGGCGGACCGCCTGCTCCCGCTTCAAGGATGGATCGGCATTCTTGTTACGGTACTGGACCAGGGCCGGCCGGGCCGGCAGCACATTGGCGAGGGCGGCAGCCAGCGCCTCGGTGTCGTTCCAGTCCGGCGTCACCAGATAAAGACCACGTCCGAACATCGCTTCAGCCCTCGCCCACCAGGCTCGGCCTGGACCAGAAAAATCGATCGGGAATGTGCTGCCCCATGCCGGGCCGGAAGGCTGCCTCCAACGTCCTCCACGTGAAGCGCTGGGCTTCCTGGACCGCTGCAGACATCTCCATGCCGTGGGCCAGCGCCGCCGCCACCGCGGACGCCAGCGTACAGCCGGAACCATGGTAGCTGCCGGGCAGGCGCTCCCAGGTATCGGCGCGGATCACTCCGCCGCGGCCGTAGAGGGTATTGATGACCTGGGGTGTCTGGGCGTGGGAACCGGTGATCAATACGTGTTTGCAGCCCGAATCAAGCAACCGGGTGGCGCAATCGTAGAGGGAACCCTCGTCGTGCCCGTCCCGATGCCGGTCTGCCAGGCGGCGCGCCTCGATGGTGTTGGGAGTGATGACAGTGGCCTGCGGCAGGATAAGCTCGCGCATGGCCTCCAGCATCGCCTCTGAAGCGAGCTCATCCCCCCGCCCCGAAGCCACCACCGGATCAACGACCACCGGCACATGCGGGTAGTCGGAAATGATCTCGGCGATCGCTGCAATGTTGTCGACGCTGCCCAGCACGCCGAGCTTGAAGGCCTTCACCGGCATGTCCTCGAGGACCGCCCGGGCCTGCTCGACGACGAAGTCGGCGTCGATCGCCATCACATCCTCCACGCCAGCCGTATCCTGGACTGTCAATGCGGTAATGACCGTCAGGGGGTGGCAACCCATTCCTGACAACGTCATAATATCCGCCTGAATGCCCGCACCGCCGGTTGGATCGGACGCAGCAAAAACAAGGACTAGGGGAGGACCAGGATCATTACGGGATATAGTCATTCGGAGAAACAAGGACGCACAAATTTAACTGCGACTGCGCTACCATTCACGATCCAAGCGATTCTAGCCGAAATCACTACGCTGCACCCAAATGGCAAATCCTCCCTACAAGACCTGGATGTGTCTGATCTGTGGCTTCATCTACGACGAAGCAGCCGGTTCACCAAATGAGGGCATCGCACCCGGCACCCGCTGGGAAGACATCCCTCCGAACTGGACCTGCCCCGAATGTGGTGCCCGCAAGGAAGATTTCGAGATGGTTGCCATCTGATCCATCCGATCATTCCCAAGACCCGTACCATGTATAAAGAGCACACCATCCGAACCGCTTCCGGAGGTCCCCGGTGAATCTCAGTGGCATCAAGGTCATGGTCATCGACGACAGCAACACCATCCGCCGCAGTGCGGAGATCTTTCTCGCTCAGGCCGGCTGCCAGGTCGTGCTGGCCGAAGACGGCTTCGACGCGCTGTCCAAAATCGCCGATCATGCTCCCGACCTGATCTTTGTGGACATCATGATGCCGCGCCTCGACGGCTATCAGACCTGCGCCCTGATCAAGAAGAACGCGCGTCTCAAGGCCACCCCGGTGATCATGCTGTCGTCCAAGGACGGCCTGTTCGATCGTGCCCGTGGCCGTCTGGCCGGCTCCGACGAATACCTGACCAAACCCTTCACCAAAGAAAGCCTGCTGCGCTCGGTGGCTAACCACACCCAAACCAGCCGCACCTCCACCAACGACTGACCGCAAGAGAAGCATCCATGCCGATCAAGAAAATCCTTGTTGTAGACGACTCCCCGACGGAGCGCCTGGCCCTGTCGGAAGTGCTGGTGAAGAATGGCTACCAGGTGGTGACTGCCGAAAATGGCGAGGAAGCAGTGCTGAAGAGCAAGAGCGAGCATCCCGATCTGATCCTGATGGACGTCGTAATGCCCGGCATCAACGGATACCAGGCGACCCGCACGATTTCCAGGGATGAGAGCACCCGTGGCATCCCGGTGATCATGTGCACCAGCAAGGGGCAGGAAACAGACAAGATCTGGGGTCTCCGCCAGGGCGCACATGACTACATGGTCAAGCCCATCGATCACACCACGCTGCTCGACAAGATTCGCGCCCTCGGCTGAACATCCCATGGCCAAACGGATCAGCCTCCATGAATTCCAGGCCGGCCTCGCCCGACGTCTGGCCGAAGCCCGCGACAACCGGGCCTCGGCGCTGCTTGCCGTTCAGGCCGGCGGCCGGAACTGGCTCGTGGACCTCACCGAAGCCGGTGAGATTCTCGCCGTCCCGCCCCTGGCCTCCGTACCACTGACCCATCCGTGGTTCCGCGGTCTGGCAAGCGTGCGCGGCAACCTATTCAGCGTCGTCGATTTCGCCGCTTTCCATGGCGAACCGCCCATCGCACCAGTCGGCCATGCCCGCTTGCTACTCGTCGGGGTGCGCCACGGCCTCAACTCTGCGCTGCTGGTGACCCGTGCGCTGGGCCTGCGCTCCATCGAAGACTTCATCCCTGTGCCGGCCCCTGCTGATGAAGACCAGCCGTGGATCGGAGAACGCATGCAGGACAGCCGGGGGAGTTCCTGGACCCGGCTCAAGGTACCGGCACTGCTCAATCACTCGCGCTTTCTGGACGCCGCGCTTTCGTAAAATTCAATTCGGGAGATACAGCGGGCTCGATCCGCTGATGAGGATAATATGGCATTTAAGCTACCAGGGCTGTCTAAGGGCAGCAGCAAGCCCGCCTCCGGCAATGTGGATACGATTCTCGATTCGGGAGACGGGGCCATCAAGGCTTCGCTGCCCTTCCTGGCCGGCAAATCGTCCACCGAACAATTGCGCATCCTGCGCGTTCCCTTCCTGATCTTCGCAGCGCTGACCGGAGCCTTCGTCCTCTATCAGATCCGCGTCAGCCACTTCGGCACTGCCTATGTGACAGCCGGCGGTGAGATGCGCACACTCTCCCAGCAAATCGCCAAGGCCAGCCAACTGACCCTGCAGGGCGACCCAAAGGCCTTCATCGAACTGAAGAACAGCCGCGAGCAATTCAATACGCTCCTTGAGGCGGTAACCAACGGCGGAGACGTCAACGGGGCCAGCGTGCCGGGCGGAGCCAACGCTGCCACCGACGAGCTCGCCGCCGTGACCGAACTGTGGCAGAAGACCGATAAGGATGCCACCGCCCTCCTCGGCCAGGAAAAGAATCTCACCGGCCTGGGCAAGGCCGTTGGCACCATCAACACCAAGAACCCCCAACTGCTCGAACTCTCCGAACAGGTCGCCTCCCTCAAGCTGCAAGGCGGTGCATCAGCCCGCGAGATCGCCGTCGCCAACCAAGTGGTGATGCTGACCCAGCGTATCGCCAAGAACGCCAACGCACTGCTGGTCGCCAACGCCATCGACCCGGAAGTCGCCTTCCTGCTCGGCAAGGACACCAACACATTCCGCGACCTCATCGAACAGCTGCAGAAGATGACCGCTGACGGCAGCGATGCCAAGACCAAGCTCACCGAACTGGAGAAGGTCAGCAAAGACAACCTCGCCTCGGTGATGGAGATCCTCGGCAACATCCAGCTGCTGGTGCAGGCCAAGCAGGCCGGCAGCCATATCTTCCAGAACTCCGGCCCCTTGCTCGAGAAGACCTCCGCGCTGACCGACGCCTACACCCGTGGCTATACCGGCTTCTTCACCTGGGTCAGCCTGGCGATCATCCTCTGCGCGCTCATCACGCTGGCCAGCCTGGCTCTGATGGCCAAGACCTATAACGACGATATCGCCCGCCGCCGCCTGGCCGCCGAGCGTCTGCGCGAATCCGCCGAAGCCGAGCGGAACAACACCCAGCAGGCCATTCTGCGGCTGATGAACGAGATGGGCGATCTGGCCGACGGCGACCTCACCGTCCGCGCCACGGTGACGGAAGATATCACCGGCGCCATCGCCGACTCGGTGAACTACACCATCGAAGAACTCTCGGTGCTGGTACGCCGCATCAACGACGCCGCCATCCGCGTGACCTCCGCCACGGAGTCCGCCCAGCAGACATCCGATGAACTGCTGGCCGCCACAGAACGTCAGGCCCAGGAACTGCGCCTCGCCGGTGAAACCGCCCAGAACATGGCCAGCTCCATGAGCGCCGCATCCGAAGATGCACTGCAGTCCGCCCAGGTCGCACGGCGCTCCCTGCAGGCCGCCCAGAAGGGTGCCGTCGCGGTGGAAGACACCATCAAGGGCATGAACGACATCCGTGAGAAGATCCAGGAAACCTCCAAGCGCATCAAGCGCCTCGGCGAGTCCTCCCAGGAGATCGGCGAAATCGTGGAACTGATTTCCGACATTACCGAACAAACCAACGTGCTCGCCCTCAACGCCGCCATCCAGGCGGCCTCGGCCGGCGAAGCCGGTCGCGGCTTCTCGGTGGTTGCCGAAGAAGTGCAGCGCCTCGCCGAACGCTCCGCCGAGGCTACCAAGCAGATCGGCGCGATCGTAAAGACCATTCAGACCGACACCGGCGACGCAGTGGCGGCCATGGAAAACGCAACCCGCGACGTGGTGGACGGTGCCCACCTGTCCGAAACCGCTGGCCAGGAACTGGCGGAGATTGAGCGCGTGTCCGCCGAAACCGCGGAGCTGATCGAACGCATCTCGGTCAGTACCGAAGTTCAGGCCAAGGCCGCAACCCAGGTGGCCGAGAAGATGAAGAACATTCTCGCCATCACCGACCGCACGACCACCGGTACCCAGCAGACCGCCGTCTCCATCGGCGAACTGGCCGACCTGGCCGTCGAACTCAAGGGTTCCGTCTCCGGCTTCAAGGTCTGAGACCCCGATAGCGCACGGATTCCGCCGAAGAACCATTGATGAGCCCTGCACACGAACTCGACCTGGGTCCGCTGACCTGGGTCAAAGGCGAGATCGACCTGGCCCTCGGACGGGCGGCGGACGCGCTGGCTGAAGCCAGCTCGAGCCCCGACCGCCTCGGCCGGATCAAATTTGCCCAGACCCACCTGCACCAGGCCCACGGCGCATTGTCCATCGTCGGACTGGACGGACTGACCCAGTTCTCCGACCAGCTTGACCGCCTGCTCGGAGAACTGGCTTCGCAACAGATCGCCTGCACGCCCGAGATCGCCCAGTTGGCCGCCCGCTGCATCGCAGCCATCGGCAACTACCTCGACGAGCTGACCCGTGGGCAACCCGATCAGGCCCTACGGCTCTTCGAGCTATACGCCGAACTGGCAGCGGCTCGTGGCCAGGAAGCGCCGACGCCCAGCGAACTGTTCTTCCCCGATCTGAACCTGCGTCCGGATTTTGCGACACCAGCCATCGACAGTAACGACCCGAAGCACTTGCGTGCCCTGCGCAGCCGCTTCGAGCGCGGGCTGCTCAAGTGGTTCCGCGCCCCCCAGGACCCGTCTGGCCCGCAGGAGATGCGCGAAGCCACCAGCGGCATCGAAGATCTGCAGACCGTTCCGGCCGCGCGCGCCTTCTGGCTCGCTTGCTCGGCTTTCTTCGACGCCCTCGGCCTGCAGGGCATCCCGGCGGACGCGGCCAGCAAACGACTCTGCGGCCGTATCGACGCCCAGATGCGGCGCGTCCTCGAAGGTTCCGGAGTCGTCGCCGAGCGCCTGATGCGCGACGTGCTGTACCAGGTCGCCATGTCCTCGGCTCACTCGCCGGCCATCGACTCGATTCGTGCCGCGTACCAGCTCGAATACCTGATCCCGGCAGGAAAGCACCCCATCAGCGACACACCACAGGCGCCCCTACTCGCTGGACTGCGTAGCGGACTGACTGACGCGAAGGAGGCCTGGAACCAGTTCGCCAAGGGCAATGCCATCGGCCTGCCCCGTTTCCAGGACGCCATCGCCCCTCTGGCGGAAATGGCCCAAGCCATTGACCAGCCCGACGTCTCGGAGCTGCTCGAAGAGTTGGGTGCCACTGCACGCTGGCTGCGCCAGGACCCTCTGCAGCTCACCGACGCACTGTCCATGGACATGGCGACAACGATGCTGTTGCTGGAAGCCCGCCTCGACAATCACCAGCATGGTGACGACGTCAGCGATGCCCAGCTCGCCCAAGTGGTGGCCCGCCTGCAAGCCCATCAGCGAGGTGAGCAGGTATCCCCGCTGGTGATTGCCGACAGTGATGTCCAGACTCATCACCTCAACCGCCAGTTGGCGCATGAGATCCTCACCTCGCTGGGTGACGTCGAACAGAATCTGGATAGCTTCTTCCGCGCCCCCACGCGTACGGACATCCTCGCCGCCGTGCGCGCGCCCCTCAAGCAGATCGAGGGGGCCTTGTCGGTCCTCAACGAGGATGCTGCGGTGCGCCTGCTTCAGGATGCAGCGGCCCGCATCCGGGCCCTGTCAACCAGTGAGGAAGTGTCGCCCGAAGAGCCGGCCTTCGAAGAGATCGCCCACAGGCTGTCGGCCCTCGGCATCTATGTCGAAGCCTTGCAGCACGGCCCGGCCGACCTTGAACGCATTCTGTACCCGGATGCCGAGCTTCAGCGCGCCCCTACCGACAGCATCGAGGCTGGGCTCGCACAGCAGCGCAGGGAAACTGCCGCTCTCGCTGCGGCCCTGAAGAACAACCCCGACGACTCCGGGCTGCGCACCGAACTCCAGATCAACCTGGAGAGCCTGCGCCAGGACGCCTCACTGACCGCCGACCCCGAGCTCGAGAAGCAGGCCCGCGACGCCCTCAACCTGCTCGACGCCGGCACGCTGTTCAACGCCCCCACCCCCATCGCCGCCACCGAAGCACCGGCTCTGTCCCCCGAGGCCAGCCGGCTTATTGATGCCAGCGAAGAGGAGATCGACGCGGAACTGCTGGCGATCTTCATTGAAGAGGCCATCGACGTCCGCGCCGCCATCGCCGCCAACCTGGCCCAGCTGGCACAGGAACCGTCCAATTTGGAAGTGCTCACGGCCATCCGGCGCAGTTTCCATACCCTCAAGGGCAGCGGCCGAATGGTCGGGCTCAAGGACTTCGGCGAAGCCGCCTGGGGCATGGAGCAGACCCTCAACCACTGGCTGCGTCTCGAACTACCGGTCGACGACGAACTGCTGCGGTTGATTGCCAATGGCTTGGAGGCCTTCTCCGCCTGGATCGACCAACTCGAAGCCGGAGCCGGCCATCATCGGGATGTCAGCATCCTGCTCACCGAAGCAGCCCGCCTGCGCAACGAGACCGCCCCACCGTCCGCTGTCGAGCCGGCGAAACCCGCCAAGACTCAACCCGAGGCGGCTCCGACGGAACCGGGGCTGACTGAAATCAGCCTCGACAGCGCACCACAGGAAGTCGACCTGGAAGCGTCGATCACGCTGCCCGAACTGGATTTCGCCGCCACCGACCTGGGCGAAAGCCTCACGCTTGCGGCCGCAGCCCATGTCAGTGCAATCGAGACCATCGACCTCAACTTCCCCGACCTCAGTTTCGAGGAGGCTCGCACCCGAACCCACCAGCCAACCGCCCGTTCCGCACCGGAACAGGAGCGGGAGCGGGAGCCCGATGTCAGCCTGACCACGGTACTCGCCGAGGAACCGGCTCCGACCCCTGTCGACTTCGATCTCAGCTTCGACCTCCCCAGTGACGACGAAGCAGCCCGCCCTGCGGCGGACGTGATCGAGCCTCTCGACGAAACGGTTCCGGAGTCCCTCGATGAACTGGACATCCTCGACAGCGAGGAAGAACCGGCTACCGTGACGGATGCTCTGGAAATCGAAGAGCTTCTACCACCCGAGGAGCCCACCGAAGCGGGCGAGCGGGAAGGAGCAGACACCCTCGAAATCCCCGAGCCTCTCGAAGCCCTCGAAGCACCCAACGACATCGAATCCTTCGACATCTTCGACCTGGGAGAGATACCACCTGCCGAACAGGCTCCAATGCCGGAAGCGGAAGCGGAAGCGGAAGCGGAAGCGGAAGCGGAAGCGGAAGCGGAAGCGGAAGCGGAAGCGGAAGCGGAAGCGGAAGCGGAGCAGATCGTGGCCGAATTTCCCGCGGAAGTGGTGCTCGAAGAGCCCCTTCCCCTGGAAGACATCGAACTCACCACCGAAACCGTCGAAGAGCTCGAAGAGGTGGAGGTGCCCTCTACCGAGCCTCTGCTGCCAGAAGAGATCGTCGGGGAACCCGAAACGGCCATCGGCCCGGACGAAGTCCGCTTCGGCGGAATCACCTTGTCCCGCCCGCTGTTCGACCTCTATCTCGCCGAGGCCCGGCAGCACGTGGCCACGCTACGCCAGGAACTGTCGCGCCTGCCGGTCAATCCCGCGCAGACACCCGCCACGGTGTCCATCCGTGCAGCCCACACGCTGGCCGGCATTTCCGGTACCGCCCATTTCAGTGCGCCGCAACAGCTCGCCAAGGCCCTCGAACTCGCTCAGCAGCGTCTTGCCGACCTCGACAAGGCTCCATCCGCCAAGCAAGCAGAAGTCTTGATCGACAGCGCTGCGGCCCTCGAAAGCATGGTGGTTCAGCTTGGCGCCCGCGTGCTGCCCGCCCCTGAACCGGAACTGATCACGCAGCTGGACGCCATACAGGCATCCCATCTCGCCGACATCATTTCCCTGCCCACGGAGACAGCTCCACCCGAACTCGTCACCGCCACCCTGCGCCCCCGCGAGGAAACCCCGGCCCGCGCAACCGAAAGCAGCCCGCCCGCGACGCAGCTCCATGACGATCTCGACCCGGAACTGCTGCCGATCTTCCTCGACGAAGGCAACGAGCTTCTCGACCACCTCGACACGGCCCTGCGTACCTGGCGTACAGCGCCTGCCGAAACGAGCCACCCCTCTGGCGTGGCGCGCCTGCTGCACACCCTGAAGGGCAGTGCACGGATGGTCGGCGCGATGAACCTCGGGCAGAACCTCCACGACCTGGAAACCCGACTCGAACGAGCCCGCACCCAGGATCCGGGGGGCACGGCCATCGTGGACGAGATCGAGGCCGCCCTCGACCAGGCCCGCCAGACTCTCGACACGCTGCAGAGCGGCCAGACAGCCACAAGCCCGGTACCGCGTGAAAGCGAGACTCCGGCCGAAGAGAGCGCTTCGCTGCAACCCGGCGAAGCAGCCAGCCCCGCGGCCCGCACCCAGCTGCGCGTGGATGCCAGCCGGGTCGACCAGTTCGTCAACGAAGCCGGCGAAATCAGCATCGCGCGCACCCGCATCGAAGGCGAACTGCGCACGCTGCGCCGCTCCCTGCTCGACCTCACCGAGAACGTCATCCGCCTGCGCAATCAGCTGCGGGAAGTGGAAATCCAGGCTGACACCCAGATGCAGTCGCGCCTGTCCCAGGTCGAGACCCAGCACACCGAGTTCGATCCTCTGGAGATGGACCGCTACACCCGTCTGCAGGAACTGACGCGGATGATGGCGGAGAGCGTCGGCGACGTGACCACCGTGCAGCAGAATTTGCTGCGCAACCTGGACGGCGCCGAATCGGCACTGCATGCCCAGTCCCGCATGGCCCGCGAACTGCAGCAGTCGCTGATGCACGTGCGCATGGTGCCCTTCGACAGTCTGGCCGAGCGACTCTACCGCCTGGTCCGCCAGACAGCGAAGGAGCTCGGCCGCCGCGCCAACTTGGACATCATCGGCGGGCAGATCGAAATCGACCGCAGCGTGCTCGACGCGATGAGCGGCCCCCTCGCCCACCTGGTGCGCAATGCGGTCGCCCACGGCATCGAGACGCCGGAGGCACGACGGGCCGCCGGCAAACCGGAAATCGGCCAGATCACCCTCAAGATCGCCCATGAGGGCAACGAGGTGCTGATCGAATTCCGTGACGATGGCGCGGGCCTCGATTTCACACGCATCCGCCGACACGCCATCGACAGCGGACTGATTTCCGCCGACGAGGACACCGACGACAAGCGCCTCACCAATCTGATCTTCGTGCCGGGCTTCTCCACCGCCAGCCTGTCCAGCCTGGCCGGTCGCGGCGTTGGCATGGACGTGGTGAAGAGCGAAACCGCCGCGGTCGGCGGCCGCATCAGCGTGGACACGACGCCCGGCGAAGGCACCATTTTCCGCATCCACCTGCCGCTGACCCTGGCGGTCACCCAGGCCTTGCTGGTACGCGCCGGTAACCGGACCTTCGCGATCCCCTCGTCGATGGTCGCTCAGGTGCTGGAACTGAAGGCGGAAGCCCTCGAGAAGATCCGCGGCGACCACGGCACCGACTGGCTCGGCGAGCACTACGGCTACCGCTACCTGCCGCGCCTGCTCGGCGACCCGCTATCCCAGCCGCAGGTCGAACGCTTCAACTGGGTGCTGCTGCTGCGCGCCGGCAGCGAAACCCTGGCACTGCACGTGGACGCCCTGCGCGGCAACCAGGAAATCGTCGTCAAGAACGCTGGCCCGCAGTATGCCCGGATGGTTGGCTACTCCGGTGCCACGGTGCTCGGTGATGGCGAGATCGTGCTGATCCTCAACCCGGTCGCGCTGGCCGGCCGCAGTCCGGACAAGGGCGACGATGAAACGCCGATCCAGGCGGGTGCCAGCACCCCGAGCCAGCCGACGGTGATGGTGGTCGATGACTCCCTGACGGTGCGCAAAATCACCGGGCGCCTGCTCGAACGGGAAGGCTACCGTGTCGTCACCGCCAAGGACGGCGTCGATGCACTGGAGCAACTGCTTACTGTCACCCCTGACGTGGTCATCGCCGACATCGAGATGCCGCGAATGGACGGCTTCGACCTGACCCGCAACATCCGCGCCGACGCCCGCCTGAAGGCCGTGCCGATCATCATGATCACCTCCCGCACGGCCGAAAAGCACAAGCGTTACGCGGAGGAAATCGGCGTCAATCACTACCTCGGCAAGCCCTACGACGAAGACGTGCTGCTCAGCCTGATCCACAACTTCGTCACCACGCCAGCCTGACCCGGACAGAGCACTGCTTTCGTCCGGGCCGGGCCCCGGCTTGGCTATAATCGGCTGTTTTCCCGCTTGGCCATTCCATGAATCTGCTCTTCGAAGAGGATGGTGCCTTCAAGACCGGCACCATCCTGACCGACAACGACGCCTCCCTGCAGGTGGAAACGCCCCACGGCAAGCGCCTCAAGCTGAAGAGCAAGGATGTGCTGCTGCGCTTCAACCAGCCGTCTGCCGGCGAACTGCTGGACCGTGCCGAGACCGAGGCGGAGGGCCTCGAAACCGAATTCCTGTGGGAGGTCTGTGGCGACGAGGAGTTCGGTTTCGCCGAGTTTGCACAGGAGTACTTCGGCCATACACCGAGCCCGGTGGAGTCCGTCGCAGTGCTGCTGCGTCTGCACGCCGCGCCGATCTACTTTCACCGCAAGGGCAAGGGCCGTTTCCGCAAGGCGCCGACCGAGATCCTGCAAGCCGCCCTCGCCGGCCTCGAGAAGAAGCGCCAGCAGGCAGCCGCCGTCGAGCGCATGCGCGACGAACTGCTCGGTGGCCAGCTCCCGGAAGAGCTCAAGCCACTGATCCGCCAGCTCCTGTACAAGCCGGACCGCAACCGCCTCGAAACCAAGGCCCTGGAAGCCGCCTGTGCCGAAAATGGCAAGTCGGCAGCCCGCCTGCTGCTCGACTGCGGTGCGCTGGCCTCGACCCATGAGCTGCATTTCGACCGATTCCTGTTCGAATACTTCCCGGACGGCACCGCCTTCCCAACCGTCGAAGCACCAGCTGAGCCCATCGATCTGCCGCTTGCCGACGTACGCGCCTTCTCCATCGACGACGCCGCCACCACCGAGATCGACGATGCCTTCTCGGTCACGCCCACCGCCGAAGGCTGGCGCATCGGCATCCACATCGCCGCACCGGGCCTGGGCTTCGGCCGCGACTCAGCCCTCGACGGAATCGCTCGCGGGCGGCTGTCCACGGTCTACATGCCGGGCAACAAGATCACCATGCTGCCGGACAACGTGGTGGCCCGCTTCACGCTGGGCGAAGGGCGCGACTGTCCAGCCCTGTCCCTGTATCTGGAGGTCAGCCGCGATCTGATCGTTACCGGCAACAGCTCGCGCCTTGAGCGCGTGCCAGTGGTCGCCAACCTGCGCCACCACGACATTGAGCCGGTCTTCAACGAAACGACGCTGGCCGAAGGCGGCCCCAACTTCCCGTGGAAGGCCGAACTGACCCTGTTGTGGGAACTGGCCACCGTCCTTGAGGCCGGCCGCGGCAAGCCCGCCGCCAACCAGAACCTGGTGGACTACAACTTCAACGTCGACTGGGATGCCGTTACCGACGACGGTCCTGGCCGCATCGAGATTGGTCGGCGCCCGCGTGGTTCGCCCCTGGACAAGCTGGTCGCGGAACTGATGATCGCCGCCAACAGCACCTGGGGCAAGGCTCTCGCCGACGCCGGCATTCCGGCCCTGTACCGGGCCCAGACCGGCGGCAAGGTGCGTATGACCACCGCCGCAGCGCCCCACGAAGGCCTCGGCGTGGACTGTTACGCGTGGTCCAGCTCGCCGCTGCGCCGCTACGTGGACCTGGTCAACCAGTGGCAGCTGATCAGCTGGCTGCGCGGCACGGCCCCGGCCTTCCCGCCCAAGTCGCCAGAGCTCATCGCCGCGATGCGCGACTTCGAACTCACCTATGCCGCCTACGCCGAATTCCAGCGCGGCATGGAGCGCTACTGGTGCGTACGCTGGCTGCGCCAGGCCGGCCACCCGCAAATGAACGCCCGCGTGCTGCGCGAGAGCCTAGTCCGCCTCGACGACATCCCCTTCGTCTTCAAGGTCCCATCGCTGCCGACGCTACCGCCGGGTACGCGAGTTCGCCTGGCCCTCGAGCGTAGCGACCTGGTGGACGTGGAAGTCCGCGCCACCTACGTCGAAACCGTGGGCGAAGCGAGTGGCGATCCGCTCCCCGAGGACGAAGACCTGGTCCCCGACGAGGCACCGGCGGTGGACACCCCGGCGCCGGCAACCACGGAAGCACCTCCGGCCGCCGCCTGACACCGATCTCCATGCCAGCCCTGCGCCGCTCCCAGCCTCCGCAGCCGAGTCCCCCTCCCAACGCTCTTTCCGCCGGCGGCGGCACAGTGCGCTATGCGCTGGAATGGGGGGTCGGCCTGTCCCTGGCCTTGCACGCCATCCTGCTGTCCGTCCACTTCGTGATGCCGGACGCAGACAAGCTGCACCACCGGGACAAGGGGCTGGAAGTGGTGCTCGTCAATTCGCGCCACGCCCAGTCCCCCGAGCAAGCCGACGTACTGGCCCAGACCAATCTCGACGCCGGTGGCACCAATGGACCGGAAGGCCGGCCAAGCACGCCGCTGCCGCCGCTGGAGCAGACCCGCTCCGGCGATAGCCTGGTCGAAGCGCAGCGGCGTAGCGAGGCCCCGGAAACACCCCAGACCCAGGCCTTGACCGTCAGCCGCAGCCGGGCAGCACTCCCCGTGGACAACCAGCAGGTGTCGCCCACCGAGACCCCCCGCCAGGTGTCCGGTTACGACCTCCTCGACAGCTCTGCCGCGGTTGCCCGCATCGAGGCGCAGATCGACAAGGATCTGGTGGATTACTCCGCACGGCCGCGCAAGAAGTTCATCGGCGCCCGCGCCCAGGAATACCGCTTCGCCCAGTATGCGGAAGACTGGCGTCAGAAGATCGAGCGGGTCGGCACCCTGAACTACCCGGACGCGGCCCGCGGCAAGCTCTACGGCAGCCTGCTGCTGTCGGTCACGATCCGCGCCGACGGCACGGTGCAGAGCATCGACATCCACCGTTCCTCCGGTCACAAGGTCCTCGACGATGCGGCCAGGCGCATCGTCCAGTTGGCAGCCCCTTACGCGACCTTCCCGCCGGACATCCGGCGTGATACCGACTTGATCGAGATCACCCGTACCTGGACCTTCACCAACTCGGACATCCTGCAAACGTCCTCCAAGAAAGAGTAAGCCCAAGATGGACCGCTACGCCGTCATAGGCAACCCGATCGCCCACAGCAAGTCGCCGCGCATCCATACCCTGTTTGCCGCACAGACCGGCCAGATCCTCAGCTACGAGGCGCTGCTGGCGCCCCTCGACGCCTTCGTCGCGACCGTCGAAGCCTTCCGTGCTGCCGGCGGCCGCGGCCTCAATGTGACCGTGCCCTTCAAGCTCGAAGCCTTCGACTTCGCCGACCGCCATACCCCTCGCGCCCTGGCCGCCGGTGCGGTGAACACGCTGGCCTTCGGCCCCGACGGCGTGCTCGGCGACAACACCGATGGCGCCGGAATCCTGCGTGATATCACCGTCAATCTCGGCTGCCCGGTGGAGGGTCGCCGCGTGCTGCTGCTGGGTGCCGGTGGCGCCGCCCGCGGCACCATCCTGCCCGTACTGGATGCCAAGCCGGCCAGCCTCACCATCGCCAACCGCACTGCCGTCAAGGCTGCCGAGCTGGCGGACGAATTCGCCACCGGACCGCTGCGCCCGCTTGGCTGCGGTTTTGCGGATCTGGCCGGCCAAAGTTTCGACGTCGTCATCAACGCCACCAGCGCCAGTCTGTCCGATGCGGCCCCCGATCTGCCCGCCTGGCTCTATGCGCCTGGCAGCCTGGCCTACGACATGATGTACGGCAAGGGTGACACTCCGTTCATGCGCGCAGCCCGCGAACAAGGCGCAGCCCGCCTGGCCGACGGCCTAGGCATGCTGGTCGAACAGGCCGCAGAGAGCTTCCTGCTGTGGCGCGGCGTCCGCCCCACAACCGCTCCGGTTCTCGCCGAACTGCGCGCGGCCCTGTAGGCGCCCCGGCGGTGAAGACGGTCTGGCACTGGGCCCGCCGCGGCCTGCTGGCGCTGGTCCTGCTCCTGATCGCTTACCAACTGTGGCTGCTCGGCCATGTGCTGTGGTGGAAGTGGGAGCCGCCGTCGGAAACCAGCTTCATGAGCCTGCGTCGCGAGGAACTGCTGGCCCGTAATCCGAGCGCCCAGCTCCAGTACCGCTGGGTGCCCTACGAGAAGATCTCGGTACACCTCAAACGAGCGGTGATAGCGGCCGAGGACGACAAGTTCGTGGACCACGAGGGCTTCGACTGGGACGGCATCCAGAAGGCCATAGAGAAGAACCAGAAGAAGGGCAAAGCCGTCGCCGGAGGCTCGACGATCAGCCAGCAACTGGCCAAGAACCTGTTCCTGTCCCCCGCCCGCAGCTATCTGCGCAAGGCCGAGGAAGCCGTCATCACGGTGATGATCGAGAACCTGTGGGACAAGCGGCGGATCCTCGAGGTCTATCTCAACGTCGTCGAATGGGGCGACGGGATCTTCGGCAGCGAGGCGGCCGCCCAGCGCTACTACCGGGTCTCCGCGGCCCAGCTGGCACCTGCCCAAGCCGCCCGCCTGGCGGTCATGCTGCCCAATCCGCGCAAGTACGAAAGAACCTACGGGCCGCGTCTGGCCGCCCATGCGGTACGCATCCAGAGCCGCATGCAGTACTCGGACGTCCCCTGAAATCTGTTGTCCGGCAGGGACTGAGTCACTCCATTGCGGGAAGTCGGCACCTGCCAGAGCGAGGGGGCTTGAGGTAGAATGCGCTGCTTTTCCCCAGCTGTGCCTCCCCCGATGCAATTCGCCGGATTCACCTTGCGAAACAACCTGTTCGTCGCGCCGATGGCCGGAGTGACGGATCGCCCATTCCGCCAGCTTTGCAAAAAGATGGGGGCGGGACTCGCCGTGTCCGAGATGGTCACCTCCAACTCCCTGCTCTACGGCAGTGCCAAGACCCAGCGGCGCGCCAACCACGACGGCGAGGTGGAGCCGATCTCCGTGCAGATCGCCGGTGCCGACCCGGCCATGATGGCCGAAGCGGCCCGCCACAACATCGACCGCGGCGCGCAGATCATCGACATCAACATGGGCTGCCCCGCCAAGAAGGTCTGCAACGTGATGGCAGGCTCGGCGCTGATGCAGGACGAGCCGCTGGTGGCACGCATCCTCGAGGCGGTCATTCAGGCTGCCGGCAACACCCCGGTGACCCTGAAGTTCCGCACCGGCTGGAACAAGGCCAACAAGAATGCCCCGATGATCGCCCGCATCGCCGAGGAGTCCGGCGTGCAGCTGATCGCGATCCACGGCCGTACCCGCGCCTGCCAGTACACCGGCAACGCCGAGTACGACACCATCGCCGACGTGAAGACCCGCGTGCGCATCCCGGTCATCGCCAACGGCGACATCACCACGCCGCAAAAGGCGAAGTTCGTGCTCGACTACACCGGCGCCGACGGCGTCATGGTCGGCCGCGCCGCCCAGGGCCGCCCGTGGATCTTCCGCGAGATCGAACATTTCCTGAAGACCGGCGAGGAACTGCCGCCCCCGCTGGTTTCCGAGATCCTGCAGGTGTGCAAGGAGCACCTCGCCGACCTCTACGCCTTCTACGGCGAAGACACCGGTGTGAAGATCGCCCGCAAGCACATCAGCTGGTACACCAAGGGCCTGGTCGGCTCCGCGCAGTTCCGCAAGACCATGAACACCTTGCCGACCGTCCAGGCACAGCTGGCTGCCATCGACGAATTCTTCGGCAGCCTTGCCGACCGGGACAGCCGCCTGGTCTATGCCGAACCCGAAGAATTCCCCCAGGAGCTTGCAGCATGAGCAGTACCAGCAATGAGATTGCCGAGTCCGTCTGCCGGGCGCTGGACACCTATTTCCGCGACCTCGATGGCGAGAAGCCGAGCGCCCTGTACGACATGGTAATCAAGAACGTCGAACGTCCGATGCTCGAGTTCGTCCTCAAGCAGGCCGGCGGCAACCAGACCCTGTGTGCCGAGATGCTCGGCATCAACCGCAACACCCTGCGCCGCAAGCTCTCCGAGCACGAACTGCTCTGAACGGCGGCGCCCCCGTTTTCCTCCATTGACCGCCGCGGCATTTCCGCGGCCTTCCAGAGAAACACCATGAAAGTCACCCAAGCCCTGCTCAGCGTCTCCGACAAGACCGGCGTGATCGAATTCGCCCGCGAACTGTCCGCCCTCGGCATCGCCCTGCTGTCCACCGGCGGTACCGCCAAGTCCCTCCGTGACGCCGGCCTGCCGGTCACCGACGTGTCCGACTACACCGGTTTCCCGGAGATGCTCGACGGCCGCGTGAAGACGCTGCACCCCAAGGTCCACGGTGGCATCCTGGCTCGCCGCGACCTGCCCGAGCACCTGGCCAAGCTGGAAGAGCACAGCATTCCGCGCATCGACCTGGTGGTGGTCAACCTCTACCCGTTCCAGGCCACCGTCGCCAAGCCTGACTGCGCGCGGGAAGACGCCATCGAGAACATCGACATCGGCGGCCCGACCATGGTCCGCGCGGCAGCCAAGAACCACGGCAACGAAGCCGGTGGCGTCGGCATCGTGACCGATCCGGAAGACTACGCCGGCATCGTCGCCGAGCTGAAGGCAAACGCCGGCGCGCTGTCCTACAAGACCCGCTTCGACCTGGCCCGCAAGGCCTTCACGCACACAGCCCGTTACGACAGCGCGATCTCCAACCACCTGACCGCGCTGGCAGACGACGGCTCCAAGAAGGCCTACCCGGAGCGATTCCAGCTGGCCTTCGACAAGGTGCAGGACCTCCGCTACGGCGAGAACCCCCACCAGAGCGCTGCCTTCTACAAGGAATCCGAAGCCCCGGCTGGCGCCATCGCAGCCTACTCCCAAGTGCAGGGAAAGGAACTCTCCTACAACAACATCGCCGACTCCGACGCTGCTTGGGAATGCGTAAAGGCCTTTGACGGGATTGCCTGCGTCATCGTCAAGCACGCCAACCCCTGCGGCGTGGCCGTCGCCGCCAGCCCGCTGGAAGCCTACAAGAAGGCCTTCTCCACCGATCCGACGTCCGCCTTCGGCGGCATCATCGCCTTCAACACCACCGTCGACAAGGCCGCGGCCGAAGCCGTCAGTGCCCAGTTCCTGGAAGTGCTGATCGCCCCCGCCTACACGGACGAAGCCCTCGAACTGTTGAAGGCCAAGCAGAACGTGCGCGTGCTGATCGTGCCGCTGGGCACCGTCAAGCAGCCCGACTACAAGCGCGTCGGCGGCGGTCTGTTGGTGCAGAGCGCCGACTTCGCACCGATCACCGCGGCGGACCTGAAGGTCGTCACCAAGCGTGCGCCGACCGAGCAGGAACTCGGCGACCTGCTGTTCGCCTGGCGCGTCGCCAAGTACGTCAAGTCCAACGCCATCGTGTACTGCAAGGACGGCATGACCATCGGCGTCGGCGCCGGCCAGATGAGCCGTGTGGACTCCGCTCGCATCGCCAAGATCAAGGCCGAGAACGCCGGCCTGGTGATCCCCGGCTGCGTGGTCGCATCCGACGCCTTCTTCCCGTTCCGTGACGGTCTCGACGTGCTGGCCCAGGCCGGCGCCACCGCCGTCATCCAGCCGGGTGGCTCGGTGCGTGACGCCGAAGTGATCGCCGCGGCAGACGAACAAGGCATCGCGATGGTCCTCACCGGCTTCCGCCACTTCCGTCACTGATCCGGGGCCTATCCATGAAGATCCTCGTCATCGGCTCCGGCGGACGCGAACACGCGCTGGCCTGGAAACTGTCGCGCTCGCCGCGCATCCAGAAAGTCTTCGTCGCCCCCGGCAACCCCGGCACCGCCCGTGAGCCGGGCGTGGAAAACGTGGCGGTCACGGCGATCCCCGAGCTGGTCGACTTCGTCCGTAAGGAGCAGATCGCCCTGACCGTGGTCGGCCCCGAGGCGCCGCTGGCTGCCGGTGTCGTCGACGCCTTCCGCGCCGCCAGCCTGCCGATCTTCGGACCCACCAGGCTGGCCGCCCAGCTGGAGAGCTCGAAGGACTTCGCCAAGCAGTTCCTGATCCGCCACCACATCCCGACCGCCAAGTACCGCACCTTCTCCGACTCCGCTGAGGCCCATGCTTACGTGGATGCGGAAGGCGCGCCGATCGTCATCAAGGCCGACGGCCTGGCGGCCGGCAAGGGCGTGGTGGTAGCGATGACGCTCGACGAGGCCCACCAGGCCATCGACGCGATGCTCACCCACAACACGCTGGGCGTGCAGTACGACGAGCGCGGCCCACGGGTCGTCATCGAGGAGTTCATGGATGGCGAGGAAGCCAGCTTCATCGTGATGGCTGACGGGCGCCACGCGCTGCCCCTGGCCACCTCCCAGGATCACAAGCGCCTGAAGGACGCAGACCTCGGCCCCAATACCGGCGGCATGGGCGCCTACTCGCCGGCCCCGGTGGTCACTCCCGAGGTACACGCCCGCGTGATGCGCGAGATCATCAACCCGACGCTGGCCGGCATGGCCGCCGACGGCCTGCCCTACACCGGCTTCCTGTACGCCGGCCTGATGATCGACGGCAAGGGCGCCCCCCGCGTGGTCGAATTCAACTGCCGCATGGGGGACCCGGAAACCCAGCCGATCATGATGCGTCTCAAGTCAGATCTCGTCGATCTGGTCGAGGCCGCCATCGCCGGCAAGCTCGATAAGATCGAGGCCGAGTGGGACCGCCGCTTCGCGCTGGGCGTGGTGATGGCCGCCGCGGGCTACCCTGACAGCCCGCGCAAGGGTGACGCGATCCACGGTCTGCACAATGCAGTCTCCGACGACGTACACGTCTTCCACGCCGGCACCACCGAAGTGGACGGCGAAGTCCGCACCAGCGGCGGCCGCGTGCTGTGCGTCACGGCCCTCGGCGACAACGTGAAGAGCGCCCAGAAGCTCGCCTACGAGCAGGTGGATCAGATCCAGTTCGACGGCATGCAGTGCCGCCGTGATATCGGCCACCGCGCGGTGGCCCGCAAGCTCTGACGGCAGGCGCCCCCCGGCCCCGCTGATCCTGGCCGGCTCCTGGTAGCCGGCCTTTTTATTGCTCATCGGAAAGACACCCATGCCCGACCGCAACGCCGTCAAGGCCTATCTCCTCGACCTGCAGGCACGCATCGTCAGCGCCCTCGAAAGCTTCGACGGCAAGCCCTTCGTCACCGACAGCTGGGAGCGCCCGGCCGGTGGCGGCGGCCTCACCCGCCTGATCGAAGAAGGCAACTTCTTCGAGCGCGGCGGCTGCAACTTCTCCCACGTGATGGGCGAAGGCCTGCCCCCGTCCGCCACCGCCGCGCGCCCGGAACTGGCCGGCCGCAGCTACGAGGCGATGGGCGTGTCCCTGGTCCTGCATCCGCGCAACCCGTACTGCCCGACCGTGCACATGAACGTGCGCTTCTTCATCGCCTCCGCACCGGGCAAGGACGACGTGTGGTGGTTTGGCGGCGGCATGGACCTGACGCCCTACTACCCCTTCGAGGAAGACGTCCGCCACTTCCACGCCACCTGCAAGGCCGCCGTGCTGCCGTGGGGCGAAAGCGAATACCAGCGTCTGAAGGACTGGTGCGACCGTTACTTCTTCCTGAAGCACCGCAATGAGCCGCGCGGCGTCGGTGGGCTGTTCTTCGACGACCACGGTGCCGACGGCAAGGTGGATTTCGATGCGGCCTTCGCGATGACCCGCAGCGTCGGCGACGCCTTCCTGCCGGCCTACCTGCCGGTCGTCGAACGCCGCCGCGACACACCCTACGGCGAGCGGGAGCGTGACTTCCAGGCCTACCGCCGCGGCCGCTACGTCGAGTTCAACCTGGTCTTCGACCGGGGCACCCTGTTCGGCCTGCAGTCCGGCGGCCGCACCGAGTCCATCCTGATGTCCATGCCGCCGATCGTCAAATGGCGCTACGACTGGCACCCGGAGGCGGGCAGCGCGGAAGAGAAGCTCTATACGGACTTCCTCGTACCCCGCGACTGGGCTTGAAGACCTGAGAGACGGAAAGACACAACAAAAAACCGCCGGATCGAATCCGGCGGTTTTTTGTTGGCGCCCCAGATGCAACAACGCCCGAACGTCGCGAGGACGTCCGGGCGTTGCAGAACAGCTCGCCAGAACTGGCTGGCGGCTGATTAGATCTTGCCGACCAGGTCCAGGGACGGGGACAGGGTCGCTTCGCCCGGGGTCCACTTGGCGGGGCACACTTCGCCCGGGTGGGAAGCCACGTATTGGGCTGCCTGCACCTTGCGCAGCAGTTCCTTGGCGTCACGGCCGATGCCCAGATCGTGAATCTCGGCGACCTTGATCACGCCTTCCGGGTTGATCACGAAGGTGCCGCGCAGGGCCAGGCCCTCTTCTTCGATCATCACGTCGAAGTTGCGGGTGATCGTGCCGGTCGGGTCACCGATCATCGGGTAGTTGATCTTCTTGATGGTGTCGGACGCGTCGGCCCAAGCCTTGTGGGTGAAGTGGGTGTCGGTGGACACCGAGTACACCTCGACGCCCAGCTTCTGGAATTCGGGGTAGACGTCAGCCAGGTCGCCCAGCTCGGTCGGGCAGACGAAGGTGAAGTCAGCGGGGTAGAAGAAAACGACGGACCACTTGCCCTTCAGGTCGGCGTCGGAAACCGGAACGAACTTGCCATTGCTGAAAGCGGTAGCCTTGAACGGCTTGATTTCGGTATTGATCAGGGACATAGCTGTTTCCTTCACGGGTTGATGAATTCTGGAGATCACATGATAGGCCCGACAGCCCAATCGCTCAAATTGATTAGAGAAATAATCTGAATTGAGAAAAACTATCGAGCCCGGCACGTCGCCTTTCGGGCTAACGAGCCCGAAAATTCTAACGGTATCCGGGGAATTTGAAAAAGGCATGACGGGCCGGCGAATGCCGGCCCGGTAAAACATCAGCGGCGCGAGAGTTCCGCCGCTGCACGGTAATGCCGGTTGGCATCATCGGTGCGCTCGATACGTTCAGCCAGGTGAGCCAACTCAACATGGGCCTCCCAGCCCGGAGCGACGGCCAGTGCTGCCTCCAAATAACTCTCGGCCTTGCCCCACAACTGGGACTGCACGCACAGGCGCCCCAGGGTCAGCAGCAGTTGCGGGTCCCGCGGGTGGTGTTTGAGCCATTCCTCGGCCTTCACCAGACGACCGCGAATGTCGCCGCCAGCGCAGCGGCCGTACACGCCAGCCAGCATCGAATCCCATTCCCCCGTCAGACGGGTCTC
Organism: Pseudomonadota bacterium; assembly: GCA_018241725.1. Lineage (GTDB taxonomy): Bacteria > Pseudomonadota > Gammaproteobacteria > Burkholderiales > Rhodocyclaceae > Zoogloea. The sequence goes on along the minus strand of JAFEDI010000129.1, from coordinate 23,218 downwards.
GATGACCTTCTGGGCGCCGTCGCTGTCACCCGCCGCGATCAGCGCGCGTGCCAGCTCGGTCACCACCGCTGCATCGCGCTGCTCGTCCCGCGGTACGCCCTGCCAGTAGGCCAGCAGAGCCTGGGCATCGCCGACGCGCTGACGCAGGCCTTCCTGGTGGGCACGGCGTTTGACCGGCTCGGCCTGATCCGGGCGCAGGGCCTTGACCTTGACGAGCTGGCGCACCAGGCGCACCGCCTCCACCCAGTTCCCCTGGGACTGGGCCGTGCGCAGTGCCAGGCGCAGCGCGGCGATATGGCGCTGGCCACCGGCCTGCAGGTCGGCGATGCGTTCCGCCGCCTCGTCGAAGCGGCGCCCCTCCACCGCCAGCTCGGCCTCGGTCATCAAGCGTGCCACACGGACCTCGCCGTCGTGCTCCGCCGCCTTGGTGAGCCAGTGGCGGTAGCGTTCGTCGTCGCGCATCGAATGAGCCGCCCGTGCCGCAATCAGCGCGGCCAGGCCAGGCGACTCATTGGCCTCATAGGCCGCAATCGCCTGCTTCAGGGACTGGCCGAAGCGCCCTTCGATGCGCAGCCGCGTCGCGTCATACAGCGCCTGGGATGCACGCTCCTTACTCTTTCTCGCGCGGAAACGTTGCACCGCGCCGGGCAAGGCCATCGTCCGCGAAACCAGGCGGGAAAGCCCGTAAAGCAGGCCGAAACCGCCAAGCAACAGCAGGATCAGCAGGTTGAGGGAGATCTGCACCCGGTACGGCGGCCAGACCAGCAGCGCATAACCTTCGTTGTAACGGCCGGCCACGGCGAGACCGGCGGCAAGGGCGAACAGGCCGAGCAACCACAGCAATCCACGCATCGCCGACCTCAGTTCTTCTTGGCCGACTTGGCGGCATGCGCGGGCGGCGTGGCTTGACTGGCCTCGACACGCTTCTCCGGCACCGCCATCAAGCTGCGCAGCGCGGACTGGCTGGCCTGCAGCGTCGGCAGGTCGACGCCGACCGGTGCCTTGCGCAATTCGGCCAGGTCCTGCCCGGCGGCCTTCACCGAAGCGTCATTGCCATCGAAGTAGCGCTCCAGCCACTGGGCGGCGAGCCGCACGTCCTCGCGGAAGGAATTACCGTCCCGCGACAACAGCGCCAGACGGGCATTGAGGAGGCGCAGCTTGAGGTTCTCACGCAGGAACACCGCGTTGCTCGGCGCCAGCAGCGCCGGGTCAGGCCGGTCCATGCGCTCGATGCGGACCAGCTGGCTGAACTCGGCCCAGAAATCCAGCCACAGCCCCTTCAGCCAGCCCGCTTCGGCGTGGCTGGCCTTGGACACATCGCCCTGCGGCTTGGCCTCGAAGGCCAGCGGCAGGTTGTCCAGCCGGCCGATCAGGGTTTCCAGCTTGAGGACCATCCCGCCCGCATCCACCTGCGGCAGGGATTTGAGGGTTTCGATGTCGCCGGCCAGAGCCTTGCGCAACGGCAGCCACTGGGGACGGTCGATGTTGCCCAGGCGCGCATCCGCCGTCTGCAGTGCAAACAGTGCGGCCTGCACGTTGCCGGCTAGTTGCAGCTGTTGCACGGCGATGGCCACGGCCTGGTCCACTTCGCCGAGCACACGGTCGTCGCGGGTGCGGGAGAAGTCCTGGTACATGGCCTCCAGCGCCGCCTGCTGACCTTGGGAGTCGTTCAGGCGCGCCTCCAGCGCGCCGACCTTGCCCTGCAGTTCCTGCAGACGGTCCTGGGCTTCCTTCGCCAGCACGCGCCCTTCCTTGGCCAGGTTGTCACCGTTGGCGCTGCGACGGCTCAGTTCATCCTGCAGGTCGGTGATGCGGCTGCGGGTGTCAGCCCACTGCCAGCCCAACAGGGCCAGCGCCACGGCGGCGACAATGAGGGTGGAACCGCGCCGCGAAGCGGGCGCAGACGACGCCGGCTGGGCGGCATCGATGGAGGGAAGGCTCGGAATTTCGTTGCTCATGAAAACGAGTTTAACCCGGATAAGTAGTGTGTTTGCGCTCGGAGAAATGACCGATGAGGCCATCGATGAGGCCCTGGTCGCCGGCGCCGGTGGCAATCAGCATGGAGAAGCCGGCCTCCCGCGCCGCCGCGGCAATGCGCGGGTGGGGCACGAATACCGGGATGTCCCGCAGGGCCGCGGCGCCCGGCAAGGCCAGCAAGTGGCCGACGCTCTCGCTGCTGGTCAGTATCAGCGCATCGAGGCGCCCATCGCGGGCACGTGCCACGACCGGTGCGAAATCTTCCGCCGGCCCACTGCGGTGATAGCAGGTCAAATACTCGACCAGCGCGCCACGGGCCTTGAGGGTATCGCCGAGCAGGTCACGCCCGCCATCACCGCGCAGGATCAACACCCGGCGGCCAGCCACAGCTGCTGGCTGGAAAGCCGGCAAAGCCAGCACGGCCTCACTGTCGAAACCGTCGGCCGGGGCAATCGCGTAGGTAAAGCCCCTCGCCGCCAGAGCCGCCTCGCTGCCCTTTCCCACCGTCGCCACCGCCACGCCGGCCGGCCACGCGCCGATTACCGGCAACATTGCGTCGAGGGCGAAATGCACCGCATTGGGACTGACGAAGAAGACCAGTGTGAAGTCGCCCAGGCGCCGGGCGGCGGCCTGCAGCGGCGCCGGATCGGTCACTGGCGAGATGGTCAGCAGCGGAAAGCGCAGGGGCTCGGCCCCCAGCGCGGCAAGCGCCGCGCACAGGCTGTCGGCCTGCCCTGCCGGACGGGTGATGAGGATGGAGCGCCCGGCGAGGGGCAGCTGGCCGACGGCCATGATCGAATGACTACAGGCCGGCGAGGATCTCGTCGGCGCCATCGGCACGCAGGTCTTCGGCCAGCGCCAGGCCAAGGGCCTCCGGCTGGTCGATGGGGCCACGCCGCTCGGCGCGGGCGATGCGGGAACCATCAGGCAGCGCGACGAAGCCACGCAGCCAGAGCTGGCCGTCCTGCACCTCGGCGTAGGCGCCCAGCGGCACTTCACAGCTGCCGGCCAGCGCCCGCGAGGTGGCCCGTTCGGCACGCACGCACGCTGCGGAGTGGGGATTGGCCAGCGGGGCGATCCACTCCGCGACTTCAAGGCGATCAGACAGCGCCTCGATGCCCAGCGCGCCCTGACCGGCCGCCGGCAGGGAAACCTCGGACGGCAACGTGGAACGGATGCGGCTGGCCAGCCCGAGACGGGTCAGGCCGGCGGCGGCGAGGATGATCGCGTCGTACTGGCCTTCGTCGAGCTTGCGCAGACGGGTGTCGAGGTTGCCGCGCAGGCTGGTGACCGCCAGCATCGGGTACTGGGCATGGATCTGGGATTCGCGGCGCAGGCTGGAGGTGCCCACCACGGCGCCCGGCGGCATGTCGTCGAGGCTCTCGTACTTGTTCGACACGAAGGCATCCAGCGGTACCTCGCGGTCGGCAATGGCCACCAGCGCGAACTCGGGCGCAAGGGTCATCGGCACGTCCTTCATCGAGTGCACGGCAATGTCGGCAGCCCGGTCGAGGAGCGCGGTTTCCAGCTCCTTCACGAACAGGCCCTTACCGCCCACCTTGGCCAGCGGGCGGTCGAGGATCTGGTCGCCACGGGTGGTCATGCCCAACAGTTCGACGCGGCAGGACGGGTACAGGGCTTCGAGACGGGCTTTGACGTGCTCGGCCTGCCACAGGGCGAGGCGGCTTTCACGGGTGGCAATGACGATGCGGTCGGGCGTAGAGGCGCTCACGGTATTCGGGCTCGGCTGGCGTAAATGGGCGGTTCGGAGGAATGGACAAGGCGGGAACCCACGGGCAAGCTGCAAACTTGCGCAGCGCAACAATCAGGGTAGGCACCTATGGCGACCATTCGGGTCTGGATTCTAGCATGGGGCCCTGATGCGCCTCCCGCGCCGACCGTAACCGACAGGACAGGATTCCGCCCCCGATGAGCGAACAGACAAGCAGCGAAGACAAGGACCTCCCCCTCCGTGACGACATCCGCCTGCTCGGCCGCGTACTCGGCGACACCGTGCGCGCGCAGGAAGGCGAAGCGGTGTTCGACCTGGTCGAGACCATCCGCCAGAGCTCGATCCGCTTCCGCCGCCACGAAGACCACGCTGCCCGCCGTGAGCTGGAAGCCACACTGGACTCCCTGTCCCGCGACCAGACCATCGACGTGGTGCGCGCCTTCAGCTACTTCTCGCACCTGTCCAACATTGCGGAAGACCAGCACCACATCCGCCGCTCCCGCGCCCATCAGATCGCCGGCTCCGCGCCGAAAGAAGGCAGTCTGGCCCACGCCCTGGAGCGAGCCTTCGAGGCCGGCATGGGCAGTACGGAGCTGACAGCCTTCTTCGACACTGCCAACGTGGTGCCGGTGCTCACCGCCCACCCGACCGAAGTCCAGCGCAAGAGCATCCTCAACTGTCAGATGGCGATCGCCCGTCTGCTCGACGAGCGCGACCGCATGCAGCTCACCCCCGACGAACAGGAAGCCAACGACGAAGCCCTGCGCCGCGCGGTGCTGACCCTGTGGCAGACGCGCATGCTGCGCACCGAGAAGCTGTCGGTGATGGACGAGGTGACGAACGGCCTGTCCTACTTCGACTACAGCTTCCTGCGCGAACTGCCGCGCCTCTACGCCAGCGTGGAAGACCGCCTGGCGACGCGCGACCGTAGCTGGGGCGCGCTGGAGCTGCCCAACTTCATGCGCGTCGGCAGCTGGATCGGCGGCGACCGGGACGGCAACCCCTTCGTCACCGCCGAGATCCTCGAGAAAGCCCTCGCCACCCAGGCCGAGAAGGCCCTGACCTACTTCATGGACGAGGTGCACACCCTCGGCTCCCAGCTGTCCATCGCCCAAGGCCTGGTCAGCGCCTCCGATGCGCTGCTGCGCCTCGCCGGCGCCTCGCCCGACGGCTCGCCGCACCGTAGCGACGAGCCCTATCGCCGCGCGCTGACCGGCGTCTATGCGCGCCTCGCCGCCACCTACGCAGCCCTCCTCGGCCACCAGCCTCCGCGTCACGCGGTGGGCGCCGCAGCGCCCTACGCCGGGCCGGACGAACTGGCCGACGAGCTGGAAATCGTGCACCGCTCCCTCACCGCCAACGGCCTCGGCGCCCTCGCCCGCGGCCGCCTGCGCCACCTGCGCCGGGCGGTGTCGGTGTTCGGCTTCCACCTCGCACCGATCGACCTGCGCCAGAACTCCGACGTACATGAACGCGTCGTCGCCGAACTGCTGAAGGCCGCCGACCCCGCCAAGGACTACCTGGCCCTCGACGAGGCCGGGCGCATCGAGATGCTGCTCGAAGAGCTCGCCACGGCCCGTCCACTGGCCTCCCCGTGGATCGAGTATTCCGAGGAGAGCCGCGGTGAGCTGGCGATCTTCCGAGCCGCCCGTGCCGCCCACCTGCGCTACGGCAAGGCCGCAGTGCCGAACTGCATCATCTCCAAGACCGACGACGTCTCCGACATCCTCGAAGTCGCCGTCCTGGCCAAGGAAGCCGGCCTGCTGCGGCCGGCCGAAGGCGCGCTGGACGTGAACATCATCCCGCTGTTCGAGACCATCGGCGACCTGCAGAACGCTGCCGGTGTGATGGACCGCCTGTTCTCCCTGCCCGCCTACATGGCCCTGCTGGAGTCCCGCCGCAAGGAGCAGGAAGTCATGCTCGGCTACTCCGACAGCAACAAGGACGGGGGCTTCCTGACCTCCGGCTGGGAGCTCTACAAGGCCGAGATCGGGCTGGTGGACACCTTTGCCCGCCACGGCGTGCGCCTGCGCCTGTTCCACGGCCGCGGCGGCTCCGTCGGCCGCGGCGGCGGCCCCAGCTACCAGGCCATCCTGGCCCAACCGGGCGGTGCGGTGCAGGGGCAGATCCGCCTCACCGAGCAGGGCGAAGTCATCGCCTCCAAGTACGCCAACCCGGAAGTCGGCCGCCGCAACCTGGAAGTGCTGGCCGCCGCGACGCTGGAAGCCACGCTGTTCGCGCCGCGCGATCCGGCCCCACGGCCCGAATACCTGGAAGCCATGGACGAACTGTCAGATGCCGCCTTCAAGGCCTACCGCAACCTCGTCTATGAGACCGACGGCTTCGAACGCTATTTCTGGGAATCCACCGTGATCTCGGAAATCGCCGCGCTGAACATCGGCAGCCGCCCGGCGTCCCGCAAGAAGTCCACCGCCATCGAAGACCTGCGCGCCATCCCGTGGGTGTTCAGCTGGGCCCAGTGCCGCCTGATGCTGCCGGGCTGGTACGGCTTCGGCTCGGCGGTGCACGCCTACATCGCCAAGCACGGCGAGGCCGGCCTGGCCCGCCTGAAGGCAATGCACAAGGAGTGGTCCTTCTTCTCGACGCTGCTGTCCAACATGGACATGGTGCTGGCCAAGAGCGACATCGCGATCGCCAGCCGCTATGCGGACCTGGTCAAGGACGGCGCACTGCGCGAAGCGATCTTCCCGCGCATCGCCAAGGAGCACGCCAGCACCATCGAAATGCTGCTGACCATCAGCGGTCAAGGTGAACTGCTCGACGCCAACCCACTGCTCAAGCGCTCGATCCGCAACCGCTTCCCCTACCTCGACCCGCTCAACCACGTGCAGGTCGAGCTGCTGCACCGCTACCGGGAAGGCCACCAGGACGAGCGCGTACGCCGCGGCATCCACCTGTCCATCAATGGCATCGCCGCCGGCCTGCGCAACAGCGGCTGATACACGGTGCCGGGGGCCGGCATTCCGGCCCCCGGGCTGGCCCCCACCTACACCGCGTACTGGGTCACCGCAATCTCCATCCGTTCGACGGCCTGATTGAGGATCTGCACCGCCTCACGGGTCACCCCGATTACGGCCTGGTTCTGGTCGGTCATCGCCGACACGCGCTCGACGCTACCGGTCAGATGGGCCACCGCCCCCTGCTGCTCTTCCGAGAGACGCGAAATCCCGTTCACCATGTCCTGGGTTTCCGCCATCTGGCTCTGGATGGCCTGCAGCGCTTCGCGGGCATCCTGCACCAGGCGCACCCCGGCCTCCACCTGCACCGCACCGGCGCGCATGCCATCCACCGCCTTGCCGGTCTCGGCCTGGATGCTGCCGATCATCGTGCCGATCTCCTGGGTCGCCTGGCCGGTGCGTTCGGCCAGCTTGCGCACCTCGTCGGCCACCACCGCGAAGCCGCGCCCCTGCTCGCCGGCCCGTGCCGCCTCGATGGCCGCGTTGAGGGCCAGCAGATTGGTCTGGTCGGCAATCTCGCGGATCACCCCGGAGATGCGCGAGATCTCGGCCGACTGGGTGCCGAGGAATTCTACTTGCTGCGCCGATGTGGTGACCGTTTCGGCCAGCGCCAGAATGGTTTCGCTGGCTTGCACCGACAGGCTGGCACCCTCCGCCGACACCTGGCTGGCCGCTTCCGCCGCCGCGCGGGTCGCCGCCGCCGACGCTGCGACGGTGCCGATGGACTGGGAAATCTGTTCGATACCCTGGGCCGCCGAGGCCGTCGCCTCGCCCTGCACCTCCGCCGAGCTGGCGCTTTCGGCAACACCCTGGGCGACCCGGCTGGCCACCTGCTGAACCTGTGATGCCGTATCCGCCATCCCCTGGATGGTGGCCTGCATCGACGCGACAAAATCGTCGAGCCCACGGCCGATCTGCCCGACCATATCGGGGCGCGACAGATTGAAACGCTGGTCCAGGTTGCCACTGGTCAGCAAGCGTTCGATATGTTCGGTAATGGCGCCCAGGTCCCGCCGCATTCGCGGAACGAAGAAAGCCAGGAACCAGGTGCTCCACAACAGGCCGACCAGACCCAGGCCCTGCAGTACATAAGGCGGCAGCTGCGGGGTGAAACCCGACACCATCAGCAGGCTGCCGAGCAGGCAGCCCAAGCCCACTCCGATCAGCTGCACCGGGAAGGAGCCGAGCAGCGCCCACGGCGACACCCGCACCGGCACCACTCGGCCATGTTCGATGCGGATCGAGGTGTCGCCATCGGTAATACGCTTGTAGGCCGCTTCGGCAGCGGCCACGTCACCCGGAGCCGGGCGCGCGCGGATCGACTGGTAGCCGGTGACCCGACCGTGCTCACGCACCGGCGAGGCATTGGCGACGACCCAGTAATAGCCGCCGTCACTACGCCGGTTCTTGACCAGGCCGCGCCACGGCCGCCCGGCCTGCAGGTCGCGCCACATATCTGCAAAGGCCTGCGGCGGCATGTCCGGATGGCGCACCATATTGTGCGGCTGGCCGAGCATCTCTTCGCGGCGGAAGCCACTGACCCTGGCGAAGGCCTCATTGGCCTCGATGATCGTGCCCTTCAGGTCGGTGCGGGAATAGATGAATTCACCGTCCGGCAACAGGGTTTCCGAACGGGTAACAGGCTGATTGATGCGCATGATGGCAGAGGCTTCGGCTCGGGTATCCGGACGCAACGGCCACAGCCGGCTCGCAGGAACGGCGAGCCGGCTGTCGGCAGGTCACAGGGGGAAGGGAGAAACGGTGCAACGCACCGTTTCTCCTGGCACGGTGGCTTACACCGCGCCGCGGGCTTCCCGCTTGGCGTCGGTGGCCAATCCCATGACTTCGGCAAGGGTGAGCTTGTCGAGCTTCGGCTTGCGGGAGGCCAGGCCGTCCACAAGAGTCACCACCTTCTGGGAGGCCGTCTGGCCCTTGAAGTCTTCCTTCTCGTAGCCGATCAGATCGGCCAGTTCGTTCCAGGTCATACCATCCTGCAGCGGGATCAGCTCAACGGTGGCACCGTTGAAGTCGAACAGCACCGGCTTGGCAACGTTGACCACGAACAGGATCGCCTTGGTGCCTTCGGTGAAGTCGGGGCCGTACTTGGCGAGCAACGGCTCGAGCAGGTCGAGCTGGTCGAGGGAGCCGGACAGGAACACCAGCTTGTCGCCGGCGGCTAGGGACACGCCCTGCTTCAGCACCGCCTTCGGCGCGTTGCGGCGGCCCTGGGCGTCACCGATTTCCCCTTCGACCACCACCAGCTCGCCACGATAGGCAGCCTTGTCGCCGACGGCTTCCTTGAAGTTCATGTTGAAGAGGAGTTGGTCTTTTTCGTAGCGGTCGTACAGCATGGCGGCTTCCTTGGCAGGTAGATGGCAAATGACCATTACTGTGCAAAAGGAATGCCAGCCCGTACGAAAACGGCCGCACCTTGCGGGACAAGGCTTTCCGCGCCATCGGCGGGCGCCGGGGCATGTCACAAAGACGACAATGGTGCATCCCCGACGCGCACAGAAAAGACAAGCCCGGTCGATCGACCGGGCTTGTCCTCACCCATTCAGCGTGAATCGAAACGGCACCGGCCGAAGGACTCAGCCCGACACACCGACAGGACGCTGTCGCGCTGAACGCTCAGTGCGCTCTCAGCGCTTCCCGCGCGGCCGCCCCGCCGCGGGTGCCGGCGGCTTGCGGACCTCTGGCAGCGCCCGGCGGGCACCGACAGGGCTGGCAGCCTTGCCGCCGCTCTTACGCGGCGCGCCGGCGGCGCACTTGCGTCCGTCGCTGCGGTCGAGGACCACCGGTTGGTCGCGCGGCACCAGATGGCGCGGAGATGCGCCGATCAAGTCGCCACGCCCCATCGCCCGCAGGGCTTCACGGATCAACGGCCAGCCTTCCGGATCGTGGTAGCGCAGCAGCGCCTTGTGCAGGCGGCGCTGGCGACCGGACTTGGGCGTTTCCACCGCCTCGGACCCCGCCGACACCTTGCGCAGCGGGTTCTTGCCGGAGTGGTACATGGTCGTCGCCATCGCCATCGGCGTCGGCATGAAGGTCTGCACCTGGTCGAGCTTGAAGTTGTTGGTCTTCAGCCACAAGGCCAGATTGACCATGTCCTCGTCCGTAGTGCCCGGGTGGGCCGCGATGAAGTAGGGGATCAGGTGCTGCTTCTTGCCGGCTTCCTTGGAGAAGCGCTCGAACATCTCCTTGAAGCGGTCGTAGGTGCCGATGCCCGGCTTCATCATCTTGGAGAGCGGGCCCTCCTCGGTGTGCTCGGGGGCGATCTTGAGCAGGCCGCCGACGTGGTGGGTGACCAGCTCCTTCACGTACTCCGGCGAGCGCACGGCGAGGTCGTAGCGCAGGCCGGAGCCGATCAGCACCTTCTTCACGCCGGGGATCGCCCGCGCCTTGCGGTATAGCTGAATCAGCGGTCCATGGTCGGTGCCGAGGTTCTCGCAGATGCCCGGGAACACACAGGACAGACGCCGGCAGGAGGACTCGATCTTCGGGTCCTTGCAGGCCATCCGGTACATGTTGGCGGTGGGGCCGCCAAGGTCGGAGATGGTGCCGGTGAAGCCCGGCGTCTTGTCGCGGATCTCCTCGATCTCCTTGAGGATGGAGGCTTCCGAGCGGCTCTGGATGATGCGCCCCTCGTGCTCGGTGATCGAGCAGAAGGTACAGCCGCCGAAACAGCCGCGCATGATATTGATCGAAAAACGGATCATGTCCCAGGCCGGGATGCGCGCCTCGCCATAGCTCGGGTGCGGCTGACGGGCGTAGGGCTGGCCGAACACCCAGTCCATCTCTTCGGTGCTCAGCGGCACCGGCGGCGGGTTGAGCCACACGTCACGGCAGCCGGGGCCGACACCATGGGCCTGGACCATCGCGCGGGCGTTGCCGGGGTTGGACTCCAGATGGAAGGTGCGCGACGCATGGGCGTACATCACCCGATCGTCCTTCACCACTTCGTAGGCCGGCAGGCGGATGACCTGGTGGGCGCGTGCGGTCTTGCGGGCGGCAACGCGTTCAGCAGCGGGTACGATGCGCACCGGCTGCGCGCCATCCGGCGTCGCCGGGGCCGTTTGCTGGGGCTCCATCGCATAGGGATCGGGATGGGGTTCAACGGGGCCGGGCCGGTCGATGGCGACGGAATCGATCTCCACGAAGCCCTCTGGGCGCCAGCCGGGCTTGGCCATGAAGGCGGTGCCGCGCAGGTCGCGGATCTGCTCGATCGGCTCGCCGGCGGCCAGGCGATGGGCCAGCGCGATCACCGCCCGCTCGCCCGAACCGAAGATCAACAGGTCGGCCTTGGAGTCGGGCAGCACCGAGCGGCGCACCTTCTCGGACCAGTGGTCGTAATGGGCGATGCGGCGCAGGCTAGCCTCGATGCTGCCGATCACGATGTTGGCATCTGGATAGGCTTCGCGGGCACGCTGGGCATACACCACTACCGCCCGGTCGGGACGCTTGTCGGGCAGAGCGTCCGCCGTGTAGGCGTCGTCCGAGCGCGGCTTGCGGTCGGCGGTGTAGCGGTTGATCATCGAATCCATGTTCCCGGCGGTGATGCCGTAGAACAGGCGTGGCTTGCCGAGGGCACGGAAGGCGTCGGCGGAATGCCAGTCCGGCTGGCTGATGATGCCGACGCGGAAACCCTGGGCTTCCAGCGCGCGGCCGACCAGCGCCATGCCGAAACTGGGATGGTCGATATATGCATCGCCGGTGACGATGATGATGTCGCATTCGTCCCAGCCGAGCGCGTCCATTTCCGACCGGCTCATGGGCAGGAAAGGCGCCCGCTTCAGCTTGGGACGGTAAGGAGGATACGAAAGCAAAGAGGGGGTAGTGCCGGGTTTTTCCATGGGCGCGATTGTACGGGAGCCCAACTTGGAACACCCGCGAAACCGGACGTTCCCTATACCTTCAAGGCTTCCTTGACCACGGGCCACTGGCGCCGGCTGATCGGCAGCTGCTCGGCAAGCCCATCGAACAAGACGACCCAGTGGGCCTCGCCGTCCTCCCCGGTGGTGGCGCGCGCGACCCCCTTTACGGCATGGATGGCGATCAGGCTGTTGCGGTGAATGCGCAGGAAGCGGCCGGCGAATTCCTCTTCGAGCTGCACCAAGGATTCGTCGAGCAGGTATTCCCGCTCGCGGGTGCGGGCCACCACGTATTTCTGCTCGGCCTTGAGGAACAGCACATCGGTCACCGGCACCAGCAGGATGCGTCCGCGCTCACTGACGCTGAAATGCCCGCGGCCACCCGGCGACAGCTTGCGCAAGACCTCCTCGGACGGCCGAAGCTGGCGCCGCACCTTGATCAGTGCATCGGCGAGACGGCTGGCACGCACCGGCTTGAGCAGGTAATCGATGGCCGCCAGCTCGAAGGCCTGCACCGCATATTCATCGTAGGCGGTGGTGAACACCACGGCCGGCGGCGACTCGAGCCGTCCCAGGTGGCGGGCCAGCTCGATGCCGTTCATGACCGGCATTCGGATGTCAGTCAGCACCAGATCCGCCCTCTCCCGCGCCAGCACGGCCAGGGCGTCCACCCCATTGGCCGCGGCACCGATGACGCGGGTTGGGTGCGCATCGGCAAGATCTCCGAGCAGGTCCTGCAGGCGCGTGCGGGCCGGCGCTTCATCATCGACGATAAGCACGGAGAGCGGCGACACAGCGTTCATCTGGCAATCCTGAAAGGCAGACGGATGCGTACCCGGTAAACGTCGTTCCCCTGCTCGACGTCCAGACTCGCTTCCAGATCGAAGAACAGCATCAGACGCTCCCGGATGTTATCCACCGCCATGCGATTGCCCACATGATGCATGGCAACGCCGCACACAGGGTTGGCGATCTCGATATGGACCTCCGCACCGCGCCGGGCTGTGGAGATGGAGACGGTCCCCCCGGTCTCTCCGGGCTCGATGCCGTGATAGACGGCGTTCTCGACCAATGGCTGGAGCATCAGCGGCGGTACCAGTGCCGCATCGGCGGCCGGATCGCGGGCCCAGTCCACGGCCAGCCTCCCGCCGAGGCGCAGGCGCTCCAGGTTCAGATAGCGTTCGCACAAGCGCGTCTCTTCAGCCAGGGGCACCAAGTCACGGCTGTCCTGCATCAGAGCCCGGAAGAGATCGGACAACTCCTCCAGGGCCTCCTCGGCCCGCCGTGGATTGGAGCGCAGCACGCCGAGCACGCCGTTCAGGCTGTTGAACAGGAAATGCGGGCGGATCCGCGCTGTCAGCGCCATCAGGCGGGCTTCAGCAAGCGCCGGCGCATAGGTGGCGCCACGGTGATGGAAATAAGCCAGCACGCAGCCGAACGCAATACAGGACCAGACCAGGGAGCGCCCCAAGCCATAGCCATCCACCGGAGTCAGCAGCAGATGGGAGAGCACAACCACTGCGAGGACGAAACCACCTGCGGCAACGGCCCCGCCCGGCGTCGGCAGACGGCTCAGCACGGGCTGAAGCAGGAACAGCAACGCGACCGACAGGATCAGGGGGTATTCGACACGCATCGCCATATCGAGCACTTCCTGCACAAAGCGGCTGCCGACCTCGTTGCGCACGAACACCGCCAGCAACGCCAGGACATTGACGAGCAGCAGGACGCGCAACACGACGCCCAGATTGCGGAAGTCTGGCAAGGCCCCCTGGTAGCGCATGCGGCCGGCAAGCTGCGGGTTTTGTTTTATACTCATGGGTCAAAAATCGGGCCAAAACCTTGAATCCACGGGATTCTCCACGGGCATAGGCCAACTTAATCGCAGAGAGCATTCGCAATTATGGCAGATCAATCCGCGCCGCAGGACGGCCCCAAAGCCTGGTCCGGCCGCTTTTCCGAACCCGTTTCCGACCTGGTCAAGCGCTATACCGCCAGCGTGTTTTTCGACAACCGCATGGCCGCCCAGGACATCCGCGGCTCCCTCGCCCACGCCAAGATGCTGGCCAGGCAGGGCATCATCGGCACCACCGACCTGGCCGACATCGAGCGCGGCATGACGCAGATCGTCGGCGAGATCGAGCGCGGCGAGTTCAACTGGAACCTCGACGACGAAGACGTCCACCTCAACATCGAGAAGCGCCTCACCGCCCTCGTCGGCGATGCCGGCAAGCGCCTGCACACCGGTCGCAGCCGCAACGATCAAGTCGCCACCGACATCCGCCTGTGGCTGCGCGACGCCATCGACACGATCCTCGGCCTGATCCGCGAATTCCAGTTGGCCGTCCTCGACCTGGCCGAGCACCACGCCGACACCCCGCTGCCGGGTTTCACCCACCTGCAGGTCGCCCAGCCGGTCACCTTCGGCCATCACCTGATGGCGTACTACGAGATGACGCGCCGCGACGCCGAGCGCTTCGCCGACTGTCGCAAGCGGGTCAACCGCCTGCCGCTGGGTTCCGCCGCGCTGGCCGGCACCACCTACCCTATCGACCGGGAATATGTGGCGGAGCTGCTGGGCTTCGAGGAGGTCTGCTTCAACTCTCTCGACGCGGTGTCGGACCGGGACTTCGCCATCGAGTTCAGCGCTGCCGTGTCGCTGCTGATGACCCACCTGTCGCGCCTGTCCGAAGAACTCATCCTGTGGATGAGCCCGCGGGTTGGCTTCATCGACTTGGCCGACCGGTTCTGCACGGGCAGCTCGATCATGCCGCAGAAGAAGAACCCCGACGTACCCGAACTTGTGCGCGGCAAGACCGGCCGTGCCAACGGCAACCTGATCGCACTGCTGACCCTGATGAAGGGCCAGCCGCTGGCCTACAACAAGGACAATCAGGAAGATAAGGAGCCGCTGTTCGACTCCGCCGATACCGCCATCGACACCCTGCGCATCTACGCCGACATGATGGGCAGCCGCGTCGAGAATGGCGAGAAGGTCTTCAACGTGCGCGTCAAGCCGGCCGCCATGCAGGCCGCGCTGACCCAGGGTTACGCCACCGCCACCGACCTGGCCGACTATCTTGTGAAGAAGGGCCTGCCCTTCCGCGACGCCCACGAGGCCGTCGCGCTGGCCGTGCGCGCCGCCGACGCCAAGGGCTGCGACCTGCCGCAGATCCCTCTCGAAGAGTTGCGCTCTGCGATGGCCCATGTGGCCGGCGCGGTCGAACGTCTGGGCGAGGATGTGTTCCAAGTATTGACGGTCGAGGGTTCCCTCGCCGCTCGCGATCATGTGGGTGGCACGGCCCCAAACCAGGTGCGCGCAGCCATCGCTCGCGCACGCGCTCGTCTGGCCTGAGGAGGAGCATCATGGAAAGGATCGGCAAGTACGAGATCCGGCGTTTGCTCGGCGAGAGCGCGACGAGCGCTGTCTATCTCGGCTTCGATCCTTTCAGCCAGCGCGAGGTGGCCATCAAGCGCCTCCATCCGGAGATCCTGCGCAGCACCGACCGCACCGCGCTGTACCACCACCTGCTGCTCAACGAGGCCTCCCTCGCCGGCAAGTTGCAGCATCCGCACATCGCCCAGATCCACGATGCGGTCATCGAGGACCGGGACGCCTACGTGGTGATGGAGTACGTGCGCGGCGGCACGCTGGAGCCCTTCACGAAGCCGGACAATCTGCTGTCCTTTGAGCATCTGGTGGAGATTGTTTTCAAGTGCACACGAGCGCTCGACTACGCTTACCTGCAGGGCGTCACGCACCGGGACATCAAGCCGGCCAACATCCTGCTCACCTCACCAAACGGCCAGGACATCAAGGTATCCGACTTCGGTGCAGCGATCTTCACGGCCAGTGAGACGACACAAGTATCTGGCCTCGGCTCGCCGGCCTACATGTCGCCGCAGCAGGTCCGCGAAATGCCGCTGGATCACCGCACCGACATCTATTCCCTCGGCGTGGTGATGTACCAGCTGCTGACCGGCCAACTACCCTTCCAGGCCAGCACCAACGTCAACCTGATCTACCAGATCGCCAACCAGGTCGCCCCGCCACCATCGAGTATCCGTCAGGAGATTCCGCCCGAGCTGGACGCTATCGTCGTGCGTGCGATGCAGAAGGATCTATCCGCGCGTTACGCGACCTGGATGGAGTTTTCCCACGACCTGGCCCAAGCGTACCGCAACCGTAATCTTGCCGCGGACGACCGCAGCGAGCCACCGGAGAGTGCCAAGTTCGAGCGTCTGCGCGCCTTCCGCTTTTTCCGGGAATTCAGCGACATCGAAATCTGGGAGATCGTCCGCTTTGCGGAATGGAGGCTGATTCCGGCTGGCTCCATCGTCATGAAGGAAGGCGAGCCGGGCAATCATTTCTGCATCGTCGTGGATGGCGAGCTGCGCATCATCAAAAAGGGCCACCTGCTCAACGTGCTCAGCACCGGCGACTGCTTCGGCGAGATGGCACTATTCACGGCCGGACGTGGCGCACGCACTGCCTCGGTGGAAGCCACCACCGAGACGCGCATCCTGATCATCCGGGCACCGGCCCTGCTGCGCGCCTCTGCCCTGTGTCAGATGCACTTCTACAAGGGCTTCCTTGAAGTCCTCGCCACTCGCCTGTCCCTGGCCAACAGCCGCATCTCCAGCGTCTGAAGCAAGGTAGCCACCAACGCAAACGGGGCAGCCAGTGGCTGCCCCGTTTGTATTCAACTCAGCCCAGCTCAGGCCAGCGCTTCATCGATCAGCTTCTTCAGCTCACCGGAGTCGAACATTTCCTTCATGATGTCCGAACCGCCGACGAATTCACCCTTGATGTAGAGCTGCGGAATGGTCGGCCAGTTGGCATACTCTTTGATGCCCTGGCGGATGGCTTCGTCGGCCAGCACATCGACGGAGAACAGGTTCTGCACACCGGAAACCTTGAGGATCTGCGCAGCAGCGGCGGAGAAGCCACAGCGCGGCATCGCCGGCGTACCCTTCATGTACAGCACGACCGGGTGCGTGGTGACTTGTTCGTGAATGATCTTTTGAACGTCCATCGTGGTCTCGCAAAAATAGTTGAGCAATTCAGTCGGAAAAGTCTAGGCCTGACGGAGGAAGGCGTCAAGGGTTGCGGCCATGGCTCGTTCTTTCGATACCAGCCAGATCCACCGCTGATGCCACCTCCTGAAAGCCCGAAGAAACAAGCAAGTCACGGACCATTGCCGCCTGATCGTAGCCATGCTCGATGAACAAGTAACCACGGTGCGCCAGGAAGGCCGGCGCAGCCAGCGTAATCCGGCGCAGATCGTCGAGCCCTGCAGGCCCTGCCGCCAGCGCCGTGCGGGGCTCGAAACGCACGTCGCCTTCCTTCAGGTGCGGATCCGCGTCGGCAATATACGGTGGATTGCTGACAATGAAATCGAAAGCTGTCGCTTCCACCGCGGAAAACCAGTCGCTCACGATAAAGTGCACCTTGGCACCGAGGCTTGCCGCGTTGCCACGCGCCACATCAAGTGCAACTGGTGACAGGTCCACCGCAGTCACCTGCGCATCCGGAATTTCCAGCGCCAGCGTCACGGCCAGCGCGCCGCTGCCCGTTCCCAGATCAAGGATGCGCGGCGCGTTGCCGGGACGAATCCGCTCACGGACGAGGTCGACGATCAGTTCGGTTTCGGGACGCGGAATCAGCACCGCCGGATTTACCTGGAAACGCCGCCCGTAGAACTCCCGCTCACCGAGGATGTAGGCCATCGGCTCGCCGGCCACGCGGCGTTCGAGCCAGTCCGCATAGTGCGCGGACTGCTCGGCCGACAGGCCGCGTTCCGGGTAAGCCGCCACCTGGGCAGCCCCAATGCCGAGCAGCCGGCACAGGAACATGCGCGCCTCACTGGCCGGGATGCGCCCGCGTGCCGCCGCCAGCGCGCTACCAAGAGTCAGCTCAGGCATTCTCATCGGCCAGAGCCGCCAGTAGCTCGGCCTGGTGCTCAGCGGTCAGCGCCGCGACGACTTCATCCAGATCGCCCTGCATCACTGCGTCGAGCTTGTAGAGAGTCAGGTTGATACGGTGATCGGTGAGCCGGCCCTGCGGGTAGTTGTAGGTGCGGATACGTTCCGAACGATCGCCGCTACCGACCAGGCTCTTACGGGTCGCCGCCTCGCGGGACTGCTGCTCGCGCACCTGGATGTCCTTGATCCGCGCAGCCAGCACACGCAGCGCGGAAGCCTTGTTCTGGTGCTGGGAGCGCCCGTCCTGGCACTCCGCCACGATGCCGCTGGGAATGTGGGTGATGCGCACCGCCGAGTCGGTCTTGTTGATGTGCTGGCCACCAGCACCGGAAGCCCGGAAGGTATCGATGCGCAGATCCGCGGGGTTGAGCTCCACGTCACCGACTTCATCGGCTTCAGGCATGACGGCTACCGTACAAGCCGACGTATGGATACGCCCCTGGGTTTCGGTGGCCGGCACCCGCTGCACGCGATGGCCGCCGGATTCGAACTTCAGGCGGGAATAGGCACCATTGCCGGCCACCCGGACGATGACTTCCTTGTAGCCACCCAGTTCGGAATCGCTGGCCGAAATGATCTCAACACGCCAGCCCTGGCGCTCCGCGTAACGGGTGTACATGCGCAGCAAGTCACCAGCGAACAGCGCCGCCTCGTCGCCGCCGGTACCCGCACGGATTTCCAGGAACAGGTTGCGCTCGTCGTTGGGGTCGCGGGGCAGCAGGGCCGTCTGCAGTTCGCTGTCGATACGAGCCTGTGTTGCCTGGACGGTCTCCAACTCGGCAACGGCCAGCTCCCTCATCTCCGGGTCGGCCAACATATCCTTGGCGGTGGCTTCGTCTTCGAGCGCCTGACAGAAGTCTCGGTAAAGCGCAACGACCGGCGAGATTTCAGCATGCTCGCGCGTGAGCTTGCGGTAGTTGTCCATGTCGCTGGCCGCCTCGCTGCTGGCAAGCAGGCGATCGAGCTCCTGCAGGCGGTCGGCAAGATTGTCCAGCTTGTCGCGGATACGCTGTTTCATTGGCATGGGGCCTGCGGCTGCAGGCGAGGACGACCTCCCCGATGGGGCTAGTGGTCTCGGTGGAGATTGAAGATACGCTGGACCAGCTCAGCGCTGTCGCCCCGCTGGTCCCCCTCCGCGTCGTTCAGAAAACGCGTCGGGGCATGCATGAATTTGTTGGTCAACCCGTGGCTGAGGGCCTCAAGCACCTTCTGCGGATCGTCGCCACGGGACAGCAGGCGCACAGCCCGTTCGAGCTCGGCACGGCGCAGTTCGTCGGCGTGGGAACGCAGCGCACGGATGGTCGGCACCGTATCGCGGCTGTCGAGCCAGTGCAAGAAGCCATCGACGCGCTCATCGATGATGGTCTCGGCTTCGACTACCGCCGCCTGGCGGGACTCCAGACCAGAATCCACCACCTGCGCAAGATCATCCACCGTGTAGAGGAACACGTCGTCGAGTCCGGCGACTTCGCCTTCGATATCCCGCGGCACAGCCAGGTCTACCATGACCATCGGACGGTGACGACGCGCCTTCAGAGCCCGTTCGACCATGCCAAGCCCGATGATGGGCAGGGGACTGCCGGTGCAGGACACCACGATGTCGTAGCCGGCCAGCGCCTCGCCGACCTGGTCGAGACGCAGCACATCGCCGCCGAAACGGGCCGCAAGGTTCTCCGCCCGTGACTGGGTTCGGTTGGCGATTGTCAGACGACGCGGTTTAGCTCCGCCAAAGTGCGCCGCACACAGCTCGATCATCTCGCCGGCACCGATGAACAGTACCTTCTGATCGCTGACCCGCTCGAAGATCCGCTCCGACAGATGCACGGCAGCAGCAGCCATCGACACGATGTTGGCGCCGATCGCCGTCGTGGAACGCACTTCCTTGGCCACCGAGAAGGTGCGCTGGAAGAGCTTGTGCATCGTCGCGCCAAGCGTTCCGGCCTCTTCGGCCTGGCGCACCGCATCCTTCATCTGCCCAAGGATCTGCGGCTCGCCGATGACCATCGAATCGAGCCCGCTTGCCACCCGGAACACGTGGCGAATCGCATCACGCTGCGGAAAGGTGTAGAGGTAAGGAGAGATATCCTTCAACGCGACGCGGTGGTACTCGGCGAACCAGTCCGCCGCATGCTGCGGCTGCTGGGTCGCGAAATACAACTCGGTACGGTTGCAGGTAGACAGGATGGCCGCCTCTTTCACCGGCTTGGCCTCCACCAGATCAGCCAGCGCCTGAACCAGACGCTCAGGACGAAACGCGACCTGTTCGCGGATCGACAGGGGCGCGGTGTGGTGATTCAAGCCAAGGGCAAAAAGCTGCACGGGAAAAGCCAGGCAGTGGCGAAATTCGGCAAAGCCGGATTATATCACCCGAAAATTTGGCGATAAGTGCGCATCGTTACCGCCCATCCGACTTGACTACTTCCGTCAGCATCCACTCGCGAAAAGCCCCCACTTCCGGACGCTCACGGACGGAATCGGAGATCACCAGATGATAGGCGTAGCGGGAAGGCATGGAGACATCGAAAGGCAGGATCAGGCGGCCAGCAGCCACCTCGGCCTCGATGAGCGGCCGCAGGATCAGGGCCACGCCCTGCCCACCCAGAACCGCTTCGAGCACAAGCGCGGTACTCGAGAAGCGCGGCCCCCGACTGACATCGGCCCCCGGCAAACCAGCCAGACGAAACCAGTCCGCCCAGTTCGGACGCCCGCCTTCATCCGGCAAGGACTCGTCATGGATCAGCACCTGGCGACACACATCCGCCGGTGTCAGCAGGAGCCCTGAACGGGCGATCAACTCCGGGCTGCACACCAGCATGTAGTCCGGAGCAAGAATCAGGTCGCACTGGGAGCCCGTGTAGCGACCGGCACCGAAGCGCACCATCACGTCGGTCACATCCCCGTGCAGGTCTGCCAGCACCTCGACCGGCTCCCCCACGCCGTCGATGCTGGCCTCGCTGCTGGTCAGGCGCAATTCGATGTCAGGGTGCAACACCGCAAACCGTGGCAGGCGCGGCACGAGCCAGCGCAGCGCGAAAAAGGGTGGAACATGGACGGTCAGCGCGCGCGGCCCACCATGACGCGTCGTCTCCACAGCCGCGACGAGATTGGCGAGTCCTTCGCTGACCTTGGGAAGCATCGCAATGCCCGCATTCGTAAGCTCCAGCGCACGCGGCCGGCGCCGGAACAACGGGGTATCGAGATAGGCTTCAAGCGTCTTGATCTGCTGGCTGACCGCCGCCGGCGTCACAAATAGCTCCGCGGCCGCACGCTTGAAGCTCAGATGACGAGCGGCCGACTCGAATGCGCGCAGCGCGGAAAGAGGGGGCAAACGGTAGCTCATCACACAGACGAATAAGCAAAACTTAATCGTAGCATTACAAATACTCGTTTGCTGCACCGCAACATGCAAAATATATTGACTGTACGGCGCGACGAAATAGCATGCCGCCCGCCTTCCCCTCCTCCCTCGCCAGGCGGCAGGCCGCACCACCCCTCACTTGAAAGGACTACGCCATGAGCTTCACCGAACTGCGCGATCTTCTTGCGAAGCAACTGGAACAGCGGGTTGAAGCGGAACGTCATCAAACCGCAAACGGAAAGCAACTTGCAACAGAAGACGACGCCTATTTCAAGGAAGTATTCGCTGGCCTCGTGCTCTGAGTAAACCACGGCCGGCAAACCACCACAAATGTCGGCTTACAAATCCATACGACTGGTTACACCCCCTCGCCGGCTCATCTTCTACAGTAAAAAACAAGCCATCGGCCCCAACCGACAATAAAGACTAACTGGAGAAGAGCATGAAAACGATGACGAGAACCTTCGCGCTTGTACTGGCAATGAGCACGTTCATGGGTTGCTCGAGCATGAGCACTCGCGACAAAAACACGGCAATCGGCGCGGCAATCGGTGGTGTCGCCGGATCTGTGCTGACCGGCGGCAGCACCAGCGGTACGGTCGGTGGCGCAGCGGTGGGTGGCGTGATCGGCCATCAGATCAAGCACTGACCACACACCGGAAGCAGCACTTGTCCGTGATAAAAGCGGCGGCACCAAGCATCAGCCGCCGCGAATCTGTCAGTAACCACTTGTCAGCGCGGCCATCTCGCGATCCAGAGCACTCGCATCCCCGAGATTGAGTTCCACCAAACGACGTAGATGGGTAATGCTGTCCAGATCGATCTCCCGGCACTGCATGCCAATGTGAAGGTGGCCACCGATTTGTTCCACGTGAGCAATCTCACCATCCATTGACACTGCAGCATCGCCTGTCCCGGACAGAACAAGACGCAATTGGCAAACTTCTCCGCGCTTGACAGAACTGGACATTCCGTCAAGCGCGGGACAAGTCAGCAATGCACCTTTCAGTGACAGGTCGCGTACTTCGCACGCCAGTCTATGCCCGGCCAGTGCCAACATGGCCCCTTCCTGAAAGTGGACCCGGCTAAATTTCCTGCGTTGTTCACTCTGCATTCGTAGATCCTCGAGCATTGATACGCTGCGGCACTCACCACACATCCGGACGAGTCGCTCACTCTCCGTTGAACTCTGGCTTCCGCTTCTCCTTGAAAGCCAGCCTCCCTTCCGCATAGTCATGACTGTTGTAAACCACCCTGCGCAAGCCCTGGATCCGCTCGAAGTCCTCCGGAGCCATCGCATGCGCGCCAGCCAGAATCCGCAGCTGTTCCTTCATCACGGAAATGGACAGGGGCGCGTTTGCCGCAATACGCTTCGCCATGCCGTAAACCACGTCATCCAATGACGACTTCTGCACGACATGATTGATCACCCCGAGACTGCATAAACGTGACGCGGACAGCGGAGCGGCGGTAAAAAGCATTTCCTTGGCTATGCGCAGGTTCGCCGCATTGAGAAAAGTCAGCAAGCCGCCCACATTGTAAGGCACGCTCAGTTTGGCTGGCGTCGCGGCAAAAGTCACATCATCCGCCGCGATGATCAGATCACAGGCGAACACGGTCTCGCAGGCGCCTCCCCACACACTTCCCTCAATCATCGCAATGATCGGCGCAGGAAAACTCTCAATCTCCCGAATCAGCTTGCGTAATGGGTCACGCCACGCCAGCGGGTCATGGCCCGCCTCAGGTAGCTCGTTGATGTCGTGCCCGGCAGACCAGACCTTGCAACCCGGCCTGGCTCGTAGTATCACGCAGCGCACGCCCACTCCGCGAAATGACTCCAGCGCGGCCGAGAACTGATCGACCATTTCCTCACAAAGCGCATTGCGCCGATCTTCCCTGTCCAGGGTAACGGTCGCAATCCTGTCGGTTATCTCTATCTGCAGCATTGGATTCCTGTCATGCATCGCTCAAACCGCTGTTGTGTCGCCCGCCATGAACGACAACACGACTCTTTGCAAACTGAAGTCGAGCCTACATGCCAAACAATATCGAATCGCAATGACGCGCCACCTTGGCTAGGTTGAGGAAATCTCCGCCTCTTATAAGGCTGGGAAGGAGAAACGCCATATCATCCGACACCCTCCCCTTTGCGCAGCATTGTCGCTATACACCCGGATCGCGAAATTCTAACAAGGCTTCGTGACGTTCATGTAAGTGTCCGCTTCTATTGGCTAGTGGACACTATGTTTAGCGAGCTAAGGGGCTAGGGGAAGATGGGATTGCCGGGCGCCTACGGGTTTTGCGCGGAGCCTGGAGA
>JAFEDI010000128.1 GCA_018241725.1 Pseudomonadota bacterium | reverse complement strand
CACCCGGGACTGGTCACCCATCACCGTGGTGACTCTCAATCCCGAGCGAGACGTAGTCCTTGCCATGGGGAATAAACAGCAAAGAGCTGCATGAATCAGGCGACAACTAGCTTGACGCGCGCCGGTCAAGAACATGGTTTTGACCAGGCTCGACTTCCCGGTGTGGTTTCGACCCCAGATCAGGTTCTTTTTCTCGTGGAACTCCACTCGCCGAGCTCGCCGGTCGCGTCGGGAGAGCATCCAAATACTTTCGAAGAGAAAGCTTTTCATATGATTTTGTCCGAAGGCTTCTGACCAATTTTCTTAGGTTTGGGCCACGCATTTTTTCAAGGCTCGAAGTAAGAACTGCGCGGTGAAATCCGCAGGGCGGATCGAGGAATGGACACTAGCCAGATCGGCTTTGGCTTGGTTGAGGAATGCTTTGAGCGAGGCGCCTGGTGCGTGGGTATCTAGCCAAGTATCGATGTCCAGCAGGAGCGGCGCAGCGATAGGATCTTCTCCGTTCATCACTTGGAGACGAAATATCTTCGAGGCCGCGACTCGGACCGCCAGCTTCTCCATGAATCCGATGTCTCCTTCAGATTCGAGCTTGTCGAGCCAGTCTTCCAGCAGCGCCAGCAAGTCAGGAACATCTTCCAGATTGCTCAGCGCAGCGGAGAACTCGGCCTTGGAATAGCCGCGTTCTTTCTTGAGCTCCTCGAAGCTTGCGCAGGAGTCGGTCTTTGCACCTAAAGGTCCGACCTTGGCCAACAAGGCCTCGACCAAGGCTTGAGCTTGCCCTGCGTGCCTTGGGCTGCGGTCGTTGAGGAATAAGACGACGGTCCCGATGAGTTGCTTGGTCGGCTGATCCGGATGCATGGGGATCTTTTCGACATGAATCAAGGCAGGGTTGGCTGGCAGTGTTCCGGCCTTGTGCAGGGTTTCAAGTCCTTGGGTCAATGCATCCAAATGCTCCGAGTCAAGCTTCGAAAGGTCACAGGGCAGGGAGGTCGCGGCATTGCCGCCGCCATTAAGAGGCAAATCGCAGCCGTTATTCGAGATGAAAACCCCAGAACATTTGAGCTCCTTGAAGGCCAACGCCGAGGAATACAGTTTTCCGATTGGGCTGTCTTTGATGTCCGGAGGAGGTCTTTTCGAAGCTCTCCGCTTCTTACCGGGCTCCACCAGATGCGTCAGCTCGGCCCAACTCCATTCCTTGCGGTCTTTCTTTTTGACCTGATAGATCCGAATGGCGGAGGGCGTCGTCGGCGAGTCGAGCTCGGCGACATCTTGGATCGATTCAAACAGAAAGAGGAAGTCGCTGGCTCCGGACTTCTCGAGGTCGAACATACGCTCGATGGCCCAGGCCCGCTGAAAGTCAACGCCCTTCTGGTTGTGTCCGCCGCCGGTCTCCGCGAGATCCCTTCGGGTGGCGACGCTGAAAACCTCTTCGATTTGGTTGGTGCCCATTTGTCAGCCAAAAATCGTGGGAGCCGCGATTATCCACCCAAATGACATTGAAGGGGCCGCAGTTTCGGCCCCTTCCTCGCCTACCACCCAACCATCACCTCCGGCGTCGCCGGCGACACATGCTCATGCAGCTGCGAGCGCCCGGCGTTCTTCACGTCATGCACCGTCACCGGGTAGCCCACCTCGGTGAGCCAGGCGGCGAGCTTCGCTTGCGACAGGTCTGAGCCGTCCAGCCCCTAGGCCCGCTGCACATAAGCCGTCAGGAAGGTCCGGATCGACGTCCCGAGCATTTCAGTCCGGGCCGTCGCGTACACCTGCCCCGTGGGGCCGCGCAGGCGCTTCTGTTGCCCCTCGTCCGGCAGGCCCTTGCCCTTGGCCGCCGCCACGTCCGACCTCTCCTGCAGCGCCCGGAAGCGCGCCCGCCGCTGGTGGTTGCACGCGTTGAGCCCGTAGTACGCCTGCCAGTCGCCCCAGTCCGCCATGGTGTTGTTGCTGATGGCAGGCCTGGCTTGGATTTCTAAGGGCTTGGCGGCGGCGCCCGGTACGACGCGGTCGATTTCGCATGACCAGAGATGAACCAGATGGCAGAATTCACCACCGCGATGGGCCGGCCAGGTCGGCCTAGGATTGAGGCTGATCAACGGGGCTTGAACGGAGAATTGTTCGTTCATGGCTTTCACTCTTTCGCCATCTTGAACGCTCGTTGGAGATCGGTGTTCTGAGTGCTCTTCCCCCTCTTGCACGCGGCACCACGATGATCGGGTCATGCCGCGGATAGTAGAGTCGGTAACAGGGGCGATTCAAAAAAACGCCTTTTGAATCAGCCTTCGGTGAATACTCATCTTCTAGATGAACTCGGCAATGCTCATACAGTAAGCTGTGAGTTAGCCGTGGTATTGGCGAGATGCTCTGCCCACAAAGATTCGAGTGTGGGGGTATTACCCTCGGTGAGCGATTTCATCGCGGCCACAACCAATTTGGCCCGATCGAGCAAGAAATTGTTGAAGTCACCGACCAGCTTGTGCTTTAGCGCATCGCCTTCCAAGTTTGCGTAATGTGCTCTTGAGAGCAGATCGAATGAAATCAGATGAGACTTCAAGCGCTCGCGCACCACGTTCTCGTCGGCCCATTGAACACGTTCTTGCAGATACTCTAACGGGTCCTTTCGACCAATCATCCTGTTGGTCTTCCAAGTAATCAAAGCACAGTTGAGCGCAAGGTAGCTGGTAATGCCTGCCTCTGCGAGTAGGGCATCTGGAAAAACATGGTGGTACTCACGCTTCTGAATGCTCTCATAAGTTGCTATCTGATGGTCCGCAAAGTCGATCGCACCAAGATAGGTCGTTACCGCCAAAATTGCACGAGCTTCAATGCCCGCCGCCTTAGGCCAGCCTGCTGCCATCATCGAATCCACGTCCGCCAGCGGGAACTCAGAGCGATTCAGTACAGGCACGCTCACCAAGTCACTTTCGGTAAAGTCGGGATTTTTCAAAATGCTCTTGAGAGCTTTGAAGTCAGCAAACGCGCGCGATGCTGCAGTATTCTCGTAGCGGTCGGTAAAGAAGGCTGACCATAGGTACCGCCGTAGCAACCTTTCTGCTTTGGCTAGAAAGTCACCGTGATCAGGAATCAACTCATAGGTTGCTGCAATCACAGCCAAGGCGGTGTTAGTTGGCAATCTGGCTTCATCAAACACGCGCTGGCGATCCAAGAAGGATGCCATCCGCTCAAGGCCACGCTCCAGCTTCGGCCAGTTGTCCAGCAGCTGTTTCTTATCCATCTCAATCATTCCGCGCGTGTTGGGCAGCTTTTCCTGCAATAACGCTGAGGTAGAAAGGATAAGGTCCGATACATTGCCGTAACGACCTGCGGTAGGGCATTTTTCCGTCAGGCTTGCTTCGAGCGCGTGGAGCGATCTCTCTGCCACGCTTTCAACCTCAGCGACGATAATGTCATACAGAGAAAGGGGTTTGCTGTTGGTATTCATGTTGATAAATACCTGCAATGCCACATCTTTGCTAGTATCGGCCGGCAAAGACAAGTAGGGCAAATTGAAGTGCGTCACACGCTCACGCAGTGTGGTGATCTCTGTTTTGATTTTCTCACGCGTCGCAGTGTAGGTCTTGTACTTGGCTAATGCATCGGCGGCGGCGTCATCAGGTTCCAAGTGTTTAGTCGCATCATTAAGCCAGCTGTCGATCTCGGTCGCGATGTCTCCTGGTCTGAGCAAAGAGACTGGAATCAAGCCCCGTCTGAAACACTGGGCTGGATCCTCGGCCCAGCGCGGCATCCGGAGTTGGTGCTTGTTAACCCAGCGTGGAATACAACGGATTTCGATATCGGAGCCTGGTTGGTTGTCATTCTCATCAAACTGGGGGAGATAGACAAAAAACGTCTCCCACTCGTAGTTGTTGTGCATCGACCGCCAAAATGCAGTCAGCCGTTGTTGGCCGTCCAGCAAATGCTGCGTCACAGCCCCTGGTGTGGTGGGATCGGAGGTGGCGATGTAGCGAGACTCGAACTTTTCCAGCCCAGCCACCTCAAGCGCCAGCGTTACTCCAACCGGTAGATTGTTGATGATGGTGTTCAGAAAACTCGCGATCCGGCCACGATCCCAAGCTTCAAAACGCTGAAAGCGAGGCAGCTTGACCATGCCTTGTTGAATATTCTGAAACCAGACACCAAGCGCCCTATCTTGCGCCTTGCTTGATTGATGCATGATGTTCATTCGTCAGTCCTAATATGATCAATATTATTTTTTCGGAGGCTGTTTTATTTGAATTAGGCCATCAAAACCTGACAGTTTGATAGCCAACTCCAGGGGGAGACATCCGAAAACGGTATGAAGCAGTCTGCCCGTGTATGACTTCAAAGCCAGCATCGTGTCAAAGGTTCTTAGAGAAGAGGCGCTGCCATAGGTTTCTTGTTTCAGCCTTCTTCGGAGCAGTTCCGGTGTTAGGCGGAGTTGGAGTAACAGAGGACGATGCAGGGGCGGGTGCCGATTGCGCTACGATCTCCCTTGGAGCCGGCGCTTCGGTGTGCTGGCTTGAAGCGGCGGGGGACGTCTGTATGGACGACAGCTCCAATCGGTCAATCTCGCGGAATTCTATGTCGATGGCCTGGCCAGACGAATACCACTGCTTGAATCCCTCATACTTGGCCGAGATCAGATCGAGTTCGCTCTTCAGGTCTCGCAAATGGTCTTGGAGTTCTTGGTAAGCGGGGAAAAAAATCTCGCTGAAGCTATGCGCCTCAATGAGATCAGTAATCTCCTTGCTTTGGCTAGACAGATTGCTCTGCATTTTGACCATGGCTTGTTGAAACTGAAGCTTTTTCTCCTCCTGCTTCCAACTGTCCCACACCTCCAGCGCAAGCCCTAATACAGACAATGCTCCGCTGATGCCATTTGCCAGCTTGGTTGCCCCCCAGGGTTTGAATTTGAGCATACCGCTCAGATCCATTCCGAGCGCCTTGGATGCCGTGCTGAGTCCGTTGCGAACCATTAATACGTTCTGGTTATTGATGACGTTGCTCTTGCTGAGAAAGTCTAGGCCCTTTTTTCCCATGGCTAGAGCTACATTGTGAAACTGGGCGAATTCCGAATCGATCTTGAACTGAATCCGGTTCAGGTCCTGAGCGATGCTCTTGACTTCATCCGAGAAAATCTCTTGCACACGCTGATTGATTAGCCCCCCCTCAGTTCCGATTTCCCGGTGCAGAAACTCGTTAAACGTTTCTGGGCTTACTCCCTTGCACTGCAGGATCAAATCTTCGAAATACCGGACGATGCGGCCGCGTAGATTGACTCGTGCATCACTCATTTTCTTGGACACTTTGCTGAGCTCATGCTTCTGATCATTAAGCATTGAGTTCATTCGCTGCGATTCTTCCTTGAGTGTCTCGAAGCCCTCTCGGGCCAGAGGCAGTTGCTTCTGAATGATGTCCGAAATAATGCTCTTTTTGACCTCGTTTGCCAGAGCCAGTGCGCCACCACTTTGCTGGATTTTGACCCGAGTGGCCTCCTGGAGCCTATCGATATGGGACAGACTCTTGAATTGATCGAGATTGGTTAGCCAGTGCTCGGTACCCAAGTCGAAGGGATTGGCCGCAACGGCGACGATAGATAAGCTAGCCTTCTCGTCGGTGGATAGGTCCAGGATTTCGTCCAAACGTTGAGCAACCGAGGACT
This sequence comes from Pseudomonadota bacterium, assembly GCA_018241725.1. Taxonomy (GTDB): domain Bacteria; phylum Pseudomonadota; class Gammaproteobacteria; order Burkholderiales; family Rhodocyclaceae; genus Zoogloea. The sequence continues at coordinate 165,051 of JAFEDI010000128.1, read as the reverse complement.
TCTTTACCAGAAATTTCTCAAGATAATCGACTTCGTCGGCAACGTCGGCAACCTCGTCAAAGCGACTAAGGACAAATACCGTACGTGGTAACAGGTTCAGCGAACGGAAAAGCCAATTGAGATCATCCGCGTGGCTATGCTTGATTGAGTTCGTCGAGTTCATCACATACAGCACGAGGTGCGCCTCGCTGACGTAATGCTTTGTGATGTCCTTGTATTTCTCGATCGCCATCGTTTCCGTATTGACCTGCTCTTTGAAGCCGAACAGGCCGGGAGTGTCTATGAGTTGGAGCTTGTCCTCTACGTCATAGATCTTGACCTCGTTGGAGGACTCTTTATGGCTGATCTTCATGCTGGCCTTATCCAGCTTTTCCATCCATGCGGCGGCAATCGAGGTCTTGCCCTCAGAGAAGCCACCGATTAGGGCCACGCGGAGCTTCTCGTCCTGAACTTCATCGAGTCCATTCAGCACTTTTTGCACGAGATCGGGGTGCATCGTCATCCCGAGTTCATCACCTTCTCGAACGAACTCTACAAGTTTTTTCAGTATGTTGAGGGCTTGCAGCTTTTGTTGATCGAAGTATTTGATAGCGTCATTCATTTTTGATTTTCACGCAAATTTCAATGCAATTTGGTGGATGTCTTTGCTTGCCATCTGCAGTGCATGCAAGGTCCCATGCACAGAGTGTAGGGGGGCAGAGAGCTGCTCCTTGATCTGCGTCATGCTTTTCGAAACCTCTGTCCCGACCTCGGACAGGCGTTTTTCGAAAGTCCTCTCAATATTCTCGAATACATTTTCAAGATTCTCGTCCGCCGACTTGCGTTGCTGTTCCATCTTGTACGATGAACTGAAGAAGCCCCACACAGATTTAGCGAAACTGAATAGTAGGGTGACCGCGCCCAGCACCACGGCAACAGTCCACCCAGCTGGGTTGGAGGCTAAAAAGGCTGTCCAAATTAGTCCGGCTGCACCTCCTAGAGATGACAGCAGCCCCAGTGTGTTGATGCCGCTATCCATCTTGAAATTGAGGGTGAAACTGCTCTTTGTGCCGAATTGCCGGTTGATATTGATCTCCAGAATTTCATCGGCATTCTTTAGAAAGCGCGTAACCACTTCCTTAATCTCTACCTCGAAGCAACCGACTTCGGTGTGAAGTGATTCCTGAAGCGATGCTACAAGCTCATCCTTGAGTTGGTCGATACGTCGCTTCAATATTTGCTTGAAATCATCGTTGCTGATGTCTTTTTCAATGTCCGAATAAATAAGTTGGCGTTTATTGGTCTTGGCCTGTGACAGCCTGTCGCGGCAACGGCTCTTGATGCGACGTGCAACGCTGTCTTCGAGGTTGTCCAATTCACATGAGATGGATTGATGCTGCTTTCCGAGATTCATCTTAGCGGTGGAGAATGTGTTGATCATTCCCTCAAGCATCTGCAGGCCATCCGTGATGATCGCTCGAATCTTCCGCTTGTTCGATTTATCGATTTTTTCCTTGTGGTTGCGACAAAGGTTCTGGCTGACGAAGTTCAAGAAGGATGCGAAGTTGCTCTTTTCCTGTAGCTCTTGCACGCCCATGCCCGCTAGGAACTTCTTCTGGCTTCTATAGTGCGGACTGGTTGGAAGGATGCAGTCGCTGGATGCATAGAAAGCTGGTAACGCGCTAAGGTTGATGCAGCCTTGGTAGCTTTCGCCGAGTTGAGAGCGCAATTCCTTTTCTAGATCGCCTAGGCTGTCGGCCTCCCCTGCGTTGATTAGATTTGGCGCCTGTAGGGCCATAGGATTGGTGATGCCCTTGTTGTAAATGGCCCAAACTTCGGTCTGGTTACCTAGGTGCTGGCGAATCTTCTCTACCGTTCCGGGGTGACCTGCTTCGCCCTTGTTGGGCGGAGATGGCTTGCGAGTGATGTAGAACACTGCATGAGCTTTCTTGATCGCTTCGTCGATTGCTGCACTAACTTTCTTCTCGTCTCCCTCGATGCCTGGCACGTCGATTAGGGCAACCTTCTGGCCGTGCACCTCGAAATGATAGCTCTGGGATTTCAGAGTAAAGTCGGAACGGCCAGTGCCGATAATCTCGCCATCTTGGTAGGGTGTCAGTTCTTCAATTTTCCTGCCAATTAGGGCGAGTTCATGCTGGTAACTCTCTATTTGCTTTTTCGAGGACTCAATGCTGGATTGCAGCGCACGTATTGAGCCTTGATGCTCCGCTATAATTTTTTTCAACTGCTCTGCAAGTAGCGTTAGCTGAACCTCCTCCTCAAGCTTCTTGAACCAGTGCACGATCCTCTTCCAAAAGCCGAGTGTCCTTTTTCTGTGTAGGACAAGAGCCTGTTGCTGTTCGATAGCTTGCTGCAGGCCGGCTTGAGTACTCGTCTGCTGTTGGCCCAGCGTAAGCAACTCCTGTTCTTTTACAAGTTTCTGCGCGGAGGCCTGCTGCATCTGACTTTGCAATGACTCGATGTGATTTGCATCGAATTGGATGCTTCTCGCCTTCTGCCGGAACTTTTCCTGAGACTCAAGCTTGAGCGGCTCTCCTAATAGAATTCTCAGGGTCTCTATGATCGTGGATTTGCCCGCATTGGTTTCACCATACATCGCAATGGTGAATACCTCCCATTCGGATACGCGCTTCAGATCTTCAAGGCTCTGGGAAATACTTGATTTGTATCTGCTAAGAAGGTCGAGAGCTTTGCTCCTTTCCTGTGCGATGTTTATATCGATATCCGACGTAATGGGGGCCCGTGTTATGGACTCGATGGAGTTGCCTATAGACTCAATAATTTTGTCATATATTTCCGTCGGGTCTTCGAAGGAGGCTTTTTCAAGATGCTTTTGCATAATTGGTTTAGTTCTTCCGTAGTTCCGATTTTTTGTTTTTATGGCCGACGAAGTAGATGAATAAAATTAGTGGAATCATTACATAGGGGAATGTGATAGTGAGAGCTACGACGCCCGCAAGCAGGGCTAAGCCTATTATCATTTCGACGAGAGTGGCGATAACCCCGAATAGTAGAAGGAGTCCAAAAATCGCTAGAACAACCATGATCGCAAGAAGCATTGATTTCCCTCGAGTACCGGCGTTAGTGAACCGTGACCGACTATTCGGCTTTGATGCCCCCAACGTGTCTAGTTAATTTGCGGGGATGGTCGCGAGAACGTGCCAGAGAACTCTCTGGCTACTGCATTGCTATGGGAAGGCGGGAAAACTGTGACCGCAGCAGACTGCTTAGCGGTGCAACCCAGCCATCCTCTCGCGCTCAGCGAGTAGGACCCGTGGCTTTGCGTCCTGGGCTCTCACCCCGTTTGCCAATTTTTGATCGTACTTTTGTTTAAGAGTACAAATTCATAATAAATTATTTTTTCATGATATATGGCAAATTCTTGATATGGAGTGGAGTTTTTCACATGAAATTTGTCGATTTTTTCGATGGTGGTGACTTTGAGGGCATGCGTTGATCTCGTACCTTACGTCGCGAAGGCGACATCAAATGTCGTACGTGTGCATGTCATGCTTGCCATCGCGTTGTAATGCCGGGCCTGCTCTAGCCTAGTGAGATGTGCCACTAAGCCGGATTTTCAGAAGCGGGCAGGGCCAGACGTACGAAGGAAGGGGGATGTCGCCACAGCGACACCCTGCCCTGATCCATCATCCATGCGGATAATGCAGGCGCCAATCGCCGCAGTCTATGCGGTGATTGTCTTGTCCATGCGGTGAAAGCCACACATAATCGCCGCATGAATCACGACGATTACCTCTACATCTGGCAGGCGCCGGATTGGCCCTGCTGGCGTTACGACCTCACAGCGCTGGCAGGCCGTCTGGCTGACGTCAGTCGGGCGCAGGGCATGCTTCTGGGGCGTCTCGCCGACGTGGGGGCCGCGACCCGCGATCAAGCCAGTCTGCTTGCGCTCACCGACGATGTCGTCAAGACCAGTGAGATCGAGGGGGAACGCCTGAATGTCGCCTCCGTCCGTTCGAGCATCGCCCGTCGGCTGGGCGTGGACGTCGGCGCCCTGGCGCCCGTCGATCGCCACGTCGAAGGCGTGGTCGAGATGGTGCTGGATGCAACGGCCAACTCGGCGCAGCTGATGACCGCGGAACGCCTGTTCGGCTGGCATGCGGCGCTGTTTCCGACGGGGTATTCGGGGATGACGCGGATCAAGGTGGCGGGCTGGCGGGGTGACACCAACGGACCGATGCAGGTGATCTCCGGAGCGATGGGGCGGCAGAAGGTCCACTTCGAGGCGCCGCCTGCAGAGCAACTTCCTTCAGAAACGGCGAGATTCCTGGACTGGCTAAATACCGACTCCGGCGAGCCGCCGCTGATCAAGGCAGGCCTCGGACATCTCTGGTTCGTCACGTTGCACCCCTTCGACGATGGCAATGGACGGATCGCCCGCGCCGTCGGTGACCTGCTGCTTGCCCGAGCCGACGGCAGCCCCCAGCGCTTCTACAGCCTGTCGGCGCAGATCCAGCGGGACCGGAAGGCCTACTACGAGATTCTCGAACGCACTCAGAAGGGATCGCTGGACGTCACGGCGTGGCTGGTCTGGTTCCAGGAGAGCCTGCATCGTGCGGTGGATCAGGCCCAGCACACACTCGATGCCGTGCTGATCAAGGCCTGGTTCTGGCTGCGCTGGGCAGCCACGCCGTTCAACGAGCGGCAGGTGAAGGTGCTCAATCGGTTGCTGGATGGCTTCGAAGGAAAACTCACCAGCAGCAAGTGGGCGGCCATTGCCAAGTGTTCGGCGGATACGGCGCTGCGGGACATCAACGATCTGCTGGCCCGCGGAGTGCTCAGGAAGATGGCCGGGGGCGGGCGGAGTACGGGATACGAGTTGAATGACCGTGATGCGTAGATCGGATTGGCTCTCTTTCTTCACCCAGTCGAGCGGGGCGCCCCCCCGAGCCTGCCGCTACGCGTCTGGTAATGCCTCCGTTACGCTATTCGTGGTACCTGCGGTTCTATGAGAGCAATCAGTTGCGTCGAGAGATGCTTCGCATTTGGTAGCCGGCGCCGAGCCCACTGCCTTAGGGGAATAGAAGAGAGAAGTCTCGGCATTTTTTGCAGGGCCTCGAGGGCGATCTCAAGCCGGTTGTCCGGGCAACAATCCAGCAACACGGCCGCTTTCATCTCGTCACCCTCTGCGAGTCGCTCAATCACACGAAGGATTTCATCTGAAGGGAGGACCCATATGCGCTCTGCGGCGACGAGATAGGTGGATCCGCCGAGCCAGCGCGTCAATTCGTCACCATCAAGATCAGGACATAGAGCAAGGAGCGCGGAGGCTCCCCGAGCGTCGTGTGGAACCTGATCCAATAAGGCTCTTCGTACCGCGGGTGGTAACGTGGATGGATTGTTGTATAGATAGCGAAGTGATGTGTCGTCGAGACTCGCCAGAACGTCGGCAGGGTTGAGTCGCCCCAAGATCCAGATCCGGCTTTCGCTGCAAACACACCTCAGATATCGCGCCGTCTCGAGATTATCGATTCTGTTGAAGCCTGTCTCATAGCGCAGAAATGATGGCCATAGCCGTAAGGCGGCATCCCGTCCTGCCCCCTTTAGCTCGGAAAGAAAGGTATTTTCCATCTCCTTGCTGTTCATCACGGAGCTCCACCAATCGGGTTGGGCAGGCCAGCGCCCCTTGGCTGCGGCAGATAGCAGGATTGGCTCCAGAAACTCGGGGGGCTCCGCCGGAGGTTTCTTCCAGCGTTCGCAGATTCGCCCCCCGAGCTTGAAGAGTGACCTCCATGACGGTTTGAGCGCGTCGTAGTCGCCGACATATTCAGTGACCAGACCGCCCGTCACGTCGGGCGACTCTTCAAACCAGCCAGGAAACTGCCACGCATCTTCAACGCCGTATGCAACCCCCGACGGAGCTTCGGCCAGGCTGAAAGCCCAACATGTGACGAGCCAGGCAAGCTGGTCATCATTTGTTTCGCAAGCTCGCGTCAATGGGTAATGTGCTGGGAATGAATCGGTCGTTTCCAGTCGTGAGAAGACCTGAACGAAGCATCGACGCATGCTGTCCGTGAAGGGGGCGCCATCGACCAGGCGCCGTGCTATCGCAAAGACGACGCTTTCCGATGCAGCAAGGGTCTCGGCCGCCCAGAGCGGTTCATGGCAGATCGACTCCGCCAGCACAGCGAGTTCGTCAAGGTTTAAGCAGTCCAGGGTTGCGTCGATGAGGCGGCGTCTTGAACTGTCGAAGCATGCGAAGGCCCATGTATTCAGCGGGGCCGCGACGATATGGTCAAGGAGCCAATCACGGACGATCAGTTTGGCGAGTGCAGGGGGGGAGAGGTCGTAGTGCCCCATGCCCTCGTGCTTGAGGTAGTTGCCTTCGATCAAGGTATCAATGACGCCGCGGGTGCTCTGTTCAGCGATAGCCAAAGCCATCTCTCTTCGGCGCTCTCGATTGGGCGCTTCTGCGATGGCAAGAAGGGCCTCTTGGGAGACTGACTCCGTACCACGGGCAAGGGAGCGCCATTGGGATTCGGAAAGCACGCCGCGCCAGGGTAGGGCACTCGTTTGCCACCTGCATTCCGCAAGTTTGCGAAAGACGCGCTTTTGCCCGGGCTTGAGACGTATCACCGCTTCAATCAAGGCGTCCGCCACATGTCGGTCAGTTGCTTTCGGTAGGAAAGTCTCGCCTTGGCGATGGGATATGTGACACAACACCATCAGCTCCTCCGGGGTGCTGATCCATTGCTTCAACGGGTCAAATTTATCGATCCATTGACGCAAACCTTCAGCTGAGAACAGTGTGTCCGGCTGAAACCGGTTCAGGCGCGCCTCGATCCAATTGAGAAGTCGATCCTGCCAATCGCTATCAAGCTCCCAGCGGAGCGATGCAATCTCAAGTGGGCCTAACAGTCCACTGACCGGCGATTCCGGGTTGGAAAGCGTCAAAAAGTCACGGTCACTTTTCTCCTTGCTCAAAAACTCCCACGAAAAGGACTCCATAAGCTCTGGTGCATTGCCATGTGGATAGGGGGTCGGGGCAATGATCAACAGGCCCGCTTCGCGAGGTCGTCTGAGCAGGTGGCGAAGGTCCAAAGTGTTGGTCTGCTCATCAAGTTTTAGCACTAGCAGTTTCGGATCTTCCATGCGAATGCCGCTATCACCCAGCGTGCGCACCCGCAACGCATCGAGGCCACACTTTGCTGCCATTTCTGCGAAGAGCAGGCTGCGGCCCGTGCCGTCCGGCATGTGCAACCACGTGATTCCAGTAGGATCAAAGCGGCGCGCGACCCCGGTGGTTTCGAACTTCAGCCAGTCCTCGAAGGGAGCTGCCGACTGAGTGCTGGCGCTTGGTATGGCTTGACCGATGCGAGGTGCGGTCTCGCGTGGTAGGCGAAGCGGTGGAAGCCCTGGGAAGTCCTTGAAGTGGTAAACGTTCTCGTCAGACTGGCTTTCGAATATGCCGATATCCGCATCGGGGATGCTGAGCAGCGACAGCAGTGCACTTCGTTGCGCGGGCCTGCGTTGCCACCAGGTTTTGACGCCCCGATCAAGCTCTCCGATCTTGGCACTCAGTGATCGGCGAGCCGGCCACTCCAGTGATGGCGCTCTCTCTCTCAGGGCATCAGCGAGAGTGTCGAATGATCTGAAGGCATTACCCATTGCGTCGCGGATGGGTCTTGGCATGGTTCAGTACGCCCCGTTGTGAATTATGAGCAGTAGCATGAATGGGTGCAATAAAAAATGCAATGATGCATGTTGATGCGTCGATTATTGCAGCTGTATGGCATGAGCCGTAAGTTGCACTCCGTACACATCACAAACGGAGGCAACTCAAATGCAAGTACGTTTTCTAGGACCGCTTGGAATGGTGACGGGGTCGTGCACATGGCTTCGCGATGTTGCGAAGGGCTGGAACTTCCTTGTCGATTGCGGCATGCAGCAGGGAGAACGGAGTAGTGAGGCCTGGAACAAGCAGCGCTGGCCGTTCCAGCCGGCTGAGCTTCACTTCGTGGTGCTCACCCACGCCCACCTCGATCACTGCGGACTGTTGCCGCGACTGTATCGCGATGGCTTCAGTGGGGTGGTGTACTGCACACGGGAGACGCGGGATCTGGCTATCCTTTCACTGAAGGATGCGGCAAGGCAGGGAGAATGCGCTTACTCCGAGAAGGATGTGGAGCGTATCAAGTGGCATGAGCCGAAAGGTGTGCCGCTGCTGGGTGGGACCTTTCATCCTGTCGGACAAGATCTCTTCTTAAGGTTCTTTCGCTCAGGACATATCGTCGGCGCGGTGTCCGTCTCGGTTTATTGGGGACCCAAGGGGGCGACGCAGCGCAGCATCGTGTTCTCGGGGGATGTGGGAGGGGGGGCGGAAGGCGTGGAGTCCTTACCGTTTATGCGCTTTCCCATGAACCCTATCGCCTGTGACTTCGCTGTGGTCGAGTCGACTTATGGCGGATCGATTCGTCCCGAGTGCGACCAGGATCCCATCACCCGTCGAGATGCATTGCGTGTGCAACTTGACCGCATCATTGCAACGAAGGGCGTGCTCATCCTGCCAACCTTTGCGATTGGTCGCACGCAGGACGTGTTGTTTGACCTGCATTGGATCGTTGCTGAAGATCCGGAGCGATATGGACACGTAATTGCTCATCTCGACTACCCGAGCGCCCGGCGGATGCATCCTGTGATATTCGATGGGTTCGTGAGGATGGAAACAAATGGCTCCAAAGGAAAAGTGCGTCCGCTGTGGCTCGGCAAGCAGTCGTTTCGATGGCTGGGCATGGACGATAAGGAGCCTGCCCATATTGAGCGGATGCTGGATATTGTGGCTATGACGCTGGATATCAAGCGAACGATCAATCCGAGGGTCGCCAGTCTTGGAAATCGAGTCGCGCAGTCGTGGAGAAGGATCTTGACGCCCGTTGAGGATAGGAAGGCGTTGCTGGAGAACGGGAGTGGCCCACGGGTCGTGGTCACCGGCTCCGGAAGTTGCGAAGGCGGGCCTGCGCGTGCCTGGCTTCCTGAATTACTCAAAAAAGAGGGGACTGTCGTCGGCATGCTTGGCTATGCGCCTCCGACTGCGATGGCAGGTCAGCTCCTTGCGCTGCGGAAAACACCGAACTCGGAGCGGGCGCGTCACACAGGCTACCTGGAGTGGTCACCGGATGAGCGTATTGCAATCCGTGACATAAAGGCGGATATCGTTCAGATCGGTGGCTACTCCGCCCATGCGGATCAAGCTGGTCTGCTCGACTGGCTGGTCTGGGAGTTCAGGGGAAAGTGGGAGTCAAGCGGTAAGGTGGTCTTTATTCAGCACGGTAACGACGATCAACGTCGGGCGCTCGATGACGCCCTTCGGCTTCGCGCGCTGGAGCGTGGATTGGATGTTACGACGGTCCTTCCCGACTTGGCTGAGCAGTGGTTCGACCTGGAGCGGAATGGGGTGCCGGAAGGGCGTGGAGACGCAGAGCGAATAGAGATGGAAATCAGACGATTGCGGGATGAGTTGTCGAGGGTGCAAGGCCGTTCGGCTTGAGGCCGCTGTATGACCTGCAAGACGTCAACGATCTGCTGATCCATAGAGGGGACGGGCGGAGCACGGGATACGAACTGAGCGCGCTGTAGGTCAGGTCCAAGGGTTCAGCAGTCCGATGCCCGTCGCCTCAAAATCCCCGATGTTGCGGGTGACGACTGTCAGGCCATGCACCAGAGCCGTTGCCGCGATGAGGGCATCGCGCTCTGCCCGCGGGTCTGGAACATGTAGCCTCGCGCAGCGCTGGGCGACGTCCGTATCCACCGGCAGGATGCGACCGGCGAAGGCGGGAATGACGTGTTTGTCGAGCCAGCTCCGCAGGATGGCGCCTTGTGCGGTATCCCGCCGTTCGATCAGCAGGACGCCGGTTTCAAGCTCCAGTACGGAAATCGCGGAAAGAAACAGCTCGGAGGCAGGGATGCTCGCCGCCCAGGTGGTGACCTTGGCATCAGCCTTGCCTGACCTGGCCTTGCGAAGTTCTGAGACGACGTTCGTGTCAAGCAGATACATCAGCTGAGGTCCGCGGGGCGAAAGAGCGGGCTGTTGGTGCGCACCGGCTCGAATTCGATGTCTTCTGACCCGGGCAGTGCCAGCAGGTCGATGATGCTGGGTTCGTTGGCCAGCAGCTTGCGATAGGCCTCGACGGAGAGCAACACATGGGAGGGCCGCCCCCTATCTGTGATGAAGACAGGTCCCTCCAACGCGGCTTTCTTGGCGCGCCCGACATCATGGTTGAACTCGCGGCTCGAAAGGGTTGTGTTCGGCATGGCAGCCTCCGAAGCGTAGGTATGTTGCTACATTCTACTTGGTCGTGGGGAGCACGCGTGGGTTCCATGAGCGCTGCATCGCGAATAATCCCCCCAGCGAGCTGCGCTCGCCGGGGCCCCAGGAGGAGGAGCCCGCCCGGAGCAGGTTCCCGGCCTGCTCCGGGCTTGTCGAGGGGCTGGCATTCCACGGAGGGGCGGGATTCGAAGTGACATGGCTGAAGAGACGTCACCGTGGTGGAAGATCAATCTCCAACTTCAGCTTCTATATATACCCCAACCGATAACTTGGAGATCCCACCTATTGCGGACATCAAAAAAGGATATCCGGCCATGTCAGCCACGAACACGTCAGTCCTTCCAGATCCTCTCTTCACCGAAGCCAGCGAGGCCGATGAACTTGAACTCGCCGACATGCTTGAGAGCGAAAACGTCGATGGAGACAACGCGTCAGATCAGTTCTTTGACGATCTGGAGGACGAGATTGAGGCTCTGCTGGCTGAATTGGAGACCGACCCCACCCAACTGGCTCGTGCGCAGGGCGAGAGCCTGTGGGTCGGCTTCGATGCGGAATGGGTGTATGACGAGGAGCGCCGTCAGAACCGCATCCTGTCCATTCAGCTCTACGTACCGCCCCAACCCGCCCTGAGCAAGGACAAGAAGAAGCAGGCACAGATCGCGGGATTGAGCCGCCTCATCCTCGCATCCGGACCCAACCGGGCGGACCGGCCGGAATTGCTCGGCGCGCTACGCCAATTGGTGGATCAGGCACTGACTCTGCGCCTGATCGAAGCCGAACCCCAGCTGATCTATGTCGTTGGCTTCGCCCTGAGATTTGATTTGGGGGCCCTGCGAGATTTTGGGGTGCTCAAACAGCAGGTCGATGGCGTTTCCGGCAAGGTGGCGACGGTCAAGGGGCAGGCCCAACTGGAGTACGACCGTGCGCTGATGACCGGCGACGGCATCACGCCGATCATGATTGGACTGCACTTCATCGACGTGGCGGCGCATGTCCCGCCGGGCAAGGCGTTGCGGGATATTGGAGATCTGATCCAGCTGCCCAAGCTGGAGATCCCTAAGCCGTACTCGATCGAGCGGATGGACGAGTACTTGAAAGCGGACCCCGAAGGCTTTCGCGCCTACGCCATGCGCGATGCGGAGATCGCTGTCATCTACGCCATGCGTCTGGCGAACTTCGCCCGCGAGGAGCTCAATATCCGGACGCTCCCTGCCACGGCCAGCGGCCTTGCCCTACGGTGGTATCTGAACACCCTCAAAGAGGCGGGTGTCGACCGCCTGGAAGCCTTCGGTTTGCAGAAAACCGTCAAGGAGGCCTACCACGCAGGGTCCAAACGACGGCGCACCTACAAGGACGAAGAGCCGACGCCGATGCGCCTGATCCACGATGCGCTCACGACCGAAACCTATGCCGGTGGCCGAAACGAGGCTATGTGGATCGGCCCGACGGCGGTCGGACACTGGACCGACTATGACCTGGCGGGCGCGTACTCCACCGGCCTCATGGATCTGCCGCTGATCGACTTCGACCACCCGCGCGCCACCACCCGCGTCGAAGACTACCTGGGCCATGTCGCGGGCTATGCACTCATCGACTTCGAGCATGCGCCAGACACCCGGTTCCCCGTGTTCGCGATCTCCCGGGGCGGAAAGGGCTTGATCTTCCCCTTGAAGGGACGCTGCTATGCCACCGCGCCGGAGATTCGCGCCGCACACGATCTCGGCTGCCAGATCAACATCAAGTGGGGGATCATCTATGGTTGGAAAGTCGCGGGTGGTGAGGTCGGCGCCGATGGCGTGCCGAAGATCCGTCTGTTCGGCCCGTTCATCAAAGCGGCCCGGGCGCTCCGCAAGAAGTTCAAGGACAAGCTCGATCTGGAAAACACTGACCGTGCATCGAAGGGTTTGCCGCCTGTCGATTCCCTGGAAGAACAGGCCGCCAAGCTCTATGCCAACAGTGTCTATGGAAAGGTTTGCCAGGCAATCCGCCCTAAAACGGTGTTCGACACCCGGAAAGTCAGCAGCACGCGCCTGAAACCCTCGCCGATCACCAATCCCGCGATCGGCGCCCACGTAACCGGTTTCATTCGTGCGATCCTCGCCGAGATCCTCAACAAACTCCCCCGAGACCGCACGGTTGTCAGCTGCACCACTGACGGCTTCCTCACTGACGCCACGGAAGATGAAGTGTTCGCCTGCCTGAATGGGGATTTGTGCAAACGCTTCCAGACCCTATGCGAAGAGATCGTGCCGGGCTCCAGAATGCTGGAAGTGAAGCATGAGGTCGCCCAGATCGTCTGCATGAAAACCCGTGGCCAACTGACCGGCAGGGCATTCACGGACAGCGAGATCCGACGCGACACGGCGAATGGAAAGAAAACCAGGAAGGACAAGATCGTGCTGGCCAAGGCGGGGGTGCAACCCATCGTCGAGGCGAAGCCCAGTCTCCCGGCGGAAGCCTACAAGCGACTGCAGAACGAGAAGATGCTCAACCTGTATCTGGATCGACGACCCGGCAAGAAGATCCTCCTGCGCCAGTTTCCTTCCATTCGCGATCAATGGGAGAACGGCGTCGATCTGCACAAATACGCGCGACGCATCATGCTGTCTCTGGAGCCGGATCTGAAGCGGGAGCCGATGGCGCCGGAAATGCGGACTGTGGATGTTGCCGGCCGCCCCCGGGCGCACATCAGCCTCAACACCCGGCCGTGGCAGACCGTTGCCGACTTTGATGCCGCACGGGCCAAGCTGGATCAATGGCGACGCACTCACACTTTGAAGACCCTTGAGGATTGGCAGGACCTCAGTGTCAGTCTGGCTGTCAATGCGAACCGGGCCAGGCTGCGTGCGAAGGGGGCGGTGACCCTCAATATGCGGGCCGGCAAGGACGAGAGCGATTTACTGCGCAGGGCCTTCTTACGAGCATATACCCATGATGAAGAGTGGGCCATGGAGCGGCCCATGCCGTACAAGGAACTGGCTGCGTGGCTCACCACGATCGGTTACCCGACAACCGCCAAGGAGGTCATGAGCGCGAGGTCACAGCGCCTGGCGCTGCACGTGGTACCGCGGACCGAGGTGGCCATGCGTCTGTGGCGGCAGCTTCAGGAGCGTTTTGCGGATGCCGATCTGGGCCCCCTTCTGGCCGATAGCGACAGTGTTTGATTGCGACCCTGCAGAAAGGCCAATGCCGCGGCAGGGCGAACCTGCTGCGGCATTGGATTGTCGGGAGGCGAGACCGTTGGCAGCCGGTCACATGAAGCTTACGGGGCCGTGGCGAATTCGGCGTCCCAGTCCGGTTGCTCCCAGTCCCGGGTGTTCAGGATCCGGTGCAGCACTTCAATGATGATGCGCTGCTCGCGCTCGTCGGGGTACTTCAGGAAATCGCAGATCTTGTTGTATTCGTTGCGCAGGGCAATGCCCTTGTTCGGGAAGCGAATGACCCCGTGGATCATCGTCGGGTCGATGAGGTTTTTGTTCGGCAGAACCAGCAGTTTAGCCATGGTGGTTGCTCCTATAATCAAGGGGCACAGCCCGGAATGTGAGAGTGAAGGGCTGTGCCAGGGTGGTTGAAAGATCCATCCGTGACGGCAGCGTCGTCGATGCCTGCCAGCATCGACAGCGTTGCCGTCACATCTTCTAAGGGGGCTTCCCATTAGGTTTTTGTCATCTAATTTGTATTTGCCGTCGAGCTCCTCTGTGAGTTGTTGAAACACGGAGGCCGAAATTCTCTGCCGCCCGGTTGCGCCTGCTGCCTAACGTTAGGAGCGGCGCACAGCTACGTGATCGGATGCATCCCCTGCGTTTCGCATCACCTCACTGACAACCGAAACCACGTGTCGAACTTGATCCGTTGTCGATGCCAGGTAATGACGTTCGGTTACCCTGATGCTGCGGTGACGTAAAAGTTTGCTAATGGCATATATGCTTACGCCATTTTCTGCGGCGATGGTGGCTACGCTTTTTCGGAGCGTGTGCCAACATGCGGAGGGATGCACCGCAAGGCTTTCGAACACACATTTCAATGCCTTGCGTGGGGCGTACATATGACCGTCGCCACGCGCAGCAGGAAAAAGCCAGTCGTTAGGGCTCAGGTCCCGCAAGCGCTGGATGATCTTCAGCGCACGGGCGCTGAGCGGCACCTCCTCGGGCTCGCCCGACTTGGGCAGGGCGAGGTGCAGCACACGACGTTCAGCATCCACGTCCTGAAATCGAGCCTGCAGGGCTTCGTTGATTCGCATTGCAGTCTCCAAAAGTAGTTCAACGAGCAAGCGAAAGCGTTCGGGCTCGGATTGCAGGCGTTCGAGAAGCCTGCGGACCTCATCCAGTGTCAACGCCAGGGGCGGAGGCGGGCTCTCGCGCAACTGGTGCCAGCCGTCCAGAGGATTGTTGTCGATCAGACCCTGTAGTTTGGCCAACCTGAAAATCGTCCGTAGAGCCATTGCGGCGCGGTTCACCGTGGCCGCTTTCAGGCGCTTGCGGCGCTGGGATTTGCCGGGCTTACGCAGTTCGATCAGAACGCGCTCCACATCGGCCGCGGAGATTTCGTTGACCTGCATGGCACCGAGCGACTCAGTGAAGTACAGTCGGTACCGAGACTCCAGGTCTTTCCAGGAGCGGAGATTTCCCCGAGCCCAAGGCGTGACGACCGTCTCGACAAAGCAATCCAACGTCAGCGTGGCACCTTTGGGGTTCAGCCCGCGGGCCAGCATTGCACGCTCTCGATGGGCGCGTGCGACGGCTTCCGAAAAGGAGATCTCGACCGAGGTGCCGTAGGTGATCGCCGGGTGAGTGTTTGCCGCACGGTCGTGATAACGGTGAATCCACGTCCAGACGGCGGGGTTCTTGAGGGATTCGACCTTTCGGAGCCCAGGGACGCCGGGGACCGATACTTCCCGTGGCCTCCGCCGCTTCGGCTTGAATGCTTTCTGGCGATCATCGCGATCGTTCAAGCGCCCGTCATCGCGGAGCTCACGAGGGCGGGGCAAAAGCCGCAAATGTGAGATCCGGTGGTCGGTGCGAAGTGTTTCCATGGATTCCCCCCAAAGAGCGCTGACGAGATGTCGTCAGCCAGTGAGAGGATTCTCAGGGGCGTTTTTTCGAGGCTGGACACCAAGAGGGGCAATCCACAGGCGTTTGGTGTCCGATTGCCCGTGAAGTGTCCGATTCATGATTGAAAACGAACTAAGCCTTGGGAGATCAAGGTGCCGGAACGTCCAACTCCCCACTTGAGCGTTCGCGTTGTTTACGTGGCTGAGCCCGGCCGAGGCGAGCATCGTATTGGTACAGCTCTAATATCGGCCGTACCGGCCAGGCCTCTCGACGGGCACGTCCCAAGACCTGAAGCAAGGCCCGGGATATGATCCGGTCCAAATACTTCCGCGAGCTGTCCGCATTCTGGGCCTTCTCGGGGTTGCTGCCGGGTACTCGAAATACATAGAGGGATTTCAGTTTCAGCAAGTCCTCAAGATGCTCTCTCGATACATGGCCATACAGCTGGAAGACCAACTTTGCGCAGGCGAGGAGAAACTGCGCTTTCATTGGGTAGTCGTTGTCCTCTAGAACAGCCTCGACCCCATCCGCGCCGCTGGACTGGAGCGTTTCTTGATAGAGCATAGAAAGCCGGTTAATGCTCTCCAGGCTGTGGGTAATCTGGGCCCGCTGCTCCAGATCAAATGCCTGCTCCACTAGGAGGTGGTTGTTCAGCTCCTCTACCGCCGAAACCACTTTCGTGACGCCGGATTGGAGCTTGCCGAGGAGGCGGTCGCGTTCCTTGAGAACAAGGTATCGCCCACGCTCTCGGTACTGGTCGAGGATTTCCAGCATCCTGCCCGTAAAGAGCCAACGACGTTCATCTCTGCAAGTTGGCCGCATGAGAAGCTTCAGATCGTCGGGAATCGCAAGCTGTGGTGGTAGTCGTATTTGGGACAGATCACCTTTGGCATGACCGAGCACGACAGCCGACATTTCCTCCAGCTTATCGTTGAGGGCAACAGCAAGCTTCTCAAGATCCTCTATGTCATCAGTGAATACTTCCGGCATCGCGTTCAGCGCGCTAATGAGTATCTCTTCGCGCTCCTTCAAAGGCCGTTTCTCGGAGATCGCCGTTTCGACCGAGCCTCGATGCTGCTGAAAGGCCTGCAGCCACACATCGAGTTCTCTAGTTTCCGGTGTTGTTTCAGGCATATCGATGGATTCGCGTTGTGGAGCCAGGGGCAAGTTTTGCACTTTTTAAAAGCCTGCGCTGCGACTACGCCGAGAGAACGTACCGCCCGGAGCCGGTCCCTTGATCCGGCTCCGGGCTTGCAGGGGAGGTGAACGTATTGGACGAAGCTCCAACTTTGTTGTCTATACACCCCAACGGCGAAGTTGGAGCCTGTCGTCAGGGCTCTGTTACTGCGCCGGAAAGCGGAGTGCATCTGGCAACCGACTGCCGATATGGCTACCTGCAAGGCAAGCTGCTTAACCCCGTGGGTTATCCGACCGATAAGAGCATCTGGACTGATACCTTCGGAGGCACGATGGGACGCATGTTTAAGCGCGAGGCGGGTAACTGGGTTTTATACAGGGATCTCCCGAACGTCATGGAGGTGGATTTCCATTTCCGCGAGGAGGAAACACTGGGCGCCTACTGGATGAACATGGAGGACGTCGAAAGAAGGACGATCGAAGCCTTGAAGCGGGCCCGGGAGGAGGGCAAGCAGTATGTGCTGTTCACGCACGGTCACTCCACCTCCAGGATCGGGATGACCACGGCACGTTCCCAAGTCAGAAAAGTCATGAGGGGCAAGGCGGCTACGCCCTACATCGTCCGCAGCGAGTCCATCCAGCATTACAGCGTCTTCGTGGCCGCGATAAAGCCAAAGAAGCAGTGACCATGGCCAGGACGGGATCGGCACGAGGCTTGGTGTCAATCCCGCTACTACATTGACCCCAAAAAAAGAGACCACCTGCCGGCCGCCCTCTGCGGGCGACCAGACAGGTGATCCTTCACCGGGCAGGGGCGGCGGCCTGCTCCGTCTCGACCACGGCACCATCCTGCTGGGCCGCCTGTGCGGCTTGCGTGATCACATCCGAGATCGCCTGGGAGGCCCGGGCTAGCGTCGAATTTGCCATGTGGCTATATACCATTGTCGTAGCCGGGTTGCTATGACAAAGGAGTTTTTGCGCCATGAAGAGTGTCTGTCCTGAATGGCTCACAGCTAATGATGCATACGTATGACGAATGTCGTGTAGGCGAACATGTCCTTTAATGCATGCTGCGGCTAAGACCCGCGCAAATGCTTTCCTCGGGTCGCGTAATGGTTTGCTCGAATCCGTTGGCGATGGAAACACCCAGGGACTCGCCTGTCGGCTTTTGAGCTGGCTCAACAGCGCGATGCACTCCTCAGATAGCGGCGAATACTGAGGCTTTCCGGACTTGGTCATTGGCATGAACCAGGTGCGCCGATCCAGGTCCATGTGCTCCCAGCGCGCCTTGAGGGCATTGCTGCGCCGGCAGCCCGTCAGGAGCATGAAGCGCAGCGCCGCCATCACCGACGGCGCCGGGTCCTTGTCCATCGCCACCACCAGCCGTCCGACCTCTTCGAGGCTGAGGTAGCGGTTCTTGTCTGACGCCTCGCGGAAGCGCGGCATCCCGCGACAGGGGTTGTCCGGCAGGACGCCGAGCGTCACCCCGCGCCGCATCATCGCCGACAGCAAGGACAGGAAGCGATTCGCCGTCGCCGGCGAATGGGTCTTCCGCACCGCGCCGATGAAGCGCTCGACGTCCCGGCGCTGGATGTCGCACAGGCGGCGCTCGGCACCGAAGAAGGGCAGGATGTGAAGGTCGAGCTTGCTCTGGTCGTCCCGCCAGCTGCGCTTATGGACCTTGGCGTAACCGTCCAGGTAGTCCTTCGCGAAGCTCGCCAGCGTCGGCGAACTGCGCTCCAGATCGCGGCCCTCCTGCGGATCGACGCCCCGATCCAGCTGGCCGCGGGCCGCCAGGGCCAGACGGCGGGCATCGGCGAGGGGCGTGGCCGGGAACTCGCCCAGGCGCATCGCCCGCTTGCGCGAGCGAAACACATAGCGCAACCAGAAGGTCTTGCGCCCGGAGGCCTTCGACACGGACAGGCGCAGCCCGGGCACCTCGGTGTCGCTGACCTCATAACCCTTGCCCGGCGCATCGGCAGGGCAGGGCGGTAACTGCTCGATGGCACGGACGGTGAAACGGAATCGCGTGGCACGGTTCATCGTGGACTCTCCTCGATCAAAACGAAAAAGAAATGGCAGAACGGATCGCCTGCCCCTGCCACCCGCGCACGCCCCGACGCACTCAGTCTCTTAAGTCCGAGGCGCGTGTCGGCCCGGATCGCGCCTGGGCGTGATCCGGTCTTGGCGAGGCTGGCGCGATGGGGCAGGCGGAACGTTGGGGACGGGGGAAGCCGGCAGGCGCCGGTCGATTGCCGGTGTTTCCGGCGGCGTGGCGGGACAGGTTTACGGCCCGGTGGTGAGCCAGGCCCCATTGCCGAACTGGCGATGCAGCACGTCGGCCAGATCGACGCGCGTTACATCGCAGGCGCCGCGGCCTGTGAGCTGCCGGCGGGTCGCGATCTCATCGGCGGTGAGCACCCAGTGGGTTCCACCCTCGATCCTGACCTGCAACAGCCACACCGAAGGCCCATTGGGAAAGCCATACCGCGCCAAAGTCTGGATCAGCGCCTGCCGCTCGGCCTCGACCCGTGGCAGGCGCGCCTCGAACTCCAGGATGCCGGCCCGCTCGGCGAAGCACTCATAGCGGTTGGCGTCGAGCTGAGCGACCAGACGCGCGACACCGGCATCGCGGGGGATGGGATGGTTCGACGGAATCATGGGACTAATACTCATCGGCCAGGAGGATCGTCGTGACGGCCCGCGGATCGGCCTCGGTGATCACGTAGAGCTTGATCCCGGCGACGGTATAGACAGACAGCAGGCGCGCGCCGGTCTGCAGCGCGGCCTCGTTGGCACGGGCATCCTCGGAGTCCACCTCGCCCCAGTCGCAGGACAGATGGCGGGCCAGCAGTTTGACGGGGGAGAGATTCTGCTCGCGCAGCAGGGTGTCCGCGCCGCGGGTGGCGACGATCTCGCCGGGACTGAAGCGCAGGGGAGGAATCGGGATCATAGGGGTCTCCAAAAAGTAAAACGCCCGATGCGGTCTTCGCAGCGGGCGTCAAAGGTCAAGGGACGAAAGAAGAGGGGCGGTCCTTAGGGGCGGAGACGCCCCGCGGCTAGACCACCACCGGCTCGGTGACCGCATACTCGGCACACAGCGCCAGCAGCCGCGGCTCGACATCCGGATCGCGGGGCACGAAGAGCGTGACGCCCGCATCGCCGTCACCCGGCACGAAGACCAGCTCGTAAAAGCGGGCATGCCGGCCGGCGTACTCGAAGATCGGGCTGAAGGCCGGATCGCCGTAGGTGACGCCCGTGACCGGATTGGTGAGGAGCGGAATGCCGACCGCCGCCTCCACCACCGCCAGTGCATCGCCGGGCGCCATGACGATGTAGGGCCCGTGCAGCTCGGCGTCGAAGTCCTCGCCCAGTTCGCGTTCGTCGAGACGTCGTTCGATCAGCGCACGCAGCGCATCGGCGTCGAGCGCTGCCACCTCGGCCGGATTACGCAGGATCTGCATCGTGCACCTCCTCAGTCGGGGATTCGGTGGAGGCTTCGTTCTCCGGAACCACCGGCACGAAGCGATTGCCGCCGCGCCGATCCTTCTTCCTGGCCTTGTTCGGCTCCGGGGTGGGAACGATCGGCGCGTTCGCCGACTGGGGCGGGAAGAGGAAAGGCTCGCCCGGCAGGGCCATCATCTCCAGCCGCCAGGCATCCCAATCGCCGGCCTTCACCAGGCCGAACTTTGCGTCGGGCGACTTGGCGAGCAGGCCCTGGGCGATCAGGGCCGCGCAGGCGTAAGGCGCATTGTTGTTGCTGCGCCCCGTGAAGCCGCCCTTGAGCTGCTTCGAGCCGAAGGGCTTGCCGGCGGGGGCCGCATCGACGACCGCCTCCAGCGCATCGATGCCGACGACCTCCCGGTTGAAGTTGCCGCCCCCTTCGGCGGCGGTGATCAGCAGGAAGACCTCGGCGTGCTCGGGATCGGTCAGCAGCGCGTACTGGATCGCGGAACTGCCAGAAAGGGTTGGCGCCCGGGATTCGAGCAGGCGGTGATAGGCCGTCGGGGCGACGGCAGGGGGACGTGAAGCCATGAGTCAGTCTCCATAAAAAGTTCGCCCCGGGGCCGGTGGGCCACGGGGCGATCAGGAAGGAACGAGAAGGAAAGGAAGGATCAGTCGGTCGAGCGGTGGATGTCGCCCTGGCGTTGAGTGACGTGGTGGATCACCGCCTCGGCCACGATGGGCACGAGCACGGACAGCAGCGGGCCGGCACCCGGCACAGCGGCCAGGGCAATACGGGAAAGCACAGTCGAGAGCATGTCATGGGTTCTCCAGCAGAAGGACAAGGACAACACCCCGTCAAGCCAGGCAGCTTGACGGGGCACGGGGAAAGGAAGGGGAGGACAGCGAGGAGAGAGCTCAGCGCAGCAGCCGGATGACATCCACCAGGATCTCGGCGGGCGGCAGGCCCGAACGGTAGATCGCCGGCAGGTGCGCGACGTCGAGCGGCAGGCGGAGCGTGTCATCGCTCGGCAAGCGTCCGCTCTGCCGTAGCGCGGCATGAAGATGATCGAGGACCTGGACGGCACAGCGCTCCCGCGCGTGGGCGACGCCCCGCTCGACCCGCAGCAGCTTGCAGGACTCGATGAGGGTGCGGGCATAGTCGCCGTCGCAGGCGAGCTCCACGGCGAGGGACGCCACCGGGAAGTGGAGGGCTTCCTCAACCGCGTCCAGCGTCATGAGGGACCATTGCAGGGCGGAGCGATAAGCACTGACGGGATCGTCATGGGGCAGGGGACGGATGGGGGATGGTTGGGTGCGGGATGTGAACATGGCAGGCTCCGGAGCGAGGGGAAGGACGGCCGCCCAGCGAAGGGGCGGCACAATCGCCTGTTCGGTTGAGGCTGCCCGCCTCAACCTGCGGAATCCGGATGGCCTGGATCACAGGAGCCCCCGTTCGCTGAAGGACAGCGGCGAGGCGGTGCCGGCGACGATGAAGTGATCGAGCACGCGCACGTCCACGAGGGCCAGGGCCTTCTTCAGGGCGTCGGTGAGCGCGATGTCGGCCTGGCTCGGCTCGAGGCTGCCGGACGGATGGTTATGGACGAGGATCACCGCCGCCGCGTTGGCCGCCAGACAGAGCTTCACCACCTCGCGGGGATAGACCGAGGTCTGGGACAAGGTCCCACGGAAGAGCTCGATCACATCGAGGGCGTGATGCTGGCTGTCGAGCAGCACCACGCTGAAGACCTCATGGGGCCGGTCGGCAAAGCGCAGGCGCAGCAGATCGCGGACCTTCTGCGGGCTGTCGAGGCAGTCGCCCAGCTGCACGGATTCGGTCAGGGCCCGGGTCAGCAGCTCCTTGGCGGCACCGAGGATGCGCACGCAGCGATAGTCAGCGGGCGTCTCGTGGACGCGGAGGGGATGGGCATGGAGCTGGAAGAGGTCTGCCAGCGGGCGCCGGGACAGGGGCTCGGCAGCGGTATCTCCGACCAATAGCCCGAGCAGCGTCGAGGTCGGTAGGGAACGGATGGACATCGAGGGATCGGTCATGGTGGACCTCCGGAAGCGCAATCCCCCCAGAAGGGGGTATTGATGGCGTGGACAGAGAAAAGCCCCGCTCACCGGGCGGTGAGCGGGGCTGGGGAAGATCCGGCTGGATCACAGCAATGATATGTCGATCAGTCCGGGGGCTCTGACGGGAGGCGAGTTGAGGCGGGCTGCCGCAACCGGTGCGAACAGCGTATTGCGGGCCTGACGAGGCCGCATTTACGACCCTGGGCGCGAAGAGTCGCGTGCGGGAGAGCGCCGGTTACGACGAGCATGCAAGAAGAAGGGATCGGTGCAGGGAAACCTGCACCGATCCCTTCTTCTCGCGCGCCGCACTCAAGTCGATGTCAGACCGGAACCCCGAGCAAACCTTCGTTCGGAATCAGAAGCGTGACCACGGCATAGCGGCCACGGCGTCGATCGGCCTCGATCAGCCCGGCGGCCGACAGGCGGTTGAGCGCATCGAGCGCCGCGTCATCGGAGATGGCGAAACGGGCGCGCATCCACGCGCTGAAGGTGATGGTGTTCGTGCCGGTCGAGGCGGCCTGGACGCACAGGGCCAGGGCAACGGCCAGCGTGCGGCCACCGGGCAGGGCCGCCGCGCGGGTGAGGAAGCCGAGCGGCAGCGGGGTGACCGGCTTGGGCTTGAGCGCAGGGCGAGGCGGCGGCGGGAGGGGGGAGGGGGGCATCGTGACCTCGGCGTGTGAAATCATCGATGGGATGTTTTTACTCGATCGGGTCACGTGCCTGAACCTGCAACATACGACAATCAAGTACGATAGGGTTTTCGAGTAGCCCTAAGCGGTTGGTAGCTGAATGCCGTCTTCATTGTCAGACCCCGTTATTCAAGCCCTTGCGCGATCTGCCGAGTTAGATAACGCGTTGATGGACGCCATCGGAGCAGAGAACTATCGCCCATTTGACGGCACTCCCCGTTCTCTGGTGTGCCTGTCTGCTGCCAGCGTAGCGTTGGAGCATGGACGTGCTATCCGAAGCCTCCTGGCGGAAGGTTTTCCAACTCCCGCACTGAGCCTAACCCGCCTCCAGCATGAGGCGCTTACCCGAGCGGTCTGGCTGTTGTACGCAGCGACTGATCTGGCAATCGAAAAGCTGACTACGCCGCTTTCTCGAGATGCTGAAGCGGCGGCTAGCAAACTCCCGATGATGGCGGCGATGCTAAAGGAACTTGATGGGAAGGCCCCGGAGCCTGCCATGGCTAGCCTGCGGGCCTTCAAGGACAACAACTCTGCCGCCCTCAACTCCTTGGTGCATGGCGGCATCCATGCACTCCAGCGACATGCTGCCGGCTACCCGCCGCAGCTTGTGCTGGGGGCATTGAGAAACGCCAACGGTCTTATGCTGATGACGGCTATGTTGTTGGCGATCCTGGCAGGGCGACAGGATTTGGTGAGCAAGGTTGGCGCATTGCAGCTGATGTACGCCGCGGACCTGCCCACCCCATGAGCGATTGTCTCGCTGACGCCTGAATGAGTAGAGGGGGCCGCGCTTAACGCACGGCAAACTGCAATATCGTGTCTTCGTCGTTTGCGGGTACAACCTGTACCTGCGCGCCGATCAGGTCGTCACGGATTTCGGTGAAGGCCTCGTAGGCTTTGGTGTTTGCCTGCGGCGCTGTAACCGGGAAAAGAACGTCATCCGGGAGCGCGTCGCGCTTACGGAGGCGACGGATTTTGTCCACCCATTGTCCGCCGTGGGTCAGGATCTTGGTCGTGTCGCCTTGCGCCAGATGTAGCGGTTTGATGACTCGCTGAGCGCGACCATCTGCCATCAGCACGAAAGGGAAATTCACAGTGAAGTCGGGCGTGCCGATCTTTTCCCGCTGATACCTGGCACCAACGTGGGCACGGAACAGCAGCTTGCGGACGGTGTTCTCCAGCAGACGCTCCTGGTACTCCCGCGTAACGAAATTACGCTCGATGTAGTGATCGAAGAGCTGCCCGAGCTTTTCCTTGGGGTTCTCTGCCAGCACCACGCGCTGCTCTGCAAACTGCAGCATGGCCTCGCGGGGCCGGACCAGTTCGGCAAACAGATTCCGCGCAAGGGGCACATCGGGCTGGGTCTTTCGTCCATCCAGGGCCAAGCGGCGCAGTTCGCCGGAAAAGCGGTCGAGCTCTTCCTTGAACAACTCGCGACCTTCCAGATAAACCCGGCGGTCGAGTTGGTGAAAGAACCGAGTGATACGGGCGTAACGCGTCAGCAGGCGAAAACCGAAGAAGCGAGCCTCGGGCGCCATCAAGACGATACCCACATTGGCAAACTCGCCCGTCTCCACGAACGGGCGAAAGCGCAGCAGGGCGTATTGGCAGGCGAACTTCTTCATGGTGTATTCCAGAAATCTTCTCGGCGGCAGCGTTCAAGGCAGGTGACGATCTCATCCCACGTCACGTCGGCCGGCACGCCTTCATCAACAAACCACCAAGGGCCAGGGATGCTAGCACGGATGTCCGGCAGGCTGGGCAGAAGCGCCGCCAGCTTGGTCTGATAGCGCTCCCGTTCGACGTGGTCACCATAGATGCGGTTCCAGTAGCCGGCGAACACATGGGACTCGAGAAAATCCTCGGCCCTGAAGTCGCGGTCGAAGGCCTGGTTGTGGTCGATCACCACCAGGGCGTCCTCCTGCATATCCCACAGGAGGTTGGGGTTCCCCCCAAGCTCGGTCATGTGGCGGTCTTCATTGTGGAGCCACCAGTCGAACACCAGAACGTCCATCGCCAGGTCAGGCGAAACCAGTTCCCGAGTGGTTACAGTCAGTTCCTGAGGATGCGACAGCTCTCTTGATGCAAACACAATCCCGCCGCCGAGGTCGTTGATCTCAGGAAACACCTGGGCCTCGACGAGTTCATCGGGCACTGCGGCGAGGGCATATTCCGCGATGGGGAGGCCGAAGGCGGTCGCCAATTGGGCCGCAACCCATTCGCAGATCTGGCTGCGGCGTCCCGCCCCACGGCCCTTTACGTAATACAGAGCGCCGTCGTCCCCCCGGCAGACGAATGGTCGGGTGACACCCTGCTGCGAGCGCCGCAGGATTTCCTCGATGACGACGGTGGGGGCGGTCACGTTAGGCGGCCTCCAGGGCGTACTCGATCAGCGTGTCGGCGAGCCTGGCTTGTTGCTGGCGGGCGGTGGCGAGATCGGCTTGCAGGTGGTCGCAGAGGCCCATGAGCTCATCGACTTTGGCGACGATACGGTGTTGCTCGGCAATCGGGGGGAGGGGGATAGGATATGCCTTCACCGTAGCAACGTTGACCCGAGGAGCCGCGCCGCCAGTGGTATTAGCGCGAGCAAGTGCTGTAATGACCGGTGAGTTGAGGACTAACTCGAGAAATGCGGGAGAAACCTCTCTCCCAGGGCGCAGCAACATCATTCGTTGCCCAAGACAGAGCTCGACGCCGGGAGGGAGACGGCACGCCACGCCCAGGATGCCGCCTTCACGACTATATAGAATGTCATTTGCTTCTGGCCTAAGGCGAGCGATGCGTTCAGCGTAAGTATCTTCACTCACGAAGCGACTTGACGAAAGGTCCAGCCTTCCTGGTCTGAATTGACTTGTTCGAACACATATTTTGCCGGTCGGTGTCCACTTTGGCGTTGAATGTGGGCAGTCCACGATTTCCGAACAAATCGCGTCGAGTCGCAAGGTTTGCCACTGTTGTTCCGTTCCAGAGAACACCAGCTTGCCCATCACCGCCAGTTGCAGCACGGTCTGCTTGAGCGCATCGATGCTGGCTTCCGTGGCAAACAGGGTGTCGAAGTGTTCAGCGAGGCGTTGCCAGTTAGCAGCGAGGTCAGCGGCGTCGGTGCTTTGGGTGAGCGTGCCGAGCAGGGTTTCGACGAGCCGGGCATGGGCGCTGGCCGCATCCGCTTGCTCCGCTTCTAGCCGGTCGCAGAGGGCCATCAGTTCATCGACTTTGGCGACGATGCGGTGTTGTTCGGCGAGGGGCGGAAGGGGGAGAGGATGCGCTGTAACTGTGCTGGTTGCCAATTCGATTTGATTTGTCGAGCCAGACGCCGAGCCTTCAATTTCACGCTGAACAGACGGACTTTGAATCCATCGCCAAAGATAGATCGGCGACATGAGGACGGAGCGCACCACTGTTACGTGTGAATCCGCGACCAATACCTGCCCAGCCTCTAGGCTTGGCACAACGACCGCACGGCCAATGGTGCCTGTGCCGGTGGAGTTCCAGAGTACATCACCGCCACGGAGTAGGCGAATCGTGTCGTATTTTGAGAACGACTCAGGGGTTATCCAGCGAGCCTGAGACAGGTCTAATCCGTACCACCGAACGCATTTTTGAGACACAACCACATAATCCGACTTGTCGGCGTAGTCCGGTCCCTTACCCCTCTGTATGTAGGATGTTACGTCAGCAAACCTTACCCAAGCCCAGCCATCTGGCAGCTCAAACGCTTGCTCGTCTTTGCTCACAGGAGGTGTCGGCTTCGATTTCTTGCCTGTCCCATTCGCCTCCTGCAGTACCCGCTCCTTGGCAATCTGCTTGAGCAATTCGCTCGCAGGCTCGTCATTCGGGTCCTGGGGCAGCAACTTCCCGCGCACCGCCAATTCCAGAATCAATCCTCGTAGCTTCTGGATGCCATCCGGAGCCGAAGCCAGCAGTGGCAGATGCTTACTCAACACTACGCTCACGCCTTGTTCTCCAGCGCAGCAGCTAGCACTGCCTTCAACTGGTCACGCGTGGCCGCGATGCGTTGCTGCAACTGGGCGTAGTCGGCGAGCAGTTCATCCGGGTCATGGCTGATCTGATCCGGGCTGTGCGGGTTCTTTATGTCGAGGTTGTAGTTGCGCGCCTTGACGTCGTCGGCGCTGACCTTCCAGGCGAACTCGTTTTCGACCCGATTGCCCCACCAAGCCTTCTCCACCTCGAATTCCTCGATGCGCATCGGCTTGGTCTTGGAATAGCTCTTGTAGCCGGCGGGATAGGGGTGCTCGTAGAACCAGGTTTCGGTGGTCGGCGTGCCCTTGGTGAAGAAAAGCAGGTTGGTCTTGATGCCGGTGTAGGGGTTGAAGACGCCGTTGGGCAAGCGCACGACGGTGTGCAGGTTGCAGGTTTCCAGCAACTGCTCCTTGATCCGTGTCTTGATGCCTTCGCCGAACAGCGTACCGTCGGGCAGGACCACGGCTGCACGGCCGCCATCCTTGAGCAGGTGCATGATCAGCACCAGGAAGAGATCGGCAGTTTCGCGGGTACGGAAGTTGGCCGGGAAGTTGTTTTCGATGCCATCTTCTTCCATGCCACCGAAGGGTGGGTTGGTGACGATCACATCGACCCGGTCACGCGGGCCGTAGTCACGCAGCGGGCGGGACAGCGTGTTGTCGTGACGGATGTTGGTCGGCACGTCGATGCCGTGCAGGATCATGTTGGTGGTGCACAGCAAGTGCGGCAGCGGCTTCTTCTCGACGCCGTAGAGGGATGCTTGCAGCAACTGCTCCTGCTCGACGGTCTTCACGTGCTGCTTACGAACGTATTCGATGGCGCAGGTTAGGAAGCCGCCCGTGCCGCAGGCCGGGTCCATGATCTTCTCGCCGAGCTGCGGGGCCACCATATCCACCATGAACTGGGTGACCGGGCGCGGGGTGTAGTACTCGCCGGCATTCCCGGCGTTTTGAAGGTCACGCAGGATTTGCTCGTAGAGGTCGCCGAACAGGTGGCGATCCTGCGCCTTGTTGAAGTCCACTCCCTCGACGATCTTGTTGATCACCTGCCGCATCAGGTGGCCGGACTTCATGTAGTTGTAGGCATCCTCGAAGACGCTGCGGATCACGTAGCCGCGTTTGCCGTTACCTGCCGGCGTCAGATCCTTGAGGGACGGGAAGAGCTGGTTGTTGATGAAGTCCAGCAGCTCGTCGCCGGTCATGCCTTCCGGGTCGGCCGCCCAGTTGCGCCAGCGGAACGGCTCGGGAATCGGCGAGCGGTAGTCGTCGTCGAACAACTCGTACTCGGTTTCCTTGTCGTCGTAGATCTTGAGGAAAAACATCCAGACGAGCTGGCCGATGCGCTGGGCGTCGCCATCGACGCCGACATCCTTGCGCATGATGTCCTGGATAGATTTGATGGTGCTGCTAATGGACATGGTCAGGATTCAAAAAGAACAGATTTCATCGATAAAGTCTTCAAGAGGGATGGCGCGCGCATCGCTCTCGAGCGGCAGGAGCTTTGCCGGCGCGAGTTCGACTTGTTCCTTGATACCAGCAAGTGCGCTGGAGGCCGGGATACCCGACAAGGACTGCAGCTTCCGCCCGTAGTGCAGGGACATTTCCTCACCGCTATCCGGGCGGACATGGCGAGTCTCCTCAAACAGCTCATATGGGCCATTAATATAAACGCCGCCCCGCGGTCCAACATGAACATCAATCACGATTTGCCCCGGACGAAGCTCATCGAACCAGTCTTCGTAAAACACCCAGGATCGGGTGAAAGCGTCATCCTCGACGCTGCTCTTCTTGGCTTCAAAGACTTCTTTTGCGTAGTCACTCACCTTCTCCCGCCAGACAGCGGCAACAATGTTGCGCCCAGAGAGAGCCGATGCCTGCATATCGACAAAGCGTTTACCCCGTCGCAGATCAAAGGGACGAACCGCTTTGCGAAGCTTCCAGGCTTCCTCAGCCTCCTTCAGCATGCCCGTGGTAATCACGACAGCTTCAGCCCATTGAGTACTAAACCAACCTCGCATTGTTTTCAGTTGCTCAGGAGCATCGACTCTCAAGCCGGCCTCCTGCCAGCCATTGAGTTCATCATCACCCTCGAAATTCAAACCGTTCGCCGAAAAATTGGCAGACCCCAAAACCGCTGCCTTGGTGCCAAGCACCAGCTTCGCATGCAACACATCTAGGTTGCGAATCTCAATCCCATCACGCTTCATTAGCAACTTGATGACGTGAGGATTGGTTCCTCCAGACCGCAAATTGCAGATAATCCGGATCGATTTTCCCGAATCAGGGATCAACTCCTCGGCCCCCTTACCCCAAAAGGCGACGGCGATATCAAGCTTCTTGGATCCGTTGATCAGTTCTTCAATAGCTGCCTTGTAGTTCTCGGCATGCAGAAACATTCACCTCACCCCACGTTGTAAAGTTGCTTTTCTAATTGTTGAACTGCATCGAGATAAGCGGGCTTGCCACCGAAGGACTTGATCAATTCCGGCGCCGTGCCGAGGCGGCTGAAAGGATCAAGGGTCAAGATTTTAATGTCTTCGATGCTCTCGATGCCTTCGTCGGCGTACTTTTCCAGCAGCGCATCCAGCACGGCACGGGCCTTGTCGCCATACTTGGTGAAGGCATCGCGCTTCTTGACCTGCTCGGCGCGCTCCTTGCGCGACAACGCGGGTTTGTCGAAGGCCACGTGGCAGATCAGGTCGAAGGGGTCGAATGTCTTGCCGGACTTCTTTTCCACCTCCTCGGCCAGCGCTTCGAGCAGGATGCCCTGGCTCGCAAGCTCCTCGAAGAGGGCCTGCTTCTTGTCAGTGGCGTTCCAGCGGCGCAGGAAGGCGTCGAGCGAGGCGAATTCCTTGTGCACCGCCTTGCGGGTGTAGTCCTTGATGGATTCTGTGATCAGCTTGCCGTCGGGGCCGTAGTACTGGACGCGCTCGGCGACCACATAGACGGACACCTCGGCGCCGACCACGTACTTGACGCGCCCTTCGCCCTCGGGGCCGTCGCCGCCGAAAGGGGGTAACCCGGTATCGTCACCACCATCGCCGTCACCGGGAGGGGCCTGCTCTTCATCTCCGGGCTCGTCGGGTGGCACCGGCGAATCATCCTCACCGGGCTCGTAGATCTGCACCGGATCGCCATCGAAAGCCGGATCGGCAAAAAGCTCCGTGGCCTTCTTGAAGTCCATGATGGTGAACCAGAACTTGTCGTAGTCCTCGTTGATGCGGGTGCCGCGGCCGATGATCTGCTTGAATTCGGTCATCGATTGGATGCGCTGGTCGAGCACCACCAGCTTGCAGGTCTGGGCATCGACGCCGGTCGTCATCAGCTTGCTGGTGGTGGCGATCACCGGATAGCGGCTTTCCGGGTCGATGAAGTTGTCGAGCTCGGCCTTGCCTTCCTGCTCATCGCCGGTAATCCGCATCACGTACTTGCGGTTTTCCTTGATGCTCTGCGGGTTCAGATTGACCAGGGCCTGACGCATGCGCTCGGCGTGGTCGATGTCGTCGCAGAAGACGATGGTTTTGGCGTAGGGATCGGTGGCGGCTAGGTACTGGGTGATCTTGTGTGCAACCAGCTCCGTGCGCTTTTCAAGCACCAGGATGCGATCCATGTCCTTCTGGTTGTAGATGCGGTCCTCGATCAGCCTACCGTTCTTGTCGAGCTGCCCCTTGGCCGGCCGCCAGCCCTGCAGGTCTTTGTCTATGTCGATGCGGACGACCTTGTAGGGGGCGAGGAAGCCGTCGTCGATGCCCTGCTTCAGCGAATAGGTATAGACCGGCTCGCCGAAGTAGTGAATGTTCGACACTTCCTTGGTTTCCTTCGGCGTCGCGGTCAGGCCGATCTGAGTCGCACCGGAGAAGTAGGCCAGGATTTCGCGCCAAGCGGAGTCCTCGGCAGCGCTGCCACGGTGACACTCGTCAATGATGATCAGATCAAAGAAGTCCGGCGAGAACTGTTTGTAGATGTTCTTCTCTTCCTCGTTGCCGGTGACGGCCTGATACAGCGACAGGTAGATTTCATACGCCTTGTTGGTCTGCCGCTTCTCGATCTTGGTCATGGCCGGACCAAAGGGCTTGAAGTCGTTGGTGCGGGTCTGATCGACGAGGATGTTGCGGTCAGCCAGGAACAGGATGCGTTTCTTGATTTTCGACTTCCACAGCCGCCAGATGATCTGGAAGGCGGTGTAGGTCTTGCCGGTACCGGTTGCCATGACCAGCAGGATGCGGTCCTTCCCGCAGGCTACAGCCTCGACGGTGCGGTTGACGGCGGTGACCTGGTAGTAGCGCGGAATCCGGCCAGAGCCGTCGTCGTAGTACGGGGTTTCAACGGTGGCGACCGCATCGCCCGCCAGACCTTTCCAGGCGCAGTAGCGTTGCCAGAGCGCGGCAGGCGATGGGAAGTCGGCCAGCGTCAGCTCGGTTTCGGTCGTGGCAGCGTTGCCGGTGCGGTCATGGAACAGAAAGCCGTTGCCGTTGCTGGAAAAGACGAAGGGGATGTCGAGGATTTCAGCGTAGTCGAGGCCCTGCTGCATGCCGGCGCCCAAGCTATGCGTTTGGTCCTTCGCCTCGATAAGGGCGATCGGCTGATTGGGCTTGTAGTACAGCACGTAGTCGGCCCGCTTGCCCTTGCCCCGGCTATGCAGCTTGCCGCGCACGATGATCCGGCCCTTGGTGAAGCTGACTTCCTCGCGGATCTGGGTTTGCAGATCCCAGCCGGCGGATACCAGCGAGGGGGTGATGTACTTGGTGCAGACATCGCGCTCGGAGAGCTTGGACATGGCCGTATCGGCAGGCTGAGGGACAAGGCTTGATGATAAGGGAATTTCTAAGATAGAGCCGCCGACTACTTCACTTGCATTTACCTCGGGCGACGAGGTGGGCGCATCGTGTCATCCGTTACGAATTCAAGACTCCTCTGCGAGCCGAGTCCACAGAGGCAGACAGTCGGAATGCCGGGCGCAGGTCCCATGATCCGGCGCCCGGCTCACGTGAGAAGAGCGGCGGTGCAGTTAGCCGGTAGGGTGGTGTCAATTGGCGTACTACATAGACCCCCTTGCCGAGATTGAAACCAAGACGATTGGCCGCTTCGAATCCGTCCGAGGGCCGGTCTGCGCCGGTCTGGTGACGGGCGAGTGCGTTGAAGAGGCTGTCTTTCCCGGCTCTGAGCCGCGGCGAGAGCTTGGCGGCTGGTGGGTGGCGTGTTGTCTGATGGGGGGCGCCAGCTGCACCGCTATTGCCGCAGAACCGGCTGAATGGCGTGACGAGTGGTCGAGATCGCCATCGCGTCGCATCGGGAACGGTGAGGGCGGAGCGGTCACGCTCCGATGGCCGATCCCGTCTCCGGCATCGCCGACCCCGGACCAGCAATCGACCAGACAACAAAAAAGCCAACCCTCGCGGATTGGCTTTTCTGCTTGCTTGTCTTGGCTCCTCGACCTGGGCTCGAACCAGGGACCTACGGATTAACAGTCCGGCGCTCTACCGACTGAGCTATCGAGGATCTGACGGGTTGGTTATCTGCATCTAGAAGGCTGCAAATAACCTGAATTTTTTCTGGCTCCTCGACCTGGGCTCGAACCAGGGACCTACGGATTAACAGTCCGGCGCTCTACCGACTGAGCTATCGAGGAACAGAGGCGCGCAGTATAGGAAGACGTTGCTGAATCGTCAAGCTGATTTGCGTGCTTTTTTGCCCCCGGCTTGGCCGGGGGCGGTACAGAGGAAGCTTAGGCCTTGATCACGGCGGCGATGGCGTCGGCGACGTAGTCGAGGTTCTTGCTGTTCAGCGCGGCCAGGCAGATGCGGCCGGTGCCGACGGCGTAGATGCCGAACTCGGACTTCATGCGTTCAACCTGGGCGGTGGTGAGGCCGGTGTAGGAGAACATGCCGCGCTGCTTGATGACGAAGGAGAAGTCTTGGTCGATGTTGCGGGCAGCAAGCTTGTCGACGAGGCCGGTGCGCATCGCACGGATGCGGTCGCGCATGCCGGCCAGTTCGGATTCCCACTGGGCACGCAGTTCGGGGGTGGACAGCACTGCAGCCACGACCGCGCCGCCGTGGATCGGCGGGTTGGAGTAGTTGGTGCGGATCACGCGCTTGAGCTGGGACAGCACGCGGGCGGACTCGTCTTTGTTCTGGGTCACGATGGACAGGGCGCCGACGCGCTCGCCGTACAGCGAGAAGCTCTTGGAGAAGGAGCTGGACACGAAGAAGGACAGGCCGGAGGCGGCGAAAAGGTTCACCGCGACGGCGTCCGGCTCGATGCCGTCGGCGAAGCCCTGGTAGGCCATGTCGAGGAAGGGGATCAGGCCGCGGGCCGCACAGGCCTTGACCACTTCGGCCCACTGGGCTTCGGTGAGGTCGGCGCCGGTGGGGTTGTGGCAGCAGGCGTGCAGCACGATCACGGAGCCGGCCGGCAGCGTGTTCAGCTTGGCGATCATCGCCTCGGCGTTGGCGCCGCGGGTTTCCGGGTTGTAGTACGGGTAGGTTTCGACCGGGAAGCCGGCGGCCTCGAACAGGGCGCGGTGGTTTTCCCAGGAGGGATCGGAGATGTACACGGTGGCGCCGGAAACGACGCGCTGGATCAGGTCGGCGCCGATACGCAGGGCGCCGGTGCCGCCGAGGGCCTGGGCGGTGACGACGCGGCCGTCACGGATGAGGGCGCTGTCGGCGCCGAACAGCAGGTTCTGCACCGCGCTGTTGTAGGCGACGGGGCCTTCGATGGGCTGATAGCCGCGCGGGGGGGCCGCTTCGAGGCGGGCCTTTTCGGCGGTCTTTACTGCGGCCAGGAGGGGAATCTTGCCGTTGTCGTCGAAGTAGACGCCAACGCCGAGGTTGACCTTGGTGCTGCGGGTATCCGCGTTGAAGGCTTCGTTCAGGCCAAGAATCGGATCGCGGGGGGCCATTTCCACCGCAGCAAAGATCGAAGAGCTCATGGGGTCTCCAAAAGGGGCGAAGGGAGCGGGGCACGTTGTGCCGTCCGCTGGGCGATAATACGGAGTTGCCCGTGAAACACGCGGGCGCCGCCGATGGACTTAAGACAGAAATTTTATCATGGCCGATCAATCCGATAGCGGGCGTGTGGTGGTTTTCGAAGGCAGCCCGTTCCGACTGCATCAACCTTTTCCTCCCGGCGGCGACCAGCCGGAGGCGATCCGCAAGCTCGTCGAGGGCATCGAAGACGGCCTGATGTTCCAGACGCTGCTGGGCGTGACGGGCTCCGGTAAAACTTACACGATGGCCAATGTCATTGCCCGCTGCGGCCGGCCGGCGCTGGTGCTGGCCCACAACAAGACGCTGGCGGCGCAGCTGTACTCGGAGTTCCGCGAGTTCTTTCCGGAGAACGCGGTGGAGTACTTCGTGAGCTACTACGATTACTACCAGCCCGAGGCCTATGTGCCGTCCCGCGATCTGTTCATCGAGAAGGATTCGGCGATCAATGAGCACATCGAGCAGATGCGCCTGTCGGCCACCAAGAGCCTGATGGAGCGCCGCGACGTGGTGATCGTGGCGTCGGTGTCGTGCATCTACGGTATCGGCGATCCGGGCGACTACCACAGCATGGTGCTGCACCTGCGCGAAGGGGAGCGGATCGTCCATCGGGATCTGGTGCAACGCCTGGTGGCCATGCAGTACACCCGCGCGGATGTGGATTTCAAGCGCGGCACCTTCCGCGTGCGCGGCGACGTGATCGACATCTACCCGGCGGAAAACGCCGAGCACGCGCTGCGGGTGGAGATGTTCGACGACGAGATCGAGCACCTGACCCTGTTCGATCCGCTCACTGGCCACCTCAAGCAGAAGCTCAGCCGCTTCACTGTCTATCCGTCCAGCCATTACGTAACGCCGCGAGCCACGGTGCTGAAAGCGGTCGAGGCGATCAAGGAAGAACTGCGTGAGCGCATGGAGGTGTTCTACAAGGGGGGCAAGCTGGTCGAGGCTCAGCGTATCGAGCAGCGGACCCGCTTTGACCTGGAAATGCTCAACGAGTTGGGCTTCTGCAAGGGCATCGAGAACTACTCCCGCCACATGTCCGGGCGCAATGCGGGCGATGCGCCGCCGACCCTGATCGACTATCTGCCGAAGGACGGCCTGATGTTCATCGACGAGTCCCATGTGTCGATCGGCCAGGTCGGGGCGATGTACAAGGGCGACCGCTCGCGTAAGGAAAACCTCGTGGAGTATGGTTTCCGCCTGCCGTCGGCGCTGGATAACCGCCCGTTGAAGTTCGAGGAGTTCGAGCGCCTGCTGCCGCAGACGGTCTTCGTGTCGGCCACGCCTGCAGCCTACGAGAAGGAGCATCAGGGGCAGGTGGTGGAGCAGGTGGTGCGCCCGACCGGGCTGGTGGATCCGACCATCGTCGTCAAGCCGGCCACTACGCAGGTGGATGACTTGCTCGGCGAGATCAAGCTGCGCCTTGCGGTGCAGGAGCGGGTGCTGGTGACCGTGCTGACCAAGCGCCTGGCCGAGGATCTGACCGAGTACCTGGCCGAGAACGGTATCCGGGTGCGCTATCTGCACTCGGATATCGATACCGTCGAGCGTGTGGAGATCATCCGCGACCTGCGCCTCGGCGAGTTCGACGTGCTGGTAGGCATTAACCTGCTACGGGAAGGTCTGGATATTCCCGAGGTGTCGCTGGTGGCCATCCTCGATGCGGACAAGGAGGGTTTCCTGCGTTCCGAACGTTCGCTGATCCAGACGATCGGCCGAGCCGCGCGCCATCTGCACGGTACTGCGATACTCTACGCTGACCGAATCACCGATTCGATGAAAGCCGCTATCGGTGAAACGGAACGCCGTCGTACCAAGCAGTTGGCTTTCAACGAGGCTAACGGTATTACGCCGAAATCCGTGACAAAGCGCATAAAGGACATCATTGACGGTGTCTATGATTCAGAAAGCAACGATAAGGTGTCCGTGGCTGCCGAGCCCCGCGCTGATTACCAGTTGCTCGACGAAAAGGCGCTTGCCAAGACCATTCGGCAACTCGAGAAGGAAATGCAGGAGCACGCCCGCAATCTGGAGTTCGAGAAGGCTGGCGCCGTTCGGGACCGTTTGTTCCGGCTGCGCCAGCAAGCTTTCGGTGCCGACGGACACGATTCCGCGGCTTCATCCAACACCTCAGGCTGAGAGAAACTGATCAACGTGGTCCTCGCTCTTGTACGTTCTGCCCGCCGCCTGCTTAAATGGCCAGTAGGAGGGGAATACAGAATGAAAATATTGTTCGTGTGCACCGGCAACATCTGCCGGTCGCCAACGGCTGAGGGTGTGGCACGTCGGTGGTTGGCAATGGCTGGGCTGGGGGAGGAGGTTGGTGTGGACTCCGCCGGAACGCAGGGGTATCACGTAGGGGAGGCGCCGGATCCGCGCTCCCAGTCAGCGGCTTCGAGGCGTGGTTATGATCTTTCCCGTCTACGGGCGCGAAAGGTCGAGGCCAAGGATTTCGCCGAGTTCGATCTGCTGCTGGCGATGGACAGGGAGCACCTTCAATACCTGCGGGACAAGGCACCGGAAGGCACGCGCCACAAGGTGCGCATGTTCATGAGCTATGCCCGCATGTCCCGGCGGGACGACGTGCCTGATCCCTACTACGGTGGTGCGACCGGCTTCGACGCCGTTCTCGATATGTGTGAAGACGCCGTGCAAGGGCTTATCGAGGACATTCTTCCAGAGGTCAATCGCCGCCGGCAATCGGTGAGTTGAAGCGTGGAATAGCCCGAAAAGCAGCCAGGCTGCGGAGGCAGTTGCCGCACGTCCTGCCGCCCGCCAACAAAAAGGCCAGCCTTTCGAGGCTGGCCTTTTTGTTGGTTCCGATGTGCCCTTACTTGGCGGAGGTTTCCACCTGGATCAGGGGTTCATCGACGACCGGAGTCGCGACGCGGGTGCGGCGACGGCGCGCCGGCTGCACGGTCTCTTCGGTCGGCTCCTCGGCTTGGAAGGCCTTCACGGCATCGGCGCGGGTTTCCACCAGCACCAGGCCGCTGCCCGACAGATCGATGGGGGCCGTGATCGGCGCTTCCGGGCTGATCCCGGTGGCGACGGCTACCACTTCCGGCTGGGCCTCGACGACGGAAGCGACTTCGAGCTGCACCGGAGCGGCTTCCTGCTCGGCGGCAACGGACGGGGCCGGTTGTTCCACCGCGACTTCGGGCTGGGTTTCGACGGTAGCGACGAGCGGTGCCGCAACGGCCTCGCTTTCAACGACTGCAGAGACCACTTCGGCAACAGCTGTTTCGATTGCAACGGTCGGAGCGGGTTCGACCGGCACCTGTTCCACTGCGGGCTGGCCGATGATCGCGACGGCCTGTTCAATCAGGTCGGGCTTGGCCTGCGTGTCGGCGGGCGCTTCTCCGACGGGCGCAGCGACGACCGGTGCTTCGATGACAGGTTCGGCGGCCACGGCAGCCTGGGGCTCGACGACGACTGCCGTCTCAGCTGGAGCGACTTCCACGACGGTTACTGCGGGTGCAGCTTCGACGACCACCGGGCTGACTTCAGCCGCCGGTGTTTCGCTGGCGACGGGCTGCGGAGCGGCCGCGACGACGGCCTCGGCCACCGGGGCAGCTTCCTGCTCCGCACCTGCCGGAGCCTGTTCGCCGATCTCCAACTCGCCTTGGGCGGCGACTTCGACGGAGTTGGCTTCCTCGTTGCGGCGGCCACCACGACGGCCGCGACGGCTGCGACGGCTGCGTTCATTACCTTCGCCTTCGGCCGACGCGGGGCTGGCCTCGGTCGGTGCCACAGCTGCCACCACGGCGTCGGCTGTCACCTGCTCGGCGCTGGCGACGATGCCTTCGGCTTCGGCTGCCTTGGGGGCCGGGGTGTTGCGGCTGCGGCGTTCGCCGCGTTCGGCACGCTCACCGCGTTCGCTGTTGCGGCCTTCGCGCTCACCACGTTCCTGGCGTTCACCGCGCTGGCGCTTTTCGCGCTGCTCGGTCTGCGCTTCGCCAGCGGCGTTGCGCGCGTTGTCGCGCGTTTCGCGGTTGTCGTTGCGTTCCTGGCGATCAGCGCGCTCACCACGTTCGTTGCGCTCTTCGCGTTGGCCATCCCGGCGACCGCGGTTGTCACGACCGTCACGACGGTTGCGTTCGTTGCGGGGGCGGGATTCGCGACGCGGGGTTTCGGGTTGGGCCACGACCGGTGCCGGCTCGGGCTGCTTCTCGCCACGGAAGAACGCGAAGATGCGGGCCAGCAGGCCGGGCTGGCTTTCCGGCACGGCAGCGACCGGCGCAGCCTTGGCTTCAACGACCGGCGCCGGCTGGTCGGGGGTGATGCCCTTGACGGCGGCTTCCTGGCGCACCGGGCGCTCCGGATTGGCCGACGGCGGCGTGTAGGTTTCGCCGGCCGGCTTGGTGGCCATGCGGTAGCTGGGCAGGCTGGTGTCTTCGGTGTTGAGCTGGTCGTGGCGCAGGCGGACGATCTCGTGCTGCGGGGTTTCCAGGTGGCGATTCGGGATCAGCACCAGGTTGACCTTGTGGCGCAGCTCGATCTTGGCGATGTCGTCGCGCTTCTCGTTGAGCAGGAAGGTCGCCACATCCACCGGAACCTGACAATGCAGGGCGCCGGTGTTGTCCTTCATGGCTTCCTCTTCGAGGATGCGCAGGATATGCAGGGCCGACGATTCGGTGCTGCGGGTGTGGCCGGTGCCGTTACAGCGCGGGCAGGGGATGTAGCTGGTCTCGGCGAGGGCCGGGCGCAGGCGCTGGCGGGACAGCTCGAGCAGGCCGAAACGGCTGATCTTGCCGGTCTGCACGCGGGCACGGTCGTAGCGCAGGGCGTCGCGCAGGCGGTTCTCGACTTCGCGCTGGTTCTTTTGCGACTCCATGTCGATGAAGTCGATGACGATCAGGCCGCCGAGGTCGCGCAGACGCAACTGGCGGGCCACTTCATCGGCGGCTTCGCAGTTGGTCTTGAAGGCGGTTTCCTCGATGTCCGCACCGCGGGTGGCGCGGCCGGAGTTCACGTCCACGGACACCAGCGCTTCGGTGTGGTCGATCACGATGGCGCCGCCGGACGGCAGGCTGACCTGGCGCGAGTAGGCGGACTCGATCTGGTGCTCGATCTGGAAGCGGGAGAACAGCGGCACGTCGTCGTGATAGCGCTTCACGCGGTTCACGTTCTGCGGCATCACGTGGGCCATGAACTGGCGGGCCTGCTCGTACACGTCATCGGTGTCGATCAGGATCTCGCCGATGTCCGGCTGGAAGTAGTCACGGATCGCGCGGATCACCAGGCTGCCTTCCTGGTAGATCAGGAAAGCGCCGGCCTGGGATTCGGCGGCGCCGTCGATGGCACGCCACAGTTGCAGCAGGTAGTTCAAGTCCCACTGCAGCTCTTCGGCGTTGCGGCCGATGGCGGCGGTGCGGGCGATCAGGCTCATGCCGCCCGGGACTTCGAGCTGGTCCATGACGTCGCGCAGTTCGGCGCGCTCGTCACCCTCGACGCGGCGGGACACGCCACCGCCACGGGGGTTGTTGGGCATAAGCACCAGGTAGCGGCCGGCCAGCGACACGAAGGTGGTGAGGGCGGCCCCCTTGTTGCCGCGCTCGTCCTTCTCGACCTGGACGATCAGCTCCTGGCCTTCCTTCAGTGCTTCCTTGATGGAAGCACGGCTGGCTTCTACACCAGGCTGGAAGTAAGCGCGGGAGATTTCCTTGAACGGCAGGAAGCCGTGGCGCTCGGCGCCGTAGTCGACAAACGCCGCTTCGAGGCTGGGCTCGATGCGCGTGATGACGGCTTTGTAGATGTTGCTCTTGCGTTGTTCCTTGGCGGCCGACTCAATGTCGAGATCGATCAGTTTCTGACCGTCGACAATGGCAACGCGGAGTTCCTCGGCCTGCGTTGCATTGAAGAGCATGCGCTTCATTCGTCTTCTTCTCCCGCGCAGCACACGGGCAGGACGAACCGCGCCACCGCTTAACTGCGGTGACTTAGTTTGGCGTTGTCGCGACTATCCTTCATCGAGGGGAATATCAAACTAATGTGGGCGGCGGGATTCGTCTATGCACCCTGAACCGCGATTTTCCGCTGGGGACCGTGATGAATCTGGGGCACGACTGGTCTCGCAACTCCTTTGCCGTGCCGTACTCTCGGGTACGACGGCATTTCCCTTTGCGACCTCGGGCCTGCTATCCAGAACTTCATCACCGTCCCTGAATTCAGGGCCGTCAAACTGCGTGTGCGCTAGCGCGCAATAAGTACAAGTTTATTGTCGAATACAGTACCATCGCCCTCTTTTTGTCCGGCGATGGACCTTCCTGCGGTGTTTCGGGAGCGGGTGTAACCCTGGTTGACCAGGGTCGAGTCGCTCCGGCGTGGCACAGGCCGGTGTTGAAGTCTTCACAACACGCTTGGGCAAATGCGACGCATCAGAACCGAAAAACCGCTCGCCAGTATATTTCAAAAAGATGGCCTTGAGTAAAGCCCCCTCTGTGATGCGTGTCGTCGTGGACGACGCGAGTGCCGGGCAGCGCATCGACAACTTCCTGGTTCGCGTCTGCAAGGGCGTGCCGAAGAGCCACGTGTACCGCATCCTGCGCAGCGGGGAAGTACGGGTGAATAGCCGGCGGGTGGATCAGACCTACCGCCTGCAGCTTGGCGACGAGGTGCGTATCCCGCCGATCCGCCTGGCCGAGAAGGCGGCGGGGCCGGTTGTGCCAGTCGGCAAGCCCTTCGACATCGTCTTTGAGGACGACGCCTTGCTGGTGCTCGACAAGCCGGCCGGGCTGGCCGTGCATGGGGGGAGCGGCGTCAGTTTCGGCGTCATCGAGCAGTTGCGCCGCCAGCGGCCGGAGGCGAAGTTCCTGGAGCTGGTGCATCGCCTTGACCGGGAGACTTCGGGTCTGTTGATTGTCGCCAAGAAGCGCAGCGCCCTGACCGTATTGCACGACATGATGCGCGAAGGCAAGGTGCGCAAGCGCTATCTGACGCTAGTGGCCGGGCGCTGGCTGAATCCGATGCAGCATGTGAAGCTGGCCCTGCACAAATACCTGACCGAAGGCGGTGAGCGCCGTGTCAGCGTAAGCCCCGAGGGCAAGCCGGCGCACAGCATCGTCAGGCTGCTGAAACGCTGGCAGAACTACAGTCTGGTCGAGGTCGAGCTGAAGACCGGTCGTACGCACCAGATCCGCGTGCACCTGAGCCACTTGGGCTTTCCCTTGTGCGGTGACGATAAGTACGGGGATTTTTCGCTCAACAAACAACTCGAAAAACAGGGGTTCAAGCGGATGTTCCTGCACGCGGCGAAGCTCGCTTTCCACCACCCGCTGACGGATCAGCTGATCGAGCTGGAGGCGCCGCTGCCGCAGGAGCTGGAAAGCCACGTGGTGCAGGTTGAGCAAACGGAAGAGAGGGAATATGGCTAAGCGTTTCGAACTGATCGTCTTCGACTGGGATGGCACGCTGATGGATTCGGCGGCGGCCATCGTGCGCGCGATCCAGGCATCGGCGGCTGACCTGGGGCTGCCGGTGCCCTCGGATGCTCGCGCCCGCCACGTGATCGGTCTCGGTCTCAACGATGCGCTGCATTACGCCGTGCCCGAACTGGCGGAGTTGGATTATCCGCGCATGGTCGAGCGTTACCGCCATCATTACCTGTCCGGTGATCATCAGCTGACGCTGTTCGATGGGACTGAGGAATTGATCGCTGCGTTACGTGAGCGCGGGCATCTGCTGGCGGTTGCGACCGGCAAGAGTCGCAACGGGCTGGAGCGGGCATTGTCCTTCTCGGGCTTGAGCGAGTACTTTCATGCGACCCGCTGTGCCGACGAGTGCTTCTCCAAGCCGCATCCGGCCATGCTCGATGAGCTGATGGATGAGCTGGGTGTGGCGCAGGCGTCCTGCCTGATGATCGGCGACACGACTCACGATCTGCAGATGGCCAAGAATGCCGGGGTGGAAGGGCTGGCTGTGACCTTTGGTGCGCATCCGGTGGAGCAGTTGCAGGCCGAGGCACCGCTGGCTTGTGTGCATTCGCCGGCGGAGTTGCGGGAATGGCTGGAACGCAACGCCTGATCTGTCCGTCGGACGCGGTTCGGGAGGGCGAGGACGGGGTGCGCTTCAGCGTCACCCGTGTCACCGGGGAAGAGCCGGCTTTCGTTGTGCGTTTCCGCGGGCGGGTACATGCCTACCTGAATCGCTGTGCCCATGTGCCGATCGAGCTGGATTGGATGCCCGGACGTTTCTTCGATGATGGACGCCTTTACCTGATCTGCGCGACCCACGGCGCCCTCTATGAGCCGGAGAGCGGTCGCTGCGTGGCAGGGCCGTGTCGGGGTAAGCGCTTGTTGGCGCTCTCGGTTGAAGAGCGCGACGGGATGGTATTTCTTGTAGACGAATAGCGATGGACGAGAATCGGTCGGAAAACTGGGAGCGCCGGGTGCTCGAAAAGCTGGCGCTGGAGGGGCTGGCGGAACAGAGGCGCCGCCGCCGCTGGGGTGTGTTCTTCAAGTTGGTGGCGGTTTTCTACGCGGGGCTCGCGCTGTGGATCCTGGGTGACTTCGGTGCGGCGGAGCCGCTCGATGGCGGGCGCTTCACCGCGCTGGTGAACGTCGATGGCGTGATCGCCGCGAAGGGAGAGGCGAGCGCCGAGCGGATCGTGGCGGCCTTGCAATCGGCGTTCGATGACAGCGGTACCCAGGGCGTTGTGCTGCGTATCAACAGTCCGGGGGGAAGTCCGGTACAGGCCGGTATCATCAATGACGAGATCGGGAGGCTGCGCGCGCTGCATCCGCAGGTGCCGGTCTATGCGGTAGTTGAGGATGTTTGCGCGTCGGGCGGCTACTACGTGGCAGTGGCGGCGGACCGGATCTTCGTGGACAAGGCCAGCATCGTCGGGTCGATTGGCGTGCTGATGGACGGTTTCGGTTTTGCCGGACTGATGGACAAGCTGGGCGTCGAGCGGCGCCTGCTGACAGCGGGGGAGAACAAGGGCTTTCTCGATCCGTATTCGCCGCAGAACCCGAAGCAGCTTGAGCATGCAAAGTCCATGCTGGGGGACATTCATGGGCAGTTCATTGCAGCGGTGCGGAAGGGGCGGGGTACGCGCTTGCAGGAGACGCCGGATATGTTCTCTGGCTTGATGTGGACCGGCGCGAAGAGCGTTCAGCTCGGTCTGGCTGATGGTTTCGGCAGCGTCGCCTCTGTGGCGCGGGATGTCATCAAGGCGGAGAATGTCCGCGATTTCACGCAGAAGCCCGGCTTGGCCGAGCGTTTTGCGGAGCGCTTCGGCACCGATATGGCCGAAAGCCTGATGAACACGCTGGGAAAAACGACGGTACGTTGACCGCCGTCAGGCGGCGAGGAGCAGGAATACGGTCGGTCGCTTGGCCAGTTCCGGCGCGGCGATTTTCTTCCATTCGGCGACCGGGCGGGTGTGGATCCACTCGCTGTCGAGGGTCAGGTCGCGGGCGATGCACAGGCGTGTGTCGGCCTTGCAGACGCTGCGCAGCGCTTCGAACATCCGCTCGTTGCGGTACGGGGTCTCGATGAA
Source organism: Pseudomonadota bacterium (assembly GCA_018241725.1). Lineage (GTDB taxonomy): Bacteria > Pseudomonadota > Gammaproteobacteria > Burkholderiales > Rhodocyclaceae > Zoogloea. The sequence goes on along the minus strand of JAFEDI010000128.1, from coordinate 121,895 downwards.
CAGCTGGGTGCGGGAAAAGCGCGCCGATTCGGCTTCCAGTTCGCGGATGCGTCGGTTGCGGGCCTCTTCGTCCACCGGCAGGTAGCCATGAAAGGCGAAGCTCTGGCCGTTGAGCCCGGAGCCCATGAGGGCCAGCAGCAGGGATGAGGGGCCGACTAGCGGCGCGACGCGGATGCCCAGTTCGTGCGCGCGACGTGCCAGCAGAGCGCCCGGGTCGGCAACGGCCGGGCAGCCGGCTTCCGACATCAGGCCAGCATCGTTGCCTTTGATCAGCGGGGCGAGCAGGGTGTCCAGGTCGGTGGTGGAGGGCTTCTCTGGCAGTTCGCGGATATCGAGATCGCGCAGCGGTTGCGGGTGCTCGAAGCGCTTCAGTTCCGCGCGGGCCGTCTTGGCATTTTCGACGACGAAATAACGCAGGCTGCGCGCGCGGGTGGCGACGTCGGTCGGGGTGGTCAGTCCGGTAGGTGCGGGGCCGAGGCTGACCGGGATCAGGTAGAGGGTGCCGTTGCTCATGGTTCAGGGAAGGGCGATGCCTTCGTTGCGCAGCATGCGGGCCAGCGCGATCAGCGGCAGGCCGACGAGAGCGTTGGGGTCGTCGCCGCTGAGGGCGTCCAGCAGTGTGATGCCGAGCCCTTCCGATTTGGCGCTGCCGGCGCAGTCGAGCGGGCGCTCCTTGTTCACATAGCGCACGATCTCGTCGTCGCTCAGGTTGCGGAAGCGGACCTTGGTCGGCACGGCATCCACTTGTACGTGACTGCTGCGTGTATTGAGCAGGGCGAGAGCGGTGTGAAAGATGACTGTGCGGCCGCTCATCGACTTGAGCTGGGCGATGGCCCGCTCGACGGTGCCTGGCTTGCCGAAGTGGGCGTCATCCATATAGGCAACCTGGTCGCTGCCGATGATCAGAGCGTCGGGGAACTGGCCGGCGACCGCGTGGGCCTTCTCGACGGCGAGCCGTTTGGCCGTGGCTTGCGGCGCCTCGCCTGGTAGCGGGGTTTCGTCGATGTCCGGGCGGGCGACATCAAAGGATAGGTTGAAGCGCTGGAGCAGTTCGCGGCGGTAGGCTGAGGTAGAGGCGAGAACGAGTTTCATCGTAGCGGGAAGCCTGCAGTCGCGATGGTTGGCGCAATCAAGCAGGGTTTTGACACGGGGAGCCGAAAATAATATCATGCCCCGCTTATGTCGCAAGAAAGCTTCGTGATCGACCTGCGGGCGCTGGCCAGAGACGGGCGTAGCGTGCAAAGAGCGGTGCCGGTAAAGAATTTAGGTCGTCTGGCCGATTCGCTATTGGAACCGGTCGGCACGGTGACGTTCGAGTTCCAAGGTGAGTGTGACGACGAGGGCAAGCTCTACGTCGATCTGCGGGTTCAGGGTGACCTGGTGTTGCAGTGTCAGCGCTGTCTTGAGGCTTTGGTGTGGCCCTGCGGTGTGCGGAATCGTCTCCTGCTGCTTCGTGCCGGTGAAGAATTGCCGGAAGATGAGTTGGAGAACGATGAGGTCGATGCCCTCGAGGTGGAGCCTCAGACCGACCTGCTGGCCTTGGTGGAAGACGAGGTGCTCCTCGCCTTGCCCTTGGTGCCGCGCCACGAAAATTGCGAACCGCCGGTGAAAGCCGGCGGCAATGAAGAAATTTCGCCCTTCGCCGTTCTGCGCCAGTTGCGCGGCAAGGTTTAAGTATTCCTCAAGGAGTGTTCCATGGCTGTTCAACAGAACAAAAAGTCCCCGTCCAAGCGCGGTATGCATCGTTCCCACGATTTCCTGGTTGCCCCCCCGCTGGCTGTCGAGCCGACTACCGGTGAAGTGCACCTGCGTCACCACGTGTCGCCGTCCGGCGTCTACCGTGGCAAGAAGGTTGCCAAGGCCAAGGGCGAGTAATTTCCCCGGTCCGCGAGCGGCGCGACGCCTAAGGGCGCTCGCGCCGTTTTCATACATGCTTCTCTCTGTTTGCGCCGAATGACTGTCACCCTGGCTATTGACTGCATGGGGGGCGATCACGGCCCCTCGGTGACCGTGCCGGCTTCCCTGCATTTTCTGCGGGAAGATCGCGACACCCGGATCATCCTGGTCGGGCGTCCGGAGGCCATCGAGCCCCATCTCGGAACGGCCCTGGCCGAGTTCGGAGAGCGTCTGCGCATCCATCGCGCCACCGAGGTGGTCGGCATGGATGAATCGCCGGCGCTGGCCATGCGCAATAAGAAGGACTCGTCGATGCGCGTTGCGGTTAACCTCGTCAAGGACGGGGAGGCCCAGGCGGCTGTGTCTGCCGGCAATACCGGCGCACTGATGGCGATTTCCCGTTTTGTCCTGAAAACCCTTCCCGGTATCGATCGCCCGGCGATCTGCAGTACGCTGCCGACGCTGCGTGGGCAAACCCATGTGCTTGATCTGGGGGCCAATGTGGATTGTTCGCCTGAGCATCTGCTGCAGTTCGGCATCATGGGCGCAATGCTGGTGGCAGCCGTCGAACACAACGAACGTCCGAGCGTTGGCTTGCTGAACATCGGCGAGGAAGAGATCAAGGGCAATGAAGTCGTCAAGCAGGCTGCCGAGTTGCTGCGCGCCAGCGGGCTCAATTTCTACGGTAATGTGGAAGGCAATGACATCTACAAGGGAACCGTGGATGTGGTCGTCTGCGATGGCTTCGTCGGCAATGTGGCACTGAAGACCTCCGAAGGGCTGGCCCAGATGATGGCCACCTTCCTGCGCGAACAGTTCTCCCGCAACTGGCTGACCAAGCTGGCGGCGCTCTTCGCGATGTCCGCCCTGAAGGGCTTCAAGCACAAGCTGGATCCCCGGCGCTACAACGGCGCAGCCCTGCTGGGTTTACGTGGCGTGGTGGTGAAGAGTCATGGCTCGGCCGATGCCTTCGCTTTCGAGCAGGCAGTCTGGCGGGCGGTGGAAGCGGCACGCAATCGCCTCATCGAACGTATCAGCGAACGAATGGAACGTGAAAGGTCCGTTGCATGATTTATGCACGAGTGGCTGGCACCGGGAGTTTTCTACCCGGGAAACCTGTTACCAACGATGATTTGGTGGCGCGCGGCATCGATACGTCGGACGAGTGGATCGCCGAGCGCACAGGCATTCGTGCCCGCCACTTGGCTGAACCGGATGTCACGGCGAGCCAGTTGGCCTACGAGGCATCGGTTCGGGCGATAGAGGCCGCGGGCTGTCAGCCAGCGGACATCGATCTGATTATCGTCGCGACCTCGACGCCCGATTACATCTTCCCGAGTACCGCAGCGCTGCTGCAGGCCCGCCTGGGCATTGCCAATGGCGGGGCAGCCTTCGATCTGCAGGCGGTGTGCGCCGGTTTCGCGTACGCGCTGGCCACCGCAGAGAAGTTCATTCGCTCGGGCAGCAGCAAGCGGGCACTGGTCGTCGGGGCCGAGGTCTTCTCGCGCATCCTCGACTGGAGCGATCGCGGCACCTGCGTGCTGTTCGGTGATGGTGCCGGCGCGGTCGTGCTGGAGGCCTCCGACAGGCCCGGCATCCTGGCCACGGCGTTGCACGCCGACGGTAGCCACAACCCCATCCTGTGCGTGCCCGGGCAGGTCAATCGCGGCAGTGTGACCGGCGACCCCTTTCTGCGCATGGATGGCCAGGCAGTCTTCAAGTTTGCGGTCAAGGTGCTGAGCGAGGTGGCGCGCGAGGTCGCTGAGCAGGCCGGCATGCCGCTCGACGCGGTGGACTGGCTGATTCCTCATCAGGCCAACATTCGCATCATGCAGGCGACGGGGAAGCGCCTCGGCCTGCCGATGGAGAGGGTCATCGCGACGGTTGCTCAGCATGGCAATACGTCGGCGGCGTCCATTCCGCTGGCGCTCGATCAGGCTGTCCGTGACGGGCGCATCCAGCGCGGGCAGCGTCTGCTGCTCGAAGGCGTGGGTGGCGGCTTCACGTGGGGCGCTGCGCTGCTCGAGTTTTAAAGAACAAGCAACAAGAATCAGTCACCATACAGGGTAGGGATCATGAATTTTGCGTTTGTGTTTCCGGGGCAGGGCTCCCAGTCCGTGGGCATGATGAGTGCCTATGGTGAGTCCGCCGTGATTCGCCAAGCTTTTGCCGAGGCGTCCGACGCGCTCGGCGAGGATTTGTGGCAGATGGTGCTGGAAGGTCCGGCCGAGGTGCTGGCCCGGACCGTCAATACCCAGCCGCTGATGCTGACCGCCGGTGTGGCTGTATATCGCGAGTGGATTGCCCGAGGTGGCGCGGTGCCGGCCCTGGTTGCCGGCCACAGCCTCGGTGAATATTCGGCGCTGGTGGCGGCCGGCTCCCTAGAGCTGGCCGAAGCGGTCAAGCTGGTGCGTCTGCGTGCGCAAGCCATGCAGGAGGCGGTTCCGCAGGGTGAAGGTGCAATGGCCGCGCTGCTCGGCTTGGACGAGGATGCGGCTGTCGAGGCCTGTGCCGAAGCGGCCCAGGGCGACGTGGTTTCCGCCGCCAACCTGAATTCCCCGGGGCAGATCGTCATCGCGGGTTCCAAGGCCGCCGTCGAGCGTGCGATCACCGTTGCCAAGGCGCGTGGTGCCAAGCGTGCCGTGCTGCTGCCGGTGAGTGCGCCTTTCCACTGTGCGCTGATGAAGCCGGCGGCCGAGCGCCTTGCTGTGCGTCTGGCGGAAATCGAGTTGAAGGTGCCCGCCATTCCGGTGCTCAACAATGTGGATGTGGCCGTCGAGGACCAGCCCGAACGCATCAAGGATGCGCTGGTGCGCCAGGCCTATTCCCCGGTGCGCTGGATCGAGACGGTGCGCGAAATCGCCCGTCGTGGTTCGACGCATGTGTTCGAGTGCGGCCCCGGAAAGGTGCTGGCCGGCATGACCAAGCGTATCGAAGGCAGCCTGCAGGGCGGCGCGATCGCTGACACGGCCAGCCTGGAAGAGGTTCTGAAGATGACGGGGGCGGTATGACTCAGGTTTTGCAGGGGCAGGTTGCGCTGGTGACCGGTGCGTCCCGCGGTATTGGACGGGCCATTGCGCTCGAACTGGGGCGAATGGGCGCGACGGTGATCGGGACGGCTACGTCCGAAGCTGGTGCTGCGGATATTCAGGCTGGTCTTGAGGCTGCAGGCATTGCAGGTCGTGGCCTGGCCCTTGACGTGACCAATGCGGAGGCCTGTGAGGCTGCGCTGGGAGCAATCGAGAAGGATTTCGGTGCGGTAGCTGTGCTGGTCAATAACGCTGGCATCACCCGTGACAACCTGGCCATGCGCATGAAGGATGGCGAGTGGGATGCGGTCATCGACACCAATCTGAAGGCCGTCTTCCGCATGTCCAAGCTGGTCATGCGTGGCATGATGAAGGCGCGCGGTGGCCGGATCATCAACATTACGTCGGTGGTCGGCAGTTCCGGCAATCCGGGGCAGGCTAACTACGCGGCTGCCAAGGCGGGCGTGGCGGGCATGACCCGGGCGCTGGCGCAGGAGCTCGGTAGCCGCAATATCACAGTCAACTGTGTTGCGCCGGGCTTCATCGACACCGACATGACCAAGGAATTGCCGGAAGCGCAGCGCGAGTCGCTGCAGGGCAAGATCGCGCTGGGCCGTCTCGGCAAGCCGGAAGAAATCGCCTCCGTGGTAGGTTTCCTGGCCTCGCCTGCGGCTTCTTACGTAACCGGTGCGACCCTGCACGTGAACGGCGGTATGTACATGGCCTGATCCTCGCCGCGCTGGCGGGGGGGCATGTTTTTGGTAGAATGCGAAGGTTTTTGAATTCACACCCGTAATCAGGGAAGGAGTAAACACATGGAAAATATCGAACAGCGCGTCAAGAAAATCGTTGCCGAACAACTCGGTGTCAACGAGTCCGAAATCAAGAACGAATCCTCCTTCGTGGACGATCTGGGCGCCGACTCCCTCGACACCGTCGAGCTGGTGATGGCCCTTGAAGAAGAGTTCGAGTGCGAGATCCCCGACGAAGAAGCCGAGAAGATCACCAGCGTTCAGCAAGCGATCGACTACGTCACCGCCCACCTGAAGAAGTAAGTTTCCGGAGCCTGCCTTGACCCGTCGCAGAGTCGTCGTCACCGGCCTTGGCGTTATTTCGCCGGTCGGCAATACCGTGTCTGAAGCCTGGGACGCCATCTTGAATGGCCGTTCCGGCATCGGTGAGATCACCCGTTTCGATACCACGAACTTCTCGGCAAAGATCGCCGGTGAAGTGAAGGGCTTCGATATCGGTGCCTATCTTTCGCCGAAAGAAGCGCGTCGTATGGATGGTTTCATCCACTACGGCCTTGCCGCGGGCATCCAGGCTTTCCGTGATTCGGGCATCGAGGTGACCGAGGAGAACGCCCACCGGATCGGTGTCAACATCGGTTCGGGCATCGGCGGTCTGCCGATGATCGAGGATACCCACGACGATTTCCTCGCTGGCGGTCCCCGCAAGATTTCGCCGTTCTTCATCCCCGGCACCATCATCAACATGATCTCGGGCAACCTGTCGATCATGTTTGGTCTGAAGGGGCCGAACATCGCGGTCGTCACCGCCTGTACCACTGGTCTGCACGCGATCGGTATCAGTGCCCGGACGATCGAATACGGTGATGCCGACGTAATGGTGTGCGGCGGTGCCGAGTCCACCGTCACGCCGCTGGCGGTTGGTGGCTTCGCGTCCGCCAAGGCCTTGTCCACCCGCAATGACGATCCCGCCACCGCAAGTCGTCCGTGGGACAAGGATCGTGATGGCTTCGTGCTGGGCGAAGGGGCTGGCGTGCTGGTCCTTGAGGAGTACGAGCACGCGGTCAAGCGCGGTGCGCGCATCTACGCTGAGCTGGCCGGTTTCGGCATGAGCGGCGACGCCTACCACATGACCGCGCCGGACACCGATGGTCCGCGTCGCAGCATGATCAATGCGCTGAAGAATGCCGGTGTGAACCCGGATGAAGTGCAGTATCTCAACGCGCATGGTACTTCCACGCCGCTGGGTGACAAGAACGAAACCGAGGCCATCAAGTTGGCATTTGGTGCCGATGTCGCCAAGGGGCTGGTGGTGAACTCCACCAAGTCGATGACCGGCCACCTGCTTGGCGGTGCGGGTGGTCTCGAGTCCGTGCTGACGACGCTGGCGGTCTACCACCAGGTGTCGCCGCCAACGATCAATATTTTCGAGCAGGATCCGGAGTGCGATCTGGACTACTGCGCGAACGTTGCCCGCCCGATGAAGATCGACGTGGCAATGAAGAACAACTTCGGCTTCGGTGGTACCAACGGTACCCTGGTGTTCCGCAAGATCTGACCGCATGGACGCACGGAAATCCGCGCGTCCATGACTGTCATTGAATTCAGGCCGTCGCGGCTGCTCGCCATGCTTCTTGTGGCTCTGCATCTTGCGGCGGCTTTTTCGTTCCTGCTTGGTTTTGGCGTGGGGCCGATCAGTGCAGCCGGGGGGCTGGTGCTGGCGGGGGCTGGCTGGCATTGCTGGCGTCATTGCCGTCGAGTGCCGGAGCCCCTGGGATTGCTGGAGGATGGCGCACTACTCTTTGATCCGGATGGGTTGCTGGAGCACAGGCTGAATCTGCTTCCGGCAAGCGTGGTGACGTATGCGGCCGTCTGGTTGATCTGGCGGGTTGATGGCGAGCGAAAAACCGGTGCGCTGATGTTGTTTCGCGATCAGCTCGCGCCGCAGGCGTGGACGGAACTGCAGGTGTGGCTGCGTCTACGAGCCCGCATGCGTCTGGCGGGCCCGCAGGATTCGCCGCCCTAGGCTCTCGGTAGCGGCGCGCGCACGAAGGTCCGCTTATGTGGCGGACGAAGGATGGTGTCGCGGGCCTTCGACAGGGTTTCCGGGTAATCGCGGCTGAAATGCAGGCCACGGCTTTCCTTGCGCTTGAGGGCGCTGCGGACGATCAGTTCGGCGGTGACGACCAGGTTGCGCAGCTCGATCAGATCGTTGGAGACGCGGAAATTGCTGTAGTACTCGTCGATTTCCCGGGCCAGCAGGCGGATGCGGTGCTGGGCGCGCTCGAGGCGCTTGTTGGTCCGCACGATGCCCACGTAGTCCCACATGAAGCGGCGCAACTCGTCCCAGTTGTGGGAGATCACGATCGTCTCGTCGGCGTCAGTGACCCGGCTTTCGTCCCACTGGGGCAGGTTGTCCGGCAGCGGGCGGGGATTGGCCAGGATGTCGGCTGCTGCCGATTCGCTGAAGACCAGGCATTCGAGCAGCGAGTTGCTGGCCAGGCGGTTGGCGCCATGCAGGCCCGTACAGGCGCTTTCGCCGATCGCGTAGAGGCCCTTCACATCGGTGCGGGCGTGCAAATCGGTGACGATGCCGCCGCAGGAGTAGTGGGCGGCCGGCACAACAGGGATCGGCTGGCGGGTGATGTCGATACCCAGCTCCATGCAACGCGCCAGGATGTTCGGGAAGTGGCTCTGCAGGAAATCTGCCGGTTTGTGGCTGATGTCGAGGAAGACGCAGTCCAAGCCGTGCTTTTTCATTTCAAAGTCGATGGCGCGTGCCACCACGTCGCGTGGGGCGAGCTCCAGGCGTGGATCGTGATCCTGCATGAAGCGGCTGCCGTCTGGGCGGCGCAGTACGCCACCTTCACCGCGCACGGCCTCGGAGATCAGGAAGGACTTGGCTTGTGGATGGTAGAGGCAGGTCGGATGGAACTGGATGAATTCCATGTTGGCGACCCGGCAGCCGGCGCGCCAGGCCATGGCCACGCCGTCGCCTGTCGCTGTGTCGGGGTTGGTCGTATACAGGTAGACCTTGCCGGTGCCACCGGTGGCGAGCACCGTGTGGCGCGCGGCGATGGTACGCATCTCGTCGTTGGCGATGTCGAGCACGTAGGCGCCGAGGCAGCCTTCATCCGAGCGTCCGACCTTGGTGCCGGTGATGAGGTCGATGGCGATGTGCTGCTCGAGGATGGTGATGTTCGGGTGGCGGCGGACCTGTTCGGTCAGCGTGGCCTGTACCGCGGCGCCGGTGGCATCGGCAGCGTGGATGATGCGTCGGTGGCTGTGGCCGCCTTCGCGGGTCAGGTGATAGCCGATGGAGGTGCTGGAGTCGGCGGTGAAGGGGACGCCGTGTTCTATCAGCCAGTGGATTGCGCGGGGGCCGTTCTCGACGACGAAGCGCGTGGCGCTGTCGGAGCACAGGCCGGCGCCGGCGGTGTGGGTGTCGGACACATGGGCTTCGGTGTCGTCGGCGGGGTCGAGAACGGCGGCGATGCCGCCCTGAGCCCAGGCGCTGGCGCTGTCTTCGAGGGAGCGTTTGGTAACGAGGGCGATCTTGAGTTTGTCTGCCAGGCGCAGGGCCAGGGATTGTCCGGCCAGGCCACTGCCCAGAATGAGCACGTCAAAAGCGGTCACTTCGGTGGGATTGCCGCGGTGGGCTGTTTTGCGAAGGGCCGACTATAGCACGTGCAGTTAGTCGCAAAACAACCCTGAGGACGACTGAACTATACGGATGCGGCAGGGTCTAGGAGGTACTTTGGCCAGGTTTTGGCGGCTCTCGGGATATACTTCTGGGCCGGTGACCCTTCAGGTCACGACTACGAAGATATTTGTTTCCCGACCATGAGCGATCGCGAAATTGACCAACAGTTGGTCGAGCGTGTGCAGCGCGGTGACAAACAGGCGTTTGGCCTGCTTGTTTCCAAGTATCAGCGCAAGCTCGCCCGCCTGTTGTCGAGATTGATCCGAGATCCAGCCGAAGTGGAGGATGTTGCCCAGGAGACGTTCATCAAGGCCTATCGTGCCTTGCCGTCGTTTCGTGGGGACAGCGCTTTTTACACGTGGCTTTACCGTATCGGGATCAATACTGCCAAGAATTTTCTCGTTTCGCAGGGGCGGCGCGCGCCCACTACGACCGATTTCGATTCCGAAGAAGCCGAGACTTTCGAGGAAGGGGACCAGCTTCGAGACATCAATACGCCGGAACGCCTCCTGATGACCAAGCAGATTGGCGACACCGTTAATGTGGCCATGGAGGCGCTGCCCGAAGAATTGAGAACGGCGATAGTCCTGCGCGAGATCGAAGGCCTGAGTTACGAGGAGATCGCCACGATCATGGAGTGCCCTATCGGCACGGTCCGTTCGCGGATTTTCCGCGCACGGGAAGCAATTTCTGAAAAGCTCAAGCCGTTGCTCGATACGGCTCCGAACAAAAGGTGGTAAGACGATGAAAGAAAAGGTTTCTGCCCTGCTCGACGGCGCGCTCGACGAGCACGCGACGACGCGGATGTTCGATTCCCTGAAGCGGGATGGTGCATTGCGTCAGGAGTGGGAGAACTATTGCCTGATCGGAGATCTGTTGCGCGATGAGCAGGTCCTGTCGTCGGACTTCACTCGTAACGTGATGCTGTGTCTGGATGACGAACCTACCGTTCTGGCGCCGCCGAAGCGTGAGATCGGGGGCGGCTGGGTGCGTCATCTGATGCCGATCGCGGCGTCGGTAATGGGGGTGGCGGCTGTCGGCTGGGTGGCGATGAACCTGAACGGTTCCGGCCAGGATGCTCTGCAGATGGCCCAGGCCAAGAAGGCCCCCATCGCAGCGGTGACGATGGACCAGGCGCCGGCCAAACTGGCCGCCAACAGCGAAACGTCGGAGCGTGAATATCTGTTCGCCCATCAGGCAATGGCGCCGTCAGCGGCCATGCCGGGCGTGGCCCTGTATGTGCGTACGGTCTCGGATACCCAGGTGGCCAGCCAGCGATGAAGCATTTTTTCTGTTGCCTGGTGGCGATCGGGGCATGGAGTGGCTCCGCCCTGGCCGACGTTCCGACAGATCCGCTCAGCTGGCTTGCACGTATCTCCAATGCGGCCCACAAGCTCAATTACACGGGCACTTTCACGTATCAGAGCGGAAAGAACGTCGAGACATCGCGCATTGCCCACCTGGTGGATGGCAGCGGCGAATACGAGAAGCTCGAAGCGCTTGATGGCAGCCCGCGCGAAGTAGTGCGCAACAACGAAGAGGTGCAGTGCTTTCTGCCCGACCAGAAGCTCCTGATCATCGACCAATCGACGGCGCGCCGCAGCTTCCCGGCACGCCTGCCGCAATCCCCCAGTGCCCTTGCCGAACATTACCGCATCCGCAAGGGCGAGGTTGTCCGCATCGTCGGCATGGAGAGCCAGCAGATCATCCTTGAGCCCAAGGACGAAATGCGCTTCGGTCACCAGTTCTGGGCCGATGTGGGGTCCGGCCTGCTGCTACGGGCACGCCTGGTCGGCGAGAAGGGGGAGAACATCGAGCAGTTCGCTTTCACCGAAGTTCAGGTGGGCGCGCCTTTCGACAGGGACAAGGTCAAGCCCCGCTTCGTGCGCTCAAGCGACTGGAAAGTTGTCAATGCCCGCGGCAACGATGTAAAGGTCGAGGATATCGGTTGGGTTTTCAAGAACTCCATCCCTGGTTTCCGTCAGGTCGTGTCGGTGGCCCGACAGGGGCGCAAGGAGCGCGGCGAGGCCTATCACGTGGTGTTTTCCGATGGACTGGCGGCGATTTCCGTGTTCATCGAGCCCATGCCGGCCAAGAGCAACCTGCAGAGCGGGATGAGTTCGTCCGGGGCGTTCAACATTTTCCGCCGCACGGTGTCCGATCACCTGATCACCGTGCTGGGTGAGGTGCCGCAGCAGGCGCTGGTGCGCATTGCCGATGGCGTGGAGATGCGGAAGCGCTGATGCGGGTCAATGGTGTCGTCCAGCGGCTGGAAGCCGGCTATGCGTGGGTGGATGTGTCCGTGGCCCAGGGCTGTGGTCGTTGCAACGAGCCGGGTGGCTGCGGCGGTGTCAATCTGGCTCGCCCACTGGCGCCGATCAGCCGGAGCGTGAGAGTGGTCAATGACATTGAGGCGCATCCCGGTGAGTCCGTCGGTGTCGTCATCGACGATCGCGTGCCGCTGCAGGCGGCGTTGTATGCGTATGGTTGGCCGGTGCTGGGCGTCATCGCCGGAGCTGTCTGCGGCGCCGTCGTGGCACCGGGCGGTAATGCCGATCTGCTGGCCGCGTTGGGGGCTGTGGTCGGTGGTTTGACAGCGGTTGTCTGGGGGCGTCAGCGGAGTCGGGGTCTGCAGCAGGATCTGCCCATGCACCTGGTGCGTGGGGCGTCGGGCCAGGCGGGAGCATGTGGACAATGAAGATAGCGCTCCAGTGTTGTCGCGCCTTACTGGTGGCGGGGAGCCTGCTGGTCGGTGGTGTGCCAGTGATAGCGTTGTCGCGGGATCTGCCGGATTTCGCCGAGCTGGCCGAGCGTCAGGGCATGGCGGTCGTCAATATCAGCACCACCCAGGCGGTACGCCAGGGCAAGGGGCCGGTGCCGAGCTTGGATGAAGACGACCCGATGTTCGATTTCTTCCGGCGCTTCGTGCCCCGTCATCCGGGGGCGCCGCGGATCGAGCCGGACAGCCGTTCCCTTGGTTCCGGTTTCATTGTGTCCCCGGATGGATATGTGCTCACCAATGCGCATGTCGTGGAGGGGGCGGACGAGATCATCGTCAAGCTGACCGACAAGCGCGAGTTCCGCGCCCGTCTGATGGGGGCGGATCCGCGCAGTGACGTGGCGCTGCTGAAGATCGAGGCCGCCGGCCTGCCCAAGGTCACCTTGGGGGATCCTTCCAGGCTGCGGGTCGGCGACTGGGTCGTGGCCATCGGCTCTCCTTTCGGTTTCGAGAATTCGGTGACCGCCGGTATTGTCAGTGCCAAGGGGCGTTCCTTGCCGCAGGAAAGCTTCGTGCCCTTCATCCAGACGGACGTGGCGATCAATCCCGGCAACTCGGGCGGGCCGCTGTTCAACATGAAGGGTGAGGTCGTCGGGATGAACTCCCAGATCTACAGCCGCACCGGCGGTTTCATGGGCCTGTCCTTCGCGATTCCCATCGATGTTGCGATGGAGGTGCAAGGCCAGTTGCGCAGCAATGGCCGCGTGCAGCGCGGGCGCGTCGGCGTGGTCATCCAGGAGGTCTCCCGCGAACTGGCCGATAGCTTCGGGCTGGGCAAACCGGTCGGCGCGTTGGTGAGTTCCGTCGAGAAGGGTAGTCCGGCGGAGAAGGCCGGCATCGAGCAGGGCGACATCATTCTGCGTTTCGATAGCCGGACGATCGGCGTGTCGGGCGATCTGCCGCGGGCTGTCGGTAGTACCCGGCCGGGTAGCAAGGTCCCGCTGCAGGTGTGGCGCAAGGGCGCAACGCGTGATCTCTCCGTGGTGGTGGCCGAGTTGCCTGACGACAAGGTGCGCAAGGTTGCGGCCAAGGTCGCCCGGCCGGATTCCTCGCCGAACAAGCTGGGCATCCTGGTCGTCGAGCCCAGTGCCGACCAGAAGCGTGATGTGCGCTTTTCCGGCGGTGGGGTGGTTGTCGATGCGCTACGCAGTGCGTCGGCGCGGGCCTCCGAGATCCAGTCCGGCGACGCGATCCTGGCGCTGGTGGTGAAGGGCGGGCGTACCGACATTCGCTCCGTGGATCATTTCAACAAGGTCGTCGCTGGCCTTGAGGCGGGGCAGACCGTGACCCTGCTGGTGTTGCGCGGCGATTTCCAGACCTTCGTGCCGGTGCGAACGATTGAGCGCTGAACACAAGCTGACTGTCCTGAGCCGGGAGTGGTGCCATTTGTGCCACGATCTTGTCGATGCGCTGACGCCCTTGCAGCAAGAGTTGGGCTTTGTCGTCGAGGTGGTGGACGTGGATGCCTTTCCAGCGCTTGAAGAGCTGTGGAGCGAAAAGGTGCCGGTGGTGCTTGCCGGGGATACGGAGTTGTGCCATTACTTCCTCGACGAAGCGGCGGTCCGTGCTCATTTCCAGCGTATCGGTTAGAATCCAAGTCTTTGCCAGGCAAACAAAATTTATTCAGGGTGCCCACCGGCACCCTTTTTCATGGCCGACATGCAACACATCAGAAACTTTTCGATCATTGCCCATATCGACCACGGCAAGTCCACGCTGGCCGACCGGATCATCCAGCTTTGCGGTGGCCTCTCCTCGCGGGAGATGGAAGCCCAGGTGCTCGACTCGATGGACATCGAGCGCGAGCGCGGCATCACCATCAAGGCCCAGACCGCGGCGCTAAACTACCGTGCCCGCGATGGTCAGATCTACAACCTGAATCTCATTGACACCCCGGGGCACGTGGACTTCTCCTATGAAGTCTCCCGCTCGCTGGCGGCCTGCGAAGGCGGCCTGCTGGTCGTGGATGCCTCTCAGGGGGTCGAGGCGCAGACAGTGGCCAACTGCTACACGGCGCTCGACCAGGGCGTCGAGGTGGTGCCGGTCCTCAATAAGATGGACCTGCCCCAGGCGAACCCGGAAGGTGCCAAGCAGGAGATCGAGGACGTCATCGGTATCGACGCGACTGACGCGATCCCGTGCTCGGCCAAGACCGGCATGGGCGTTGAGGACATCCTCGAGGCCGTGATCGCTCGCATTCCGCCGCCGAAGGGTGATCCTGACGCACCGCTGAAGGCCCTCATCATCGACTCGTGGTTCGACAACTACGTGGGCGTGGTGATGCTGGTGCGGGTGGTGGACGGCACCCTCTGCCCGAAGGACAAGATTCTGTTCATGTCCAACGGTGCCCAGCACCTGTGCGAGCAGGTCGGTGTGTTCACTCCCAAGTCCCTGCCGCGGGAAAGCCTGTCCGCTGGCCAGGTGGGCTTCATCATCGCCGGCATCAAGGAACTCAAGTCGGCCAAGGTCGGCGACACCATCACCCTGGCCAATCGCAAGGCCACCGAGCCACTGGCCGGCTTCAAGGAGATCAAGCCGCAGGTTTTCGCCGGCCTGTATCCGGTCGAGTCCAACGAGTACGACCAGCTGCGCGAGTCGCTGGAAAAACTGCGCCTCAACGACGCCTCCCTGCAGTTCGAGCCGGAGGTCTCCCAGGCGCTGGGCTTCGGCTTCCGCTGCGGCTTCCTCGGCCTGCTGCACATGGAGATTGTGCAGGAGCGCCTGGAGCGCGAGTTCGACATGAACCTCATCACCACGGCACCGACCGTGGTGTACGAAGTGTTGATGAAGGACGGCACCGTCGAGCAGATTTCCAACCCGTCGAAGCTGCCGGACCTGTCGAAGGTGGACGAGGTGCGTGAGCCGATCATCAAGGCGGTCATCTTCCTGCCCCAGGAGTACGTGGGGCCGGTGATCACGCTGTGCAACCAGAAGCGTGGTGCGCAGGTAGATATGCTCTACCACGGCCGCCAGGTGCAGCTAATCTATGACATGCCGATGAACGAAGTGGTGATGGACTTCTTCGACAAGCTGAAGTCCGTCTCCCGCGGCTACGCGTCGCTCGACTACGAGTTCAAGGAATACCGTGCGGCCGACCTGGTCAAGCTTGATGTACTGGTATCCAGTGAGAAGGTCGATGCGTTGTCTATCATCGTGCACCGCGCCAACTCCCAGTACCGCGGCCGCGAACTGGTGGCCAAACTGCGCGAGCTGATTCCGCGCCAGATGTTCGATGTGGCCGTCCAGGCGGCCATCGGCTCCAACATCGTGGCCCGGGAAACCATCAAGGCCCTGCGCAAGAACGTGCTGGCCAAGTGTTACGGCGGCGACATCACGCGGAAGAAGAAGCTCCTCGAGAAGCAGAAAGAGGGCAAGAAGCGCATGAAGCAGGTTGGCAACGTGGAAATCCCGCAGGAGGCCTTCCTGGCCGTGCTGCGGGTCGATGAAGGCAAATAACCGGCCAGTGGTCGGTTCAGGAGTGCAGGCGTGAATTTCGCGTTGATTCTGTTTGTTCTGTTGGTGCTCAGTGGTGTTCTATGGGCTCTCGATTACTTCGTTGCCAGCAAGCGGCGGGCGATCGGGGCCAAGTCGCCCTGGTGGGTGGAATATGGGGCGAGCTTCTTCCCGGTGATCCTGGTGGTGTTCTGCCTGCGCTCCTTCGTCGTCGAGCCGTTCAAGATTCCCTCCGGTTCGATGATCCCGACCTTGCTGGTCGGCGACTTCATCCTTGTGAACAAATGGACCTACGGCATCCGCCTGCCGGTCATCAACAAGAAGGTGATTGCCGTCAATGAGCCCAAGCGCGGCGACGTGATGGTCTTCCGCTTCCCCGGCGATCCGTCGCTGGACTACATCAAGCGGGTCGTCGGCCTGCCGGGCGACAAGGTGGAATACATCGACAAGAAGTTGACCATCAATGGTCAGGCCATGCCGCAACAGCCGGCGGGCGACTACCTGCACGCCGACCGGCTGTACTACTCGCCCCGTTTCACCGAGAAGCTCGGCGACGTCGAGCACAACATCATTGTCGAGAACGAGGCGCCGGCCTTCGTTTCCCAGATTACCCAGTACCCGTTCCGCGAGAACTGCACCTATACTAGCCGCGGCGTGTCCTGCACCGTACCTGCCGGTCATTACTTCATGATGGGCGATAACCGGGACGGCAGTTTTGACAGCCGGGGCTGGGGTTTCGTGCCGGAAGAGAACATCGTCGGCAAGGCCTTCTTCATCTGGTTCAATTTCAGCGACCTCAAACGTATCGGCAGCTTCCATTGATCATGACGCGAAAGAGACAATCGGGCCTGAGCCTGATCGGTGTGCTTCTGGTCGGCGCCCTGTTGGGCGCCTGTTTGCTGGTGGCTTTCAAGATGGTGCCGGTGGTCAGCGAGTACTTCGGTGTCAAGCGAGCGATCTCCGCGGTAGCCGCTAGCGCCGATCCGATGACGGCAACGGTGTCCCAACTGCGTAGCGATTTCTCCAAGCGCGCCAGCGTTGACGATATTTCCAGTGTGACCGCCGCCGATCTGGACATCACCAAGGAGAATGGCCGCATCGTGATCTCCGTGGAGTACTCCCGCAAGGTCCCGTTGGTTGCCAACGTCAGCTTGGTCGTCGATTTTTCCGCCAGTTCGGCTGGCAAGTAATCCGTCATGAAGCTGGATGTATTACAGCGGGCCATCGGCCATCGCTTTTCCCGGATCGAACTGCTGGAGCAGGCGCTGACCCATCGCAGTTTCGGCTCACCCCATAACGAGCGGCTGGAATTCCTCGGCGACAGCGTTCTCAACTGCGTCACAGCAATGGCCCTGTTCGGCCGTTTCAGCGAACTGCGCGAAGGTGACATGTCGCGCCTCCGCGCCAACCTGGTCCGCCAGGAAACCCTGCACCGACTGGCCGACGGCCTGAAGGTCGGCGACTACCTGCGCCTTGGCGAAGGGGAGTTGAAGAGCGGCGGCCATCGTCGTCCGTCCATACTCGCCGACGCGCTCGAGGCGATCTTTGCTGCGGTCTTCCTGGATGCAGGTTTCGAGACGGCCAAGACCGTCATAGACCGTCTGTACGAGGCGTCGATCGCCAGCCTCGATCCGGCCCGCGCGCTGAAGGATCCGAAGACCGCGCTGCAGGAATGGCTGCAGGGCAAGCGCATGCCGCTGCCGCGCTATTCCCTCGCCGACACCCGTGGCGAAGCCCACCAACAGGAATTCGAGGTCGAGTGCGAAGTCGCCGGCCTCGGCCTCAAGACCCGCGGCATCGGCGTGAGTCGCCGCGCTGCCGAACAGCAGTCCGCCCAGCGGGCGCTGGAACTTCTACCCAAGTAATGACCGATACTCAATCTCCTGCCGAGTCCGCTTTCCGGACCGGCTTCGTGGCCATTGTCGGACGCCCCAACGTCGGCAAGTCCACGCTGCTCAACCGCCTGATCGGCCAGAAGATCAGCATCGTCTCGCGCAAGGCGCAGACGACTCGCCACCGGGTCACCGGCGTGCTGACCGAGGGCGCCTCGCAGTTTATTTTCGTCGATACGCCGGGCTTCCAGACTCGCCACAAGAACGCCCTGAACCGGGCCATGAATCGTACCGTCACCCAGGTGCTGTCCGACGTGGACCTGGTGCTGTTCGTCATCGAAAGCGGCCGTTACGGTGCCGAGGACGAGCAGGTCGTCAAGCTGCTGCCGGAAGGCGCCAAGGTGATCCTGGTCGTCAACAAGGTGGACATGCTCGAGGACAAGGCGCGTCTGCTGCCTTTCCTGCAGAAGGTGAGCGCTGTCTACCCGTTTGCCGAGATCGTGCCGGTCAGCGCCGAGAAGGGCCGCAATACCGACGAGCTGCTGAAGGCTGCAGCGCCTTATTTGCCGGAAGGCGAGCCGATCTTCGATGCGGATGACATCACCGACCGCAGCGAGCGCTTCCTGGCCGCCGAATTCCTGCGCGAGAAGCTGTTCCGTCAGCTTGGCGAAGAGCTGCCCTACGGTATCGCAGTGGAGATCGAGAAGTTCGAGGCCGAGCCCGGCCTGCGCCGCATCCACGCGGCGGTGATCGTCGACAAGGCGCCCCACAAGGCGATGGTGATCGGCAAGGGGGGAGAGCGCCTCAAGCGCATCGCCACCGAGGCTCGCGTCGAGATGGAAAAGCTCTTCGACTCCAAGGTCTTCCTGGAAGTGTGGGTCAAGGTCAAGAGCGGCTGGGCCGACGACGAACGGGCTCTGAAGAGCCTCGGCTACGAATAAGCCGCCTTTCTTGTGAGCGCCAGGCCGCGCGTCGACCAGCAGCCGGGTTTCGTGCTGCACAGCTACCCGTACCGGGAGACCAGCCTGATCGTCGAGGTGTTCAGCCGCGACTACGGCCGCGTCGGCCTCGTCGCCAAGGGCGCACGGCGGCCGATGTCCCAGCTGCGCGGGGTGCTGATGGCCTTTCAGCCGCTGTTGATCGACTGGAGCGGCGGTGGCGAGATGAAGACCCTGGTGCGCGCCGAATGGCAGGGTGGCCAGCCGCTATTGGGTGGCCAGGCTCTGCTGTGCGCCTACTACGCCAACGAACTGCTGATGCGCCTGCTGCCGCGGGAGGATGCCCACCCGGCGCTCCACAAAGCCTATGGCGAGGCGCTGCGGGCGCTGGCCGCTAACGAATCCCAGGAAGTCGTGCTGCGCCGCTTCGAACTGGCCCTGCTGCAGGAGCTCGGCTACGGCCTCAGCCTGGACATGGAGCAGGACGGGACGCCGGTCCGGCCCGAGGCTTTCTACACTTATATAATCGAACGCGGCGTGGTGCAGGTGGGTGACGAAGTCGCCGACGATGCCGTGACCGTCAGCGGGCGTACGCTGCTCGACATGACGCAGGGCAACTTCCGCCATCCGGAGACCCTCGCCCAGAGCAAGGCCCTGATGCGCCGCCTGATCCAGTATTACCTCGGCGGGCAGGTGCTGCAGTCCCGCCGCGTCTTTACCGAACTTTTGGCTTTTCCCGGAGATCCGTCTTGATCGAACTCGGCGTCAATATCGACCACGTTGCCACCCTGCGCCAGGCGCGCCGCACCTGGGAGCCCGATCCTTGCTGGGCGGCCGTCGAGGCCCATTTGGGCGGCGCCGATGGCATCACCGTGCATCTGCGCGAAGACCGCCGCCACATTCAGGACGCCGATGTGCGCAAACTGCGCGAGCTCACGCAGATCAAGCTCAACCTCGAAATGGCTGCCACCGACGAGATGGTCGGCATTGCGTGCGACATCAAGCCGGAAATGGCGATGTTCGTGCCGGAGGGCCGCCACGAGGTGACCACCGAAGGCGGCCTCGACATCGTGTCCCAGGAAGCCCGGCTGAAGGATGCCGTCGCGCGCCTGGCCGACCAGGGCATCATCGTCAGCGTCTTCATCGACGCGGAGCCCGCCCAGGTGGAGGCCGCCGCACGCATCGGCGCGCGGGTCTGCGAGATCCACACCGGGCCCTATGCGCACGCCTTCCATGCGGCCGGACGGGACGCGGAAAGCCCTGCCGTGCTGGCCGAGATCGCCAAGATCGCCGCGGCGGGGGAGGCGATCCGTGGCCTCGGCATGCGCTTCAACGCCGGCCACGCCCTCAATTACTACAACATCCAGCCGATCGCCCGCCTGCCGGGTATCCGCGAACTGCACATCGGCCACTCCATTGTCAGTCGTGCGGTGTTCACCGGCCTGCGCGAGGCGGTGCGGGAAATGAAGCGTCTGATGCGGGAAGCCGCGGAGCGCGGCGTACGGCCGTGATTTACGGCGTCGGCACCGACATCGTGCGGGTTGCCCGCATGGAAGAAGCCCTGTCCCGCCACGGCGAACGTTTTGCCGCACGCATCCTGGCTGAAGCCGAGCGGGAAACCTTCACGCAGTCGCGTGCCCCGGCTCGCTTGCTGGCCAAGCGCTTCGCCGCCAAAGAGGCCTTCGGCAAGGCCCTCGGCATCGGCGTCGCCGCGCCGGCCACGCTGCATGCGCTGTGGGTCGGCCACGATGCGCTGGGCAAGCCGGTGTTCGAATATGCCCCCGCGCTGGCGGACTACCTGCAGGAACGCGGGCTGGTTGCCCATCTGAGTCTTTCCGACGAAACCGATTACGTCGTCGCCTTTGCTGTCATCGAGAAACCATGAAGCCATCCCACGCCCAGCCCGGCCCGATCATGCTCGACGTGGTCGAGCACGAAATCACCGCCGAGGAGCGGGAGATCCTGCAGCACCCGCTGGTCGGCGGGGTGATCCTGTTCGCCCGTAATTACGCGGAGCCGGAACAGCTGCGGGCCTTGACCGCAGCGATCCGCGCGGTGCGTCCCAACCTGGTGATCTCGGTGGACCATGAAGGCGGGCGCGTGCAGCGTTTCCGCGAGGGCTTCACCCGACTGCCGGCGATGCGCCGTTTTGGCGAGCTGTGGGACCGGGATCCGGAAGCAGCCCGCGCCGCGGCGCGCCAGGCCGGTGTGGTGCTGGCGGCCGAGCTGCGCGCCCATGATGTGGACCTCAGTTACGCGCCGGTCCTCGATCTGGATTATGGCGTCAGCACGGTGATCGGCGACCGCGCCTTCCATCGCCAGCCCGAGGTGGCGACCGAACTCGCCCGCGCCGTCGTCGGTGGTCTGGCCGCCGCGGGCATGAAGGCGGTCGGCAAGCATTTTCCGGGGCACGGCGCGGTGGAGGCGGACTCCCACGTGGCGATCCCGGTGGACGAGCGGAGCTTCGACGCCGTGTGGGCCGAGGATGTGCAGCCCTTCCTGCGACTGGCCGGCGAGCTGGGCGGCGTGATGCCGGCCCATGTGATCTACCGCAACATCGACGCGCGTCCGGCCGGCTTCTCGCCCTTCTGGCTGCAGGACGTGCTGCGCCAGCGCGTCGGCTTCAGTGGTGTGATCTTCAGCGACGACCTGACGATGGAAGGTGCCAGCGTGGCCGGTGACATCGTCGCCCGCGCCGAGGCCGCCCACGGCGCCGGCTGCGACATGGTGCTGGTGTGCAACCGCCCTGAACTGGCCGTGCGTCTGCTCGATGCGTGGCATCCGGTGGTCGATGCCGACAGCGCCGCGCGCATCGCTGCGCTGCGCCCGCGGGTTGGCAGCGCACCGGCGACGCCGGCCGAACTGGCCGACTGGGCCGATTACCGCGCCGCCCGCGACGCAGTGCTGGCGCTGGCCTGACCCGGATCCGTGCGATGAGCTTCGACGCCAAGGCCTTCTTGCGCACCCTGACCGAAGAGCCTGGGGTCTATCGCATGATCGGCGCCGACGAGGTGGTGCTCTACGTCGGCAAGGCCAAGAATCTCAAGCGGCGGGTGTCGTCCTATTTCCAGCGCACCCAGCTGAGTCCGCGCATCGCGATCATGGTGAGCCAGGTGCAGCGGGTGGACACCACCGCCACCCGTTCCGAGGCCGAGGCGCTGATCCTCGAGAACAACCTCATCAAGAGCCTCGGGCCGAAGTACAACATCCTGTTCAGGGACGACAAGTCCTATCCCTATATCGCACTGTCGGCCGGCGATTTCCCGCAGATCTACTATCACCGGGGCGGCTTTACGAAGGGGGTGCGTTACTTCGGACCTTTCCCCAACAGTTGGGCGGTACGCGAGAGCCTGCACCTGATGCAGAAGATCTTCCGTCTGCGCACCTGCGAGGACTCCACCTTCAGTAACCGTTCGCGGCCCTGCCTGCTGCATCAGATCCAGCGTTGCACCGGGCCCTGCGTCGGGCTCATCGACAAGGAGGCCTACGCGGCCGACGTGCAGACGGCCAGCCTGTTCCTCAACGGCCGCCATACCGAGGTGATCGACGATCTGTCGAAACGCATGCTGGAAGCCTCAGATGCGTTGGCCTTCGAGAAGGCGGCGATGTACCGTGACCAGATCCGCAACCTTCAGGCAGTGCTGCACAAGCAGTTCGTCGAGAGTGCCAAGGACGAGGATGTGGACGTGATCGCCGCGGTGGAGCGGGGCGGTATGGTGTGCGTCAACCTGGCGATGATCCGCGGTGGCCGGCACCTTGGCGATCGGCCGCTGTTTCCCAGCAACGCCCAGGGCTGCACGCCGCTGGACGCACTGGTGGCCTTCGTCGAGCAGCACTACCTGGACCAACCCTTGCCCGGCAAGATTCTGGTCAATCTCGAACCGGCCACCGTCAAGGAGGCCCTTGAGGAGGTTGTCGAGGGTAAGGTCGTCGTGATGGCGGCACGCTACGAGAACGAGCGGGCCTGGATGGGCATGGCCGAGAACAACGCTGGCCTCGCCCTGCTGGCCCGGGAGCAGGAGGCCACCCGCGGCGAACAGCGCCTCGACGCCCTGCGCGACGCGCTTGGGCTGGCTGACACGCCAAACCGCATCGAATGCTTCGACATCTCCCACACGATGGGCGAATCCACCGTGGCTTCCTGCGTGGTGTGGGACGGCAAGGCGATGAAGAAGTCCGAGTACCGCCGCTACAACATCAGCGGCATCACCCCCGGTGATGACTACGCGGCGATGCGCCAGGCCCTCACCCGGCGCTACGAGAAAGTGGCGGCCGGGGAGGGAGTGCAGCCGGACCTGATCCTCATCGACGGCGGCAAGGGGCAGATGGGCGTGGCCAAGGACGTGCTGGCCGAACTCGGCCTGGAGGCCATCACGATGTTCGGCGTCGCCAAGGGCGAGAGCCGCAAGCCAGGTCTGGAAGAACTGGTCTTCCCGGACGGCCGCGAGCCGGTGCATCTGCGTCCCGACGCGCCGGCGCTGCACTTGATCCAGGAAATCCGCGACGAGGCACACCGCTTTGCGATCACCGGTCACCGCGCTCGGCGTGCCAAAACCCGCAACACCTCGCGCCTTGAAGACATTGCCGGCGTCGGCCCGACACGGCGGCGCAAGCTGCTGGCGGCCTTCGGCGGCATGGACGGTGTGCGCAATGCCACGGTCGAAGACCTCTGTCGTGTCGAGGGTATCAACCGGCACTTGGCAGAACAGATATACAATTCACTGCGATAGCCAGTGAACGCCGACATGCTCTTCAATATTCCCAATTCGCTTACCTGGGCACGCATTGCCCTGATCCCGTTTTTCGTCGGCATCTATTACCTTCCCCCAAGCGTAATGTCCCCGGAGGACAAGAACCTTGTTGCGACGCTTACCTTTGTCGCGGCGGCGGTCACCGACTGGTTCGATGGTTACCTGGCGCGCAGCCTGGGGCAGACTTCGGCCTTTGGCGCCTTCCTCGACCCGGTGGCCGACAAGCTGATGGTGGCGGCGGCACTGATCGTGCTGGTGCACCTCGGCCGCGTCGATTCGCTGATCGCGCTGGTCATCATCGGGCGGGAGATCACCATCTCGGCGCTGCGCGAATGGATGGCCAAGGTCGGGGCAGCGGGCAGCGTCGCGGTGGCCTTCGTCGGCAAGCTGAAAACGGCTGCCCAGATGTCGGCGATTCCATTGCTGTTGTTCCAGGCGCCCATCCTCGGTTTCGACAGCATGGGGCTCGGCACTGTGTTGATCTACGTGGCCGCGGTGCTGACGCTGTGGTCCATGGGCTACTACATGCGCTGTGCGTGGCCGGAGCTGAGCAAGCGCAGCCAATAAAAAAATTGCAGTTTAATTTGACAGACAAGAAATTTTGCCTATAATGGCGGTCTGTCACGCGGCAGTAGCTCAGTTGGTAGAGCGCAACCTTGCCAAGGTTGAGGTCGAGAGTTCGAGACTCTTCTGCCGCTCCAGATTTTACGGGGAAGCAAAACCTGCTTCCCCGATTGATTTAAGGCGCGATAGCAAAGCGGTTATGCACCGGATTGCAAATCCGTGTAGGTCGGTTCGACTCCGGCTCGCGCCTCCAGGTAGTACGCGGCAGTAGCTCAGTTGGTAGAGCGCAACCTTGCCAAGGTTGAGGTCGAGAGTTCGAGACTCTTCTGCCGCTCCAGAATGCAACGGGGAAAACGAGTGATCGTTTTCCCCGTTTTCGTTCGTCTGTCGTCAGTGGTGCCATGGGCTGTCGGCTCTCCTGCGGGTGTCGCCCATCATGGCGTATTCACTTGCCCGCAGCGATTCTGCAAGCGTGCTGTCACTAGATCTGCCTAACATCATCATCACGGGCGTTCCCTTGCCCGGATCGGCAAGATCAGTGGGAGATGAAGATGAGGCGTTTCCTGTTGGCCGCGGTGCGGCGCTGGGTGCGGTGGATCTGTGGCCCGGATGCGGAGAGTTTCCTGCTCGACGACGAATGGCGCTCACCGCTCTTCGTCCCGGAGCTGGGCGGAGAACTGGAGGCCTAGTCCCGGAGATGTCCTGGGCGTGCCCTCCGTCCTCGCCAACGGTGTTGAAGCGATCTAGTCTTCAGACTGAAAAGAATGGCCACGGGAGGCGCGCATGGGGCGCAAACGGGTTTGGGCGGGGGTGCTGGGCATATTGCTGGCAGGGCCAGCGCTGGCCGTTTTCAAATGTGTCGGCAGCGACGGGCGGGTGACCTACACCGATGGGCCGTGTGCTGCCGATAGTCGCGCGCAGGCCGTCGAGGTGCCGCCGCCCTTGACGCCCCGGGAGGAGGCGGAGGCGCGCGGGCGTGGCGAGCGGCTGCTCGAGGATGCCCGAGAGCTGGACGCCCGGCGCAGTGCCGAAGTGGCCGAGCGCCAGCGGAGCCAGGATGCGGAAAGGCGGGCCGAGGTCCAGCAGCGCGAACAGGTCAAAGAGGACGCAGAGCACTGGAGCGCAGTCTATCCTGCCGCCATCTATGGTCGTCGCTGGCCATCGGTCAAGCCGGTGCAGCCCAAGCCGAAGCCTGTCCAGAAGGACACCCTAGGGAAGATGAATGCTTATCCGTTCCGTTGATCGGGCTGGTCGCGGAAATCCCGGTAAGCGGCGGAGGCCGCGTCCTGATGGTCGATGTCGCCGAGGATCAGCAGGCGAACCGGCTGATGATTGCCGTTGCGGCGAATTCCGGCGTTGAGCGCATCGATGACGAGCGGCACGATGCCGGCTGCAGGCGTGTCGACCACGATAAGCGTCGGGCGCCGAGGGCGCCAGCGGCTCAGCGCCTCAAGGCGGGTGTCATCCACCTCGGTCAGCCAGGCGTCGTCCCAGGGCTCGTCGTTTCGCCGCGGCAAGAACCACAGCAGCGGACGCAGTTGCACGCCGATCCGGTAGGTGATGCCGCCGAGGCGGCTGCGCCTGTCGAGCTGGTGATAGCCGGCCAGCCGGTAGCCGAAGGCATGTACGCGGCGCCGCTGCGTCGGGGGGGCCACGGCGCAGGCCAGCGGGCATGGCGCAGCGGGAAAGCGCCAGGGCAGTAGCGTGGCACCCGACCCTGCACCTTCCATGACCCACTCCTGCAAGGCCGCATCCAGTGCCGCCGGGCCTTCATCGTCCGCGGGCTGGCCGGCGATCGGCAGCAGTGCGGCGGTGTCGTAGCGATCGCGCAGGCGCTGCAGCCGCGGTGCCACGGCGACAAGCAGCACCGCGGCCGCTGCGAGCCCGGCTGTCAGCACGCGAAGCGGCCCCGCAGTTCGTTGAGGTTGAGTTCGGCAAGGATCGCCTCGATGCGCTCCATCGCGTTCTTGCGCGGCTGGCCGGTGTGGCGGGCGATGATCAGCTCGTTCTTCATCGAGTGCTCCCAGCCGACCAGCTCGGTCACCGTGACCTGGTAGCCGTGGGCTTCCAGCTGCAGGCAGCGCAGTGCATTGGTGAGCTGGCTGCCGAATTCCCGCGTGTGGATCGGATGGCGCCAGATCTCCGACAGGGGCGTCATGCCGAAGCTGGCGTTCTTGTTGTGGCGCAGCACGCTGGCCACTTCGGCCTGGCAGCAGGGCACCAGCACCACGAAGCGGGCATTCTTGGCGAAGGCGAACTGGATCGCGTCGTCGGTGGCGGTGTTGCAGGCGTGCAGCGCGGTGACCACGTCGACGCGTTCGGGCAGCTCGCGGGAACGCGTGGATTCCTCGACGCTCACGTCCAGGAAACGCATGCGCGGGAAGCTCAGCCGCTCGGCCAGTTCGCGAGAGCGGGCGACCAGTTCGGCGCGGGTCTCGATGCCATAGACCGTGCCGGCCTCCTTGGCCTTCAGGAACAGGTCGTAGAGGATGAAACCCAGGTAGGACTTGCCCGCGCCGTGGTCGGCGAGGCTCAGGTCACCGTGCTGCTCCAGCACCTCGGCAAGCAGCGGCTCGATGAATTGGTAGAGGTGATAGACCTGCTTGAGCTTGCGCCGGCTGTCCTGGTTGAGCTGGCCGTCGCGGGTCAGGATGTGGAGTTCCTTCAGCAGCTCGATCGATTGGCCGGGGCGGATCTCCGGATGGACCGCCGGCTTGGCCTCGGCAGCCGGGCGGGCAGCGCCCGCGGCGGGCTTATTCCTGGCCATGCTTTTTGGACTCGGCCAGGCCAAGGGCTTTCCAGCCGGCGATGCCGAGCTTCTGCAGGGTTTCCATGTTGCGCTCGTAAATCATCTCGGCTTCCGGGAAGGCTTCCACGGCGCGGTCGATGCTGGCTTCGCGGATCAGGTGCAGGGTCGGGTAGGGCGAGCGGTTGGTGTAGTTGGTGATGTCGTCCGGCTCGGTGCCTTCGAACTGGAAGTCCGGGTGGAAGCTGGCGATTTGCAGCACACCGTCCAGTTCGTGCTCGCTGACGGCCTCGTCGGCGATCTGCACGAGGTCGTTGAAGTCGAGGAAGTCGGGGAACAGGGTCGGATGGACCAGCAGCGTGGTGTCGGTGACTTCGGGATCGACGGATGCCAGATGGTCCAGTTCCTCGTCCAGTTGCTCAAGGAAGGCGTCGAGGTGGCGGGCGTCGCTGACGACGATGCGGACCTGGTTCTTGACGTAGACCGACTTGGCGAACGGGCACAGGTTGAGGCCGATGACGGCCTTTTCGATCCATTCGCGGGTGGCGGCAATGACTTCTTCGTGGTTCATGGTGCGGTGTTTCCGGGGATTTCCTTCGAGGGACGCCATTTTGCCCTGATAATGGCGGGCTTTCATTGATTCAACGCACGCCCATGTCCATCCAGTGGTTTCCCGGTCACATGACGTCCGCCCGCAAGAAGGCGGCGGAGAGCATGGAGCGCATCGATGTGGTCATCGAGGTGCTCGACGCCCGCCTGCCCGAAGCGAGCAGCAATCCGATGATTCGCGAACTGCGCCTGCATCGCCAGCGGCCGTGCCTGAAGATCCTGAACAAGGCCGACCTCGCCGATCCGGCGGTGACCGCCCAGTGGATCGCCCACTACAACGCCCAGAAGGGCGTCAATGCGGTGGCGCTGTCGTGCAAGAAGCCCAGCGATGTAGCCAAGGTGGTCGGCTTGTGCCGGCCGTTGGCGCCGCATCGCAACGATCGTCTGAAGCCGCTGCGCATGATGATCATGGGCATCCCCAACGTGGGCAAGTCGACGCTGATGAACGCGCTGCTGAAGAAGCGCGTCGCCAAGGTCGGCGACGAGCCGGCGGTGACCAAGAGCCAGCAGATCCTCGACCTGTCGCCGACGGCGACCCTCATCGACACGCCGGGCATGATGTGGCCGAAGATCGCCTACGATTCAGACGGCTTCATGCTGGCCGCCAGCCATGCGATCGGCCGCAACGCGGTGATCGACGAGGAGGTTGCGAATTTCCTCGGCGACCTGCTGCTGGCCCGCTATCCGGCTCTGGTGGCCAAGCGCTATGGGGTGGCCGTTGACGGTCTGGATGGCCCGGCGCTGGTGGAGGCGATCGCCCAACGCCGCGGTTGCCGCCTGAAAGGGGGCGGGCTGGACATCGAGAAGGCTTCGCTGATCCTGCTGCAGGACTACCGCGACGGCGCCCTCGGCCGCGTCAGCCTGGAGTCGCCGACGACCCGCGCGGCGATGCTGGAGGCCCACGCCGCCATGCAGGCCGCAGCAGCGGCCGCCAAGGAAGACGAGCGGGATCCGGACGCCGACGAGT
The DNA here is from genome assembly GCA_018241725.1 of Pseudomonadota bacterium. Taxonomy (GTDB): domain Bacteria; phylum Pseudomonadota; class Gammaproteobacteria; order Burkholderiales; family Rhodocyclaceae; genus Zoogloea. The sequence continues at coordinate 93,879 of JAFEDI010000128.1, read as the reverse complement.
AGGCGGAAAGGGCGGGATTCGAACCCACGATCAGCGAGACGAATCCGGCCTGACTCAAACCCGCAGCAGCACTGTCTTCAGGGGCGGATTGCCGTCCGCGCTCGGGAAGTCCTCGTCCGGCGTGATCCACTCCAGCGCCCGCACTTCGCGTCCGGCCTTGTGGGCGCTGCGCACCAGCTGGTCCGCCCAGGCGTCGCGGTCCACCTGGGCGACGTTGTTGCAGCACACCAGCGCGCCGCCTTCGGCCGTACACAGCAGGGCCGGCTTGAGCAGGGCCGGGTAGTCGTTGACCAGGTCCACCACGCCGAAGGCGCTCTTGGCGTAGCGGGGCGGGTCGAGGAAGACCAGGTCGAAGCTGTGCTTCTCCAGTTTCGGGAAGGGCGGCATGCGCTTGCCGCGCACCACCTTGGGCTGGCCGATGCCGGACAGCTGGCGCATTGCGGCGAAGGCGTCGCTCTTCACGAAGCGCAGGCGGATCGGCAGTTCGTTGAGGCGCGCATTGGCCTTGCCGACGGACAGGCTGGATTCGGCGAAGTCCACGTTCACCACGTGGCGGGCGCCGGCCTTGGCGGCGGCGATGCCGACGCCACAGGTGTAGGCGAACACGTTGAGCACCGACTTGCCGGCAGCTTCGGCCATCACCTTGCGGCGCGCGGCGCGCAGGTCGAGGAACAGCCATGGATCCTGCCCGGCGTGGCGGGCCTGCACGTTGTACCTGACGCCCAGTTCGGTGAATTCACGCAGGGCTTCGGCCTTGGCCAGCTGGGTGGGCGGCAGCGGATTGCTGATGCGCGAGTTGGAGTGGCTGCGGTCGTTGTAGATCAGGTCCAGCCCCGGACAGGCTTCGGCGTAGAAGGCTGTGACGGCCTCCTCTTCGCCCACGCTCAGCGGACTGTGGAAGCTCTGTACAAGGATCAGGTCGCCGTAGCGGTCTACGGTGAGACCGGGGCGACCCTCCACGGTGCCATGGAAGAGCCGGTAGGCATTGGTCTGCTCGGTTTCCAGGCGGGCGATCAGTTCATGGCGGGCGGTGAAGGCCTGCGCCAGGGCAGGGACGAGGGCGGCGGAGCGTTCTGGCATGGTGACAAATCGGCGGGGTGGCGTTGTTGTATGGCTCAGAGACCGAAGAATTCTCGGATCTTCTTGCCCAGGGCGGCGACTTCCGAGCCCCGGTTGGCATTCTGGCCGGTTTTGTCCTCAGCATACCCCCTTTCCAGGGCATGGAAGTGGCAGAGGCGTTCTTCGAGGATGGACGACATGCCTTCGGCGAGCTCCGGTCGGCTGCGGATGATGTGCTCGAAGCCGGCCTTGTCGAGGCGGTAGGCTTCGATGTCGGTGGCGGCGATTACCGTGGCGCGGCGCGGTGCGCCGGTCATCAGGCCGAGCTCGCCGAAGACGCTGCCCGGGCCGCGTTTCTCGAGCAGGCGCGGCGGGCTGCCATCGGTGGGCTGCCACCAGGCTTCGGCTTCGCCGCTGACGATGATGTACAGCCAGTGGGCGATGGCGCCCTGGCGGGTCATTATGTCGCCGCGGGCAAAGGGGGCGTTGACGAGGCGGCCGGCAAGTTCCAGCTGCTCGGCTTCGGATAGGCGCGAGAACAGGTCGATCTGGGCGATGGCCTGCTGGCGACGATTCAGTTCGCGGGCGCGGACCTCTTCCCGGTGGGCTTCGCCTTCGGCGACCAGATGGATTGTCTGGTCGCTGACCGCCAGGCGCAGGCCTTCCCGCTGCAGGGCGGCGAGGATGTGGTGGCGGACCTCCGAGTCGGTGGCTTCGTCGGGGCCGGGGTCCAGCAGCCAGTAGCGCACCGCGTAATGGGCGTAGCCCGGACCGAAGTTGAGCAGCAGGCACTGGGGCGCCGGGGTGGCGCTGACGTTGGGGATGCGGGCGGTGGAGATGTCCTGCAGCACGGTGCTCGTCACGCGGCCCGGCGGCACCGACAGATCCACGTCGAAGCCGATGCTGCGCCGTTGCTGCGGTAGGGTCTGGCGCTTGTTGCAGATCAGCGCGTAGCGGTTCTTCATCAGGTGGCTGTTGGGCACCAGCACCCGCTCGCCGCTGCGGCAGATGATCGCGGTGTAGCGCCACTGGATGTCGCTGACGCGGCCGGCGAGGTCGTCCATCTGGATCCAGTCGCCGATCTCAAGCGAGTTGTCCATCTGCAGGGCCAGTCCGCCGAGCAGGTTGCCGAGGGTCTCCTGCATCGAGATGGCGACCACTGCGGTGAGGACTGCGGAGGTGGTGAGCAGGTGGGACAGCTGCATGCCGGCCAGGTTGAGGCGCAGGAAGGCCCAGGCCACGTAGCCGACGATGACCAGGATGTCGCCGAGGATGCCGGAGATCCGGATGCCGATCCGCGGCAGCACCACGTCGAACAGGGCCAGGCCCAGGTAGCGGATCACCGCCAGCCCTTCACCGAACACCGCCATCTGGCGCAGCCAGTGCAGCGCGGCGGGTTCCATGTGGCCTTCCAGGCTGCCGGCCAGCAGATCGCCGAGCAGGCAGGCGGTGAAGAACACGCCGGTATTGACGAGGGAGCGCCGCCAACTGCGCAGCGGACCGAAGATCAGCGTACCGCTGACGATCATCAGCAGGATCGCAAAGGGGGCCTCCGGGCTCAGCAGGGGAATGTGCATGGTCTCGGGATGCCGCTCTGGTGCGGCATCATGATCGGTGGGGCAATGGGAGACCGCCCCGCGCCTCTCGCGAGGGGCGGGGCCGGTGGCGTTCGGTGGGGCTTAGAGTGCGGCGCGCAGGCGGGCTGCCATCTCGTCGAGCTCTGTGCGACTCGGTGAGGTGGCTGGCCATACGCCGGGCAGCTTGTCACCGGTCGTGCGGGGTAGCACGTGGAGGTGGAAGTGGAAGACTGTTTGTCCGCCGGCCACCTCGTTGGCCTGGAACAGGGACACGCCTTCGCAACCCGCCGCCTGCCGCACCGCCTTGGCGATCCGCGTGGTGGTGCGGAATACCGCCTCGGCGAGTTCGTCTTCCAGGGTGTAGATGTTTTCCCGGTGGGGCTTGGCGATGACCAGCGTATGGCCAGGGTTGCCGGCCATGATGTTCATGAAGGCGAGGGTATGCTCATCCTCGTAGACCTTCGATGCCGGCAGCTCGCCGCGCACGATGCGGCAGAAAACGCAGTCGTCCATGTCTCTCTCCTCTCGATGTGTTCTTGTGCTCAGTCTTCGGCTCTATCGGCCAGTGCCCGGCGCAGGTTGTATTCGTTCTGCCAGCTCTTGCGCAGCGGGTCGGAGTGGGCGTAGTGACGGCTTTCTTCCGGGCTCTGGGCGTGGAAGGTCTCGACGGTCCGCTGTAGCAGGTGGTGGTGAGGCAGCATCGTACCGAAGAACAGCACGTCCTCGTCGCGCTGGATCAGCACGGTGGGGAAGTTCTCCACGTCATAGTCATCAAGCAGGTCGGCTTCGTCTTCCACGTCGAGCCACAGGAAACGGGCGTTCGGGAACTGCTCGGCCATGGCTTCGAAGCCGGCGCGGTAGTCGCGGCAGGTGCCGCACCAGGCGGCGCACAGGCAGGCGACGAGGAATTCGGGCGAGTCGGTCGGGGTCGTCATGGGTCGGTCTTGTCCGGAGGGGCTGGGGCGGGCGCCGCCGGGGCGCTTTCCAGGGCGATCCACTTCAGCCACTGGCCGCAGGCATTACGCGGGCCGCGGCGGCTAGTGCCGTGCCAGGGGCCTTCCTGGCAGGGGCCGCGGTCGTTGTTTTCATCGTACTCGACGGTGTCGGGTTCGGCACCGGGCCGCCGTTCGCCGCCCCAGCGGTTGCAGCTGAGGCAGCGGCGACGTTCTGCAGACTGAATGGCCAAGGCGAAGTTCCGCTCCGCTCAGTCGTCCAGCGTCGTCGAGGAGAGCAGGGTGCCGTCCTCGGCGTAGTCCATCAGCGTGGTTTCTTCGTCGATCACCTGGACGACCTTGGCCTGTTGCAGGGCGCCGCTCGGATAGTAGCTGTAGTGATGGGCGGATTCGATCTCGCCATAGACAACCTTCTCGCAGGTGGTCATGCGGTCGGCCGCGTCGTAGTAAGCGCGGTAGAAGGTGATGCGGTTGCGCAGGTCCGCCTCTTCGAGCGGCGAGGTGAGGTTCAGCGGCAGGCTGACGCCGCTGTAGGTGACGAAGTGGCGGACGGTGCTGGCGGTTTCGGTGCTCATGGCGTCATAAGGCGGGTGTGGGTGGCGACCCGCCATTATGACGCGCTGCCGCATCAATGGGGGGCCGCGGCGTCCTTGCGCAGGGCGTAGCGGTTGGCCAGCAGCGAGCACACGAAGAGCTGGATCTGGTGGTAGAACATGATCGGCAGCACGATCAGGCCGATCGCCGGGTTGGCACCGAACAGCAGCTTGGCCATCGGCACGCCGGAAGCGAGGGTCTTTTTCGAGCCGCAGAACACCGTGGTGATCTCGTCTTCCACCTTGAAACCGAAGCGCCGCGCCAGCCAGGTGGACAACACCAGCACCAGGGCCAGCACCAGCGCAGCGCCGAGCATCGCGGTGAGCAGCGTGCCGATGCCGTTGTTGCGCCACAGGCCGGAGGCCACCGAGTCGCAGAAGGCCGAGTACACCAGCATCAGGATCACCCAGCGGTCGAGCAGGGTGGTCAGCTTCTTGTGGCGCTGGTGCCAGGCGTGCAGCAGCGGGCGGGACAGCTGGCCGAGCACGAGGGGCAGCAGCAGCAGCTTGGCGATGCTCAGCACCGTTTCGAGGAAGGGCAGGCCCTGGCCGTCCACGTGGGTGAATAGCGTCACCAGCAGCGGCGTCAGCACGATGCCCAGCACGCTCGACAGCGTGGCGTTGAAGATCGCCGCCGGCACGTTGCCACGGGCCAGGCCGGTCATCGCCACCGAGGACGAAATGGTGGACGGCAGCGCGCACAGGTAGCAGAAGCCCAGCGCCAGGTCGCGGGGCAGCCACTGGCCGACCAGGGAATCGGCGAGGAACCACACCAGCGGGAAGACCGCGAAGGTCATGCTCTGCACCACCGCGTGGATGCGCCAGTTCATGATGCCCTGGCGCAGGCTGGCGAAGGACAGGCCCAGGCCGTGCAGGAAGAAAACAATGGCGATGCCGATGTCGGTGACGACGTCGCCGTGCAGCACGCCGCCGCTGCGGCCCAGGTCAGGAAGCAGGGTGGCAAGGACGACCGCACCGAGCATGCCGACGAGGAACCATTCCTTGTGCAGCCACTTGCGCAGTTTCTGGAAGCCGCTTGCAGTGTTGGGGTTGGAGGGCACGTTGGGCTCCATCTCGTTATGGGTATGGTGGTGGACTCTAAGGCGTGGCAGGCTGTCTTTCTAACGACAGATCGACAACGAATAGCGATTGACGGACAAAACACCATGAGCGCCCCGAACAAACGCAATGTGCCGAGCCTGGCGAGCCTGCCGCGCCCGCTGTACAACCGCCACGAAAGCCTGGCGCCCGGCTCATGGACCGAGGAGCACAGCCATCCCTGGTGCCAGCTGTCCTACGCCAGCAGCGGCGTGCTCGGGGTGCGCACGGCCGCCGGCGACTACGTAGCGCCGCCGCGCTTCGCGGTGTGGATTCCGCCGGACCTGCCGCACCAGGTGGTCAATCGCCGCCGCACCGAGATGCGCAGCCTGTACGTCACGCCGGCCGCGGCGGCTGCCCTGCCAGCGGAATGCTGCGTGCTGGAGATGAGCCCGCTGGTGCGGGAGCTGATCCGGCGCATCGGCGAACTGCCGGTGGAGTACGACGAGGCGGGCCCGGCGGGGCGCTTGGTGGCGGTGCTGCTGGACGAACTGGCCGGGCTGCCACGGGCTGGTTTCGGCCTGCCGCTGCCGAAGGACCGGCGCCTCGGCGTGATCTGCGCGGCGTTGCAGGAGCAGCCGGACGACACGCGTAGTCTGGCCCAGTGGGCCGTCGAGGCGGGCGCGTCGGAGCGCACGCTGGCGCGCCTGTTCGTGAAGGAGACCGGGCTGGGCTTCGGCGAGTGGCGGCAACGCCTGCGCATGCTGTTGTCCCTCGACGCGCTGGAGGCCGGCGACAGCGTGACGGACGTGGCCCTGGCCCACGGCTACGAATCCACGTCGGCCTTCATCGCCGCCTTTCGCAGCATGTTCGGCGTGACGCCCGGCGAGCTGCGCGGGCGCGCCGCCTTATAACGTGCCTCCAAGGGCCGGGTTGCGCCCAGCCGGCTCCCCGAGGGGGACAAGGAAACCTGGGGCGGCCCGACCTTTCCTTGAGAGCGGCGTGCGCTCTACGTTGCGGTAGCCGCCTCGGGCTCTGCCGGGGCGTTCATCTGGCGCAGCGTGGCGACCAGATCGGTGAAGCGTTCGCCCTGCACCACCACGTGGCTGCGCAGCAGTTCGGCGGCCTGGTCGCCGTTGCCGGCGACGATCGCCTCGACGATGCCGGCATGCTCCGAGAACGAGGACTGCATGCGGTTGCGCACCCGCAACTGCAGGCGCCGGTAGGGGCGCAGGCGGCGGTGCAGCGCGATGGCCTGCTCGGCGAGGAAGCCGTTGTGGCTGGCCTCGTAGATGCGGCGGTGGAAGACCTCGTTGAGCTGGTAGTACAGATCCGGCTTGCCGGCGTCCCGCGCCTCTTCACAGGCCTGGTGGGCTTCCCGCAGGCGGGCCAGCTCCGCCGGCAGGATGCGCCGCGCGGCCAGGCGGCCGCACATGGACTCCAGCTCTGCCATCACCTCGAACATCTCGCACAGGCGGTCGGCGCTCATCTCCGGCACGGTCGCACCGCGCCGCGGGCGGATTTCCACCAGGCCGATCGACGCCAGCTGGATCAGCGCCTCGCGGATCGGTGTGCGCGATACGCCGAAGGCAGCGGCCAGTTCCTGTTCGTCCAGGCGCATGCCCGGCGGGTATACGCCGGTGACGATGCGCTCCTCGATTTCCTCGCCCAGTTGCTCGGAACGCCGGACCGGCGTGGGGTTGAGTGCATCCATGTTTTGGCTCCTTTCGATTGACTATACAAAGCCCTTGACTTTGTGTCCATGTGGATTAGTCTTGTATACACAAACGAAATTTATGAATACATAAATGACTCTGGTGAATTCATGAATGGCGTTGAAAGCTCATCAAGAAGCTCAGGACAAACCCATCACCGTGGCCCGGCCACATAAGGAGGAATTGAAATGATCATTTACGGAACGGCCATCCTGGCCGCCTGCCATCTGCTTGGCGTCTATATAGGCGACCTGCTCGGCAGTCTCATCGGCGTCAAGGCCAACGTCGGCGGGGTCGGCATCGCGATGATGCTGCTGATCTCGGCGCGGGTTTATCTGCACAAGCGCGGCCTGATGCCCGACACCACGGAAGCGGGCGTCGGCTTCTGGGCCGCCATGTACATCCCGGTGGTGGTCGCCATGGCCGCCCAGCAGAACGTGGTGGCGGCCCTCAAGGGCGGCCCGGTGGCCCTGATCTCCGCCATCGGTGCGGTGCTGCTGTGCGCCTGCACGATCGCCCTGATCAACCGCACCGGACCGAAGCGCCAGGACTCCGCCTGGCAGACCGGCACCGTGGCCGAAGAGTCCTGAGCCGGAGGAGACAGACATGGAAATGATTGAACACGCCATTCGCGAAAACAGCCTCGTCGGCGCTTTCGCCTTCGTCGGCCTGATCATGTGGATCTCGGTCCACCTGTCCCGCAAGCTCACCTTCGGCCGCGTGCATGGCTCGGCCATCGCCATCGTGATCGGCCTGGCGCTGGCCTACTGGGGCGGCATCCAGACCGGCGGCAGCAAGGGCCTCGCCGACCTCAAGCTGTTCGCCGGCATCGGCCTGATGGGCGGCGCGATGATGCGCGACTTCGCGATCGTTGCCACCGCTTTCGAGGTGCAGGTGGACGAGGCGAAGAAGGCCGGCCTGGTCGGCGTGATGGCCCTGCTGCTGGGCACCATCATTCCCTTCATCGTCGGCGCCTCTGTCGCCTGGTCTATGGGCTACACCGACGCGGTGGCGATGACCACCATCGGCGCCGGCGCGGTGACCTACATCGTCGGCCCGGTGACCGGCGCGGCGATCGGCGCCAGCTCCGACCTGATGGCGCTGGCCATCGCCACCGGTCTCATCAAGGCCATCATGGTGATGGTGTTCACGCCGGTTGCCGCCCGCTTCATGGGCCTCGACAACCCCCGCTCGGCGATGGTCTTCGGCGGCCTCGCCGGCACCGTCAGCGGCGTGTCGGCCGGTCTCGCCGCCACCGACCGGCGCCTGGTGCCCTACGGTGCGCTGGTCGCCACCTTCCACACCGGCCTGGGCTGCCTGATGGGTCCGTCGGTCCTGTTCCTGGCCACCAAGGCCATCGTCGGCTGAGCCGGCTTCCCCAACCTGACACAACAGGAGATTCCATGAACGCTCCCCATCCTGCCGGAGCCTGGGACACCCGTCGCCGCGGCCGCCTGCAGCGCCTGGAACGGGCCGCCGCCCTCGGGCTGGCGCGCCGCGTCGAGGCGCCCCGCGTCGGCGAGTTGCTCGAAGCGGTGATCGAACCGGGCGACCGGGTCTGCCTCGAAGGCAACAACCAGAAGCAGGCCGACTTCCTCGCCGAGACCCTGGCCGACTGCAGCCCCGAACGCCTCCACGACCTGCACATGGTGCAGTCGGTACTGGCCCTGCCCAGCCACGTGGATCTGTTCGAGCGTGGCATCGCCAGCAAGCTCGACTTCTCCTTCTCCGGCCCCCAGGGCGGCCGCCTGGCCCGCCTGGTGCAGGACCGTCAGATCGAGATCGGCGCGATCCACACCTACCTGGAACTGTTCGGCCGCTATTTCGTGGACCTGACCCCGAACGTGTGCCTGATCGCCGCCCATGCGGCGGACGCCGCCGGCAATTTGTATACCGGTCCCAACACCGAGGACACGCCGGCCATCGTCGAGGCCACGGCCTTCAAGGGCGGGATCGTGATCGCCCAGGTGAATGAGCTGGTGGACACGCTGCCGCGGGTGGACATCCCCGCCGACTGGGTTGACTTCTACGTCGTCGCGCCGCGCCCCAACTACATCGAGCCGCTGTTCACCCGCGACCCGGCGCAGATCACCGACGTGCAGGTGCTGATGGCGATGATGGCCCTGAAGGGCATCTACGCCGAGTACGGCGTCAAGCGCCTCAACCACGGCATCGGCTTCGACACCGCTGCCATTGAGCTGCTGCTGCCGACCTACGCCACCGAGCTGGGCCTGAAGGGCAAGATCTGCACCCACTGGGCGCTCAACCCGCACCCGACGCTGATCCCCGCCATCGAGTCCGGCTGCGTCGAGTCCATTCACAGCTTCGGCTCCGAAGTGGGTATGGAGAACTACATCGCGGCCCGCTCCGACGTGTTCTTCACCGGTCCCGACGGCAGCATGCGTTCCAACCGGGCGTTCTCGCAGACAGCCGGCCTCTACGCCTGCGACATGTTCATCGGCTCGACGCTGCAGATGGACCTGGCCGGCAACAGCTCGACCGCCACACTGGGGCGCATCACCGGCTTCGGCGGGGCACCCAACATGGGCTCCGATCCCCACGGCCGTCGCCACGCCTCGCCGGCCTGGCTGAAGGCCGGCCGCGAAGCCGGCGGGCCGAACGCGATCCGCGGCCGCAAGCTGGTGGTGCAGATGGTCGAGACCTTCCGCGAGCACATGGCGCCGGTCTTCGTCGAGGAGCTGGACGCCTGGAAGCTGCAGGAGAGCATGGGCATGGAGCTGCCGCCGATCATGATCTACGGCGACGACGTGACCCACATCGTGACGGAGGAAGGCATCGCCAACCTGCTGCTGTGCCGTACGCCGGAGGAGCGCGAGCAGGCCATTCGCGGTGTGGCCGGCTTCACGCCGGTGGGCATGGCCCGCGACCGCCAGATGGTCGAGGAGCTGCGCCAGCGCGGCGTGATCCGCCGCGCCGAAGACCTGGGTATCGATTCCCGCCGGGCCAACCGCGATCTGCTCGCGGCCCGTTCCATCAAAGACCTCGTGCGCTGGTCGGGCGGCCTCTACGCCCCGCCGGCCCGCTTCCGCAACTGGTGAGCGCCATGGAAAAACTCGAATTCCGTTTCCCTGCCCAGCCCGCTACGCCGGCGGCCGGCGCAGCCCTGTGCGGCGTGGTCGGCTCTGGCAACCTGGAGATCCTGATCCGTCCGGGCGACGAGGCTGATGCCTGCGTCGTCTCGGTCAAGACCTCGGCCCGCGGCTTCGGCCGCATCTGGGAGGCCGTTATTGCCGAATTCGCCGCCCGCCACGCGGCCGGCGGTACCCGCATCGCCATCAACGACATGGGGGCGACCCCGGCGGTCGTCAGCCTGCGCCTGGGCCAGGCCCTCGGCGAATACACCGGAGGTGTCCAATGAACGCGCCCGTGGCCAACAAGCTGGCGCTGCGCCGCAGCTACTTTGAGGCCAGCGCCCGCGCCCGCGTGGCAGCGGTGCTGGATGCCGGCAGCTTCCATGAATTCCTGCCGCCGGAGGCGTCCGAGCCCAGCCCGCACCTGGCGGTGCTGGACATCCCCGGCGCCTTCGACGACGGCGTGATCGTCGGTTCCGCGACCCTTGGTGGCCGGCCGGTACTGGTGATCGCCCAGGAAGGGCAGTTCATGGGCGGGGCGGTGGGCGAGATCCACGGCGCCAAGATCGTTGGCCTGCTGCGCCGCGCGGTAGAGGAGAAGCCGGCGGCGGTGATCTTCATGGCGGACTCCGGCGGCGTGCGCCTGCACGAAGCCAACGCCGGGCTGATCGCCATCTCCGAGATCATGCGGGCGGTGCTCGACACGCGGGCGGCCGGCGTGCCGGTCATCGCGCTGGTGGGCGGCAGCTGCGGTGCCTTCGGTGGTATGGGCATCGTGTCGCGTCTGTGCTCGGCCATCGTGATGTCCGAGGAGGGGCGGCTGGCCTTGTCCGGCCCGGAGGTCATCGAGACGGTCGCCGGCGTCGAGGAGTTCGACTCCAAGGACCGCGCGCTGGTGTGGCGCGTCACCGGCGGCAAGCACCGCTACCTGACCGGCGACTGCTCCGAGCTGGTGGAGGACGATGCGGCCAGCTTCCGTGACGGCGCCATTGCGCTGCTCGCCCGCTGGCATGAGCCGGCGCCGGCGAGCAGCACGCTGCGCGCCGAGCAAGCACGCCTGACCGAGCGTCGCCAGCGCTTTGCCGGCCTGCGCGACGGCCTCGACGTGTGGGGCGCCCTCGGCGTCGCCGAACCCCGACAGATTCCGATGATGGACCGGGACAGCCTGGTCGCCCTGAAGAAAGGATTGCCGGCATGAGCCTCCAGCACATTCTCGACGGCCTCTTCCCGGCCGGACACGACGTGAGCGTCCATGGCCAGCTCGTCGCGGGCTGCGCGAAGACCGCGCTCGGCACGGTGGCGGTGCTCGGCACCACCGATGCCGCGGCCATCGGCCACGACATCGCCCTCGGCCTGGCCGGGCGGGTGCTCGACGTGGTGGATCAGCATCCCGGCCAGCCCATCGTCTTCCTCGTCGATACCAAGGGTCAGGCCCTGTCCCGCGCCGAGGAGCTGCTGTGCCTCAACGGCAGCCTGGCCCACCTGGCCCGCTGCGTGGACCTGGCCCGCCGGCAGGGGCATGTGAGCCTCGCGCTGGTCACCGGCGAGGCCGTCAGCGGCGGCTTCCTGTCCTTCGGCCTGATGGCGGACAAGACCTATGCGCTGGCCGACACCCAGGTGCGCGTGATGGACCTGAAGGCTATGGCGCGGGTCACCAAGATCCCGCACGAACGCCTGCAGGAACTCGCCGCCGCGTCGCCGACCTTCGCACCAGGTGCGGAGAACTACCTGCGCATGGGCGCCATCGAGGCGATCTGGGATGCGCCTTCAGCCGCGCAACTGGAGGCCGCGCTGGCCGGCCAGCAGGCCGCCGGGCCGGCCGTCGATGAGCGGATGGCGCGCGGAGCGGAGCGGGGCGGTCGCCGTCTCGCCGCAGCCACGGCCGCCGCCGTGGTGTCGGCCTGAGGCACGCCGCCATGCGTCGCCACGATCTGGCCACGGTGCGCGAAGGGGCGCCAGTGCGCTTCCTGTGTGGGGCGCTCGACGAAGCCCTGTCGGCGCGAGTTGCCGCGTGGATCGCCGTCGGCCGCCCGCTGGTGGTCGCGCGCCAGTTGACCGGTGGCAGCGAAGCGCTGTTGGGGCTGACCCTGCCGGCTGCCGAAGGGCGCCGGCGCGTCGGCTGCCTGGTGGAGCGGGCGGATCTGCTGCAGATCCGCCGTCCGCTGGCTGTTGAGGATTGCCTGCATCGGCTGGCCGCCGAGGTGGCCGCGCCGCTGGCGGCCTTGGCGGATCGGCTGGCGGCGGCCGGCGTGAGCGTCGGCGTCTACGGCTCGCTGGCCTGGGAGGCGTTGAGTGGCGAGGGCTACCGCCACGCGGAGTCCGATGTGGACCTGATCTGCGACGTGGCTTCCGCCGACCAGGCCGAGGCCTGCCTGCGTTTGCTTGCCGACGGGGCGGCGGCACTGCCTTGTGGGCTCGACGGGGAGGTCCGCTTCCCGGATGGCTGCGCGGTGGCCTGGCGGGAGCTGGCTGCGGCGTGGGGCAAGGCCGACGCGCGGGTGCTCGTGAAGGGCGGCGTGGACGTTGGCTTGCTGCCGCTGTCGGTGGTGCTGGAACAGTTCGAGGAGGATGCGCTGAATGTCTGACGCCCTTGCCCAGCGCCGGGAGGATGTCCGCCCGGCCGGTTTGCCCACCGCCGCCGGAGAGGGCTTTGCGGTCCGCGTCGGCAGCCTGGCCATCCGCGCCCTGTACCGGGAGGTGGAACTGTCGCCCAAGCCCGGCCTGGTCAGCCCGGCCGATTCCGGCAGCCATACGGACATGGACTTCCGGACCTTCGTGCGCAGCCTGCAGTCCCTGCGCGACTACTTCCCCGAGATCGCCCGCGTCGGCGCCGCCGGCCCGTCCTTCGAACCGCTGCGTCAGCTCGGCGTGGCGGCGGAGGCCAAGATGCTGCAGGCGACCAGCGGTATCAACACGCACCGCGGAGCCATCTTCAATATCGGCTTGCTGTGTGCGGCCGCCGGTGCTCTGCATACGGAGGGGCGTGATTTTGCCGCGGCCGACGTGTGCGCCGAGGTGACACGGCGTTGGGGCGCGGCGATCCTCGGTTCGGCTAGTTCCACATCCCACAGCCACGGGGCCGAGGTGGCGCGGCGCTACGGCAGCGGCGGTGCCCGGCGGGAGGCTGCGGATGGTTTTCCGGCGGCGCTGGAGGTGGGTTTGCCGGCTTACCGGGACGCTCTGTGCCTGACGGGCGATCCGCAACGGGCGGCGCTGCAATGCCTGTTCGCGCTGATCGCTCGCCTGGATGACACCAATTTGCTGTGGCGCGGCGGGCCGGAAGGCCTGGCTTTCGCCCAGTGGCGTGCGCTGGATTTTCTCGCTGCCGGTGGCGTAGCCGCGGACGGCTGGGAGGCGAGGGCGCAGCACATCCACCGGGAATTCGTCGCGCGCAACCTGAGTCCCGGCGGCAGCGCCGACCTGCTCGGGGTCACGCTGTTTCTCGACGCACTCTGAGGCCACCCATGCGCTTGGCGATTCTGTTCAGCGGGCAGGGCAACCAGCAGCCGGCCCATTTCGACGCCTTGCGGCAAGGTGCATCGCCCGAACTGGAGGCGGCGCTGGCTGAGGCGATCCCGGCAACCTGGAGTGCGGCGGCACCGTCCGTCGTCGAACTGCAGGCCAACCGGGTTGCCCAGCCGCTGATCTTCGCCTACCAGATGCACCTGTGGCGCCAGTTGCAGCTCGCGCTGCCGCGGCCTGTGTGCGTGGCCGGCTATTCCCTCGGCGAGATGGCGGCCTGCTGCGCTGCCGGGGCTTTCCCGCTGGAGGCCGGTGTGGAACTGTGCGCGCGGCGCGCCGAACTGATGGACGCCTGTGTGGACGGCCCGGCGGGTTTGCTGGCGGTGCTCGGCCTGCGTGCCGACGTGGTGGCAGAACTGGCTGTACGCTGCGATCTGCAGGTGGCGATCCGCAACGGGCCGGACCACTTCGTGCTCGGTGGGCGTGCCGCCGGGCTGAATGAAGCCGAAGGACTGGCGCAGGTGGCCGGGGCCAGCCGGGTGGTGCGTCTCGGCGTCGGAACGCCGTCTCATACGCCGCTGCTCGCCGCCGCTAGTGCCGGCTTCGCGACCTTGCTGGAACCGTACCGAGACGGCCGGCTGGCGTTCCCAGTTTTCAGCGCCATCGACGGACGGGCGGCCCGCACTACGGCCGACGGTATGGACGCGCTGGCGCGCCAGATCAGCACGCCGCTGGACTGGGATGCCTGCCTCGGCGCGGTGCTGGAGATGCAGCCGGACGCGGTGCTGGAGATCGGTCCTGGCAACGCGCTGGCGCGCATGTGGGGCGAAAGGGGCAGCGGAGTGCCGGTACGCGCGTCGGACGATTTCCGCAGCGCCGCCGGCATCGTCGACTGGGTAACGGCGCGGGGCTAATCCCGCGCGCTGAGCCGGGCTCAGCGAGTGGGGTTCAGGGCTTGGCCGGCGCCACGGCCTGGGCCTTGAGCGGGGCGCGCAGGGCCTCGAAGCGGGCTGGCGCGACGTATTGCAGGAGCTCCTTGCCCTTGCTGTCGAGCACCAGGTCCAGGCCCTTTTCCGGGTAGAGCAGGTGTTCCAGGTGATCATTGACGCGGATGCGCTCGGCTGGCGTGCCAAAGCGTTCCTGGATCACCGCGTCGTCCAGATTGACGCTGGGGATGAAGGCCAGGCCGCGGATCGGCGCGGCGAGGGCGGCGGCCCGGTCGGCGTCGGCCAGCGTGGCCTTGCGGGTGGTGCTCTGCATGTACTCGGTCTTCGGCGAGCGCTCGCGCATGCCCTCAATTGTGGCTTTGTCGAAGTCGGCAGTGAGGATCAGCTTGCCGGCCACGAAGCCGGTGGTGACGCTCTCGTAATAGCCTTCCACGTTGCCCGTCTCGTTCGGCTCGGCGATCACCGCCAGCTGTAACTCGTCACCGAAGCGGGCGCGCGCGTCGGCCAGTGTGCTGCGCCCGAGGGTCAGCCCGAAGACCCGCGCCTCGCCCCCCGGCAAAACGTCGATCTGCCACGGCAGGCCGGACGTCGGCACGGCCTTTGGGTCGAAGTGGGTGTACTGCCACGCGGCAGGGCCGACGATCAGGGCGAGGAGCAGCAGGACGACGGCAAGGGCGATCTTCATGGGGACGGGTGTGGAGTTTGACGGAGGTATGGAGGGCGAATGAATCCGCCCTCCACGGAGTTCAATGGGGTGCGTGGAAGCCGTCCGGCACCTTGGCATGGAAGACCACCGGCACCGCCGGCATGTCGAGTACGGACTGGCGGATCTTGCCGACCACGTGCATCTCGCAGCGCTTGCAGTCGAACCGGAGGGTCAGCTTTTCCTTGCCGTTGATGAGCGTCATCGGGTCGGGGCGGATGCCCTTCACTTCCTTCGGGCACAGGTTGAAGCTGTAGCGCAGGCAGTGCTTGGTAATCATCAACGAGGCGTCGTCCACGTGCTCGTTGGCCTCGTAGGCGGCTTCGATCAGTTGCACGCCGTGGCGCTGGTAGAAGTCCCGTGCCTTCTGGTTGAGCACGTTGGCCAGGTAGCTGAGTTCTGTCTGCGGATACGGCACCGGCGGCTCGACCGCCGCGCGGCGCGGCAGCGGCGCCAGCGCGGCGAGGCGGGCTGCTTCCAGCTTGTCCACGGCCTCCCGGCGCAGCGCGTTGATGGCGCCGGCGGGCAGGAACCAGGCTTGGTCGAGCTGCAGTTCGATGGCGCGGGCGCTGAAGATCGTCGCGCCGAGCTTGCCCAGGTTGTCACGCAGGCCGGCGAGGGCGCGCTCGGCGTCCTTGGCGGGCTCCTTGGCGTGGGGCAGTTCGGCGCTGGCGGATACGCCGGTTTCGTCGGTGAGGGTCAGCGCGAAGCCGTCCGGCGTCTCTGTGAGGCGCAGGTCGACGGCGATGCGGCGCTCGGCGGACTTCTTCTCGAGCATCTTCTCGAACTCATGGTCGCGGTTGCGGAACACGCCGCTGCCGGGGAAGAGCTCTGCGGGTACCGCGTCGGCGGTGTGCACGCGGAAGTCCTCGCCGACGCGCTCGGCGCGGTTCACCCGCAGGCCGACCAGCTCGCCCTTGCGGTCGTAGAAGCTGAGGCCGTCGCCGTTGTGCAGCTCGACGGCGCTGGTGGTGTCGAACCAGCGGCGCTGCTTGCCGTCCAGGCGGATTACGCTGCCCACCGGTTCGCCGACGAATTTGGGCGAGTCGAAGGCTCCGATGTCGGCCTGGCGGCCATTCACGAAGTAATCGGTGGCGCCACGGTTGAAGGTCTTGTCGGCCAGTGGCTGGAACAGGAAGGTGCTGCGTCCGGCGGACGTGCGGCTGTATTCCGGCGTGTCCTCCATGATCTCGTCGAGCAGCAGGCGGTAGTGAGCGGTGATGTTCTTCACGTAGGCCATGTCCTTGTAGCGGCCTTCGATCTTGAAGCTGGAAATCCCCGCGTCGGCCAGCGCGCGCAGGTTGGCGCTCTGATTGTTGTCCTTCATGGACAGCAGGTGCTGGTTGCTGGCGACGAGGTTGCCGTCCTTGTCGGCGAGGTCGTAGGGCAAGCGGCAGGCCTGGGAGCACTCGCCGCGGTTGGCGCTGCGGCCGGTGTGGGCGTGGCTGATGTAGCACTGGCCGGAGAAGGCCACGCACAGCGCGCCGTGTACGAAGAACTCCAGCGCGCAGTCGGTGGCGGCGGCGACCTTGCGGATCTCGGTGAGCGTCATCTCCCGCGCCAGCACGATCTGCGAGAAGCCCACGTCCTGCAGGAAGCGCGCCTTGTCGGCGTGGCGGATGTCGGTCTGGGTGCTGGCGTGCAGCTGGATCGGCGGCAGGTCGAGCTCCAGTAGGCCCATGTCCTGCACGATCAGCGCGTCGGCACCGGCTTCGTGGAGCTGGCGGATCAGTCGCTCGGCGCTGGCTACTTCCTCGTCGTGGAGGATGGTGTTGCAGGCGACGAAGATGCGCGCGCCGAAGCGGTGGGCGTGGCGGGTCAGGCGCTCGATGTCCGCGATGGTGTTCTCGGCGTTGGCGCGGGCGCCAAAGGCCGGGCCGCCGATATACACGGCGTCGGCACCGTGGTTGATGGCCTCGATGCCGATGTCCGCGTTCTTGGCGGGGGCGAGGAGTTCGAGCTGCTTGCGGGAATGGGTCATGGTGGTGCTCTCGGGGGTGAGTGCGCTGCTCGTCCGGCAGCTTGCAACCCGCCATTATCCCCGGTCCCGTGGGGGGCGTCGACCATGGCCCGGAGATCCGCGCCAGGCCTGACTGTGCGCGGGCTCAGCGGTGCACGCAGGTCTCGGTGCCGAAGTTGCCGCCCTTGAATTCGGGCTCGTAGTAGTACTTGCTGAAGCTCCATTTGCCGGCCTTGGTCTTGCTGAAGGCGGCGATGCCGGTGCCGTAGTCTTGGGTGCTGGTGTCGGTCAGCGCGAAGTGGATGGCCATCTGGCGGCCGTTGGCGGCGGCGTGGCCGGGGTAGGTGCCGTAGCCGGGGACCTCCAGCTTGAAGCTGTAGGCGCCGAACTTGCCAGTGCTCTGGGCGGGGACGCGTTCGAGGGTCACGGTGCCGGTGTACTTGCCTTCGTGGCTGTCGTCGCCGGTGCAGTCGTAGGTACCGCTGAAGTCTTCGCCGGTGAACGGAGCGTGGGCGTAGGCTGCGCTGCAGGCGATACACAGGATGAGGGTGGAAAGGCGCTTCACGGTTGGGGCTCCGGATGGGGGCGAAAGCCCTCATTGAACCACGACGCCGACGTCCTGTTCAGGCGGCTGTCCCAGCCAGCGTTCCATGGCGTCGAGCAGCGCATCGGGCTCGAAGGGCTTGATCAGGTAGTCGTCCATGCCGGCGCCCAGGCAGCGGCGCCGGTCTTCCGAGAAGGCGTTGGCGGTCATCGCCAGGATCGGTACCCCAGCGTACTCAGGCAGCTGGCGGATCCGGCGGGTGGCTTCGAGGCCGTCCACATCGGGCATCTGCATGTCCATCAGGATCAGCGCGTAACGCTTGCCGGCTGCCTTCTCCACCGCGATGCGTCCGTTCTCGGCCCAATCCACGCGCAGGCCGGCCTCTTCGAGCAATTCGCGTGTGATTTCCAGGTTGACCGGCTCGTCTTCGACCACCAGCACTTGCACGCCCTGCGGTAGGGCGCGCGGCTCAGGGGCGGCCAGCAAGGCGGTTTGGGTCGCGCGTGAGGGAGTTGCAGCGAAGCCTACGACGCACCAGAAGGTGCTGCCACTGCCGGGCTGGCTATCGGCGCCGATGCTGCCGCCCATCAGGCTGACGAGGCGCCGGCTGATGGCGAGTCCCAGACCGGTGCCGCCGTATTGCCGGGTGGTGGAGTGGTCGGCTTGCTCGAAGGCCTCGAAGATCCGCTCCAGCGCATCGGGCGGGATGCCGATGCCGGTGTCGCTGACTTCGAAGCGGACCCGCACGAGGCCGGTCTCGTCGTCCTCCAGCTTATGGGCACGGATACTGATGCCACCTTCGGCGGTGAACTTCAGCGCGTTGCCGGTCAGGTTCAGCAGCACCTGGCCGACGCGCTGGCCGTCGCCGATGAATTGAAGGCCGGTCAGCGCCGGGTCGATGTCCATCGCGAGCCGCAGCCCTTTGTCGCGCACGGCGCTACCGATCAGCGCATCCAGCGTGCGGAACAGTTCCGGCAGCGTGAAGGGCGACTGCGATAGTTCGAGCTTGTCCGCTTCGATCCGCGACAGATCGAGGATGTCGTTTATGACGCCGAGGAGATGGCGGCCGGAGCCGATGATCCTGTCGAGTTGGTGCTGCTGCGTTGGCGTTGTTGCGCCGCGCTGGAGCAGGTGGGCCATGCCCAGGATGCCGTTGAGCGGCGTGCGGATCTCGTGGCTCATGTTGGCGAGGAAGGTGCTCTTGGCGAGGCTGGCCGCCTCGGCGGCGTCGCGTGCCCGTTCCAGCTCCGTGCGCGCGAGGAAATCCCGGCGGATCAGCCATTCCCGCCACCAGCCCACACCGGCGGCGAGGATGAAGACGGTGAGGACCTGGTAGCTCCAGTAGGCGAAGGCATGGAACTCGCTGCTGATCCCGGTGCGGATCGCGTACATGAAGGCGGCGAGGATGATGAGGCCCGCGCCGAAGGCGATGCGGAACTGCACGCCGAGAATCACGAAGATGTAGAGCTCGAGGAAGGTGAAGTTGAGCACGCCGACCCACGACGACAGGCCGCCGGCACCGCCCTGGCCATCGATGCGGGCCAGAACCCAGAACAGGCTGAGGGAAATGCAGACCAGCGAGCCTGCCATGACGGCCTGCCAGTTGCGCCTGGCGATGTCGGTGAACGAGTAACCGATGGACAGCATCAGCAAGGGCACGCTGAGCGTCAGCCGGCTCAGGTTGGCAGTGACGTCAGGGAATACCATGAAATCCACCGCACAGTCGCCCAGTACGAGGAGCAGGCCGAGCACCAGGCTGGCCTGGGCGAAGCGGTGATAGTAGTCGGTGTAATAGATGCTGAAATGCTTTTCGAGCCGCGAATCGAGAAAGCGCAGGAACAGGCCGTAGGCCAGCGTGGAGTCGGGAGCGGAGGCGGTATGGTGAGTCACGGGGCGGCAGATCGGATCGCGGTGGTCCGATTGTCCATGCCCGCCGAGGGGAAAAGTGTTACGCGGAGTCGCGGGTGTGTACTTCGCCACACCCGTTCGATCTGGCGTTCAGATAAATGATAAAAATGATTATTTTCAGTGGCTTGAATTGGAGTCGGGAGCGGTCCAGGCGTCAGAACGAAGAGCCGGGAGTCTGCAGGAAGGTGATCTCCTCCGGAGACGACGGCCGCCCGAGTACGGCATTGCGGTGCGGGTAGCGCCCGAAGCGGTCGATGATGGCCTTGTGGCGCAGTTCGAAGTCCAGATTGCCTTCCAGACCCGGCTGGTTGAACAGACGGACCGCGTGGGTATGGATCAGTGCCGACTCGCTGTGCATGTAGGGCATGTACAGGAAGGCGCGGCGGGCGACCGGTAGTTCTAGGTCGGCGCCGCATTCGACAGCGACTTGAGCCAGTACCAGCGCCATGCCGTCAGTGGCGAAGGCGCGTGGGTCGTCGCGGAAGAGGTTGCGGGAAAACTGGTCGAGCACGATGATCTCCGCCAGCCGGCCGTCGGCGCTGGCGCGCCAGGCGTGCAATTCACCACTGGCTGCAGCCGAATGCACCGCGCTAAAGCGGGTGACGATGAGACGATCGAACTCGTCCGAGCGGGCAAACCATTGCTTGGGCGTGCTTTCTTTGAACCAGAAATCAAGAATGGCTTCGGAGTCGGGCAGGGATGCGGCCATGCTGCGTTGTCCTCCTGGTTTTGCGGGGCAGGGTTGTAAAACGGAATCATGAATCATCGCGCGCGCTTCCTGGCGCTTCAGTCGCTGCTGCAGGACAGCCAGGCGTTCTGGCAGCCACCCCCATTCTATGTGCATCGCCCTGCCTGGTGTGAGCAATGGCCGGCGCTGGCGGAGGTGGCGCTTGGATTGGAGGATGCCGAACTCGAAGCCTTGATCGCGTCGCCGGACGATTGCCGCGCCTGGCTGGCGGGCCATCTACCGTTTGCCAGTGAACTGGGGTACCTGAGCGATGCGGCGCCGCTGCCGGCTCGCAGCCTGGCGCCGAGCGGGGGGTACTTCGACTGGTTCATTCCTGGCCGCAAGCGGGCCCAGATCGAGGCCTTCGCCAGCCATGGACCGGCAGTGGCAGCGCCGCTGCTGGAATGGTGCGCCGGCAAGGGCCACCTCGGCCGCCGGCTGGCCCTCAGCGACGGTCAGCCGGTGAGTTCGCTGGAGATCGACCGGGACTTGTGCGAGGACGCCGGGAGGCTGGCGGCCCGTGTCGGTGTCGATCAGCAGGTGCTGTGCGCCGATGCGCTGGAGCCGGCGTCCCGTGCCTATGTGCATGGGCGGGAGGTGCTCGCGCTGCATGCCTGCGGCGAGTTGCATCGCAGCCTTGTGCGCGGAGCCGCGGTGGACGGCGCCCGTGGCTACCGCATTGCACCCTGCTGCTATTACCGCGGTGCCCAGAATCAGGATGGTTACCGGCCGGTCAGCCGCGAAGCGTCCTTACCGCTAGACGGGCGTGCGCTGCGCCTGGCAGTGACCGAAACCGTGACCGCCCCGCAACGCCTGCGTCAGCGTCTGGCTCGCGATCAGGCCTGGAAACTGGCTTTCATCGCGCTACGTAATGCATTCGAAGGAGAGGCGATCCGGCCCTTTCCGCCAATGCCGTCACAACTGCTGTCCGGCGACTTTCCTGCTTACGGTGCGGCAGCCGCGCGTCGCCAGGGAGTCAGCTTGCCGGCGGACGTGGATTGGGCGCATTGGCTGGCGGTTGGCGAACGGCGCCGCGGCGAAGTCCGTCGCCTGGAACTGGTCCGCCACGCTTTCCGCCGTCCGCTGGAGATGTGGCTGGTCATGGACTTGACGCGAGGCCTCGAGGAAGCCGGTTTCCGGGTCGAGGTCGGCACCTTCTGCGAGCGCAGCCTGACGCCAAGGAATCTGATGGTGCTGGCTAAAGCGCTTTGATGATACATTCTCGCATTTATAAACCTTGCGCAAAGCTTGCAGAATATTTTGTTAGGCTTGACTTGGGGCAAGGGGTGATGCTATGACATATGTATGATTAGATCCTTCGCCGGGTTCTGCATCAGCGAGGCTAGTGCTTGATTTCTTGATGGTATTTGCAACTGGTTTCATGGTATTGGATTTGTCACACACTCGATGATGGTGATGTCGGAATGATTTTGCGAAATGAAGTCATTACCTTGTCGCCCGGTTTATACGCGTTGAGCCACCCGAAGGTTGGCGGGGCTCCGTTCTGCGTGTCCCGAGTAGCCGATTTGGATGGGAATGCTGGAGGCGTCGAGAGCCTGACGATGCCGGGGACCTCCGACTGTGTACTTCGTGGGCCGGGTGATTGCATCGTGTGGCGGGTGACGGATCGGCCCGCTCGCATATTGCTGACTGCGTTTCTGCAGCGTGACGATGAAGAAGTGCCAACGGTGCGTATTCAGCGTCTGGATGTTGATGATTCGATGCAGCCAACGCTCAGCAGTAGTGCACGGGATGACTCCGATGGCGGCCCCATCGCCGTGGCCTCTGAGGGCGTGTCGATCATTGCTTATGTGGATGGTCGTGGTGACATGGTCGTGTCGGAGGGCGTGCGTCTCGGCAGCCCGGAAAATTTGCGTTCGATCACCGGTTTTCAGTTGGAGTGGCCGGATAGGCCACTTGGCGTAGACATTGCCTATAGTGTGTTATTGGAAGGGCATGGTTACCTGCCAACAGTCAATACCGGCAATTTCTGTGGCGTGCGCGAGTCGGGAATGCGCATCACCGAGGTACGCCTGGACTTGGTCGGGGAGAGGGCAGGGAATTACCGGTTGATGGGCGAGGCTTTTTTTTCCGGGGGTTTCAAGGCTTGCACCGAAGGTGGAGTAATGAGTGGGCCAAGCGGCTTGGAGCACTTAGCGGCACTGCGCCTGAAAGTCGGCGCGTGTGATTTGTAATTGCAGTATTTAGCAGAATGGAGTTTTTCCCCATGTATGATGCCGACCAGCAAACAGTTACGGATGCGTTGCATAACGCCAATCCGGTTGTCTTTTCCGATTCGACGATCAATGACATTCTTGCTCTGACCACCGGGACTTCGGACACTGTGGTCCGTTTCGATTCGGTGCAGCCTGATTCCAACGGTAACGTCACGGTTCCGTCTGGTGCTGAAGTGGTCCTGATCGGTTCGTCAGACAGCTCTCCGACGACCATCACACCGCCACCGAATGCGCCGGTGGTGATTTTCCAGGGCCTCGGGGGGATTGTTACAACAATCAATGACGGCAGCACCGTACCGGCGTCCCCGCCCGGTACCGTTGATCGTGTCGTAGTCGGCACTGCCGGTGGCGATAGGATCGTCGTCGCCGATGCGCGCAATACCAAGGTTATTCTCGGCACGGGCGACAGTTCGGTGGTGACCGGTGGGGGCGTCGACACTGTCGAGGCTGGTCTCGGCAACAGCACGATCGTCGGCGGTAGCGGTAATTACGCCGTTGTGAAGTTGGGTGGTAGCGCAACCAACTACACCGTGACGGCTAACAACGGCCACGCGGTGGTAACGGACAACTCCTCGCACAAGGTGACGGACATCTCCAAGATCCAGTATGTCCAACTCGACCAGGGTAAAGCCCTCGTGTTTGCGAAGGATTCTGTGGAAGCTGCAGTCGCGACCCTGTATGAAACGGCTTTTGGGCGTACGGCGGATGCGGGCGGTCTGGACTACTGGTTCGACGTGGGCCGCGGCGGGGGGTCGCTGAAGCAGATTGCGGATGCCTTCACGCACTCCGCTGAATTTGCATCTCAAGCGGCGCTCAGCGATGCTGATTTTGTCCAGGGGCTGTACCAGCATACGTTTGGTCGCGATGGCGAAGCGGGGGGGATTGCGTACTGGACCGATGCACTGGCGCATGGTTCGACCCGTGCCGATCTGATCTTGAGCTTCGCTCAGATTGGTGCCCATAACATCGACGGCAGCCTTCATACCGAAGCCCAGGTTATCGGTAGCGTGACCATCGTGACCGGCATCATTTAATGACCGACTCTGTCGGTTCGAAAGGGGCTTCGGCCCCTTTTTCTTTCGTTTGTCTGCCCACCAGGCGGGATGATTTCCTGCTCGGGCGGGCGGTTTCCGCATACAAGGCGGGCCGGTGGGCCGAGGCTGCCTTGTATGCGGAAACCGTCTGCCGAAGGACGCCGCGCAGCGACATCGCGGCGCTCCTGCGGGCCAAGGTGCTGGAGGCTTGCAGCCCGTCGCGGGCGGCCGTGGCCTGGTACGCGGCCTGGCGGGCCGCACCGGCCAATCCCCTGCTGCAGGATGGCTTGCTGCAGGCATGGGTCGCCGCCGGGAAGCGGGATGCGGCGGCGCGCCTCGGCCCGGTGTTCCTGCCCGAACGTTGCCGGAGCGGGACGCATGCGGGTTTGCTGACGCTGTTGCGTGCTGCTGGACTGGCGACGTTCGGTGCCTGCTGGAAACAGGGCGAGGACATCGAAGGCATGGTGTTTGCCGAGGCAGGGGCAGGGCCGACCCGGCGTTTGCTTGTGTCTGATGGAACGCGCCAGCAGGTTTTCGACGTGCCGGCGAACGGGCAGCGCTTCCGTATTCCGTGGAGGGCTGCCGCGGGAGTGTGGTCGCTGGCCTTGGCGCCGGATGCCGCAGGCGATTCGGTCACCGCGGGGCAGATCCTGCAAGGCTCGCCGCTGTCCTTCGTCCCGGCGCCGGTGACCGTCGAAGCCGGTGCCAGCAAGCCGGCCACAGGCGCAATAAAAGCACAGGGGCACGCGGCGCTTGGCATCGTGATCCCGGTGTATGGCCAGCTCGAGCTGGTGAGCCGCTGCATTGACAGCGTGCTGGCCAGCCTGCCGCACAACCGCTGCTCGGCGGAAGTCATCGTCGTGGACGATGCCAGTCCTGATCCAGCCCTGCGGAAATGGCTGGACCGCAAGGCCGTGAGCGGACGGATACGCTTGCTCCGCAATCCCTTCAACCTCGGTTTCATCGGTGCCTGTAACCGGGGCATCGCGGCAGTGCCGGGGGATGTGTTGCTGCTCAACGCGGATGCGCTGGTCCACGGCGACTGGCTGGACCGTCTTAGTGCCGTCCTGAACAGCGCCGACGACATCGCCTCAGTGACGCCCTGGTCCAACAATGGCGAGATCAGCAGCCTGCCTGATATTGGTGCGGCGGCGCCCGCCCTGGATGCGGCGCAATTGGCGCGAGTCGATGGCATCGTTGCGGCGGTCCGTGAGGCGGGGCTGACGACTGAGCACGAATTGCCGACCTGCTGCGGGTTTGCGATGCTGATGCGGCGTCAGGTCGTCGACGAGATCGGTGGGTTGGATGACGTGGATCTGCTGCGGGGTTACAACGAGGAAGTGGATTGGTGCCTGCGCGCACGGCGTGCCGGCTATCGGCATTTGCTGGCGTCAGGCGTGTTTGTTGCCCATTCGGGTACCGCGTCCTTTGGTGACGAAAAGGTTCTGCGTGTCGTCCAGAACAAGGCAGTGCTGGCGGCCCGCTATCCGGATCACGAGATGGAATACGCCCGGTTCCTGCGCGATGACCCCCTGGACGCCATGCGGAAGGTGATTCTTGAGCGTTTGCGCCAGGCGGGGGCCGACTGGTACGCGGATCGAGATGAAGATGCCAGCCTGCCGGATGCGCTGGGAGAGCCAGAAAAGTCAGATGTTTCAGAAAGCGCTCCACCTTCTGCCGCGTGCTGGATTGCGGTACGCCTGGAACCCGACGATGCCGTGGGTTATAGCAAGACTCTGCAATTGGCCCGCCTGATCGCCAGCCGACCCGCCGAAGGTGGGACGCCGTTCGCGCTGCTGTGCCTCGGCCTCGGGACGGAAGCTCTGTGGCGGAGCCGCGTGGTGAATGTGCTTCCGCCCGAGCCCGATGCCCCGCAGTGCGTGATCCCTGACAGCCTGTTGAGCACCTTGCTGCGCTGCACGACGGTGCTGGCCAGCCCTTCCAGTCCTGTACGCGGCTGGGAGGAGATCGTCCGGCTGGATGAACGATTCGATCCGGCGGCATGGCTGGCTGCGCGCCATTCGGGGGCCTCCCTTTCTCCTGCCTGAGTTCAAACACTTTCCGATGACATCTCTGGTTCCATCTGGCGCTCAGCTGTCGAGTGTTCCCGCCCCTCGCTGGCTGGGGGCAATCGAAGGTATTCATGAAGGCATCGTCCACGGTTGGGCCGTAGACCTCGTGCGTCCCGATGCGCGGGTCGTGCTTGAGGTCTGTATGGACGAGGAGGCGGTTGGGGTCGTTATCGCCGACGTGGCGCGCAGTGATCTGTCCGATGCGTTCCTCAAACTGGGAGAGATCTCCGCCCGCCTGGATCTTTGCCACGGTTTCGTGACCGATGTGGGAACGCTCGCCCTGCGTGGCTGCCTGTCCATCCGGGTGGCCAACACCGACCATGTGTTGTCCGGCGCGTTGCACATGGACACCTTGAAGGTGCCGCCGGCCGTGGCCTTGAACCAGGTGTTCGGCGATGGGGGGCTACGCCTGCACGGATGGGCCATCGATCCCGCCGATCGGCGGCGGGTGGTCGGGGTCCGGGCATTTCTTGAACACCGTTGCCTGGCGCAGGCGCAGGCGGAGCGGGAGTTGCCGGTCTTGCGGCCCAGACAGGTGGGGGCTCGCGGTTTCGAGCTGGATCTTCCTCCCGATCTGGCCGATGGGCGTGTGCATCAGGTGCGTGTCGTCGATGAAAACGGGATCGCGCTGAACGGAAGCCCGGTGAGCGTCTGTTGCCATGTCCAGGGTGGGCGGCAATTGCTGAAGATGGAAGGGGAGAGGGATGGGCTCTTGGGGGCGTTGTTCGACGGTTATGAGCGCCACTGGCCGCGATGCATGGGAATGGCGTATTACCGCCAATGGTCGGCGCTGTTCGAGGAGCTTGCCGAACCGCCGGTTTTCGAGTCTGCGCCCTGCGTCGGTGTGTTGGTCGTGTCCCGTGATCCGTCCGCGCCCGTAGACGAGACGCGGGCTTGTCTAGGGCGCCAGAAGGGGAATCTTCGGGTTGTCGTTGAGGGGGTGGAGGACGGCCGGGCCGATGCGGTCGCCCAAGCGCTGGCCCGCCTGTTCGAAGCCGGTTGTGACTTCATTGCCTGTGTGCGTGCCGGTGACCGCCTGCGGGATCACGCCCTCGGCATGGCGCTGGAGGGCTTCACCTCTGCAAACGCGGCGATCGTGTATACGGACAGCGAGGCGGTGGGGCAGCCCTGGTTCAAGCCGGCCTGGAACCCGGAATATGCCCTGGCCAGCGATTACCCGCTGGAATTGATGCTGATGCGTCGTTCGGTGGCCGAACGCGCCATTCGTGCTGGCCGTGCGGCCTCCGATTCGGCAGTTTTCCGCTGGCAGGCCCTGGCTGCCGTATGGGACGTCGCCGATCATGCCGTTGTGCATGTGCCGCGCGCCCTTTATGTATTCGAGTCTGCGCTGAGCGAGGTGGAGCAGGATGCGCGGGCTGCGGCCGCTGCCGAAGCGCTTGGACAGGTCGAGCCGGCGGCGACGCTTGTAACACAGCCGCAGATGCGCGCCACAGCCGGCTTCGTGCCACGCCGTCTTCAGCGTTTGCCGCTGGCGGCCGACGGTCCGCTGAAAGTCAGTGTGATCATCCCGACCCGGGACGGATTGGCCTTGTTGTCCCGTTGCATCGATAGTCTGTTTGCCCACGCCAGCAAGCTGGAGGTGGAACTGATTGTGGTGGACAACGGTTCGGTCGAAGCGGAAACCCTGAGCTACTTCGAGGAGATCCAGGCCCGGGGCGTACGTGTCCTGTCGATGCCAGGCCCGTTCAATTTCTCCTTACTCAACAACCGGGCTGTGGCGGAGGCGAACGGCAACATCCTGTGCTTGCTCAACAACGACATCGAAGTGCTGCATGAGGGCTGGCTCGAGGAACTGGTCGGGCAATTGATGCGTCCGGGCGTCGGGGCGGTGGGCGCCAAGTTGTTGTGGCCCAATGGCATGGTGCAGCACGGCGGGGTGGTATTGGGGGTTGGCAATGTGGCAGGCCATTACGGCAACCGGTTGAGCGACGGTGACTGGGGGGATCAGGGCCGCAATCAGTTGCTGCAACGGGTCAGCGCCGTGACCGCCGCCTGCCTGCTGGTGCGCAAGGTGGACTACCTGCGGGTCGGCGGCATGGATGAGCGGGCCTTCCCGGTCGCGTTCAACGACGTGGATCTATGCCTGAAGATCCGGCGCCTAGGCATGGCCATCGTGTGGTCGCCCTACGCGCGCCTGCTCCACGCGGAGTCCGCATCCCGAGGCCATGAAGACACTCCCCAGAAGAAGGCACGTGCAGGGCGGGAGGTGGACATGCTGCGACGTCGCTGGGGCGACGTGCTGTTCTGCGATCCGGCCTACCATCCGAGCCTCAATCTCGATGTCTTCAGTCAGGTGTTTGCTGGCCTGGCGATCCCGCCACGCACCCGCCAGCCGCGCAACGGCTGTCTCGACCTCCGGCAGAGCTGAAACTCCCGGAACCTCCGAAAGAAGTCATGAATATCCTGTTCATCCATCAGAGTTTTCCAGGTCAGTTCGTCCATCTGGCCGCCAATCTGGCCAAGAATGGGGCGCACAAGGTGGTTGCGCTCTCGATGTACACCAATCCGGTTCCCGAAGGCGTGATCCTGCGCCCCTATCAGGCGTTGCGGGCCCATAGCGAGCGGCAGCATCCCCTGCTCAAGGATCCGGAAGCCAAGATCATGCGGGCCGAAGCCTGCGCGGCGGCGGCAATCCAGCTGCGCAACGAAGGCTTCGAGCCGGAGCTGGTCATTGCCCACCCTGGGTGGGGCGAGTCGCTGTTCATCAAGGACGTCTTCCCGAAGGCCAGACTGGCGGTCTATTGCGAATTCCATTACGCCGCGGAAGGGCGCGATGTCGGCTTCGATCCCGAGGAGCCACCCCTGCGTTTTGATCAACGCTGCGCGCTGCGCATGCGGAACATGGCCAATCTGCTGAGCCTGGAAGCCGCCGATCTGGCCTTTGCTCCGACCGAATGGCAACGCAGCACCTATCCGGCGCCCTTCCGCGAGAGGATTGCCGTGATCCACGACGGCATCGACCTGGACCGCCTGGCCTATCGGAAGGACGCGATTCTTCGCATCGCCAAGGGCGATGGCCTGGATGAGTGTGTGCTGCGGCCGGGAGACGAGGTGCTGACCTACGTGGCGCGCAACCTCGAACCGGTGCGGGGCTTCCATATGCTGATGCGGGTGTTGCCCGAAGTGTTGCGGCAGCGTCCCGAGGCCCATGTGGTGATTGTCGGTGGCGATCGGGTCAGCTACGGGCGGGGGCCGGAAGACGGCGGAAGCTGGAAGAACGTGCTGCTGAAGGAAGTCGGCGCGGACCTCGATCTGGCTCGCGTGCACTTTGTCGGCAATGTGTCCGAAAGCGTGTATCTGGACCTGCTCAGCATCAGCAAGGTGCATGCGTACTGGACGACGCCCTTCGTGCTGTCCTGGTCCTTCATGGAGGCCGCGCTGGCGGGCGTGCCGGTGGTGGCATCGGATACACCGCCGGTACGCGAGTTTGCCCAGACCTTCGGTACCCAACTGGTGGATTTCTTCGATCGGGATGGTTTCGCGCGGGGGATCGTGAAGCGGCTTGCGGTACCCCGTGACCTTCGCAAACCACGGAAACTGGGCCGGTTTTCGGTGGTGCATTGTGTGGCGAAGCAAAAGAAATATCTCGGTATTGCAGACTGAAGCGTCATGGCCCGGACGGGCCGTCCTCAGACGGATTTCTTCAACCTGAGCGTGCTTGATGAGTGACATTTCGAAGGTCTCCATACAGTTGTCCGTGTGGCGGATGCACGACATGGAGGACCGGTGCATCCACGTCGCCTGTTGTGGCGGTGACGCGATGCTGGCTGAGCTTGCCGACGAGGTCTCGGGGGATTGGGTGGGCGCGGGCATTATCGATTTCGCACAGCGCCGCGCCAGTAACGTCCATTCGCAGCCCCTCGAATTGAACAAGTGGGCTCGTGCACGGTTAAAGAGCCAGACGCCCCGTTGTGTGTGGCTGACCGGCCTGTCTGGTGCTGGTAAGTCCACAATCGCCAGTTCGCTGGAGCAGCGCCTTCATGCCGAAAGCCGTCATACCTACGTGTTGGACGGGGACAATGTTCGCCACGGCCTGAATCGCGATCTCGGTTTTACCGAGGTTGACCGGCTCGAGAATATCCGGCGTGCGGGGAAGGTCGCCAGGCTGATGGCGGACGCGGAGCTGATTGTTATCTCCAGCTTCATTTCGCCTTTTGCCAGTGAACGTCAAATGGTGTGCAATCTGTTCAAGGATGGGGAGTTCATTGAGGTCTTCGTCGATACGCCGCTGGAGGAGTGCGAGTGCCGGGACGTCAAAGGTCCATACGCCAAGGCACGCAGCGGAGCCTTGAAGAATTTCACCGGAATCGATAGCGCTTATGAGGCACCCATCGCTCCAGAGGTGCATCTACGGGCAGGGACGCTCGCAGTGGAGGGCTGTGTCGACATTATTCACGAATGGCTGAAATGAGTGTTGGCGGCGGAGCTTTTCGTACGGACTCTCTTTTCCCGGTTCTTCAGATTTTCGAAGTGCCCTTCGGGATCGGGCATACTCCCGATCCCTTCGTCTTGTCTAATTGAGTGTAAGGAACAGCAGAATGGCAACTCCCCGGAAGCCTCGCAACAAGCAGGGCACTGTGACTGTCGTTGAGGCCAAGCCCCCCATGTACCAAGGCTTCCTGGAAACCGTTGGTGATAACTTTCTTGCCGGCTGGTGCTGCGACATGGCGGAGCCGACACGGCGTGTGGAACTCGAGTTTGTTGCCGACGGCGTGGTGATCGGCCACGTGTGTTGTGATCGCATGCGTGGCGATTTGGTGGCCAACCATATTGGCGACGGCTACCACGGTTTCATGTGGACGGCATCGGGCGATGCCCGGAATCTGCTGTCACGGGCGATGGCGAGAGTAGCTGGAACGGAGGTCGTACTACCCAGTATGGGTGTGGTGGTGCGAAGCGAGGTTCCGGCTGTCGCAGAGCGCGGCGAGGCGGTAGCGGTGGCCACGGTGGCTCTGAATGAAGAGGTCGCTGAAGACAAGCATAGTGCAATCGTGGTCGATGGTGTCTGGGCCGCGGGTGTGACTGGCTGGATCGCGGAGGCCGACGGCGGGCGAGCTCTCAACGTCAACCTGTACGTCGATGGCTGCCTGGTGAGCACGGTGCCGGCCAATTTGCCCCGCGCCGATGTGGCGCAACTTGGGGAGTGGCCGGGCAGGCATGGTTTCCTGGTTCCGTTGCCGGACCTCTGCTTCGATGGCGCTGAGCATGCACTGGAAGTCGAGGTCATTGAGCTCGGTGAGCGGGTGGCGGTGCCCGGTGGCGTGACCGATCTGCGCGTGCTCAAGCATGGGGCCTTTCAGGTCGGGCACGGTCTGGTCAGCGGGCGCCTCGATGTCCGCGAGGTGTCTGGCTACAACGGGACGCTGACAGTCTATGCGGATGACCAACTCATTGGTGGCGTCCCGGTCGTGCAACCGGCGCAAGGGGGCTTCAATTTCGTGATTGAACTGCCGCTCGATTTGTCCGATGGCGTCGAGCGTCGGATCCGCGTGATCCTGGCGGACTCTCCGTTCCGTCTGCGCTCGGCCGACGGCAGTCTGTCCGTGGCCTATCGCAGCACCTTCAAGGGCAAGGTGGATCGAATCGATGCGAATGGTGTGGAAGGCTGGGCATACGACCTCGAGCAGCCCGGCAGCATGATCACGCTGGAGTTGTACGATGGCGCGTCATTGCTCGCGCGGGTCGATACCACCACCGTACGCAATGACGTCAACAAGCATTTCGGACTGGAAGGGGCCCATGGGTTCCTGTATCCCTTCCCGGCCCATTTATACGATGGACTGTCGCATTACATCTCGATCCGCTTCAATGGTCAAACGCTGAATCGGCGCCCGAAGCTTCCGTTCCCCATCACGCTGACGCCAGCGATGCTGAAGGAGGTTCCGCTGGAGCAGCGCTATGTGGGGGCGGTCGATGGCGCCACGCACGGCTTGGTGCATGGATGGGCTTGCGACACGCGCAAACCTGACGATCCGGTGACGGTGACCGTCTACGTCGATGACGAGTGCGTCGGCACGACACGCGCGAATCGCTTCGCGGCCCGCCTACGCAGTGGTTACCGCAGCGGTCATCACGCGTTCACGATGGCCTTGCCACTGCGCCTCATGAATGGCAAAAAGCGCAATGTGCGCGTGGTGGTGGATAGCCAGTATGAGTTGCCCAACAAGCATTCTCCCGTGCTGTTTCCGCTCGTCGATTATTTCGGCAACTTGCCCGATGCCCTACCGGAGCCGCAGTTCGGTTACAAGCTGCCGGCCCGGCAGTGGTCTGCCGAGCCGGTTGGGCCCACGCCGCCGGAGCAGGCTTCGGTCGGAGAGCCGCTGGTTTCAATCATCACCCTCAACTGGAACGGCGGTGGGGTGCTGCGCGATTTCCTGGCTTCGTTCCGGCGGGTGAGCTTCAAGCATGCCTACGAGATCATCCTGCTCGATCACGGATCGAGCGACGACAGTCTGGACATTGCGAAGGCGTTCCCCGATCTGCCGCTGCGCGTGATCGAGCGGGGAGCCAACTATTCCTTCTCGGCGTCGAACAATTTCGGTGCGCGTTTGGCCAGGGGCAAATATCTGGTGTTCGCCAACAACGATCTCGTGATGCTGCACGATTGTCTGGCGCCAATGTTGTCTCATCTGGCATCAGAGGACGTCGGGGTGGTGGGGCTGAAGCTGCTCGAGCCACTCCGACACGATGCAGAGCGCTGGAATTACATCACGCATCATCAGGGGGTGCTATTCCAGGGCAACGGGGTTTTGGCGGGAACGACGAAGCGCTATTACGTGCCGATGGAGCAAGGGGAGCGTCTGTCCGCCGACCTGGCGGCGACCTATCACGTGCCGGCCGTAACCGGAGCGCTGATGATGTGCAGGGCACGCGACTTCGAAGCCTTGGGCGGATTCAACGAGGGCTATTTCTATGGCATGGAGGACGTCGATCTCTGCCTGGGCATGACGATAGGGCTGAGCAAGAAGGTGGTCTGCGACACGACGGCCGTTGCCCTGCACAACCGGAGTGCCACACGTGAGTCCAAGCTGCAGGTGTCCGAGCGGGAGAAAATGTACAACGCGCGGGTTCATGCCGGCAACCGCAGCCTTTATGTGTCGCGTTTTGCGCGCCAGATCACGCGGCGCATTCTGCAGTCATTGGTCGCCGGTGAGAGCTTCTGGCGCGAGGGCCCTCTGCGCGTGGGGTTCGTCGTGACAGAGGCGACGATGGCGACTTTTGCCGGCGATTTCTTTACCGCGGTCGAGCTGGCCGATTCGATGCGCCGTCTGTTCGGGTGGGAAACGGTGTTTGTGCCGCAGCGCACGTTCAACCTGCCCGGCGTCGATGTCCTGATCGTTATGCGCCATGACTATCCCATCCAGAAGGTGAGCGAGGCCAATCCGGGCCTGGTGACCGTGGCGTGGGCGCGCAACCGCGTCGACCAGTGGGTT
Source organism: Pseudomonadota bacterium (assembly GCA_018241725.1). GTDB lineage: Bacteria > Pseudomonadota > Gammaproteobacteria > Burkholderiales > Rhodocyclaceae > Zoogloea. The sequence continues at coordinate 60,804 of JAFEDI010000128.1, read as the reverse complement.
ACGGCGCCATATTTCGATGCGTATCAGCTGATCTTCTGCTCCTCGCGCAAGGCCGTCGACTATGTCAAGGAGCACACGGGCCGTCACAGCGTGGTGTTACCCATCGCCACCAACGCGCGGCGTTTCCGCCCGCTCCCGCCGGTCAGCCATCATGCCAGCGACGTCACATTCACCGGCAGTTTCTGGAGGGACAACCGGGAGGCCATTGATCTGCAGGATCTTTCGAGCTTGCCCTATCAGTTCGCAATGTATGGTCAAGGTTGGGGCGAGCATGAGAAATGGCGTCACAATTGGCGTGGTGCTGTGCCCTACACGCACATGCCGGAGATCTACTCGTCTGCCAAGATCGTCCTGGACGACTCGCATCCGGTGACGCGCGAGTGGAATTCGTTGAATTCCCGGGTATTCGACGCCATCGGCTGTGGACGTCTGGTCTTGACGAATTGCAGCGGCGGAGTGGCGGAATTGTTCCCCGATCTGCTGCCGACCTTCTCCACCGCTGAGGAATTGCAGTTGCTCCTCCAGCGTTATCTGAACGCGCCGGAGGAGCGCGAGGCATTGGCCGCGAAACTGCATGCGGAGGTGCTGGCCCACCATACCTACGATAACAGGGCGGTGACCTTCCGCGCAGAGCTGGCGCGTTTCGTCAATAGCAGCATGCGCTTTGCCATCAAGATCGGCGTGCCCAATGCGGAAGAGTGCGAAGCATGGGGCGATTACCACTTTGCCCTGGGTATCAAGCGTGCGCTTGAGCGGCAGGGGCATTTCGCCCGCATCGACATCCTGCCCGATTGGGACGGTGGCCTGACTGCAGGGGATGATGTCAATATCGTGCTGCGCGGCTTGTCGCAGTTCCAGCCGCAGCCGACGGCAATCAACCTGATGTGGCTGATCAGTCATCCGGACGATGTGACCCTGTCGGAATGCCAGCGCTACGACCACGTGTTTGTCGCTTCGGTGCCCTATGCCAAGCGACTTGCCGGGCGATTGGGGGATCGCGTTTCCCCATTGTTGCAATGCACCGATCCGGAACTCTTCTACCCAGATCCGGATGCCTCACTCGACGTCAAGGACGTGGTCTTCGTTGGGAATTCGCGCGGCCAGCGGCGCGAGGTGGTGCAGTACGCACTCGATAGCGGGCTGGATTTCGACGTGTATGGCGGCATGTGGGAAAACATGTTGCCGGCCAGCCGCATCAAGGCGAAGCACATTCCCAACCGGGAATTGCGCCGCTATTACTCGACCGCCAAGGTGGTCCTGAACGATCACTGGCTGGACATGCGCAGCGAGGGCTTCGTGTCCAACCGCATCTACGATGCGGCTGCCTGCGGGGCTGTGCTGGTGACCGACGAAATGGAGGCATGCCGTGCGCTGTTTGGCGACGCGGTGTCTTATTACGACTCGGTGGAGAGCTTACATTCGACCGTTGAAGGTTTGCTGCAGGACACCGAGGCCTGCCGTCGGCGTGGTATCGCCTTCAGCGAGCGGATTCGCCGGGAGCATACCTTCGATCAGCGCGTGGCCGAGATCCTGGCCCAAGTGCGTCTTCTGGATGGGACGCGTTGAGCAAAGCCGGCACAGATGAGCGGTTCCTGATCGTCGGGCCTGCCAAAAGCGGCACGACTGCGCTGACCTATGCGGTGGCCGCGGCGGTCCAGGCGTCGACGGTGATGTTCGAGGAGTCGCCGGAGACGCTGGAGCGGCTGCCGGCGGGTGGCGTTGCCAAGGTGCTGTACGACCATTTCGACGAGCAGCGCTTGTTGCGCGGTGCGGCGTTCGCGTCGCATCGCATGCTGCTGGTACGCGATCCGCGCGATCTGTTCATCAGCCGCTTGCTGTATGTCGTGAGCTCGCGCAGGGAGTGGCTGGGAGACGGTGTCTTGATGCATCGGCTCCTGCACATGCTGTGGGACAAGCAGCTATCGCCGGAAGACGTCAATCTGCTGGATGTCGGTGCCCTGCTGTTCGGGAGTCGGCAGGAGGCCGCACATCGCCTGATGGGGCCGATCGAGCGCTACGCCGGCTTCCTGGCTGGGCTGCAACTGGCTTGGTGCAGGGTGAGCTACGAAGATTTCGTGGCTGGTGAGTTGTCAGCCTTGGAAGGCTACCTGGAACGGCCCGTAAGCCATCGTCCGGTCATCGATCCGCAGTACCGGCGCGTTGCCCGCAGTTGCAGCAGTGGCAACTGGCGGCATTGGTTGAGCCGCGACGACCTGCACGATCTGCGCCAGGATTTCGCCCCTTTGGTCGAGGCGCTCGGCTATGGGGACGACTGGGAGCCTGCAGCGGCGCAGCGCATTTCACCGGCGCATAGCTGGGACTATGTGGCAGGTCTGATTGAGGAACGTTGTCGCTTTTTCGGGCTGCCTTCGCTTGTCCTGCCGGAGTGGCTGCTTGCCGCGCGGCGGCAGCGCCCCTGCTCGATCTGCGGTGCGCTGCGCTTCGGTGCCGGTCCCCAGGGCCGTCGGGCATCGAACGGTAGCTGGCCGCATTGCCGCCAGTGCGGTTCGCTCGAGCGTCACCGCGCCCTTTTTGCGGTGGTCCGGGTGCTCTCCGCCGGTGCGCCGACAAACCCGCAGGTTTTGTACGTGAGTGAGGCGCCGGTTCCCGGGGCTGCGTTGTGGCGTAACCCGAAACAGGTGGTCAATGCTGGCGCGGCGAAGGGGAAAGGCCCTCAGGATCTGATCGTGCTGGACCACGGGCTTGAACTGGTGCGAGACGATATCGCCGATTTCGCGGTGTTGGCGGGTTGCCTGAATGACGGCGGCGTGATCGTGGCAGCGCTTGGAAATCCATTGGGAAAGCCTCGAACCGTTGAGTTTGAGCAGGCAGAGGGTGCCCATGGGGTGCGGCGCAGTTATGGTCTGGATGTGGCGCAACGCTTGTGCTGCAGGGAACTTGGCTTGTCGATGCGTGTGTTCGTTGTTGCTGATCCGGGCTCCGACACCGAATTGGCGCTGCACGTGTTCTCGCGGGGAGCGCATGTGTTGCATGGTCTCGGAACGAAGTTCGCTTCGATCATCGACGGCCGTATCGTAGCCGCGCCGGAGTGATCGCCAACGAGGGCTGGACAGTGGATTTTGAATTGCTTGAGCAGCGTTATGCCGCGACTTATGCAGCGCAAGCCCAGAGGGTGCTGCGCATCGGTACCCGTCAAGATTTGACGGTGCCCTACCAAGCGGCGAAGTCCGTGCTGGCGATCGACGCATTGGCGTTTGCATTGCCTTTGCCCGTCGAAAAAGGATCGATGGATGTGCTGTACGTGCAGTGCGATACCGTTCAGGTCGATCTGCTGTGGTTTTTCATTCCGGAAATGTTACGTGTGCTGTCGCCCACTGGAACGGCGCTGTTGGTTGTCCCGAGACCCGCGCCTGCGATGGCACGTGAGCGGGTGGCGGCAATGCTGGCGGATGTGCTGGCTACCCAGGGGGCGAACAGTCGTTTGCTGGAATGGCTTGAACTGACGAGCGATGCCGGCGAGGTGGTGCTCGTGGTGGGCCCTCCGGGGGCTGGCGGGCGGATCGCGCCGTCTTACCCGGATGCATGTTTCGTGTGGTCGGCACAGCTGCTGACCGTGGGGGGGGAGGCTCTGCACTGCAACCTCTGTGGCAGCAAGTGCTTCTTGCCCGGCCCGGAAGGACGTATGGCCTCCAATGGCCGGCCGCCTCGCTGCCAGGGATGTGGGTCGCTCGAGCGGCATCGTGTGGTGCAGAAGGTACTCGCGGCTGCGCCGGCAGGCTTTCTGGGGGAGCGGCGTCTTCTGCTGGTCGGGGATGCCACTGGGGTGCCGACCTCTTGGTTCGCGAGTACCGACCGCGTCAGTATGGAGGACGTCTCGGCGCCGCGCAGCCCGCATTACGGCGCGGCCATTGCTTGTCACGCGCTGGAGTTCGTGCGTGACGACCGCGCAGCTTTTGATCGCCTGCTGGAACTGCTGGCCGCCGATGGCTGGCTGATGTGCGTATTCCCGGGAGTGCTGGAGCGGGAAGTCGGCGTGGACGCAGAGCAGTCCGCCCCATTTCACCGATATGGACGTGACGTGATTACGCGGTTCGACTGTGCGGGCAGCGAACTGCATGTGCTGGAGATCGAGCTGCGTGATCCGGGGTGCGGCGTGCCCTTGGCTGCCCACATTTACACGCGGGATCCGCAGATCGCCCGGCAGATGCAGCGCTGGCTGGGCATGGACGATGGCTTCCGGATTCGTGCGCAGATGCTGCCCGAGCGGCGCGGGGCGATTGCGAAGGACCCGTTTGCCCCCTTGAGGGCGGAGCTTGAATTATGGCAGGCGAGCGGCCGCAGTTGCCTGTTCTGGTGGCGGGATGACGATCTCGTGTGCGCCAGCCCCGAGCTCAACAAGATGGCTCTGGTGGCCGCTGAGGCCAGCGTACCTGTGCTGGCGGCGGTGATCCCGGCGCGGGCCCATGACCGTCTGGGTGAGGATACGAGGGGAATGACCGGGCTGAGCTTTTGCCAGCACGGTTATGCGCACAAGAGCCATGCAGCAGCTGGTGCGCTGAGTAGTGAGTTCGGCAGCGGTCGGCCGCCTGCGGAGGTGGCGCGGGAAATCGCGGAGGGCCGTCAGCGGCTGCGGGGATTGTTTGGAGCCCGTTTCATTCCAGTCTTTGTCCCGCCGTGGAACCGCATTGCTGCCGATTTCGTCCCGTTGCTGGAGGAGTACCGGTTTTTGGGGTTGTCACAGTACAAGGATGAGCCGTCTCATCCCGATTCGAAGTTGATCGTCGTGAATAGTCATATTGAAATCCTGCGTTGGTCTGCCGCGTCCAAGGCGACGTGCAAGCCGACGCCAGCCCTTGTGCTGGAACTCGTCAAACTGTTGGCCGAACGGCGCCTCGGCGCAACGGAACCCGAGCCGTTGGGGGTGCTGAGCCATCATGTTGCGATGAAGGACGACGCATGGCTGTTCATGCGTGCGCTGTTTGCGGTGACCGCAGAGTTCTCCGTCGTGCGGTGGTTGTCGGGCGCGGAGATATTCTCAGCCGCGCGGAAGGGGGCTGCGTGACGGGGCGCCGTGAGGATGTGACGGCGCTGTTGCAGGCCGTGCCCATCGACATCGTGCCGCTGCTGCAATGCGGCGTGCTCAATCCGGAATGGTATGCGGCTCGATATGACGGTCCGTATGATCGTCTGGACATGCTCAGGGAGTTTTTCCTGGATCCTGGTTGCCGGGCCTATTCGCCCAGCGTGTACTTCGACTCCGATTATTACCTGGCGCAGAATCCCGATGTGGAGGCGACGCGTATCAATCCGCTCGTGCATTACGTGATGCACGGCGAGGCTGAAGGGCGGCGTCCCAATCCCGTGTTCGATCCGGCCTTCTACAGGCGCACGATGCGGGAGCGGGGGTTGCCCCCGCAGCAGGGCTCGATGCTCGTGCATTATCTGAGGGAAGGTCTGGCGCTCGGATTGGCGATCAGCCGGGATTTCCATCCGCAGCGTTACCTTGCCGCTTATCCGGATGTGGCGGCCGCGGGAGAAGAGCCCTTGGCCCATTTCCTCACGCACGGTGAGCGCGAAGGGCGTAGCGGCAATGGCGTCGTGGGCGCTTCCACGCTCCAGCCTCGTGCCGCAGCGCTGGGGGTGTCGCTGCTGGGGCCGGCATTGCATGCGCCTGTGGCTGCACCTGGACCCTATGCCAGCCAGGCGCATCCGTGGATCAGCGTTGTGGTGCCTTGCTACAACTCGCCGCCGGACCATCTGCGTGCATGTATCGACTCGGTTCTGGCGCAAAGCCAGCGCAATTTCGAACTGATCGTGGTTGACGATGCCTCGCCGAAGCATGCGCACATGCCACTGCTGGAACAACTCGAGGCGGAAGGCATTTGTGTGGTGCGTGCGGCCCGCAATGGCGGGATTTCGCGGGCGAGCAACCTGGGGGCGGCCCGCGCCCGTGGCGAGTGGCTGCTCTTCCTGGATCACGATGATCTCCTTGATCCCGGGGCGCTCATGGCTTTGGAGGAGCGTAGCCGGGCGGTGCCTGCCGCACAGTACATTTATTCCGACTGCGCGCGCATCTCGGCCGGGGGGGAAATCCTCGACTACCACTACAAGCCGGACTGGAGTCCGGAATTGCTGCTCACCTACATGTACGCGGGCCAGGTGCTATGCCTGCGGCGTGAGCTGTTCGAGCGCTTGGGTGGATTCGATCATCACTTCGATGGATGTCAGGACCACGAATTGGCGCTTCGAGTGGCCGAAGCGGCTGTCCAGGTCGAGCACATCGCCTCGGTGCTGTACTACTGGCGTGCGATCCCGGGGTCGACGGCGCTTGCCGCGCGCTACAAGGAATACGCCCACAAGGCGGCACGGCGGGCGATCGGCGCATCACTGAAGCGGCGCCAGTCATCCGGAAGGGCCAAGGCTGCACCGTGGGCGGCGTCCAGTCGGTCGAACTTCTTCCAGATCGGTTTTGACGATGGCGGGCCGACGGTGACCATCCTGATTCCCACCCGGGACAACACCGCCATGCTGGCACGGTTGCTGGATTCGATCCGGCTGCGTACCCGCTATCGCAACTATCGGGTGCTTGTGCTGGCCGACGAGGATGTGGGCCCGGAGGCCCGGCTGGCGTTGGAGGGGCTGGACGTGCCCTTGCACTGGGGGCGCTTCCTCGACCGGGATGGGCGCTTCTCGTTTTCGCGAAAGATGAACGTCGGGGTCGCCTTGGCGGAGACGGAGTTCGTTCTCTTGCTCAACGATGACATGGAGGTCGTCAGCCCGAACTGGTTGAGCGACATGGTGGGGATGGCGCGTCTGGCCGGTGTAGGCACTGTTGGGGCACAACTGTGCTATCCGGATGGTTCGCTGCAGCATGGAGGGGTGACCGTTGGCCTTGAGGGCGGTCGTGCCGGCCATGTGCTCAAGGGCCTGCCCCCCGGCGACGAGGGGTATCTGTCTTATCGTGCAGCCACACGCAACGTGTTTGGTGTGACCGCCGCTTGCATGCTGGTGCGGCGCGCGCTGTACCAGGAGGTGGGCGGCTTCGACGAGGATGATTATTCACTCGCGTACAACGATGTCGATTTCTGCGCCCGGGTGTCGAGGCATGGCTTGCGCCACGTTTACGTGGGGCATGCAGTTCTGCTGCACTACGAAGGTGCGACACGGAACCGACAGGACCGGCTCGATGAGGTGTTGCGCTACACCGCACAGTACGGTGCGGCCCGTGACCCCTATTGGAGCCCGCACTGGGATGCGTCGCAGGAGGCACCCTATCCGCTTCGTGCCGTGCGGCGGTCGAGCGGGGAGGGCGAGCCGGTCTTCTATTCTCACAATACCCAGTTGCAGGGTGCCACCAAGGTCCTCGCCGAGTTGGCCGTGCGTCTGGCCGGCGAAACAGGCCCCCGTTTTTACGTACCGGATGGGCCGGTCGCTTATCGACGTCTGCACGAGCAGTTCCGCCTGATGCGCACTGCGGGGATCGTCGCCCAGGCCGACGGTGCCGCCGAGTTGCAGCATCGCTTGCGCGAGGTGGAGGCCGAATTGCTCGCGGCCCGACCCCGCTGTGTCTTCTGCAATACCTTGTTGTCGGTGCTGGTGGTGGTGGCCGCGGTCCGCTTGGGCTTGCCGGTGGTGTGGATTATCCACGAATCTGAAGGGTATGACTTTTTCGACGGCTACGCGGAGCAGATCAGGCACTACCTTTTGCCTTTTGCGATGACCCAGGCCGACCGCGTCGTGTTCGTCTCCCAGGATTGCCGCAATCGCTACAGGGAATACGACCTCGCCAACAACATGCTGGTGATCCGCAATGGCTCAGTTCCGGCCGATGCCGCGTTGCTGCGCCGTGACCGCCACATGTTGCAGCGTGAGCTGGGCTTGCCGGAGTCTGGCCGTATTGCGCTGTCGGTGGGGACCTTGTGCGAGCGTAAGGCACAGGCGAGGTTGGTGGAACTGGCACGCGAACTGGAAACCCGTCGCTTGTTGCTGGATTTGCATTTCGTGGTGCTGGGTGCCGACAGCGGCGACTATCGCGCCCTGATGCAGGCCCAGGTGGCGCAGCTGGGGTATTACCGCGACCGCTTCATCTTTCACGATGTCGTGGACGACCCCGCGCCGTTCTATTGCGCGGCCGATCTGTTCGTGATGACGTCGAACCGGGAGGCTTATCCGACGGTGCTGACCGAAGCCCTTACCTACGGCCTTCCGGTGCTGACCACGCCGGTGGAGGGCGCGGCCGATATCGTTTTCAACAAGGCTCTGGGCAGCATCCTTCCCTTCGAAGATATCGGAGGCTGGATCGTCGCACTCCAGTCATGGCTTGAGGCCTCGTCCGCTCATCGGACGAGCAGGGGGGCTGCTGCTGCTGCCCTGCCAGGATGGTCCCAAGTGGTCCAGCAGTATCGAACGATGTTACCGGGCGTTCTGGGGCCTTACCGAACTCTCTAACCCGCCGTATCTACAGTGATCATGCCCGCCGCGGATGGCGGGAATAGAGGAGTCAAGATGCTATACAGTGAAGAGCCAGTTCTCTCGGGCGACTATGTCGTGATTCAGATCCACCAGCCGCGGACGGGTGGTACTTCCTTGCGCTTGATGCTCCGTGAAGTGTTTGGAGGCGACAAGTGTTTCATGAACTACAAGGGTGAGCTGGCCGAGTCCGATGAGGCGACACGACGATCCCTGCGGGTGGTGGCGGGGCACGTGCCCTATGGCGACCACGCCCATTTCGACAAGCCGGCGCACTACGTCACGGTGGTGCGTGATCCGATCGAGCGCTTCAAGTCCACTTATGCCGAGTTCCTGACAAACAGTAAGAGCCCGTATTACGAACTCGCGCGTGGTGGCGATATCAACCGTTTTGTCGGCCTGGTGCTGAATACGGACATTCCCGGCCTTCGCCAGCAATTGCATAACTTGCAGTGCCGTTTCATCTGTGGCGAGGCGAGCTTCGAGAGGGCCAGACAGTTCATTGACGATCGCTACTATCTGGCATGTGCCTTTCCCGACGTTGTAGATATGGCGGAGATGCTGCGCGTGGCGCTGGGCGCCCCGGCCGCCGTGCTCCCGCATGTCCACGAGACGGACGACAAGCTGAAGGGGCTTGAGCACCTGATGCAGCTGAGCCCGGCATCATTGACCTTGCTGCTGGCGTCCGAGTCCGAAGACATGCTGCTCTACAGCTACGTGCAAAAGGCGTTTTCTGCGGTGCGCGACGACGCGCAACGACGGACCGGCAGCAAGCCCGTACCCATTGAGGGGCCGGTACCCGAACGCATCCCGCCCAAAGAACTGCGCTTTATGGGGGAGGATGAGGCCATGTTTCTCCGTCATGGCGATTACCTCGCCGCCGCGGTCTTTGAGGCATCGGGTTTGGCGGCTGGACCGCGCCGCATGCTGGATATCGGTTGCGGCTACGGGCGGTTGGCCTACGGCCTGCGGCGCGCCGGATACGATGGGGGTTACGATGGATTCGATATCCTGGCACGCCATATTGGGTGGCTCAATGAGCAGTTCGCGGAACGCAAGGACGATTCGCGCTACCGCTTTGTCCACGCGGACATGTTCAATGAGCGCTATAACCCGGACGGCAAGCCACTCGCGGCGCTTGAGCTGCCGTTCGAGCGTGCTGCTTTCGATTGTCTCGTCAGCCTGTCTGTCTTTACTCACCTTTACGAGCAGGAGGTTGTGGGCTATGTGCGTTACCTCAAGCAGTTCTTGGCGCCGGGTGGGGTGTGGATTACCACCTTCTTTGCCATTCCACCGGAATGCTCGCTCGAGCGACAGCCGGGCACCGCGGTCTACCCGCTGGTCAAGCAGGTCTCGACCAACGCCTTCATCCACAATCCGGATGAGCCTCTGCTTGTAATCGCTTATCGGGAGCAGTTCCTCCTTGAGCTGTTCGCCCGCGAGGGGCTGGAAGTGGTGCGTCAGCGCAAGGGACGTTGGCTGACTGCTGACAATGCCGTTGAGTTACAGGATTGGTTCGTCCTACGCCTGCGTGAGGACCGTGCCCGTGCGCCAGTCCCGCAGATAGTGCCCGCGGTGAATCTCCCGGTTGCGCTACCGATGGCTGACGCCGTCTGTAACATCTGTGGCAATACGACATTCGGCAACGGTCCCGGTGGGCGCAGTGCGAGTACCGGGAAAGCCCCGCGTTGTTGTGCCTGCGAGGCGCTGGAGCGGCACCGTATCGTGCGTCGCGTTTTCGAAGCCTTGCCGGTTGGCTTCCTCAATGCGCGCAAGGGGCTGCAATTCAGTGCAGATCCCGGTGTGCTACCCGCATGGTTCCAGCATTATGAAGTGTCGGAGTATGGGGGGCAGAACAGTCTGGATGCGCAGGCTATCGATCGTTCGGACGGCAGTTATGGCTTCATCTCGCTGAACCATGTGCTCGAGAGCGTGCCCGACGACGTTCGTGCCTTCGGCGAGCTATGCCGGATCTTGGGCGATGACGGGGTGATCCAGGTCTGCTTCGGTGGTGTCATGGACCGGGCGACGACGCAGGAGCTGGCCGAACCGCGTCACGAATGGGGAACCCGCCGCCTGTATGGCCGCGATGTCCCTCAGCGCTTCCAGTGTGTCGAGCGCGGCATCTCGGTGCTGGCTGTCGAAGAGGAGGATCCGTGTACGGGCGTACGGGAAGTCGTGCACTTCTTCTTCAAGCGCCGGGGCGACGCGCTGCGCGTGCGGAACTGGCTCCAGCTATGGAGCGATACCGTCCGGGTGCTTGAGTGATGAAAGTGCTGCGGCATCAACGAAGTGGAGAGTGAATATGAAGTCTGTCGTGCCGGTATCCGGGCGTGCCATCACCAAGGCGGACATCGTCAACCGCTTAGTGAGTCAGTTCGGCTATCGCAGTTATCTTGAATACAACAAGTTCGACGGTGCCAGCTACTATGGCGATGTCGTCTGCGAGCAGAAGGAATTGGCCTACCTGCCGGAGCGTGCGTATCTCGACGGCGACAATCTGCCGCGTCTTCTCGGCATGGCCCAGGCCGCGGTGGACATGGGGGTGCGTTTCGATCGGCTTCTGTCCGTGCCGCAATTGTTCGAACAATTTGGCGAGCGCCGGTTCGATGTGATCTTCTTCGATCCGGTACATGTCCGGCCGGATGTCGATCTGGCCTTGCGTGCGTTGCCGCGTCTCCTTACGCCTGGTGGCGTGCTGGTGGTACATGACTGTGTGCCCGGGCATGAACGACAGACCAGTGTGCAACGTTGCCCGGGGTCGTGGGTGGGCGAAACCTACAAGGCGTTTGCGTTGTTGCGTCGGCATAACATGCGGCAGACCGTAACTGTCTCCGAGGATTTCGGGGTCGGATTGATCTGGAATCACAAGCTCTGTCTCGATTATCCGGTCGAGTACGATCTTGACTACGCAACCTTCCATGCCAACCAGGTGGCCTATACGGGCTTGATCGACTATGCCACCTTCCTTCAGCGCACGCGTAGCGGTCAGCCGCAACGGCTGTTTTGTGCCGAGCCGCCCGCAGCACCGTTGCAATTCCAACCCCGTCAGGGCTGGAGTCGACTGGAGGAGCAGGCGCCAAGGCCTGTCGCCCGCTGCCAGCTGTTCTGGCGCCAGTCGGATGCTGCGTTCAGTGAAGCCGAATCGCAGGAGCTGCCGCTATACCATGCCGGTCGGACCGAACTGCTGCGCTTTGTCGTGCCACCGGATACCGAAGCCATACATGCGTTGCGCTTCGACCCTCTGGATGGGACGGGTAGTGTGCGTCTCCAGTCTCTGTGCCTGATGGATGGGGATGGCGTCGTCCATTGGGAGGCGGAAGGCCGCGTTGGGTTGTTCGAGCGCATGCAGGAGATGCGCTGTCTGCCGGCTGCACCGGGCGCGGGCGTTTATCTGATGTCGGAAGGGGAAGATCCGCGCTGTGTGCTTGGGATCGATGCTGCTGTGCTGGCTCAGGTGAGCGTGGGATGGGCGCTGGAACTGCGGCTTGAGCTTCAACCCGACGCCGCACATGCCGTCCTCGAGCTGCTCGGTACCGTGGGGGATACATAACATCGTCTGGTGATCCGGCGTCATTACGTCCACGGACCTGCCGGCTCATCAAGGACGGGATTGGATAGAAAGAACGCTCCTTCGGGATTGTGGGGGTGTTCCCTTCCGATGCTCAGGCTCCTGCAGTAGGGGTTCTGGCGATGGCCCAGAGGTCATAACCCTGGCCAGGGAGAATCCTGACTTCTTCAAAGCCCGCTTCGATGAGCTTGCGGCCTAGCCGTTTCCTGGTGAAGCCCGTGCGATGTGCCATGTAGCTGTTGCCACGCGCGACCGATGCCTGATGTCCAAACAACATATCCAGTGGCGTAATCGGGCCGGCCGGGGATACATAAATGACCTCGTCGATCTTCCCCTCGACGATCAGTTGAGCGATCCGCTCCAGATCAGGGAGTGTGATCAGCGCAAAACCGCCTGGTTTGAGTACCCGCCGGATTTCGGCCAGGGCTTGAGGCACCTGGAAGTCTTCCAGGTGCTCCAGATTATGCGATGACCAGATGGCGTCCATGCTGCCGGTTTCGACGGCGGTCATCTCTGTGATGGTGGAGACGATGTCTGGCTGGACGGCCGGGTCGATATCCAGTCTGATCTCCTGCCAGCGACTGTCTTGAAAGCATTCCGGCAGGCGTGTCCGGTCGGCTTTGCCGCAGCCGATGTGAAGCAGGGTTTTGGGTTGGCCCTGATTCAGGCTGGGGATGAGGCTTGAAAGGTCGTCGTAGGTGATCTTCATGTCATGTTACATGCAAGGGGCGAGGGGGGGCGGCCGTGCGCGGTGGGCCCATTGGCGCTGCCAATCCGGTGTATCCGGGATGGTTTGCAGCCAGCGGCCCTTGCTTGATCGTACGGCTGCTATGAGGGGAGCCCCTGGGCCAGGTGCTTTATGGCTTGCGGAAGACCTGCAGGTCTGGGTGGTTACTCCACGGCGAAGCTTCAACGGGCTTTGGGGTGACCTCAAGTTGTAGCGCCACAAGGTGTTCTGCTCCACTGGGGCCTGAGAGTACCTTCCCTGATGTAATGGCGAGCGGGGCTTCGCCGGCGAAGACTGCCTTGCCGCTTAGCTCGAAATCGGCTGAGCGTGGCCCGGTGAGGGCGAACGTGACCAACGTGATCGGTCTGGCTTTGCCGCGGCTGCCGACGAATTGGCCGGGGACGCCCATATAGCGCTCTCCGTCGGCCCCGGTACGGCATGAGTAGGCCAGGGTCACGCCGCTAGGTGCGTTCGGCCAGTTGATCGAGAAGCCCTCGAGACGCAGGTGGGTCGTCGGATCTCCCAGCCAAGTATGGTGGGAGATGACATCACCTTGCGTTTCGATATGGCCGAGCAGCTCCAGTTGCGTCGGAGCGGTGGCGGTCGGTCTGGATGGTGCAGGGGAGGGGGCCGTTGAGATACGGTCCATGCGCAATTGGACGTCGCTGGTATCGCCTTCAGACCTGAAGGTGGTGATCAGTATGTTTGTCGGGCCACCCTTTACACGGGCCACGATACAGTCGCTGGGTGAGGCGAGTGTATTGTCGCTAACGCCCTCGGACGGAAAGAAGTCGATCACTCCCTCGCCGAGTGGGGTCGGGCTCAGGCTGATGCAGACCTTGGAGGTGCTTTGGGCATCAAGCTTGTAGCGAAAGATGTACATTCCGGTGTCAAGACGGCTGACTTGGGACGAAATCTGTAAGGCGGTGCTTTTTTCCGGTGCCTGCATGTTGGATCACTAGCTTGGTGGAGAATTTACCTGGATGGTACGGTGAAATTCTCCGCACATGGCCTCATCTGGAGTCTTCGTTGTTTTTTACTGCATTTGAGAAATGTCCTCAAGTATGAAATTCCCCGTTGGATCGTTGCCGGATGCAGCGTGGGGCCGGACTTGCGCGATAGGATCTCGACGCTCGTCGTGATCTTCGGGGACAATCCGCCTCCGACAACAGCCCGCCGAAGGGAACGCCATGGAATCCCGACTGACCGAGATCGAGATCAAGCTTGCCCTCACCGAAGACCTGGTGGACAGCCTCAACATGACCGTCCACCGCCAGCAGGAGCAGATCGATGCGCTGCAGCGCCAGATCCGCCTGCTTTACCAGCAGATGCAGTCGGCTACGCCGACGGCGGAGGCCCGCGATCTGCGTGACGAGATTCCGCCGCATTATTGAGTTGGGGTATTTCCGGCTCCGCCGTGTGCCAGCCCGGCTGCCATTCGTGGCGGCTGATTGAAAGTCTGAGCCAAGACCATGCCGCCACAAGGGGGTTTCGATCGGTATATCATTGACCATCAAGCCTGAATAGAAAATCTGATGAGAAAACACCAGATTCGTGCGCTTTCGCTGGTGGTTTTTGTGGTGCTCGGTGTATTGCTGGTGCTGTGGTGGTCCGGTCCGCGAGAGGGGCGTCCGGGGGCGTCCGGTGGTACGGCCGGTGAAGCCGTTACGAGCACGGCCAGCGATGTACGTGAGCTGCGCCTGGGATTGAATATTGCTGCCGGCAGCGCGCTGCACGCGGCGGCGCTGCGCTTTGCCGAACAGGTCGGCGAGCAGAGCAAGGGCAAGCTGAAGGTTACGGTGTTTCCCGACCAGCAGCTGGGCAGCGACGACCAGATGCTGGAAATGGCGCGCAGCGGCAAGCTCGACCTGGTGCTGACGCCGACAGCCAAGCTCAGTTCGGCGATCCCGGCCATGCAGTACGCCGACCTGCCGTTCTACTTCACCAGTCGCGAAGAGCTTTACGCGATGCTCGATGGCGAGCCGGGCCGTATGCTGCTGTCCAAGCTGGGCGGGATCAACCTGGTGGGCCTGGCATTCTGGGAAAACGGTTTCAAGCAATTTACCGCCAATACGCCGATCCGCCGCCCGCAGGATTTCGCGAAGCTGCGCATCCGCACGATGAAGAGCCGCATCATCGCCGACCAGTTCGAGGTGCTCGGCGCCCAAGCCATCCCGATCGATTTCCACGCCACTTACAAGGCGCTGGCCGATGGTGCGGTGGACGGCGAGGAAAACCCGCTGGTCGCCATTGTCGGCATGCGTTTCCACGAGGTGCAGAAATACCTGACCCTCAGCAATCATGCCTATCTGGCCTACGTGTTCTCGGCCAGCAAGACGGTGTTCGAGTCCCTGTCGCCAGAGATGCGCGAGGTCGTCCGGCGCAATGCCCAGGCGCTCACGGTGTGGGAGCGCGAGGAAACGTCCCGCCGCGAGGCCCAGTTCATCGAGACCGTCCGGGCTGCTGGTGTCGAGATCCATACCCTGACGCCGGATGAGCGCGAGGCCTTCCGCAAGGCACTGGCTCCGATTGCCGACAAGTTCGGCTTCGACGTGGGCTATGACTTGCTGGTCAAGACCGAGGAACTGCGTCACCAGCGGCAGGAGGGCGCCCAGGCCTCGGCCGGTGTGCGGCGTCCGCCGCCGCTGGTGGTCGGCATCGATGCGGATTTCTCGATGCGCAGCGCCCAAGGCGGTGGGGCCATCTACCGGGGTGTGCAACTGGCCGTCGAGGAGATCAACGCGGACGGTGGCATCCGGGGCGTGCCGCTGCGGGTGGTCGGTCTGGATCACGCTACCAATGCGCAGGTGGGGCGGCAGAACCTCGCCCGCTTCGCCGCCATGCCGTCGCTGCTGGCCGTCGTCGGCGGTGTGCAGACGGCCGTCATTGCGGATGAACTGGAGGACATCCACCGCCTGCAGATCCCCTTCCTGATTCCGTGGGGAACCGGGCGTGGCCTGGTCGAGCACGGGCATCGACCGAACTACACCTTCCGCGTTTCGGTCAGCGACAGCCTGGCGGCGCCCTTCCTGCTGGAGCACGCATTGCGCGTCGGCGGCCGGGTGGTCGTGCTGCTCGAACGTTCGGCCTGGGGGCGCAGCAACGACGAGGTGCTCAAGCCGATAATCGACAAACTGCCGGCAGGCCGCGTGGAGATCGAGTGGTTCAATGTGGGCGATGCGGGGACCGAGGCCCGGCTGCATGCGATTGCCGGCAGCGATGTGGCGGCGCTGGTGCTGGTATCGAACGCGCTCGAGAGCCAGAAGATCGTGCAGGCGCTGGCACGCCAGGACAAACCCCTGCCGGTGTTCGCGCACGTGGCGCTGACCGGCGGCAATTTCTGGCAGACCACCCAGGGTGCACTGCAGCATGTGGATCTGCGCTTCGTGCAGTCCATCCTGATGGACGATGCGTCAACGCATCCCCGCTTCAGGAAGTTCCTTGACCATTACCGGGAGCGCTACGGCCTTGGCCGGGACGAGATGGTGCCATCCCTGATCGCCAGCGTGCATGCCTATGAGCTGACCCTCATGCTGGCCCGGGCCGCGCGCCAGGCGCGGCCGGACGATCATGCCGCAGTGCGCAGTGCGCTGGAGTCCCTGGGGGCTTACCCGGGCGTGCTGCGCGATTACAAGCAGCCTTTCACTGCGGAGCGTCATGATGCGCTCGACCGCGGGCAACTGCGCCTGGCGCGTTTCGACGCCCGCGGCCGTATCGTGGCCGCAGAATGAAACTGGCCTTCATCACCCGGAGCGTCCGCCGGCGGATCACCTGGGTTTTTGGATTGTTCGTCGCGCTGTCGATGGTCACCGTGGCGACCACGGTGGGCTTTCGCCTCCATTCGGCGATCACCACCAACCTGACCCACGAACTGGAAGAGCGAGCCCGCCAGGACGCCCGGCTGCTGCTGCAGCGTTTCGACTATCTGCTCGAAAGCGCCAACGTGCTGGTCAGGAACCCGCTGGTGGTGAACGGCCTCAACGATGCCCAGGGGCGCGAGACCTACCTGCCGGAGCTGATCAAGAACTTCCGCGAGGGGCGCGACGTATTCGCGGTGGCCTTGCTCGGCTATGACGGCAAGCCGGTGTATTCGACGCTGGATACGCTGCCGACCTACGAGGCTTCGGCCGAACTGCGCAGCACCCTGGCCAATGGCGTGGTCAGCTACCTGATCGATCGCAGCCACGGGCACTGGGTCGTTTTCGTGCCGGTGACCTATTACAGCACCACGCAAGGGGTTCTGGTGGTGGTGTACGACCTGGGGGCCGTGGCCCGTCGCGTGCTGCCCGCCGACCCGCTGCTCGGCCACCGCCTGCTGGTGGCGGACCAGACCCTGTTCGCGCATCCGGCCTCCGATGCGAGCGACCTGCTGATCGCTCGGAAGGCCGTTAATGACAACAACCGCAGCTTCCTCGACGGCCTCGGGCTGCAGCTCGAAGTGTCGGCGCCACGCCAGCACTACCTCGCCCCGGCCTTCAGTGCCATCCGTGACGTGGCGCTGCTGGGCCTGGTCCTGACCCTGGTGGCGATCGCAATCGCCTACTGGATCGGCTTCTCGGTGTCGCGCCCCATCGTGTTGCTGCGGGAGCGGGTGGCCGCCGCCGACGGCAGCCCGGAGCGCCATTGCGCACCGCTGGGTACCCACGACGAACTGGAAGAGTTGGCTGGTATGTTCGACCAGCGTACCCACGAGCTGCGGGACATCCAGTTGCACCTGGAGGATCTGGTGGACCAGCGCACCCGCGAGCTGGCCGTGGCCAAGGAGGCCGCGGAGGAGGCAAGCCGTTTCAAGAGCAGCTTCCTCGCCAACATGAGCCACGAGATACGCACGCCAATGAACGCGATTGTCGGCTTGACCCACCTGATCCGCCGTTCGGCAGTGGATTCGCGGCAGATCGAGCAGCTCGACAAGATCTCCCAGGCGGCGCGCCATCTGCTGGGCATCATCAACGACATCCTCGATTTCTCGAAGATCGAGGCCGGCAAGCTGACCATCGAGAACGCCGATTTCGAGCTCGACCGGGTCTTCCGCAACCTCAACGATCTGATCTGCGACCGGGCTGCCGAGAAGGGGCTGGAGGTCATCAACCGCATCGACCCGGCCATCCCGGTGATGTTGCACGGTGACCAGATGCACCTCGGGCAGGTCCTGGTCAATTTCGCCAGCAACGCGGTCAAGTTCACCGATGCCGGCTGCGTGATCTTCCGGGCGCGACTGCTGGGCGAGGATTCCAGCGCGGTGATGGTGCGCTTCGAAGTCAGCGATACCGGCATCGGCCTCAGCGAAGAGCAGCGTACCCGCCTGTTCCAGGCCTTCACACAGGCCGATGCATCGACCACCCGCAAGTTCGGCGGCACCGGTCTTGGACTGGCGATCAGCAAGCGTCTGGTCGAACTGATGGGGGGCCGTGTCGGCGTCGACAGCGTATTCGGCAAGGGCAGTACTTTCTGGTTCGAGTTGCCTTTGCAGCGTGCCGCCGATGTTCCGGCCCCCCGTGGCCGGGTGAAGCTCGACGAGACCCTGCACGTGCTGGTGGTGGACGACAATGCCGACGCGCGCACGGCGCTGGAGGACATGCTCAATGCGTTCGCCGTGCGGGTGACGACGGCGGATTCCGGTGAGCATGCGGTGGCTCTGGCCCGTGAGGCGCTGCTGGGTGGCAGCCCGTTCAACCTCATCCTGATGGATTGGGCGATGCCAGGCATGGACGGCATCGAGACGAGCCGTCGGATCCAGGCCCTCGGTTCCGACGCGAAGATCATCCTGGCCACCGCCTACAGCAGCGAGTGGACCGTCGAGCAACTCCACACGATGGGCATCCAGTCCCAGTTGAGCAAGCCGGTCACGCCATCGATGCTGCACGATGCCATCGTCGAGGTGTTCTCCGGCGTGACATCGCGTCCGGCTGCGCCGGCGGCCGTGGATCTGTCGCCGCTGCGCGGCCGCTATATCTTGCTGGCCGAGGACAATCCGGTGAACCAGGAAGTGGCCCTCGCGCTGCTGGAGGAAACCGGGCTGCGTGTGGATGTTGCCAATGATGGCGTCGAAGCGTTGCAGAAGGCTGCCCACACCGCTTACGACCTGGTCTTGATGGATGTGCAGATGCCGAATATGGATGGTCTGGAGGCGACCCGCGCTCTGCGTCAACTGCCCCAGTGCAAGTCCCTGGCCATCCTGGCGATGACCGCAAATGCCTTTGACGAAGACCGGCGGGCTTGCCTGGAGGCCGGCATGAACGACCACGTCGCCAAGCCGGTGGACCCCGACAGCCTGTTTGCCGCGTTGATCCACTGGATGCCGCCCCTGGCCCCGATGCCGGTGGCCAGCCACGGCGAGCACGGTGACGCGGCGGTATCGGCCGGGAGGGAGCAGGCGCTGCGGGAGGCTCTGGCCGGCATCGATGGCGTGGATCTGGCTTTCGGACTCAGCCTGGTCCGTGGGAAGTTCGCCACCTATCGGCGTCTGCTGGCCATGTTCGTCGATACCCATGAGGGGGAGGTCGTACGTATCCGGGGGGCGCTGGATGCCGGCGACCTGGATGCCGCCCAGCGGGCCGCCCATTCCCTCAAGGGCAGTGCGGCCAGTCTGGGGCTGGTGCGCATCCAGCAGGTCGCCGCTGCGGTCGAGGCGCCGCTGAAGGGAGGCGCAGAAGGGGCCGCGGCGGCATCGCGAACGGCGCTGGTCGAACTGGAGAACGAGCTGCCGCGGTTGTTGGAACGATTGCACAAGTTGCTGTGAGTCGATGCCCGTACTGGGCGTTCCCGCACGGATTTTGAGTGACGGAGTGCCACCGAGGCGCGGGGCGCGACGCGTATCATCCTTCGGATGAAGTTGCGTGGTGTATCCCTCCGTCTGGTGCCGCTCGTGAGGCTGGTGGCCGTTATCCTGTCCGGCGTTTTTGCGGCGGGCGCCGATGCGGCCGGCGTATTGCGCGTGCTCGCCTGGCCGGGCTATGCGGATACGGAAGTGATCCGCAGCTTCGAGCAGAAGAGCGGTGTGCGGGTCGAGCTGACGGTGGTCGATACCGACGAGAGCCTGTGGCAGAAGGTCAGTGCCAACGGTGGGCGTGATTTTGACGTCATGGCCGTCAATACCGCCGAACTGCAACGCTACATCGCCGCCGATCTGGTCCAGCCGGTGGATCCGGCGCGGATCGCCGGTACGCGCCGCCAGTTGCCGCGTTTCCGCAAACTGGCCGATATCCCGGGACTGGTCCATGTCCGCCAGGGCAGGGCCGAGGCCTATGCGATTCCCTACACGTATTCGACGATGGGGCTGATCTATGACCGCCGCCAGTTTGCCGAAGCCCCCGCGTCCATTTCGGTACTGTGGGAGCCCCGCTACAAGGGCAAGGTGCTGGCCTACAGCGGTGGTGCCCACAGTTTTTCGCTGGCAGCCCAGGCGCTCGGCTTTCCATCGCCATTTCGTCTGCAGGGCTCTGAGTGGGCACGGGCGGTGGACAAGCTGATCGCACTACGCCGTAACGTACTGGGCTTCTACAACCGTCCCGAGGAGTCGGTGCAGTTGTTCCTGCGCCATCGTGTCGCGCTGATGTTCGCCAACTACGGATTGCAGCAGTTGCACATGCTGCGTGCCGCTGGGGCGGACGTGGGCTACGTGATTCCCCGCGAAGGTGCGTTGGCCTGGCTCGACTGCTGGGCAGTCACCCGCGGCGCCCGGGACGTCGATCTGGTCCATGCCTGGATAGACCACCTGCTCGGCGACACGGCCAGCGGCCTGCTGGCCCGTCGCCAGGGCCTGGCCAACACCCTGGTCGAGTCGGATGCGGGCACTTCGTCGGACCGCATCGTCTGGCTGGCAGCGGTCGAGGATGCGCCCCGGCGGGAAGCCTTGTGGGCGCGCATCCACTCGGGCGACCGGGCCATACGGGTGCTGGGGCCATGAAGGTAGGCATCGCGGTACGCCTGGGCCTTGCGCTGGCCCTCGTCGGAGTGCTGGCAGCCGGGCTGACCGGCTACTACGGCTACGCCGAGAGCCGCGCGATGCTGGTGGCTGCGGCGGAAGAGCGCCTGCTCACGTCGACGCGGGTGCTGGTACGCCAGCTGACGGTCGGCCTCGAGAACACCGCCCGCGACGTGTGCCTGATCGCCGAGCATCCCCAGGCCGCACGCCTGCTGCGGCGTGCCGACCCGGCCATGCAGATCAGCAGCGAGCGCAATGTGGCGCTACTCTTCCAGCGTATGCTTGAAACCCACCCCGAGTATTTTCAGATGCGCCTCATCGACGCTGCCGACCATGGCCTTGAGAGGATTCGTGTCGACCGGGACGTCAGTGGCGTGGTGCGTATCGAAGGGGATGAGCTGCAGGAAAAAGGGCATTACCCGTATGTCTTCGAGACGGTGAACCTGCCGGCGGGGGCGGTGTATGTCTCGCGGGCGGAGATCAACCACGAAGTCGGCGCCCATGCGGGGCAGGGCAAGCCGTCACTGCAGGTGGCTGCGCCGATCCGGGATCGGGCGGACGGGCCGGTGCTCGGCCTGGTAGTGATCAACGTGGACCTGAACGGCCTGTTTGCCCAGTTGGCGGCCGACCTGCCGCCCGGTCTGCAGCTCTATCTGAGCAACGGGCGTGGCGATTTCCTGGTTCATCCCGACCCCGGCCAGGCCTTTGCCTTCGATCGTGGGCAGCGGGCCTCCGTGCAGGAACAGTTTCCGGCGACCGAAGCCTTGCTGACGGGGCGGACGGAGCAGGCTGGCCAACTGGTGACCACGTCCCGGCCAGCAGGGCGGGAGGCCGTGGTGGCGGCTTTCGTACGCCAGCATTTCACCAGCCTGCATAGTGAGGACGATTTCATCCTGGGCTTGTCCCAGCCGCTTGCTGCGGTGGTTGAACAGAGCGCCCGTCTTGGGAGCGCAACGCTGCGTATCGTCGTGGGCTTCAGCGCGCTGGCCGTGCTGCTGGCCTTCCTGCTGGCACGGGCGCTGACCCGGCCGCTCAACCAGATCGTGCTGGCGGTGCGTGGTTATGCGCCCGGCCTGCCCGGTGGACGCCTGCCGAGCGCCAGGCAGGATGAGATCGGCGTGCTGGCGCGCAGCATCGAGGACATGCAGCAGCAGATCCGCGTCCAGTTCGACAGCCTGGAAGAGAAGCAACGTGCCCTCGACCGCCTGGCCAGCCACGACAGCCTGACGGGGCTGCCGAACCGGCGCCTGTTCCTCGACCGCCTCGACCAGGCCTTGGCCCATGCGCGGCGCAAGGACGGGCATCTGGCGCTGCTGTTCATCGACCTGGACAACTTCAAGATCATCAACGACAGCCTCGGGCATGCGGCGGGGGATGCGGTGCTGTGCGCCGCTGCCGTGCGCCTGCAGCAGCTGGTGCGGGCCAGCGATACGGTGGCCCGCCTGGGCGGTGACGAGTTCATCGTGCTGCTCGACGGTGCCGATGATCCCGAAGCCATTGCGCACCTGGCCGAGAAAGCGCTGGGGGCGCTGGCCCAGCCCGTCATGCATAAGGGCCAGGCCTTGCAGTCCGGCGGCAGCATCGGCGTATCCCGCTATCCCCATGATGCAACCGGCGCCACGGAGCTCATCGCCATGGCCGACAAGGCCATGTACCGGGCCAAGAGCGGTGGTCGCCAGCGGGCCTGCTTCGCGGAAGCCCCCTAAGCTGCCGCCGGGCCCAGGGGGCTCAGTGCAGGGTTTCGGGCTTGGTCAGCGGCTGCACGTCCACCCACACGTCGCTGCCGTCGTCGGTTTCGCGGATCTGCAGGCCGAAGCTGGCAAAGGCGGCCTGCACGTCGCGGCGCAGCGGGATGTCGGCCAGTTCGCCGGGGCCGATGGCGTGCCCGGCGGCCAGGTGCTGGGCGGTGGCGGCCCAGATCGGCGACAGGAAGGACTTGGACACCAGCTCATGCATCTCGGCACTGATGGCGGACAGCGGCTGGCCGAGGCCGTCGAGGTAGCCCTGTACGTGGGCTACGGCCTGCATCAGGTGGGCGATGCGACCGAGGCTCTTGGCGAACAGGCCGTCCAGGTCCTGGTCAGCGAAGTACAGGGTGATTTCCTCCTGCATGCCGTCCGGCAGGGCCTGCAGCAGCGCGGCCAGGTGGTTCAGCAGCAGGTCGGCGTCGGCCGGCACCGACCAGGCGCTGCGCCGGTTGATGCGGTATTCCTGCCACATGGCGCTGACGATGGGCGCCAGCGCCCGGGCCAGCGGTGCGTCGGATGCGGCTTCCAGAGTGGCCTGGGCATCATGCAGGCGCCAGCATTCCTTGTGCAGGTGGTGGATCAGGCGTGCGATCTCGGCGCCGTCACCGGACAGGATCTGCCACAGCTTGCTGCCATCGAAGAGCAGGGCCAACTTACCCTCGTCGGCGACGATGCGCGACAGATGCTCGTCGGCGACTGGCGCGGCGCCGAAATGCCGCTCGGCGGCAGGCAGGTCGTCGACGACGCGGATGCGCGACAGGCTGGACAGGTCGAGCTCCTCGTCCCGGTCCTGGATGCGTTCCAGCAGGGCTTCGATGACCTGACGCAGGGTGTTCGCGTTGGCGGTGGAGATGGGACCGTCGAATTCGATGTTCATGGTCGGAGACACGATTCCTGAAATGAAAAAGGCCCGGCACCCGGCCGGGCCCGCGTGGGTTGCGGCTTATTCCTCGACGTGGCGCAGGGACAGGTCGATGGCGCGCACGTCCTTGGTCAGGCTGCCGATGGAGATGCGGTCCACGCCGGTTTCGGCGATGGCGCGCACGCGTTCCAGGTTGACGCCGCCGGAGGCTTCCAGTTCGGCGCGGCCCTTGTTGATGCCGACCGCGTCGCGCATCTCGTCGAGGCTCATGTTGTCGAGGAGGATCATCTTGGCCCCAGCGACAAGGGCTTCCTCGAGCTGGACCAGATTCTCGACTTCGACTTCGATGAATACGTTGGACGGGGCGATGGCGCGGGCCTGCTCGATCACGGCCTTGATGCTGCCGGCCGCGATGATGTGGTTTTCCTTGATCAGGATGCCGTCGTAGAGGCCGACGCGATGATTGGTGCCGCCACCGACCTTGACCGCGTACTTCTGCGCCAGGCGCAGGCCGGGCAGGGTCTTGCGGGTATCGACGATCTTGGCCTGGGTGCCGGCCACGGCCTGCACGAAGGTGGACGTGAGGGTCGCGGTGCCGGACAGCAGCTGAACGAAGTTCAGCGCGGTGCGTTCGGCGGTGAGCAGCGCGCGGGCGCTGGCATCCACTTCGCACAGCAGTTGGCCGGGTTTGATGCGCTCGCCGTCGCGGGCGTGCCAGATCACCGAGGCGTCGGGTTCCAGCGCGGTGAAGGCGGCGTCGAACCACGCGGTGCCGCACAGCACGGCATCTTCGCGGGTGATCACGCGGCCGCGGGCGGTGCGGTTGGTGGGGATGAGGCGGGCGGTGAGGTCGCCGGTGCCGATGTCTTCGGCCAGGGAGGCCGCCACGGAGCGCTGGACTTCAACGCGAAGCTGTTCTGCAAATTCCATCGGGGTTCACCTAAGATGTATCGGCCCGAATTCTAACACTTGGGGGGAGCGCGTCATGGGCACGATGATGGGGGTGCTGGAGGTTAGCCTGGGAGTCTTGATCGCCCTGATACTGGTGGGCGGTACGACCTACTGGTATGTGCAGGACATCACCCAGAAAAAGCATGCGATCCTGCGCAACTACCCGCTGGTCGGGCATCTGCGCTATTTCTTCGAGCAGCTCGGCGAATATTTCCGCCAGTACTTCTTCCTCGGTGACCGGGAAGAGATGCCTTTCAACCGGGCCACCCGTGGCTGGGTGTATCGCCTCGCCAAGAACGAGGGCGGGGTGATCGGGTTCGGCTCCACCTACGACATGCGCCATCCCGGTGCGCTGATCTTCGTGAACGCCGGCTTCCCGGTGCTAGAGGACGAGCAGGAGCCCACCGCACCACTTAGCATCGGGGTAGGCTACGCGGCCAAGCCCTTCACCGCGCGCTCCATCGTCAATATCAGCGGCATGAGCTACGGCGCACTGTCGAAGCCGGCGGTGCAGGCCCTGTCGCGGGGCGCGGCGGAGGCCGGCTGCTGGATCGACACCGGCGAAGGCGGGCTGGCACCGGCCCACCTGGAAGGCGGGGCGGACATCATCATGCAGATCGGCACCGCCAAGTACGGGGTGCGCGACGCGGACGGCCATCTGTCTGACGAACGCCTGCGCGAGCTGGCTGCCCACGAGACGGTGCGGGCCTTCGAGATCAAGCTTTCCCAGGGGGCCAAGCCGGGCAAGGGCGGCGTGCTGCCGGCCGCCAAGGTGACGCCGGAGATCGCGGCGATCCGCGGCATCCCGGTGGGCGTGGATTCGATCAGCCCCAACCGCCACCGGGACGTGGCCAACGTGAATGAGCTGCTGGACATGGTCGTGCGCGTTCGCCAGGTGACTGGCAAGCCGACCGGCATCAAGACGGCCATTGGCGGGCGGCGCTTCATGCACGAGTTGTGCGAGGCCATCGTGCGGCGCGGGCCGCAGGACGCGCCGGACTTCATCACCGTGGATGGCGGCGAGGGCGGTTCGGGCGCGGCGCCACAGGCGCTGGCCGATCACATGGCCTTGTCCATCGACGAGGCGCTGCCGCGGGTGGTGGATACGCTGATCGAGTTCGACCTGCGCGAGCGTATCCGCGTGATCGCCTCCGGCAAGCTGGTCACCTCGGCGCGGGCCGCCTGGGCGCTGGCCTGCGGGGCGGATTTCGTGAACACCGCGCGGGGCTTCATGTTCTCGCTGGGTTGCGTGCAGGCCATGCGCTGCCACCAGAACACCTGCCCGACGGGCATCACCACCCACAACGCCAAGCTGCAGCGTGGGCTGGTGGTGGAGGAGAAATACCTGCGGGTTGCCAACTACGCTCGCAACATGAACCGGGAGATCGACATGATCGCCCACGCCTGCGGCCTCCGGCAGGCCCGGGAGTTCCGCCGCGAGCACGTGCGCTTGGTGCAGCCGGACGGCCGCAGCGAGGCCTTCAACATGCTTTATCCCTACCCTGAGCCGGGCTGTGAAGGGCGGGGCCATTACTGAAGCACCTGTCGATTTGCCGGCCGGGGGCGAGTTTTGCCGGTGGGCGGGCTTTTCCCCAAAATGGGTTAAAAGGCTGGCGGGACATGCGGACCGTTGCGACTGCGGCTGGTGGATCCCGCCGGCAGTTTTTTCCGTTCTGCCTTCGAAGGTCCGCGTGGGGCTTCCGGTTCCGCTTCAAAGTTGCGGGAAGCTGCTGTTTCCGGGGATTTGGCTTAACCCAACTTTACCCGTCTTAACCCCTTGTGTCGGTCAGATAGGGGCATTCCGGCCGTTAAGTTGCTAAAGAGCAGAGCCTGGTCCGCAGTCGGCGGAAGCGGGCCCGGAAAGCGTCTCGGCTTTTCCCGGTCACTTACGGAAAGGAATGCATCATGGTCAGCAGCGTAGGCAGCAACTACAGCTCCGTTTCGGCATACACGACGCGAACGCGCCCCGATCCGGCCGAGCTTGCAAGCAAGCTGTTCTCCAAACTCGACACCAAGGGCCAGGGCTATATCCAGGAAAGCGATCTGGAGTCGGCCTTCAATCAGGTCTATTCGTCGGCGTCGTCTTCATCCTCCAGCGCGGCGACGGATTCGTCTGCGTCCTCGTCCGCATCGAGCCAGGCTTCGACGGACGCCACCCAGCTTTTCTCGGCGCTGGATAGCGACGGCAACGGGCAGTTGACGGAAAGCGAGTTTTCGAGTGGCTTGCAGAAGCTCGCCGAGGCTCTCGACAGCCAGGCATTCAGTAGCCGCATGCAGGGTGCGAGTGGCATGCCGCCGCCCCACGGTCACCACGGGGATGGCGATGGGGACGGTGACGATCAGAACGACACCAGCTTTACCAAGGACCAACTCACCAGCCAGTTGCAGCAGATCGGCTCGACCGACAGCCAGCGCTCCAGCATGATTTCCGACGTCGTCAATAACTTCGACAAGGCCGATACCGACGGCGACGGCAAGGTGACGCTGCAGGAGGCGATGGCGTACGAGCAGTCCCAGAACACCACGTCGTCCGCCTCGGCGAGCGCCACCGCGACGGCGACGTCCTCCACCGACTCGGCGTCCGCCGTGGCGTCCAGCTCCGTGACCAGCCACCACGAAGGGAGGATGATGCACCGCCTCATGGAGCTGATGCGTACTTATGGTTCGAACAGCGGCACGTCGGACAGCACGAGCAGCGCCAGCAGCATCACGGTGTCCGCCTGAGGCTTCTTTCTGACGAGGGCCTCGTGGGGATTCCATGTGGGTGTCTTGTGGGGGGAAACGATGCACCTCCACAAGGGCCCTGGAGGCTGCTTCGGGGGAACCCGAAGGAGACTCAGCGCACGTCGAAATTGGTCGCTGTCGGGGCGAAGCCGCTTTCCTGGTATTCCACGTCGCCGTCCCGTGCCCACACGTAGTGAGGCTGGTCGGCGGGCGCCAGGTAGACGGCACCGGCCGGGACGGGCTGGACCCGCGTTTCGTCGAAGATTGTGCCGAAGCCCACGTACAGGGTGCCCGACAGTACCGTTGTGATCCGGTCGTCCGGATGGACATGCACGCCGATGCGCCCGCCCTGGGCCAGGCGCAGGCGGAGCGCGTAGGGGCCGGGGCCCGTTTCGGTGCCGATCAGCCAGGCGGCTTGCAGGCCCGGTAGATTGGGCGGCTCGACCCAGCTGACTTGGGCCGGGATGATGGCCTGGACCGTCGGGCTGGGCAGTTCCGGGGCCACGGGCATTGCGGCATCGCCGCCGGGGGTTTCGACCGACGGGATGTCGTCGGAGGTGTCATCCGGGGTGTCGGGGTCGCGCTCTGCATGGGCCGTTGCGCAGGTGAGGGCTACGGCGAGGGCCACCACGGCATACAGGGGCTGCAGGGTTCTACGCATCGGTGGAATCCACTCGTAAGGACGCCGCAGCTTACCAGCGGTTTATCGATCTGGTATCGAATTCGGTATCGCTGTCCGCCGTGGTCGGACGATAGGCGACGAAGACCTGGTCTTCGGGTATCCCCGCGTGGCGCGCGATGCCCATGACGGCTGCTTTGAGCAGAGCGTCCGTTTGAATGCCCCCCATGCCGTCCTCGGTCACCCGCAGCTCGGCCAGTACCGGCTGGGCGTTGCCGGACATCAGAGCCATGGCCAGCCCGGCGACGGCCGGATGTTGTTCGGCCAGGAAGGTCCAGCTTACGGAAACCTGCTCAGGTGCCAGCCCAACGGCATGGGCCAGGTCGAGGCGGATTGCGTCGAGCAGTGGCCCGGTGTCCCGTGCGTCGGGGAAGGCCTGGGAGCGGATGTGCAGGAAGGGCATGGCGTGATTCCTGACGGAGAGTCGATACCTGACGTTCAGTATCCGGGCAAGCGGGCCGTGCTCACAAGGCCTGTTCGACGTGCGTGCACACCTGCGTTGCCAGGTCGTCGGAGAGACAGTCGATTTCCACCAGGTCGCCCCAGTTCTCGCGGAAGTTGCGCTGCCAGGTGATCTGCCGCTTGGCGAGCTGGCGAGTGGCGAAGATGCCCTTGTCGCGCATGGTCGGCAGGTCGATGTAGCCGTCGAGGTACTCAAGGGCCTGGCGGTAGCCGACGCAGCGCATCGACGGCAGATTCGGGTCGAGCTGGTAGTGCTTGCGCAGCGTGATGACCTCATCGACAAAGCCGGCCAGCAGCATGGTGTCGAAGCGGCGGGCGATGCGGGCGTGCAGCACGGCCCTGTCGCTGGGCGTCAATGCGAGCGGGATGTAGCGGTGGCTGTCGGTGTGCTGCTCCCGGCGGGCGTAGCTGGCGGCCAGCGGCTGGCCAGTGAGGCGGACGATCTCCAGCGCGCGCTGGATGCGCTGGGCGTCGTTGGGTTCGAGGCGGGCGGCGGCATCAGGGTCAAGCCGGGCCAACTCGGCGTGCAGCGCCGGCCAGCCGTCGCGGGCTGCGGCGTCCTCGATCTCCCGGCGCAGTTCGGCATCGGCCTCCGGCAGGTCCGACAGGCCTTCGCGCAATGCCTTGTAGTACAGCATGGTGCCGCCGACCAGCAGCGGGATGCGGCCGCGGGCGGTGATCTCGACCATCAGGCGACGCGCATCTTCGCAGAAGCGGGCGGCAGAATAGGCTTCCTCGGGGCTGACGATGTCGATCAGGTGGTGCGGGCAGACGGCCTGCTCGTCCCGGCTGGGCTTGGCGGTGCCGATGTCCATATCGCGGTACACCAGCGCCGAATCGACACTGACGATTTCCACCGGCAGCCGCTGGGCGAGGGACAGCGCGCAGGCGGTCTTGCCGCTGGCGGTGGGGCCCATCAGCAGGATGGCGGGCGGGAGAGGCTGTGTTTGGGGCATGATGCGCCTTTTCTGTGGACGCGCATTGTAGCGGGTGGGATGTGGGCGTGAGGATGGGGATGAGGTGGTGGAGGCAGCTCTGGCTGCTGCTGGGCCTGCTGGGTCTGGCGGGCAGCGCCGTGGCAAAAGGGCCGCTGTATCTATGGGAGCTCAGCGACGAGCAGGGCCGGCCGCGGGCCTGGCTGTACGGCACGATTCACGTCTGCGACGCGGGCTGCTTTCCGCTGCCGGGGAGGGTTCGGGCGGCGCTGGCGGAGGCGGACAGCCTCGGGCTGGAACTGGATCCGGAGGATCCGGCTCTGTCGCCGCGCTTGCTGCAGGTCAGCCTGTTGCCCGCCGGGCGGCGGCTCGACGACATGCTGTCCCCCGAGCTGCGGGGCCGCCTGGCCCGCGTGCTGACTCGCTACGGACTGCCTGCGGACGCCATGCAGCGCATGCAGCCCTGGATGGTCGGTACCTTGCTGACCTTGCAGTCGGCCCAGCGGGCCGGGCTGGGGACCAGCCAGGGCGTCGACCTGTGGCTGGCCCGCAGCGCGCGGGCCCGTGGCCAGTCCGTGTGGGCGCTGGAGACCGTCGAGCGGCAGGTGTCGGCGATGGGGGCCGGCGGCGACGCCGCGCAGGTGGCGAGTCTGGCCGAAACGCTTGGCCTGATCGAAAGGGATGAGGCGGAGCCCTATTTCCGTCGCCTGCTGACGGCCTGGCGGCGCGGCGACAGTGTGGCGGTGGACCGTATGCTGCGTGAGGAGGCCAGCGTCGAAGCCATGACACCGATGCTCGCCGAGTTGCTCGACAGCCGAAACCGGGAGATGGCCGAGTCCATCGTGGCGCGCCTGCGCAGCGGCCGGCGGCCCTTCATCGCCGTTGGTGCTGGGCACTTCGGCGGGCCGAAGGGCTTGCTGGCGATGCTGGCCGATAGGGGCTTCCGCGCTCGTCAGGTGAGCGAGGAGTGAAGCGTCGGGTCGTCGCGCTGTTGTTGGCCGCACTGGCTGGCTTGGCGGAGGCGGTGCCGATCGCGGTGGATGTCGGCCACTACCTGGAACGTCCGGGGGCGACCAGCGCCTATGGGATCACCGAGTTCGAGTACAACCAGTCCCTCGCCGCAGTGCTGGCGGCGCGGCTGGCGGTGGAGGGCGTGCCAGTGCGGCTGATCGGCTGGCGTGGCGAGATGGCCGAGCTGCGTGAACGGCCACGTCAGGCGGAAGAGGCCGGAGCGGGTTTCTTCCTGTCGGTCCACCATGATTCGGTGCATGAGAGCCAGCTGGAGCCCTGGGTCTGGAACGGGCGCGCGCTGCGCCATGCGGACGGCTTCGCTGGCTTCTCGCTGTATGTGTCGCGCCTCAATCCGCAGCTGGACCAGAGCCTGGCCTGCGCCCGTGCCATCGGCGCGGCCTTACGGGATGCCGGTCTGCCGGTCGCGACCCACCATGCCGCAGCGCCTGGCCTGGGACTCGAATGGGCCGACGCGGCGCAAGGCGTGTATTACTACGACAACCTGGTGGTGCTGAAGACCGCGACCGTGCCGGCTGTGCTGCTGGAGGCCGGGGTCATCGTCAATCGCGACGAGGAGCGCCAGCTGGCCGGGGCCGCGCGGCGGGCTCTGACGGCGGATGCGGTTGCGCGCGGCCTGCGGGGCTGCGGTGTGATGGTGAGCGACGGGCGCCGCTAGAGCATGATGTTGCATTGCGGAACCCCGCGGCTGTTGCGGTGATCCATCAGAGTCGCCACCGCGATGTCCGCGCCCACCATTTGAAAGGATCGACCCGAAAGCATGAAATCCGTCCTGTTGTCTTATTTTTCCGCGCTGCGCAGCCTCGGCCGGCCGGGCGTGCTGTGGCATCTGCTGTGGCCGACGCTCGCTGCGGCAGCCCTTTGGACGACCACGCTGATCCTCAGCTGGGGCAGCATCGTGGCCGTCGGCACCGACCTGATCACCCGCCTGCCGTTGGTCGGCCCCTGGTTGGCCGATTCGGAAACTGCGCTGCTGGTGGCCTTGTTCATGTTCAAGCTGGGCCTGGTGCTGCTCGCGCTGCCGATCATCTACGTGACGGCGGCTGCGTTGGTGGCGGCGGTGGCCTTGCCGCTGATGACCGAGAAAGTGGCCGCCATCGACTATGCCGACGTGGCCCGGCGCGCCGGCGGCAGCCAGATCGGCAGCGTGTGGAATGCACTGACCTCGGTGCTGCAGTTCCTCGTGCTGCTGGTCCTCAGCCTGCCCCTGTGGCTGATCCCCGGCGTCGGGCTGCTGATCTCCCTGCTGCTGACCGCGTGGCTCAACCAGCGGGCCTTCCGCTACGATGCGCTGATGGCCCATGCCGACAAGTTCGAGATGAAGGATCTGCCACGCCAGGAGGCCAGCGGCCTGTTCGGTGTCGGCCTGGTGGGGGCGGTGATGGCCCACGTGCCGGTCCTCAACCTGTTTGCGCCGGCCCTGGCGGGGCTGGCCTTCGTCCATTACCTGCTGTCGGCGCTACGCGTGGCGCGGCAGAACGAGAACATCATCGAGGTGCAGTGAATGACTCAAACAACCCAGCCGGCCTTCGGCGCCATCATCATCGGCGATGAAATCCTGTCCGGTCGCCGGGAGGACAAGCACCTGGTCAAGGTGCTGGAACTCCTCAAGGCCCGCGGTCTGCGCCTGGCGTCGGTGCGTTACGTGGGGGACGAGCGTCCGCGCCTGGTCCAGGCGCTGAAGGAGAGCTTCGCCAGCGACGACATCGTGTTCAGCTTCGGCGGCATCGGCGCCACACCGGACGACCACACCCGCCAGGCGGCGGCCGAGGCGTTGGGCCTGCCGCTGGCCCTGCATCCGCAGGCCGAGGCCGAGATCCGTGCCCGCTTCGGCGACGAGACCACGCCGCAACGCTTGCAAATGGGTGTCTATCCGGAAGGCAGCGACATCGTACCGAATCCCTACAACCGGATTCCCGGCTTCTCGATCCGCAAACACTTCTTCGTGCCGGGTTTTCCGATCATGGCCTGGCCAATGGTCGAGTGGGTGCTCGACACGCACTTCAAGCACCTGCATCACCAGGCCGACTACGTGGAGCGCTCGGTGATCGTGTGGGACGCGATGGAAGGCAAGCTGATCGACCTGATGGAACGCATCACCCTCGAGTTTCCCGACGCTACCCTGTTCAGCCTGCCCAGCGTGGGCGGGGAGGGCGGACGGCGTCACATCGAACTGGGCATGAAGGGGCCGGCTGCCCGCGTTGACGAGGCGATGGCGCTGATTACCGCCGAGCTGGAGCGGCGCGGCTACAGCTGGGAGCCGCCGACGGCGGACTGAGGTGAGCGCTGTGAGCGCCCCGTTCCGTTACCGGGATTTTCCGGGCCGGCGCTGGCTGGGTGTAGCGCTGCGTGCGGCGCATCTGGCCGGTGTGGTCGGTGTCGGTGCCGGCCTGGTCGGCGGAGGCGTGACGGACTCGCATTTCCCCGTGCTGCTGGTGCTGTCGGGTGCGGGCATGGCGGCGCTCGACGCGTGGTCCAATCCGCGCTGGCTGGCAGAGCCGGCGGGCCTGTCCCTGCTCGTCAAGTTCGCGCTGCTCGGCTGGTTCCTCATGGATGAGGCTAGGCGTCCGGCCTTGTTCTGGAGCGTGCTGGTCTTTTCGGTCGTCTTCGCCCACGCGCCGGCGAGTTTCCGCCATTGGGGGCGACACCCGCGCCAGCCCCGGTAGCCGTGACGGATGTCACAAGGCTGAAGTCTTCATACCGTATGCTCGGTGCCGATGTGGTTGCAGGCAAGGGTATGCGCAATGAATGACGAGTGGATTCTGGAGAAGACGGCGGAGGGGTTGGCAGAGATCGCGAACCGCAGCCGTCGGGTGCCGAACCGTCTGCGGACCGTGCTGATCCTCGTGGATGGCCGCAACAGCGTCGGCCAGCTCTGCGCTGCGGCGGCCGCATTGGGCAACATCCGTGAGGCGCTGGCCGAGCTGCGCGAACTGGGGCTGATCGCCCCGCTGGATGGAGGCTTGCCGCCGGCCAGCAGGGCTTCGGTGCCGCCGGCTGCACGCCTGCAAGGGCCCCTGGCACGGCCGGAGCCCCAGCCGGGCCGCCGCCGCTCCCTGGCCTTGGCGCGTCTGTACCTGCTCAACGCGATGGAGCAGAGCCTGCGCCAGGCCGACCTGCCGGTA
The DNA here is from genome assembly GCA_018241725.1 of Pseudomonadota bacterium. Classification (GTDB taxonomy): domain Bacteria; phylum Pseudomonadota; class Gammaproteobacteria; order Burkholderiales; family Rhodocyclaceae; genus Zoogloea. The sequence goes on along the minus strand of JAFEDI010000128.1, from coordinate 27,637 downwards.
CGCGAGCGTCTGCGCAACTGCACGACGCGAGCCGACCTGCTCGATGCCTTCGAGCTATGCCGCCAGATCGCCGCCGAAGTGGGCGTCGCCCACATCGACACCATCGAGGCCCAGTTCCTCGGCATGCTGCCGGACGAGGGCTGAGTCCCGTCGCCGGTCCTTGCGTTCCGCAGCGGCTGCTTCTATATTTCGAGTGTCCCAAAGGGGAGTAGCTCCACGTCGGTGGGCCGTCAAGACGGAGAATGCCGTGCGAACCCGCCGTGCCATGCACGGCGCCGCGGCTGATCTCCCGGCTACCGGGCAGTCGTTCGAGAATCAAGGGCGACTGTGAGCAAGACCTTTGCCGCGATGGCAAAGTGTCTTCCGGCAAAACCGGCTCCCCCGCCGGACCAAGCTCATTGGCCTTTCGTCATCGCTGGACGAAAGGCCTTTTTGTTTGGTTCCGTTTTGGGAGATTTCACATGGAAAGTATCGGTACCTGGTGGATGTGGGCGGGCTTCGCGGCCGTTGTGCTGGTGATGCTGGCCATCGACCTGCTGGTGGTCGGTGGCGGCAGGGAACACAAGGTGTCCCTGAAGGAGGCCGGCCTGTGGTCGGTGGTGTGGGTCAGCGTCGCGCTGCTGTTTGCCGGCGCCCTGTGGTGGTATCTGGACGGCACGGCCGGGCGCGAGGTGGCCAACGCGCGGGCGCTGGAGTTCGTCACCGGCTATCTGATCGAGAAGGCGCTGGCCGTCGACAACGTGTTCGTGTGGTTGATGCTGTTCTCCTTCTTCGCGGTGCCACCGGCGTTGCAGAAGCGGGTGCTGCTGTTCGGCGTGGCCGGCGCGATCATGCTGCGTACACTGATGATCTTCGCTGGCGCCTGGCTGATCGCCCAGTTCAGCTGGCTGCTCTACGTGTTCGGAGCCTTCCTGCTGCTGACCGGCGTGAAGATGTTCGTCAGTGCCGAGCATGAAACCGACCTCAACCGGAACCCGGTGGTGCGCTGGCTGCGCGGCCACATGAAGATCAGTAGCGAGTTTCACGGCCAGCACTTCTTCGTGCAGCGGGAGGAGGGCGGCCGCCTGGTCCGCTATGCGACGCCGCTGTTCCTGGCTCTGGTGCTGGTGGAGGCGTCCGACGTGATTTTCGCGGTGGATTCGATCCCGGCGATCTTCGCGATCACCACCGACCCCTTCATCGTGCTGACTTCCAACATCTTCGCGATCCTCGGCCTGCGCGCGATGTACTTTCTGCTCGCCGACTTCGCCCAGCGCTTCTCGCTGCTCAAGTTCGGCCTGGCTGCGGTGCTGGTCTTCATCGGCGGCAAGATGCTGCTGATGGACCTCGTGCATGTGCCTGTGGGCCTGTCCCTCGGCGTGGTGGCTGCACTGATCGGCACGTCCGTCTGGTTGTCCCTGCGCAAGGAGCGACTGGAGGCGGTGCAGGCCGAGAGGTGAGTGCCCCCAGGGTCGGGCTGCGCCCGGCCCGTCCCCCGCGGGGGAGAAGGAAACTTGGGGCGGCCCGACGCTTCCTTGAGAGGGTGGACGCCGCCCGGCAGGACGGGCATCCTGCCGGGCTTTCCCCGACTGCCTGGAGACCCTGCCGCGTGCGGATCCGCAACGAAACCCCGGCCGATGTGGCCGCCGTCCGCGAGGTCAATCTCGCCGCTTTCGAAAGCCCGGCCGAGGCGGATCTGGTGGACGCCCTGCGTGGGCACACTTTCCCCTATGTGTCGCTGGTGGCCGACGACAAGGGCATCATCGCGGGCCACATCCTGCTGACGCCGGTCCACCTGCCCGGTTATCCGCGCGCGCGTTTGATGGCGCTGGCACCGATGGCGGTGCGCCCGGAATACCAGCGTAGCGGCGTCGGTTCGGCGCTGGTCGTCGAGGGGCTGCGCCAGGCCCGCGAGGCGGGGGCCGGTGCCGTCGTGGTGCTGGGCCATCCGGCCTATTACCCGCGCTTCGGCTTCGTGCCGGCGTCCCGCCACGGAATCTGTTTCGCATATGAAGTGCCGGACGAGGCTTACCTCGTCGTCGAACTGCAGCCCGGCCACCTGGACGGGCTGTCCGGCACCGTCCAGTACCACGCCGCTTTCGACGCGGTCTGAGTCGCGCCGGTCCGCGCGGGCCCGTTTAACCGCGGGCGCCGCGCAGCCGCCCCAGGACGGGCCGCCAGGTGCCGCTCTCATGGACGACGAGGCCGAGCAGGATCAGGCCCGTGCCGGCCATCACCTGCGGGCCGATCTCCTCGCGGTTGAGCAGATGCCCGAGCAGCAGCGCCATCACCGGCGTGATCAGCGTGATCAGGGCGACCTTCGAGGCCTCCAGATGTTTGATCACGTAGTAGTACAGCGCAAAGCCGATCACCGAACCGAAGATGCCCAGGTAACCGATGGCCGCCGCGGTGCGCGAGGGCAGGGCGGCGGGCAGCGCCGCGCCGTCGGCCAGCCATAAAAGCCCGAACAGCGGCAGCGACACCGCCAGGGAGCCGAAGGTGGTGGCCAGCGGTGGGCTGTCGTCGCCGATCCGCTTCAGCACGACCAGGCTCGCCGACGAGATGAATACGGCCACCAGCAGGGCTACCAGGCCGGCTGTGACGTTCATGCCGCTGGCTGCACCATCCGGCATGAAGATCAGCGCCAGCCCGCCGGCGCCGAGCAGCGTGCCGGCCAATCTTGCCGGCGTCAGGGAGCGCTCTCCGAGCCAACAGGCGGCCAGTAGGCCAGCCATCAGCGGAGAGAGCCCGAACATCACGGAAATCAGCCCCGAACTCACGTAGCGTGCGCCCCAGTAGGTCAGTGCCATGATGCCGAACAGGCCGACACCACCGACCAGGTAGGCCCGGCGGGCGCGGGCGTGGAGCGGTAGTCCGATTCGCCCGACGCCCAGGATCGCCGCGGCCACCAGCGCCCCGATCAGCATGCGGGCCAGCGCGGAGAAGGCGAAACCGGCGCCTTCGGTGCTCCAGCGGATGGCGAGCGGGGTGGTGGACCAGATCAGGATGATGGCGAGGTAGGCGAGGGAAACCGGCATGACGTACCTTTCGTGGCAGGGTGGGATGAATCCTCAAGGGCAAAGAAAAAGGCCGCGGTCTGATGATCCGCGGCCCTTGGTGATGTCGGTGAGTGCTGCTGCGAACTACCCCGATCCCGGCCCCGGACAAACGGCAACGCGCCATGCGCGCAGGGCGCAACGGCGGATGGAAATGGCCGGGAAGGTCTTCGGGAAGTTCATGGGCCCATGATGCTGGCGATCTGCCGGGCGCGTCAAGCGTGAATGCGTCTTGCATGGCCGGTTTCCGACCCCTTATGGTGTCCAGCCAATACGGGGGGCTGGCGGCAGCGCTGCTGCGCCCGGCCTGTCGAATCCTCCTTTGCGCCATGTCAAAGGGACCGCCAGGCGGGCGGACTTATGATTCCTCCATTGCTGCGTCGCGTCTTCAGCCTGCCCGTTGTGGGTGACCAGGGACGCCGCTTCCCGCAGGGAGTCGTCATGAGCACCTGTCTCAACCTCGACGGCAACGAAGCCGCCGCACGGATGGCCTATCTCGGCAGCGAGGTGATTGCCATCTACCCGATCACTCCGTCCTCCAGCATGGGCGAATGGGCCGACGAATGGGCGGCCCAGGGCAAGCCCAACCTGTGGGGCGTGGTACCGAAGATCATCGAGATGCAGTCGGAAGGTGGGGCGGCCGGCGCGCTGCACGGAGTGCTGACCTCCGGCGCGCTGGGCACCAGCTTCACCGCCAGCCAGGGCCTGCTGCTGTTCATCCCCAACCTCTACAAGATGGCCGGCGAGCTGACGCCCTTCGTGCTGCACGTGGCGGCGCGGGCGGTGGCGACCCATGCGTTGTCGATCTTCGGCGACCACTCCGACGTGATGGCCTGCCGCGCCACCGGCTGTGCGCTGCTGGCCAGCAATTCGGTGCAGGAAGCCCAGGACATGGCGCTGATCGCCCAGGCGGCGACCCTCGCCGGGCGCATTCCGGTGATCCACTTCTTCGACGGCTTCCGCACGTCCCATGAGGTCGCCAAGATCGTCGCCGTCGAGGCGGACACCGTGCGCGGGATGATCGACGACGGGCTGGTGGCCGCCCACCGCGCCCGCGCGCTGTCGCCGGAACATCCGGTGATTCGCGGCACGGCGCAGAACCCGGATGTGTTCTTCCAGTCCCGTGAGCGGGCCAATCCCTATTACGACGCCTTTCCCGGCCTCGTGCAGGACGCCATGGATCGCTTCGCCGGGCTGACCGGCCGGCGCTACCGGCTGTGCGACTACGTCGGTGCGCCCGACGCGGAGCGGGTGATGGTGGTGATGGGCTCGGCGGCGGAGACCGCCGAGGAGACCGTCGAGCACCTGCTGGCCCGTGGCGAGAAGGTCGGCTTGCTCAAGCTGCGCCTGTACCGGCCGTTTCCGGCGGCGGCGCTGTTGGCCGCATTGCCGGCCTGCGTGCGGGCGATCGCGGTGCTGGACCGCTGCAAGGAACCCGGCGCCGACGGCGAGCCCTTGTTCAAGGACGTGATGACCGCCTGCGCGGAAGCCGCAGCCGACGGCCTGCGCCCAATGCCGCGGGTGATCGGCGGCCGCTACGGGCTGGCCAGCAAGGAATTCACGCCGGGCATGGCCAAGGCGGTGTTCGACGAGCTTGCTGCGGAAGCGCCGAAGCGCCGCTTCACCGTCGGCATCGTGGATGACCTCACGCAGCTGTCGCTGCCCTGGGATGCGGACTTCCGCACCGACGCGTCCCGCCGTTTGCAGCATGCGGTGTTCTGGGGCTTGGGCGCGGATGGCACGGTGTCGGCCAACAAGAACTCGATCAAGATCGTCGGCGAGGCTACCGAGCTGCAGGCCCAGGGCTATTTCGTCTATGACTCCAAGAAGTCCGGCGCGGTGACGGTATCCCACCTGCGCTTCGGGCCGGCGGCGATCCGCTCCAGCTACCTGGTGGAGGCTGGCATGGCGGGTTTCGTGGCCTGTCACCAGACGGTTTTCGTGGAGCGTTACGACCTGCTCGCCCATGCGGCGCCGGGTGGCGTCTTCCTGCTCAACACACCGCAGCCGGCGGACGCGGTGTGGGCCAGCCTGCCGGCTGCGATGCGCGCCGGCATCCTCGCCCGCGGCCTGCGCCTGTGGGTCATCGATGCCTACCGGGTGGCCCAGGAAGCCGGCATGGGGCGGCGCATCAACACCATCATGCAGACCTGCTTCTTCGCCATCTCCGGCATCCTGCCGCGGGAGCAGGCCATCGCTGCGATCAAGAAGGCGGTGGACAAGACCTATGGCCGCAAGAGCCGGCGCCTGGCCGACCTGAACCACAAGGCCATTGACGTGACCCTCGCCAACCTGCACGAGGTGCCCTTCGCCGGGCTGGCAGGCGATGGCGACGCGATCCCGCTGGCACCTGCCCACGCGCTGCCCGATTTCGTGCGCGACATCACGCTGCCGATCTACCGCGGCGAGGGCAACCGCCTGCCGGTGTCGGCGCTGCCGGCGGACGGCACCTTCCCGAGCGGCACCGCGCAGTTCGAGAAGCGCAACATCGCGCTGGAAATCCCGGTGTGGGAGCCGGACCTGTGTACCCAGTGCGGCAAGTGCGTGTTCGTCTGTCCGCACGCGGCGATCCGCGCGCGAGCCTTCCCAGCCGAGGCGGTCGTCGATGCACCTCCGGGCTTCAAGCACGTGCCGGCCAAGAGCAAGGACTTTCCGGCCGGCACCCACATCAGTTATCAGGTGGCGCCGGAGGACTGCACGGGCTGCGGCGATTGCGTCGAAGCCTGCCCGATCCACGACAAGTCCAACGTCAGCCGGCTGGCGGTGAACATGGCACCCCAGGCGCCGCTGCGCGAGCAGGAGCGGGCCAACTTCGACTTCTTCCTGAAGCTGCCGGAGTTCGACCGCAGCCAGCTCAAGCAGGCCACCATCCCCGGCGCGATGTTGCTCGATCCGCTGTTCGAGTTCTCCGGGGCCTGCGCCGGTTGCGGCGAGACACCCTACATCCGCCTCGCCACCCAGCTGTTCGGCGACCGCATGCTGGTGGCCAATGCCACCGGCTGTTCGTCGATCTACGGCGCCAACCTGCCGACCACGCCCTACACGGTGAACGGCGCCGGGCGTGGGCCGGCCTGGTCCAATTCCCTGTTCGAGGACAACGCCGAGTTCGGCCTCGGCATGCGCCTGGCGTCGGACCAGCTGATGAGCTACGCGCAGATGCTGGTGAAGGAACTGGCCGCCGTCATCGGTGGCGATCTGGCGGAAGCCCTGGTAACCGCCGACCAGCGCCAGGAGCTTGGCCTCCGCGCTCAGCGCGAGCGGGTCGCCCAGTTGCGCCAGGTGCTGGCGCGCTGCGCCCATCCCCGCGCCCAGGAGCTGGATTCCCTCGCCGAATGGCTGATCCGCCGCTCAGTGTGGATCATCGGCGGCGACGGCTGGGCCTACGACATCGGCTACGGCGGGCTGGACCACGTGCTGGCGCTGAGCTACGACGTCAATGTGCTGGTCCTCGACACCGAGGTCTATTCCAATACCGGCGGGCAGACCTCCAAGGCGACACCCATCGGTGCAGTGGCCAAGTTCTCGGCCGGTGGCAAACCGACTGCCAAGAAGGACCTGGCCCGGCTGGCCTCGGACTACGGTCATGTGTACGTGGCGACGGTGGCCTACGGCGCGAAGGACGTACATACCCTGCGGGCCTTCCACGAGGCCGAGTCCTATGCCGGCCCGTCGTTGATCGTCGCCTACAGCCCGTGCATCGCCCATGGTGTGGACATGCTCTACAACCAGCACCAGCAGGAGATGGCGGTGAAGTCCGGCCACTGGCCGCTGTTCCGCTACGACCCGCGGCTGGATGAGGCCGGCGCCAATCCCTTCAAGCTCGACTCGGCACCACCGAGCCAGCCGATCAAGGCCTTCATGGACAGCGAGACCCGCTTTGCGATGCTCGCCCGCAGCCATCCGGAAGCGGCCGAGCGCTTGCTGGCGGAAGCCCAGAAGGAGGCCGACCGGCGCTTCAAGACCTATCAGGAGCTGGCCCAGGGCCACGCCGATGCTCCCAAGGCGGGCGTCTGACGACGGAGACTTGCGATGATCGATCTGACTACCGAATACCTCGGCCTCACGCTGAAGAACCCGCTGGTGCCGTCCGCTTCGCCTTTATCGAAGCAGCTCGATTCGCTGCTGCGCCTGGAGGACGCCGGCGCGGCAGCGGTGGTGCTGCATTCCCTCTACGAGGAGGAGATCCTCGCCGAGGACGCGATGACCGACCGCTTCCTGCTGCACGCCGATTTCCACGACGGCGAGTCGTCCGGCTTCCTGCCTGACCATGGTGAGTTCCAGGGCGCGCTGGAGCGTTATCTGGAGCATCTGCGGCGAGTCAAACAGCGCCTGTCCATCCCGGTCGTTGCCAGCCTCAACGGGGTGACGCCGTCCGGGTGGGTGGATCTCGGCCTGGCCTTGCAGGAGGCCGGTGCCGATGCGCTGGAACTCAACGTCTATCACGTGGCGGCGGACCCGGCCGAGAGCGGGGATTCCGTCGAGGCGCGTTACGTGGCCTTGCTGGCGGAACTGCGCAGCGTAGTGAAGATTCCGGTGGTGATGAAGCTGTCGCCGTTCTTCTCGTCACTGCCGCATTTCGTGCGACGCCTGGAACTGGTCGGAGCGAGTGGCGTGGCGCTGTTCAACCGTTTCTTCCAGCCGGATATCGACCTGGACAGCCTGCGCATGGTGGATCAACTACACCTGTCCAGCCGGGAGGAAGCCCTGCTGCGTATCCGCTGGATCGCCATCCTGCGGGCCCAGACGCAGATGACGCTGGCCGCCACCGGCGGCGTGCACAGTGCCGACGAGGCCCTCAAGTTGCTGCTGGCCGGTGCCGACGTGGTGCACCTGGCGTCCTGCCTGCTGAGCCATGGTTCCGAGCGCCTGAGTCTGATTCTGCGGGACATGGAGGCCTGGATGGCCGAGCGGGAATACCACTCCATCGCGCAGCTGAAAGGCAGCATGTGCCAGTCCAATCTGAGTGATCCGGACGCGGTGGCCCGGCGCAGCTACATCAAGGTGCTGGACAGCTTCACGCCGCGCAGCGGCGTGTGGCGCTGAGCGGGCGGCGCGTCAAACAGGCGTAGCGCCGGGATCAGTGCGCGGTGTTGGGTTCGGAAATAGTCCGGCTGCGCGTCGAACCCGGCGCCTGGCCGTTTGAACCCCCGTCTCCCGCGGCCAGGCGTGCGGGGCTCCGCTGTGACCCCACTGGGCGCCGGGCTGCGAATGTTCCCATCCGGGTTGAACGGCTTCATCCCGGATGGGCGCCGGTTCACATCCGGGGGGCGCGGGTTCAGGTCGGTGCGTCGATCGTTCCGATCCGCACCTCTCGAGTTCAGGTCGCCGGCGCGAAAGTTCAGCTCCAGGGGGAGTGAGTTCAAGGCGGAGCCGCGATGGTTCAAGTCCGCGTGCTTCATGTTCACATCGCCGGGGCGACATTTCAACGCCGGGCGGAACTTCTTCAACGCGGGGCTCGGATACTTCAGGTTTACGGGGCGAATGTTCCAGTCCCGGCTGCCCGGGTTCCAATCAGGGCCACGCGGGTTCATGCCCGCGCTGCGAATGTTCAGGTCGGCGGATCAAGGTCCCGGAAACAGGCAAAAAAATGGCGGCCACGAGGGCCGCCAAAACAACGCTGCAACAGGGATCGGAACGTTGGGCGTTTTACTTCTTGCGGGCAGGCGGCACGTCGGTGCAGCTGCCGTGGGCGACTTCCGCGGCCATGCCGACGGTTTCGCCAAGGGTCGGGTGCGGGTGGATGGTCTTGCCGATGTCGACCGCGTCGGCGCCCATCTCGATGGCCAGGCACACTTCGCCGATCATGTCGCCGGCGGACGGCCCGACGATGGTGCCGCCGATGACCCGGTGGGTCTCAGCGTCGAAGATCAGCTTGGTGAAGCCGTAGTCGGCACCGTTGGCGATCGCGCGGCCGCTGGCGGCCCACGGGAACTTGGCGGTCTCGACCTTCTTGCCTTCGGCCTTGGCCTGGGCCTCGGTGTAGCCGACCCATGCCACTTCCGGATGGGTGTAGGCCACGCCCGGGATCACGGTGGCGTCGAAGGCGGCCTTGTGGCCGGCAGCGACTTCCGCTGCGACGTGGGCTTCATGCACCGCCTTGTGGGCGAGCATGGGCTGGCCGACGACGTCACCGATGGCGAAGATGTTCGGCACGTTGGTACGCATCTGCGCATCCACCGGGATGAAGCCGCGGTCGGTGACGATCACGCCTGCCTTGTCGGCGCCGATCTTCTTGCCGTTGGGGGCACGACCGGCGGACTGCAGGATCATGTCGTACTTGACCGGCTCGGTGGGGGCACCTTCGCCTTCAAACGTGACGTAGAGGCCGTCTTCCCTGGCATCCACGGCGACCGTCTTGGTCTTCAGCATGATCTTGTCGAAGCGGCTGGCGTTCTGCTTTTCCCACACCTTGACGGCGTCGCGGTCCGGGCCTTGCATCAGGCCGTCCATCATTTCCACCACATCGACGCGGGCGCCGAGGGTCGAATAGACGGTGGCCATTTCCAGGCCGATGATGCCGCCGCCGATGACCAGCATCTTCTTCGGCACGAAGCGCAGCTCAAGGGCGCCGGTGGAGTCCACGATGCGCGGATCGCGCGGGATGAAGGGCAGGTGCACCGCGGCGGAGCCGGCGGCGATGATGCACTGCTTGAACTTCACGACCTTCTTGGCGCCGGTCTTGTCCTGGGCACCGCCGGTGGTTTCCTCGACTTCGATGTGGTTCGGGTCGAGGAAGCTGCCGTAACCGCGGATCACGTCCACCTTGCGGCCCTTGGCCATGCCGGCCAGACCACCGGTGAGCTTGCCGACAACCTTGTCCTTGTGGGCGCGCAGGGCGTCCACATCGACGGAGGGCTTGGCGAAGCTGACGCCAGCGACGGAGGCGTGCTCGGCCTCCTCGATGACCGCCGCCACGTGCAGCAGGGCCTTGGACGGGATGCAGCCGACGTTCAGGCACACGCCGCCGAGGGTGGCGTAGCGCTCGATGATGGCGGTCTTGAGGCCCAGGTCGGCAGCGCGGAAGGCGGCGGAATAACCGCCGGGACCGGCGCCGAGGACGACCAAGTCGTACTCCACGTCGGCCGCGCCGGCGTGGCTGGCAGCGGCCGGGGCGGCCACCGCAGCTGCAGCGGGCGCGGCGGCCGGAGCCGGTGCTGCGGCGGCCGCAGGAGCCGGGCTGGCGCCAGCGCCGTCGGCTTCGACGACGATCAGCACCTTGCCTTCGCCGACCCGGTCACCCAGGGCGACGCGGACTTCCTTGATCACGCCGGCGGCGGAGGACGGGACGTCCATCGTGGCCTTGTCGGATTCGAGGGTGGCGATGGCGTCGTCCACCTTGATGGTGTCGCCGACCTTCACGAACAGCTCGATGACCGGGACGTCGGAGAAATCGCCGATGTCCGGAACCTTGACTTCTACGAGGCTCATGGCGATCTCCTTAGAGCATGACCCGACGGAAGTCGGCCAGCAGTTGGGCGAGGTACACGTTGAAGCGGGTCGCCAGGGCGCCGTCGATCACGCGGTGGTCGGCGGTCAGGGACATCGGCAGGGTCAGGCGCGGCACGAACTGCTTGCCGTCCCACACCGGCTTCATCACCGACTTGTTGACACCCAGGATGGCCACTTCCGGCGCATTGACGATCGGCGCGAAGTAGGTGCCGCCGATGCCGCCGAGGCTGGAGATGGTGAAGCAGGCGCCGGACATGTCGGCGGGCTTGAGCTTGCCGTCACGGGCGAGCTTGGCCAGGGAGCCGGTTTCGGCGGCGATCTCGAACACGCTCTTCTTGTCGGCGTCCTTCACCACCGGCACGACCAGGCCGTTGGGGGTGTCGGCCGCGAAGGCGATGTTGAAGTACTTCTTGTAGACCAGGTTGTCGCCGTCGAGGGAGGTGTTGAACTCGGGGAACTCCTGCAGCGCGCGGACCGAGGCCTTGATGATGAAGGCGAGCATCGTCAGCTTCTTGCCGGACTTCTCGTACTCCTTGTTCATCAGGACACGGAAGGCTTCCAGGTCGGTGATGTCGGCATCTTCGTGATAGGTCACGGCCGGGATCATCGCCCAGTTGCGGGCGAGGTTCTGGCCGGAGATCTTCTTGATGCGCGACAGCGGTTTGACCTCGACTTCGCCGAACTTGGCGAAATCGATCTTCGGCCACGGCAGCAGGTCGAGCCCGCCACCCAGGCTGCCGACGGCAGCGGCGGCAACCGCCTTGCCCGGGACGACGCCGGTGCTCATGGCGCCCTTCACGAAGGCGGTGACGTCGGCTTGCAGGATGCGGTTCTTCGGACCGGTGGCCTTGACCTGGGCAAGATCGACACCCAATTCGCGGGCGAAGGCACGCACGGACGGGCTGGCGTGCACCTTGCCACCGAGCTTGACGGCGGACGGGGCGGCAGCTGCAACGGCGGCCGCGGCAGCGACCGGAGCGGCCAGCGCCGGGGCGCCGTCCACCAGCAGGGCCGCGGCCGGAGTTGCCGCCGCGGCGACGGCGGCAGGGGACGGAGCCGCAGCTGCGCCGGCACCGGTTTCGACCTTGATCAGCACGGCGCCTTCGGACACCCGGCTGCCGAGCTGGACCAGCACTTCCTTCACCACACCGGTGGCGGAGGAGGGCACGTCCATCGTGGCCTTGTCGGATTCCAGCGTAGCAATGGCGTCTTCAGCCTTGATGCTGTCGCCGACCTTTACGAACAGTTCGATGACGGGCACGTCGGAGAAGTCGCCGATGTCCGGCACCTTCACTTCGACCACGCCACCACCGGCGGCGGCCGGCGCGGCAGCCGGGGCCGCGGCGACCGGGGCTGCCGCAGGAGCGGGCGCCGGAGCAGGTGCGGCGGCTGCAGGGGCCGGAGCGGCCACCGCAGCGGCAGCGCCGGCTTCGATCTTGATCAGCACGGCGCCTTCGGAGACGCGGTCGCCGAGGCCGACCAGCACTTCCTTGACGACACCGGCGGCGGAGGACGGGACGTCCATCGTGGCCTTGTCGGATTCGAGGGTGGCGATGGCGTCGTCCACCTTGATGGTGTCACCGACCTTGACGAACAGTTCGATCACCGGCACGTCGGAGAAATCGCCGATGTCGGGGACTTTGACTTCGATGAGTTGGCTCATGTTTGTACTCCTCGGCGATCAGACGGACAGGGGGTTCGGCTTGGACGGGTCAAGGTTGTACTTGACCAGTGCGGCGGCAACCTTGTCGCGGTCGATCTTGCCTTCGTCGGCCAGGCCCTTGAGGGCGGCCAGGGTGACCCAGTGGCGGTCCACTTCGAAGAAGTGGCGCAGCTTCTCGCGGGTGTCGGAGCGGCCGAAACCGTCGGTGCCCAGCGTGATGTAGGGGTTCTTGACGAAGGGACGGATCTGCTCGGCGAACAGCTTGACGTAGTCGGTGGCGGCGATGACCGGGCCGACGGCGCCTTCGAGCTTCTGTTCGACGTGGGACTTGCGCGGGGCCTCGAGCGGGTGCAGCAGGTTCCAGCGGCTGGCGTCCTGGCCGTCGCGGGCCAGTTCGTTGAAGCTCGGGCAACCCCAGATGTCGGCCTCGACGCCCCAGTCGTTCTTGAGCAGGTCGGCGGCGGCGATGACTTCGTTGAAGATCGTGCCGGAGCCCAGCAGCTGGACGCGCAGCGCGCCTTCGCCGCCCTTACGGAAGGCGTACATCCCCTTGATGATGTCGGCTTCGGCACCAGCGGGCATTTCCGGGTGCTCGTAGTTCTCGTTCATCACGGTGATGTAGTAGTAGACATCCTCCTGCTCGGCGAACATGCGGCGCATGCCGTCCTGCACGACCACGGCGACTTCGTACTGGAAGGTCGGGTCGTAGCTGATGCAGTTGGGAATCATGTTGGCGAGGAGCTGGCTGTGGCCGTCCTCGTGCTGCAGGCCTTCGCCGTTCAGCGTGGTGCGGCCGGCGGTACCGCCGATCAGGAAGCCGCGGGTGCGCTGGTCGGCAGCCGCCCAGCACAGGTCCATGGTGCGTTGCAGGCCGAACATCGAATAGAAGATGTAGAACGGGATCGTCTGCACGCCATGCACGCTGTAGGCGGTGCCGGCGGCGATCCAGTCGGCCATCGAGCCGGCTTCGTTGATGCCTTCCTGCAGCACTTGGCCGGTGACGCTTTCCTTGTAGAACATGAGCTGGTCATGGTCTTCCGGAACGTAGTTCTGGCCTTGCTGGTTCCAGATGCCGTACTGGCGGAACATGCCTTCCATGCCGAAGGTGCGGGACTCGTCAGGCACGATCGGGACGATGTTCTTGCCGATCTGCTTGTCCTTCAGCAGGGTGTTCATGATGCGCACGATGGCCATCGTGGTGGACAGCTCGCGGCCTTCGCCGGAGGCCTTCAGCAGCGCGCCGAAGGTGTCGAGAGCCGGCACCGGCAGCGCGTCGGCCTTGCGGCGGCGGCTGGGCAGGAAGCCGCCCAGTTCCATGCGGCGGTCGCGCATGTACTTGTACTCGGCGGAGTCTTCCGGGAACTTCAGGTAGGGCAGCTCGGCGAGCTGGTCGTCGGGCACCGGCAGGCCGAAGCGGTCGCGGAAGCGCTTGATCGACTCGATGTCGAGCTTCTTCTGCTGGTGGGAGATGTTCATCGCCTCACCGGACTGGCCCATGCCGAAGCCCTTGATGGTCTTGGCGAGGATCAGGGTCGGCTGGCCCTTGTGCTCGGAGGCGGCCTTGTAGGCGGAGAAGATCTTGAACAGATCGTGGCCGCCGCGGTTCAGTTGCCAGATGTCGTCGTCGGTCCAGTCGGCGACGAGTTCCTTCAGTTCGGGCGTGTTGAAGAAGTGCTCGCGGACGTAGGTGCCGTTCTTGGCCTTGAAAGTCTGATATTCACCGTCCACGCATTCCATCATGCGCTTCTTGAGGATGCCCTTCGTGTCGCGCTGGAGCAGGGCGTCCCAGTGGGTGCCCCAGATCAGCTTGATGACGTTCCAGCCGGCGCCGCGGAATTCGGCTTCCAGCTCCTGGATGATCTTGCCGTTGCCGCGCACCGGGCCGTCCAGGCGCTGCAGGTTGCAGTTGATCACGAAGATCAGGTTGTCCAGCTTCTCGCGGGCGGCCATGCCGATGGCGCCGAGGGACTCGACCTCGTCGGTCTCGCCGTCACCCAGGAAGGCCCACACCTTGCGCTGCTCGGCCTTGGCGGCGTCGATCAGGCCGCGGCTGGCGAGGTACTTCATGAAGCGTGCGGAGTAGATCGCACACAGGGGGCCGAGGCCCATGGAGACGGTGGGGAACTGCCAGAAGTCCGGCATCAGCCAGGGGTGCGGGTAGGACGAGATGCCCTTGCCGTCGGTTTCCTGGCGGAAGTTGTCCATCTGCTCGTCGGACAGGCGGCCCAGCATGTAGGCGCGGGAGTAGACGCCCGGCACCGAGTGGCCCTGGAAGAAGATCAGGTCGCCACCGCTTTCGTGGTCGACGCTCTTCCAGAAGTGGGAGAAACCGACGTCATAGAGGGCGGCGGCCGAAGCGAACGAGGCGATGTGGCCGCCCACGTTGGTGTGCTTGTTGGCGCGCACGACCATGGCCATGGCGTTCCAGCGGATGTAGGAATGGAGCTTGATCTCCATGTCCGGATCGCCCGGGTACTTGGGCTGCTGGTCGGCCGGAATGGTGTTGATGTACTGGGTGTTGGCCGAGTAGGGGATGTCGATCCCTTCCTCACGCCCGGCTTCGATCAGCTTCTCGATCAGGAAGTGAGCCCGCTCGGAGCCCTCCTGTGCGACGACTGCTTCGAGCGCGTCCAGCCATTCCTTGGTTTCCTGGGCATCGATGTCAGCCAGGATGTTTTGCGTATTCGCGGCCATGGTCTTGTCTCCTCATGACTTGCGGGTTGTGGATAGCTGCCGCGGGTGGCGACAGCGGGGCTTCACTGCAAACCTGCGCGGACCGGATCGCGGTCCTGATTTTTCGCAATATAAAACGATCTATCGCAATGTGCAATAAGGACGAGCTTCTAGTCTGAGTAAATTTTTGCTTTTCCGGCGCGCGGAGGGCGTAGGTGGGCGGAACGGGGGCGCGACTGCGCCCGTGCGGAACGACGGTGGTATGGATTGGCGAAGAGCGAAAATGCGGACATCAGCAGGTGTCCGCAAGGCTTACCGCCAGCCGGGCCCGAGGGCACCGGCGGCGACACTTCGTTCGACGGGATGAGGAAAAAAAACGGCCGGGGGCGAGGGAGGGAGGGAGAAAACCCCCGGCCGCTTGCGGAAATGGGTGTTCCGCGTGGCGGGATCATTTGTGAAACGCGTCCCGCTTCCGGTCTTCGTCATAGGCGAAGACCACTTGTCTGTTGCGTACTTCCCCCATGACCGGGATGCGCGTCGAGTCGATGGACTCGTGGTCGGTCTTGGAGAAGGGGCGATCATATACCATGACGATGCCCTCCACATGTTCCTGCAGAGATTCCAGCGCCTCCCGCAGGCGGTGGCCTTCGGTGCTGCGCGCCTGGCGGATGGCGGCGGCGAGGAGCAGCATGGAGTCATAACCCTGGGCGGCCGCCGGCGCCACCGGAATGCGCTCCACGCCGAAGGTCTTGCGGTAGCGTTCGATGAAGCGTTTGTGCCGCGGAGTCTCGCCTTCCTGGATGAAGGTCTGTGGCATGCGGGTGCCCTCGGCGTTGGGGCCGGCATTGTCGATGAAGTTCGACATGGCCAGCGCCCAGCTGCCGACCAGCGGCACTTTCCAGCCGATCCGCACCATGCCGTTGGCAAGGTGGGCGAGCTCTGGGCCGAGGCCGTAGGTGAGGATGCCTTCCGCGCCGGCGGCGCGGGCACGGGTCAGCTGCGGCGTCATGTCCACGTCGCGGATGTTGAAGCGCTCGATGGCGACCGGCTTGATGCCGTGGCGTTCAAGGGCCCGTTCCAGGTCCTCGCGGCCGAGCTGGCCATAATTTGTGCTGTCGTGGAAGATCGCCAGCCGGCGCAGGTGGCGCCGCTCGACCGCTTCCTCGACGATCATCGCGGCCTGGATGGAGTCCGGCGCCGACACGCGGAAGATGTAGTTGTCCGGGTACTGGGGGGGCAGGAACTGCTTGGTGATGATCGAGCCGGTGGCCACCGAGGTGATCATCGGGATGTGGGCCTGCTGGTAGAAGCGTTGGCTGGCCAGTGCGACGCCGGTATTGACGATGCCGAGGCCGGCGATCACGCGCTCCCGGTTGATCAGTTCCTGAACGACCTGGGCGCCGCGTTCGGGGAGGGCTTCGTCGTCCCGTTCGATCAGCTGGATTGGCCGGCCGAGGATGCCGCCGCCTTCGTTGATCTCCTGCGCGGCCAGGCGGATGCCATCGCGCATCGCGACGCCCATCGGATTCGAGCCACCGGTAAAGGGGCCGGACACGCCGACCTTGATCGGTTCGACTGCGCTGGCGCACAGCGCGGTCAGGCTGAGGGCGGCGATGCCGGCCAGGCGCACGATTCGAAGCAAGGGTGTCTCCGCCTGTCGTTGTAGGTTTTGTTGCAAGTCGCTGCGGATGAACGCAGCAAGCTATTCCGTCGCCTGGGGGGCGGGTATTGGTGAAAACCCGTAGCATCCGGCCTGTCGTGCCTGGAACTGCAGGGGATGCCCGGTTAGGGTAAGCCCGGATGCCCGGCCCTGGCGGACCCTAGCAGGATGAAAGGCAAATGCCGAACAAGTCTCGATCTTCCGCGCTGCCCCGTGCCGACTGGTACTGGACGGCGCCTTACATTGCCGTGCTGGTCTTCGCGCTGGCCATGCTGGTCATCGTGTGGACGCTGCAGCACCAGGAGCGCGAGACGCAGAGCAACGCGCTGGCGCGCGACGTTCAGTGGGCCGAACAGACGATGCGCCTGCACATGCAGGGCACCGAGGAGTTCCTGTCCCAGCTGTCCCGCGAGCTGGCGGCGGGCACGCTGGATGCCGACGCCTTCCAGGTGCGAGCCAACCAGCACATCGCCAACAATCCCGAGCTGGTCAACGTGGTGTGGGTGGCCGGCGGGCAGCGCGTCAAATGGACGGCACCTTTCGATACCACCGACTGGCTGGTCGGCGATGCGCTGTCGGCCACCCAGGCGGCGGTGCTGGCGCGGGCCTGGGAAGTGGGCCGGCCGGTGTATGGCGAGGCCTACGTGAACGGCCGCAACATGGCCGTGCTGGAAGTCTATGTGCCGGTGCAGCAGGGGCGGACCCCGCTGGGCGCGATCATCGCGGTGTACTCCATCGAACGCATGGTGACGCACCTCGTGCCGAGCTGGTTCGGCGAGAAATACCGCCTGGCCTTTACCGGCCCGGAGGGCGAGGTGCTGGGCATGAACTCGGCGGTCCATCCCCTCGACGAGAGCCTGGCTTTCTCAGTGGAACTCGATCCGCCGGGCAACGGCCTGTCCCTGCAGGCGACGGCTTATCACGTGGCCAGCGATCTGCCGAAAGGCTTCCCGATCATCGTCATCGTCGGGCTGTCGGTGTTCGTGCTGTGGAGCCTGTGGCTGCTGCGCGCCCACATGCGCCGCCGCGTGCGCGTCGAGAAGGAGCGCGACCGCCTCTTCAACCTGTCCCTCGACATGCTGGCGATCCTCAGTCTGGACGGGGAGTTCCGGCGCAGCAATCCGGCCTTCGAGCGGATCCTCGGTCATCGTCCTGAGGACTTGTCGGGGCGCTCCTTCCTCGACTTCATCCACGCCGAGGATGTAGCGGAGACCATCGAACACTTGCGCAGCCTCGCCTCGGGTACGCCGGGCGCCTTCGAGAACCGTTGCCGCTGTGCCGACGGCAGCTACAAGTGGTTGGCCTGGAGCGTCAATTCGGTTCCCGAGGAGAAGCTGATGTACGCCGTCGCCCACGACATCACCGGGCGCAAGGCGGCCGAGGAGGCGCTGCGCGCCGAGTACGCGTTCCGCCAGGCGATGGAGGAGTCCCTGGTCACCGGTCTGCGTGCCATCGACCTGAACGGCGAGATCATCTATGTGAACCCGGCGTTCTGCCGCATGACCGGCTGGTCGCGGGAGGAGTTGGTCGGCTCGCGGGCGCCTTTTCCCTATTGGCCGAAGGACAGCTACGATCCGCTGCAGCGCAATCTGGAGCTGACCCTCGCCGGTAACGCGCCGAACACCGGCTTCGAGATGCGCATCCGGCGCAAGAACGGTCAGCGCCTGGATACCCGTTTCTACCTGTCGCCGCTGATTGACGGGGAAGGGCGGCAGACCGGCTGGATGGCCTCGATCACCGACATCACCGAGCCCAAACGGGTGCGCGCCGAACTGGAGGCGGCTCACGAGCGCTTCGTGGCCGTGCTCGACGGCCTCGACGCGGCGGTGTACGTGGCCGACGCCGCCAACGACGAGATCCTCTTCGCCAACCGGGCCTTCAAGAGCATCTACGGCTTCGACGCGGTCGGCCAGCGGGTCGGGCGCTACGGCCTGCCGACGCCGCCGGATACCCAGTGGTACGACGTCGATCCGCGCCGCCTGACGCTGGATCACGTGCCCCGCGAGCTGTACGACGGCGAGCTGCGCAACGCGCTGTCGGGGCGCTGGTACCACATCCGCGAGCGCGCCATCCGCTGGGTGGACGCCCGCGTGGTGCGCATGGCGATCGCCACCGACGTCACCGACCGCAAGCGCGTGGACGAGGAGAACCGCGCGCAGCAGGAGCGCCTGCAACGCACCTCGCGCCTGATCACTATGGGCGAGATGGCGTCCACCCTGGCCCACGAGCTCAACCAGCCGCTGGCCGCCATCGCCAATTACTCGATGGGCTGCGTCAATCGACTGCAATCCGGCGAATACCGGCGCGAGGACATCCTCACCGCGATGCAGAAGGCCAGCGCTCAGGCCGAGCGCGCCGGCAAGATCATCCGCCGGGTGCGCGAGTTCGTGCGCAAGAGCGAGCCGCGCCGCGCGCCGGTGTCCCTGGCCGGCATCGTGGACGACGCGATCGGCTTCCTCGAGGTGGACGCCCGCCGCCATGGCGCACAGGTGCTGAACCAGCTGCCGCACGATCTGCCGCCGGTGTTCGTCGATGCGGTGATGGTCGAGCAGGTGGTGCTCAACCTGGTCAAGAACGGCATCGAGGCGATGCGTGACACGCCGGCCGAGGAGCGCGTGCTGATCGTGTCGGCCCGCTGTGTAGAGCACGAGCAGGTGGAAGTGGAGATCGCCGACCACGGCCCCGGGCTCTCCGACGAGGCGCGGGAGCGGCTGTTCACGCCCTTCTACACCACCAAGTCGGAAGGCATGGGCATGGGGCTCAACATCTGCCGTTCCATCGTCGAATTCCATGAAGGGCGTCTATGGGTAGACGCCAACCCCGCGGGAGGATGTATCTTCCGCTTCACCTTGCCTTTGGAGACCACCCGTGAAACCGCCAGCCTCGACGCCTGAACAGATCATCTACCTGGTGGATGACGACGAAGCCCTGCGCGACTCCCTGGTCTGGCTGCTCGAATCGCAGGGTTTCAAGGTCGAGGCCTTCGCATCCGCCGAAGACTTCCTGCGCGCCTGGCGGCCGGAGTTCAACGGTTGTCTGCTGCTCGACGTGCGCATGCCCGGCATGAGCGGGCTGGAACTGCATGAGCGTCTGCGCGCCCAGTACTGCACGCTGCCGGTCATCTTCATCACCGGCCACGGCGACGTGCCGATGGCCGTCGCCGCCCTCAAGAAAGGGGCGGTGGATTTCATCGAGAAGCCGTTCAATGACGCCGAGCTGCTGCGCCTCGTCACACAGTGCCTGGCGAAGGAGCAGGAGAGCCGCGCCCGTCGCCGCCAGGATGCGGAGGTGGCACGCCGTCTCGACCAGCTGACCCAGCGGGAGCGCGAGGTGCTGGAGCTGATCATTGCCGGCAAGCTCAACAAGCAGATCGCCGACGTGCTGGGGATCAGCATCAAGACCGTCGAGGTCCATCGCGCCCGCGTGATGGAAAAGATGGCCGCCCAGTCCCTGGCTGAGCTGGTGCAGAACGTGATGGCGATCGAGGTGAACCGGGTCTGAGCGGTGCCGCGGGGCAGGGCGCTGGCATCGGATTGCCGGCGTCTGCCGACGCGCGTAGTCCGGCGGAATGGTTTTCGTAGGTGCAGGCCCCTGTGACGCCTTACGCAGTCATTCAAAAGCCAAATTCGTCCCAGGTGCAAGCCGTGGTAAACTCACGGGTTTTTCCTGAGGGGCAGCGGCATGACGGCTCGCATTATCGATGGCAACGCGCTTTCCGCGAAACTGCGCGGAGAACTCGCCGCGAAGGCGGCTGAACTGACCGCCCAGGGCACCCAGCCCTGTCTCGCGGTGATCCTGGTGGGCGGCGATCCCGCTTCCGCCGTGTACGTCCGCAACAAGGTGGCCGGCTGCGAGAAGGCCGGCATCAAGTCCCTCAAGTTCGAATACCCGCAGGATGCCGCGCCGGCCGATGTGCTGGGCAAGATCTCCGAGCTCAACGCCGATCCGTCGGTGCATGGCATCCTGGTGCAGCTGCCGCTGCCCAAACAGTTCGACGAAAAGGCCATCCTCGAAGCGATCTCCGTCGAGAAGGACGTGGACGGTTTCCATGCCGAGAACGTCGGTCGTCTGTCCCAGGGGCAGGAAGCCTTCGTGCCGTGCACGCCGAACGGCGTGATGGAAATGCTGAAAAGCATCGACATGCCGCTGCGTGGCGCCGAAGCCGTGGTGATCGGCCGCTCCAACATCGTCGGCAAGCCGATGGCGATGCTGCTCACCGCCGCCGGGGCCACCGTCACCGTGTGCCACTCGGGCACCCGCGACCTGAACTTCCACACCCGCCGCGCCGACATCCTGGTGGCTGCCATCGGCAAGCCGAAGTTCGTCACCGGCGACATGGTCAAGCCCGGCGCGGTCGTCATCGACGTGGGTATCAACCGTCTGCCGGATGGAAAGCTGTGCGGCGACGTGGATTTCGAATCCGCCAAGGACGTGGCCGGCGCGATCACTCCGGTGCCCGGCGGTGTCGGCCCCATGACCATCACCATGCTGCTCGCCAACACCGTCGAGTCGGCAACCCGTGCAGCCCGGAAGGCCTGAACAATGAGCGAGCAACAACCCGTCATCGGCATCGTCATGGGCTCCAATTCCGATTGGCCCACCATGCAGGCCGCCGCCAAGGTTCTGAAGGATTTCGGCGTGCCCTTCGAGGCCCGCGTGGTCTCGGCCCATCGCACCCCCGACCTGATGTTCGAATACGCGGAGCAGGCCCGCGAGCGTGGCCTGCGGGCGATCATCGCCGGTGCCGGTGGCGCGGCCCACCTGCCGGGCATGATCGCCGCCAAGACGACGGTGCCCGTGCTGGGCGTGCCGGTGCAGTCGAAGGCGCTGTCGGGCAAGGACTCGCTGCTTTCCATCGTGCAGATGCCGAAGGGCATTCCGGTCGCCACCTTCGCCATCGGCGAGGCGGGGGCCGCCAACGCGGGCCTGTTCGCGGTGGCGCTGCTGGCCGGTACCGACGCGGCGCTGGCCGACAAGCTCGAAGCCTTCCGCGCCGAACAGACCGCCAGCGTGCTGGCGATGACCCTCGACCCGGTCTGATTTCGCAGGATTTAAACGATGATTCTTCCGCCCGCCACCCTCGGCATGCTCGGCGGCGGCCAGCTCGGCCGCTTCTTCGTCGCTGCAGCTCACGAGATGGGCTACAAGGTGTGGGTCCTCGACCCCGATCCCCATAGCCCGGCCGGCCTGATCGCCGACCGCCACCTGCAGGCCGGTTACGACGATTTCGCTGCCCTCGACCAGCTCGCCGAGGCCTGCGCCGCGGTGACCACCGAGTTCGAGAACGTGCCGGCGGCGACCCTCGACTACCTGGCCAAGTTCGTGCCGGTCCGTCCCGGCGCAGCGGCGGTGGCGGTGTGCCAGAACCGCATCGCGGAAAAATCCTTCCTGCGCGACAACGGACTCCCCCACGGGCCGTTCGCGGTGATCCAGGCTGAAGCCGACATCGCCGCGGCGGATGCCGGCCTCTATCCAGCAATCCTCAAGGTGGCGCGCTTCGGCTACGACGGCAAGGGCCAGGCCCGCGTCGCGAATGCCGCCGAGGCGCTGGCCGCTTTCCGCCAGTTCAAGGGCGAGCCCTGCGTGCTGGAACGCATGCTGAGCCTCGACTACGAGGTTTCGGTGGTGCTGGCCCGCGACGAGAATGGCAAGGTCAAGTGCTTCCCGACCGTCGAGAACCAGCACAGCCGCGGCATCCTCGATGTGTCCATCGCGCCGGCGCGGACTTCCGCCTGTCAGCGTGATTCGGCCCAGGAGTACGCCGAGCGCATCGCCGAGCGGCTGGGCTTCATCGGCACGCTGGCGGTGGAGTTCTTCGTGTCCCGCGGCGAGCTTTACGTAAACGAAATGGCACCGCGCCCGCACAACAGCGGCCACCACACCATCGACGCCTGCGTCACCAGCCAGTACGAGCAGCAGGTCCGCGCCCTGTGCGGCTTGCCCCTCGGCGAGGCGCGCCAGCACAGCGCATCGGTGATGGTGAACCTGCTCGGCGAGCTGTGGTACGACGGCGGTTCGCCGCAGGGCCGCTACCGGGAGCCCGACTGGGCCCTGCTGCACGCCGTGCCCGGCCTGCGTCTGCACCTGTATGCCAAGCACCAGGCCCGCCACGGCCGCAAGATGGGCCACTTCACGGTGGTTGGCGACGACCCCGCCGAGGTGCTGGCCAAGGCCATGGCAGCCCGTGCGGCCATCGGCATCCGCGACGAGTAAGCAGCGATGGCGATGGGCGATGATATCCGGCGCGCGGTCGAACTGCTGCGCCAGGGCGAACTGGTCGCCCTGCCGACCGAGACGGTCTATGGCCTCGGCGCCGATGCGCTGAACCCCGATGCGGCCGCGCGGATCTTCGCTGCCAAGGGACGTCCGGCCGACCATCCGCTGATCGTCCATCTACCCGACACGGAACAGCTCACGATCTGGGCGCGGGACATCCCGAAAGAAGCCATCGCGTTGGCACGCGCCTTCTGGCCGGGGCCGTTGACCCTGATCCTGAAGAAGGAGGAGGGTGTGCCCGACGTGGTCACCGGCGGACAGGACACCGTCGGCCTGCGGGTGCCCAACCATCCTGTGGCGCTGGAGTTGCTGCGGGCCTTCGGCTCCGGCATCGCCGCGCCGTCGGCCAACCGTTTCGGACGGATCAGTCCGACCACCGCCGAGCATGTGCGGCAGGAACTGGGCGATCGCGTCGCCATGATCCTCGACGGTGGTGCCTGCGAGGTCGGCCTGGAATCCACCATCCTCGACCTGTCGCGGGACGTGCCGGTGATCCTGCGTCCGGGCGCCATCGGCGTGGACGACATCGCCCACGTCATCGGCCGCCGCCCGCGTCTGCGCGGCGAGGAGGCCCAGCCCGACGCTGCACCGCGCGTATCCGGCGCTCTTGCGGCCCACTACGCACCGCGGACCCCGCTGGAGCTGGTTCCGGCTGAGAACATTCCTGCTTGCTTGCAGGACGGCGATGCCGTACTGGCCCGCCGACCTGCGCCGGCTGGTCTGCCTGCGGACGTGATCTGGATCGCCGTGCCCGCCGACCCTGCTGGCTATGGCCATGATCTGTATGCGGCGCTGCGCAGCCTCGATGAATCCCCGGCCGTCCGCATTCTTGTCGAAGCCTTGCCGGACGAGGCGGTGTGGGGGGCGGTGATGGATCGCCTCGGGCGTGCGGCGGTGGGCTCCGGCGAAGACGACGAGACCTGAACGCGCGCGAAGCATTTGCATCTGCGCTCAACTTCGCTATAATGCGCGCTTCGCGTGGGCCGATAGCTCAGCTGGGAGAGCGCCGCGTTCGCAATGCGGAGGTCGTGAGTTCGATCCTCATTCGGTCCACCAAAAATTCCCTACAAAACAGCCTGTTACGTTGACTGCGTGACGGGCTGTTTTGCTTAGTGCCTCCCTCGGACAAGCCTTGGGGTGTCCAAGATTTGTCCTGCGTCTGTCCTTGAAGTGACATCCGCACTTCCATTTGAGCAGATCGCCACATCGTTCACAACTATCAAAAACCATCATTCGATAGTGACGGGGTGGTCTTTTTCCCGTTGTCGATAGCTTTTCCCTACGCCTCCTCGCTTCGAGATCCAGACGGGTTTTTGGAACTTTTGGGGCTTCAGATGATGCCAACAGGCGGGGACTCTACTACACCGTGTTTGGAGGGCTTTTTCGTGATGCGGCGTAGGTGTGCCCATTGAAAAGCCCCGCACTTGCGTCGATGTGGTTCTCTTTTAAGTGGGGCAGCCTTGTGGTTGAGTCTATTGATGTAGACTGGTGTTAATGACATCAGAATTCACCAAAGTCATGACTACCCACACCAAGATCCGACTCAAGCAGTCCATCCTAGACCAGGCCAAGGACCTGGCCGGAGACGGCAACCTGAGTGCTCTCGTGCGAGATGCCATGAAGCCATACCTAACAGGAAACAAGACCCTCAACGTAGTTGATGACCCTATCAAAGAAACGTCAGTCGTGATCAGCCCAGAAGAACTCACACAGCTCACCACCCTTGCCCAAGCCGCAAACATCTCGAGATTCGAGGCCATCCGTATCGCCGTTGAAAGTTACCTTGACGAGCAAGGGCGCTTGTAAGCGTGATTACCCACACCCGTGGGCCTCCAGCAATCTTGTCAGTTAAGCCCCCTGACAAGCCGATTCACCGACGCCAGCCACCGATCCATGGACTGGCCTTCCGCCGACCGCAAGCCATGCTTGCGGCTGCGCTGCCCGGCCCGATAGCGTCCCTCCGGCGTTTTCGGGCCGGTCTGTTTCCCGGCTGCGTGTTTCCACAACTCCAGGCCCTTCGCGTGCTCTCGCCGCTGGTCGCGGTCAATCTGCCGGCAGGGCTTGGGCATTGCGCTGGTCCTCGGCCAGTTGTCGGAGTGCCCCCATGACGCTGAGGTGGGATTTCTGGCAGCGTAGGGCGGTGGCTTGCAAAAGGGCGGCGTGGTCTGGACGTTTTGCCTCTACCGCCCTCCGCGTGTAGTGCAGAAACAAGCCTTCAAGTAACGCAGCCTGACGGGCAAGGGCGTCGCGGATTTCTGCCTCGGGGGCGCCCGCCAGCCGCTGGTTCAGTGCGGTCAGGCCGTCGAACGCGTCCTTGGCCGGGCAGGGGCCATCGTTGGGCAGGGCCAGGGCCAGAAGGCGGGCCGTCTCGACGGCGGGGTGTTGGTCGAACTGCCAGCCGGCGGGGGCCTGGTCGGTGGGGCGGGCCGGCGGGTTCAAGTTTGGATTGGTCAAGGTTGTTGTCCTTTCTGCAAGCAGGGAGGGGCGGCAAGTGTGATTACAAGACACATGAGACGCATTCGAGACACGTTTTCAAAAATGTGTCTTGCTGGAAACCCGCGCCGGGCAAGGCTTTCCGGGCTTTTGAGACAGATGAGACACATTTTTCCTAACTCCGCGTATAGAGAAAAAAATTTTCGAAGAGGGTGAAAAAATATTCTTTTCCCTATAGGTAAGGAGTGGTGAAAACGTGTCTCATCTGTCTTGTTTCCCCGAAACCCGCGCCGTTACTGGCTTGTAAGCGAGACACATTTTTGAAAACGTGTCTCGGTCGTGTCTCATGCGTCTTGTTAGCTGGTTCGGCTCATCAGGTCGATTCCGAAATAGCAGCGCACTTGCCGCCCCCCGACGTAGGACTTGCACCCTTGCAACCCGAGATCGATGAGACGTTGCCCGAACGCCTTGCCGGTTACGGTGTGCCGGTGGTTCTCCGATTGCGCCCAATCCTTGTAGGCTTCGAACAGCTCGCCGACCGGAGTAGGTCCGACGCCCGCGTCCAGCGTGCAGCATTCCTCAATGAACATTGCCACTTGGTCAGAGTCCTTCCGCCACTCCCTCAGGGCGTCGTTTGATGACGGCGGCACCGTGATGTGACCACGCTCAAACGCATTCCCTAGCGCCCGCAGGGCGGCAACGAAGATGCCCGGCAGTTCCTTCTGCAACTTGTCGGCCAGGCCCAGTTCCCGGTCTGTCTCGCTGAATTTGCGGTTGAACTTGAGAATCAACGCACGGCGAAACATGCCGTCTGACAGGTCGCGGGTGTGGGGCATATGATTCGTCCCAAGCCAGATCGTGGCATACGGTGTGTAGTCGAAAGGCTGACCGCCCTTGAACTCGCCGTTCACCGGATCGCCGCTGACAAACGACTTCACCGCCGCGTCCGCCAGCATCGAGCCAACCGGCAGCTCAGGCACGATGTTCACCAGCTTGCCCCGCAGGTGCCCACGCTGAAAGCGGTCCCCCATCCGTGCCGGCTCCACAGCGGCAACCTGATCCGGCCCAGCAAGGTGCCGGAGCACTTCCAGCAGCACCGACTTGCCATTCGAACCCTTGCCCACAAGGATGGCGAACTTCTCGAAGCGGCAGGATTGGAGCAGGCTGTAACCCAGCATCTCAAGCACCGCTTGCGCCTTGTCACTTGCGTCGTCGTCGCCTTCAAATACTTCGGACAGGAAGCGCATGAACCTTGGGCAAGTGGCGGCGGGGTCATAGACGACGGGCACTTGCGAGGTGAGGTAATCCCCCTGACGATGTTCGCGGAGTGTCCAAGCCCCATCCAGATATTCAAGGGTGCCGTTGGCGCAGTTGATCCGCCGACTTACCGGCACATCGAACAGGGTGCCGCTACTGTGGGCGATGTCCTTCATCAATGCGGCGACACTGCGGACGATGCCATCGGTTACAGGCTCTTCCGATTCAATAACGTCGATGGCGCATTTCCGAACTTCTTGCTCCTCGGCCGTTCTCCAGACGCCCCTAGCATCCCAGCGCCAGAAGTCTCCCTTGGCGAAAATGAGGCCCTGGTCCCCGAACCCTTCGACAGCCTCCCGCGCAAGGCTCAGGTGGTCGCGCTTCGGTTCCAGGGGGACGGCGTCAAGTTGCACGTCTTTGCGCAGGGTTCCATAAGTCGTCCCCAAGAGCTTGGCCGCGTACTTGGTTAGCTCTCGTATATCAACGGCGTTCACTGCTGTGCCAAGCTGTATGTCTCGGGCCAAGCTCAAGATGGCGTCACGATCATCCATTGCGGAATCAAGGGCCTCTTTCCATTCTTCACGGGTGCGGGCGAAGTCGTCCCGTACACTGGGTGAAACGATCTGATCGACTTGCATTACAGGCCCTCCAGATCGCCGCAGGGCATGCCCTTGGGCAGGATGGACTTGACCCCTCCCGCTGTGAAGTCATAAAGATCACCATCCAGGTAATCGAAGGCTTTCCGCAGTTCCGCTTCCCGGCGTGAAGGGGTCCCGTAGCGAGCGCTATCACCGCAATGATTTTCAATCAGGTGGCGGCACTCGGAGACAAGCTGTTCCAACTCCAAGCCAATGGCGTGGGCCGTGAGAGCGAGTTGAATGCAGATCTGATTCCAGCCCGCGCCCTCACGTGCAGAAACATGTCCATGTGCGAGGGCAAGCAATGAGGTTGGCAGGGCGTAACCCCGTGAGGTAAAGCGTTTCTGTAGAGCTTCGCGGACCTTGGCGGGTGCCTTGCGACGCTTGCGCAGATGTCCGGAGACCTTGTCCTTGGCCTTGGCGTAAATCAGGCCCAAGGCAGCGCAGAACGTCGGCGCCGCCAGGGGCGGGAATGCCCGCGGGGCACTGCACAGATCGGCGTAGGTGTCCGGCGTCATGGTCAGGGCCTGGTCCAGGCTCAGCGGAACCTTGT
>JAFEDI010000127.1 GCA_018241725.1 Pseudomonadota bacterium | reverse complement strand
GGCTTCGCCATGCCCATCCGCGAGAACAAGGCCCAGGAAATCTACATCGTCTGCTCCGGCGAAATGATGGCCATGTACGCCGCCAACAACATCGCCAAGGGCATCGTGAAGTACGCCAACTCCGGCAGCGTGCGTCTGGGCGGACTGATCTGCAACAGCCGCAAGACCGACCGTGAAGACGAGCTGATCATGGCCCTGGCCGAGCGCCTGGGCACCCAGATGATCCACTTCGTGCCGCGCGACAACGTCGTGCAGCACGCCGAAATCCGCCGCATGACCGTCATCGAGTACGACCCGACCGCGAAGCAGGCCGACGAGTATCGCGCGCTGGCCCGCAAGGTGATCGACAACACCAAGCTGGTGATCCCGACGCCGCTGGAAATGGACGGCCTCGAAGAACTGCTGATGGAGTTCGGGATCATGGAGCAGGAAGACGAGTCCATCGTCGGCAAGACCGCCGCTGAACTGGCCGTCGCCTGAGGCCCGTCCCGCCCACCCTGTCCGGCAGGCACGGGGGCTAATGCCCCCGAATGCCGCGCCGGACCGCAGCCTGGAGTTCGCCATGGCCATGATGATCGATCCGGATGCCTGCAGCCTGTGCGGCGACTGCAAGCCGGTGTGCCCGACCCGCTCGGTGCTGAAGAAGAGCGGCGTCTATTCCATCAACCCCGAAACCTGCACCGAATGCGATGGCGATCCGGCCTGCCTCGCCGAATGCGCGTCCGGCGCCATTACGCCGCTGTAGGCCGCGGTATGACGTCCAGACTTTCGGCGGAGCTCGCGCTGCGCATCGGCCTGGCGGCCCGCGCGTTACCGGGGGTGCCAGTGGCCGACGTGGTTCAAACCCTGATCGCGCTACTGGGATTTCCGCTGACCGACCGCAAGCTCCGCTCGCTGACAGTGGCGCAATTGCGGGCCGCACCAGGCGGACGACTGCAGCAGCTGCCGCGGCCGCAGCTGCGGGAGGCGCTGGCCTTTCTGGCGGACCGGGCTACCGTGAACATCATCGACACCACGATTCCGCCGATCCAGCGCTATGAGGATGGCGACATGCCAGGCTCCATCCGCATCGCCATTGCGTCCGACTCGGGGCTGCAGCTGGACGGCTTCTTCAACGCCTGCCTGCGTTTCCTGATCTTCCAGTTGAGCGCGACGGAAAGGCGGCTGATCGACGTGCGCGGAACGGCGGCCGCCAAGGCCGCCGACGACGGGAACCGATGGCGGGCGGAGTGCATTGCCGATTGCCATCTGCTGCTGACCGTCGGCGTGGGCACATCCAATGCGGCGCGCCTCATGCGCCTCGGCGTCCATCCGCTGGGTTATGGGAGCCCGATGGACGCGCCCTGGGCCCTGGATCAGATCCAGTTGGTCCTGCAGGGCACGCCGCCGCCCTGGCTCGTGAAAGCCGGAAGGCTCGAGCGGCCACGCCCGCTGGCCATCCATTGCGGATCGAGCCTGCAATAGAAATTTCCCGATAGCCCATATCGACCCGTCCCGCCGGAATTGGTGCGACGGGTTTCTTATTTCATCCGAAAAATCCGCGCGCACAATCGCGAACACCTAATTGTGCTTGGTACGCGGGCGAACGGATTTAAAAGCCCTAAAAAATAGAGCCGAAATTGAGTTTTACGAACAAGTCTTTCAATGCTTTGATTTTCCAGTAAATTATTTTTTTCTGGATTTATTTGAATGACGTGGCACGCTCGATGCTAAATGGAATTGCCTTCCTGATCGAAAAGCTTTTTCGTTTCCACTCCGGTCAATCCGGAATCAATTGCAAGGAGAAATGCCATGCCCATGGTCCTGCTCGAATGCGACAAGGACATTCCCGAGCGCCAGAAACACATTTACCTCAAGGCGCCCGACGAGGACACCCGTGAATACCTGCCTATTGCCAACGCGGCGACGATTCCCGGCACCCTGTCCGAGCGCGGCTGCGCCTTCTGCGGCGCCAAGCTGGTGATCGGCGGTGTGCTGAAGGACACCATCCAGATGATCCACGGCCCGCTCGGCTGCGCCTACGACACCTGGCACACCAAGCGCTACCCGACGGACAACGGCCACTTCAACATGAAGTACGTGTGGTCCACCGACATGAAGGAAAGCCACATTGTGTTCGGCGGGGAGAAGCGCCTCGAACAGAGCATGAACGAGGCCTTCGACGAGATGCCGGACATCAAGCGGATGATCGTCTATACCACCTGCCCGACGGCGCTGATTGGCGACGACATCAAGGCGGTGGCCAAGAAGGTCATGAAGGAGCGGCCGGATGTGGACATCTTCACCGTCGAATGTCCGGGCTTCTCCGGCGTGTCCCAGTCCAAGGGTCACCACGTGCTCAACATTGGCTGGATCAACGAAAAGGTCGAAACGCTGGAAAAGGAAATCACCAGCGAGTACACGATGAACTTCATCGGCGACTTCAACATCCAGGGCGATACCCAGCTGCTGCAGACCTACTGGGACAAGCTCGGCATCCAGGTGGTCGCCCACTTCACCGGCAACGGCACCTACGATGACCTGCGCTGCATGCACCAAGCCAAGCTCAACGTGGTGAACTGCGCCCGCTCGTCCGGCTACATCGCCAACGAACTGAAGAAGCGCTACGGCATTCCGCGCCTCGATATCGACTCCTGGGGCTTCAGCTACATGGCCGAGGGCATTCGCAAGATCTGCGCCTTCTTCGGCATCGAAGAGCGCGGCGAGGCGCTGATCGCCGAGGAAGAGGCCAAGTGGAAGCCCAAGCTCGACTGGTACAAGGAGCGCCTGCAGGGCAAGAAGATGGCGATCTGGACCGGCGGCCCGCGCCTGTGGCACTGGACCAAGTCGGTGGAGGACGACCTGGGCATCCAGGTGGTAGCCATGTCTTCCAAGTTCGGCCATGAAGAGGACTTCGAGAAGGTCATCGCCCGTGGCCGCGAAGGCACGTATTACATCGACGATGGCAACGAGCTGGAGTTCTTCGAGATCATCGACCTGGTCAAACCGGACGTGATCTTCACCGGCCCGCGGGTCGGCGAGCTGGTCAAGAAGCTGCACATCCCGTATGTGAATGGCCACGGCTACCACAACGGCCCCTACATGGGCTTCGAGGGCTTCGTGAATCTGGCCCGCGACACCTACAACGCGGTGTACAACCCCCTCCGCCATCTGGCCGCCGTCGATATCCGCGACAAGGCCCAGAGCACGCCGGTGATCATGCGGGAGGCTGCGTGATGCTGGAAGACAAGCTCGAGGACGTCTTCAGCTACACGGAGGAGCGCTGCTTGTGGCAGTTCTTCTCCCGTACCTGGGACCGCACCGAAAACATCCACGGCGTCGTCGATCAGGCCACGGCCCTGCTCACCGGCAAGCCGCCCAAGCGCGATACGCCGATGGAGCGTCTGCACTACGCCGACGGCCGGACCATGGCCGACGACCTGCGGGAGCGCTATCCGTGGGTGCGCGAAGCCGGCGAAGAGGAGATCACCCAGGTGATGGAGAGCCTCAAGGCCCGCCTGCTCGACACCACGATCGCCCGCTCAACCAACCGCGAACTCAATCACCACCTTTATTGAGGCACCACCGGGCGGGGGCCTCGGCACCTGCCCGCAGCCAAGGGGAATTCTCATGAGTGCATGTGATACGGCCGCCGTGAAGCCGGCCGAAGTGAAACTCGTCCCGAAGGACCGGGGCGGCATCATCAACCCGATGTACGACTGCCAGCCGGCCGGCGCCCAGTTCGCCGGGATCGGCGTCAAGGACTGCATTCCGCTGGTCCACGGCGGCCAGGGCTGCACGATGTTCGTGCGCCTCCTTTTCGCGCAGCATTTCAAGGAGAACTTCGACATCGCCTCCACGTCGCTGCATGAGGAGTCGGCGGTGTTCGGCGGCACCAAGCGGGTGGAGGAGGGCGTGATGGTGCTGGCCAAGCGCTATCCGAACCTGCGGGTGATCCCGATCATCACCACCTGCTCGACGGAAGTGATCGGCGACGACATCGAAGGCACCATCAACAACTGCAACCGCGCCCTCAAGGCCGAGTTCCCGGATCGCCAGATCTACCTGGCGCCGGTGCATACGCCCAGCTTCAAGGGCAGCCACGTGAGCGGCTACGCCGAGTGCCTGAAGTCGATGGTGAAGACCATAGCCAAGACCAAGGGCGCGCCGAACGGCAAGCTCAACCTGATTCCCGGCTGGGTCAATCCGGGCGACATCACGCTCCTCAAGTACTACATGAAGGAGATGGGCGTCGACGCCAACATCCTGGTGGATACCGAGGATTTCGACTCCCCGATGATGCCCAACAAGGTCATCGACACTCACGGCCGCACCACCGTCGAGGACATCCAGGAAAGTGCCAACGCGGTCGCCACCGTGGCGTTGGCCCGCTATGAAGGTGCCACCACCAGTGAGTACCTGCAGGATGCCTTCGAGGTGCCGCACAACCTGGTGAACACGCCCTACGGCATCAAGAACACCGACGACATGCTGCGCAAGATCAGCGAGATCACCGGCAAGGAGATCCCCGAGTCGCTGGTACGCGAGCGCGGCATCGCCCTCGATGCGCTGGCCGACCTGGCCCACATGTTCTTCGCCAACAAGAAGGTCGCCATCTTCGGCCACCCGGACCTGGTGCTGGGCCTCGCCCAGTTCTGCATGGAAGTGGAGCTGGAGCCGGTGCTACTGCTGATCGGCGACGACCAGGGCAGCAAGTACAAGAAGGACTCGCGCATCGCCGAGCTCAAGGCCTCCGCCCACTTCGACATGGAGATCATCCATAACGCCGACCTGTGGGACCTGGAGAAGAAGATCGCCAAGGGCGAGGTGAAGCTCGACCTGATCATGGGGCACTCGAAGGGCCGCTACATCGCCATCGACGCCAACATCCCGATGGTCCGGGTCGGCTTCCCGACCTTCGACCGGGCGGGCCTCTACCGCAAGCCCACGGTGGGCTACAAGGGCGCGATGGAGCTGGCGGAGTCCATCGCCAACGCGATGTTCGCGCACATGGAGTACACCAGGGATCGCGAATGGATCCTGAACACCTGGTAATCCAGCCACGGCCTTGTCAGGCGCCGGTTCCGTGCAGGCGGAGCCGGCTGGAACGGAACGGGGCTACGCCCCGTTTCCGCCCTCAACCCACCGCGGAGACGCCCCCATGCTCTCGCACGACGATCTGGCGAAGGACTTCGCCGCCTGTTTTGGCCGCCGCCACCACCTGCCCGAGTATCGCCAGGTGGAGTTCTGCAGCAAGAAGAAGAAGCTCTCCTTCGGCACGTCCGAGCCCGACGCCCCGATCCAGCTGCCCGGGCTGCTGGCCACCGAGATGGCCTTCTCGCTGCTCGAAGGCTTGCTGACCTCCGCCCATCCGGACATTGAAGACCTTCCCAGTTGGAAGAAATACCTGGCGCTACCGCGCCGCAGCGGGCTCGACAAGGTCGTGGCGGAGGTCTATCGCATCCTGCGCGTCTGCCACCTGGCCTGGGCCTTGCCGGATGGCCACATCGAACTGGACGACGGCCTGGTGCGCATCCGTTGCGTGCATGGGCGCTGCGCCCAGTTCATCACGCTGAGCACGATGGGGCTGGAACTGCTCGAATCCTTCGTGCTGTTCTACCTCGACTCCTTCAACCAGCCCCATGGGCAGGCCTACGTCGAGGCCATGCTGGCCCAGTACTTCACCGACATCGTCGCGGAGATCAAGGGCTTCAACGATGAGGACCGCATCCTCTACCAGTTCAACCAGACCCTGCCGATGAACCGGCATTTCCGTTTCGACAACGACAACCCGGGCTTCCGCATCGACGGGGAGCAGCTGTGCATCGAGATCGGCAAGCGCTTTGCCGACCCGGCGCGCTATCCGGTGGATTTCTACCTCGTCTTCGACAACGTGCTGCACATCATCCCCGTGGAGGCGCTCAAGGAAGGTCGGCTGGCCCTGAACCGGCTACCCCTGTGGCGCGCCCGCATGGCGGATGGCGTGCACCTGCCGGAGCGCTTCCGGGCCCGCTTCGGACGCGAAGTGAACGTCGTCGGCCTGCCGATGACCTGACCCGATCCCACATCGTCCCCAACTTCTAGGAGCGCATCATGGAAAAGAACGGTTTGCTCAGGATCGCCATCGCCACCAACGATCTGCTGCAGGTCAATGCCAACTTCGCCGCGGCGCGGCAGCTTGTCATCTATGAAGTCGGCCTGCAGGGCGGCGAGTTCGTCGACAGCATCCAGTTCCGCGGCGCGGCTGCCGGCAAGGGCAATGGCAGCAAGGGGCCCGGCGGCGGCATGGGCTGTTCGATGGGCGACCCGAGTGGCGGCGCCAGCGCGGAGCACATGACGGCCCGCATCGAGGCGGTACGCGGCTGCGCGATCTTGTTCAGCAAGGGCTTGTCCGATCTGCACGCGGTAACGGTCAAGAACATGGGCGTATATCCGGTGAAGATGGAGAACAGCCGGGACATCACCGAGGTTGTCGAATACGTGCAGCGCATGCTGGAGCGTCCGCCCTTGTGGATGCGTCGCGCGCTGGGCGTCGAGGCGCCGGCCGAATACGCGGAAACCTGCTGAGGAGACGACGATGAAGACCCGTGGTCTGCAGAATGCAATCAATCGCCTGAAGGGCGCCCGCAAGTTCGGCAGCATGACGCTGCTGGCCCAGGCGGAAAGGGAGGCGCGGCAAACCCTGGAGCAGGCGCGCGTATGGATGGAACGTGCCGGCCTGGGCGATGCCTCGACCTCGGACGAACGCCATGGCGAAGTGGTGAAGGCGGTGCTGGAGCTGGAAGTGACCCTGTTCGGCACGCCGCCGCGCTGACGTCCTCCAGTATTTGTGAAGCCAGCAATGCCAAGGGCCCGTTCCTCCCGGAGCGGGCCCTTGGCATTGCTGCCCCCGGCTTGGGCGCAGCGACGGCAGGCTACATCGGCGTAATGCCGTACTCCTTGTAGATCTCGTCCTGGGCGAGGCGGAACTCCTCCATCGAGAAGGCATAGCCGCTTTCCTTCAGGAAGGCCCAGGAGGCGGGCTCATCCTCGGACAGGGCCTGCACGGCCTCGCGGAAGTCGGCGTCGGAACGCATGCGGCGGATATAGGACACGGCGGACTCTACGGACATGGATTGATCTCCGGCTGTGAAGCATTGGTGAAGGGATGGGTGAAAGGGGAGGCGGCCCGCGCATTCAGGCCGGGCTCGCTGAAGGCCAGCGGCAGACTGCCGGGGATGAGGCGCGCCTGCAGGATGTCCTCCATCCACTGGCGAACCCGGTCCACGTCTGCATCCACGGCCGGGATGAAGGCGTCGGCGCGATAGGCGCGTAAGGGTGCGGGCAGGCGCAGACGGACGAAGGCCTGGCGCAGGTCTTCCTTCAGATAAGGGTCGAGCCCGGCGCGGAAGGTCCACATGTATTCGGGGATCGGCCGGGATGTAGCCAGCACCCGCAGGCTGCCCGGCGCGATGCCCCCCTCGCCGAGCAGCCGCGTATAAACCTCCCTGCTCATGCCGCCGGCCGGGACGCGCATTTCCGCTACGGCGCTGGCCACCTGGTCGTGGCCGCCGAAGTGCCGCCTGCGGTAATCCCGCTCGGCGACCAGCCCCGCCTCCAGCAGCAGGTGGCGGGGCACCCAGCTGCCGGACGTGGAGGCCAGGTCGCCCAGCGCGATCTCCTTGCCCCGCAGGTCGTAGAGGCAGGTGGCGGGGCTGGCATGGGGGACGACAATGACGGCCTGGAAGGTTGGGCCGGTGCTGCCGCCGTGCGTCGGCCGCGCGAAGGGTTCCAGCTCGGCCTTGCGGCTCTGCAGGATGTAGGTGACGGGGCCCAGATAGGCGATGTCGAGCCGGCCGGCACGCAGCGCCTCGCCGGTGGCGGAATAGGTTTCACCGACGATCAGCTCGACCGGCATTGCCAGCTGCTCCTCCAGATAGGCTTTCAGCGGCGCATTGCGGGTCAGCACGACGGGAGGCGACTCACCTGGCAGCAGGCCACAGCGCAGGGGTGTGCTCATGGCTGCGCGAGTCCGTCGACGAAATGGCGGCGCAGGCGGCCGCCAAGGACATTGATCACCGAAACCAGGCCGAGCAACAGCAGGATCAGCGCGCTGGCCTCCTGGTATTCGAAGAGATGGAAGGCGGTGACGATCTCCAGCCCGATCCCGCCGGCGCCGACGACGCCCAGGGTCGTGGCAGCGCGGAGGTTGTGCTCCCAGCGGTACAGCGTGACGTCCACGAGGCGCGGCAGGATCTGCGGTAGCACCGAGAAACGCAGCACGCCCAGCGGCGAAACGCCCTGGGCGCGCAGCGCGTTGCCGGGTGCGGCGTCCACGTGCTCGAGGATCTCGGCGCAGAATTTGCCGAGCATGCCCGTTGAGTGGCTGGCGAGGGCCAGGATACCGGGTAGCGGGCCGAAACCCACCGCGGCGACGAACATGATTCCCCACACCAACCCCGGAATGGAGCGAATGGCGTTGAGCGCCAGACGCACAGGGCTGCCCAGCCAGCTCGGTGCAATGTTGCGGGCCGCCAGCGCGCCCAGCGGGATGGCCACGATCAGGCCGAAGCAGGTGCCGACGACGCTCATGCTCAAGGTATCCAGCAAGGGGCGTCCCCACCGGGGCCAGCGGCTGAAATCTGGCGGGCAGGCGTCCCCCAACAGTTGGACGATGGTGGGCAGCGTGTCGCGATAACGGGGCAGGTCGAAGGCGCCACCGAACACCGCCAGTAGCACGACGGTGCAAGCCAGCAGGCTGGCAAGGAGCAGCCTGCGCCGGTGTTGCTGGTGGCCGCAGCACAGCACGGCTTCGATGGCCGGATCGACGTCCCGGAGCGGAGTTGGGCGATTGGGCTGCATGATGTCAGCGGGCGGCGGGCACAGCGTCGGGAGAACTCTTCCGGATCGCCTCGATCCAGCCGCGGACTTTGTCCACATCGCCATCCGCGGCCGGTACGAAGGCCTCGGCCCGGAACACTGCCAGGGCCGCACCGTCGTGCATGTCAAGGAATGCCTGGCGAATCTCGTCCTTCAGGGCAGGAGGGAGGCCCTCACGGAAGGTCCACATGTATTCGGGAATCGCCGGGGACTCCGCCAGGATGCGCACGCGTCCAGCGTCGATACGTCCTTCCTTCAACAGGCGCTGATAGATCGGCAGGGACAGGCCGCCGGCGGCAACCTGCTTGTTCGCCACCGCCAATGCGACCGCATCGTGGGCACCGAGAACGCGCAAGGTGTAGTCGCGCCCGGCCACCAGACCGGAGTCCAGCAACTGGTAACGCGGCACCCATGTGCCCGAGGTCGAGGCTGGGTCGCCGAAAGCGATGTCCTTGCCCTTGAGGTCGGCGAGCACGTGGGCGGGGCTGTCCTGCGGGACGATGATCACGGCCTGGAAGGACGGGCCAACCTGCGGGTGGGAGGGCCGGGCGAACGGCTCCAGCTTGGCCCGCCGACTTTGCAGGATGTAGGTGACGGGCCCAAGATAGGCGATGTCAATACGCCCGAAGCGCAAGGCCTCGCCGGTGGCAGCGTAGCTCGCGCCGACCATCAGCTCCACAGGCAGGCCTAGGCGTTTTTCGAGGTGGGCCCGCAGGGCTTCGTTCAGGCGCATCACGGTGGGTGCGGATTCGCCTGGCAGCAGGCCGAGCACCAGCTTGTCGGGCCGTGCGGCGGTTTCGGCGGCGCCAGCGGAAATGCCGATGCAAATAAGGATGAAGGCGCAAAGAAGACGCGCCCCTTGAGCGAGCTTGATCATGTCGGTTCTCCGGAAAGGGAAGGCGTGGATGCAAAGAGGTGTTGCTGCACGGCGAGGTCGAAATCCGACGCCGGGCCATCGAAGCAGACCCGGCCATCCCGCAATCCGACGATGCGATCGGCCAGGCGGCGGGCCATGTCCAACTGGTGCAAGACGAGCACGACGGTGACGCCCGAAGCCTGTGCATATCCCTTGAGCAGGCTGCCGAGCGATGCTGCAAGCCCGGGGTCCAGCGCCGAGAAGGGTTCGTCACCGAGCAGCAGGCGCGGCTGCCGCACCATGGCACGGGCGATGCCGACACGCTGGCGCTCGCCGCCGCTGAGATTCGCCGCGCGAGCATGAGCGTGGGGCAACAGACCGACTTCCTGCAGAGCAGCGGCGGCCTGTTCCTGAAGCTCGGCCGGCCAGGGCAGGGGGCTGAGGGGATGACGGCGGTCGGCTAGGCCGAGCAATACGTTGTCGAGGGCGCTGATGCGATCGATCAGGGCGTGTTCCTGGAACACCGTGGCAGTCCGCCGTCTGTGGATCTGCAATGTTTCCGGCGACGACAGGCAGCCCATTCCGTTCAGCACGACCTGCCCGGCCGTCGGCCGGATGAGGCCGTTAAGCACGCCGAGCAGGGTCGTTTTGCCTGCACCGGACGGGCCGACAATAGCGGTCACACCGCCTTCCCGGATCGGCATGGAAACGTCTGTGAGGATGCATCTCTGCCCGCGCTGGACGGTGACATGCTCCAGGCACAGCCCACCCACCGTGGCCCCATCGGCAGCCATGGCACGGGAGGGAAGGAGGGGCTTGCGCCGTGGGGACAGCACTGAACACAGGCGCGAGATGAAGGCGGATCCGACAACAAGACTGGTCATGGTGGAACTCCCGCTGGACTTGGCAGACAGCACAGTGCGGCTGCCATATGGGGAGGAAATGGCAAGCGCTATGCCAAGGGAGCAGCCGGCCTGGCGCCCTGTTGCAGTGATGTGCCCAGGATCGCTGTGGCCACAGGCTCGCAAGCCTTGCTGCACGCAGGATACGGCGGGGGAACGGACTGGGTCCGGGGCGCATGCCGGTGGGGTTCGGGAAAGTACGTTCCGGGCGAGATGAACGGAAAGGGACGTTTCGACGCCGCTCGATGCCCCATTCGCAAAGAGGGCGACCGTTCTTTCTTGTGCGATGCAATATCGGTCGCGTACGCTGCGGTACGCTTTCGTGTGCCCCATCCTCATCGGATACGGCAGGCGGCGGCGGGAGTAGGGCACGTTCAGGCTGCGGCGCTATGCTCCATGGGCGCCCCAACACGCTTCCGGCACGCGGCTTGCTGCCACGGAAGGCACTACATTCCGGGCACCGCCGCCATGACTACCGAATTTTCCACGGACGCACCTACTACAGCCTCCAGCGACGAAGCGCGCCTGAAGCTGATTGCCGAAACGATCCAGAGTGTTCGCCCCCGCCTGCAGAAAGACGGCGGCGACATAGAGTTGATTGCAGTGGACGGCCTGTTCGTCCGTGTCCGCCTGTCCGGAGCCTGTGTCAGCTGCACGCTGGCCGGCCAGACTCTGGGCGGCGTCCGGCGCGAATTGATGGCAGCCCTGAACGAACCGGTCCGTATCGTGCCTGTCCCCATCGACTAGATAGCCATATCGTAATAATGGTTATCCATGAATGATGAGCAGTCAGCGCTATATACTTGCTTATATTTTGATTTGGCCCGATAGCCCGTAACGCTGGAGCACCGAGTGCTGCGATGGCGTTTTCGCCCTGTTCACGAATGGACAGTGAAGGAGCATGGAAATGAGTGATCGTGTGGTCGAAAAGGGATCCGGCATCGGGTCCGAAGCGAAACCGGCCGGCAGCACCGCAAAGCTGTCGCCCGGCATATCGGACTTTGCGGACCGGGACGTGCTACCCCATCTGTGCGAATGCAACCTCGGAGAATGCCGTACCGACCTGCTGCCGCTGCTATATGAGATCAGCCGGATCGTCACCGAGACGGGCAATCTCTCGCAGATCCTCAACATCCTGCTGCAGTTGATGAAGCGTCACATGAAGGTGATCCGCGGCATGGTGAGCCTCTACGACACGGACTCTGGCAAGATATTCATCCACGAGAGTTTCGGCCTGACGGAGGAGGAGGAGGCGAGGGGCATCTACCGCCTCGGGGAGGGCATCACCGGCCGGGTGGTGGAGACCGGACAGCCCATTGTCGTGCCGAAGATCAGCGACGAACCGAATTTCCTGAACCGTACCG
Organism: Pseudomonadota bacterium; assembly: GCA_018241725.1. Classification (GTDB taxonomy): domain Bacteria; phylum Pseudomonadota; class Gammaproteobacteria; order Burkholderiales; family Rhodocyclaceae; genus Zoogloea. The sequence goes on along the minus strand of JAFEDI010000127.1, from coordinate 23,315 downwards.
GCAGCCGCAGCAACATCGGCGACACCCGCTTGTCCTTCCTGTGCGTGCCGATTCTGCGTGGCAAGAAGGTCATGGGCACGATCAGCGCGGAGCGGATCTACGACAACCGCCGGCTGCTGAAGCTGGACGTTGAAGTTCTGTCCATCCTGGCCGCCACCACGGCCCAGGCCGTCGAGTTGTACCTGCTCGAGAACGTCAAGAAGGTGGCGCTGGAGGACGAGAATCAACGGCTGCGCACCGCCCTCAAGGAAAAATTCAAGCCGGCCAACATCATTGGCAATTCGAAGCCGATGAAAGAGGTTTACCGGATGATCGAGCGCATCACGCGCTCCAAGACGACGGTCCTGATTCTCGGCGAAAGCGGCGTCGGCAAGGAACTGGTGGCCAGTGCCATCCATTACAACAGCCCGAACTCATCCGGCCCCTTCATCAAGTTCAATTGTGCGGCACTGCCCGAAAGCGTCATAGAGAGCGAGCTGTTCGGCCACGAGAAGGGCTCGTTCACAGGCGCGGCGAGCCAGCGCAAAGGGCGCTTCGAAGAGGCCGACGGCGGCACGATCTTCCTCGACGAAGTCGGCGAACTGTCGTTGCCGATGCAGGCCAAGCTGTTGCGGGTCCTGCAGGAAAAGACCTTCGAACGGGTCGGTGGCAATGTGCCGATCAGCGTGGACATCCGGATCCTGGCGGCCACCAACCGGGATCTCGTCGAGATGGTCACGAAGGGTACGTTCCGCGAAGACCTGTATTACCGGCTCAATGTCTTCCCGATCACCATTCCGCCACTGCGCGAACGGGGCAACGACGTCGTCGCCCTGGCCGACCATTTCGTATCCAAGTTTTCCCGTGGAATGGGTGTCGACATCCAGCGCATTTCCACCCCAGCGATCAACATGCTGCTGAGCTACCATTGGCCGGGCAATGTGCGGGAACTGGAAAACGTCGTCGAGCGGGCAATCATCCTTGCTGAGGACGGCGTGATCCACGGCTATAACCTGCCGCCCTCGCTGCAGACGCCGGTAGTTTCCGAGTCTTCGATGCTCGGCTCCCTGGACGCCAAACTCAATGCGATCGAGTACGAGATGATCGTGGATGCTCTGAAAGCCAGTCACGGCAATACGACGGAGGCGGCTATCCAGCTGGGGCTGACCCGCAGGATCCTCGGATTGCGTCTGAGCAAATACAAGCTGAACCATAAGGATTTCCGCTAGGCCCTTGATCAACCGTGCCCGCGCCATCAGCCTGAGCCCGGATCAGCGTTGCAGCGCTGCCGGGCCGGGTCTTGCGGACGATCATGCCTCGAAGGGTTTCGGAAATACCATGCCTGCGCTGGGATCGGGAGCGATGAAGACTTCGCGCAGGCTGGCCGCACCGAGGCGGCCGCTGGGGTCCAGTTCCTCGACCTTCGCCAGCGCGGCCAGGGACTCATCCATGCGTTGCAGACGAGCGAGGTTGTAGGCATAGGCGGTCAGGGACTGCAACCACAGGCGCGGAAATGCGTGCCATTCATTGAAATCCGCCATGTCCGGTGTGACGTGGCGCCAGTCCGTGGGCAATTCCAGGCGCGCCGACAACCAGTCGAGGCAGGCCAATGCCCACTGTGCTGCATCGCTTGAGCGGCGACGATAGAAATAAAAGCGGTACGCCACGATCCGGATTCCGAGTGAGTCCGGCGCCTGCTCGATAATCTCCTGGACGCGCGCCTCCGTATAAGCGTCGTCGGACCAGTTGGCAAAGATATCCTTCAGTCTGTCGCGAACATCCGGAGGGAGGTTTCGGGTGTAGTGGTAAGGCTCCAGTCGGAAGATACGAGCCGAAGCTCCATCAGCGTTGCAGGGAACTTGATGCGGGGAGCCGGAGGAGGGCGCAGGCGTGGTCTGATTCATGGCATACCTGAATGAGGATTTACCCCATGGGCAGGCAAGAGGCGGGCCAAGCCCTCCATGACCTGGCAATATGAGTGCCAGCCGCATCCCGCGCCGCAGCTGGGTATGGGCAAGGAAACGACTACGTACGGCGGGGAACAGTCGCAGTGAAATGCGTACCAGATGGGACTTTAATTTTGCACACCCATACCGTTATAAATATAACGGTAACCGGATTTAAACGTATGTTATCTTCCAGACCATCTCTATATTCAGTCGTGTTTGTGCGGAGGGGAACAGTCCATGGCACGCAGCAGCAGCGTCAACTTCGAAGCCGTCGAGCAAATCTGCTTTCAATTGCTCGCCCAAGGCGAAAACCCGTCGTTCAACCTTGTCTATGCCGAGCTTGGCAACAAGGGATCCAGCGAGGTTGTTCAGCGCTATATCGACCAATGGCGTCGTGAGACCGGCGCGACCTTCTTCCGGAAGCGCAGCGTCCCAGGCATGCCGGATGAACTGGTTTCTTCAGCGGACGGCTTCATGTCCCGGATCTGGTCCCTGGCGCTCAATCACGCGGAGCAACTCTTTGCAGCCCAGCGTCAGGCGCTGGAGCAGGAGCAGGACGCTTATCGGGTTCGTCTGCTGGCCGCCGAGCAGCGAATCGAACAACAGGATGCCGCCGCGGTGCAGGCAGCCGCACAACTCGAAGCCCTGAACGAGGCACAACGCGTCCGCGATGCAACGATCGCAGAACTGCGACAGCAGGTGCAGGAGTCCCAGCGCCAGAAGGATGTGCAGGATGGCCGGATCAAGCAGCTCGAGGATGCGGCAGAGGTTCGCGAGCAGAAGTTTGCCGCGGAATCCGAACGGCTGACCAAAATGCTGCAGACCGATCGTGATCGTTACAGCACGTCCTTGAAGGATGAACAGGATCGCAGCGCACTCGAGCGCGAACTGCTGGTCAAGCAGATCGATCAGGTCCGTCAGGAAAAGCTCGGCGACATCACGGCAATGCGCCAGCAACTTGCCAACCGGGAGGAGCGCGAAAGCAAGCTGCGTGAGCAGACCGAGGAAGCCAAGGCGGCGCTGCGCGAAGCCTTGTCCAAGACGCGTCAGATCGAAACATCCCTGGCCGCCGCGGAAGGCCGGATCGAACGCCTGCAGGCACAGCTCAAGGTTGCAACCGAAGCCGCACACGGCAAGGAGTCCGCGGTAGCCGCCGCCGAAACCAGGGCACGTGTCATCGATGAAGTGCGCCTTGCAGAAACCGCACGCGCCCAACGTGCAGAAACCCTGCTGGCTGAAGCGCTGGCCGAAATCGGCCAGCTCAAGAAACAAAACGCGTAATCGTCAGGATACCGGGTCAATCACCGGCTACTGACCCTGTCGGGCTCAAGCAAAAGAACTCGCCTCTGGATACTGCCGCAGAAGGTGCTGAACCTCCCTGTCTTCAGCAATAGATGGTTTCATGGTTTTCTCCTTCAAGAAGGCCGCTCCGAGGTGGAGCAGGCAGGGTCAGTCGATTTCGAATTCCGTTTTGTCGCCGTTCAACAGAGCGGCGATGGCTTGCTGGGTACGTTGCCGCATCTGCTGGCGAACGGCTTTGCGTGTCTTGCCGTGCGGGCCAGCGCGGCGCATCAGGCCCGGCACCAGCAAGGGATTGCGCGGCTTGGTCTGGGGCAGGATGAGGAGGGTCTTCTTGGTCGCCATCATTTATCCTTTCACGCAAAGGATCTGTTTCAGTCCATGGACGACCTCCACCAGATCGCGCTGGTTGTCCATCACCTGGTCGATGTCCTTGTAGGCGGAGGGAATCTCATCGACCACGCCGCCGTCCTTCCGACACTCGACGCCGGCAGTCTGCGCCTCGAGGTCGAAGCGACTAAATCGGCGCTTGGCCGCACTGCGGCTCATCCGTCGGCCTGCACCATGGGAACACGAGCAAAATGACTCGGCATTGCCCAGCCCACGGACGATGTAGGACCTTGTCCCCATGCTGCCGGGGATGATGCCCAATTCTCCAGCCTGGGCCGAGATGGCGCCCTTGCGAGTGATGAAAAGGCGTTCCCCGAGGTGTTCCTCCCGCGCCACGTAGTTGTGGTGGCAATTGATCGCTTCGTCTTCAAGCCTGAAAGGTGGCAAAAGCGGCTTCAAAGCCTCGATGATCGCCGCCATCATCCGGTTACGGTTCAGCAGCGCGTAGTCCTGCGCCCATTCGACGGCCTCGACGTAGTCGTCGAACAGGTCCGAGCCTTCGGAAAAATAGGCGAGGTCCTGGTCTGGCAGATGAATCTGATGCCGCAGCATGTCCTTCTGTGCCGCGGCGATGAAATAGCGCCCCAGCACATTGCCAATGCCGCGCGAGCCTGAGTGCAACATGATCCACACCCGGTCCGCCTCGTCGAGGCACAACTCGATGAAGTGATTGCCGCCACCCAGCGTGCCGATCTGGCAGAGCCAGGTCTCGTTGAAGCGGCGCTGCATCTTCATCAGCCCCGGATGCTTGCCGACGACCACATCCAGCCGGTCGTTCAGCACCCGTCCGACGCGTTGCAGCGCACTTCCACGCATGCGACTGGCCGCGTGCTGGTTGAAACCGACCGGTACTGCGCTTTCGATGCCCAGCCGCAGGCCGCGCAGGTTATCCGGAAGCTCACTGGCGATCAGCGAAGTACGCACGGCGTTCATGCCGCAGCCGATGTCGACGCCGACTGCGGCAGGGATGATGGCGCGTAGCGTAGGAATGACGCTACCGACGGTGGCGCCGATACCTGCATGTACGTCCGGCATGGCGGCCACATGGCCATGCACGATCGGCAATGAAGCAACGTTCAGCAGTTGCTGGATTGCTTCCGGATCAATGTCGCGCGTCCAGACCTTGACAGGCACGCGACTTTTCTTCAACTCAATTTGTATGCCCATGGTGATTCCTGAATTTCTTGCAGCGGCTTTGCCGCTCTTCATGGAATCCGGGACGGAAAGGGAAGCCCAAAACAAAAACCCCCGGCAATGGCCAGGGGTTTAGCTTCTTCCCAGCCCGGATTCGCCTTGCGCGAGTTCCGGGCAGCACAATGCCTACGGTCTCAGCGCGTTGTTTCCTTCAAGTTGGCTGCAGCAGGCATTGAGGTCTCCTTTGAAAGGGGTGGTTGGAAAGTGGGGAGGATTTTTCAGCAAAGTCCATGCAGATGTCAACAGTGCTGGCACACAGGTACCGGTTTTAAACTAGGGGGCACCATAACTTCTGAAAACAGTAACATCCTGATCTTTAACGATATTTTGCGCCGCTTTACTTGTTTCGGGTAGAACGGCGAGCACGAAAAAAACCGCCAAGCTCGTTGTGGCCATCTTCGCCGCCACCTTCGTCCAGTAGGCCCGCCGGCCTTCATTCTTCTCCGTCGCCGCCTCCACCTGGGCGAGCAGCTCGAACGGGTCCATCCCCAGCACTTCGGCCAGCCGCGCACACGCGTAGGCGTCGGGCCGCGCCTTTCCGCTTCTGTATTCGCTGATACGCGGATTGGGTATATCCAATTTCTTCGCCAACGCGTAATCGCTTTCCACGTCAAGCGCTTTCTTTGCTTCGTCTATAACTTTTGACATATCCATGACGGCGATCCTTGTGCTAGTGGGCTCAGTGTAGTTCGGAATCCGAGATTGACAATACCTCGGATTCCGAGATAGCTTCCGGTTGCCTCGGATTCCGAGGTATTCCGGAGCCCCCCGTCATGTCCCTCGCAGATCGCACGTCCCCGTCACCGCCCGAAGACCTCCGCTGCGGCCATCCCCCCATCGAAGTTCCGCAGCCTCGTCTGAGTCGTTGGTCAGCCGCCCTGGAACGCCTTCGTACTCGCTATCCCAAGCCCAATCACGGCGATGAATACGACGGTCGCCCACCCTATGCCGTGATTCACGTACAGCTTTTTAAGCCCGACACCGATCAGGGCGACAAAGCCAGCGGCGGCTCCGATTTTGATCAAGAGACCTATGCCCGAATTGAAGAGCAAATTGAACGCGTCATACGCGTGAATCGGAACACTCATTTCAGATCCCTTATGTATTTTTCGGAAGTAGCTCTTTTCCCCTTGGCCTGTGGCCTTGCGGGCTGGTCGGCGGGGTTCTTGGCAGCTCTTCAACTTGTTCTTTTTTTCGAAGCACCGAAATGAATTGGTTCGCCTCGAACTAATTCCGAATGTCATTTACTTTTTCTGGAGTCCCCGTCATGTCCAACGTAGCCCCCGTCGATAGCACGCAATCCAAAGGCCGTCCCCTCGGCCTCGGTGAGGCCGTTCTCCAAGGTCGTATCTCCCTGGTTCGCAAAGCCGGCACCATCGGCTTTTCTCACCTGATCATCCTTCCCGCGCCCGACCCGTTCAGCGCCCCGTCCACCGTCGAGGTCGTTGCCAAGTCCCGCCTCGGTGCTGTCGAGGAAGACATCCGTGTCCGCGTCCGCATTGCCGGTTTCCGCCGCAGCTATGAATCCCGCGACAAGGACACGGGCGAGATCACCAAGGTCCAGACCGCCGACAACCGCCTGTTCGCCGTCGAGGAGTGACGGCCATGGCTCCCGCACAGGTGGTCGATGCGCTTCGCAGTCTCGGCATGGCCGAAGACAAGTGGCCGACCTTCGTTGAACTGCTGTCGCAGATCCGCGATGCCGATTTCTTCGGTGACGACGTGCAGTTCCTCGACTGGCTGCACTCGGTCGCCAACGGTCTTGCGCTTCGTGACCTCGGCGTGTGCCTCCAAGACTGATTTTCGTCACTGTTACGAAAAATGTCCTTCACCCTCTACACCCTGACCAAGAGCGGCGCATTCGCGGATCCGCCGTTCTCGTCGTTCATCGACGCCCGGACGGAAGCGGCTACGCGTGCGCGTCGCGGCTTCCAGTTCGTTCAGATGATCCTGAACGGTCGTGGTGATCTGGAGGCGCGTATCGATCCGCTGCCGCCGTGTGCTCGGTCCTCTCGGCCGGTCTTCGAAGGCACGGAAAAAAAGTCCGGGTCCGTTGTAACACCCGGACTTAGTCTAACGGGTTGGACTCCCGACCAGATTTCGGCGGTTTTTGAGGGGGCCGGACTTAGTGCCATGGATGGCACTTTCGAGCTCGCCGAGGGGGTCTGAATGATTGACTGGATGACCCTCCGTTATCCCTTGGCGAAGCTGCCGCCCGCCATTCAGGATCGTGTCTTGTCCGCCCTCGGCCGCATCACCTGCGTGTCGCCTGACGGCGAAATCCGCTGGGAAAAACCCGTTCTGGATCTCGATGCGCTGCGCTCCGATACGCCTGGCCTGTGCTGGACCGTCACCGGCGGCGCCGATGGTGAGATGCGTTTGACCATCGGCGCCTCACCGGCCTTCATCACCTACGGCAACAACGTTTTTGGCTCTTCCGAGGTCCGCGAGTGTGCGGGCGTCTTGACGCGCTTCGCCTCCAAGTGCCTCGCGTCGATCTTGCCGCCAGCCCACGAATGGGAATGCCGCCGGATTGACTTCACCGAGAACTATGCCCTCTCCAGCAAGCGCGAGGTGAAGCAGTTCCTTCGGCAGCTCATTACCGCCGATGCCGGCCGCGCCAAAGCGACCAGCGGGGGAGGCGATAGCGTCTATTGGAACAAGGGCTCGGACCTGCGCAAGGGCAAGGGCTACGGCAAGGGCGATCAGCTCCGCAAGCTGGTCAATGATCGCAAAGCCGAGATATCTGACGATCTCCTCGAGCTGGCCGACCGCCTTGCCCGTTTGGAACTGACTCTCGGCGCCCGCTGGTTCCGCCGGCTGGCTGAAGAGGGTCGCAACTGGTGGGATCTCACCACCGAAGAACTGCAGAAACAGCACGAACAGTATTTCGAACGATTCATCGGAAAGCAGGAGGTCACGGACATGGGCATGCTCTTGGAAGAACTCGAAAAGGTCGCTCCGACCAAAGGGCGCGCACTGGCCGCGCATCGCACCTGGGCCATGATCAAGGCGATTGGTTATGAGCTGGCCCGCGAATCGATGCCGCGTGCCACGTGGTTCTTGCACCTGAAATACCTCCGTGCCGCCGGCCTCTCCGACGCCGACATCGGCGCTGGCAACGTCCTGCCGTTCCGCCGCCGCGAAATCTGCATCGCTCAGCCGGTTCGTTCCTGGGCGGAACTGAGGGCCGTTGCCTGATGGAAGCCTACCTCCACGCCGGTTTTCTGGTGCTGGCGTTCGCCGCCGGCTACCTCTCGGGGCTCTGGTCATGACTGACATCACCGACACCCCCGAACTGATAGGCCTGTACCTGGGCGCCTGGGCCGTTGGCTTCTGCGCTGGCTACTTGGTCAGACTTTTTCGGCGCCTTGCCGACCAGGCTGTGTGATCCCGGAATGGACGGCCCGCCGGGCCGGCCGTGACGGGAGCAGACAGCCGATAACCCGCCCGTAAGGGCTCACTTAGGAGCAAATGAAATGCAAACCACCCACGTCGCCCAGAAGGGCTCTATCCGTCGTCGTATCGCTCAAGCCGTGGCTGCTGGTGCCTCGGTGGTGGCCGTGCAGGCGCATGCCGCACTGCCGACTGCTGCGACGGAAGCTTTCACCAACCTCAAGGCCGATGCGCTGTCCCTCATCGATCTGGTGTGGCCGGTTGTCGGCGCGATCACCGTCGGCTTCGTTCTGATCAGCCTCTTCAAGCGCGGCGCCTCCAAGGTGTAATGCTGTGCGCATGACATCCTTGTCATGCAGGATCGCGGCCCTCGTGGCCGCTTTCTTCTTGAGCCAGTCGGCGGCGGCTCAAGAAGACAATGCGCCGCTGCCGGCTCCTGCACCGGCCAAAGCGGCGTCTTCAGGTGGGTCCAAAAATGTTCGAAGAACTTCTGATTCTGTTCTTACAGCTCCTCGCACTTCTGCTTTTCGTTGTGCTCGTGGCGTCTATTCAGATAACTGCCTCCAGTCTGACTCTCGTCCTTCGCGAGACGTTTCCGCGTTGTTCCCTGAATCGTATGTACTGGATTGCCGCAGCTTTTTACGCCCTGGCTATGATTGCGTTCGCGTTGTTCGCAATCGATGACATGGATTCATTTCAATGACTAGGGAATTTCGGCTTATTTTATATTTCGTGATCGGCGTGTTTTTTTCTGCCGTTTCGGTTTTGTCTTTTGCTGGTGATAGAAAACCACCAATTCCTACGCCTGCGATGGACCGCTGTACGTCCTTGTCGGCCAATACCGCCACTTATCCGATTATTGTAAAAGCGTGCTATTACGATTCTCGCGGTGCTTGTCCCGCTTCGAAGGATGGAGGGACGTGCACGGAAACCGCGATGTGGAATTATAAATTGGCATCTAATTCGCCGAATGAGTTTTTGGATTACACGACGAGCACATATAACTATTGTCCGGATTCCGCCCCAAAGTGGAATGGAACGACGTGTGTGCAGACCGATCCTTGTTCGGCAAAGTCTGGCCAGTCGGTTGATGATGGCTCGATTGATTTTGGCGACGGTTCAAATAAGAAGCTTTCGATGTCATTTCCGACGCGATCCGATGACAATTATGTCGGCCAGACGTTTTGTTCTGGCGGTTGCAAGGCGGCGGTTGATAGGGAAGTCGGATCGGCCGGCATGACGGTGGATGGCTCTTACTATGGGCAGTTTTCCGCTAAATTCTCCGGCCAAAGCTGTGAATCCGGTCAAGCGGCTGCGACGCCCAAAACCACGCCTGCATTGATTCCGAAGAACACGCCTGAATACGACTGCGTTTCCAGTGGCATGGGTTATGGCTATGTGGATAATGCGGTGAAATGTGTTGCCAAGACATCCTCGAAGGCTAGCGAAACCAAGTCGACGCAAACGACCAATGCCGATGGAACTCGCACGACGGTCAATAAGACAGACAGCACCGTGTGTGCATCGGGCGTTTGTACGACCACAACGACCACGACCACGACGCAATACAACAGCTCGGGCTCAGCGACGGGCACGTCTATTACCTCTGAGACATCTACCAAGCCTGACCCGAATTCTGGTTTAGGTTCTGGTGGTTCTGGTAATGGTCAGCAGCAGGGCGCCGAATGCGGCGTGGCTGGAAAGCCTCCTTGTGGTGTCAAGGTCGATGAAACGGGCGTATCGAGCGATGTTTCTGCTGTCGATCAGAGTGCCAAGCAAAAAATCTTGGAGGCGTATGACGAAGTGCGCCAAAAAATGGAGGAGGTTACGCGTCCGCAGCGCTGGGGCGTGACGTGGGTTTATCAACCTCCTGCTGGTGCGTGTTCCGCGTTGCAATACGGTACGTCTCTGCACAAATTCTCGATTGATATTTGCAAGCCGCTTGGCTATATCCGCGATTTGTGGAGTTACGTTATTTATGTGATGACCGGCCTTTATATCTGGCGCTCCGCACGTGACGCCATGAACATTGTGTAAGGAATTGCCATGCCATTACTTGCAACTCTTCTGACCAATCTTTTTGGATCGCTCGCTGGTTGGCTGGCTCAGTTCGTTGGAAAGAAGTTGGCCATTGGATTGTCGGCAGTGGCGACTTTTGGGGCGATGACTGCGACGTTTTATGGTTCGATGTCGGCGCTACTCAACGGTATTGCCATGCAGGTGCCGGACATGCCTGGCGCACAGATTGGCATGTGGGTTGCCTGCCCGGCGAATTTGCCGGCCTGCTATGCCGCCATTCTGTCTTGCGATACGACGGTGGCGCTTTATCGTTGGTCCATGAAGAACCTTGGCTACATCGTGCAGAGCACTTAATTACTGTCACTGTGACGAAAAATGGCTGATTATCTTGTTACGGGGAAGAAGGGCAACGGTAAGAGCCTGGTGTGTGTGGCTCGTATTCGCGAGGCGCTCCGGCGGGGCGCTCGTGTGGCTACCAACCTTGACTTGCGCCTCGACAAGCTGCTGCCCGCCGATAACCGTTCGGCGCGGGTCATTCGCCTGCCGGACAAGCCGACTCGGGCCGATCTGGAGTTGATCGGTTCGGCTTATGAGGGCAAGTATGACGAGGGCCGGTTTGGTGTCCTGGTGCTCGATGAGCTGGCGACCTGGCTCAACGCTCGTACCTTTCAGGACAAGGATCGGCAGGGCGTGCTGGAGTGGTTGGCGCACTCTCGCAAACTGCACTGGGATACGTACCTGATCGCCCAGCATCCGAATCAGATTGATAAGCAGGTCCGTGAAGCGCTGGCCGAGTTCCATGTCATTTGCCGGCGTGCTGACCGGATTCGCATTCCGGTGATCGGTCTCAAGCCTCCACGTCTGCACATTGCCTATGTCCGCTATGGGGTCGATCAGCATGCGCTGCTCTCCGATCGGTGGTTGTACCGCGGCAATGATCTGTTCGACGCGTATGACACGGAGCAGGTGTTCCGCTCCGAGTACCCTCACGGCGTCCACAGCCTGCTTCCGCCTGGCTACTGGGTGCCGAAGCGTCCCCGGTCCTTCCTCGCTTCGCTGGTGGCCTTCCTGCGGCGCAAAGCGCCCGCCAAGCCGGCTCTGAAGCCCAAGCGTCCCCAGGTCGCCGCCCTGGCCAGCCTGCCGGCCGATCAAGCCTTCGCCGAGGCCCGGCGCCTGGTCCTCTCCGGTGCCGTGTAGGGCAGGGCGCTGGCGTCGAGTGGAGTAGGGCGCCCCTTCCCTATCGGTATCCCAAAATGCATAGTTTGATTTATCGTCACTGTGACGTAAAATAACCTCATCGAATTAACGTAACAGTGACGAAAATGATTGATGCGAACGACAAGGCAACGGCGGATCTGATCGGTGATGCTCCGAAGCGTCGCGGCCGTCCGTCGACGGGTAAGGCCAAGTCCTCTGCCGAACGGATGCGGGAGCTGCGCCGCCGCAATGGTTGGGCCATCGGTGACGATTTCGACGGCCTGACCAATACTGGCCTGTACGAACTCCTGGCCAGCGTCCACGCCAAAGGCCAGGAAAACCTCTTTGAGCGGTGTGTGGCTGAACTCCGCAAGCGGATGGTTCATAATTCGTCACAGTGACGAAAAACAAAATCGGCTCGGTGCTTGACCCGCTCAGTCGTAACGCAGAGCAGGGCGCCCGCGCTTCGTCCAGCTGCCGCCTTTCCGCTTCAGTTCTGCCGCCTCGCTCTTTGCCCTCGCCGTTGTTTTTGCCTTTCCTGCTTTTGACCTTGCTGTTTCTCCCTCTCTTTTCTTCCTTGCCTTTCCTGTTCCCTCTGCTTCAACCCCTCGCCTTGTCTTTCCTGCCTTACCTTGTCCTCTCACATAGTCCATAATCCGTAACAGTGACGAAAATTAGCCATCATGAGCACGATCACCTTTGACACCCTGAAATACGTCGAGCGCCTGAAGGATGCCGGCATGCCCGAGGCTCACGCCAAAGCCGAGGCCGAAGCCCTGCGCGACGCCCTGGGCGAACTGGTCGAGCTGCGCAGCCTGGCAACCAAGGAAGATGTCACGGCTCTACGTGCCGACGTTCAGACGTCGATTGCGGAAGCGAAGGCGGACATCATCAAGTGGGTTGCCGGCCTGCTGCTCGGCCAGGCAGCCCTGATCGCCGCCCTGGTCAAGCTGCTCTAAATTTTCGTAACTGTGACGAAAATCAAACCCGGCCCGCGCCGGGTTTTTTATGAGTCGATCTTGCGAGGGGATCGGCCAGCCGCCGGGCCGTCCAGCGGCCCGCGCGCTGCCGAACAGATAACCGGTTCGGCTTGCAATGAACTGTGTCGCAGCAGCGCGGCACTTGGGCTTGATAGGGTTTGCCGCTATGGCTGCCAAACCGAAACCCTGGGAACTTCAAGAGGACTGGTACGCCGGGCTCGCCCGGCGCGTGATGGCCGAAATGTCGGCCAGGGGCGTCACGCTGTACCGGCTTTCCCATCTGTCTGGCGTTCAGTTCACGCTGACGGCCCGGTACATACGAGAAGGCCGGCGAATGCCGGCCTTTGCACTGTTTCGATACGCTCAGGTGTTAGGCGTAACCGTGTCGGATCTGGTAGGGGATCGAGAGCAGCCGCGACAGCAGGGCCTTGAGTTTCCTGAAGACTGAACTTCTGAAAACAGTAATTTTCAGAAGTTATGGTGCCCCGATCAAGAAGCTCAGAAACCTCTACTTCCGGCTGCCGGCAGCGATTGATCGGCCGGATTTTTTTTGGCGTATAGTTCGCCGCATACGCGCTGGAGAGCCTGCACACAATCATGACCTTGCCGGGGTTGTCACGTGTCCTGCCGATCAGTGGCAATTCGAGGGTCGGACGGAGTCTCATGGCCTTCTGGCTGGCGCTGAATGCGGTCGCCATCCTCGTGACGGCCGGTGTCCTCCAGCAAAGTCGAGAGCAGTACGACAAGCGCGCCGAAATCATCAACGAGAACATCGCCACGGCCCTGGACGAGAGCCTGGCGGTAAGCATCGGCGGCATCAGGCTCAGCCTGAGCTCCGTGGTAGACAAGCTGGAAGACGATCTGCGGGTCCACGGAAAACTCGAGCCCCAGGAAATCAACCGCTTTCTCAAACGGCTGGAGGCCCGGCTAGCGTCGGGTGCGAAGATCCGCATCAGTGACGAAGCCGGCAACGTCATCCTGGGCGACCAGGTCAAGCCGAAGGAGGTTTCCTGGGTGGATCGGGATTACTTCCCCCTCTTCCGCAATAATCCGGATGCTGGGGTTTTCATTGGCAATCCGGTCATCGGACGGGTCTCGCGGATACCGGTGATCCCGGCAGTGTTGCGCTACAACCATCCGGACGGCCGCTTTGCCGGCGTGGTGGCGATTGCCATCCCGGTCCAGTATTTCTACGAGCAGTTGAGCAAGATCAGCTATGGCGCCCACGGGCTTGCAGTGCTGCGCGATGCGCGCTACGACATGATCACCCGCTATCCCCAGCTCGATGTGCCCATCGGACGGCTCGGGGCGCCCATCTACAACAAGTCTTTGATAGCGGCGATCGCGTCCGGAACAAGCCCCGTCACCTACCACACGGACAAGACGGCCGACGGCGTCGAGCGCCTGATCACCTACCGTCGCATGTCGTCCGGCCCCTTCCATCTGATCGTCGGGATGGCTCACGACGATTACCTGCAGGGCTGGCATCAGCAGGTATGGCAGATGCTCGCCGCGCTGATCGCCTTCGCCGGCGTGACGACCTTCTTCACGCTGTTTTCCCAGCGCATGCTCATCGAGTCCCAGCGCGAAGGGCAGCGCGCCAGGGTGCTGCTGAGGAACGCCAGCGACGGCGTGCATATCCTGAACCGCCAGGGTTGCGTGCTTGAGGTCAGCGATTCTTTCTGCAGGCTGCTCGGATACAACGCACAAGAAATGGTCGGCATGAACATCGCGCAATGGGATGCCCATGCCGAAGCCGACGTGCAAAAGCGGATCGATGAACTCTTCCTTCGCCACGCGTCCACGGCCTTCGAGATGGAGTACCGGCGCAAGGATGGTGTCTGTGTCGATGTGGAAGTGAGTACCCAGCCGCTGCTGATCGACGGGGTCGAACTGCTCTACGCATCGTCGCGTGACATTACCGAGCGCAAGCAGGCGGAGCGGGAGCAGCGGCGCCTCAATCGCTCCCTGCGCCTGCTGAGCGACTGCAATCTGCTGCTGGCCCACACCACCGACGAACCGACCCTGCTCAGCGCGATCTGCCAGCTGATGGTCGCCACCGGCGGCTACATGATGGCCTGGGTCGGATTCGCGGAACAGGACGAAGGCAAGTCGGTCCGGCCCGTCGCCGTGTCCGGTCATGAGAATGGCTACCTGGACGGTCTCTACATTTCCTGGGATGAAGCAAGCCCGTTTCAGGGCCCCACCGGCGTTGCCATCCGGACGGGGCTGACACAGGTCGTGCAGAACGCCGAGGTCAATCCGGCCCTGGCGCCCTGGCGTGAGGCCGTGCTGAAACGCGGCTACCAGTCCGTGATTGCACTCCCCCTGGTCTGCCAGCAGAAAATCATTGGCGCGCTGGCGCTTTATTCCGCCGCCCCCAACGCTTTTGCCGCGCAGGAGGTGGATCTGCTCGAAGAAATCGCCCGCAACCTGGCCTTCGGCATCCAGAGCCTCCGTACCCAGAAGGAAAGGGATTCCGCCAACGCCGCGACGCAGGCCAAGAGTGTCTTCCTGGCCAACATGAGCCACGAGATCCGCACCCCGCTCAATGCCATCCTGGGCATGGGCCATCTGCTGATGCGGGAAGGCGTCACCGAAAAACAGGGTAGCCGCCTGAAGACGATCAACGCGGCGGCGGATCATCTGCTGAGCGTTATCAACGACATTCTCGACCTGTCCAAGATCGAGGCCGGCAAGCTGGCGCTGGAAAGGGCCGACGTCATGATCGAGGCCCTGCTGGGCAATATCGCGTCCATTATCGCGCCACGGGTGCAGGCCAAGGGGCTGAGGTTCAGGCTGGACACCGAGAGCCTCCCCAAGCACCTGATCGGAGACCCGACCCGGCTGAGCCAGGCGCTGCTCAATTACGCCAACAACGCCCTCAAATTCACGACGGCCGGCAGCATCACGATACGTACCAGCCTGGTCGAAGAAGATGCGGAATCGGTGCTCCTGCGTTTCGACGTTCAGGACACGGGGGTGGGCATTGCGCCGGAGGCCTGCGCGCGCCTCTTCGTCGCCTTCGAACAGGCCGACAGTTCGACCACCCGTCAATATGGGGGCACCGGTCTGGGTCTGGCCATCACCAAACACCTCGCGGAGTTGATGGGGGGCGAGGTCGGTGTGACGAGCAGCCTCGGGAGCGGCAGCACCTTCTGGTTTACCGCCCGGCTGGAGAAAAGCACCCAGCCGGATACCGCCCAGCCCAGGCTGGCCCCCGGCGAGGTCGAGGCCCAGCTGGCCGAAACCTGCAAAGGCAAGACCGTGCTACTGGTGGAGGACGAGCCGATCAACCGGCTGGTGGTCGTCGATCTCCTCGCCACGACTGGACTGATAGTGGAGACCGCGGACGACGGACAACAGGCTGTCGAGAAGGCGGAAATGAAAGCCTATGACCTGGTCCTGATGGACATGCAGATGCCCCGCATGGACGGTATTGCGGCAACCCTCCGCATCCGCCGGATCCCCGGATGGCAGGACGTCCCCATCCTGGCGATGACCGCCAATGCCTTCAGCGAAGACCGGACCAACTGCCTCGACGCCGGCATGAACGACTTCCTGTCGAAGCCGGTGGTGCCGGAGCTGTTCTACGCCAAGCTGCTGCAGTGGCTGCAGAAGCCCGACCCGGGTGGATCGGGCTAGCCATTCCACGTTCCCGGAAGGAAGGAACGCGGAGCGGGAGGTTCCCATGCGTCTCACGTTTCTCAAGGAACTCTTTGCGGCCTTCGTCCGCAGCCGCGGCTTCGGCCGTCATTTCCGTCGACTCGCGCTGCTCGACAGCCTGTCGCGCACCACGGTCAGCCGCGAGGTCCCGCCGTCCCTGGCCCAGACCCTGGCGGCGGCTGCCCGCAGCAAGCCCGATGTGCTGCTCAAGCAGCTCGACAGCCATCCGGACGGCCTCAGCGCCGCCCAGGCAGAGCTGATCCGTGCTCAGCTCGGCCTCAACCAGGTCGAACAGGAAAAACCGCTGCCCTGGTGGCTGCACCTGTGGCACTGCTACAGGACGCCCTTCGACCTGCTCCTGACCCTGCTGGCAGTCATCTCCTACGTCACCGAGGACATGAAGGCCACCCTGGTGATCGGCACCATGGTCGTGCTGTCGGTGGCGATCCGCTTCTGGCAGGAGCGCAAGTCGAACATCGCCGCCGACAAGCTGAAGGCGATGGTCAGCAACACCGCCACGGTGATCCGCCGCGATCTCAGCGAGGACGCCGCCGAGGACGCCCGCCGCTACTTCGACATCCAGCTGCACGTCCATCCGGCCCACCGGGAGGAAGTGCCGATCGCCCAGCTGGTGCCCGGCGACCTGGTGGCCCTGTCGGCCGGCGACATGATCCCCGGCGACTGCCGCGTGCTGTCAGCCAAGGATCTGTTCGTCAGTCAGGCCGCGATGACCGGCGAATCCCTGCCGGTGGAGAAGTTCCCACGCCTGCGCGACCTGTCGGCGACCAATCCGCTTGAGCTGGACAACATCGTCTTCATGGGCACCAACGTGGTGTCCGGCTCGGCGACTGCCGTCGTCGTCGGCACCGGCGCACGCACCTATTTCGGCGCCCTCGCCCAGCGCGTGACCGCCACCGACCGGGCCCCGACGCAGTTCCAGGCCGGCGTCAACAAGGTCGCCTGGCTGCTGATCCGCTTCATGTTCGTGATGTCGCCGCTGGTACTGTTCATCAATGGTTTCACCAAGGGCGACTGGACTGAGGCCTTCCTGTTCGCCATGTCCATCGCCGTCGGCCTGACCCCGGAAATGCTGCCGATGATCGTCACCTCGACCCTCGCCAAGGGCGCGGTGATCCTGTCCCGCCAGAAGGTCATCGTCAAACGCCTGGACGCGATCCAGAACTTCGGCGCGATGGACGTGCTGTGCACCGACAAGACCGGCACCCTGACCCAGGACAAGATCTTCCTGGCCCGCCACACTGACGTGTGGGGCGAGGAGTCGGACGACGTGCTCGAAGCGGCCTATCTCAACAGCTACTACCAGACCGGCCTCAAGAACCTCCTCGACGTGGCGGTGCTGGAGCACACCGAGGTGCACCGGGAGCTCAACCCGGCCAGCAACTTTCGGAAGGTGGACGAGATTCCCTTCGACTTCCAGCGCCGCCGCATGTCGGTGGTCGTTGCCGAGCACGAAGATCATCACCTGCTGATCTGCAAGGGCGCCGTCGAGGAGATCCTGGCGGTATGCGAGCGGGTCCGCCACGGCGAGGTCGACGAGGCGCTGACGCCCGAGTTGCTGACCCGCGTACGCGAGGTGACCGCCGACCTCAACGAGGACGGTCTGCGCGTGGTGGCCGTCGCTGCGCGGGAGCTGCCCCCGCACAAGGAATCCTACGGCGTCGCCGACGAGGCCGGCCTGACCCTGATCGGCTACGTGGCCTTCCTCGATCCACCCAAGGAGTCCACCGAACCGGCCCTCAACGCCCTGTTCGCCCACGGCGTGAAGGTCAAGGTGCTGACCGGCGACAACGAGCTGGTCACCGCCAAGATCTGCCGCGAAGTCGGCCTGCCGACCCAGCAGGTGCTGCGCGGCTCCGACCTGGAGCGTATGAATGACGCCCAGCTCGCCGAGGCCGTGGAAACCCACGACATCTTCGCCAAGCTCACACCGGCCCACAAGGAACGGGTCGTCCGCGTGCTCAAGGGCAACGGCCACGTGGTCGGCTTCATGGGCGACGGCATCAACGACGCGCCGGCCCTGCGCACCGCCGACATCGGCATCTCGGTGGACACCGCGGTGGACATCGCCAAAGAGGCCGCCGACATCATCCTGCTGGAAAAGAGCCTGATGGTGCTGGAGAAAGGTGTCATCGAGGGCCGCAAGACCTTCGCCAACATGCTCAAGTACATCAAGATGACGGCCAGCTCCAACTTCGGCAACGTCTTCTCGGTGCTCGTGGCCAGCGCCTTCATCCCCTTCCTGCCGATGCTGCCGATGCACCTGCTGGTGCAGAACCTGCTCTACGACTTCTCGCAGGTGGCAATTCCCTTCGACAACGTGGACGAGGAGCTGGTCCGCGACCCCCAGCGCTGGAACCCGGCCGACATCGGCCGCTTCATGCTGTTCTTCGGACCGGTCAGCTCGGTGTTCGACATCACCACCTACCTGGTCATGTGGTTCGTCTTCGGCGCCAACACACCGGAACACCAGACCCTGTTCCAGTCCGGCTGGTTCGTCGAAGGGCTGATGACCCAGACCCTCGTGGTGCACATGATCCGCACCCGCAAGATCCCCTTCGTGCAGAGCCGTCCCGGCGGCCTGCTGATGATCGCCACCGGCCTTATCATGGCCATCGGCATCTTCATCCCGATGGGGCCGGTCGCCCACTACTTCAAGCTGCAGGCCCTGCCGTGGTCCTACTTCCCGATCCTGGCGGCGATCCTGGCCGGCTACATGGTGCTGACCCAGGCCATGAAGAGCTTCTACAGTCGGCGCTTCGGCTGGCAATGACGGATGCAGGACCGGCGCGGCGGGCGACGGTCCTGCATTCTGGAGAGGAATGCATGCTGACAAAAAACTCGGTTGAACCCACGCATCGGCGGCCGTAGGCTCAAGGCCATCCCGATACCCCCTGCCCCAATCATGCAAGCAACACCCATCACCCCCGAAAAGGTGGCCATCCCCGCGGTAGATGGCTTCCGTCTCCAGGCCCACGTCTGGGCGCGCAGCCCCAGCGAAGGCCACGGCCCCGCGCCGGTCGTCGTCATCAACCCGGCCACCTCCGTCCATAGCCGTTACTACAGCCGCTTTGCAGATTTTCTGCATGGCTGGGGATTCAACGTCATCACCTACGACTACCGCGGCATCGGCGGCTCGCGGCCGCATCGGATGCGCGGCTTCGAGGCCAGCTGGCTGGACTGGGGCAGCAAGGACTTCGAAGGCGTACTCCGCTTCGCAAGCCAGCGCTTCGCGGGACATCCCATCCACGTCGTGGCCCACAGCGTCGGCGGCTTCCTGGTCGGCATGGCACCGTCCAACCACCTGATCGAGCGCGTTTTCACGATGGGCTCGCAATTTGCCTACTGGCGGGACTACGCCGAGCACAAACGGCTGGCGATGTACCTGCGCTGGCACGTGGTGATGCCGACCCTGACCGCCCTGTTCGGCTACTTCCCGGGCAAGCGGCTCGGCTGGCTGGAGGACAC
This sequence comes from Pseudomonadota bacterium, assembly GCA_018241725.1. Taxonomy (GTDB): domain Bacteria; phylum Pseudomonadota; class Gammaproteobacteria; order Burkholderiales; family Rhodocyclaceae; genus Zoogloea. Next base: position 3,760 of record JAFEDI010000127.1, on the reverse strand, counting down.
GCCGCGGGGCGTCGTGCGCGACTGGGTCGCGCCCCATCCGCGCTTCGAGGACATCTACCGCTCCGGTCCGCAGGCCCTGTCGGCCGAAGCGCGCACGCAGCTGGTCGAATCCTTTTCCCGCGTCACCGCACCCACGCTGGCCCTGTCGACCAGCGACGACGAGTTCGGCACCGTGCCGGCCATTCACCGGCTGCTCCGCTACTACGAGCGCAGCCCGTCCACCCACCTGCGCATCGAGCCGGAAGCCCTCGGGCTCGAGTCTATCGGCCACTTCGCCTTCTTCAACGCCCGTTTCGCCGACTCCCTGTGGCGCATCCCGCTGGACTGGCTGCGCGACGGCGCCCTGACGGACGACCTGCCCTACCGGCAGATCAGGCTGGAGCCGCGTCGGTAAGCCGCGCCCCGGTGCTGACGGACATACAAGAAGCGTTGTTCCTGCTGCCCGGCGTGTCGCAGGACACACTTCCCGAGGGTGAGCGCATACCCATATCGGCGATAATGGCTCTGTCTCCTGCCCAGTCCGTTTCATCGCGCACGCTCTTGCCCGTATGCCGCCAGTCCAAGGCACCCTGCCCCGGTTCTCCAGCCACATCTGGCTGACCCTCGGCCTGTTCGTCGTAATGGTGATGACCTTCATGGCTTATGTGCGGGCCGAGAAGCAGGTCGACCGCGCCAATGACCTGCGGCAGCACTCCTTCCAGCTCGCAGAAGAATTGCGCCAGTCCTCCGACGATCTGACGCGGATGGTACGCACCTACATCGTCACCGGCGCCCCGCTCTACAAGGCCCACTATCAGGAAATCCTCGACATCCGCGACGGTCGCCACGCCCGCCCGATAGACTACAAGAACATCTACTGGGACCTGGTCCTGGCCGATGACCGTCGCCCTCGCCCCGGCGGCGAAGCGGTGCCGCTGCTCACCCTGATGCATCGCGCCGGCGTCACCGACGAGGAATTCGCCAAGCTGCAGGAAGCCAAGATCAACTCCGACGCTCTGACCCGTACAGAGATCGCAGCGATGGCCCTGATCGAGGCAGACGGCCCCGAGCTCGCGGCCCGACGGGAGCGGGCGATCCTGATGCTCCACGACACCGCCTACCATCAGGCCAAGGCCGGCATCATGGCGCCGATAGGCGAATTCGAAGAAATGCTCGACCAACGCACGCTGAAAGACGTGCAGGCCGCACAGGACCAGGCCCTCCAGATCCGTTCCGCCTTCGGGCTGATGCTGGTGCTGCTCGTCGCCCTCGCGTACAGCGTCCATCGCCGCCAGAAGAAGATCCTGGGCGGCTCGGTACTCGAGGTCTATGCCGCCATCGCCGAGCTCGGCAAAAGCGACACCCCCAAGCTCATCGCCCCCGTGAAGGGTGCCCAAGGCAGCGTCCTCAGCCGCCTGGCCGATACCCAGAACGGCCTGCACCAGCTCAACCAGGAACGTGACGACTCGATCCGCGAGCAACTCCGCCTGAACCGCGCGCTCCGCCTGCTGAGCGACTGCAACCTGGCCCTGTTCTCCGCCGAAAGCGAGGCGCAGCTGCTGTCCGACGTATGCCGCCTGATCGTCGAAACCAGCGGCTACCAGATGGTGTGGGTCGGCGTCCCCGAGCACGACGAAGCGCGCTCGGTGCGCCCGGTGGCCCAGTTCGGAGAACACGCCACCGAATACCTGGCGGACATCCGCGTGTCGTGGGACGAAGCCCTCCCGATCGGGCGCGGGCCCACCGGTACCGCCGTGCGGACCGGCCTCACCCAGATCATCCAGCATTTTCAGACCAACCCGCGGATGACCCCATGGCGCGACTGCGGCAACCAGGCTGGCTTTCGCTCCTGCATCGCCCTGCCCCTCAACGTCGCCCGCACCACCATCGGCGCGCTGACCCTGTACGCCGCCGACCGGGACGTATTCAACCCACAGGAAGTGGTGTTGCTGGAAGAACTGGCCCGCAACCTCGGCTTCGGCATCGAGGCCCTGCGCACCCGCAACCAGCGGGAAGCCGCCGAAGCGGCCAGCCGTGCCAAGAGCATGTTCCTCGCCAACATGAGCCACGAGCTGCGCACCCCGATGAACGCCATCCTCGGCATGACCAGCCTGGCCCTGCGCGAAGCCACCACCCCGCGCCTGCGCGACCGCCTCGACAAGATCGGCCAGGCCTCGCGGCATCTGCTGCAGGTCATCAACGACATCCTCGACCTGTCGAAGATCGAAGCCGACCGCCTGGTACTGGAGCACATGCCCTTCACCGTGCGCGACGTGGTGGACAGCCTGATCGCACTGATCGGCCGCCAGGCTGAAGACAAGGGCCTGCAACTGCGCATCGACATGGCGCCGGAGCTCGGCGCGCTACGCTGCCAAGGCGACCCGCTGCGCATCGGCCAGATCCTCCTCAACCTGACCGGCAACGCCATCAAGTTCACCGAGCAAGGCTCCGTCACGATCAGCGTGCACAGCATCGAACACGCAGCTCACCACGCCCGCCTGCGCTTCGCGGTCACCGACACCGGCATCGGCATCGCCCCACAGGATCAAGAGCGCCTCTTCAATGCCTTCGAACAGGCCGACGGCTCGATGACCCGCAAGTACGGCGGCACCGGGCTCGGCCTGGCCATCAGCCGGCGTCTTGCCCACCTGATGGGCGGGCAGCTCGGCGTCGACAGCCGCCCGGGCGACGGCAGCACCTTCTGGCTGGTACTGCCCCTCGACACGCTGGCCGACGAAAGCACCGCCGCGCCCGTGCAGAAACAAGACGCCGAAGCGCTGATCCGCAGCAACTACGCCGGCACCCGCGTGCTGCTGGTGGAGGACGAACCGGTCACCCAGGAAGTCGCCCGCGAGATGCTGGAGGACGCCGGCCTGCGCGTCGACCTGGCGGCCGACGGAGAACAGGCCGTAGCCATGGCCGGCGCCAACGCCTACGCACTGATCCTGATGGACATGCAGATGCCGCGCATGAACGGCCTCGACGCCACCACGGCGATCCGTCGCCAGCCCGCCCACACGGCGACGCCCATCCTGGCCATGACCGCCAACGCCTTCGACGAAGACCGCCAGCGCTGCCTGGCGGCGGGCATGAACGACCACCTGGCCAAACCGGTCGAACCGGCCGCGCTGTTCGCCACCATGCTCCACTGGCTATCCGCGCCTAAACCCTAGTCAGAACAGGGGCGCGCTGACCAGCTCGTCCGGCTGCCCACGGCGTGCCGCGCAATCCGGCAGCGCGCCGGTAAAGCCCGCCTCGGCCTTGCCACCCACCGCCACGATGGACGCCACCACCGCATCCAGCGGATCACGACGCCGACCGAAGACCACCACCGTCGCACCCTCCTGCGCAAAACGGACCGCCGTCGCCGCACCAATGCCCGTACCACCGCCCGTTACGAGAGCGACCTTGTCCTGCGAGCGAAAAGCCATTGTCTGTCTCCTGAACCTCCCACCCGCCCTGGGCGACACAAGCCCACCCCACCCCGGCCCAGCCTGCGGGAAGCAGACCATTAGGTATGGGCGGTGGAACCATCGTCCGATGGGACTAGGGATGTTCTACGGTGGCGCGAAGTTGATGTTTGGCGGCGTGAACAAGAGCTACGGCGCGTGCACGATCAACGTGCACGACTGCGCGATCAACGTGCACGCGTGTGAGATGAATCGCCCCGGGTTTTGCGGAGGCTCCCACTCTTGAGAAGATGGAGCCATGAAGAAGACAACGAAATACGCCCCGGAAGTACGTGAGCGTTCAGTGCGGATGGTGTTCGAGCAGCGCAGTG
>JAFEDI010000126.1 GCA_018241725.1 Pseudomonadota bacterium | reverse complement strand
TAATAAAATTATAATTTTTAATAAATTTATCAAACAAGTCCGCAGTCAGTATCCGATCATGACAAGCGCCACTCAAGCTTCACTCCCCAGCAGCGAACAACTGGCGGCCGATCTGGCCGCAATCCGCATTCCCGCCTGCCCAGCCGTGGTCACCGAGGTACTGCGGGAGGCCCGCAAGGATGAACCGAATTTCAAGATCCTGGCCCGCATCATCTCGTCCGACGTCGGCATGTCGGCAATGGCGGTCAAGCTCGCCAACTCCCCGATGTTCGGCTCTGCCGCGCAGGTCAAGAGCGTACAACAAGCCATCAACCGCCTCGGCACCAGCAACGTCCTGAACATCATAGTCGCCGCCGCACTGCGCAGCTCGGTCGACGGCCTGCCGGCCGACTTCCTGCAGCATTTCTGGGACATGGCAGCCTCCCGGGCCCTGTGTGCCGGCCTGCTGGCACGCAAGCATGTGGGCATCCCGCCGGAGGATGCCTACACCTATGGACTGTTCCAGAACGCCGCCGTGCCGGTGCTGATGCAGCACTTTTCCACTTATGCCGAACTTTATGCACGCGCCGGCGAGCATGGGGATCATCTGATCGCGCTGGAGCGGGCGCACTTTCACAGCGACCACGCGGTAGTCGGGTGGCTGCTGGCCCGCAACTGGGGCCTGCCACCAAAGATCGCGTCGGCGATCCAGCACCACCACAATCCGGAACGCTACATCCTTCCGGAAGAAGAACTGCCACCGCATGCGCTGGCACTGATCGCCGTCACCCAGCTCGCCGAATGCATCATTGCCGAGCTCAGCGGCACCGCCCAGAACGTGAACCAACGCGCCTTCGAAGATGCCCGTACCTTCCTCGGCACGGCCGACCACGACCTGGACGAGTTCCGCGAAATCGTCGCCGCGGCGCTGGCCTAACGAAGCCCCCTAAAGGGGCCGATGAGCACGCGCCATCGGCAAACTCGAAATCCTCGTCCCCTCGGCACGAAAAAAATGCCCGCCATGTTTTGGCGGGCATTTTTCTGGAGCAGGCTCGAGCTTACTCGGCTTCGGCCTTCTTGCGGGCGGACGGCTTCTTGGCGGCTGCAGCCTTGGGTTCCTTCTTCTCGAACTCGAAGCCGACCTTGCCATCATCACCGCGCACCAGGAAAGCAGAGAACTTGCGCTTGGTGCGGCTCGACACGAAGCCGCGCAGCAGGTCGGTGCGCCCGGTGTCGAGCAGCTTCTGCATCTGGTCGCGCTCGATCGGCTGCTGCAGGATGATCTTGCCGGAACGGAAATCGCAGGATTTCTCCGGCCCTACCGATTTGCTGCACACGTAGGACAAGCCGTGCTCATACACCTGGGCACTGCATTTCGGGCACAGGCCCAGAGAATCCTGGCCGGAGAAGTCCACCGCCTCGGCGGCTTCGTCTTCCTTCGGCTGACCGAAATCGAATTCCGGTTGCTTGTCGTCGTTGAGGCGAATCTCGGCGTTGAACAGACGCCCCATCTTGTTGCGGAAGCCCAGCAGCGGACCGACCCGGCCGGTGGACAGCAGGGCCTCAATCTCGGGGATCTCGAACTGGCGGCCGGCGACGATCTTCCAGGCACTCCAGTCGCAGCTCTGGCAGGAGAACTTCTTGTAGTTCTCCTTCACCTGGCCACCACACTTGGGGCATGGCGTCTGCAGCGTGGCGAAGTCGCCGGGCACGGTGTCGGACTCGTAGCGCTTGGCGCGCTCGACGATGTCGCGGGTCATGGCCTGGATGTGCTCCATGAACTCGGCTCGCGACAGCGCCCCGCGCTCCATCTGCGCCAGCTTGTGCTCCCACTCGCCGGTGAGTTCCGGCGAGGTCAGCTCGTTGGTACCGAGGCCGCGCAGCAGCGTAATCAGCGAGAACGCCTTGGCAGTCGGGATCAGCTCCTTGCCGTCCCGCAGCATGTAGGTCTCGCCGATCAGGTTTTCAATGATCTGTGCGCGGGTCGCCGGCGTACCGAGACCACGGCCGGCCATCGCGGCGCGCAACTCCTCGTCGTCCACCATCTTGCCGGCGCCTTCCATTGCCGACAGCAGCGTGGCTTCGTTGAAGCGTGCGGGCGGCTTGGTGACCAGGGCCTTGACCAGAATCTCGTCGGTGCTGACCTTCTCGCCGGGTTCGACGGCCACCAGCTGCGGCGTGCCGCCCTCCTCGTCGCTCGCCACCGCCGCGGACTTGCCATAGATGGCCAGCCAGCCCGGATTGACGAGGATCTTGCCCTCGGTCTTGAAGGCCTCGCCCTCGACACGGGTGATGCGGGTGGTCACACGATACTCGGCGGCCGGGTAGAACACCGCCAGGAAGCGCCGGGTCACCAGATCGTAGATCTTCGCCTCAGCCTCGGACAGGCTCTTGGGTGCCGTACCGGTGGGGATGATCGCGAAGTGGTCGGAGATCTTGGCGTTGTTGAAGATGCGCTTGTTGGGCTTGGCCCAGCCGTGCTTGACGATCTCGTTGGCAAACGGCGCGTAGGCGTCCGGCAGGCCTCCGAGGATGCCCTTGACCTGGCCGACGTAGTCTTCCGGCAATGCGCGGGCGTCGGTCCGCGGGTAGGTCAGGACCTTGTGCTTTTCGTACAGGGCCTGGGCCAGCTGCAACGTGGTGCGTGCCGAGAAGCCGAAACGGCCGTTGGCCTCGCGCTGCAGGGAGGTAAGGTCGAACAGCAGCGGCGACAGCTGGGTAGTCGGCTTGGACTCTTCCTCGACGGTGCCGACCTTGCCCTCACACTTGGCCTTGATGGCTTCGGCGCGGGCCTTGTCCCACAGACGGAAGGCCGTGGCGTGCTCAGCGAGCGGCGTGCTTTCCTCTGGCTTCTTGAAACCCTCGTCAAACCAGCGGCCGGCGTAGGCTCCGGCCTGGCAGCCGAAGCTGGCCTCCAACTCCCAGTAGTCGGTAGGCCTGAAGGCGCGGATCTTCTCCTCGCGCTCCACGACAATGGCTAGCGTCGGGGTCTGTACGCGCCCGACCGTGGTCAGGTGGAAGCCGCCTGTCTTGGAGTTGAAGGCGGTCATCGCGCGGGTGCCGTTGATGCCGATCAGCCAGTCGCTCTCGGCACGGCACACAGCCGCTTCACGCAGACCTTCCACGTCGGCAGCGGCCCGCAGCTGGGCGAAACCGTCGCGGATCGCGCCGGCGGTCATCGACTGCAGCCACAGACGCTGCACCGGCTTGGCCGAGCCCGAGTGCTGCACAATGAAGCTGAAGATCAGCTCCCCTTCGCGGCCCGCATCACAGGCATTGATCAGGCCTGTGACGTCCTTGCGCTTGATCAGACGGGTCAGCAGCTTGAGGCGGTCCTCGGTCTTCTCGATCGGATTGAGGGCGAAATGGGGCGGGATGACCGGCAGGTGAGCGAAAGACCACTTGCCGCGCTTGACTTCGAATTCGGCGGGTACCGTGAGTTCGAGCAGATGGCCGACCGCCGAGGAGAGCACGTAGTGCTCCGACTCGAAATAGTCCTTTTCCTTGGTGAAACCACCCAGGGCGCGGGCGATGTCCGCCGCGACCGAGGGCTTTTCCGCGATGATCAGCTGCTTGCTCATTGGAGTACCTTCGTGCTGCGCACTCCGGTCCTCGCCCAGGGGGCGGCCGGCCGGCTCATGCCTGTAGTGCGCAACATGGCGCCTGATTCAGGTTGTTGGAGGAGCGGCGCATCATACGGAAGCCTGCGCCGGGCGTGCAAGCCGGGCCGCTCAATGCACCGGGAATGCAGCCGGCTCTTCGTCCTCGAGCCCTTCATTGAGCAGCTCGTCGAGGATCAGGCCATTGATCGGGCGATCCTGCTGCCACAACACCATCAGCACGATGACCTTGAGGTTCTCCAGCTCGATTTCCGGATCATCGAGAGCCAGGGCTCGCTCGATGATCACTTCCCTGCACTCCGCGTCGAGAATGCCGGCATTCTCGAGGAAGAGCAGGAAGCCGCGACACTCCACGCCCAGACGAACCAGCTCGTCGTCGGCGTAGATGCGCAGGGAACCGGCACGGGCACACTGGGCCGGACGCTCGCCATCAGACAGCTGGCGCAGGCCCGACAACCATTCCAGGGCGTCGGTGATTTCTTCTTCCTCGAAACCGGCGGCCGTCAGCTTTCGGGCCAGCTGCGCGGGTTCGGGGCATGCGTCGGCGTGGACGTAGTTCTCGAAGAGGTACACGAGGATATCGAACATGGCGCGTAGGGCCTGAGGCCGGTGGTTTTTCAGAGGCGCTGGAGGCGCCCTCCGGGCAGGCGGGAAACCCGTCCGTCGAGTTCCAGCGTAAGCAGAATGGCGTAGAGTGCCTCCGGCGTCAAGCTGGTGCGGTGCACAAGAGTCTCGATATCCACCGGGTCATGCCCCAGCGCCGTGAGCACGTGGCCTTCGTCTCCGCCGCCCTCGACCAGGCTGGAGGCTTGCTGCGGCGCCACTTCCCGCTCAGGCAGGCGCAGCTCCTCAAGTATGTCATTGGCAGATTCGACGAGCTTGGCGCCGTCGCGGATCAGGCGATGGCAACCTCGGGACAGTGGCGAGTGGATGGAGCCAGGAATCGCAAAGACTTCCCGGCCGCAGTCACCGGCCAAGCGTGCAGTGATCAGCGAACCGCTCTTCACCGCTGCCTCGACCACCAGCACGCCACGGGACAGACCCGCAATCAACCTGTTACGGCGCGGAAAGTGGTGGGCCAACGGGCCGCTGCCGAGGGGAAACTCGCTGACGATGGCTCCCGCCTCGGCAATTCGCCGGGCGAGCGCCGCATTGCGGGCCGGATAGATGCGATCGGCGCCAGTGCCGATCACTGCCACCGTACGTCCGTCTCCCGCCAGGCCACCCCGATGGGCAGCCGCGTCAATGCCCAACGCCAGGCCACTGACGATACACAGTCCAGTGCCAGACAATGCCGCGGAAAAAGCTTCCGCGTTGGCCTCTCCCTGGGGTGTGGCATTGCGGGCGCCGACCACCGCAATGGACGGGCAACTCAGAAGACCGGCTTCGCCCTTGACGTAGAGCAGCACCGGTGGGTCGGGAATTTCCAGCAATGCTGCCGGATAGGCAGCGTCACCAAGGGTCAGTACGGTATTGCCGGACTCGGCCAGCCAGGCCAGCGCGGTATCCACCGCCCTGCTGGCATCGTGCTCAAGCAGCAGGCGGCTCGTGGGCTCACCGACAACGGCCGCCAGCGCCGCCGGCGTAGCGGAATAAATGGCCTCAGGTAGCCCGAAGGCCGCCAGCAGCTGGCGCTGGCTCGCCGGGCCCAGGCCCGGCGTGAGAGTCAGACGCAGCCAGCCGGAGAGGGAATGGGCGGCCGGCAAGATGCTTCGACACTCAGGGCTTGCGGGCGCTGTCGGCAACGGCGACCGGCCCCTTGCTGTCCATCACCAGCGCATAGGACAGCCGGTCGAAGACTCGGAACACGAAGACCAGCCCATAGCGCTGCTCCGGCAGGCGGAACCGCTGGGCAGGTCCTACGTTATCCTCCCGGTAAACGGCTTCTCCGCGATTGCGGTGCAGCGCCAGCACATGGCCGACCTCCATGCCATCGCGCTTGCCGAGGCTGATCGACACCACGTTATAGCGGCCAGTTTCAGTCACGCCGTTATAAATGGACACCACATGTCCGCGCACATCCTCATCCGGAGCATGAGGCACATAGCTGGGCAACTCGGGGCGCCCCGCCGGCAGTAGACGGTCGCCCTTGCCGATTTCCTGCTTGGCACTCAACACCAATAGGCTGGTCGGCACCGTGACCTCCGACTTGCCTTCAGCGGGCTCTTGCGGGCCCTCGTCCGGGTCAGCGCTTACCCGCGCCACCCCGAGATGAGCGGCCTCATAGCCGAGGATCTCTCCACTGACCGGATCCTTCAAGGGCTTGGCCTTGCGGTACACATTCCAGGTCTTGACATCCGGTGTGATGCGTGTAGCGAAGATCGTATCGCCGGCCCCGGTGAAAACGCGTCCTTCCTGGGTGGCAACCAACACGCCGGCGGTCGCGTCGTCCTTGTCGGACACCACCACTGGCTCGGTCAGGAAGGGGGCGATGGCACGGAGTGGAATACTCTGGATCGCAGCCTGCTCCGGTTGGGAATAGACTTGCGGAAAACGCTTTTCGTACAGCGGGCGATCAATGGGACCGCCGACACGCTTGCCAAATTTGAGGGTCGGACCACTGCGGTCGAGGACGATGACCTGCCCCGGATAGATGAGATGCGGGTTGCGGATCTGTTCCCGGTTCAGGCGCCACACCTCGGGCCAGCGCCAGGGCTCCTTGAGGAACTTGCCGGAGATGCCCCACAGGGTATCGCCGGGCACCACGACGTGGCTGTCCGGCGCGTCGTCGGCCAGGCGGATGGGACTTGCTGCACCGGCAGCCGCGGGCACCAGGGCTGCGACGCCGATCAGGAGGGCGGATATAATGCGGATCATCGGAAGAGCACTCGCTTTCGGCGAACAGGCACCACCCGGCAAAGGGCTGCCTGTGTTGCGGAGCCGATACCCGCCTTGCAAGATGCGAGCATCGTAGATTTGGCTCAAAATTCTGCACGTAAAGTCTTCATCCGGCAATATTTATGGCCCTGCTACCCATTCTCCGTTATCCCGATCCTCGTCTGCATACCCGTGCCACCCCGGTACGCGAAGTGAACGACGAAATCCGCCGGCTGATCGCCAACATGGCGGAAACCATGTATGAGGCCCCCGGCATCGGTCTGGCCGCCACCCAGGTGGACGTCCATAAGCGGGTCGTCGTCATCGACGTCTCAGAAGACAAGTCCGAGCTGCTGGCGCTGATCAACCCGGAGATCCTCGAACGCTCCGGCGAGCACCTCGGCGAGGAAGGCTGCCTGTCGGTGCCCGGCATCTACGACAAGGTCGTCCGTGCCGAACGGGTCAAGGTACGTGCCCTCAACCAGAAGGGCGAGACCTTCGAGATGGAGGCCGATGGCCTTCTCGCGGTGTGCATCCAGCACGAGCTGGACCACCTGGAAGGCAAGGTCTTCGTCGAATACCTGTCCCAGCTCAAGCAGACCCGCATCAAGGGCAAGCTGGCCAAAAAAGCCCGGATCACCGCCTGATGAAAGTCGCCTTCGCCGGAACCCCCGAATTCGCCGCTGCCGCACTGCAAGCCATCCTCGCTGCCGGTTTCGAAGTACCGCTGGTCCTGACCCAGCCGGACCGCCCCGCAGGGCGTGGCATGCAGCTGCAACCCAGCCCGGTCAAACAGGTCGCCGTCGACGCCGGCATCCCGGTGCATCAGCCGGAAAAGCTGCGCACGCCGGAACAGCAGGCACCGCTGGCCGAAGCCGGCGTCGACGTGCTGGTGGTAGCCGCCTACGGCATCATCCTGCCCCAGGCGGTGCTCGACCTGCCACGCTACGGCTGCCTCAACATCCATGCCTCGCTACTGCCGCGCTGGCGCGGCGCCGCACCGATCCACCGGGCCATCGAAGCCGGCGACGCGGAAACCGGCATCACCATCATGCAGATGGATGCCGGCCTCGACACCGGCCCGATGCTACTCAAGCGCAGCACGGCCATCGAGTCCGACGACACCACGGGCAGCCTGCACGACCGCCTGGCTGCTCTCGGCGCCGAGCTGATCGTCGATGCCCTGCGGGCCCTGCCCGATGGCCTGACGGCCACGCCGCAACCGGCCGACGGCGTCACCTACGCGGCCAAGATCGGCAAGGCCGAGGCCACTGTGGACTGGACCCGCCCGGCCACCGAGATCGAACGCGCCATCCGCGCCTTCAACCCCTTCCCCGGCGCGCTGGGCACCTATCAGGGCACACCGATCAAGCTGTGGCGCGCCCGTGCCATCGACGCCAGCGGCGCCCCCGGCGAGGTGCTGATGGCCGAAGGGGCCGGCGTGATCGTCGCCTGCGGCGAAGGTGCGCTGTGCATCACCGAACTGCAAAAGCCCGGGGGCAAGCGTCTGGCGGCCGCCGACTTCGTGCGCGGCACCGCCATCGCCGTGGGCAGCCGCTTCGACTGATCCAGCACTCCCGAGTGCTACCCCAAGCCCGCGCCGCCCGCGGGCTTTTTTTCGCGCCTCATGCCGGCTGGCTGCCACGTTCGCGCAAGCATCTAAAAAATCTTGAATTTTTGGGGGCATCCCCCATCTAACCGGTGTTTCCCAATCAATCCCGAAAGGACGGTTACACCCAATGCTCGGCAACTGGCTCAAGACATCCATCCTGATGGCAGCCATCATCGCGCTGTTCGGCGTGATCGGCGGCCTCATCGGCGGCAAGTCGGGGATGGTGCTCGCGCTGGTCTTCGGCGGCGCTATGAACCTGTTCTCCTACTGGTTCTCCGACAAGATGGTCCTGCGCATGTACAACGCACAGGAAGTGGACGAAACCAGCTCTCCCTACCTCTACAACATGGTCCGCGAACTGGCCGGCCGCGCCCAGCTGCCGATGCCGCGCGTCTACATCATCCACGAGGACCAGCCGAACGCCTTCGCCACCGGCCGCAACCCCGAGAACGCCGCCGTGGCGGCCACCACCGGCATCCTGCAGATGCTCAGCCAGCGCGAACTGCGCGGCGTGATGGCCCACGAACTGGCCCACGTGAAGCACCGGGACATCCTGATCTCGACGATCTCGGCGACGATGGCCGGCGCGATCTCGGCGCTGGCCAACTTCGCGATGTTCTTCAGCGGCCGTGACTCTGAAGGCCGCCCGGCCAACCCGATCGCCTCCATCGCGGTGGCCCTGCTCGCCCCGCTGGCCGCCAGCGTGATCCAGATGGCGATCTCCCGCGCCCGTGAGTTCGAGGCCGATCGGGGCGGTGCCCAAATCGCTAGCGACCCGCACGCGCTGGCCGACGCGCTGATGAAGATCGACGCCTTCGCCCGCGGCATCCCGATGCCGACCGCCGAGGCCCACCCGGAAACCGGCCAGATGATGATCATGAACCCCCTGTCGGGCCGTGGCCTGGCCGGCCTGTTCAGCACCCACCCGGCCACCGAGGAACGGGTTTCCCGCCTGCGAGCGATGGCCGGCCGCCGCTGAGGCTTTCTCTCAACGCCTCGCGGATGTCATCGAGATCGGCCTCTCCGCGATCATTACGGTATTACCGGAATTCGCGTGGCCGTGGCGGTGACTGCGCGTTGGTCAGGGCCACGGTTGCGACGCCAGCCGTCCACCATGGCAAAGCTGGCCTCGAAACAATCCATCCACTGGCAGGGCGCGGTTTTCAGCGGCATGCTCATGAGTGCCCTGACGCCGCCCCCTCGAGGGCGCGGCGGATTGCACCGACCAGCGGCGGCAACACCTGTCCCAGCGTCACCAACTGGTCTGCCAGCGCATCCACATTGCCGCTGCGCACGGTCCGACAGATTCTGTCGGCCAGCGCGAAGACATCCACTGCGCCCACGTTACCCGCAGCCCCCTTCAAGGTATGGGATAAGTGTGCGATGGCAGCCAGATCACCGGCTGCCAGACAAGCATTGAGGCGATCGGTCGCATCACCATGGTTGCTGGCGAAGATGCCTAGCAGTCGTCCATAGGTTGGCCACTTGCCACGCACCAGCCTCACCCCTCTCTCTGCATCGAGTCCGGCAATACCTTGCAGGCGAGTGGCCCAGGCATCGGACGTAGCGTCGGAAACAGGGAGCAGCACAGGCTCAGGCAAGGTATCCGCTCCTCCCTGCACCAACCATTTGAGCAGCACGCGGCGCAGGTCTTCCGGCTCCACCGGCTTGGCCAGGAAATCGTTCATACCCGCCATCCGGCACGCATCCTGATCTTCCTCAAAGGCGTTGGCGGTCATGGCGACGATAGGCAAAGCGTCCTGCTCAGGCAGGGCGCGGATGGTACGGGTAGCCTCCAATCCATCCATAACCGGCATCTGCATGTCCATCAGCACCAGATCGTAATCGCCGCTTCGCACGCACGCCACGGCCTGCTGACCGTTTTCGGCGCACTCCACGACCAGCCCCAGATCGTCCAGCATGTCCACCGCCACTTCCTGGTTGAGCTGATTGTCCTCGACCAGCAGGACTCTCCGCCCCTGCAGCGCAGGCACATCTTCGGCCAGCAGATCAGTCCGTGCATCACCGCCCACGACGGGCAGACTGATCCCCGGCCGGGTTTGCAAGCGTGCAGTAAACCAGAAAGAGCTTCCCTGCCCCAGGCGACTTTCCACCCCGGCCTCTCCTCCCATCAAGGCCGCCAGATGGCGGGTCAGAGCCAGGCCAAGACCGGTGCCTCCGTACTTGCGGGTAGTCGATGCATCGGCCTGCTCGAAAGACTGGAAGAGGCGTGACAACTGGTCGGGCGCAATGCCGATACCGCTGTCACTCACCTCGAAGCGAACCAGCATGTCCTGCTCCCCCTCCTCCAGAATTCTGGCCGTGAGACTGACCCCACCCCGCTCGGTAAACTTCACCGCGTTACCGAGATAGTTGAGCAATGCCTGGCGCAGGCGAGTCACATCACCCCGCAGCACCGGCGGCAAGCCGTCCGTATCGGAATGAAAACTCAGATGCTTGGCGGCGAGGCGTTCGTGGATCAGAGAATGAGCCTGATTGAACAGGGCTTCCGGAGAGAAGTCGATGGACTCAAGCAACAGCTTGCCGGCCTCGATCTTCGAGATGTCGAGAATGTCGTTGATGATCGACAGCAGATGCGCCCCCGCATGACGGATCTTGTTCAGACGGTCGCGCTGGGGCACATCGAGGGGGCTGCGCTCCAGCAGGCGGGCCAAGCCGAGGATGGCATTCATCGGCGTGCGGATCTCGTGGCTCATGTTGGCCAGGAATGCGCTCTTCGCCTGACTGGCGGACTCAGCGCGCCGACGGGCCTCGGCCAGCTGCTCGGTGCGCTCGGCCACCAGATCCTCAAGATGGTGGTGATAGACGGCCAGTTGGGCATCCCGCTCGCGCAACTCGGTGATATCGAAAAAGGTCGTCATGAAGAAATCGCCCACGTCCGACCCTGACACCAACAAGGTCCGCTGCTCGCCGGATTTGCAGGTGACGCGGAATTCCCGTGGCTCGACAGGACGTCCTGCTGCACGAGCCTGGCTGACGGCAGCCTGCCAGGAACTCCGCCCCCAAGCCCGATAATCCGGATCGGGATAGGCCAGCTGCCACCAGCACTCGGCATCGGGAATTTCCCGGCGGCTGTAACCGAAGCTCTCCACGAAGCGGCGATTGATATCGATGATCCGCCCCTCGCGATTGACAAGACTGAGCGGCAAAGGCGCCACTTCAAACAACTGGCGGAAACGTGCCTCGCTCTCCCGCAAGGCGGACTCTTCCCGGTGGCGGGCAACAGCAATTGCCGCCAGGTCGGTCGCCAGGGCCACCTGCTGAAGATGACGTTCGGCCGGCCCCGACTTGCTGTCCGGGTACAGAGCAAAAGTCCCAAGCACCACGCCCTCACGACTGAAAATCGGCGTCGACCAGCACGCCACCAGACCATATCCAGCGGCCAGCTCGCGATAATCCTTCCAGAGGGGATCGGTGGCGATGTCCCTGACTATCACCGGACTGCGCCGCCACGCCGCAGTCCCGCAGGAGCCCACGGCCTCGCCGATGGGCACACCATCCACGGCACGGTTGTAACCATCGGGTAGATTGGGCGCAGCGCCATGGCGTAAGTGGACGCCATCCGCGTCGAGCAAGAGAATCGACACCCTCACGTCAGGCAGTTGAGCCTCCACACCGAGAGCCAGGGTTTCCAGCGTATTGCTCAGCGCAGCGCCGGACGCCACCATTTCCAGAATATGGCGCTGGGTCTCCAGGTAGATCTCGCCCTGCTTGCGGACTGTCACATCGGTCCACGAGCCGACGATTTCCTCTCCATCCTCTGCATCACTGCCGGCCATACGCAACTCGTCGCGCACCCAGAAATAGCGCCCGTCCCGATGGGCAAAGCGGTACTCGAGGCCCAGTTGCCCACCAACCCGAAGACTACGCCAGGCAGCCTTCGCAGCCTCGCGGTCATCGGGATGCAGCCCGGCCTGCCACCAGCCCGGCTCCAGCACTTCGTCCGGCATGTAGCCGAAGATACGCTGAATGTTGTCGCCGACCATCGCCGGCACCCAGCGCCCGGCCTCCCGCCGCATCGCATAAAGGATGGTTGGACTGGCCTCCACCAAATGGCGCAGCTGGCGCTCTGCGGCCACCTGGCGACGCTGGGCCTCCTCGCCTGCCGCCCGGTCGCGCAGAGCGCGGATGCCGAAGGCCAGATCGCCCCCGAGGTCGGATAGCAGACGCATTTCCTCTTCGACAAAAGCATCGGCCTCGCTTGAATAGACGCTGAGGACACCAAAGCAATGTCCATCGGCATCCAGCAAGGGAAGCGCGCAGGAAGATGCGTAGCCATTGCGTACCGCCGCCTCCCGCCAACGTGCGAAGCGTGGATCGCTCAGGATGTCGCGACACACTTGCGGGAGTCGGTCGCGAACTGCCGTACCGGTGGGCCCTGCACCGTCCTCGCCATCGCACCACGAAACGAAGACCGAGTCGAAATAACCTTCGATACAGCCGAACTGGGCCACCGGCCGTACCTGCCGGCGTACATCGTGTTCCGGATAGCCAACCCAGACCATTCGGTAACCACCGAACTCCACCATCAAACGGCAGACATCCTGCAACAGGGCATGCTCATCGGTGGCCCGTGCGACGGCCTGATTGCATTCGCTGACCATCAGCAAAGCCCGGTTGGCCCGCCGCAAGCCGGCTTCGACTCGCTTGCCCGCTGTGATGTCGCGGGCAACCCCAAGCACACCGATCAGCCGCCCATCTTGGTCGTACATAGGCGTCTTGATGGTCTCCAGTGTCTCCTGGTGACCGTCTGACGCAAAGGTAACAGTCTCTTCGTTACGTACAGGCTCCGTCGCCGCCATGGCCGCCTGATCGTTCCGGCGAAAGACCTCGGCCAACTCCTGTGGCACAAAATCGTGGTCCCTGCGCCCAATGATGTCTGCCTCTCTAGCGCCGAAAAACAGCTCAAAGCGCGAATTGCAGGCCAGATACACGCCCTCCGGATCCTTCAGCCAGACGAGATCCGGCAGGGTACGCACCAGTGCCTCGAGCAAGGGGCCCGGACGCCCCCTGTCCGCTGGCGTCGGAGAGTCTGCGGGAACAGTTTGGGAACTCGATGTCTCCGGCTGCAGGCACATGATGAAACAGGACCCTCTACGGTCGCGGGTTAAAGCCGGCCCGGCGCGGCAGCCAAACAGCGCGGACGGCACCGGACAAACGAGATCAGGACGCTGACATTAACATGAAGCATTGCCACAGATTTGTGCATCTGGCCTGACTCAACCCGCTTTCCCATGGCTCCAGGCCAACAGCCCGCCCGGGATGTCATGCAGAGGCAGCACGCTCCCCGCGGCACCACGCAGGATGGCTTCTTTCGGCATGCCGAAAACGACACAGGTTTCTTCGGCCTCGGCGATCGTCGCCGCCCCCGCATCCCGCATCTCCTTCAGACCGAGGGCACCGTCATCGCCCATGCCGGTCATGATGATCCCCAACGCGTTACCGCCGGCGACCCGAGCCACCGAACGGAAAAGCACATCCACGGACGGTTTGTGCCGATTGATCAACGGGCCATCCATGACGCCGACGAAATAGCCATTGCCATCCCGCGCCACCTGCAGGTGGCGCCCACCCGGTGCGATCAGCGCCAGCCCGGATTCGATGCGGTCGCCATGGCGTGCCTCGCGCACCTGGATGCGGCACAAGCCGTTGAGGCGGCGGGCGAACATCTCGGTGAAACCGGCCGGCATATGCTGCACCACCACGATACCCGGCACCTCTTCGGGCAGCGCTGTCAGCACGGCCTCCAGCGCCAACGTTCCGCCGGTGGACGTGCCGATGGCCACAATGCGCGTCCGGTCACCGCCGGACGCCAGACGCGGCCCACGCGGCAAGTCGCCGAGGGTCAGCTTCGGGCGTGGCACCACCTCCGCCGCCGGCGTGATCCTGGCCTTGGCTTTGGCCGGATGCAGGCGGGCACCTGCCGCCGCACGGACGGCAGCCACCAGGCTGTCGCTCTCGTCCTGCAGAAACTGCTTGAGGCCGACCTTGGGCTTGGTCACCAAGCCAACCGCTCCGGCCGAGAGCGCCTCGAAACTGGCCTTGGCACCGCTCTCCACCAGCGTCGAGCAGATCACCACCGGCGTCGGCCGCTCGGCCATCAGCTTGCGCAGAAAGGTCAGGCCGTCCATGCGCGGCATCTCGATGTCGAGGACGACCACGTCGGGCCATTCCTTGCGCATCTTGTCGATGGCGAACAGGGGGTCGACCGCGGTGGCCAGCACGGTCATGTCGGGCTGGGCATTGATCGCCTCGCTGGCAACCTGGCGCACGATCGCCGAATCGTCGACGATCATCACGCGAATCGGGCGGGATCTCATGGGCTCACCTCGTCGATGGGACGATGGGCCAGCCACACATGACCGGTCCACAAGTCGAAGATTAGCTTGCGGTGCCCCGTCCCCCCGCAATGGGTGACGTTCGGGCGATAGCCATGCTTTACCAGCAGCGTATCCGCCGCGTCCACATTGCGACGGGCGATGTCCATGACCGCAGGTCGAGCGGCATCGTGGTTCAACATGTTGCCGCCGCCGAAGACCTTCACTTGGTAATCCACCTGCCGACTGCCCGCCTTCATCACTTCGTGGTCGAAGAGAGCCAGCGCCTCGTCCGCGTAGCGCCCATCCAGCGCTTTCCCGTCGGTCCTCCCACGACTCGGCAGCATGTAATGGCACATGCCGCCGATCAGGCGCAGCGGATGCCACAGGGTGATGGACACGCAGGAACCGAGCAGCGTCGAGATACGCGTGCGGCCACCACCGAAGAAGAATCCACCGGGCTGCAGGAAGACCTCCCGGATATCGTCACCGCACTCGATCATGGCTTGCGATAGATCGTCGCCTTCACCAGGTCCAGCCCCTGCTGGATGCCGTTGAGCGTCTCGGAATGGCCGATGAACAGATAGCCCCCCGACTTGAGGCGCGGCAACAGGTTGGCAACGACTTTACGCTTGGTGTCCATGTCGAAATAAATCATCACGTTACGCAGGAAGATCACATCGAACTCGCCGATGTCGGCCGGCACCGGCAGGGTCAGGTTGACCTGCCGGAAGTGGGTGCGACGTTTGAGCTCGGGAGTGATCAGAAAGGTCCCACTCTGGCTACGCACGCCTTTCAGGCAGTAGCGCGTCAGGAACTCGGGCGGGATGCCTTCGTTCCGGTCGAGCGGATAATGCGCAGCGGCGGCCTTGGCCAGCACCTGGGTGCTGATGTCCGAGCCGACCACCTCCCACGGGGACTGCGGCAGCGAATCGGCCAGCAGCATCGCCAGCGTGTACACCTCCTCACCGGTGGAGCAGGCGGCGCTCCATACGCGAAAGGTCCCGGCGGGACGACGGGCGCGGATCACGTCGTTCTTCAGGAAGGCGAAATGGCCCGGCTCGCGGAAGAAATAGGTTTCGTTGGTGGTCAGCAGATCCACCATGACCTGCAGTTCCTCCGGATGCTGGCCGGAGCTGAGCAGCCGGTAATACTGGGAAAAGGTGTCGAAGTTGTGGTGCTTCAGGCGCTTGGACAAGCGGCCGACCAGCAGCACCTTCTTCGCATCGGAAAGGCTGATGCCGGCGATCTTGTAGATCAGCCGCTGAAACAGCGCAAATTCCTCGTTGGTGATGACGGAACCCATGGGGCTCCCGACAGGGGTGCGAACCCGCTCCATGGTGATCCTCAAAACAGTTCGACGTTGTTATCCGGCTCGGCGGGCTTGTTCAATGTGGCTGCATAAGCCTGTTCTTCCCGAGCGATCACCTCGGCGGTCGCGTGGGACGTGACGATGCGCTTGCACCAGGCATCCCCGTTACTTGGCAGGAACAGCAGCTTGCGCGACCAAGGGCCGAGAAAATCCGATGCCAGCAGCGGAATGCCTTCCCGCTTCAGCCAGTCCCGCGCAAAGCGCGCGTTGCGCTGACCGATGGCCAAGGACTGACCAGAGGTTTCGATGATGGTACCACCGCCGAAAGCCTTGGCCTGCAGGCGTGCCTTGCGGGCCCCCTGGGCCAGCAGCGCGTTGAGCAGGGCTTCCATCGCATAGTCCCCCGCCAGCAGCGCATCCACCTCGCCATGGGCGCTACGCTGCAGGTTGGGCAACATGAAGTGGTTGATGCCGCCGATACGCGTTTGCGGATCGAACAGGCAGACCGCCACGCAGGACCCCAACAGAGTCGCCAGCGGCCGCTCCCGCTCTACCGCCCAGGCACCGGGCGCCACATTGCGCGCCAGGCGCTCGATCTCCCGCGCCGGTAGGCTGGCGTAATCCATCGTCCTCACCCCGCAGCGCTCAAGCCGACGGCGTACTTCCCCCCACCAGGTCGGCCGCGCCACCATCCGAAGTGACACGGGCCAGCGTGGCGATCTCATCGACCGAGAGGACTTTCTCAACCTCCAGGATGATGACGAACTTGCCATTCACCTTGCCCATCCCCTTGATGAAGTCGGCGCGGATCTTGGCTCCGAAGGACGGCGGCGGCTCGATCTCCGAGGCCGGGATCTCCAGTACCTCGGATACCGCGTCGACCACCACGCCAACGTCCTGGCGCTCATCGTTCTCGGTCAGTTCGATGATGACGATGCAGGTCCGTCGCGACACCTCGGAGCGCTTGCCGCCGAAGCGGCTGGCCAGGTCGATCACCGGCACCACCGCGCCGCGCAGATTGATGACCCCGCGGATGAAGGGCGGCACCATCGGGATCTCGGTAACCGTACCGTATTCGATGATCTCCTTGATGTTGAGGATGCCGACGGCGAACATCTCGCCGCCGAGCAGGAAGGTCAGATACTGGGCCGGGCTGGTCTCGACCACCACCGGGGCCTTTGCCCCGGCAACGGCAGATGCCCCCGCCGGCGTGGGCAGCGTGCTCATGCTCTAGCTCCTTTCGCCGCTCAGAACTTCTCGAAGTCGCCTTCGTTGAACGCGAAGCCCGCTACCTTGGCCGGCGTCCGGGCCTTGCTGACGGTGGCACGCCCCAAAGCTGCCGACGGTGCCGCTGCCAGAATCCGGCCCATATTGCGCTCATCGATCGTGAAGAACTGCATCAGCTGCTGCAGTTGCTCGGCCTGGCCGCCCAGTTCTTCCGCAGTGGCGGCCAGTTCTTCGGACGCCGACGCATTCTGCTGCGTAGCCTGGTTGAGCTGGTTCATCGCGTTGTTGATCTGGGCGACACCGGACGATTGCTCCTGGGACGCGGAGGCGATCTCCTGCACCAGATCGGACGTCTTACGGATAGACGGCACGATCTCATCAAGCAGTTGACCGGCACGCTCGGCCAGGCCGACGGAATCACCCGCCAGCCCACCGATTTCCTGCGCCGCGACCTGCGAACGCTCGGCCAGCTTGCGCACCTCCGCTGCCACGACGGCGAAACCCTTGCCGTGCTCACCGGCACGCGCCGCCTCGATGGCAGCGTTGAGGGCCAGCAGGTTGGTCTGGTAGGCGATGTCGTCGATGATGCCGATCTTCTGGGCGATCTTCTTCATCGCATCGACGGTGTTCTTCACTGCATCGCCACCCTCGGTGGCTTCCACCGCGGTCTTCGAGGCCAGGTTGTCGGTGACCTTGGCGTTATCGGCGTTCTGCTTGATCGAGGCCGACATCTGCTCGACGGACGCGGACGACTCCTCCACGCTGGCAGCCTGTTCGGACGACGACTGGGACAGGGACTGGGCAGTTGCCGAGACCTGGCCGGACGCGTTGGTCAGCGCATCGGCGGCAGTACGCACCTGCGTGATGGTGTCGGAGAGCTTGCTGACGGTGTTGTTCACTGCCTCCTTGAGCGCCTTGAAATCACCCTGGTAGTCATTCGAAATATTCTGGGTCAGATCGCCCTGCTCGATCGCGCTCATGATGCGGCGCACTTCGTTGATCGGCCCGACGATGGCATCCAGCGTGCCATTCACGCCATCCACGATCTTGCGGAAATCACCCTGGTGCTGACCGGCTTCCGCACGGGTTTCCAGGCGTCCGGCAATCGCAGCCGCAGATAGCGTGTTGGCGTCGGCCACCAGCTTGTTCACCGCCTCGATGCAGGTGTTCAGGTTGTTCTTGATGGTGTTGAAGTCGCCGTTGTAGCTGTCGGTGATTTTCGGCGGGATGTCGCCCTTGGAGATGCGATCCACGTAGTTGGCGGCCACGTTCAGCGGCCCGATCACCGCGTCAAGGGTATTGTTGACGCCTTCCACGATCCTGCGGAAATCACCCTGGTGCTGGCTCGCATCCGCACGGGTGGCCAGACGGCCCTCCACCGCGGCCTTGGACAACACGCCCGCATCGGCCACCAGCTTGTTCACCGCCTCAATGCAGGTGTTCAGGTTGTTCTTGATGGTGTTGAAGTCGCCGTTATAGCTGTCGGTGATCTTCGCCGGGATGTCGCCTTTGGAAATGCGATCCACGTAGTTGGCTGCCACATTCAGCGGCCCGATCACCGCATCGAGGGTGTTGTTGACGCCTTCCACGATCTTGCGGAAATCACCCTGGTGCTGGCTCGCATCCGCACGAGTAGCCAGACGGCCTTCCACCGCGGCCTTGGACAGCACGCCCGCATCGGCCACCAGCTTGTTCACCGCCTCGATGCAGGTGTTCAAGTTGTTCTTGATGGTGTTGAAGTCGCCGTTGTAGTTGTCAGTGATCTTCGGCGGGATGTCGCCCTTGGAAATGCGATCCACGTAGTTGGCGGCTACGTTCAGCGGCCCGATCACCGCGTCGAGGGTGTTGTTGACGCCTTCCACGATCTTGCGGAAATCACCCTGGTGCTGGCTCGCATCCGCACGAGTAGCCAGACGGCCTTCCACCGCGGCCTTGGACAGCATCGAAGCGTCGGAAGCCATGGCCTGAACGGATTGCTGGATTGCCCCGACCGCCTGAACCACCTGACCGACCTCATCCTTTGCATCGCTCTTCAGCGTGAAGTTGAAATCGCCGACAGCCATCTTCTTGGCGGCATCCACCACTTGGCCAACCGGGCGGGTAATGCTTCGGGTCAGCCACAGCGCAACACCTACTGCCAGCAGGACCGCAATCAGCGCAAGCGTGATCACCAATGTCCGTGACGACTGAGCCAGATCCACCGCGTGCTGGCCAGACTTCTTGGCAGCCTCGATCTGGAAACCACCGAAATCGGACAAGGCGCTGATATAGGCTTCCGCGGCATCCTTATACTCGCCGAACAACATCTGAACAGCCTTTTCCTGGTTGTACTGGGGCGACGAAGTATCCGCAAGCTGCAGTGTTCGATCCGTTATCGGATTGTAGCGGGCACGCATCTCCGCCACCTTGGCCAACAATGCCTTGCCCTTTTCGCTGCTAACCAAGGGCGTGAGCTGTTCGATGATCTCGCCGTTGCGTTGACGCAGTTTGACGATGGCCTCGAGGTTCTGCTTTTCAAGGCTCTTGTCCGTCGTGAGGATCATGTTCCGGACGGAACGACCAACGAGCTGCAGGTTGTACTTCAGTTCGTCGGCCAGCACGATCTTGGGCAAGCGACCTTCTGCCAGATCGTCGATCCCGTCATTGAGTTCGTTGATACGCGTGATCGACACGATCGAAATCGCCACCAGCATCAACAGGACGACGGCAAAGCCGATCCCCAGACGAACACCTATTTTTAGGTTATTGAACATGATGAATCTCCGGGTAGGACAGCAAGGTCAGGCACTACGTTGCTCGGGGCGGGCCAGCAGGCGCTGCTCGGCCTGCCCCGAAATCTTGATGAGGGCGGAAATATCGAGGATCAGGGCCACCTCACCGCTGCCGAGGATGGTCGACCCACCGATGCCCTGCAGGTGACGGAAGATCGCGCCAAGAGGCTTGATGACGGCCTGTAGTTCGCCGGCCAGGCGGTCCACCACGATACCGGCGCGCTGGCCGGCGTACTGGACCACCACCACGCTCTCCCGGGCCGGGCGCTCGCCGGGCAAGCCGAAGCTCTCCCGCAGGCACACCGATGGCAAAACCTGGCCACGCAGGTTGAAATAGTTGCGCTCATGCTCTGCCTCGGGCCGCTCGACGCACTCCACCACCGCATCGAGGGGAATCACGTAGGAACGGTTGGCCGATACCACCAGGAAACCGTCGATGATCGCCAGCGTCAACGGCAAGCGCAGGGTCAGACGCGTACCCTGGCCCGGCTGGCTGCTGACGTTGATGGTGCCGCGCAAGGCCAGCAGGTTACGGCGCACCACGTCCATGCCGACGCCACGCCCGGACAGGTTGGTCACCTGGTCGGCGGTAGATAGACCAGGGGCAAAGATCAGGTCGTAGACCTCCCGATCCGACAGGTGGGCATCCGGCTCCACCAGCCCCCGTTCGACAGCCTTGGCCAGGATCTTGTCGCGGTTGAGGCCCGCACCATCGTCGGCCACTTCGATGACGATATTGCCCGCATCGTGATAAGCGTTGAGGAGCAGTGTGCCGCGCGGGTTCTTGCCGGCAGCCTCGCGCACCGCCGGTGCCTCGATACCGTGGTCAAGGGAGTTGCGCACCAGATGCATCAACGGATCGCCGATCTTCTCGACGATGGACTTGTCGAGCTCGGTCTCGCCACCGGAAATCAGCAGTTCCACGTCCTTGCCCAGATCCTTGCAGGCGTCGCGCACGAGGCGGTGGAAGCGGTTGAAGGTTTCGCCGATCTGCACGGTGCGCAGCTGCAACGACGCATCGCGGATCTCCTCCACCAGTCTCGTAAGCAACGACGAAGACTCGATCAGCTCGCCATCGCTGCGCTTGTGGGCCAGCAGGCTGGTCGCCGCCCCAGCGATCACCAGCTCGCCGACAAGGTTGATCAGGTGGTCGAGCTTGTCGGCCGGCACGCGGATCAGCTTGGCATCCTGGGCTTTCTTCTCGCTGACCTGGGTCTGCTTGGCCACCGCAGCGGCAACGACCTCAGGCTGCACGACCTGCTGGGCAACCAGAATCTCGCCAATCGGCTTGTCATGGCGTTCGGCCGCCGGCGCCTCGCCGTCGTCCATGGCTTGGGCACGCAAGCCCTCGCTCAGCTCGTCGGCGGTCAGAGCCCCGATGCGCACCAGGATCTCCCCCAGGCGCAGGGTGTCTTCCGGCAGGCTCTCGATCAGCTCGACGTAATCGTTCACCTTGCTGTTTGGCGGCAGGATGGACAACTGGCACTCGTCGCGCACAAAGGCAAAGACATCCTCGATGGTCTGCTTGTCGGCGGCGGACTCCAGCGCTATCTCGAAGCCCAGGTAGCACAGCTCCGGGTCCATCTCGGCGGCGGCCGGCATTCTGTCGGCTAGAGTTTCCATGTGACGGATGTTGCCAACCGTCTCAAGGAAGCGCAGGAAATTCTCCGGGTCCATGCCCTGACGCAGCACGTCGGAGCCGAACCGCACCGAAATGTGCCAGCAGTTGTGGCTGGTCTGCGGAGAGGGAATGCGCTGCACGCCGGGCTCCTCAGCCTTGGGTGTCGCTTGCACCTCCCCCCCCGGCCCAAAGGCCCGCAGACGCGCCAGCAGGCTGGCCGTCTGGGCCTCGATGTCGGCGGCGCTCACCTGATCCATGCCGGCCTCGCTGGCGACCAGCACGCGCAAGTGGTCGGTACACGCCAGCATCAGCGCGGCCAGATCCGTGGTGACGGCAATCTCGTGGTTACGCAGGCGGTCGAGCACGTTCTCGACTACATGGGCGAAGGACTCTACGGCAGCAGCCTCGACCATTCCGGCCGCACCCTTGATGGTATGGGCCGCTCGAAAAATTCCGTTGAGGGTGATCTCGTCGTCGGGATGGGCTTCCAGTTCGAGCAGCAGGGATTCGAGCGCATCCAGCTGCTCCCCACTTTCCTGCAGAAAAACTTGCTTGAGTTCGTCCATGGTGAGCGCTGAAGTTATTCTGCGGGTACGACCAGCGGGTCGCCAAACCAGGCCGCAAGGTTGTAGAACTCGATCAGGGATTGCACCGCCGGACTATGGGCGACGATCGCCAGCGTCTTGCCGGCGGCACTGGCTTCCCGCTTGACCAGCATCAGCAGTTGGCAGCCGGCCGAATCCATGCGCTCAACGCCGGACAGGTCCAGCTCGATGCGCTCGGCCCCGCCCAGCAGGCCAAGCAGGCCTGGTTTCAGCTCGGCGACGCGATAGATCGTGAAATCCTCGGCAAAAGCCTGACGAATGACACTCATGCTGCCCTCTGACGGTTAAAACAGTTCGACGGCAGGTCCATCACCTGCCGAGGCCGACGCAGAACGAGACAGAGAGATGCCGCTGCGCCGGGCATGCTCCTCACGCTCCCGCTCCATCACATAGCTCTCGAAGAGGCGGTCGATCTGTTCGGTCATCGCCGGAATGTCGCTGATGGCGGCGGTGCCGTTCAGGCAGGCGGACAGTTTCAAGACGTGCTCGTCGAGACGCTCCAGCGCCTCGATCACGTGGCCGACCTGCTGGCGGGTGACATCCTGAAACTGAACGCTGGCCATGGTTTCCATGAACATCTCGGCGAGCCGATGGCTCGATTCGCGGAACACACCGAGAATCCGGTTCTCGTGATCGAGCAGTTGCGTATAGCTGGCGCTGACCTCATGGAATTGATCGGCCACCGTGCGCAGCGCATCTTCTTCGGCATTCGAAATGCTCTGGTCCAGTTGGGCGCTGAATTTGGACTGGATGGTATGCACGACCCGTTCGATGCCTTCGCTGATCTTCAGCACGGCCTGATCGGTCTGCCCGGCCAGCTTGCGCACCTCGTCCGCCACCACCGCGAAACCACGCCCGGCTTCGCCGGCCCGGGCCGCCTCGATGGCCGCATTGAGGGCCAGCAGATTGGTCTGGCCGGAAATATCACGGACCAAATTGACGAATTGAGCGAGGGACTTGGCCTCCTCCAGCGCCGCCATCACATGTTCCTGCTCTTCGCCGACGTTTTCGAGGCGACGATGGATGTAGTCCTGCAATGCGGCGAGGGTTTGCTGGTTGCCAACCGCCCGCGTGTTGGCAGCCTCGACGATCTGGCTGGATTCCTGCGAGAAGGCCTGCACGACCTGATCGAGATCCTGCACGACGGCATCCACTGCCTGCAGACGCTCAACCATGCCCAATGCCGCCACCTCGGTCTGGTCGGTGACGGCATTGAGCTGCCCGACGAGAATGCCATTGAGATGAGGCACTTGGTCCAACGAGCGGCTCACCTCGGTCGCCACTTCGCTCTTGTGCTCAAGCTCATCCTTGGTCTTGCCAAGCGCACGTTCCGCGCCATACAACGCATCCCGGTAACGCATGATCGACAGCATGCTGAGCGCCTCGAAGCTGAGGAGCACCGCCGCGATAGCGCCGATCGCATCCACAAGAGACTGACTCAGCCCCAACTCGTCGAGCAGGAGCCTGTGGTAGGCATCGTTGCCGAAATACACGACGACGAACACGCCCACCGCCGTCAGCAAGGACAACAGCAGGCGCCGGCGCCGGGATTTATCGCCGATGTCCGACATGGGCTTCAACGCAGGACGAGCTTGATCGTATTGAGCAGCGTGTCAGCCGTCGCCGGTTTGACGATCCAGCCCGACGCTCCTGCGGCCTTGGCCTCCGCACGTTTGCTCTGCTGGGATTCGGTAGTCAGGAACAGGATCGGCATGAAGCGCAGTTCAGGCTTCTGACGGACAAGCTTGATGAACTCGATGCCATTCATCCCGGGCATGTTGAGATCGGTGATCAACAGATCAGGCTTGGTCCCCGCCGCCAGCTTCTTCTGGCCGTCTTCGGCGCTGTTGGCGGTGACAACCTGGAAACCTGCCTTGGAGAGGATTCCGGAGATGGACAGCAGGACGGTGGCCGAATCATCGACCAACATGATTGTTTTCATTTTTTCTCCTCCCGGCAGGGAAAATCCGGGGTATCGGGACAGCAAGACTCATGGGGCAGAAGGGTGGAAACCCAAAGCGAAAAAGGCTTCCTGACACCCATATATTGCATCGTTCTACGGATGATGGGGCGCAAACTTTAGACTCCCCGGACAAATATCGACCAACTGTGAAACAGGACACAATCCACCTAGCAATACCTCACTGGAGATACGCGAAAGGGCGTCCAAAGGGCTTCAAGACTTCCTGTAAACCGTTGTAAATCCTTTGTTTTTCGGGCTTTCACAAGGTACTGAGGCTGTATTTTTGCGACGCAAGGTCGTATCATGCGGCTCCCCCGTTTCACCATTCCCGGTTTCCCCATGCTTCATCCCACCCGTTTCGACGTCATCGTGGTCGGCGGCGGCCATGCCGGCACCGAGGCCGCTCTGGCAGCCGCGCGGGCCGGGTGCGCCACGCTGCTGCTCACCCACAACATCGAGACCCTCGGCCAGATGAGCTGCAACCCGTCCATCGGCGGGATCGGCAAGGGCCATCTGGTCAAGGAAGTGGACGCCCTCGGCGGCGCCATGGCGGCGGCCACCGACGAAGGCGGCATCCAGTTCCGCATCCTCAACGCCAGCAAGGGCCCGGCCGTGCGCGCCACCCGCGCCCAGGCCGACCGGGTACTGTACAAGGCGGCCATCCGCAAGCGCCTGGAAAACCAGCCCAACCTGTGGCTTTTCCAGCAGGCCGTGGACGACCTCACCGTGGTCGGCGACCGGGTCACCGGCGTGGTCACCCAGATCGGCTTGCGCTTCGAGGCTCCCGCCGTGGTGCTAACCGCCGGCACCTTCCTCAACGGCCTGATCCACGTCGGCCTGCAGAACTACTCCGCCGGTCGCGCTGGTGACCCACCGGCGATCAGCCTCGGCCAGCGCCTGAAGGAACTCGCGCTGCCCCAGGGCCGCCTCAAGACCGGCACGCCGCCGCGCCTCGACGCGCGCAGCATCGACTTCTCGGTGATGGAGGTGCAGCCCGGTGACAATCCAGTGCCAGTGTTCAGCTTCCTCGGCAAGGCCAGCCAGCACCCGCGCCAGCTGCCGTGCTGGATCACCAACACCAACAGCCGCACCCACGACATCATCCGCGCCAACCTCGACCGCTCGCCGATGTACTCCGGCGTGATCGAAGGGGTCGGCCCGCGCTACTGCCCGAGCATCGAGGACAAGATCCACCGCTTTGCGGACAAGGACAGCCACCACGTCTTCCTCGAGCCGGAAGGCCTCGACACCCACGAGATCTACCCCAACGGGATCTCCACCAGCCTGCCCTTCGACGTGCAGCTGGACATCGTGCGTTCCATCAAGGGCCTCGAGAACTGCCACATCCTGCGCCCCGGCTACGCCATCGAGTACGACTACTTCGACCCACGCAACCTCAAGTCCAGCCTGGAAACCAAGTCCATCGGCGGGCTGTTCTTCGCCGGCCAGATCAACGGCACCACCGGCTACGAAGAAGCCGCCGCCCAGGGCCTGCTGGCCGGCATCAACGCCGCCCTGCAGGTGAAGGGCCAGGAGGCCTGGTGCCCGCGCCGCGACGAGGCCTACCTGGGCGTGCTGGTGGACGACCTGATCACCCGCGGCGTCTCCGAGCCCTACCGGATGTTCACATCCCGCGCCGAATACCGCCTGAGCCTGCGCGAGGACAACGCCGACCTGCGCCTCACCGAGACCGGCCGCAAGCTGGGGCTGGTGGACGACGAACGCTGGGCCGCCTTCTGCGCCAAGCGCGAAGCCATCGAACGCGAGACGGCACGCCTGCGCGCCACCTGGGCAACGCCCGCCAAGGTGCCGGCGGAAGCCGCCGAAGCCGTGCTTGGCAAGTCCATCGAGCGCGAATATTCCTTCTTCGACCTGCTGCGCCGCCCCGGCGTCAGCTACGCGGCGCTGATGACGCTGCCCGGCGCCCCGGAAGCGCCGGAAACCGACCCGCAGGTCGTCGAACAGCTGGAAATCGCCGCCAAGTACCAAGGCTACATCGACCGCCAGCTCGACGAAGTAGCCCGCCAGGCCGACGCCGAAGCCACCCGCCTGCCGCCCGATCTGGACTATTCCAGCGTGCGTGGCCTGTCGAAGGAAGTGCAGGGCCGCCTCAACCAGCACAAGCCGGAAACCATCGGCCAGGCCAGCCGCATCCAGGGCATCACGCCGGCGGCCATCAGCCTGCTGCTGGTGTGGCTGAAACGCGGCGAACTGGCCCGCGGACGGGAGCAGAAATCAGCATGAGCAGCCGCACCCTCGAACAGGGCATCGCCGCCCTGGGCCTCGACCTGCCCGCCGACGCCCCGCAAAAGCTGCTCGCCTTCGGCCAGCTGCTGATCAAGTGGAACAAGGTTTACAACCTCACCGCAATCCGCGACGAGGCCCAGGTCGTCACCCACCACCTGCTCGACTCCCTGTCGGTGCTGCCGCAGCTGGATGGCATTTCCCGACTGGTAGACGTCGGCTCCGGCGGCGGCCTGCCCGGTGTCGTGCTGGCCATCTGCCGGCCCGACCTGCAGGTGGATTCGGTCGAGACGGTGCAAAAGAAGAGCACCTTCCAGAACCAGGCGCGGATCGAGCTCAAGCTCAACAACTTCCGCGCCCACCACGCCCGCATCGAAAACTGGCAACCGGCCTATGCGCCGGATGCCCCCGACGGCATCATTTCGCGCGCCTTCGCCGATCTGGCCGACTTCGTGAACCTCACCGCCCACCTGGCCGGACCGCAGACACGCATCCTCGCCATGAAGGGCGTATACCCTGAAGACGAAATCGCCCGCATTCCGGAAGGCTTCGCCATGGAACGCAGCGCGAAACTCCAGGTGCCCGGCCTCGACGCCGAACGCCATCTCATCATTGTGAAACGGACTTGAGCATGGCCCGCATTTTCTGCATCGCCAACCAAAAGGGTGGGGTCGGCAAGACGACCACCTGCGTCAACCTCGCCGCCGGCCTGGCGGCCGCCAAGCAGCGCGTACTGCTGATCGACCTGGACCCCCAGGGCAACGCGACAATGGGTAGCGGCATCGACAAGCGCACCCTCGGCAAGTCGGTCTATCACCTGCTGGTAGGCCTTTGCACCGTCGCCGAGGCCCGCGTGCGCTCGGAAGCCGGCAAGTACGACGTGATCCCCGCCAACCGCGATCTGGCTGGCGCCGAAGTCGAGCTGGTCGGCCTCGAGCGGCGCGAGAACCGCATGCGCGACGCGCTTGCGCTGCACGCCCAGGAATACGACTTCATCCTCGTGGACTGCCCGCCGTCCCTGTCGCTGCTGACCCTCAACGGCCTGTGCGCCGCCCACGGCGTCATCATCCCGATGCAGTGCGAGTACTACGCGCTGGAAGGCCTGTCCGACCTGGTCAACTCGATCAAGAAGGTTCATGCCAACCTGAACCGCGAACTGGGCATCATCGGTCTTCTGCGCGTCATGTTCGACCCCCGCGTCACGCTGCAGCAGCAGGTCTCCGCCCAACTCGAATCGCACTTCGGCGACAAGGTCTTCAAGGCCGTCGTACCGCGCAACGTGCGCCTCGCCGAGGCCCCCAGCCATGGCGTGCCCGGCGTGGTGTTCGACCGCAGCGCCAAGGGCGCCCAGGCCTACCTGGCCTTCGCCAAAGAACTGATCCAGCGGGTCAAAACCCTCTAACCGACACCATGGCATCTCCGAAACTCAAAGGCCTCGGCCGCGGTCTCGACGCGCTCCTCGGCGGCAATGCCGAGCCGGAAAAGGCCGAGGGCGAACTGCAGATCCTCCCCGCCTCCGAACTGCAGCCCGGCAAGTACCAGCCGCGCACGCGCATGGACCCGGGCTCCCTGGAAGAGCTGGCCGCCTCCATCAAGTCTCAGGGGGTCATGCAGCCCATCCTGGTACGCCAGATCGGTGGCGCCTTCGACGCCAAGCGCTACGAGATCATCGCCGGCGAACGGCGCTGGCGCGCCGCTCAGATCGCCGGCCTGTCCGCCGTGCCCTGCCTGGTGCGGGATATTCCGGACGAAGCCGCGCTGGCGATGTCCCTCATCGAGAACATACAGCGGGAAGACCTCAACCCCCTCGAAGAGGCCGCCGGCATCCAGCGCCTCATCGACGAGTTCGGCATGACCCACCAGCAAGCCGCCGACGCCGTAGGGCGCTCCCGCCCAGCCGCCTCCAACCTGCTGCGCCTGCTGCAACTGGCCCCGCCTGTGCAGGAACTGCTGATGGCCGGCGATATCGACATGGGCCATGCCCGGGCGCTGCTGCCCCTCGATGGCGCTACGCAGATCGGCCTGGCCAACCTGATTGCCGCCAAGGGCCTGTCGGTACGCGACGTCGAGCGCCTGGTGAATCAAGCACTCAATCCCCACAACAAGCTGCCACCCCCGCCACCAGACCGGGACATCCTGCGCCTGCAGGAAGACATCGCCGACCGCATCGGCGCAACGGTGAAGATCAAGGCCAACAAGAAAGGGGTTGGCGCAGTGACGATCGAGTTCGGCAGTCTGGACCAGCTCGATGGACTGCTCGAGAAGCTGAACCTGAAGTAAGCAAAAAGGCTCGTGCGGGCGAACTCACTCGCCCCTACGACTTGTCCTGCCCCAGCAACTGCTTGAGCAGAGAGCGCTTGGCCTCCTGTTGTTTGGCCCCACCCGATTGTTCATGGGGGCCCGCCTTGCGCAGCAAGGCCGGAACGACAAGGGGATTCCGCGGCCCACCCTTCCGAACACCGTCCGGATTACGGAACACCAGCTTCTGACGCGTACCGAGAGTCCGATTGGCCATCGCGCAGTCAGGGCTTGCGGCGATGGGCTGCGCCGACAGCGGCGAGCTCCTCCAGCGTGGCGGCTTCCGTCACACCGGAAATCTCGGCGAAACAAGTATCGAGCGGGCACTCACGGCCCGGCGGACAACCATGCTCCAAGGCACACTGAAGCTGGGTCTGGTCAGTCAAAACCATCTCATGGACGGCTTCGCAACGACTGATGGGCGAATCGATGAAGCTCATGATATTCCTCCCCTCGACGCTTCCAGTGTAGCCCAGGCGTGTTAAATTTCCTTGCAAAGAGAAGGGTTTTACTCTCACCAGAGCACATCCACATTACCTTACCAGCTCTGGGGCAGTTTCTTGCACAGGATAATGCGTTGCTGCTCGATCTCGATGTAACCACCGGCAACCAGATCGCGGAGAATACGATTCACCATCTCCCGCGAGGCGCCCACCATATTGGCGAGGTCCTGCTGGGTCAGGCGGCGGTCGATCAGCATCATGCCATCCCGCTCGACGGCCATCGTCTCGAAGAGCCGGGCGATCCGCCCGAACACATCGACGAGCGCAAGTGCCCGGACATTGTCAGTGAGCAGGCGGATCCGTGCCACCAGGTTACGTACCACCATCTGCATGCAGGTCGGATCAGACTCGATCAGACTCAGGAAGGCCGTGCGCGGAATCTGCAATACTTCACTGCGAGTCACCGCGATGACGGATGCGGAACGTGGCGAATCGTCCAGCAGGGCGAGCTCACCAAAGTAATCCCCCGGATCGAGGAGGGAAAGGGTGACCTCCCGCCCATTGTTATCCGTGAGAAAGGCCTTGAGGGACCCGCTTTGCACAACAAACAGACTGCTGCCTTCATCCCCCTCGTTGACCACGATGGTGTTGGCTGCAAAGCTGCGTATGCGCGAACGCTCCTTCAGCGTCTTGACCTGTATGTCATTCAGGCCTGCAAACAGATCCACCCGCTCAAGATACATCACCGACTTTCCCCCATGACCGAACAGTTCTGACCCCTGTCCCGTGCCGTTCCCCGACAAGCCTCTCGCCGGACTTCTTCTGACCACACTGCTCGTACTGGCAGTGGTTTTTTTCTCTCCAGCCCAGGAACTTGAGAACGGCGCAGGCCTCGATTTGCTTTATGCGCTCCGTGGTCCTCGCCCGGCGCCTGAATCCGTTGCGATTATAACCCTCGATTCCCGCTCAGCCCGGGACCTCGGTCAGTCCCCCCGTCCCGAACGCTGGCCCCGCATCTTACATGCGCGCCTCGTCAACGGCCTGGCCGAGCGGGGCGCCAAAGCCATCGGTTTCGATGTGCTCTTCGAGAGGGAACGCGAACCCGCCGACGATCAGGCCTTAGCCGCGGCCTTGCGCAAAGCGGGCAACGTAACGCTCATTGAAGGCGTCAGCCGCGAGTCCGTCACCGGCCCCCGCGGTGAAATCCTGGCCAGCATGGACCACATTACCCAGGCCCAGCCCCTGCTGCGCGATGCCGCCTGGGCCAACGGCCCCTTCATCATGCCGAAAACGCCGGACGGCGTCATCGAATTCTGGAGTGCCGTCCCCAGCGTCGGCGACCGACCTTCCCTCCCATTCCTGATGGCTCGGCGCATGGGTCATCACGACGCCCGGTCGGCGAATGCGCAGCGCCGCATTCTCAACCTCTATGGCCCGATCGGCAGCATTCGTACGATCCCCTATTCCACCGCCCTGGAACTGCTCACCGACCCATCTGCCGGGGACGCGGCATTCCGTGGCAAGGCGGTACTGATCGGCTTTTCCGAGTTCAACCAGTCGCGCCAGGCCGACATGTTCCGAACACCTTACAGCACACCGGACGGCCTCGACATCAGCGGCGTCGAACTGTGCGCCACCGCGCTGGGCAATCTGCTCGAAGACTCCAGCCTGGAGCGCCCTCCCACAGGGGCCACGGCCGCTGGAGTACTCATCTGGGGACTGCTGCTCGCACTACCATGGCGCTTTGCCGGCACTCGGCGAGCCCTGGCGATCACGTTGGGCCTTGCCCTTGCTTGGCTCGTCGTCGCCTGGGCCTGCTTCACCTGGGCGTATCTATGGCTGCCCGTGATCCTGCCCGTCGTCATTGCCCCGCTGATTGCCTCGGCCGGGGGCATCACCCTGCAGATGCGCGCCGCCCGGCAACGGGAACGCCAGCTCGTCAGGGCCCTCGACCGGGGGCTCAGCCACCAGGGCAATGCCAAGCTCGCAGCGCTGCTGCAGGGCCACGATGGTGGGCGCACGGCCCACGGGGTCTGCCTGTGCAGCGATATCGAATCCTATACCAGCCTGTCCGAGGGGCTTAGCCCGGAAGCTACCCGCAACATGCTGAACAGCTATTTCGCGATATTCATCCCGCTCGTCGAAGCCCATGGCGGGCATGTCATGGACATTGTCGGCGACTCCGCCATGTGCCTCTGGCTGGCCGACGACTCCGCCGCGGACGCCTGCAGCCGGGCCCGGGCCGCTGCGCTGGCCCTGCATCTGCGCATGAACGAGGACAAGGCTCCAGGCACGCTGAAAACACGCTTCGGCCTCCACTATGGCCCGGTTTTTCTCGGCGAAGTCGGAAGCGATCAGCATCGGGAATTGCGAGTGGTCGGCGACATCGTCAATACTTCCAGCCGCATCCAGGGCGGCAACAAACCACTCGGGACGCGCATCCTGGCATCTGCGGCCGTCGTATCCCACGGCCGTGACGGCGCGGAACAAGGTTATGCCCGAGCCCTCGGGGCTTTCGCCCTGATCGGCAAGCGAGCGCCGCTGGAACTCCATGAAATCCTTTCCGCACCACTCTCTCCGGACTTGGGAAATGCCTTCGAAACGGCGCGCAATGCTTACCTCAGCGACGCACCGGAGGCCGCAGTTCCCCACCTGCAACGTCTGCTGGAGCAGTTGCCGAACGATGGTCCGGCTCGCTTCTACCTGCAGCGCTGTCATGACCGCCTGGCTGGCTCACCAGTTCCTGACAGCGACGGGCATATCGTCATGACCAGCAAATAGGCCGACATCGAAAGCCCTGTAACAGATCGATACAGTTAGCATTTTTTCTCAACAAGACAATGACTTAAAGACCGATCAAATGCGCATTTCGCGGCGATTTACAGTTAGTATTGCGTCTGAAACATCTAGTCAAATGCTTCATAAATTCGATTCGGTACAGTTGTAATGGAGCCTACCCTCCCAGCCCAGGGCACTTTTTTGCTACGCCCACACCAGTTTGGCCTAGCTATCGCGTGCGCCGTCGTGGCGCTCGAAGCGGGAGCTACCTGCGAACCGAAAGCCGGTACCCTGACCGCCGTCGAAGGGCGAGTCGAAGTCCGTAGCAACACAGGCGGTAACTGGCAGGCTGCAACACTCCGCCAGCCCCTGTGTCCAGGCGACCAGGTTGCCGTACGTGGCCCTGGTCGCGCGGCAGTGGTGCTGAGCCAGAATGTTCTGGTCCGCCTGGACCAGAACACCACGCTGACACTACCGCCAGCCGCTGATAGTGGGGAATTGGGCCTCAGCCGCGGGATCGTTCACGTCATCAGCCGCTTCAGCAAACGCTTCGGCGTGATCACACCGTTCGTCAATGCGATGGTGGACGGCACCGAGTTCACCGTCGCCAGCCATGAGCAAGACGCCCAGGTCGTGGTCGCCGAAGGCCGCGTCCGTACTGGCAATGCCGCAGGCGAGAAAGTCCTGGGGCCTGGCGAGGCCATTGAAGCCCGCGCTGGCAGCGCGCCCGGCAGCATTACAGTACGCCCCCTGGATGCGGTCGCCTGGGCCATTCACTACCCCCAGGTCGCGCGCCTTGGCAGCAAGGAGCTTTCCCTCCACCCCGAGGCGCTGCGACAGAAACTCGAAACAGCCCAGCGCGAAGCCGATCGGGGCCATTTCCTGGCCGCCCTCGATGCCCTCGGACAGACACCGACCCCCGATCCCGCAGTCGCAGCCCTCAAAGCCGGCATCCTCCTCGGCCTCGGCCGAGTCGACGAAGCCAGTGCCCTGTTGTCGTCCCACACCCGGCAAAACCACCCGTCGCTGGCGGCAACCTCGGCCATCGTGCATGTAGCCCGCAACGAGAATGCCGAGGCAGAAGCAGCAGCCCGGCAAGCGCTTGCCCTCGACGAAACGTCCGTTGCCGCCCAACTGGCCTTGAGCTACGTCCTGCAAGCCACCCGCCACCTGCCGGAAGCCCGTGCCGTGGCGGAGCATGCCACCCTGCTGGCCCCCAACGACCCTGTGGCATGGGCGCGGCGTGCCGAACTCGAACTGAATCTCGGCAATGCTGCCGCCGGTGGAGAAGCTGCCCGCCGTGTCCTGTCCCTGGATCCCGACACCCAGCGGGCCCGTGCGCTGGCCGCCTTCGCTCGCCTGCTGCGCAGCGAGACTGACGCCGCCCGCGACGAATTCCTGGCAGCACTCGAGACTGACGACAGCGATCCTTTGACCCATTTCGGGCTCGGACTGGCACTCATGCGCCTCGGCGACACCGAAGGCGGGCGCCGTGAGGTCGAAATCGCCGCCCTCCTCGACCCCAGCAATGCCGAGCTTCGCAGCTACCTGGGGCGCGCCTATCTGGAGGAAGCACGCAACAAGGTAGCCGGTGCCCAGTTCGATCTGGCCCGTCGCCTCGATCCGGCTTCGCCGACGCCCTGGTACTTCGACGCCTTTCTGAAGCTGCTGGAGCGCGAGCCCCTGGCCGCCATCCGCAACGGCGAAGAGGCCCTGGTCCGCAACGACAACCGCAGCATCTTGCGTTCCAGCGAGCTGCTCGACCAGGATCGGGCCGCACGCACAGCCAGTCTCGGCGCAGCCTACCAGCAGGTTGGCTTTGCCGCCGCGGCCCAGGCGACGGCGATCAACGCGCTCGACGACGACGTGCAGAGCGCATCGGCTCATCGCCTGTTGGCTGACGCCTATGCGGAAACACCACGCTTCGAGACGGCCCGTCTGGGCGAACTGCTACAGGCCCAGTTGCGTCAGCCTATCGGCCAGTGGCCCCTGCCGCCCCAGTTCGTGATGCCGCCGCTGCCCACTCTCGACGGACCGCGTGCCGCGTCCCCGGAAGAAGCCACCTCCTTCTTCGACCGCAAGCCGGACCGCTTTGCCGCCACGCTGGCGACAGGAACCCGCGAAACCCAGTCCGGCAGCCTGGTAGCCTCCCATTCCTGGGAGCGCGGGCAGATCTCCGTCGGCGCTTTTGACTACCGCGGCCGCGGCCTCGACGAACGCATGGCCGACACCCATCTCAGTGGTGTCCGCGTTAATGGTCAGGTTGCACTGACGTCCGATACCATGATCCTGGGAGAGATCCGTCACAGCGAGCGCAACGGAGGCGATCTCGACAAGTCCTTGTTCGATGGCCCGATCAATACAGACCATCGCATCATCAACGACCTGTACCGCGTTGCCCTCCGCCGTGCCTTCGGCAACGGTGAAGAATTCATCGCAGAAGCCAATACCCAGCGCATCCGGGAGCGCGTAGAGGATCTCTTCCAGAGTAGCGGGCTCGACAATAACTTCGATGCAAAGCTGGGACAACGCAGCAAAGCCATGTCAGCCCTGTATTCGCTGCAACGGGAATGGGGGAGCATCGCCACCGGCGCCACCGCCTTCCGCCTAGCCGGAGCCCTCGACGCTAATCTGTCTTTCGCCCCCAGCACAGCCCCCAACATGCTCCTGGGCGCCTATACGCTCCCGACCGTGCAACTCCGGAGCGACCGAGACACCGTGTTCAGCTACGGCCAGTGGAGGCTGACCCCGGCCGTCACCCTACATGGCGGCGCCGAGTATGTCCGCCTGGACGAACTCAACAACACCAAGAGCGAACGCATCAACGGCAAGCTGGGGATCGTCGCTCGCTTGAACAACGGCACCACCTTGCGCAGTGCGTTCTTCCAAGGCGTTTCCGGCTCGAAGTACGATCGGGAAAGCCTCGCCCCCACGCAGTTTGCCGGCTTCAACCAAGTCTTCGACGACCCCAACGGCACTCGTTGGCGACGCGCTGCCGCCGGTGTCGAACAACGCTTCGGCAATGGAATCAACACCGGTCTGGAAGTCTCCGCCCGCCACATGGGCGTACCGATACCGAACTTCTTCAGCAGTTCCAATGACCTCGAGGCCTGGAAAGAGCAACTTCATCGTGCGCATCTCACCCTGCCTCTTGGCCAGAAGGTTGCGTTCAGCCTCGAATGGCGCCATGAAGAAATCAAGGCCCCGGACAACACTGCCCTGCGAGACAGCTTCAATCCCTACAAGGTCCGTACCAATCTGATTCCAGCCCGGTTGTGGTTCAAGACCGGTCCCACCGACACCCTGCTCGAGCACTGGACTGTCGATCAGCATGCCGCACTGCTGTCCAGTGCGGGGAGCGAAACCCGCGCCCAATCGAAATTCTCGGTCACCAACCTTCGTTTCTCGGTGCCCATGGCGAGCAATCGCCTAACCCTGTCTCTCGGCATATACAATGTATTCGATCGTCAATTCCGCTTTCAGAATACCGACCTGAACGGCGACCCTCGGGTCCCCCTGTTCTACCCCCAGCGTACCGCGCTGCTGCAGGGCAACCTGC
Source organism: Pseudomonadota bacterium (assembly GCA_018241725.1). GTDB lineage: Bacteria > Pseudomonadota > Gammaproteobacteria > Burkholderiales > Rhodocyclaceae > Zoogloea. Next base: position 88,415 of record JAFEDI010000126.1, on the reverse strand, counting down.
GTTTCTGAACACGGTAGCTTGCCGCTCGTCCATCGTATAAACCATCTGGAGAACCAAAAGAATGAGGCTGTTTCCGACTCAACGCACCTTCCGGCAACTCACGCTGATCGCCGCTGGCCTGGTGGGCTGTGCGCTGATCCAAGCACCTGCGTTTGCCGCTGGCAACCTGGGGCAATTCACCAAGGGCGCGCTGGCCCCTGCCGACATCACCGGCGCCGTGGTTTTCGGCAAGAACGGGGAAGTCATCCCGCTCGACGCCAAGGGCAAGCCTGCCAAGGCCTGCGTGATGTCCAAGCTGGCAACTGATGCGGCCAAGGCCAAGAAGGTCGCGCTGCCGGAATGTGAAAGCGGCAACGCCCAAGGTGGCTCCGACAGCCCCAAAGCCAAGGACGGTACGCCCTGCCAAGGCTCGTACATCGTCTGGGTCGGCGGAGTTGCCATCAGGGTCTGGTACCCCGCCGGCTGCACCCCTCCGTACTGATCTTCCCGCAACGAAATGGGCCGCATCAGCGGCCCATTTCATTTGGAGGCTCACGCAATTCAATGCCCCGGCAAGCGGCTCGGATGAAACCGAAGATGATAGCTGCGGATGTGCCCCCAAAGCACCGCGAGCAAATCGATTTCGTCCGGAATATTCTCCAGATCAAACTCCAGGCATGTCTCGCCGCCACCCGGCGAATTGCTGGAACTCAGGTTGCCAGCGGCACAGGGTAATGCAGGGAGGTAATGAAGTAGTTGGGCCATAGTTCCATGCGTCCGGAAAGCACGGGCCATCGAATTAGAAGAGTCATAGGGAACAACTGACTCGACCCGTAGCCCTGAAGCTTAGGCGCAACACCCGGAACACGAAGCCGGCAAAGTCACCCTTCGCATGTGAAGGGTGTCACTCAGCGAAGGAACACTGGCTGACACTTAATCAGTCCGCCCCTTGACGACCGGCTTCAACTTCAAAGTTGTGGCAATGCGGTCGGCCATCTCCCGCGCTTCCAGCGCAGACGCGAATGGTCCCAGCTGAAGCCGGTACTTACCCTCGGAAGCCAGCACCGACACGGACTCCTTGAGCGATTTGAGCTCATGCTCGACGAAGCCCTTGAAGTTCTCGGCATTGACGGACGAGGCAAACGCCCCCAACTGCAGGAACACCCCCTCACGCTCCGGGCGCGGCACGCTGGAATAACCCGGACTCTGTGCAAGCTGCGGCACCGCCGTCGCCACCACCACGGGCTCAGCCGCAACCCTCGGCGCAGCGGGAGCTGGAACAACCGCCGCCACACTGGTCGGCGCAGCGGCCTGCTGGGGACGGGACACATGCACGACAGCCGGCACAGCCGCCTTCCGGCGTGCCAGCGGCGGCACAGGTCGACGGGGCTGGACCATCGCCACCCCTTCGGGCAAGACCAAGGAAAGTTCTACACTAGCGTGCCCTTGGTCGGCAAAGCCGAGCTTATACGCGGCGGCATAGGAGAGATCGATGATCCGCCCTGGATGAACCGGGCCACGATCATTGATGCGGACGATCGCCGAACGCCCGTTGGCCAGATTGGTCACCCGCACATAGCTGGGGATCGGCAGGGTCGGATGGGCGCCGGTCAGCGCGTACATGTCATAGGGATCACCACTGGACGTACGGCGCCCCTGCAGGGCCTTGCCGTACCAGCTGGCCGTCCCCCTCTCGCGGAAGGCTCCCGCATTGTTCCCCAGCACGGCGCCACGGGCGAGCGCGTAGTCGCCCCCTTCATACACCGGGGCGATCAGCTCTCCGCTTTCGTCGGACTGGGCCGACGCATCCTCGCCTGCTCCATAACGCAAGCGGCCACTCGTGAAGGACGACACTTGAGCCGGCCTGAGGCCTGTCTGCAGGGTCTGGGCATGCAGCACCCCGGCAGCCGGGGCCTCGGCCACCGGACCTTGTTGCGGGAGACCGGCACAGCCGGTTAGGAGCAGAGCGCTACCAAAGGGCGCCAGCGCAAGGCAGGCGCGACGTAACATCGCTACAGGGGGCATGGACGCTCTTCCTGTTCGGGCACGCGCTTCGGCGCGCGCGGGTTCAGGTGCCTACCCGACGCCGATGACGCTGTATGCTCATGAGCATGCCAACGCCAAGACAAAGGGTAACGAGTGCAGTGCCGCCGTAACTGACGAAGGGTAGCGGAACTCCAACAACGGGAAGGATTCCGCTCACCATGCCCATGTTCACAAACGCATAAGTGAAGAAGATCAGCGTCAGGGCGCCGGCAAGCAGGCGCGAGAACAGGGTCGGGGCACCCGCGGCAATAAAGAGGCCGCGAAAGATCAACAGGATATAAAGTACCGCAAGAAGCAGGGCGCCGGCAAGTCCAAATTCCTCGGTGAGCACCGCGAAGATGAAGTCCGTATGACGTTCAGGCAGAAAATCCAGGTGTGTCTGGGTGCCCTTGCCCCACCCCTTGCCCGTCACGCCGCCCGAACCAATGGCAATGGTGGACTGGATGATGTGGAAGCCCTTGCCGAGCGGGTCGGAAGTCGGATCGAGCAGCGTGCACACCCGGTGTTTCTGATAATCCCGCAGGCCCGGCCACACCACATCCGGCTGACAGATGGTATCGCCCATCGCGACAATCGCCCCGACACCGACGATGCCAACCAGCGCCACTGGCAGGATCAGACGCCAGGTCAGGCCAGCAAAGAACAGCACGTAGAAGCCTGCCGCCGCCACCAGGATCGCAGTGCCCAGGTCGGGCTGCTTGGCGATCAAACCCACCGGCACCAGCAGCAGCGCCGCAGCCACGAAGAAATCCCGCACCCGCAACATGCCTTCCCGACTCTGAAAATACCAGGCCAGCATCAGCGGCATCGCGATCTTCATCAGCTCGGACGGCTGGATGCGCGCCACGCCGATGTTCAGCCAGCGCCGCGCTCCCTTCGACACATCACCGAACAAGGCCACCCCGATCAGCAGCAGCACGCCCAGCACGTACAGCGGCAAGGCCACGCTCATCAAGCGCTGGGGCGGAATACGTGCGGCAATCCACATCACCACGAATGCCACCCCGATATTCATCGCGAGGGTATCCAGGCGATCCGGCGACGCGCTGACCATAACCACCGTGGAAAAGCTCAGGATCGCCAGCACGATCAGGGCCAGCGGCCCATCCAGCGGCGAGAGAATTCCCGCCAGCCACTTACGGAAGCTGAAGCGGAAATCAGTCACCGCCGCTATCCCCCGTCGAACCTTCCGCCGCAGGATCCTCCGCCGCCATTCCGGCCGGCAGCTTGCCAAGCAGGTAGTAATCCATTACCGCACGGGCGATCGGGGCCGCCGACTGGGCTCCAAAGCCGCCGTTCTCCACCAGCACCGCCAGTGCGATGGTCGGTTTGTCAGCCGGTGCAAAGGCAATGAACAGCGCATGGTCCCGCAGGCGCTCATTGATCTTCGCCGAATACTTGCCGCCCTTCAGCGAAAACACCTGGGCCGTGCCGGTCTTGCCCGCGGCCAGATAAGGGGCGCCGGCGAAGGCCCGCGCACCGGTCCCCTCCTTGTTCACGCCCACCATCGCCCGCCGGATCGTCTCCAGATGCTCCGGTTTGATCGGGATGGTCTTGACCGGCTCCGGCTCGATGGCGCGGCGGGAACCATCCTTCGCGCTTTCGATGTACTTGACCAGGTGCGGCTTGTACATCACGCCACCCGCCGCCAACGTGGCGGTGGCATGGGCCAGTTGTAGCGGCGTGTAGGCGTTGTAGCCCTGGCCGATGCCGATGGAGATCGTCTCGCCACCGAACCACTTCTGCTGCTCCGGCCGCTTGAAGCGCTTGCGCTTCCATTCCGGCGACGGCAGCACGCCAGTGCTCTCGCCTTCGATGTCGATGCCGGTGCGGCTACCGAAACCGAACTGACCCATGATCGACGCGATCAGGTCGATGCCCATGTCGTTGGCCAGGCGGTAATAGTAGGTGTCGCAGGACTGTACGATGGAGCGGTACATGTCCACCATGCCGTGACCACCCGGCTTGTCGTCGCGGAAATGGTGGCCACCGAAATCGTAGAACCCCGGATCGGCGATTGCCTGGCCCGGCGTGCGCTTGCCGCTCATCAACGCCGCCAATGCAAGGAAAGGCTTGAAAGTCGAGCCCGGCGGATAGGCGCCATTGAGCGCCCGGTTGACCAGCGGATGATCGGGCGAGTTGTTCAGCTCATCCCAGTCCTGAGCCCCGATGCCATCCACAAACAGGTTGGGGTCAAAAGTCGGCACCGACACCAGCGCCAGGATGCCGCCGGTACCCGGCTCGATGGCAACCAGGGCTCCGCGCCGGTTGCCGAAGGCCTTCTCGACCACCTCCTGCAGCTTCAGGTCAACGGTCAGGATCAGGTTGTTGCCCGGCGTCGCATTGGTCCGCCGCAAGCCCCGCACTGCGCGCCCACCGGAATCCACCTCGACCTCCTCGAAGCCGGTCGTGCCATGCAACTCCCGCTCGTAGCTCTTCTCCAGGCCGGCCTTGCCCATGTGGTCGGTGCCACGGTAGTTGGCCGAATCATCGTTCTCCTCGATGCGTTCCAGATCGCGATCGTTGATGCGGCCGATGTAGCCGACCAGGTGGGCACCCAGGCTACCCATCGGATAATCGCGGAACAGACGGGCCTTCAGCTCGACGCCCGGGAAACGGTAGCGCTGGGCGATGAAGCGGGCTACCTCCTCGTCCGACAGGCGGTTGCGGATCGGCAGCGACTCGAAGCTCTTGCTTTCGTCCATCAGCTTCTTGAGACGCCGGCGGTCCTTCGGCTGGATGTCCACCAGCTTGGAGAGCGCCTCGATGGTCGCATCCAGGTCCGCCACCTTGGACGGCGTGATCTCCAGTGTGTAGGCCGAGTAGTTGCGGGCCAGCACCGTGCCATTGCGATCGAGGATCAACCCGCGGTTCGGCACCACCGGCACCAGGGAAATCCGATTGTCTTCGGCCCGCGTGGAGTAGTAGTCGTAGCGGATCACCTGCAGGTAGAAGAAGCGCACCGCCAGCAACGCAAAGCATACGACCGCCACGACGCCGGCCACCGCCAGACGGCTGCGGAAACGGGCCAGTTCCTGCTCGGGAGTACGAATACCGCTCATGACATGCCGCCGGCGCTAGATCGGCCGGTTCTCGTCCCGCTCGACCGGCCGGTACTGGGGCAGCAGCAGCACGTAATGCAGCGGGATCCACAGCGCCGCGCCAACGAAGCTGCCGAAGAACATCCACCAGCCCGGGAACTCGGCGCCCGCCAGCAGGCGCACAATGACCATCACGACCTGGGTCAGGAACAGTAGCGGCAACACGTGCAAGGCCTGCTCCACCGGCGTGAACCACATCACCCGACGGGCCAGCTCATTGGCCGCATAGGCCAGCAGCACGTAGGCGAAGGCATGCTGGCCCAACGCCGCGCCGACGCCGATGTCGGTCAGCAGGCCAAACACGAAACCCGCCCCGATGCCGATCTTGAGCGGCTCGCGGACGCACCAGAAAGCCAGCACCAGGGCCACGAAGTCCGGCACCGCGGGCAGATGGCCGGTGGGAATGTAGTTGAGGAACAGCGCGAAGAAGAGTGTCGTATAGACGAACCACATTTTCACCGGCAGCAGGATCCGGCTCGAACGGTTGGTCGGTTGCATCGCCTAGTCCTTCACCGCGCGGGACTTGCGCCCCTTGCCCTTGTTGATGACTTCCGGCTCGGGCGGCCGCGGCAGCACGTTGGGCCGCTGGCCGAGCACCAGCACGTGGCTGAACTGCTCGACGCCCGCTGCCGGGAGGCATGGAATACGCGCAAAGGCCTGGGCCTGGTCGCGCTCCACGCGCGCTACCGTCGCCACCGGCAGCCCCGACTGGAAGACGCCGTCGAGACCCGAGGTCACCACCTTGTCGCCGGGTTGCACGTCGGCATTGGCCGCCAGGTAGCGCAATTCCATCAGACCGTTGCCCGAACCGAACAGCACCGCCCGCAAACCGCTACGGACAATCATCACCGGAATCGCCTGATCCTTGTCGGTGAGCAGCGTCAGTTCAGACTGCATCGGGAAGACACGGGTGATCTGGCCCACCACGCCGACGTTGTCCACCACCGCCTGCCCGGCCTCGATGCCGGCCTGGGTACCCTTGTCGAGGATCACCTTGCGGGAGAACGGGTCCTTGGCGGTGTACATGATCTCGGCGACGACCGTATTGACCTTCTGGCGTGCACGCACCTCCAGCAACTCACGCAGGTGGCGGTTCTCCTGCTCGATCTGATCCAGGCGCAACAGACGCTCGGCGCCCTGCAACTGCTGGCGCTTGAGCTCCTTGTTCTCGATCTGCAGGCGCACCAGCGACGCGAAGTAGTCCGACGCATTGCGCACGAAATCCGCCGGAGTGGCCGCCGCCATCTGCATCGGATAGGCCAGCACCGACAGCCCCCGACGGAAGGCGTCCAGGTAACGCAGGTTGAGGTCGCTGACCAGCAGCCCCAGCGAGACGAGCACGAAGAACACGAGCTTGGCCAGCGGCGCAGGCCCGCGTTTGAAGAAAGGAGGAGGCGAATGACCGACCATGGGGCAGTTCGCTTGCGATCATGCAACGACCGCGCCCGGGACCGGCCCGGGTCGCCGGCGCACGCGGATGAACGAAGCGTTCACCGCGGGCGCCCCGATCGTCGCCGACGCTTACTCGCTGGTGAAGATGGAACCGAGCTGGTCCATCTTTTCGAGGGCCATGCCCGAGCCGCGGACCACACAGGTCAGCGGATCATCCGCGACGATCACCGGCAGGCCGGTTTCTTCCATCAGGAGGCGGTCAAGGTCGCGCAGCAACGCGCCACCGCCGGTCAGCACCATACCGCGCTCGGCGATGTCGGCGCCCAGCTCGGGCGGCGTCTGCTCGAGGGCGATCTTGACTGCAGAAACGATTTGGTTGAGGGGCTCGGTGAGCGCTTCGAGGATCTCGTTGGAGGAAATCGTGAAGGCGCGCGGAATACCCTCGGCCAGATTGCGCCCCTTGACTTCCATCTCCTGCACCTCGGAGCCCGGGAAGGCAGAACCAATGCCTTTCTTGATCGCCTCGGCGGTGGTCTCGCCGATCAGCATGCCGTAGTTGCGGCGGATGTAATTGACGATGGATTCGTCGAACTTGTCGCCACCGACACGGATCGAGCCAGCATAGACCATGCCGCCGAGGGAAATCACGCCCACCTCGGTGGTGCCGCCGCCGATATCGACCACCATCGAGCCGGTCGCATCGGCCACCGGCATGCCGGCACCAATCGCCGCCGCCATCGGCTCCTCGATCAGGTACACATTGCTGGCACCGGCTCCGAGGGCGGATTCGCGGATCGCCCGACGCTCCACCTGAGTCGACCCGCAGGGCACGCAGATGATGATGCGCGGGCTGGGGGAGAACAGGCGGGTGTCATGGACCTTCTTGATGAACTGCTTGAGCATCTGCTCGGTGACGGTGAAGTCGGCGATCACGCCGTCCTTCATCGGCCGGATGGCCGTGATGTTGCCCGGGGTCTTGCCCAGCATCTGCTTGGCGGACATCCCCACGGCAAGAATGGTTTTCTTGGCATTCGGCCCGCCTTCGGTGCGGATGGCGACCACGGACGGCTCATCGAGGACGATGCCCTTTCCCCGGACGTAGATCAGCGTGTTCGCGGTGCCAAGGTCAATGGCGAGGTCATTCGAAAAGTAGGAGCGCAGAGAACCAAACATCGGTGGAGAATCCCGGAAACCGTAGGGGTTGGAGGTGGGAATTGGGCAATCGAAGAATCGCTTATGATAACCTACAAACCTTTGTCGTTTAAGCAACTTTGTAAATAGCCATGTCTCTTTCCCTCGACGAAGTCCGCCACATCGCCAAGCTCGCCCGCCTCGAACTCGCCGCCGGCGACGCCGAGGCCACGCAGGCCAAACTGAACGGAATTTTCGGCCTCATCGAGGAGATGCAGGCAGTCGATACCGACGGGGTCGAGCCGATGAGCCACCCCCAGGAACTCGCCCAGCGCCTGCGCGACGACGCGGTCAGCGAAACCGACCGCCGCGCCGCCTTCCAGGCCGTCGCGCCGCAGACCGAAGCCGGCCTGTACCTGGTGCCGAAGGTCATCGAATAAGGCCCGCCACCGGACTCTGACCGCCGCCGGCCCGGCCGGCGCCCCAGCACCGCTCAAACCGCAGCCCCACGCACCATGATCGAATCCAGCCTCAAGGACATCGCCGCGGCCCTCCGCGACAAGAAGGTCTCCGCCGTAGAACTCGCCACCGAGAGCCTCTCCCGCATCGAAGCCGGCAACGCCCGCATCAACGCCTTCGTCACCATCGACCGGGACGGCGCGCTGGCTGCCGCCAAGGCCGCCGACGAACGCCTGGCCGCCGGCAGCGCCGGCCCGCTGACCGGCATCCCACTGGCCCACAAGGACGTCTTCTGTACCGAAGGGGTGCTCACCACCTGCGGCTCGAAGATGCTGTCCAACTTCGTCAGCCCCTACAACGCCCACGTGGTCAGCCTGCTGAAGGCCGCCGGCGCGGTGATGGTCGGCAAGACCAACATGGACGAGTTCGCGATGGGCTCCTCCAACGAGAACTCCCACTTCGGCCCGACCCGCAACCCCTGGAACACCGACAAGGTGCCCGGCGGCTCGTCCGGCGGCTCTGCCGCGGCAGTCGCGGCGCGCATGGTGCCGATCGCCACCGGCACCGACACCGGCGGCTCGATCCGCCAGCCGGCCTCCCTGTGCGGCATCACCGGCATCAAGCCGACCTACGGCCGCGTGTCCCGCTACGGCATGATCGCCTACGCCTCGTCGCTGGATCAGGGCGGCGCCTTCGGCTACAGCGCCGAGGACTGCGCCGTGCTGCTGTCCTCCATGGCCGGCCACGACCCGCGCGACTCCACCAGCCTCGAACAGGGCGCCGAAGACTTCGGCCGCGACCTGGCCAAACCCCTCGCCGGCCTGCGCATCGGCCTGCCGAAGGAATTCTTCGCCGAAGGCATGTCGGACGACGTGCGTGCCGCCGTCGACGCCGCCATCGCCGAATACCGCAAGCTCGGTGCCACCACCGTCGAGGTGAGCCTGCCCAACGCCCGCCTGGCGATCCCCGCCTACTACGTGATCGCCCCGGCCGAGGCCAGCTCCAACCTGTCCCGCTTCGACGGCGTGCGCTACGGCCACCGCGCCGCCGACTACGGCGACCTCAACGACATGTACTGCAAGAGCCGCGCCGAAGGCTTCGGCGGCGAGGTAAAGCGGCGCATCCTGGTCGGCACCTACGTGCTGTCCCACGGCTACTACGACGCCTACTACATCAAGGCCCAGAAGCTGCGCCGCCTGATCGCCAACGACTTCGCCGCCGCCTTCCAGCAGTGCGACGTGATCGCCGGCCCGGTGAGCCCGACGGTGGCCTTCGGTATCGGCGAGAAGAGCGACGACCCGGTCCAGATGTACCTGTCGGACATCTACACCATCGCGGTGAACCTCGCTGGCCTGCCCGGCCTGTCGCACCCGGCCGGATTCGGCGTCGGCGGCCTGCCGGTGGGCCTGCAGCTGATCGGCAACTACTTCGGCGAGGCCCGCCTGCTGAACACTGCCCACCAGTACCAGCAGCACACCGACTGGCACACCCGGGTGCCTGCCAGCCTGTGAAGGCACGCAGCATGACCGCCCTACGCGCCTCCACCGCCCGTATCGCCGCCGGCCTGGCCGTGGCCGTGCTGGCCGGCTGTAGCGTGGTCGCACCGCGCCCCTCGACGGCGCCGTCAGCCCCGGCGGCCGAACAGCAGCCGTCCGAGGTTCTGGCAGCCCCGTCGGGCCGCCTCAAGCCGATGCCGCTGCGCACCTTCACGGTTGCCACCGAATGCCGCTTCCGTGATGAAACCGGCAACTCCGGCAAGGCCACCGTAGACGTGCTCAACTCCAAGGTGCGGGCCCTAAGCGTCGAGCTGACGATGCCCAAGCGCGGCACCTGCCGTTACGATCTGGCCAATTTCCATCAAACCCAGGCCCTACCGTCCGTCGAACTGGAAGGCCCCCGCGACTGCCGCGTGCGGCTGTGGGAACAGGGCGAACAGATCACCGTCGCCTTCGCCAGCTGCCACTCCATGTGTTCCCCGTCCAGCGCCCATGACTACGTGTGGCCGCTGCTGATCGACAAGAACACCGGCAAGTGCGACTGAACGACCAAGAAATCTAGAGAGCAAACATGAGCAGAACCGACTGGGAAGTCGTCATCGGGCTGGAAATCCACACCCAGCTCAACACGCAGTCCAAGATCTTCTCCGGCGCCAGCACCGCCTTCGGAGCCGAACCCAATGCACAGGCCTGTGCGGTGGACATCGCGCTGCCCGGCGTGCTGCCGGTGCTCAACAAGGGCGCCGTCGAGCGGGCCATCCGCTTCGGCCTGGCCATCGGCGCCACCGTCGCGCCGAAGAGCGTCTTCGCCCGCAAGAACTACTTCTACCCGGATCTCCCCAAGGGCTACCAGATCAGCCAGTACGAGCTGCCGGTGGTCCAGGGCGGCCAGATCACCCTGCAGGTGCCGGATGGCAAGGGCGGCGCCTACGAGAAGGTCGTCAACCTGACCCGCGCCCACCTGGAGGAAGACGCCGGCAAGAGCCTGCACGAAGACTTCCACGGCATGACCGGCATCGACCTCAACCGCGCCGGCACGCCGCTGCTCGAGATCGTCTCCGAGCCCGACATGCGTTCGTCGGCCGAAGCCGTCGCCTACGCCAAAGCCCTGCACGCGCTGGTGCGCTGGATCGACATCTGCGACGGCAACATGCAGGAAGGCTCCTTCCGCTGCGACGCCAACGTCTCCGTGCGCCCCCGCGGCCAGGCCGAGTTCGGCACCCGCCGCGAGATCAAGAACCTCAACAGCTTCCGCTTCCTGCAGCAGGCCATCGACTACGAGATCCAGTGGCAGATCGATCTCATCGAAGACGGCGGCAAGGTCCAGCAGGCCACCGTGCTGTTCGACGCGGATACTGGCGAAACCCGCGCCATGCGCAGCAAGGAAGACGCCCACGACTACCGCTACTTCCCCGACCCCGACCTGCTGCCGCTGGTGATCTCCAGCGAGTGGATCGAGCGCGTGAAGGGCGAGCTGCCCGAACTGCCGGAGGCCCTGTCGGCCCGCTTCCAGGGTGAATACGGCCTGTCCGCCTACGACGCCACCACCCTCACCGCCAGCCGCGAAGTCGCGCAGTTCTACCTCGACACCGTCGCCGCTGCCGGCGCCGCCAACGCCAAGACCTGCGCCAACTGGGTCATGGGCGAGCTTGCCGGCCGCCTCAACAAGGCCGAGCTGGACATCACCGCCAGCCCCGTCAGCGCAGTGCAACTGGCCGGCTTGGTCCAGCGCATTGCCGACAACACCATTTCCAATGCCATCGCCAAGAAAGTCTTCGAGGCGCTGTGGAACAAGGAAGGCGACTCCGCCGACGCCATCATCGAAGCCCAGGGCCTCAAGCAGGTCACCGACACGGGCGCCATCGAGGCGATCATCGATGAAGTGCTGGCCGCCAACCAGAAGTCCGTCGAGGAATTCCGTTCCGGCAAGGAAAAGGCCTTCAACGCACTGGTCGGCCAGTGCATGAAAGCCTCCAAGGGCAAGGCCAACCCGGCCCAGGTGAACGAACTGCTCAAGAAGAAGCTCGGCTGAACCTCAGTCGCCAGCCTGCAAGAAACGCAACGGGCCGCCCCTCGGGACGGCCCGTTTTGCATGAATGGCGCCCTATTTCCAGTAGGGCAGCAGCGCCTTCGCCGCATCGATGCGGTGGGCCGCGCTGGCCGTCGGGTCGTTCATCACCGCCAACAGGAAGCTCTGCGGATCACCGAAGTGGCCTTCGACGCCGAGCCTTTCGGTGCCGCCCATCGTCGGCAGCACCGGCAGCCCCGCCTGTACCTCAGCCACCACCGACGGCGCAGCCACGACAGGCGGCGGCGCCAGCTGCACCAGGGCCCGCTCGAAGGCCATCCGGTCGATGCGCAGGAAATTACCCAGCAAGTCAGCCTGGCGCTCCGGATTCGGCGCGATGTCCAGCCACGGCTCATGGGCCAGCACCCGCCCCATCGACGGATCGATGAAAGCCGACCACTTGCCGCTGGCGGCGTTGATGCCCGGCACCACATGTACCGTCGTTCCCGGACACGGCGTCAACCGCGCCGTCGGCACCTCCGCCAGATAACGCCGGCACAACCCGGCCAGGAAGCTGCCCGCCTTCGCCTGCGGTACCGGATCGGCCAGCGGGAACCACAGCTGGAAACCATCGGCTCCCGTTACCGCCATCACCGGCGCCGGCAGTTGCAGATCATCCTGCACCGCCTGCCACAGGGCCGCCACGCAGTCCCAGGCGTCCGCACCGCTCACCCCCAGCACCATCGCCCGCAGCAGCCCGTCCGGCCCCAGCGGATCGAAGACCTGCGCCACACCGCTCAGCAAGGCCTCTTCGTCCGGCGACAGACCGGGATAGAAAAAAAGCCTCTGCAGTTCCGCTATCAGTTTGTTCATGGATCACCACCCGACGACGACCGGGCGACTGTACCCGGCCTCCCCACCCATCCGCAACGCACAGCCCCCGCCGCGGCAACGAAGATGCGAAAAAGGTCCGGACGCTCACACGATTTGCCCCGCACGCTCCCCCAATTCGGGCAATAATCCCCTGCACGCCGCCGTCGCAGCCCCGCCATGAATACCATCGACATTTTTCCGTGGGACGATAACTTCAACACGGGCCTGCCCCCCATCGATGAGCAACACCGCAAGCTGGTGCATCTGCTCAACCGGTTGGCCGGCCAGCTCACGCAGGATGCGGACGAGCTGAACCTGACGCCGCTGTTCGACGAACTGGTTGCCTATACCGTCTATCACTTCGAAACCGAAGAACGGATCTGGAACACGTTCATGGAGGGCGATGCCCACGAGATCGCTCACCGGAACAACCACGCCTCCTTCGTCCGCTACGTCCAGCAAACCCGCAACAGCCTGCACACCCGCCCGCAGACGGAAGTCGCCGAAGAAGCCCTTGGGTTCCTGACCCGCTGGCTGGCCTCCCATATCCTCGAAACCGACCGGGCAATGGCCTACACCGTACGCGCCATTCAGGACGGCATGCCGCTGGAAGCCGCCAAACAGCATGCCGCACGACAGATGAGCGGGGCCACCCGCACGCTGGTCGACATCATCCTGTCGATCTACGCCACCCTGTCCAGCAACACCCTGCGCCTGCTGCGCGAACTGACCGAACACCGCCAGGCCCGGATCGCCCTCAGCGAAGCAAAGGATGCCCTGGAGAAATCCGGTCGATTGCTGCAGACCATCATCGATACGGTGCCGATGCGCGTCTTCTGGAAAGACCGGGACCTGCGCTACCTCGGCTGCAACCCGGTCTTCGCGCGGGATGCCGGCAAGTCGGCCCCGTCGGAACTGATCGGCAAGGACGACTACGCCCTCACCTGGGCACCCGAAGCCGACATCTACCGGGCCGACGACCGCGCCGTCATCGAATCGGGCGTGGCCAAGCTCGGCTACGAAGAGCCGCAGACCACACCGGACGGCCACCAGATCTACCTGCGCTCCTCCAAGGTACCGCTCACGGGCTCCGATGGCGACATCATCGGGGTACTGGGCATCTACGAGGACATCACCGACAGGACCGAAGCCCAGAAGGCCTTGCACGAAAGTGAGGAGCGCCTGCGCCTGGCCCTCGGCGTCTCCAACCAGGGCTGGTTCGACCTGGATCTGCCCAGCGGTCGGGTAGACCTCAGCCCCAATTACGCCAGCATCATCGGCCACGCCGACGGCGACTTCGAAACCAACCTCTCCAACTGGTTCGCCAACATCCACCCCGAAGATGTGGAGGCCCTGAAGCGCAAGTTCGCCGCCTGCCTGCAGGGTGGCGGCCCGGAGAGCATGGAATACCGTCGTCGTACCCGCTCCGGCGACTGGATCTGGCTCGAGTCCGTCGGCAAGATCGTGCAATGGGATGCCACCGGCAAGCCACTGCGCATGATCGGCATCCATACCGACATCTCCGCCCGCAAGAAAGCCAGCGAAGAACAACGCCGCCTGAACCGCGCCCTGCGCCTGCTCAGCGAATGCAATCTGGCCCTGGTCCGTGGCGATGACGAGAGCCAGCTGCTCAACCACATCTGCCGCCTGGTGGTCGAATCCGGCGGCTACGTGATGGCCTGGGTCGGCTACGCGGACAACGACCCGCAGAAGTCGGTCCGGCCCGTCGCCCGCTCGGGCCATGAAGAGGGCTATCTGGACAATGTGCGGATCAGCTGGGACAGCAACCTGGACATCGGCCGCGGCCCGACCGGCAGCGCCATCTGGTCCGGCCAGACACAGATCAACCAGGACGTGGCCAGCTGTCCGGGCCTCGCCCCCTGGCGCAAGGCCGCCAGCCAGCGGGGCTACCGCTCGTCGATCGCCCTGCCGCTCCGCCACGACGGCACGGTGTTCGGCGCGCTGACCATCTATGCGGCGGAACCCAACGTCTTTGCCCGGGACGAGATCGCACTGCTCGAAGAACTGGCCGCCAACCTCAGCTTCGGCATCCGGGCCCTGCGCACCCGTGCCCAACGGGAGGCCGCCATCGCCGCCAACCAGGCCAAGAGCTCCTTCATCGCCAACATGTCCCACGAGATCCGCACACCGCTCAATGCCATCAACGGCATGGTGCACCTGCTGCGCCGGGACGGCGTGGACGAGCAACAGGAAGGCCGCCTGACCAAGATCGAGGACGCCAGCCAGCACCTGCTGGAGATCATCAACGCGGTGCTCGACCTGTCGAAGATCGAAGCCGACAAGCTGGAACTCGCCGACGACCCCATCGACCTGCACGCCCTGCTGCAGCGTGCCGCCGCGATGGTCCAGGAGCGGGTGCACGGCAAGCACCTGCAGCTGAGCATCACCCTCTCGCCCGATCCGGCACCACTGCTGTGCGGCGACAGCACCCGCCTGCAGCAGGCCCTGCTCAACTACCTCGCCAATGCGGTGAAGTTCACCGAAGCCGGACACATCCGGCTGAGCTGCGAGATCACCGCAGACGACGGCGACAGCACCTGGGTGCGCTTCACCGTCCAGGACACCGGAATCGGCATCGCCCCCGATGCGCTGGCCCGCCTGTTCTCGGCTTTCGAACAGGCCGACAACTCCACCACCCGCCAATATGGCGGCACCGGCCTCGGCCTCGCCATCACCCGCAAGCTGGCCGAACTGATGCACGGCGAAGCCGGCGCCCAGAGCACCCCCGGCGAAGGCAGCACCTTCTGGTTCACCGCCCGCCTCAAGCACGCGGCACACACTGCCGGTGCTGCGAGCCCGACAGCGGACCTCACCGACGCCGAAAACACCCTGCGCCTACGCTTCGCCGGCAGCCGTGTGCTCCTGGTTGAGGACGAACCCACCAACCGCGAGGTCGCCAAGCTCTTCCTCGAGGACGTGGCACTGGCCGTGGATATCGCCGTGGACGGCCTAGAGGCCGTATCCCGGGCCCGCTCCCACCCCTACGACGTGATCCTCATGGACATGCAGATGCCGCACCTCGACGGCCTCGATGCCAGCCGCCAGATCCGCCGTCTGCCCGGCCACGCCCATACCCCGATCATTGCCATGACCGCCAACGCCTTTGCCGACGACCGCCAGCGCTGCCTGGCCGCCGGCATGAACGACTTCATCGCCAAGCCCTTCGCCCCCGAGCAACTGTTTGCGACGCTGCTCCAGTCCCTCGCCAACCGCGGAACATGACCTCTCCCATGCGGGAGGCATCCTCCGCGCAAGCACATTTACATTAACCCATTGTGGGCTAGACTGGCCTTAGCCCGCCGGAGCCAAGCAAGCGGGCCAAACAATCCGGCCTGGACGGACAGCGCCGCGCCGCGGCCCCACCGCCGGGCTCACACCTGGAATGGGGATGATCATGGCCAAGACTTCTTCAGACGCGGGCAGCAAGAAACCCTCCAAGAGCAGCACCAAGCCTCCCAAGGCACCGAAGCCTCCCAAACCGCACAAGACGCCGCCCCCACCGGCCAGCCTCATCAACGCCTGGGAGCAGGACCCGGGGGCCAGTGCCGCCGCCGACGGCGGCACGCTCGTCCAGCGCAGCGTCCCCCAGCTGTCCGCCACGCCCCTGCCCACCAAGATCACCCACCCGTCCACCGCCCCCGCCGCCGGGGTGTACATGCCCGCCACCGCCGAGTTCCGCTACTGGGCCTGTGCCGACGCCCTGCGCCGCGGTTCCGACTTCTGGGGCGGCCTCATCCCCGGCGTGCAGTGGCAGGTCGGCGCCACCCTGCCGGTGGATCTCGACCACGGGGTGGACCTCAACGCCTATTACGACCGGGTCGGCCTGCGCTTCTTCCACGGCAGCGCGCGGGGCCGCACCGTCTATTCCGGCGAGAGCCCGGACGTCGTCTGCCACGAACTGGGGCACGCCCTCCTCGATGCGATCAAGCCGCAGCTATGGGACGCCGCCAGCCTGGAAGTGGCTTCCTTCCATGAATCCTTCGGCGACATGAGCGCCCTGCTCACCGCCCTGCAACTGCCGTCGGTGCGCCACAGCGTGCTCGCCGAGACCCAGGGCGTGCTGTACCGTTCGAGCGCCCTGTCGCGCCTGGCCGAGCAGCTCGGCTGGGCGATCCGGCAGAGCTACCCGGACGCCGTCGAAAGCGACTGCCTGCGCAACGCGGTCAACTCCTTCTCCTACACCGCGCCCCAGCATCTGCCGAGCTCGGGGCCCGCGTCGGTGCTCAGCGCCGAAGCGCACTCCTTCTCCCGCGTGTTCACCGCCGCCTTCTTCGAAGGGCTGGCCGGCATGTTCAAGGCCCAGGCCAGCCAGGACGAGAACGGCCTGCTCAGCGCCAGCCACGACGCCGCCACGCTGCTCGTCGCCGGCATCGGCAGTGCGGCGGTGGTGCCGGCCTTCTACAGCCAGGTGGCGGCGCAGATGATCCTCGCCGCCAAACAGCAGTTCGCCGCCCTGCCCTACGCCCAGGCCCTGAAGAGCGCCTTCGTCCGCCACGGCATTCTGTCCCCCGCCGCCGCCGCCACCACCGAAACCGCCAGCCCCCGCGGCATGGCCGAACCGGCGGCCGAGCTGGCACGCGTAAGCCTCTCGGTGGCTGAATATGGCCTCAGCGACGAGGAGGTGCACGTCTATGCACCATCCCAGGCCGCCCAACTGGCCGTCGCCGGTGGAGCGCAGGGCATGGGCTCGTCCCCCGACACCGCGCCCACCGACGCCGCCCGGGCCTTCCTGGAACATCTGCTACGCCGGGGCCGCCTCAAGCCCCAGGAAGAGAAAGGCGGGCAGACCCGCGGCCTGATCGCCCGGACCACCGCCCCCGACACCCACGAGACCCACACCCACGAACTGCGCCGGGAAGGCAAGGACCTCGTCCTGCGCCGCCTGCGCATAGACTGTGGCCCATGCTGCACGCAGCACTGAGCCAGCCGCTCCGGCGGAACGCAGGCCCCGCCGGCCTCCACCAACACTTCGGATAGCCCCGTGACCGACCCGCAAGCCCCCGCAGCCCCCCCGGACGAAGCCCTGCTGCATGCCGGCCTGGCCCGGCGCGGGCTGGAACTGGCCGGCATCGACGCGCAGCGGCCCGACGGCAGCTATGACCTGCAGGTCACCCGCCTGCAGGCCCTCGACGACGGGCACGGCCACACCCTCTACGCCCCGGTGCGCTTCCCCTGCCGGGTCCGCCTGACAGCGGCCGGCGAGCTCGACTGGCTGGACGGCGACGCCGCCGCGGACGCCGCCCGGGCCGACGCCCAGGCCTGGCTGTCGATGCTGATCGCCAACCGGCAACTCGCCCCGGCCGGCGCGCCACTACCGCCGGGCGCCACCCACCGCATCGAACCCGACGCCGCCGGCCGCCCGGTGGTACGCCGCGCCCGCTTCGGCCTGGGCTTCCACTGAAGGCCCCCCGCGGCTGACCACAACCGACCGGAGAGACATCCATGCCCCTGCCCACCGCCCCCCGTGCCGTGCTGATCGACCTGGCTGGCGTACTGCACATCGACGACCAGGCCATCCCCGGCGCCGTGCAGGCCCTGCAGACCCTGCGCGCCAGCGGCCTGCCGCTGCGCTTCCTCACCAATACCACGCGCAGCCCGCGCGGGCGCATCGTCGCCAGCCTGCGAGAGATGGGCTTCGACATCGACGCCGACGAAATCCAGACCGCCGTGCTGGCCACCCGCCGGCTGGTAGAAAAGCGCGGCCTGCATCCCCACTACCTGGTCCATCCGGACATCGCCGATGAGATCGGCGCCAGCCACAGCAATCCCGATTCAGTAGTGCTCGGCGATGCCGGCCCGCATTTCGAGTACGACGCGCTGAACACCGTCTTCCGCCTGCTGATGCAAGGCCTGCCCTTCATCGTGATGGCCCGTAACCGCTACTTCATGGCCCGCGACGGCCTCACCCTCGACATGGGCGCCTTCGTCAGCGGCCTGGAATACAGCAGCGGCCGCCAGGCCGAGGTGGTCGGCAAACCGGCCGAGCCCTTCTTCCGCGGCGTGCTCGATGAACTCGGCGTAGCCCCGGCCGACGCGGTGCTGATCGGCGACGATCTGGCCGACGACATCGGCGGCGCCCACGCCGCCGGCATTCCCGGCATCCTGGTGCGCACCGGCAAGTTCCGCCCCGCCGACGAGCACCATCCCAGCCACCGCCCGGCCGCCGTCGCGGACGACTTCGCCGCCGCCGTCGCGCTGCTGACAGCCTCCGCCTGAGCCCGACCGCCATGGAAAACCGGCGCGAACTGGCCAGGGACGCCCTCGGCGCCTTCGAGTCGGCGGTGATGGGCATTGCCGGCACCGCGCCGGCCTTCAGCGTCGCCGTCACCACCGCCACCATCGTCGCCGCGGTCGGCGTGCTGTCGGTGGGCAGCATCCTGTACTGCGGCCTGATCATGTTCGGCATCATGCTGGCCTTCTTCCACCTGTGCAAAATCACCCCCGACGCCGGTGCCGCCTATGCCTGGGTCGGCCACGTGTTCGGGCGCAAGTGGGGCTTCTTCGCCGGCTGGGGGCTGCTGGTCGCGTCGATCTTCTTCATGGTCTCGGCCACCGTCCCGGCGGCCACCTCGACGCTGGTACTGCTGGCCCCCGGCAAGGTCGAGAGCACCGCCTGGGTGACCTTCACCGCGGCGATCTGGCTGACCCTCGTCACCGCCGTGGTGACCCGCGGCATCAAGCACTCCAGCTACGCGCAGATGCTCCTCACCGGCACCGAGACCGCCGTAGTGCTGGCGCTGATCGTCGGCGCCTTCGTCGAATACGGCGGCCGACCGGCCCACGTGCCGTCGGTGATCTGGTTCTCGCCCTTCTCCTTCACGCCGCAGCTGTTCGCCACCGGCGCACTGACCGCGATCTTCTTCTACTGGGGCTGGGACGTGACCCTCAACCTCAGCGAGGAAACCCGCCACGACGCCACCACCGATGGCGCCCACCCGGCCGGCAAGGGCGCCTTCTGGGCGATGGTGAACCTGATCCTGTTCTTCATCATCATGATGGTCGTGGTGCTCATCGTGCTCACCGACGAGGAGATCGCCACCGCCAACACCAACGTGCTGTACGCCATCGCCAACAAGCTGTTCCCGCCGCCGTGGAACTACCTGGCGGTGCTGTCCACCATCCTCAGCACCATCGGCACCATCGAGACCCAGATCCTGCAGTTCAGCCGCAGCATGTTCGCGATGGCCCGCGACGACATGCTCCACCCGCGCTACGCCGACATCCACCCCGAATGGCAGACCCCGTGGGTCGCCACGCTGGTGATCTGGCTGCTCGGCGTGCTGCTGCTGTTCAGCGCATCCTACATGCCGTCGGTGAGCCGCATCCTGCAAAGCTCCATCCTCGCCATCGGCTTCCAGATCTGCTTCTACATGAGCCTGGCCGGCTTCGCCTGCGCCTGGCATTACCGCGCCAGGCTGACGGCCGGCCCCCTGGATGCCGTGTCCTACGTGCTGTGGCCGCTGCTGGCGGCGCTGTTCATGGTCTTCATCGCCGTCTATAGCATCCCGACCTTCGACGCCGTTACCGACCTGTTGGGCATCGGCGGCATCCTCGTCGGCTTCGTGCCGCTGCTGCTGGGCCGGCTGCGGCGGGTCAATCAACCCGCCTAGTCCTCCGCCGCGTCTTGTCGTAACGTCCCGCTTCGCGCTTTAAAACCCCCGCCCCATGCCCGCCAAAAGCACCCGCCGAATCGACTACGAGACTTCCGCCATGCCCCTCGGAGTGATGCCGAAGGACTACCCCGACGGCTGCGCGGTGGAGACCCATCGCCATGAACGGGGGCAACTCATCTATGCAAGCGCCGGCCTGATGAAGATCTCGGCCGACGGTGCCCTGTGGCTGCTGCCCCCGCAGCACGCGCTGTGGATGCCGGCGGGACGCGATCACGACATGCAGGCCATCGGACCGGTGAGCCTGCGCAGCCTCTACGTACGCCCCGACGCGCTGCCGCCGGGTTTTCCCGACCAGCCCAAGGTCATCCACGTGTCGCCCTTCCTGCGGGAACTGCTGCTGCGGGCGGCAGCACTGCCCATCGGCTACGCCGGGGACAGCCACGACGCGCACATCCTGGGCGTGCTGCTCGGCGAGATCGCGCTGGCCTGCGCAGCCATCGACTTCCGTCTCGCCGCCGCCCGGGACCGGCGGCTGGCCCGCGTCTGCGACGCGCTCATCGCCGACCCGGCCCGGGACGACAGCCTGGAGGACTGGGCCGCTTTCGCCGGTACCTCCAGCCGGACCCTGGCCCGGCTGTTCAACAAGGAGTTCGGCGTCAGCTTCGTCGCCTGGCGGCAACAGGTCCGCATCATGCTCGCCCTGCCGCGGCTGGCCACCGGCACGCCGGTGACAACGGTCGCCACCGACCTGGGCTATGCCACGCCGGGGGCCTTCACCCAGGTGTTCCGGCGCCTGATGGGCGCCGCGCCGAGCAGCTATTTCGAAGCCTGATCCGCCTCCGCGCACCGCCCCTGCAACGCGCCCGCCCGCTTGTCCGATTCGCCACCGAAGATGGCAAGGCCGGCGCAGCGGGCCGTATCCCGTCCTCCTAAGCTCCCCTCCCACGCCCACCCGGCGCATCAAGCGCAAGCCCAGAGGAGACCCCCCCGCATGAACCCACAAGCCACTCCGGCCCCGGCCGCCCATCCGGGCCCCATCCAGCGCCAGGACGTCGGATTCGACGCCGACGGCCTCACCCTGCGCGGCTGGCTGTACCGCCCGGCCGGGGACGCCGGCAGCGGGCAGCGCCGGCCAGCCATCGTGATGTGCGGCGGCTACGGCACGACCAAGGAGATGTTCACCGACCTCTACGCCGAGAAGTTCGCCGCCGCCGGCTTCGCGGTGCTGCTCTACGACCACCGTGGCTTCGGCGCCAGCGACGGCCTGCCGCGCCACGAAGCCAACCCGTGGCAGCAGGTGGAGGACTTCCGCCACGCCATCACCCACGCCGGCAGCCTGGATGGCGTCGATGGCGAGCGCCTCGGCATCTGGGGCAGCAGCTACAGCGGCGGGCACGCCCTCGTCGTCGCCGCCACGGACCGCCGCGTCAAATGCGTGGCCGTG
Organism: Pseudomonadota bacterium; assembly: GCA_018241725.1. Classification (GTDB taxonomy): domain Bacteria; phylum Pseudomonadota; class Gammaproteobacteria; order Burkholderiales; family Rhodocyclaceae; genus Zoogloea. The sequence continues at coordinate 66,852 of JAFEDI010000126.1, read as the reverse complement.
CAGGTGCCGACCACCCACGGCACCCAGGCCGCCCTGCGCCGCGTCTCCGGAGACGCCGAAACCGCGCTGCTGGCACGCTTCGCCACCGACCGCCAGCAGCGCGCCGCCGGCGCCGCGCCGGCCATGCTGCCGCTGATGGGCGACTCCGACTCCGGCGCCGTCTACCGCAGCCCGGACGCCATCGCCTGGTACACCGCCGCCTACCGGCGCGCCCCCGCCGAAAAACCGGAGATCAGCCTGCGCTCCGTCGAGTTCGCGCGGGCCTACAACCCCGCCGACTACATCGAACGCATCAGCCCGACGCCCTTGCTGATGCAGGTCGCCGAAAAGGACTCGATCACCCCCACCGACCTCGCCCTGCAAACCTACCGCGACGCGCTCGAACCCAAATCCCTGCGCATCATCCCCGGCGCCGGCCATTTCGACGTCTATACGCGGGACTTCGAAGCCACGGCTGGCGCCGCGCTGGCGTGGTTCGTACGTTACCTGCAGCCGGCCGAGTTTTAGGGAACGTGCCTCCGGCGGGACGGCAAGGCGCTTACAAGAACCCCAGGAACCCATCCGCAAACAGCGCCACCCCCACCAGCCCGATGGGGATCGCCGTCCACCACACGCGCTTGGCCTTGACCAGGCCGGCCACGGAATTCAGCAGGATGGCCACCTGCAGGAAGATCACCGCCAGGCCGAAGGGGCGGCCGTGCAGCTTGGCTTCGTCGCGCAGGGCCTCGAAGCTGCGGGCCTTGGCTTCGATGTCCTTCTTCTCCTGCTTGTAGCGCTCGATCTCCTTCTGATATTCGGCGATCTTCTGCTGGTAGGCGGGCACCGCCGGGTTGTCCGGCGGCAGGGCCATGGCCTGCAGGCGGAACTGCTCCACCTGCATCTCGAACAGATGCTGCTTGGTGCTCTTGGACTGGTAGAAGGCCCACTGGTCCGACGCCAACGCCTGGTTGACCACCCCCTGGGTCGAGAACGACCCGCCCTTGAAGGTGGACAGGGTCGCGCACACGGCCAGCACCACGGTGGCCAGGGACATGCCGTTGAGCCACGGCTCCTTCTTTTCTTCGCTCATGCTGCGGTCTTTCCTTGCTGCTAAAACAGGCGGCTGATCACGCCGACTTCATTCGACGACGGCCGGTGCCACGGAGGCTGCGGCTGCGGGCAAAGGCGCCAGTACCGCGCAGGCCTCGGGCAAGCCATCCAGGCCCTGCTTTTCGACGCTGAAACGGGCCACCGGCGCATCGTGGCCGGCCTGCTGCACGCGGATCACGTAGAGGCTGTCGTAATCGTCGTCGGCCCACTTGGGCACCGCCTTGGGGTCGGCACCGAGGGTCTTGAGGAACAGGCGGGCCAGGGATTCGCCCCAGTGGTGCTCCCAGGCGATCACGTGGGTGCCGGCCGGGTGGGCGAGCACCTGGTGCACCAGCGGCTTGATGTCCTCCATGCCGCCGCCGAGGGTCACCGGCTTGCCGGCGCGGATCGCCAGTGGCTCGATGGTGGCCAGCGGGCGCACGTAGTTGAAGGGCACGCCCTTGTCCTTCTTCAGCACCCCCGGATTGGGCGCATACACCGCGTCCGGCACCCCGAAGCGCGACAGCAGCAGCGGCGCCAGCGCCAGCGAGCGGTTGAGCCCCTGGCAGGTCAACTGCCCCAGCCCGTCGGCGGGCTTCTCCCCGTGGCGCAGGATCACGATGCTCATGTCCGCAAAAGCCGGCGCAGCCGCCAGCCCGCAAGCCAGCGCCAGGCTGCGCAGCGCCATGCGGGCGGCAGCGGTTCGAAGGATCTTCATGTGAGTCGGCCCCCATGGCAGCCCCGCCACCGGGATGGGGCGGAGCGATTCAAGAGGCGCGATCTTCCGGGATTTTTGCCGCGAAGGACAGGGGGCCGGGGGCCATCCGGCACCTCGCGCGCCGGGGTGGATATTCACTTTCCATTTTTCGGATGCGGAGCCCGAAGTTTCGGACTCGGCCATCGAAGTTTCGGATTCCGGATTCGAAACTTCGGACTTCGAATCCGAAACTTCGGTCCCGGAGTCCGAAACTTCGACCGGCGACACCGAATATTCGGATCGAAACACCGAACATTCGGTGATTGCCACCGAAACTTCGGACTCGATCACCGAAAAACGGATGCTTGCTTTCCACCATCGGAATAATGCCATCCAGCTATCGGCGACCGAGTCCGAAACACGCCGCAGCTCCGCGCGGCAGCCCGCAATCAGGCCGTGGCTTCAGCCGGCTTGGCCTTGCGGCCGGGGTTGCGCACCAGCATCGCCTTGCGCAGGGTCTCGAGCCCCTCGCTCTTACCGTACATCTTCATCAGCGCATACCCTTCCAGCATGGCCACGAGGATGTCGCTGCCCAGCGCCGTCTCGGTGTCCTCCGCCTTCGCCACCACCTCCCGCAGCCGCATCAGGCGCGGCCGCAACGCATCGAAGGCCGCGAAATCGCGCTGCACCTCGGCCACCGAAAAACTCGGCGGCAGGATCTCCCGGTTGTGCTCCAGCACCAGCGCCGTCTGACGACAGAACTGCTCCGACTTGTCGCCCATCTTGTTGAGCGCCCGCACCTCGTCGGCCGACAGGCTGATGAAGGGCGAAAAGATCTGCTCGATGGTGGTGAGTGCCTGATCCAGCGCGGCAAGGGCTTCGGCGGACAGATCGAGGGAAACGAGGTTCTGCGTCATGGCGTGGCTCCGGGTGAAATAGGGAAGATCGCGCCGGGCAGGTCCGGGAGGCGGACAGGTATCGCCGGCGCGCCGGAATATTACGATGAGATTACGTCAAATGCATATGCTGGCGAGCAAAATGGACCATCTCGGCAGCCCCTCATCCGCCCGCAGCCCGCGGAGTGACGTACTCAACTGAAGCGCTTGGCAGCACATGGGAGCATGGCAGTCATGACGATGAAGTGGTGCAATACGACCAATCGCGGCCCCTCAGATACTCTAACGCCAAGCGGACATCGCTCCCATTAAGTTGTCTGACACACTTGAACACTCATGCTGCAAACGTAAACTCGAAATATCTGAATTTCATGAGCAAAGTACAACCATCCGGGCGCCTCCGGGATCATCTGTCATGCGAGCCCCGGCGTTCGTGTAAAGACTGTTAGCAATAGCACATGACCACCTGGAAAAAAGTACTCCTTTGGGCTATCGGTACCCCCCTAGTAATGTTTGGTGGCTGCGCTGCATTGTTAGCGCGCCTTGGCACGGATATGTGCGCAGAAACAATAACCGACCAGTTCCCGTCACCCAGCGGGAAATTGAAAGCTGTTGTATTTCAAATAGATTGTGGGGCCACAACCAGCTTCAACAGCCATGTTTCTATCGTGCCCGCTGACACCGACACCTCCAAGAAGGATTCTCTGCCCCAAAGTTTCTTTGTCGCCGATGCAAACCGTGGTCAAGCACCGACCGGGAAAGGCGGCGGCCCAGAGGTTCGCGTCACTTGGAGGGATGACGAGCACCTCGAGATCCAGCACCACCATCTTGCGCATCTAATTCGCACGGAGCCGAAATCAGGAGGGGTCACCATTGACTACACACCATTTCGCTGAACCCGTGCTCAGCCTCGTTTCCCTCGATCGCAGAGATGTCTCGCAAGCGCGGCAGACTCTTACTAACCGAGGTCCAGCTTGAAAGAAAATACTGGAAACAGAGGCTGATTTCGCATTGCCAGCATACATTTCCATTTATTGCATTTAACAATATCGTTTTTCACCCGCAGTGACCTCTCTCGCCATTCTTCTCACCGGCTTCTCGATATTCAGCGCAATCAGCCTTGCCCTGACGCATTTCCGCGGCGACCAATACCAAGACCAGCCGATGTCGCGCTTGATGGGACTTGTCCTGCTGATGGCATTGAGCAATCTGCAGATCGCGCACTTCGTGTGGCTGCACCTCGATCAGGAATGGGTGGCAACGCTGCCGTACCGCATGACCCTGTTTGCCGTGGCGCCATCTTTCTTCCTGTTCAGCCAGCCCTTGCTGAACCCCAAGGCGCCCCCTCTGATTAGGCCTGCGCTTCTCGGTCACGCGCTGCCAATCGGGATTTCCCCCTTCCTGCCTGACGATCTGGCCTTGCCGCTGGCTTTCAGCGTTGGCGCCGGCTACTTGCTGTGGCTGGCGCGCAGTCTCTACGCCTTGCGCAGCGAGCGGGCGAACTTCCACCGGGAGATGATTCTGCTGGGCAGCGTATTCGGTATAGCTATCGGCGTCTCGGTGCTCGGGCTGGCCCAGGCGTCGCTGCCCGGCAAACTGTTTTTCAGTCTGTACGCGACCTCGATCGGTGCCGCCTTTTTCCTGGTGCAAACCACGCTCGGCCTCAGGCCAGAACTATCCGTCGAGGTCAAGGAAACCGTACAGACTGCCTATGTCAGTTCCACGCTGACCAATGTGGATTGCGATGCGGCTCTATCGAAGCTGAACACCCTTATGACCGCTGACCGAACCTATGTGGATCCAGACCTGAACCTTCCCGGACTGGCTGAACGTCTCGGACTTAACACCCACCAACTTTCGGAGCTGATGAATGCCCGGCTGGGGAAGGGTTTCTCCCGCTACTTGCGTGAACTGCGCGTGGCAGCCGCCAAAGCCATGTTGTGCGATGAACCGTCCGCCTCTGTCCTGTCCGTTGGACTCAGCGTGGGGTTTACCTCGCAGTCGAATTTCTACGAGGCCTTCCGCGAGATCGAGGGCATGACCCCCGGTCAGTTCCGCAAGCTCCACGCCAAGAGCGGGCCATCCAGATCGCCGTGATTGGCTGACCGAAGCTCCGGAATGATCTTTCCGGAGCCGAAAAATGTTCCGTTTCGATAAGAACGGAAGAATTCAGGGGGTCTGATCTCCAAACTGGGGGCTCCAGTAACCAATCGGGAGCCTTTCATGAATCCTTACGTTCTGCTGTTTGCTGAATCTCTCATCTGCGTAGCCGCGAGCCTCGCGGTTCTCCACGTGCTGTCCTGTCCCCTCGTGAATGTCCTTAACCGGGTCTGCCCCGATGAGCAGGCTGCTTCCTTCTGGTTGAGCTACACGAAGGTGATGCTGATGATCGCCCCGCTGCTGCTGGTACTGATGGTCGATATGTTCTCGCACTTCAGCAACCCGATAGACAGCTTCCGTCTAGCCTTGGTGGCGGCCTTAGTCGGGTTGCTGATCGGCCTTCGCTCGATCGGCAAGCGTCTGGGCCAGTTCATTACGGTACCGCGGCAGCCGGGGAGCGCATCATGAACATCCTGCTGACCGGGGCGAGCGGCTTCATTGGCCACAATCTCGTCGCTGAACTGACCGCTGCCGGACACCGCATCAAGCCGGTATGCCGTAGCGAGGGAATCGACTTCAGCCGGATGCTGTCGGCGGCGGACTGGCTGCCACAGCTCGAAGGCGTCGACGCCGTTATCAACAGCGTTGGCATCATCGGGGAAAGCGGCTCCCAGCGTTTTGAACCCCTGCACACCCTCGCTCCGTCGGCATTGTTTCGCGCCTGCGCCCAGGCCGGAGTCCGGCGGGTGTTGCAGATCTCGGCGTTGGGAGCCGACAAAGCGGCGTTTTCTGCCTACCACCTGAGCAAGCGAGCTGCCGACGACTGCCTGCGCAGCCTCGATCTCGACTGGTTCGTGCTGCGCCCTTCGTTGATTTACGGCCTCGGAGGCAAGAGTGCAGACCTGTTCATGCGCCTGGCGGCGCTGCCGCGGATCCCGGTCATCGATAACGGGCAACAAGAACTGCAGCCCGTCCATATCAGCGACGTAGTGGCCACCGTCATGCAAGGCCTCACGTCGCCCAAGACGATGCAGACGCTGGACATTGTAGGCACAGAAATAATCACTTTCGCCGAGTGGCTGCAAACGATGCGCCAGGCGCTGGGGTTGCCCCGTGCCCGGCTTATTCCCATCCCATTCCGGGTGGCGATGGCGATTGCCCAGGTCGGACGGTACTTCAACCCGATGCTGCAGCCGGAGAATTTGCGCATGCTGAAGACCGGTTACCGGGCTGATTTCCGACCACTGGTGCAGTTCTTGGGACGCCCGCCCCTGACCACCAAGCCCAGCCTGTTTTTCTCCGAAGGCGTACCCACAAGGGGGGCGTCATGACCTTCACCGTTCTCAAAACGCTTCATATTCTCAGCCTCGTGCTTCTCTTCGGCACCGGTCTTGGCAGTGCGTTCTACAAGTGGATGGCCGACCGCAGCGGCAACCTTGCCCATATCGCGGTCACCAACCGCCATGTCGTATTGGCCGACTGGATCTTCACCACGCCGACCGTCATCCTGCAGCCCATCAGCGGCCTGTGGATGGTTCATCTGCTCGATGTGCCGCTGACGACACCATGGATTGCGGCCAGCCTTTCCCTCTTCTTCTTCGCTGGCGCTTGCTGGCTCCCCGTGGTCTGGCTGCAGATTCGCATGCAGAAAATCTCTGCCGATGCAGCAGCCGAAGGATCAGATTTACCGGCGCTTTACTGGCGGATGGCACGCTGGTGGTTCTGGCTTGGCGTACCCGCCTTTACGGCAATGGTCGCTGTAGTCGCGCTGATGGTCTTCAAATACATTCCAGGAATTGGATCATGAAAAGCTTGATGCAACAGGCGCTCGGCTCCGACTGGGACAAGCTGCCGCCGGCCCTCCAGGCCCATTACCGGTTCGGTACGACGACTGACACTGGCCGGATGGATATTGAGTATCCTCGGTTCATGCAGCCGTTTCTGAGTGTGCTGAGGGTATTCGGGGCGCTGGTCAATCGCCGTGGGCAGCAGGTGCCAACGGTGGTTGAAAAGAGCGTCGCAGGCGAGCGCCAGCATTGGCGGCGCACAATCACCTACCCGGACGGGAAGGTGATCCATTTCGACAGCTTCTGGATATCGGCTGGCCACGGCCAGGTGATCGAATTCGTCAATCCTGTGCTCGGACTACAGATGGCCCCGTACGTGACAGGAAACCGACTGCATTATCGCGGCGTCCGGTTCGTCGTGAAGCTGGGACCGATCCTGTTGCCGATCCCCGAATGGATGGTGCTGGGCCACACCACTATCGTCGAGGAAGCGATGGATGAAAGCCATTTCGTCATGGACTTCCGCCTCACTCATCCGTTGTTTGGGCAAATTTTCCGCTATTCCGGCAAATTCGAGGCTGCATCAAACTGATTAGCAATCCCTACCCTTCTTGACCTCCCCCCGCCCCCCGGTCGATACTCCCGCGTCGTCGAAACAGAGACGATCGGGGTTGGAAGCCCGAGAACCAAGGCGGACCGATTAGCCGCGCCGCGGCTATTTTTTCGTCCGTCACGCCCGTGGTGCGCCTTGATCAATGGTGGGCCGGGCGGGGAGGCTTCGGCCTGCCGGTCCCTTGGTTCCGGTCTTCCAACCTCGCTTTGGCCCGCCCCCCGTTTGGAAGCGAGGGGTGGAACTGTCCAGCAAACCGAGGAGCATCACACCATGGCATTTCCCGCCCTGGCGTGCGCACGTCCGCACGCATCCGCTTCGCCCCCTCCCCTGCAGCATTTCCCCGACCTCCCGACCACGCTGGGTCGGCATTTCCTGTTGAACGGGAGGGCGCCGGCATGAGTCACGCACTGAGTTTTCCGGCGCCCGGCGAGGGCCTGTACCGACTGGCCGACGACGTGGGGCGCATGGCCTTGTTCGACCAGTTGTCGGCGCGCCAGCAGCAGTTGCATGCGCTGCTGGCAATGACCTGCGGGGATGCGTGGGAGGTTTTCCGGCAGCAGGCGCCGAGCCAGCAGGAGAACTATCTGTGGGCCTGCGCCATGATCGCGGCGGAGGCGCGGGATCTGATCGAGGCACTGCAGGCACGGCCAGAATGAGCGCGGCGCCGGCTTTCCTGCTCCCCGATCTCTTTCTCGGAAGGTAGTCTGCAAACTCGATTCCACTCGTGGGTGCATAGGCGGCCCCAAGGGTCCGCCTATGCACCCTTGATGCGCTCACCCCCAGCCCCGTGTACGCTCCCACCGACACACACCCTCGGAGTCATCGTCCATGTTCGTCGTGCTGCTGAACTACGTTAAGCCCTTATCCGAAGTCGATCGTTTCGTTGGAGAACATCGCCAGTTCCTGGAGCGCCATTACGCGGCGGGGCATTTCCTGCTCTCCGGGCGCAAGGAGCCGCGTACGGGTGGCGTCATCCTTGCGACGGCAGGATCCCGTGCGGAAGTCGAGCGGATTATCCAGAACGACCCATTTCACCGGGAAAAGATCGCCAGCTACGAGATCGTCGAGTTCCTGCCGTCCATGTCGGCCGGGCACCTTGCCGATCTTGTCGTGCCTTGATTCAAACGCTCCCGAACGTCTGCTTGTCCGGTCTGCAATTGGCGCTTTGGTCTTGAAGCCCCCAGCGAACCGGCCGTTTCTTGCGTGGCAATGTCCGTTCTGGCAAGGTGGTGTTCATCATCAGAATGATCTCCGGCTCTCCGCCGGAGCTTCACTTCAAGGAAACCTGATCTGTCGCAGCAACCCTCCGTCCGACGCGATCTGTTGATCCTCTGGCTTTCCATCGCTGCGGTTGCGCTTGTGCTGGGGTGGTTGCTGCTGTTGATCGGCCGCCAGAGCGCCGGCCCCCAGATTGCGCGGGCGCGCCAGCTTACCTCGACCAGTTGCCAGGCGCTGCAGGCGGGTGCGGCGCGCATGCGTCAGCAGTTTCCGCCGGCAAACGGTCGGTCCCGTCCCATGGCCCCAGCCGCGGCGCAGGCGGTGCTCGATCTGGCGCTACGCGACCAGCCGGGCATGGAGGGCGGCTTCTGGCGCGCGGATGCGGGGGTGGTGGCCTACGCCTTTCCAACCTATGACGGTACGGGAATCAAGCGCGATCCACCGAGCGCCGAACTGGAGCGCATTGCCGCCACCGCGCAGCGTGCGCAGGATTCCGCAAGCCTCGTGGCGGATGTGCGGCCGGGCCTGCGCGAGGCGGTGGCCTTTGCGGCATGCCCCGTGGAAACCGATGACCGGCGCCTGGTGGCGTGGACGCTGATGCGCGTGCCGCTGCTGGCGGCAGACACGGTCAACGCCCTGATCCTGGCGGTGAGCCTGCTGCTGGCACTGGTCGTGGTCTCGGGTGCGTGGCTGGGCTGGATGATTTCGCGCTGGCAGCGTCAGTCGAGCGATCTGCGTAGGCAGCTGGCCCAGTCCGAACGCCTGGCTACGCTGGGACGCGTCTCCGCCGGACTGGCGCACGAGATCCGCAACCCGTTGGGCACGATGCGCATGAAGGTGGAGAACGCGCTGGCGGCTCCGGCGGAGTTGCGGGAGGCGCGCGTGGAGGGTGCGCTGGATGCCGTGCTGTCCCAGACGGCGCGCCTGGAGACGCTGGTGTCGAGCCTGCTGGCATTGACGCAACCATTCCGCGCCGAGCGTCAGGCCGTCGATCTGCAGGGCTGGCTGGAGGCGCGGCGCAGCGCCCACTCCGAGGCTGCGCAAAGGCATGGCGTACGGATCACGCTGGCGCTTGAGCCGGAACTGGCCGCCCGCGCAAAAGGACTCGCACTGTTCGATCCGGTACAAATGGCCCGCGTCTTCGACAACCTGCTGCTCAACGCGCTGGCGCACACGGGCGAAGGCGGTGAGATCGAGCTCGGCGCCAGTCGCACGTACCGCGGCGCCCTGCTGCTGTGGGTGGCCGACGATGGTTGTGGCATACCGGCCGAGCTGCGCGATACGCTGTTCGAGCCTTTTGCCACGTCCCGTGCGGGCGGCACCGGCCTGGGGCTGGCGCTGGTGCGCGAGATCGTACAGGGCCATGGCGGCAAGGTTGCGCTCGCCGAGTCGGCCAGGGGAACACGCATTGAAATGGAGCTGCCGTGGCCCGAATCCTGATCGTTGACGATGATGCGGCGTTCCGCGACAGCCTTGCGGAAATGCTGCAGGACCTGGGCCACGAAGTGCTGCAGGCAGAAACCACCGACGCGGGCCTGCACAGGCTGCGCACCGAGGCGGTGGATGCGGCCATCGTCGACCTGCGGCTGCCGGGAGAGGATGGCCTGGCATTCCTGCGCCGGGCGGCGCACATCTCGCAGGTGCCCTGCATCATGCTCACGGCCTACGCGAGCGGCGGCAATACCATCGAGGCGATGCGCCTGGGGGCGTTCGACCATCTGACCAAGCCGGTGGCCAGGGCGACCCTGGTCGAAACGCTCGGGCGTGCCCTGCGACAGGAGGCCAATGCCCCGGACCGGCATCAGGAGGCTGGCGCCGCGCCTGTAGCAGGAGAGCCCGCGGACAGCAGCGAACTGGTCAGCAGCAGCGAAGCGATGCGCCAGGTTTTCAAGCGCATCGGGCTGGCGGCGGACAGCGAGGCCACGGTGTTGATCCTCGGCGAGACGGGGACGGGCAAGGAATTGGTGGCACGCGCCCTGCATCGCAACAGCGGCAGAGCGGCAAGACCCTTCGTCGCGGTGAACTGTGCCGCGATTCCCGCCGAGCTGATGGAGAGCGAGCTGTTCGGCCACGCCAAAGGGGCATTCACGGGCGCCGTCAGTGAGCGCATCGGGCGCTTTCGCGAGGCCGATGGCGGCACCCTGTTCCTCGACGAGATCGGCGACATGCCGCTGTCCACGCAGGCGAAGATCCTGCGGGTGTTGCAGGAACGCGAGATCACCCCCGTCGGTACGAACCGCGCCCAGCCGGTGGATGTGCGCATCGTCGCGGCAACGCACCGGGATCTGCCCGCGGCGGTCAAGGCGGGGCGCTTCCGGGAAGACCTGTGGTATCGCCTGCAGGTGGTGCCGCTGTGGCTGCCACCGCTGCGCGAGCGCCTGGGCGACGTGCTGCCGCTGGCGGAACACTTTCTGCGCCTGCTGGGCGGCGATGCGCCCAAGCGGCTGAGCGCGTCAGCGGCCCGGCTGCTGCTGGCCCACTCCTGGCCCGGCAACGTGCGCGAACTGCGCAATGCCATGGAACGTGCAGCCATCCTCAGCCACGGCGCCGTCATCGATGTGGAACACATCGGCCTGCAGACGCCCTCGGTACCCGCCCCGGGCCTGGACATCGACTGGGACGGCCCGATGGAACAGGCCGTCGCCCGCGTGGAACGCGAAATGATCGTGCGGGCCCTCGCGGCAACGGCCGGCAACCGCGCGGAGGCGGCGCGGCGCCTCGGTCTGTCGCGCCAGCAGCTCTACCGCAAGCTGGCCGAGTTCAAGCTCGATTGAATCCGCCGCACGGAGTCCGGTGTCCGCTCCAGTGACACCCCGATGTCGCCGGAGCGGACACCGGATGCCATCGCGCGATTTCAAACCTTTGATTTAATTAAGACTCTCTTTGGCATGGTGTTTGCGCTACGGGTTAGGTGCTTTCCCCAATCCAAGGAGCTTCTCCATGTCCGCACATTTCACCGCCACGTCCGTCGCGCTGGCATTGGGCCTGTGCAACCCGAGCGCACATGCCGTGCCGCCCGGCCCGGCCCCCGATCTGCCTCCACCACCGCATCAGCGGCTCGAGGCCCCTGCTCCGGCAGGCCAGTACGCCGTGGAAGGCCAGGTCCAGCGGATGCTCATCAATCCCTATGGTGAGGTTGACGGACTGCGTCTGAGCGACGGGACGATTGCCAGATTCCCGCCGCACCTGGCCGATGCGCTCACGGCGACGGTCAAGGTTGGAGACGTCGTCCGGATCATTGGACGGGCGGAAGCGGGAGGCACGGTCAGGGCCGACGCCATTGTCCACACCGGCAGCGGGCGTGCCCTGTACGACCAGCCACCGCCGGTTGGCGCAGGCCGGGCCCTGCCGCCACACCTGCGCGCCCAGCGGCTGCAGCCCCAGCAGGTGGAGGGCCGCGTGGAGACGGTGCTCACCGGGCCGCGGGGAGAGGCCAACGGCGTCATTCTGAGCGACGGCAGCATCGTCCGCTTTCCGCCTGAAAGCCTGCATCTTTCGGTGCGGGCGGGTGCGCCGTTCGCGGCGTCCGGACTCGGCACGCGCAATGCGTTTGGCACATCCCTGGAAGCCGTAAGCATGGGCACCACGCTGTCCGCTCTACAAGCGCTCTACGACCGCGCACCGTAAATACTGGAATCCCCCCGATGTCCCCCAAGGTCTTACCCATCGCCCTTCTTCTCGTCTCCAACGCCTTCATGACGTTTGCGTGGTACGGCCACCTGAAATTCGGAGAACGCCCTCTTTACCTGGTGATCCTGGTGAGCTGGCTGATCGCCCTGGCGGAATACTGCTTCGCGGTTCCCGCCAACCGGATCGGTCACGCCATCTACAGCGCCGCAGAGCTCAAGACGATGCAGGAGGTCATCACGCTGGTTGTTTTTGCGGTCTTTTCCGTCGTCTATCTCGGCGAGCGGCTCACGCTCAACCATCTGGTGGGCTTTGGTTTCATCTGCCTGGGCGCTTTCTTCGTCTTCAAAGGCCCGTTGAACTAGGAACCGGTGATGGCCATGCTCTCGACGCACGCCAGTTCGCGAAACTGGCTTTGCGGGCTGAACTTCTTCCTGGCCGACGTCCGTGACGGCCTGGGGCCTTTTCTCGGTGTGCTTCTGGCCAGCCAGGGCTGGCGGGCCGATGAGATTGGCTATGTGATGGCCATAGGCGGCGTCGCAGGCATGGTGGCGACCACGCCGATGGGAGCCTGGGTCGATGCGTCGCGCCACAAGCGGCTTCTGCTGGCGAGTGGCGCCATCGTGCTCACGCTCGCCACCGCGGCGCTATGGACGGCGCCGTCGTTCGAGGTCGCGGCCGCATCCCAGGCGGTGACCGGTGCCGTGGGCGCCTTGATGGGGGCCGCCATCACGGGCATCACCCTGGGCATCGTTGATCGACGGGATCTGTCCCGGCAGTTGGGCATCAACGAGGCCTGGAACCATGGCGGCAACCTGGTCGCAGCCGGTTTGGCCGGGCTGGCAGGCTACCGCTGGGGGCTGTCGGCCGTATTCGTTCTGATGCTGGTGATGGCCTGCGCGGCGCTTGCCTGCTTGTGGATGATCCGTCCGCAGGACATCGATCACGAGCGTGCTCGTGGCGGTGATCCGGCACCCAGCCCGCCAACTCAAGATTGCAGCGCCCCGCCGTCCTTCCGGTGGGTACTGACGGACTCGCACGAACTGGGCCTTCTCGCAATCACCATGCTGCTGTTCCACCTGGGTAATGCCGCGATGCTGCCCTTGTTTGCGCAATCGGTGGTCACGCGTGGGCTGGCGGAGCCCAGTATTTTCACGGCATCGACCGTCATCGTGGCCCAACTGGTCATGATTCCTGCGGCCCTTTGGGCCGGATGGCATGCCAGCCGGCGCGGATACCGGACGCTGATCATTACCGCCCTGCTGGCTTTGACCTTTCGGGGACTGATCGCCGGTTGCTGGGAATCCCCGTGGGCACTGATTCCGGTTCAGGCCCTCGACGGAATCGGAGCTGGTCTGCTGGGGGTCGCCTTGCCTGGACTTGTTGCTTCCATCCTGCAGGGCACCGGGAGCGTCAATGCCGGGCTCGGCGCCGTGATGGCAATCCAGGGCGCGGGCGCAGCCATGAGTCCGGCACTCGCGGGCTGGATCGCACATCGTTTCGGCTATAGCGCGGCCTTCGTCGTCCTGGGCATCGTTGCCGCAACCGGGCTGCTCATCTATCTCTTCGGCATTCTTTCCAAAGTGCATCCGGAGAATCTGGAAAGCCTCTTTGCAGGGCCCGGGGACGCTTTGCTCGAAGAGGTCGAGAAACCGTAACCAGCGCCCTACCGATGCAGAGCAGCAGCGACGGCGTGAGCCGCGGGAGCGGCCCGGTGCCCTGGTCGCGGCGGCCAATGATCGTCACCACGACGGATTGATGCAGGTGCAGGGCGCGAACATCGACCCGGAGATCAGGGGAAATCGAGAAATATCGACGCCATGTCTGCCCAATAGAATGGCCCGATGAAATCCGGTGCCTGGGCCTTGGTGGCCTTGATCCTTCCATCCTGCGTCTTCGCCGCCCGTCCGTTCGTCACGGACGATGCGCGCTTGACGACCGGCGGCAGTTGCCAGTGCGAGAGCTGGACGCGCGTCTATCAGCACAGCCGGGAGGTCTGGGCGCTGCCGGCCTGCAATCCGACCGGCAATTTGGAATTCACCTTTGGCGGCGGGCGGGCCAGATACGACGGCGAATCGGCGACGCGCGACTACGTCTTCCAGGCCAAGACCTTGTTCCGCCCGCTGGAAACCAACGACTGGGGCTGGGGCCTGGCGGCGGGCACCATCCGGCATCCGGAAATCGCCCCCGGCCCGAACCTGCTCGGCAACACCTACGCCTATATCCCGGTATCCATTTCCCTCAATGACGACCAGCTCGTCGTCCATACCAACCTGGGCTGGCTGAAGGATCGGGCCTCCGGACGGAACAGCGCGTCGTGGGGCATTGGAGGCGAATTCAGCCTGCGCACCAGGCTGCTCGGGATCGCCGAGACCTATGGCGACAACCATGGCATGTCTTACGGACAGCTGGGGGTCCGCTATTCGGTGATTCCCGATCTGTTCCAGGTCGATGCCACTGCCGGACAGCAGCTGGCCGGCCCCGCCAAGAGCCACTGGCTGTCCTTCGGCATCCGCTACACCCCCGACAGACTGTTCTGAACGCACGCTGCCGGTTGGCACGGGACGGGTTCGGTAAGGAAGGACGCCGTTTGCCAACCTTCGGGCCACCCTCCCCGGATTGGGTCCATACTCACTTAACATTCCTGACGATCGTTTCCTCTTTCCTTGCTTCAGGGAGGCTATTCATGAACATACGGAACAAACTCAGAGCCCTTGGTGCTGTCACGGCAACCGGCCTGCTCATCATTGCCGCGGCCACCGTCTGGGGGCTGAACGCCATCCGGAGCGTCGAGGACACGGCCCACCGGCGCGAGAGCTACGTGGCCGACCTGCTTGAAGTGAAGTCCAGTGCGGCAATGACGGTCATGCTCGATCCGGCACAGCCTGAGGCGAAAGAGATCTTCGCTGCCTCGGCACAGAGCATCGAACGGAACGGCCAGCGCGCGGTGACCGCCATCCGCCGGGCCGAGGTCCGCGAGGCTTTAGCCGGGATCCTGAAACACTGGGAGCTATATCGGGACAGCTCGCTCACGCTGCTCGCCACGGCGGCAAACGATCCGAAGGCCGCCAACGAGACGCTCGTGCGGATCTACAACCAGCAGTTCAAGCCTTTCCAGACTGAGCTGGACGGCTTCATCGCCCAGCGGCGGGAGGAATCGGCCCAGGGCGTGGCAGCGGCGCGGACGGTGTCGTCCGAGGTGTTCTGGATCATCGTCGGCTTGCTGGCGGTTGGCATCACGCTCACCACGCTGGCGATTCTCGCCGTGTCCATGTCGCTGCAGTCCAGCTTGAAGGGGATGCTGCAACAGTTGGTGCCGCTGAGCCAGGGCGACCTGACGCAGCGCCTGCCCAACAAGGGCCAGGACGAACTGGACGAGGTGGCGGAAAAGGTCAATGCCTTCGTCGCCGAGCTGCAGTCCATCGTGCAGCGCACGCGGGACCGTTCGCAGCAGCTTTCCGGTGCGGCGGAGCACTTGACTTCGGCCGCCAACGGCGTTCTGCAGGCCACCAGCCAGCAGAACGACGCCACCTCGTCGGTGGCCGCGTCGGTGGAGGAATTCTCGGTGAGCATCGACCAGGTGGCGGACAACGCCAGCCAGGCCGAACAGCGGGCCCAGCAGGCGGGGGCGCTGTCGCGCCAGGGCGGCGAGGACGTCCTCAAGGCCGTCGCCGATATCCAGCGGGTCGCTCAGGTGGTGAACGACGCCACCAGCCAGATGCAGGCCCTCGGGCAGCAAGCGCAGGACATCAGCAGCATCGTGCAGGTGATCAAGGAGGTGGCGGACCAGACCAACCTGCTGGCGCTCAACGCCGCCATCGAGGCGGCCCGCGCGGGCGAGCAGGGGCGCGGCTTCGCCGTCGTGGCCGACGAGGTGCGCAAGCTGGCGGAGCGGACGGCCAGCTCGGCCCAGGACATCACCGCCAAGGTGGCGTCCGTGCAGCACAGCACGGGCTCGGCATCGGCGGTAATGCAGACGGGCAACGAGTCGGTGACCGACAGCGTGCGCCAGATCGAGGCGGCGGGCTCGTCGATGCAGCAGATCAGCGACGGTTCGGCGGGCGTGCTGGGGGCGGTCACCGACATTTCGACGGCGCTGCGGGAACAGCGCATCGCCGGCGCGGAGATCGCCAGGAACGTGGAGCGCATCGCCCAGATGACCGACGCCAGCCGCGCATCGGCGTCGGACGTGTCCTCGTCGGCCGCGCAACTGGAGCGGCTGGCCCACGATCTGCAGGCCGAAGTGGCGCGCTTCCGGGTCTGAAAGCCCCTCACCGACGAAAAAACCCTGCCCGGCCGAAAGGCCCGGGCAGGGACAACGCAACGCAAGAAACCAGTGCGCTTCAGAAGATCTGTACGAACAGCCAGTACAGACTGCCCGACAGGATGATCGCCGCCGGCAGCGTGAGGACCCAGGCCATCAGCAGGTTGCGGACGGTGGACATCTGCAGGCCGGAGCGGTTGGCCGCCATCGAGCCGGCCACGCCGGAAGAGAGAACGTGGGTGGTGGATACCGGCAGGCCGAACATGTCGGCGGCGCCGATGGTGCCCATGGCCACCAGTTCGGCGGACGCGCCCTGGGCGTAGGTGAGGTGGGTCTTGCCGATCTTCTCGCCGACGGTCACGACGATGCGCTTCCAGCCGATCATGGTGCCCAGGCCGAGGGCGATGGCCACCGCCACCTTGACCCACAGGGGGATGAACTTGGTGGCCGCGTCGAGCTCCTTCTTGAACGCCTTCAGGTTGGTGCGCGTGTCGTCGTCAAGCTTGACCGCCTCGCTCTTCTCGATGAAGCGGATCGCTTCGGAGGCCAGGTACATGTCGTTGCGCACGTTGGCCACGGAGTCGGCCGGCAGCTTGGCGAGGGAGTCGGACTGCTTCACCTGTTCCTCGATGGCGCCGCTCAGCGCGGCCAGGGCCGGCAGCACCTCGGGCGTGAGGTTCTTGCTGCGGATGTAGTCCGACAGCACGTCGCGGGGGGCGGCCGGCGGTGCCATCGGGGCAGCCTTGACCAGGGCTTCCTGGGTGACGTGGGCGACTGCGGCGAACTGGGTGACCTCGCTGGCCGGCATGGCACGGTTCAGTGCGTAGGACAATGGCACGGTGCCGACCAGGATCAGCATGATCAGGCCCATGCCCTTCTGGCCGTCGTTGGAGCCGTGGGCAAACGAGACGCCGGTGCAGGTGAGGATCAGGATGCCGCGGATCCACCAGGGCGGCGGGGTTTCGCCCTTCGGCTCGTCGTACAGTTCGCGGTTCTTGACGAGGCTGCGCAGCACCAGCAGCAGGATCGCCGCGCAGCAGAAGCCGACCAGCGGGGAGAGCAGCAGGGAATAGCCGACCTTGGTGGCCTGGGCCCAGTCGACGCCGCTGGTGCCGTCGCGGCCGTGCATCAATGCGTTGGCCACGCCGACGCCGATGATCGAGCCGATCAGGGTGTGGGAGGACGAAGCCGGCAGGCCGAACCACCAGGTGCCGAGGTTCCAGATGATGGCGGCAATGAGCAGCGCGAAGACCATCGCGAAGCCGGCGCTGGAGCCGACCTGCAGGATCAGTTCGACCGGCAGCAGGGAGATGATGCCGAAGGCCACCGTGCCGCTGGACACCAGCACGCCGAGAAAATTGAAGACGCCGGACCACACTACCGCGAAATGGGGCGGCAGCGAGTGGGTGTAGATGACGGTGGCCACCGCGTTGGCGGTGTCGTGGAAGCCATTGACGAACTCGAAACCGAGGGCGATCAACAGCGCGACGCCGAGCAGCAGGTAGGGCAGCATGGAGCCCATCGGCGTGCTCGACTCGGCGATGTCGGCGAAGACGCTGTAACCGGTGAACAGCAGGCCGCCGAAGATGAAGACCAGGAACAGCGCGCGGCTGCGCGGCCCGCTGCCGCGGTCCAGGTTGGGTTTGGATGCGGCACGCAACGCATCGGGCGTAGCGGCCATGTCAGTGCTGGGGTTCATGCGGTTATTACCTGTTGATGGGGGTCGCCGCATTGTCATCGCCGCCCATGACGGTTCAATGATGCGCGCATGGCATGTCATGGTGCCGATTGCAACAAATGGCAAACCGGCCCGGCGCCCCCAGCCCCGCAACGGGCTGCCCGTGGGTAAGCGGCACTCAGCCGAAGTAATCGGGCACCATCATGTCGTCGGACACCGCATGGCGGACGTAGTCCGGGTGGCGCACCCGCGCCGGCAGATCGACGGGTGGGCGGATCACTTCCTCGTAGGGCATCTGGTCGAGCAGGTGCTGGATGCAGTTGAGGCGGGCGGCCTTCTTGTCGTCGGCGTGGACGATCCACCAGGGGGCTTCGGGAATGTGGGTGCGCTCCAGCATCACTTCCTTGGCCTCGGTGTATTTCTCCCAGCGGGCGCGGGACTCCAGGTCCATCGGGCTGAGCTTCCACTGTTTGAGGGGGTCATGAATGCGTGACAGGAAGCGGAAGTGCTGCTCCTCGTCGGTGATGGAGAACCAGTACTTGATGAGCTGGATGCCCGAACGCACCAGCATCCGCTCGAATTCCGGCACCGAGCGGAAGAACTCTTCGTACTCGTCGTCGGAACAGAAACCCATCACACGCTCCACGCCGGCCCGGTTGTACCAGCTGCGGTCGAAGAGGACCATCTCACCAGCCGCCGGCAGGTGGTGCACGTAGCGCTGGAAATACCACTGGGTGCGCTCCCGGTCGTTCGGTGCCGGCAGGGCCACCACGCGGCACACGCGGGGGTTGAGGCGCTGGGTGATGCGCTTGATGACACCGCCCTTGCCGGCCGCATCGCGGCCTTCGAAGAGGATCACCACCCGCCGCTTGTTGGTCGCCACCCAGTCCTGCAGCTTGACGAGCTCGCCCTGCAGGCGGAGCAGTTCCTTGAAGTAGCGCTGGCGCCGCAGCTTGTCCTCGTCGGACGCCGGCCGGCTCTCCCCCGCCCCGATGGCGTCGAAGCGGGCGTCGTCCATTTCGAGTTCCAGTTCCTCGTCGTAGCTGTCCAGCAATTCCCGCTCGAGGCGGCGATGAAGATCGCGGATGTCGTCGTTGTCCATGGGTGCTCTCTCTGTCTGGTTGTCGATGCAAATTCGAGCGGAAGCGTGCAGCACGCGTGTTACAGCAAGGGGCCGGCAGGTATTTCAGGCGCGGGGAAAATGGAGCGAGAAACACGCCCCGCCCGCCGGCAGGTTGCGGGCCGTAATGCTGCCGCCGTGCAGGTTCATGATCTCGCGGGAGATGGACAGCCCGAGACCGACGCCCCCTGCCCCGGTCTGCGTCCGGCTCGACAGGTTGAAACTCTCGAAGATGCTCTCCATCTCGTCGTCGGGAATCCCCGGCCCCTGGTCGATGACGTCGAGGCGATAGCCGACCGCAGGCTCCGCGGTGCCGCTGTACTCGACGGCCAGACGGAGGACGATTTCCGAGTTGAGTGGCGAGAACTTCAGCGCATTGCCCAGCACATTGGTGAGCACTTGGCCGATGCGCTGGGGATCGGCGCGCAACGGGGTCGGAGCCTCGGGCCGGTCGACACGGACAACGATGTTGCGGTGCCCTGCCGTGTCGGCAAAAGTGTCCCGGACAGTAGCCAGCAACTCGCCGAGATCGGTGTAGCCAAGATCCAGCACGATGCGCCCGGTATCGAGCCGGGACAGGCTGAGCAGGTCGTCCACGAGCAGCGACAGCTTGACCGTGCTTTCATGGATACGGGCGAAGAAGCTACCGAGCCTGGGCCGGTCGGCATCGGAATGCCGCTGGGTACCCAACTGGGAGAAGGCCATGATGGCGTGCAGCGGCGTGCGCAGCTCATGGGACATCCGTGTCAGGAAATCGCTCTTGGCCCGGTTTGCGCGCTCGGCCTCCTGCTTGGCCAGCCGCAGGTCGCGGGTCCGCTCCTCGATCATCGCGAACAGGCGGTCGCGGTGTTGCCGCAGCTCATCGGCGGCGCGGCGCTCGTGCTGGCGCAGCGCGGCAAGGACGTCGCTGGTGAAGCCGACGCCCTGCAGTTTGCCGTCGCAGACGATGACGAAGCTCTCCGGCAGGCCGCCCGGCACGTCACCGACCAGGCGGTCGGCGATCTCGTGGATCCGCATCGCGGCGTCGATGCGCACCGGTGCGTCGTCCATGACCTTGGTACAGCGTTTCTTGCCGTAAACCTCCCAGTGGAAACGGCCGGCGATCTGCACCATGAAGCTCTGCCGGTTGATCAGCCCGACGAGGAGACCGTCGGCCAGCACCGGCAGGCACTGGATCTGCGGCGCGGCCTCGAAGATCTCGAAGACTTCCGAATTGCGGGTGCCCGCATCGATGAAACGCACTGCATGGCACAGGTCAGCCGCGGTACACGCCAGTGTGTCCCCATCCTGCACGGGGAACGCTTTGCCGGAATAAGCGCTTTTATTGGCCACGATGAACGACGCGATAAGACAAGGAGGGAGATGGCGCGGGGCGCAGCGCGCTGCTGGCGGACGCTGACAGGGCCTGATCGGGCCTCAACGGGTTGGCTATCCATGGACAATCAAGGCTAACCCACTTTGGTGACAGGAAATTTGCAGGCTAATATCGGCCCCAGCGTGAGCATTGCAACGCGGTGACGCAAAACCGTCACATTAAAGAAACCCTACTTCGTTATAAGATATTCGTATCATCCCGGATCCATCAGCGAAGCCCCGACAGTCATGGCAAAAGACCGCGTGAAGCCCTCGCCCGCCAAAACCGGCGCCTGGGCCATCATCCAGTGCATCGAGACTGGCAAGTTCCTGCTCGGCAAGCGTTCCGAAGTCGTCAACAACTCCGGACTGTGGAATTTCTTCGGGGGTCGTGTCGATCGCGGCGAGGCACCGCGCAAGGCGCTGATGCGCGAGCTGGTGGAGGAAACCGGCCTGCGCGTGAAGGAAAAGCAGCTGATCAAGCTCGGCCGCGTATCGTCCATCAGCGGCAACGTGGCCGACCGGGACATGCACTACTACCTGCTGCGCGTCAGCCAGGAAATCGCTCCGCGCCTGAACCGCGAGCATTCCAACTTCCGCTGGTTCAAGCGCAGCAGCCTGCCCGAAAAATTCAACCGGCCGACCACCACGGCGATCAAGCGCGGTCTGCTCAAGAAACTTGAGCACTGAGCTCACGGCGCAACCGGCACAGCACCGCGGAAGGCTTCCTCCAGATAGCCCAGCAAGGCCTTGATGCGCGCCGGCTGATAGCGCCGGCTCGGATAGGCCACGTACAGCGGCGAAGGCTCGCCGCGGGCGTCGGGGAAGAGTTCTACCAAGCGGCCTGCAGCGAGGTCGTCCTCCACATCCAGGCGCGACTTGTAGGCGATGCCGTGGCCCTGCACGGCCCACTGACGCACCAACGCGCCGTCGTCGGCGGCGCGGTCGCCGCGCACTTCAATCTCCCTCTGCTGGCCTTGGTGGAACAGGCTCCAGCGGTCGAACAGCTCCCCATTGCGGTAGAAGCAGATGCAGTTGCGACCGACCAGCTCCTCGATGGTGGACGGCCTGCCGTGGCGGGCCAGGTAGGCCGGCGCGGCAACCAGCACACGGCAATTGTCGGCGAGCTTGCGGCCGATGAGGCTGGAGTCCGCCGACAGGCCATAGCGCAGCACCAGGTCCACCGGGTGACGGTAGAGGTCGGTGAGGCTGTCCGACAGGTGCATCACCAGCCGGACCTGCGGGTGACGCAGGCGGAAGACTTCGAGCAGCGCGTCGAGGCGGCCGCGGCCCAGGTCGGACGAGGCACCCAGGTGGATGTCGCCGCTGAGTTGTTCGCGCCCTTCGCGCAGGGCGGCGAGGCCTTCCTCGAGGAGTTGCTGGGACTGGCTGCAGTAGGCGAGGAAGTTCTCGCCGGCCTGGGTGAGGCGTAGCGAGCGGGTGGAGCGCTCGAAGAGCTGACTATCCACGCGCTGTTCCAGGCGCTTGATGGCGGCGCTGGCGGCGGCGGCACTGAGGCCGAGGGCCCGCCCGGCGGCGCTGATGTTGCCCAGTTCGCTAACGCGGATGAAGAGCTGAACGTCGGCCAGGTGAATCATTTTCAAACCTCGTTTGAGAATGCATCAAATCCTAGCCCAATTATCAAACGACAGACCCTTGCCTAGACTGGCTCCGTCTCCACTTCCTTCAGGCCGTCATCATGAACTCTCCCCTCTTCCAGCCCTTCTCCCTCGGCGCCCTGACGCTACCGAACCGCGTCGTGATGCCGCCGCTGACCCGCGCCCGCGCCGGCCAGCCCGGCAACGTACCGACCGCGATGAACGCCGAGTACTACGCCCAGCGCGCCTCGGCCGGGCTGATCATCGCCGAGGCCACCGATATTTCGGCGGACGCCAAGGGCTATTCGCTGACGCCGGGCGTGCACAGCACCGAGCAGATCGCCGGCTGGCGCCTCGTCACCGACGCCGTGCATGCGGCGGGCGGGCGCATCTTCCTGCAGATCTGGCACTGCGGCCGCATGTCCCACCCGGACCTGCGCGGCGGTGCGACGCCGGTGGCGCCGTCGGCGGTCGCCTTCCCGGGCCAGATCTGGCTGGCCCGGCCGGACGGCAAGGGCGGCATGGTGGATTGCCCGGTACCCCGCGCCCTCGACCGGGCGGAGATCGCGCCCATCGTCGCGTCCTTCCGCCAGGCGGCGCTGAACGCCATCGAGGCCGGCTTCGACGGCGTCGAGATCCACGCCGCCAACAGCTACCTGATCGACCAGTTCCTGCGCACCACCTCCAACCACCGTGACGACGATTACGGTGGCAGCCGCGACAACCGCCTGCGCTTCCTGCACGAGGTCGTGGACGCGGTGATCGGCGCGATCGGTGCCGAACGTACCGGCGTGCGCCTGTCGCCGCGCAACCAGGCGCGCGGCATGGACTGCCCCGACAGTCTGCCGACCGCCCTCGCCGCGGCGGCCTTCCTGGCCGAGCGCGGGGTGGCCTACCTGCACACCAACGAGCCGGAAGAGCCCGAACCCAACCCGGCGGCGGAAGCCTTCCATGCCGAGCTGCGCGCGGCCTTTCCGCGCCCGATCATCGTCGCCGGAGGCTACACGCTGGCCCGCGCCGAGGCGGTGCTGGCCAAGGGGCACGCCGACCTGGTGGCCTTCGGCCGGCCATTCATCGCCAACCCGGACCTGCCGGCCCGCCTGCAGCACGGCTGGCCCCTCAACACCCCGGACGCCACCACCTTCTTCGGCGGCAACGCCCACGGCTACACCAGCTATCCCTTCCACGCCGCGATCACCGAGGAGAGCCCCGCATGAAAGCCATCGGCTACCGGCACCCCGGCCCCATCGAGCGGGACGACGCGCTGATCGACATCGAACTACCGCGCCCACAGCCCACTGGCCACGACCTGCTGGTGGAGGTACAGGCGATCTCGGTGAATCCCGTCGATACCAAGGTGCGCCGCAGCGCAGCGCCAGCGGACGGGGAATACAAGGTGCTCGGCTACGATGCGGTCGGCGTGGTACGCGAGGTGGGGCCGGAGGTCAGCCTGTTCCGCCCCGGCGACGCGGTGTGGTACGCCGGCGCCATCGACCGCGCCGGCAGCAACGCGGAGTTCCAGCTGGTGGACGAGCGCCTGGTTGGGCACAAACCGAAGACCCTGTCGGCGGCCGATGCGGCAGCCCTACCATTGACCGGCATCACCGCCTGGGAGCTGCTCTTCGACCGCCTGCAGGTGCCGCTGGCCGGCAGCGGCAAGCCAAGCACGCTGCTGATCGTCGGTGCGGCGGGCGGGGTCGGCTCGGTGCTGATCCAGCTGGCCCGCCAGCGCACCGACCTGACGGTGGTGGCAACGGCGTCCCGCCCCGAAACCCGCGCCTGGGTCACGGGCCTCGGCGCGCACCACGTCATCGACCACCACCGGCCCTTCGCGGCACAACTGGCGGCGCTGAACCTGCCACCGGTGGACCAGGCGATCAGCCTGACCCACACCGACACCCACTTCCCGCAGTTGGTGGAGGTACTGGCGCCCCAGGGCAAGCTGGCGCTGATCGATGATCCGGAACCGATCGACGTGCGCCTGCTCAAGCGCAAGAGCCTGAGCCTGCACTGGGAGCTGATGTTCACCCGCAGCCTGTTCCACACGCCGGACATGGTGGCCCAGCACCGCCTGCTCGACGCACTGGCCGGGCTGGTGGACCAGGGCGCCGTACGCAGCACTGCGCAGTTGCACCTGGGCACCATCAACGCCACCAACCTGCGCAAAGCCCACGCCCTGCTGGAGAGCGGCACGGCCCTCGGCAAGGTGGTGCTGGAGGGATTCGCCTGAGGCGCCCCTGCGGCGGCTAACGCCGCCGCAGCCAGCGCAGGATGGTCGAAAACAGGCGGTCCGGGTCGACCGGCTTGGACAGGAAATCGTCCATGCCGGCAGCCATGCATTGGGCGCGGTCTTCGGCAAAGGCGTTGGCCGTCATCGCGATGATCGGCACCTGGCTGTAGGCCGGCAGCGCGCGGATCCGGCGAGTCGCTTCGAGGCCATCCATCTCTGGCATCTGCATGTCCATCAGGATCAGGTCGAAGGGCGAGCCGGCCGCCATGTCCACCGCCACGGCGCCATTACCGGCAACGGCCACATCCAGGCCGGCATCAAACAGGAACAGCTTGGCGACCTCCTGGTTCACCGGTTCGTCCTCCACCAGCAGAACCTGCGCACCGGCGTACTCCTTCTGCAGCACGCTCTCCGCGCAATCGCTGTCATCCTGATCCGGCAGCGCCTGCTGAACGGAACGCCCGGCCCCCAGCCAGGCGGTGAACCAGAAGGTGCTGCCCTTCCCGACATCGCTCGTCACGCCGGCCTCGCCGCCCATCAGTTCGGCCAGCCGGCGGGTGATCGCCAGCCCGAGGCCGGTACCGCCGTATTTGCGGGTGGTGGAAGCGTCCCCCTGCTCGAAGGGGCGGAACAGCTTGGGCAGGACCTCCCGCGGGATGCCGATGCCGGTGTCGCTCACTTCGGCGCGCACGCGCAGCGCATCGCCCTGGCGCTCGTCGATGCGCAGACTGAGGGTGATGGCGCCCGACTCGGTGAACTTGACCGCATTGCTGGCCAGATTCAACAGCGCCTGCGTGAAGCGCGTCGAATCACCGCGCACCAGGCAGGGCACGCTCTCCGTGTCCACAACGAGGCACAGGCCCTTGGCGGTGCTGCGGTCGTGGATCATCGAGGCGACGTTGGCGGCCACCCCGTCCAGCGCGAACTCCCCTTCCTCGAGGATGAACTTCTCGGCCTCGATCTTGGA
The DNA here is from genome assembly GCA_018241725.1 of Pseudomonadota bacterium. Taxonomy (GTDB): domain Bacteria; phylum Pseudomonadota; class Gammaproteobacteria; order Burkholderiales; family Rhodocyclaceae; genus Zoogloea. The sequence goes on along the minus strand of JAFEDI010000126.1, from coordinate 41,636 downwards.
CAGGTCGAGGATGTCGTTGATTACACCGAGCAGGTGCTGGGCGGCACCGTCGATCTTGCCGAGCTGTTCGGCCTGGGTCGGGCTGGCGCCGTCCCGCTGCATGATGCGCGCCATGCCGAGCACCGCGTTGAGCGGCGTGCGGATCTCGTGGCTCATGTTGGCCAGGAAGGCGCTCTTGGCCCGGTTGGCGGACTCGGCGGCCTCCTTGGCCTGCAGCAGTTCGCGGGTACGCGCCTCCACGAGGCTTTCCAGGTTCTGGCGGTGGCGCAACAACTCGTGTTCGGCGCGCTTGCGTTCGGTAATGTCGGTGGAGATGCCGATGTAGCTGCCCACCCGGCCCGCATCGTCGCACACCGGTTGTCCGATGGACAGCAACCAGCGGGACGGCGGGTCGCCCGGCAGATTGACGCGCCATTCCACTTCGAAACGCTCGCCCCGGGCGCGTGCTCCCGTCACGACAGACTCCAGCCGGGCCCGGTCCATGGGGTGCACGAGCTGTAGCCAGGCATCGTAGGAAGGGGTGATGGCCTGGGGCTCCAGACCGTACAGCGCCCATAGTTCGTCGGACCAGAAGTTGTTGTTGCTGTCCACGAACCATTCCCACGATCCGGCCCGGGCCGCATCGAGGGCCAAGCGCAGGCGGCGCTCGCTGGCTTTGAGAAGCTCCTCGGCCAGGCTGCGCTCGGTGACATCCGAAACGGTGGCGAGCACGTGATCGACGCCATCGATGTTGAGGCTGCCGAGGCTGAGCTCGATGGCGAACTCGCTACCGTCCTTGCGGCAACCACGGAGGTTGCGTCGGGACATCAGGGCCTGGGCCTGCGCGGGGCTGTGGTGATAAAGCTCGCGCTGGAGGCCGTGGCCTTTCCGCTGGGCTTCCGGCACCAGCATGTCGACCTGCTGGCCGACCAATTCGTCTTCCGCATAGCCGAACATCTGCGCGATGGAGGGATTGACGAGCACCATCTCCCCGTCGGGTTTGACCACCAGCAAGCCTTCGACGCTGGAATCCCAGACCTGGCGGAAACGGGCTTCGCTATGAGCCCGGGCATCCTCGGCGCGGCGCAGGTCGGAAATGTCGGTGAATGTCAGCACGGCACCTGCCGTGCCGCCAGCATCGTCGAGGTAGGGATCGACCTGGATCAGATAATGCAGGTCGCGCTGCTGCACGTGCTCGACCCGCGAGCCCCGCCCCACCACCACACCACTCACCCACTGCCGCAGCAGCGGCAGGTCGAGATGGCAGGGCACGCCGTACAGGAACTGGCCAATGTCGTCGGGCAGCAAACCGAAGATACGCCCGGCCAAGGCATTGAAGCGGGTCACCCGCCCATCCCGATCCACCACGACCAGGCTGGAGCGGATGGAGTCCTGGATGTTGGCAAGGGTGGTGTTGAGCTGCACGTATTCGAGGGACTTCAGGCGCAGTGCCTCGTTGAGCGTAGTGAGCTCCTCATTGGAGGCCTGCAGCTCTTCGTTGGAGGCCTGCAGTTCCTCGCTGGCGGCCTGGATCTCCTCGTTGAGGGCTTGCAATTCCTCGTTGGAGCTTTCCAGTTCCTCGATGACCGCCTGCAGGTGTTCCCGGGTGTCAGCCAGTTCCTGGCGCAGGCGGGCAATCTCGTCCACCGCTTCGGCAGCCGCCAGCCCCTCTCGGTCTCCATCCACCGGCGGCATCGGCTTGACCGTGGTTTCCTCGAAGCTGATCAGCACAGCCCCCGATGGCGCCCCATCCGGCCCAGCCACCCGCCGCAGAACCGGACGCACCTTCAGGGTTTCGTCACCGATGCGCACCTGGGCACCCATGCCGCGCAACACGTCGGCAGCATCCTGGCGCATGCGCACGCCCAGGGCCTTGAGCTCACCGCGCAATTCCGGCAGCACCAGCGCAAACACAGAAAAGTCGGCACTGGCCACCGGCAGCGCGAAGTAGCGCCGCGACGCGCCAAAGAAATGCAGGGGTTCGAAATTGGCATCCACCAGCACCCCCGGCGGACCATAGGCTTCCGCCACCAGGTCCCGCGCCTGTTCGGCCAGCACGTCCCGTTGCAGCCGGGCGTGCTGGCGCGGCGCCACGCGGGTAAAGCGCTCAGGCAAGCCATAGCGGAAGCCGGGCACGTGCTCCGTGCCGGTGGAGGTGCGGCGTCGATATAGTTTGCCGGCGGCATCGACGGGCTCGAACAGGGCTTGTGCGGAGCCGACGGATTCGGCCTTGCCGAGAAACAACAGCCCGTCCGGGTTGAGGGCGAAGTGGAAGCTGCTGATCAGCTCGGCCTGCTGCTCGGGCTTGAAATAGATCAGCACGTTGCGGCAGCTGACCAGATCCATGCGAATGAAGGGTGGATGGCCGGTGAGGTCGTGCAGCGAGAAGACGCACAGTTCCCGCAGGGCCTTGCCGACCCGCCAACCCTCCCCGTCAGCAACGAACCAGCGGGCCAGGCGTTCGGCCCCCAGGCCTTCCAGTTCGGCGGCATCGTAACGGCCGGCCCGGGCGAACTCGAGGGCCTCCTGGTCGATGTCGGTGGCGAAGATGCGGACCTGACGCGGCACCGCGTGCTCGTGGACGGTCTCGGCCAGCAGCATCGCGACGGAATACGCTTCCTCGCCCGTCGCACAGGCCGGCACCCAGGCCCGCAGCGGCAAGCCGGCTGGCTGTCGGGCGACGAGTTCATGCAGGCTGTGCGCCAGTTCGCCGAACACCTCGGCATCGCGGAAGAAAGACGACACGGACACCATACAACCCTGCAGCAGATGGGTCAGTTCCTCCGTGTACGTTTGCGCGTAGGCCAGGTAGTCCACAAAGGTGTTCAAGCCCAGCATCCGGCAACGCCGCACGGCATGGCGGTGCAAGCCGCCTTCCTTATAACGCTCGAGGTCCACGCCGGTTTGCCGGGAGGCCAGTTCGAGCAGGGCACGGTAGGCTTCCGCCTCCCCCTGAGAGGATGGTTCGGGACTGCTTGTCATTGTTCTTGCATTGCCCGTCGTATACGCATCGGAGTCCGGACAGCTACACGCTATCCACCACCGGATGATGGTATGCCTAAGTACGGGCCCGTACCACGCTACCCAACACAGGTATGGCGGTACTTTTCCGCAGCTTGCGAAAGTGTCACGAACGTTCCATGATTAATCATCGAATCCCTCCACGAGGAGCAGCCCCCATGACCCGCTCCGTCGCCCCACTCCTCGCACTGGCCCTGGGATGCATCTCCGCAGCGCAGGCCTGCAGCACCTCCAGCGGCAAGCACACCAAGCCCGACATAAGCAAACCGGCCCAGCCTCCGGCAGGAGCCTGAGCCGCATTCCGGATTCCCGGCTGGGCGCCCATGCACCCCGCCTTCGCGCTTTCCTGTCCGCATCTTCAACACACACCTATAAAGGAGACAACGATGCCGAATAGAACCCTGCGTGACGTCATCAATGGCCAGTCCATCACCTGCGCCATCGCCGAAACCAGCGTCCGTGCCGCGGCAGTCGCCATGGCCAATGCCAAGGTCGGCGCGATTCTGGTGGTAGACGACGAAGGCCTGCTGACCGGCCTGTTCACCGAACGCGACGTGCTCAACCGGGTGGTGGCCAGGGGCCTCGACCCGGACAAGACACCCCTCGCCGACGTGATGTCGGTGAACCTGCAGACCGCCAGCCCGGACAAGCTGCTCGACCACGCGCTGCACATGATGTTCGAGGGCGGATTCCGCCACGTACCGGTAGTCGACAACGGCCGGCCGGTCGGGATGGTGTCGGCGCGCAATGCGCTAGGCCTCGAAATCTGCCAGTTCGAGGAGGAACTGAAGGAACGCGACCACATCGCCGAAATTCTTTAAGACCCTGACGATCGGGCCCTGCCAGGGATTGGCGCCCCTGGCAGGGCCTGTTCTTGTCGGGCCTCACGCCCTGCAGACGCGCACTCGAACAGAGTTTCGGGACGAATGAAGCGTTGTCCGCGGATGGAAACCGGACACTTCGCCGTCCGCACAAAGCGCCAGCCCCGCGCGGAAATCGCCTAGAATCGCGTTTTCCCCTTTCCAAGCCCCCAATCCCATGTTCTCCGGAATCGTTGCCGCTACCGGCCGCATCCTGAGCGTGTCGCCCCTTGAAGACGGCGTACGTCTCGCCGTGGACGTCGGCACCCTCGACCTGGACGACGTCCAGCTCGGCGACAGCATCGCCAACAACGGCGTGTGCCTCACGGTGATTGCCCGCGAAGGCAAGACCGTCCACTTCGACGTGTCCCGCGAAACCCTCAACTGCACGGTCGGCCTCGCCGAGCCCGGCGAAGTAAACCTTGAGAAGGCCCTGCGCCTGGCCGACCGCCTCGGCGGCCACCTGGTCACCGGCCACGTGGATGGCATCGGCGAAGTGGTCAAGTTCGCGCCGATCGGCGAGAGCCACGAACTGGTCATCCGCGCCCCGGCCGCGCTCGCCGGCTACATCGCCAAAAAGGGCTCGGTGACGATCGACGGCGTGAGCCTGACAGTCAATCGCGTCGACGGCCGCGAGTTCTCGATCAACCTGATCCCCCATACCGTTCAGGTCACCACCCTCAAGCGCCTCGCCGCCGGCAGCACCGTGAACCTGGAGATCGACCTCATCGCCCGCTACGTGGAGCGCATGCAGGCCTGGCGCAACAGCGACGAAGGAGCTTCCGCATGAGCGCACTGGCCCCGATCCAGGACATCATCGCCGACATCAAGGCCGGCAAGATGGTCATCCTCGTGGACGAGGAAGACCGGGAGAACGAAGGCGACATCGTCATCGCCGCCGAGTACATCACGCCGGAAGCCATCAACTTCATGGCCAAGCATGCGCGCGGCCTGATCTGCCTGACGCTGACCGAAGCACGCTGCCGCCAGCTCGGCATCAACCACATGGCGCGGGACAACCGCAGCCAGTTCAGCACTGCCTTCACGGTGTCGATCGAGGCCGCCGAGGGCGTCACCACCGGCATCTCCGCTGCCGACCGGGCGCGCACCGTGCAGGCCGCCGTGGCCCGCCACGCCAAGCCCAGCGACATCGTGCAGCCGGGCCACATCTTCCCGATCATGGCCAAGCCGGGCGGCGTACTTATCCGCGCCGGCCACACCGAAGCCGGCTGCGACCTGGCCGCCATCGCCGGACTGGAGCCCGCGTCGGTGATCTGCGAGATCATGAACGACGACGGCACGATGGCCCGCCTGCCCGAACTGATCGAGTTCGCCAAGGAACACGGCCTCAAGATCGGTGCAATCCGCGATCTCATCGAATACCGCGCGCGCACCGAGAAGCTGGTCGAGAAGGTCAGCGAGAAGACCGTAGGCACCGCCCACGGCCCCTTCCGCCTGTGCGCCTTCGAGGACAAGACCTCCGGCGACGTCCATCTGGCGATGGTGTATGGCGACATCAACGCGGACGTGGAAACCCTCGTCCGCGTCCATGAGCCGGTGTCGGTACTGGACTTCCTCGACACCACCAGCGGCCGCCACAGCTTCCCGGTGGACGCCGCCCTCAAGCGCATCACCGAGCACGGCAACGGCGTAATGGTGCTGCTGTACCGCCCGCAGAGCGGCCAGGACCTGCTCGCCCAGCTGTCCGGCGATCCCGCCGCCGCCAAGCCGGCCCAGAAGTGGGATCCGCGCCTGTTCGGCATCGGCGCCCAGATCCTGCGCGAGCTCAAGGTCGGCAAGATGAAGCTGTTGGCCAGCCCGCGCAAGATCCCGAGCATGGCCGGTTTCGGCCTGACCGTCGTCGGCCACGTCGCGCCCGAAGCCTGAGCCACCGGCCCACGAATCCTCCTTTCAGGTAAACCCATGCCCCGTTACGACAACATCCCCGAAATCGCCCCGAACCTCGACGGTCAGGGCCTCCGCGTCGGCATCGTCATGTGCCGCTTCAACATCGACGTCTGCGAAGGCCTGCTGTCTTCCTGTACCGCCGAGTTGCTGCGCCTCGGCGTTGCCCCCGACGCGATCACCATTGCCACCGTGCCCGGCGCCCTCGAAGCCCCGCTGACCCTGCAGGTCATGGCCAAGAGCGGTCGCTACGACGCACTGGTGGCCCTCGGCGCGGTGATCCGCGGCGAGACCTACCACTTCGAGCTGGTCTCCAACGAGCAGGGCGCCGGCATCACCAGCGTCACCCTGGACACCGGCGTGCCCATCGCCAACGGCATTCTCACCACCGAGGACGATGACCAGGCCCTGGCCCGCATGCAGGTGAAGGGTGCCGACTGCGCCCAGGCCGCTGTCGAGATGGCCCGGCTGCTGAAGGCACTGGCATGAGCACGCCGAACAAGTCTCCCCGCCGCCGCGCCCGCGAATTCGCGCTGCAGGGCATCTACCAGTGGCTGCTGAGCCAGTCCTCGCTGACCTCCATTGAAAGTCAGATGGGCGAAGTGGGCGGTTTCGACAAGTGCGATCGCGACCTCTTCCTCGGCCTGCTTCGCGGCACCATTGGCAATGCGCCGGACCTGCAGGTGGCCTTTGCTCCCTATATCGAGCGTCCCCTCAACGAGCTGTCGCCGATCGAGCGCGGCATCCTGCTGATGGCCACCTTCGAGCTGGTGCATCGCCCGGAAACGCCGTACCGCGTGATCATCAACGAGGCCATCGAGCTGGCCAAGGGTTACGGCGGCACCGACGGCCACAAGTTCGTCAATGGGGTGCTCGACAAGCTCGCTGCCCGCGTGCGGGCCGACGAGGTGGAAGCCAACGCCCAGCAGCGTCGCGCCCCCCGCAACAACGGCAATTCGAACTGATCCGGCCCCGCCGCCGGACAGTCCCTGCGCGATGCCCTCCGAATTCGCCCTGATCCGCCGGCACTTCACGCGTCCCGCCCGCCACACCGACCTGGCGGTGGGCGACGACGCGGCGCTGGTCCGACCCCGGGCCGGCATGCAGCTGGCCATCTCCACCGACATGCTGGTGGCCGGCACGCATTTCTTCGCCGACACCGATCCGGAAGACCTCGGCTGGAAGACCCTCGCGGTGAACGTCTCCGACATCGCCGCGATGGGAGCCGAACCGCGCTGGGTAGTCCTTGCGGCCAGCCTGCCGAACGCCGACGAAGCATGGATAGAAGCCTTCGCACGGGGCTTCTTCGCCTGCTGCGAGGCCTTCGGCATCGACGCGATCGGTGGCGACACCACGCGCGGGCCCCTCAACCTGTGTCCGACGATCTTCGGTGAGGTCCCCACCGGCACCGCGATCACCCGCTCCGGCGCCCGTCCGGACGACGACCTGTGGGTGTCCGGCGCACCGGGACGTGCAGCCCTCGGCCTCGCCGACCTGCGCGGCGAGATCCGCCTGGCCAAGGCCTGCCGCGACGACTGCCTGGCGGCCCTGCAACGGCCGCAGCCGCGGGTCGCCCTCGGCCTGGCCCTGCGCGGGCTCGCCAGCGCAATGCTGGACGTCTCCGACGGCCTCTTCGGCGACCTGAGCCACATCCTCGAACTGTCCCGCGTCGGCGCGGAAATCGACGAAGCCGCGCTGCCCTTGGCCGCACTGACCGACGCCTGCGGCGACGCAGCGCGGGCCTTCACCGCCTGTAGCGCCGGCGGTGACGACTACGAACTGCTGTTCACCGCGCCGGCCGACCGTCGTGGCGGCATCGAGGCTATCTCGCAAAGTCTGGAGTTGCCACTGCACCGCATCGGCCACATCACGGCGCAGACGGAACAACTCTCGCTACGCACTCGCGACGGCCAGTTGCGACTGGCGCGGGCCAGCGGCTACGACCACTTCGGCCGCAGCGCATGAAGCCCACTCCGCGCTTCCTGGTTTCCGATCCGGCCCATTTCGTGGCCCTCGGCTTCGGCTCCGGCCTGGCACCGAAGGCTCCCGGCACCTTCGGCACGCTGGCCGGGTGGGCGCTGTTCCCCTTCGTGTCGGCGCCGCTGTCCGACGCGATGTTTGCCGCGCTGCTGGTGGCCTGCTTCCTGTTCGGCGTGCTGGCCTGCGAACGCACTGGCCGGGCCCTAGGCGTGGCCGACCACGGCAGCATCGTGTGGGACGAGATCGTCGCGATCTGGCTGGTGCTGTGGCTGACCCCGACCACGCTGGCCTGGCAGGCCGCCGCCTTCGTGACCTTCCGCTTTTTCGACATCGTCAAACCGCCACCGATCCGCTGGGTGGACGAACGCACCCGCGGCGGCTTCGGCGTGATGCTCGACGACCTGCTGGCCGCCGGCTATTCCCTGCTGGTGCTGGCCATCCTGAAGAGGATCATCGGCTGATGGACGCACAACTGGAAACCCTGTCCCACCTCGTCGGCGAGCATCTGCAGGCCAAGGGCTGGCGGCTCGCCAGCGCCGAATCATGCACCGGCGGCTGGGTTGCCGAAGTGGTCACCGCCACGGCCGGCAGTTCGGCCTGGTTCGACTGCGGCTTCATCACCTACTCCAACGACGCCAAGTGCGCACTGCTCGGCGTCTCACCGATGACGCTGGCGCGTTACGGCGCGGTCAGCGAACAGACCACCGCGGCGATGGCCAGCGGCACGCTGGAACGCGCCGAGGCCGACCTGGCCCTGTCGATCTCGGGCATCGCCGGCCCCACCGGCGGTTCCCCGGAAAAACCCGTCGGCACCGTCTGCTTCGGCTGGATCCGCAGCGGCGAGGCAGCCCAAACCGCCACCTGCCACTTCGACGGCGACCGGGAGGCTGTGCGCCGCCAGGCCGTCGTCTTTGCCCTCGAAGAACTGCTCCGCCGCTACCGCTGAAGATCTCTGACGCCGGCACGCTCGGCATCAAAAAAGTCGCCTGGCATGCTGTTTGCAATAATGCTCAGCAATTTCGCTGGACGCCCGCCCATGACTGTATAAAATACCAGCATCGCCACATACCTCGTGGCGAAAATTTGCTGCGGCACCTGCGTCCACTCCTACGCAAACTCTGTGCCATAATCTCCAAAACCCTTATCACAAGGATCAAGACAAATGGATGACAACAAGGCCAAGGCTCTCGCCGCTGCTCTTTCGCAGATCGAAAAGCAATTCGGCAAAGGCTCGATCATGCGCCTCGGTGACGGCGAGGTCGAAAGCGACATCCAGACCGTGTCCACCGGCTCCCTGGGCCTCGACATCGCCCTCGGCATCGGCGGCCTGCCCCGTGGCCGGGTTGTCGAAATCTATGGTCCCGAATCCTCCGGCAAGACCACGCTGACCCTCCAGGTGGTGGCCGAGATGCAGAAGCTCGGCGGCACCGCCGCCTTCATCGACGCCGAACACGCGCTCGACGTCACCTATGCCCAGAAGCTCGGCGTCAATATCGGCGACCTGCTGATCTCCCAGCCGGACACCGGCGAGCAGGCCCTCGAGATCGCCGACATGCTGGTGCGTTCCGGCGGCGTGGACGTGGTCATCATCGACTCCGTCGCAGCCCTCACCCCGAAGGCCGAAATCGAAGGCGAAATGGGCGACCAACTGCCCGGCCTGCAGGCCCGCCTGATGTCCCAGGCCCTGCGCAAGCTCACCGCCAACATCAAGCGCACCAACACGCTGGTCATCTTCATCAACCAGATCCGCATGAAGATCGGCGTGATGTTCGGCAGCCCGGAAACCACCACCGGCGGCAACGCGCTCAAGTTCTACGCGTCCGTGCGCATGGACATCCGCCGCATCGGCACGATCAAGAAGAACGACGAGGTGATCGGTTCCGAGACCAAGGTCAAGGTCGTCAAGAACAAGGTCGCCCCGCCGTTCCGCGAGACCCTGTTCGACATCCTCTACGGCGAAGGCACGTCCCGCGAGGGCGAGATCATCGATCTGGGCGTCCAGCACAAGTTCATCGACAAGTCCGGCGCGTGGTATGCCTACAACGGCGAGAAGATCGGCCAGGGCAAGGACAACGCCCGCGAGTTCCTGAAGAGCAACCCGCACATCGCCCGCGAGATCGAGAACAAGATCCGCGTGGCCGTCGGCCTGCCCGAGATGGCGGCGCTGCCGCCGGCGGCAGCTGCAGCGGCCTGACGACGCGGACGAGGACGCTACGCCGATGGTCGCAAGCCTGCATGAACGCGCCCTGCGCTGCCTGGCCCAGCGGGAACACTCCCGCGCGGAGCTGGCGCGCAAGCTCGGCGCGCTCGGCAGCCCAGAGGAAGTCGATGCCGAGCTCGACCGCCTCGCGGACCTCGGCCTGCTGTCCGACGCCCGTTTCGCCGACGCCTACGTGCGCGCCAAGGCCAGCCGCTTCGGCGCTGCCCGCCTGAAACTGGAACTGAGCCGCCGTGGCGTATCCTCCGAACTGATCGGCGACGCGATCGACGAAAACGCCGGCGAAAGCGAACTCGAACGTGCCCGCGACATCCACCGCCGAAAATTCACCACACCACCCGCAGACGCGCGAGAATGGGCACGGCAGGCGAGATTCCTTCAAGGTCGCGGCTTTTCCACCGAAATCATTCGTAGAGTCCTGAAAGAACACCCCGGCGATGAGCCTGCTTAAAGTCAGCAACCTACGCAAGAAGTACAAGGCCCGCACGGTCGTTCACGACGTTTCCTTCAACGTCGGCAGCGGCGAGGTCGTCGGTCTGCTCGGCCCCAACGGCGCCGGCAAGACCACCTGCTTCTACATGATCGTCGGTCTCGTGGCCGCCGACGGCGGCGAGATCACCCTCGACGACGAGGTGCTGACCCATCGCCCGATCCACCAGCGCGCACGCCTGGGTCTGTCCTACCTGCCGCAGGAGATGAGTGTCTTCCGCAAGCTGACGGTGGCCGAGAACATTCAGGCCGTGCTCGAGTTGCAGAGCCTCTCCAAGGCGCAGATCGCCGCCCGCCTCGACGAGCTGCTGAACGAGCTGGGCATCGAGCACCTGCGCGACAGCACCGCCATCTCCCTGTCCGGCGGCGAACGCCGACGCTGCGAGATCGCTCGTGCCCTGGCCACAGACCCGCGCCTGATCCTGCTCGACGAACCCTTCGCCGGCGTCGACCCGATCGCTGTCATCGACATCCAGAAGATCATCCGCTTCCTGAAGGACAAGGGGATCGGTGTGTTGATCACCGACCACAACGTCCGTGAAACCCTCGGCATCTGCGACCGTGCCTTCATCATCAACGCCGGCGAGGTGCTGGCCAGTGGCCGCCCGGACGAGATCGTTCACAACGAACAGGTCCGCCAGGTATACCTCGGCGAGCACTTCAGGCTCTGAGGCCCGATACGACTCATGAAGCCCAGCCTCCAGCTAAAACTCTCCCAGCATCTCGCGCTGACGCCCCAGCTGCAGCAGTCCATCAAGCTGCTGCAGTTGTCGACCCTCGAACTCAATCAGGAGATCGAGAAGATCCTCCTGGAAAACCCCATGCTCGAGCGGGAAGAGCCCGAGGGCGACCTTGGCTCGAGCCGCGTCGAGGCCCCCGGCCCCGTGGCGCCGGCAGGCAGCGAAGCCGCGCACGAGCGCGAGCAGGAGCAATCCCGGGAGTCGGAACGCGAGCGCGAACCGGACCACGATTTCGACAGCAGCGGCGAAGCCGGTGAATGGGCTGCAGCGGGTAGCGGTGGGCAACGCGACGACGATGACGAGACCGACTTCCAGGAGTTCCAGGCCGCCGTGCCGTCCCTGCGCGACCACCTGGACGCCCAGGTTGCGCTGACGCCGCTGTCCGACCGGGACCGGGCGCTGGTGCGCTTCCTCATCGAGGCTCTCGACGACGACGGCTACCTCAGCCAGGATCTGGCCGATCTGCTGCCGCTGCTGCCACCCGAACTGGAAATCGAACTCGACGACCTCAAGATCGCCCTGCGCCAGATCCAGAGCCTCGACCCAGCCGGCATCGGAGCCCAGGACGTGGGCCAGTGTCTGGCCCTGCAGTTGCACACCCTGCCCCCCAGCGAGGCCCGCGAACTGGCCATCGCAATCGTCAGCGAGCATCTCGAACTGCTCGCCGCCCGCGACTTCCTGAAGATCAAGCGCGCCCTGCGTTGCAACGACGACACCCTGCGCGAGGCCCACGCCCTGATCCTCGGCCTCAACCCGCGCCCCGGTGCCCAGTTCTCCCAGGCCGACACCCGCTACGTGGTGCCCGACGTGGTGGTCCGCAAACAGCGCAGCAACTGGGTCGTCAGCCTCAACCCGGATGCGATGCCGCGTTTGCGCATCAATCAGCTGTATGCCCAGATCCTGCGCGACAACCGTGGCGCCAGCGGCTCCCTGTCCAGCCACCTGCAGGAAGCGCGCTGGCTGATCAAGAATGTGCAGCAGCGCTTCGACACCATCCAGCGCGTTTCGCAAGCGATCGTTGACCGCCAGCGCCAGTTCTTCGATTATGGCGATGTGGCAATGCGTCCGCTTACCCTGCGGGAAATTGCCGAGCAACTGGATCTACACGAATCCACCGTTTCGCGGGTGACCACCCAAAAGTACATGGCCACACCGCGGGGCATTTTCGAATTCAAGTATTTTTTCGGCAGTCACGTTGCCACCGACAGCGGTGGGGCTGCTTCCTCGACGGCGATTCGGGCGCTGATTCGCCAGCTCGTGGGGGCGGAAGACAAGAAGAAGCCCTTGTCCGACGCAAAGATTGCCGAGTTGTTGGGCCAGCAGGGTATCGTCGTGGCGCGTCGGACGATTGCAAAGTACCGCGAGTCCCTCGATATTCCGCCGGTCAGTCTGCGCAAAACCATCTGACAGAAAGGTAGCAACCATGAACCTCAACATCACGGGGCATCACGTCGAAGTTACTCCGGCCATCCGCGAGTACGTCACGACCAAGCTCGACCGCGTGATCCGTCACTTCGACAACGTCACCAGCGTCGGCGTGATCCTCTCGGTGGAAAAGCTGCGTCAGAAGGCCGAAGTCACCGTGCACGTGCGCGGCAAGGACATCTACGTCGAGAACGAAGATGCCGACATGTACGCAGCCATCGACGGGCTGATCGACAAGCTTGATCGTCAGGTCCTGAAGTACAAGGACAAGACCAGCGACCACGGTCACGACTCCCTGAAGCAGCACCTCGCCGAGTCCTGATTCCCGGCGTCGAGTAATACCCTTTTCCCCGGGACCGTTGTGGCTATAATGCGCCCCAATTGACACAACGGCCCCGGCGGCCTCCGCCTCCGGATCTTCCTGAATCGCCTTTCACCGGCAACCTGTGTCGGCCCGTTCCGCACACGGGAGAGTCCTCGCATGAACCTCATCGCCAAACTTCTGCCGCCGACCAATGTAGTCGTCGGACTCGAGGCGAGCAGCAAGAAGCGCGCTTTCGAGCAAGCCGGACTGCTGTTCGAGAACAACCACGGCATCGGCCGCAGCACCGTCTTCGACAGCCTGTTTGCCCGCGAGAAGCTCGGCTCGACCGGCCTCGGCCAGGGCATCGCCATTCCTCACGGCCGTATCAAGGGCCTCAAGGAGGCGCTGGGTGCGTTCATCCGCCTCGCCGACCCGGTTCCCTTCGACGCCCCCGACGGGCGTCCCGTATCGATGCTGTTCGTGCTGCTGGTACCCGAGCAGGCCAACGAGCACCACCTTCAACTGCTGTCCGAACTGGCTCAGATGTTCAGCGACCGCAGCTTCCGAGAACAATTGATGAGCGCGCCCGATGCCCAGGCCGCCCATACCCTTTTCGCCCAATGGGGCAGCCATGCGCCAGACGACGGTCAGCCGGCTGTTTGACGACAATCTGGAGCGCCTCCGGCTGCGCCACATATGCGGCAGCCTGGCGACCCGCATTTCGGTCTCCGAAGACCGTATCTGGCCCGCCGACATGGTCGGCCACCTCAACCTGATCCACCCGGACCGCCTGCAGATCCTCGGCGCCTCCGAGATGGCCTGGGCCCGCCGCCAAACCCGCGAGAAGGTCATCCACCACGTCCGGGAGATTCTCTCCTACGCCCCGCCGGCGCTCATCGTCGCCGACGATGAGGAGATCCCGAGCATCATCCGCACGCTGTGCGCGAACGAGGACATCGCCCTCTTCGCCAGCCCGCTGCCGTCCGCCAACGTCATCGACCTGCTGCGCAGCTACCTGTCGCGACAGTTAGCCGAAAGGGTCGCGCTGCACGGGGTGCTGATGGACGTGCTGGGCCTCGGCGTGTTCATTACCGGCGACTCAGGTGCCGGCAAGTCGGAACTGGCGCTGGAACTGATTTCCCGCGGCCACGGCCTGGTGGCCGACGACATCGTCGAGTTCTCGCGCATTGCCCCGACCGTACTGGAAGGACGCTGCCCCGAATTGCTGCAGGACGTCATAGAGGTGCGCGGTCTCGGCATCCTCAATATCCGCACGATATTTGGCGAAACCGCCTGCCGGCGGAAGATGAAGCTCAAGTTGGTGGTCCATCTGCAACGCCGCCAACCGGGCCAGGAAGACCCGCTGCGCCTGACCCTCGACGGCGAACAGCAACCCATTTTAGGCGTACCGGTGCGCCGTGTCGTCTTGCCGGTTGCGGCCGGCCGCAACCTCGCCGTGCTGCTGGAGGCCGCCGTGCGCTCGACGATCCTGCTGTTGCGCGGAATCGACTCCACGCAGGAATTCGTCGACCGCCAGCGTCGCGCGATGGAAGAAAGCGGCTTCTAGCCGCCGCTGCCACAATTCGTCGCAAGCGACGCATCGACGCACCTCTCCACCGTCAATTGCGGGTCTCACTGTACGTCTGCGATCCGTGCGCAATGCCGACAAACCGTCCATACGAGAAGAGTCGCATGATGAGAAAATGATGTTGAGCGTCGTCATTTATCTGTTTGCTGCCGGCCTGGCCCCCGCAGCCTTTGCCGCGACAGGCCAGCAGAACGAGATGAAGTCCTGTAACAAGGAAGCCGACGAGGAGGCACAGAAGGGCGACGAACACAAAAAGGTCATGAGCGGCAGCTTGAAAGTCTGAATTGCCGCACAGGCTTCATACATGAACAGAGGGCCGCAATTGCGGCCCTCTGTCATTTGATCCAACACGCCTCCAGCAACATCATCCAAGGGCGAACGCCACCACGTCCGACATGTTGTCGCCGACGGAAAAGCCGCAGCCGATGTGCCCCTTCTCGCCGAGGATGAACTCCTCGCGCTTGACGCAGTGTTCGGGGCTTCCCTCCTCGAGCAGGAAGGTGCCGTTGGTGCTCGAATCGGCCAGATAGAACAACCCATTACGAAGCTCGAGACGGGCATGCTGACGCGATACACGCGGATCGGTGATCACAATATCGTTACCGGTATCACGCCCGAACAGCAGGGCCGGGCGGGCCACATTGATCACCCAACTGCGCCCGCGATAACTGATTCGCATGTGTTTATGAGCCTGCAGTGCCTCATGGCGGAGTTCGGCAGGCGTGGGCGGTGGAGCATCCCCCAGTTCGAGAACGGGAATGGGCATTTCGCCTGCTCCATCCCCTGCCTGTCCCAGCATGCGACGCAGCGACGGCGCTAATACCCGTCCCAGGTTTTCCGATACCGCGATACTGTCAGGGGCATGACTCTCGACCAGCAGCACGGCCAGCTTTTCAGCTTCCAGCCCCAGCCCATCGGCTTCCGTTTCCAGCACCACCCCAGCTTTCAGCATCAGCTTGATACCGCTCATCGGCGGCAGGGCCCGCACCCGCTCACGCATCTCCCGCGCGGCCAGCAGGGCTGCATCCGCATCCATAAAGTGCGCCACCAGCGATGCCTTCTTGACCGCGAAGCCGATGGCCTGATAGGCCTCGGCGCAGCGCGACATACGATTCAGACTGCGTTCGACCGCATAGGCCGCCTCGGCCTCACCCAGCTTTTCGGCAAGGAGAATACCGCCGGCAATTTCGGCAAGGAGGAGGCAGGGCGCCTTGGCGCGATCAGGCATGCTGAACGACTCCGTAATCCGCACTAGGCGGAAGAAAGTTGGCCCGGATCGCACGGCCTTCGGCCAGAGCGGTGCAAAGGTTCATGACATCAGCTCTTCCAGATTCCGATCGGGATGGCTGCAGCCCCCTCCGGATGGACCGGCAATTCCGGTTTGTCGAAAACGATGTCGCCCTGCTCGACCTGCGTGTCTCGCGACACGTTACGGAAGTCGAACAATTCGGCATCCGCCATGTGGGATGGCACGACGTTCTTCATGGCGGTGGCAATCGACACAATACGCCCCGGAAAACGCTCGTCCCAGTCACGCAGCATGGCCTTGATCTGCTTGCGCTGCGCATTCTCCTGGCTACCGCACAGGTTGCACGGAATGATCGGGTACTCCATGCCACGGGCGAAACGCTCGATGTCCTTCTCAGAACAGTAAGCCAGCGGCCGGATCACCACATTCTGCCCGTCGTCGCTGACCAGCTTCGGCGGCATTCCCTTCATCTTGCCTCCGAAAAACATATTCAGGAACATGGTTTCGATCATGTCATCGCGATGATGGCCGAGGGCAATCTTGGTTGCGCCGAGTTCCTTTGCCGTGCGGTAAATGATGCCTCGTCGCAGGCGCGAACACAGTGAGCAGGTCGTCTTACCTTCAGGAATCTTGTCCTTGACAATTGTATAAGTGTCTTCGGTAACGATCCGGTATTCCACGCCCACCGATTCGAAGTACGCCGGCAACACGTGATCCGGAAAGCCGGGCTGCTTCTGGTCGAGGTTCATCGCGACGATACGGAAGTCGATCGGAGCGCGCTCCCGCATTTCCATCAGCAGGCTCAGCAGTGTGAACGAGTCCTTCCCGCCCGACAGGCAGACCATGACCACGTCGCCGTCCTCGATCATCCTGTAATCGCCGATTGCCTCGCCGACCTTGCGCATCAGGAATTTCTTCAGGCGCAGAAGCGTATTGGAGTGGCGACCTTCCGTTTCGGGTTGCTCGGCGGCGGGGCTGGCGAGGGCTGGCACTACTTGTTCCATGTCAATCAAATTTCCGAAGATTATAGTCCGATCACACAATTGCCGATCGGCATAAATGTTAAATGGCTTATAAATGGGCGCTTCGCCCACCATCCACCGATAAAATCTGCCCTGTAACGTATGGTGCGTCGAACAGCAGAAAGCGCACAGTGCGCGCGATGTCGGACGGCGAGCCGACCCGCCCCAGCAAGGTATGGGCGACGATGCGCTCCCGCTCCAGTGGTGGAAACTGTCCATCGTCAGGCCATTCGATCGCCCCCGGTGCCACGCCGTTTACTCGTACACGAGGCGCCAGTTCCTGCGCCAACGCACGGGTCAACCCCAACAGGCCAGCTTTTGCGGCACAGTACAAAGGGTAGCCCTTCAACGGCCGTTCGGCATGGATGTCGATGATGTTCACGATCGCGCCACCACTCGCCATGAGATGTGGTGCCGCAGCCTGGGCCAGGAACAGCGGCGCTTTCAGATTGGAACCGATCAGATCGATCCATGCCGTTTCGTCGATCTCGCCGAGCGCGGTCGGGAAGAAACTCGACGCATTGTTGACCAGCCCATCGAGTCGCCCGAAATGCGCCACGGCGGACTCGACCAAGCCGGGCAAGCACGAGCAGTCCAGCAGGTCCGCCTGCAGTGCTACCGCCGAGCCCGGACGCGCGTGTTCCAGCGCGGCGACCAAGGCCTCGGCCTCGCTGCGGGAGTGGCGATAATGCACGGCCACCCGCGCACCAGCCGCGTGGATGCATCGCACTAGTTCGGCGCCGACGCGCCGCGCACCGCCCGTCACTAGCACAACCGGGGCGATCGGATCTTCAATCATGACTACCAAGGGGAGCGAATTCAAGCGAAGGGCGTAATCATACGGTGCCCGCCCCCTCGACGGTGCACTGCAACGAACGGGTAAAATGGGGATTTTCCCCTATCCACCGCTGCCATGAACCTGCCCCAGCCCTCGCCCGACGCCCTCGAACAGAGCGCGCGCCTCGTTTCCCGCCTGCGCAACCTGATCGAGGCCCAGGACGGCTGGATCTCCTTCGCCACCTACATGGCCGAAGCCCTATATACGCCTGGTCTCGGCTACTACAGCGGCGGTGCCCACAAGTTCGGGCCGGGCGGCGACTTCATCACCGCACCAGAACTCACCCCTTTGTTCGGGCAGGCCCTGGCAGCCCAGGTCCAGCAGGTCATGGGATTGTCGACACCGCACATCATCGAGGCCGGTGCCGGCACCGGCCTGCTGGCCGCCGACCTGCTGCTGGAACTGGAGCACCGCGGCACGTTGCCGGACAGCTACGGCATCCTCGAAGTATCCGGTGAGCTACGCGAACGCCAGTTCGACACCCTCGCCGCCAAGGCGCCCCACCTGGCATCCCGCGTCCGCTGGCTGGACAGCCTGCCGGAGCGCTTCTCCGGTGTGCTGGTCGCCAACGAAGTGCTCGACGTGATGCCGGTACATCTCGTCGCCTGGCGGCCCGACGGCATCTTCGAGCGGGGCGTGGCCCTCGGCGCCGACGGCAGTTTCGTATGGGCCGACAAGCCGGCAAGCGGCAAGATCGCCGAGGCCGCCGCCGCCCTCGACGTGCCGCTGCCCGAAGAAGGGGAATACGTCAGCGAGATCAACCTCGCCGGGCGGGCGTGGATCGCCGAATGGGCGGCACGCCTGGAGCGCGGGGCCATGCTGCTGGTGGACTATGGCTATCCGCGGGCCGAGTACTACCTCGACAGCCGTGCCACCGGCACCCTGCTGTGCTACTTCCGCCATCACGCCCACGGCGATCCCTTCCTGTGGCCGGGGCTCAACGACATCACCGCCTTCGTGGATTTCACCGCCATAGCCGAAGCCGGCTTCGAGGCCGGGCTCGACGTGCTCGGCTACACAAACCAAGCCACGCTGCTGTTCAATTGCGGCGTGCTGGACTGCCTGGCCCGCCGAGGACCGGAAGACAGTGTGGATTACATCCGCGCCTCCAAGGCCGTACAACGCCTCACCGGCCCCCACGAAATGGGCGAGTTGTTCAAGGTTATCGCGCTCGGCAAGGACATCACCCAACCGCTTCTCGGTTTCCTCCGCGGCGACCGCCTCCACGCGCTCTAAAAGGTAAAAAGGCCTGCGGGCTCGATGAGCCGGCAGGCCTGACGGAAACCACGAGCCCTACTCCTGGTAGCGATAGACCGCAGCCAGGAAGGCCTCCACGTCAGTGGGCACGGCATGCTGCCCGCGCCCGACGCTCGCCACCTCCTGCAGCCCCAGCGCCAGTTCGGGAGGCAAGGGGTTGGCATTCAGCACCTCATCCCCGTACGCCATGCCGACCTCTTCGACCGGCTCGCCGTAGATCCGAGTACCACTTTCCATATCCATGCTGATCACCATATCGGCCTCCGTTGCGGGTAAGGGAAAAAATCAGGCCCGCTGATGTATCTAACGGCTGCAGCCTCCAAAGGTTGAAGGAAAATCGGTACGGAACCCCTGCAGCCGCCTCCGCACCCTCTCGTTCACGGTTTCAGCATGGTCGACGGCACGGCGCACCGCCATGACAGACTTCACAGCACGGGCGAGACACGGCCCGTTCGGTGCCTTTACAGGCCTTTTTCCTTCATCCAGCGCACAATCGGCTCGGCCGCCAGGCGCCAGTCCGACTCCATCATCAGACCATGCCCGAGGCCCGGCAGGATCTGCGCCTTGACCCCGTAGCGGGCCGCCGTCATGCGCACCTGGTCCGGCGGGATCAGCACGTCGTACTCGCCACCGAGCACGAGCATTGGCGGAATCTGCATACGCGTCAGGAAGGGCAGGTCGAACAGCGACATATCCCATATCGCCCGGTGGGATTCCGGCTGACACAGGTGGTAATAGCGCTGCAGACGGTCCAGTTCGATCGCCTCGTGGAACAGCGCGTCCCGCAGGGTTTCCATCTGCGGCTGGCCGCCGCCCATCAGGCGGTTGAGATCGCCGAGCAGGTGCGGCCGCGCGAACGCCAGGCCGAAAGCCGAGCCGAGCAAACCCTGCGGCGGTACCGAGGACATCAGCACCACGCCGGGCGCCGAGTGGTTCTCGAGGAATTTCTGCACCACCATACCGCCCATCGAGTGCCCGACCAGCACCGGCGGCGCCGGCAGCGCGGCCGCCACCTCGGCCACGTCGGCCACGTAGTCGGCGATGGAAAAGCTGTCCAGGTAGGCCCTCCCGCGGCTCTTCCCATGCCCCGACAGGGATATGGCATACGCCGTGTAGCCCTGCTCGGCAAACCAAGACAGGAAGAACTCATCCCAACACCAGGCGGCCGTGTAGGCACCATGGACGAACAGCAGGGGCGTTTCGTGGGCTGCGCCGGCCGGCGCACGGCAGAGGACTTCCAGATCACCGAAACGGGAGCGGTTCATGCACACGCCCTCTGAAGAGAAACGGTTGGAAATGGCAGGCGGGAGATCGGCGTCATGGGGTGGACATGAATATGTATTGTTGTAGGTCCAGAACTTACAGCACACACGGGCGGGGCGAAAGCAGAAAACATGTTGCTGCGCAGAAAACTGCGGTTAAATCGGGACTTTGAATGACGGAAGGCGACGGGCAATGCTCAAATGGCTGCTGGCCATCGTGGTGGTGGCCGTGGTTTCCGGACTCGGCTCCAGCCTGCCGCTGCGGCGCTGGCGCATCGGGCACCTGCCTGGCGACCTGCATTTCGACCTCTTCGGGCGGCACATCCACATCCCACTCACCAGCACCCTGCTGATGTCACTGGCTGTCTGGCTGCTGATCCGGGCGCTGTAGCGGCTCAAGAGGTGCCCGCACGGCAAAGATCACGCTATCGAGCACCTGGCCGTCAGCTGACATCAGCTCCAGCACGTGCCGACCGGCCACCGGCCGCCAGGCGATCCGCTCGCCGCTCCCGAGGTCCTCACCATTGAGACGCCACCTAGCCCCTTCCGGCATGTGAGTAGCCTCGAAATACACCTTGAAACCCTCGTCACGCATCAGCGCCATGGCATCCACCAGTACGCCATTAAGAGGTTGAGCGATGCGCGGCAGCAGTCGCGGTACCGCAACCCGTTCCACCTCGGTGCCGCGGATGAACCACTCCCGTCGCGGACTCTCGACCGGCGGCTCGAACACCACCAGACTCGACACTACCCCCGGTGGCGGCAACGGTCGAGACGGCGTCTGGCCCCGCAACAGGCCGCGCAGGATATCGTGCCAGGCTTGGCCACTGACCTGCGGAGCGTTGCGTAAACCGGCGACCCACAGAACGATAGTAAAGCGCTCGGAGAAGCCCACCGTCAGCGTCTCGCGGCTGTCCGCGGCGTACTGCCGAAAGGCGAAAGGCTGTGGATTGCCGTCGGCATCCGGCACGGCCAGCATGTCGGCCACGATGAAGCTGGCCTCCGGGCGCAACACACGGCGTGACGGACGCTCCGAGGCGGCAAGGAAGCGCGGCGCTTGCCATTGTCCACCGACCGCCAGGCTGCGATAGAGGGCTGCCAGCGGTAGCAAGGCAAGCTCGGTGCTACCACCGCGCACATCCACGTCGGCCTGGCGCAGACGATCCGGCAGGCCATCCGCCACCAACCGGCCCACGGCCTGGGCAGGATCGCTCATGCCCTCCACCAGCGCCCGCCGCACGCTGACCCACATGCGCTCGTCGGGCAGCGTCGGAGCGTGATTGGCCAGCGACTCCTCCATCAGGCTGGCCGCCGTGATCAACCGACGCTCCAGCGCCAGGCCGTAAGCAAAGGGAGACAACAGACTGCCCGGATTGCGTGGCGTGAGCGCGTGGTCGGGCGCCGCGTAATCGGGCGCCCCGACATAGGCCAGCACCTCGCCGGTAGGATTGTCGAGCACGACGGCAGCTGCCTCCAGCGTACCTAGGCGATGCAGCACCGACGTCACGCCACGCTGGATGTCCGCATCCAGCGTGGTCGTGAGGCGTTCGCCGGGATGCTGGAGGAGCAGCCGTCCGGCCTGGGAAGCCAGCTCCCAGCGCGGCCCGGTATGCTGGCGATCCAGATTGTTGGCAGCCAGGCGCTGGGCTGCGGTACAAGCCGATGGTGCATTAAGGCGCTCCGCCAGCACGCAGGCCCGGTGGGCCACCACGTCGGGCTTGGCATTGGGACCACGCAGGAGAACGGACAGGATCAGCGCCTCGGGGCGCCCCAGCTCGGTCGGCGACTTACCGAACAGCGCGCGCGCCGCTGCATGGACGCCCTGCAGGTCACCACGGAAGGGCGCCAAGTTGAGATAAGCCTCAAGGATCTGCTCCTTCGTCCATCGGGCTTCCAGCGCCTGCGCAGCCAGCGCCTGGTCCCACTTCTGGCCCAGGCTGCGCCGCGGCATGCCATCGCGGCCGAGCGCCAGTTCTGGGTCGAGCAAACCCGCCACCTGCATCGACAAGGTCGAGGCGCCGCGCTTGCGGTCGTACCACAGGTTATGCCATAGGGAGCCGGCAAAAGCCTTCCAGTCGACGCCGGAATGCTCGAAAAACCGCTTGTCCTCCGCTGCCAGCAGGGCTTCCTTCAACGATGGGGACAGGCTGTGCAACCCCACCCATTCCAGGCGGCGCACATGGGGATTGAGGCGCCTCTCGGCCAATGGTGTTCCATCCCGGGCGAGCAGGACACCCACCGACGGCACGGCGCCGGCCTTGACCTCGGAAAAGGCCGGGATCGGCTGCATTGCGACGGCAGAAACGGCCAGACCCAGGCCGCAAGCCAGCAGGGCTATTCGCCGGACCAGATAGGACGCGACAGGCAAATCGATGAGCGAGCGCATGGAAGTGCGCGCATTGTAGGTTGCAATGACGGCGGCGTGCGTGGAATGGCTAACGAGTTTCCTCCGGACAGACGCCCCGCCCCTCGCCTGCATCTCCGACGGCATCTCCCTCGCTCACTCCGCGGCCTTCCAGCTGACGCACCGCCGCCACCCGTGCCACATGGACCTCGACCGGGATACGCGCCTTGTCCGCCACGCCGCGGGCGATGGCGCCCGCATCGACGCCGCGCACCGCGGCCAGCGCCGCGAGCAGGCGCTCGCGCTGGGGATAGGGTCGCGCCTCGTATGTGCTTCGCCCCCTGTAGTCGCAGGCACAGGCGTCGAGCAGTGCGACGAAGCGCTCGGGCCGGCGCAGGCCGTCGCAGCGCTCGATGAGTTTGACCACGGTCTCGGCACGCAGGACCTGGCCCTGGTGCACGATGCCATGCTCACGAGCCATCATCAGCGCCAGGTCGCGGCAGTCGACCGGGCACTTGAGGCGCTGGCAGACATCTCGCGCCAGTTTCTCGCTGGCCGCCTCGTGACCGTAGTGATGAGGCAGCACATCCGCCGGCGTGACACCCTTGCCCAGATCGTGCAACAGGCAGGCCAGTCGCCCGGGCAGGGCCAAGCCGTCAGCAGCGGCGCAGTCGAGGACCATCAGCATATGAACGCCGGTGTCACCTTCCGGGTGATATTGCAGTGGCTGCGGCACGCCGAACAGGCGATCCACCTCCGGCAGCAGCCGGGCCAGTGCGCCGCAGTCGCGCAGGACCTGGATCATCCGCGCCGGCCGCGCCTCCATCAGGCCACGGGCGAGCTCCTGCCAGACCCGCTCCGGCACCAGCGCATCCACCTCCCCAGCGGCGACCATCGCGCGCATGAGTTCGAGGGTTTCCGGCGCCACCGTGAAATCGGCGAAGCGGGCAGCAAAACGCGCCAGTCGCAGGATGCGCACCGGGTCCTCGGCAAAGGCCGGACTGACATGGCGAAACACCCGGCTTTCCAGGTCGCGGCGCCCACCGTAGGGATCCACCAGCATGCCGTCGTCGTCACGCGCAATCGCGTTGATGGTCAGGTCGCGGCGGGCCAGATCCTCTTCCAGCGTGACATCCGCTGCAGTGTGGAAGACGAAGCCGGCGTAGCCGGGCGCAGTCTTGCGCTCGGTGCGTGCGAGTGCGTACTCCTCGTGGCTGCGGGGATGGAGGAAGACCGGGAAGTCCTTGCCGACCGGCGTATAGCCCTGGGCCAGCAGGGTTTCGGGGGTGGCGCCGACGACCACCCAGTCCCGGTCCTTGACCGGCAGGCCGAGCAGCTCGTCGCGGATAGCGCCGCCGACACAGTAGATTTTCATGGGCGATGGAGCTGGAAGGCGGTGTAGCGTCCGCGCTTGTTGAGGGATCCGAGGTAACACGGCGCCACCGCCTCAAGGGCCGTCGGATGGCGGCCCCAGGGCAGGGGCGCCCCGCTGGCAACGTTGGAAACGCGCATCGAACGCACGTTGTCGCGGCTCATCAACGGCCCGGGCAGGCATTCGAGCAGCGCCGCCTGCAGCATGGCCAGGCCTTCCGGCAGCGGAATCACCGGACGCGGGTGGCCAGTAATGAAGCCGACGTATTCGACGAGCTCCTGCAGGCTATACGGCCGCGGACCGGCCAGTTCGAAGGTCTGGCCCGCGGCATCCGGCCGTTCGAGGGCCTCGGCCACCACCTCCGCCACGTCACCCACATAAACCGGCTGAAAGCGCGCTTTCGCGCCGCCGAGGGGCAGCACCGGGAAACACCGGAGCAGACCGGCAAAGAGGTTCAGGAAACTGTCGCCGGGCCCGAAGATCACCGACGGGCGCAGGATGGTCCAGCCGATGTCGGGCACCGCAGCGCGGATCGCCGCCTCACCGTCGGCCTTCGAGCGCAGGTATTCGGACGGTCCGTCCGCCGCCGCGCCAAGGGCGCTGATATGCACGATGCGCTGCACGCCGGCCTCGCGGGCTGCCGTCACGATGCATTTGGGGATCTCCACATGCGCGTGGGCGAAAGCGGGGCCATACGGATGGCCGGAGCCGGAATGCAGCACGCCAACCAAATTCACCACCGCATCGACGCCGGTCATCAGCACCGCCAGTTCTGCCGGGTCACCCACGTCCGCCTCGACCACGTCCGCGGTCGGCAGGGCCAGCAGGTGGCGCACCCGCTCGCGGTGGCGCGTGGGGATCAGCAGCGTCTTGCCGGATGCGGCCAGTCGGGCGGCAACCGCGGTACCGACGAAACCGCTACCACCGATGAGGAGGACTGTGCGGATGGACATGGTGACGACTCCCGAGCGATGCGACTGCTCTACAGATCGCCACGCCGCAAAAGAATTCCCTCCGCAACGCTCATTCCAGCCCGGCACCAGGCGCCGGGCTGCCCAGGTCGCTGCCGCCACTGCCATCGCTGGCCGAGATGGTGCCCAGGCGGCCCTTCAGGGACGGCGCCCGCCCTTCGAGCAGCGCGGAATAGATGACGCTGTTGGCCATCACCTTCTTCACGTAGTCGCGGGTTTCGTTGAAGGGAATGGTTTCCGCATACACCGCGCCTTCGAGGGGCTTGCTGTCCTTCCACTTCTTGGCCCGGCCAGGGCCGGCGTTATAGGCGGCGGAAGCCAGCACCGGGTGGTTGTCGAGACCAGCCAGAACCATGCGCATGTAGGTGGTCCCGAGCATCACGTTGGTGTCCGGGTCCTGCAACCACCCCACGTTGAAGCCCTTCATGCCGAGCTTGCCGGCGACCCACTGGCCGGTAGCCGGCATGATCTGCATCAGCCCCTGGGCGCCGACGCCGGAGCGGGCGGCAGTGACGAAGCGGCTCTCCTGGCGCATCAGGCCATAGACCCAACCGGTGTCCAGATCGCGGCTCTTCGCGTTGGGCTCGATGCGGTCACGGAAAGGCGCCAGGTAGCGCAGGCTGTAGTCGTGCTCGTTGCGGGTGCGATCCGCCGCGTTGATGGCCCGGTCGTAGATGCCGAGCTGCTGAGCCATCTGGGCGGCGGCGAGCAGGAAGCGGTCGTCCTTGTTGCGCAGCGTCCAGTTCCACTCACGGGTGCCTTCGGTGCGCAGGTCCAGGCGGAACAGCGCGATGGCCCGCTGCAGGCCCGGCGTCTGGCGCGCCAGCTCGGCCTCGTCGGCGCTGGTGGCGCGCGCCTTGGCCGGCAGCATGAAGGTCTGGCCGAGCTCTTCGCCGGCCAGGATGCTGTAGAAGGTCGGATGGCCGGCGATGCGCGCGAACTCCTTGCGGGCAGCCTCGCGGTTACCGAGGGCCTGCTGGGCGCGGCCGAGCCAGTAGCCCCAGTCCGGCTGCTCGCGCAGGGACGGCGGCATGGCCTCGACGGCACTGCGTACCGCACGCCAGTCCGCTGCACGCAGCGCCGCGCGCACGCGCCAGGCAGCCTGCTCGTCGGACATAGGAGTATCGCCGGCGGCCTTGAACCAAGCGTTGGCGTCCGGCAGCAGGCGCGCCGCCGCCTGCCAGCCGATCTGCCCCAGCGCATAGGCGCGGTCGCTGCTCGACAAACGCTCGTCGATGCGCGCATAGCGCACATAGGCGGCCGGAGGATCATCACGGGCAATGCGGGCCAGGGCAATCAGCGCCAGCTCGCGCCCCTGGCGGGACGCCGAGAAATTGATGGGCAGACGGTCGAAGTAGGTCGCCGGATTGGTGCTGGCCCTGTCGAGATCAGACGGGGCGGGCTGCTGGTCGGCCGGCAACCAGCTTGCCACGGCACGCGCGCCTGTAATGCGCTTGGCCTCCATCAGGCGACGGATGCGGAACCACATGTCGTCCGGGCTAACCAGGGCTTCGCGGACCAAGGCCTGCAGCACCGGTACGCAGCTGTCGGGCGTATCCACCAGCAGGAACCACAGCGGACGGGCGTCTTCTAGCGCTGTCCGGTCACCGTTCTGCAGGCGAGCCTGGAACTGGTAGCACTTCAGGTCCTGCTCCGGCTGCTCCATGTTCGGGAACTCTCCGGCCAGCTGGACCCAGTCACCGCGCTTGCCGAGGTTGCGCAGCCATTCACCGCGCAGCTTCTCGGCCAGCCAACTGCCGGAATAGCGCTGCAGGAAATCCTGGATACGCGCTGCATCCACGTCGGCGGACCGGGCGACCTGATTGGACAGCGCCCAGTATTCGGGATAGGGATCGAGGACGTGTCCCGTGGGAGGCGCAAGCTGGACGAGGCGGTTACGGTCGCCGCTGCGCGCAGCATCCCTGGCGAGCAGTATCCTCTCGTCACCAGGATCGCCACCGGCCGGCAAGGCCATCCACAACACTGCCGCCAGCACGGCCCACACGCTATTCTTCATTGCTTTTACGTCCTGCATCGATGCCATCGGAGAATAGCACAGTGACCCCTCCCCTCCCCCGCCCAAGCGCGGATCCGGACGCTACCGTTGCCGCGCTGCGACAAAATTTAAGAAAAACCCGGATCGCCGCACGGGAACAACTCCCTGCCGCCGAACGCGCAGCCCTTACGCGCCGCATAGAGGATCATCTGGACCGCCTGCTGGACGAGCTCACGCCGAAAACCGCAGCCTTTTGCTGGCCGTGGCGCGGAGAAGTGGATCTGGTGCCATGGGCGCAACGCTGGCTGGCCGCCGATACGACGCGACAGATGGCGCTGCCGGTGGTCCGGACACCGGGCGCGCCGATGGTCTTCCTGCACTGGCATCCGGAGGTGCCGATGGAAACGGATCACCACGGCATCCCGATTCCCGCTGGCACGGAAAGCCTGCAGCCCGACCTGATCCTGATACCCCTCAACGTCTTCGACGCGGCCGGCTACCGGCTCGGCTACGGGGGTGGCTATTTCGACCGCACGCTGGCGGCCCTGCAACCGGCGCCGCTATGCGTCGGCGTGGCCTTCGAGCTGGCGCGGGTGGACGACACCTTTCCCCAGATCCACGATCAGCCGATGGACTGGATCGTTACCGAGGCCGGGGCTTTCCGGGCCGTTAGCGATTGACCGGCCGCACGCCTGCCAGCGGGCTAGCCAGGATGGCCGAGCGGATCACATCGATGGCGCCGCTACGCGGATAGGTGACCCGCCAGGCCAGTGCGACGCGACGGAACGGCTCCGGCGCCACGAAGGGACGCACGCTGAGCAGCGCATTGCCGTCCGGCAGCGGGTCGGCTGCACTGCTCGGCAACACCGTGATGCCGGCGCCGGTGGCCACCATGTGGCGGATGGTCTCCAGCGAGCTACCTTCCAGCGTGCGCTGCAGGCCTTCGCCGCTGCGGCACATCGGACACACTTCCAGCACCTGGTCTCTGAAGCAGTTGCCGGCCCCGAGCAGCAGCAATGGCGCCTCGGCCAGACTGGAGGCGGCGATGGCCTTCTCCTTCTCCCACGCGTGGCCGGCCGGCATCAGCACGCGGAAAGGTTCGTCATAGACGGCCTGGGTAACGATACCGGGCTCCTCGAACGGCAGGGCCACGACGATCACGTCCAGGTCGCCGCGCTTGAGGGATTCGGCCAGCCGGGCGGTATAGTTTTCCTGGATCAGCAGCGGCATCGACGGTGCCGCCTCATGCACACGCGGGATCAGGTGCGGCAACAGGTAGGGCCCGATGGTGTAGATCACGCCGACCTTCAGCGGACCGGACAGGGGGTCGCGGCCGGCAGTGGCGAGCTCCTTGATCTGGCCCGCCTCGAGCAGCACCTTTTCGGCCTGGGCGACGATGCGGGCGCCGATGTCGGTGATCTTCACATCGGCGGCGCTGCGCTCGAAGAGCGTCACGGCCAGCTCTTCCTCGAGCTTTTTGATCGCCACCGACAGGGTCGGCTGGCTGACATTACAACGTTCGGCGGCATGCCCGAAATGACGCTCGCGGGCCAGCGCAACGAGATAGCGGAGATCGGTCAACGTCATGGAACACACCTGCAATGGTGATAGAGATTAACTATACAACGCCCGCACCAAAAAGCAGCATTTGTGTATGCAAGACGACAGTAACGCAGCCCTCTTGCAGTCTGTCCGATCAACCCCACTTTTGTAAGCGATTGTTGTAGCAGGGAACACGACGCCGCGGCGCGGCGTCCATAAATCCGGATAAAAACTACAGGAGTTGCGCATGAAATCTGCCGTGCTTCGTTCCAGCCTCACCTTTTCTGCCATCGTCCTGGCCCTCACGGGCTGCCTACAGGAGGGCGGCGCCATTTCCCCGTCCCACGCCGTCGGCACGCCACCGGCGGTCGCCCCTGCGGCCCCGTCCGCCGCTGCGGCCACCCGCTACGGACTGCCGGATTTCTCGGGATTGGTCGAACAGGTAGGGCCGGCAGTCGTCAATATCAGCGTCACCCAGAAGGTCAGCCGCGGCGATGCCACCTCCGGCGACGACCCATTCGCGGACGACCCCTTCTACGACTTCCTGCGCCGCTTCGGCATCCCCGTGCCCGGAGCTCCAGGCAACGGTGGCGGACGCGGTGGCCGGATGCCCGAGCAAATCCAGCGGGGCGTCGGCTCTGGCTTCATCGTCAGCACCGACGGCTACGTGCTGACCAACGCCCACGTGGTGGATGGCGCTACCGAGGTCACCGTCAAGCTGACCGACAAGCGCGAGTTCAAGGCCAAGGTGATCGGTTCCGACAAGCGCACCGACGTGGCGCTGCTGAAGATCAACGCCAGCGGCCTGCCCTACGTGAAGACCGGCGACGCCGAACGCAGCAAGGTCGGCGAGTGGGTCGTCGCGATGGGCTCGCCCTTCGGCTTCGAGAACACCGTGACCGCCGGCATCATCAGCGCCAAGGCGCGCCGCCTGCCGGACGAGACTTACGTGCCCTTCATCCAGACCGACGTGGCGATCAACCCGGGCAACTCCGGCGGGCCTCTGTTCAACCTGGCCGGCGAAGTGATCGGCATCAACTCGCAGATCTACTCCCGCTCCGGCGGCTTCATGGGCATCTCCTTCGCGATCCCCATCGACGTGGCGCTGAAGGTCAAGGATCAGCTGCAGAAGTACGGCAAGGTGTCCCGTGGTCGCCTCGGTGTGGCCATCCAGGGCCTCGACGCCGACCTGGCCCAGAACTTCGGTCTCGACAAGCCGGCCGGCGCGCTGGTCGCCAACGTCGAAGCGGGCTCGCCGGCAGAGAAGGCCGGACTACAGGCGGGTGACGTGGTCCTCGGCGTCAATGGCCAGAAGGTGGACAGCTCCGCCGATCTGCCGCGCATCATCGGCGAGTTGAAACCCGGCTCGGTAGTGCGCCTGTCGATCTGGCGCGACCGCAAGGCCCGGGAGCTCAACGTCACCCTTGGCGAACAGGTCGCCGAACGCAGCCTCGCCTCCACCCCGGAGCACAAGTCCGAAGCAGCCAGCAGCAAGCTGGGCCTGACCGGCCGTGCGCTGACCACCCAGGAAGCCTCCCGCCTCGGCGTATCCGGCGGCCTGCTGATCGAAGACGCCACGGGCCCCGCCGCCAAGGCCGGACTGCAGGCCGGCGATGTGATCCTTGGGATCAACAACCAGCCGATCACCACTGCAGAGCAGTTCCGCAAGCTCCTCGACGCGGCCGGCAACCGCTTCGCGCTGCTGGTTCAGCGCGGCAGCAGCCGGATCTTCGTGGCCGTGCGTCTGTCCTGAGCCCGACAAGCAGCCCCATACCAGCCGGTGTGGGGCTGCCCGTATGAGCCACCAAACTGGTGTGATAACTCATTTACATCGGATGACATGATTCACAACCCGACAAGGGCGGGGTCGATATAATTGGAAGATTATGGGGGCGACGTGGAACGTCAGGGAGACCCCCACTTCCACCACAATAAAAAATCGCTCAATGCCCTTGCTGACTATTCGGCAGGCCCTACCTGCTGCGCTGGCTGGTTTACTGTGTCTGCCCACGCTCCATGCCCATGCGCAGAGCCGGACTGACAGTGCGGAGTCCCCTTTTTTCGAAGAGTTGCCCACAGTTCTGTCGGCATCCCGCCTGCCTCAGGTCCTCAACGAGGCACCGGGTGCAGTGACCATTCTCGACCGCGAGTTCATCCGTGCCACCGGCTACCGGGATGTCGCCCGCCTGCTGCGTCTCGTTCCCGGCATGCAGGTCGGCCAGGAACGCGGCCACGCCCAGTGGGTGACCTATCACGGCCTCGGCAGTGATTACCCAACCGAGATCCAGGTCCTCATCGACGGCCGCTCCGTGTATGCGCCGAGTTCCTTCGGTGGCGTCGACTGGTCTGCGCTGCCGCTTACCGTGCAGGAAATCGAACGCATCGAGGTCGTCCGCGGCACCAACTCCAACGCCTACGGTGCCAATGCCTTCCTGGGCGTGATCAACATCATCACCCGCCACAGCCATCAGGAGCACGGCGCATCCGGCCAGGTCAATGTCGGCCAGCACGGCATCGCCGACCTGTATGCGAGCTGGACGGGCGGTAGCGACGGGCTGGGCGTCCGCATGTCCGCAGCCCAGACGCGGGACAACGGCTTCAGCGCCCTCAACGACTCCCGCCACACCCAGACCCTCAGCCTGCGCAGCGACTATCGCCTGAACGCCCGCGACGAACTGACGCTACGGGCCGGGTACAGCCGCGCCGAGCGGGGGCTCGGCTATCCCGACTCCCTGTTCGACAACAATGCGGAACGAAACAGTGACTCCGAAGCGTCAACAATCCACCTGACCTGGCGCCGGACGCTCGACGAAAACGAGGAATGGCTCGTCAGCTTCTACCGCAACCACGAAGCCGGCACGGAGAAATGGCTGGCCTCGGCGCCCCCCGCCTTTCCGGCTGTGCCGCTGAACCGCAGCCGCGACAGCGATCGCACCAACGCGGAGATCCAGCATCGCTTTGCGCTGACCTCCCAGACCCGCATGGTGTGGGGTCTCGAAGCGCGCCGCGACTCGACGGACGCATCCTTCCTGTTCGCAGGCCAGAAACCGCCGGTACTCGATCTGTACCGCGGATTCGCCAATCTCGACTGGCACCTGACCCCCGAGTGGCAGCTCAACCTCGGCGGCTTGCTGGAGAAGAACAGCGGGATGGCCGGCCAGTTCATCCCGCGCGCCTTCCTCAACTGGCAGGCCAGCCCCCGCGACACCTTCCGGGCCGGTTACGCGCGGGCCTGGCAGCAGCGCAACCTGTTCGACCTGTACGGCGATGTGCGGGCCTACGATCCCAAATCGGGCATCCTGGTGTCCTGGCCCTACGTGTCCAATCCCAATCTGCGCACGCCGTACGTGGATACCGTCGAAGTGGGCTACCTCGGCCGCTTCCCGGCCCTCGACGCCACGCTGGACGTGCGCATCTTCAACGAACGCATCACCGATTTCGTCGTCCGGCAGACGGTGCCCTCCCCGGCCGGCCCGCTGCCGCTACCGCTGCCCAGTTCCCAGTTCGTCAATGTGGACATCCCGGTCGAGCTGCGCGGCATCGAATACCAGCTCCGCAGCAAACCCTGGACCGGCGGCGAAGTGCTGTTCAGCCACACGCTGATCGATCGCCGCGTCAATGATCGATCCATCGCCGAACGCACCTCGCCCTATTCGGCCAGCCTGACCTGGCTGCAGGATTACGGCAGCGGCTGGAAGAGCACGGCCAGCCTGCTGCGCATGGGCCCGCTGGCCGGCGGCTACGGCTACGTGGCGGGCTATGACTACGTGTCGCGGCCCTACACCACCCTCGACCTGCGCATCGCGCGCAACTTCCGCATGGATGGACGCCTGGTGGAAGTGGCACTGAACGGCATCAACCTGGGCTCGTCGCACCAGGAGATTACCGACCGCTCGGAGCAGTTCCTGCACCCCGACCGGCCGGTGAATCCGGCCTCCAGCATGATCTGGCTGTCCGTCGCCATCGATCTCTGAGCGCCCGGCGCCTCAGGCCTGCGGAGCGCCGTCGACGGTCTTGCGGATGAACACCGCGCGGTCCACATCGACCACCCACACCAACCCATCACCGGTCTGACCGGTGCTGGCAACCTGCACGATCTGCTCGACCAGCGCATCCACCAGCTCATCGGGCGCGATGATCTCGACCCGTACCTTGTCGCTGAAATCCGTCAGCTCGTCCTTGATGGTGGCCGGTATGTGACGCACTGTGGCGCCGCAGCCCACCGCCTTGCTGATGGTCATCCCGGGAAAACCCGGCACGGCCCGCAGTACCTCGCGCAGGCGGGGCAGTTTTTGGGGCCGGATGACGGCTCGTATCTCTTTCATGATGTCTCCTTCGTACTACGGCGGGCTGCCCCGCAGGGCAGCCCTTTCAAGTCTTGATCAGGCTTCGTAGGGGGTGTCGTCGAACCACTTGTAGAGGGTCGGCAGCACCACCAGGGTCAACAGCGTCGAGGTGATCAGGCCGCCGATCACCACGATGGCCAGCGGACGCTGCACTTCCGAGCCCGGCCCCGTGGCGAACAGGAAAGGCACCAGCGCCAGCAGGGCGACCGTCGCGGTCATCATCACCGGCCGGAAGCGCAGCGTCGCCCCCTTCACCACCGCCTCGGCCAGCGGCACCCCCTCGGTGCGCAGGCTGCGGATGTAGCTCACCAGCACCACCCCGTTGAGCACGGCGATCCCCCACAGCGCGATGAAGCCCACCGAGGCCGGCACCGACAGGTATTCGCCGGTCACCAACAGGCCTATCACTCCGCCAACGCTGGCAAAAGGCAGCACCAGGATGATCAGGCTGGCCAGCTTGAGGGAGCCGAACAACAGGAACAGCAGGAAGAAGATCGCCCCGACGGTCACCGGGATGATGATCGTCAGGTGGCCCATGGCCCGCTCCAGGTTCTGGAACTGGCCGCCCCACTCCAGGTAATAGCCTTCCTTCAGCTGCACTTTGGCATCCACCGCCTTCTGCAGCTCGGCGACGAAGCCGCCCAGGTCCCGGTCCTTCACGTTCACACCGACCACGATGCGGCGCTTGGCGAGCTCGCGGGAGATCTGCGCCGGACCGTCGGCGACGCGGATCGAAGCCAGGTTCTCCAGCGCCACCTGGGCACCGCCAGGCGTGCTGATCAGGATGTCGCCGATTTTCTCCACGTTGTCGCGGAAACTCTCCGGCAGACGCACCACCGACGCGAAGCGCCGCTCGCCCTCGTACACCTCGGTGGCCTGCTTGCCGCCGATGGCCGCCTCGATGGTGTCGTTCACATCCGACACGTTGAGGCCATGGCGGGCGATGGCCTGGCGATCGATCTCGATGGACAGGTATTGCTGGCCGGTGACCCGCTCGACGCGGATGTCCTCGGAGCCGGTGATACCGCCCGCCACGCGGGCGATCTCCTCGGCCTTCTTCTTCAGTTCGTCCAGGTCGTCGCCGAAGACCTTGATCGCCACGTCGGAGCGCACGCCGGTAACCATCTCGTCCACCCGGTCGGAGATCGGCTGGGCCATCACCACCTGCACGCCGGGCAGGGCCTTCAGCTTCTCGCGCATCGCCGTGGCGATGTCGTCCTGGGTCCATCCGGCCGGCCACTCGTCACGCGGCTTGAGGCTGACGATCGGAGTCGACTCGTTCTGGCCCTGTGGGTCGGCTGGCGATTCGCCGCGGCCGACACCCGAGATCGCCGATTTGACGCCCGGCACCTGCATCACCAGCCGCATCGCCTCCATTTCCATCTTGACGGACTCGTCCAGCGAGATGTTCGGCACCCGGTTGATGCCGGGCACCACCGAACCTTCCTTCATCTCGGGGATGAAGGCGGTGCCGAGGAAGGGGAACATGCCCAGCGTGACGACCAGCAGGACCACCCCGCCGG
The DNA here is from genome assembly GCA_018241725.1 of Pseudomonadota bacterium. GTDB lineage: Bacteria > Pseudomonadota > Gammaproteobacteria > Burkholderiales > Rhodocyclaceae > Zoogloea. The sequence goes on along the minus strand of JAFEDI010000126.1, from coordinate 7,405 downwards.
TGACGGTCTTGCGGCTGTTGGCCACTGCCCAGTGCAGCAGCTTCAGGTAAGGCGCCTTGATCTTGGCGATCAGCCAGGTGTCGTGCTCGGCGCCCCCCTTCAGCAGGTAGGACGACAGCACCGGGGTGAGGGTCAGGGACAGGAAGAGGGACACCGCCAGCGCGATGGCGATGGTATAGGCCAGCGGCGCGAACATCTTGCCTTCCATGCCCTGCAGCGTCATCAGCGGCAGGAACACCAGGATGATGATGCTGACCCCGAAGATCACCGGCGTGGACACCTCGCGCACCGCATCGAAGATGATGCGCACCTTGCTCTCGCCGCGCTCGGTAGCGTGGCCGAGACGTGCGAAGGCGTTCTCCACCACCACCACCGAGCCGTCCACCATCAGGCCTATTGCGATCGCCAGGCCACCGAGGGACATCAGGTTGGCCGAGATGCCGTAATGGTTCATCGCCAGGAAGGTCAGCAGCGGCGTCAGCACCAGGGTGGCCACCACGATCAGGCTCGAACGCACGTCGCCGAGGAACAGGAAGAGCACCACCACCACCAGCGCGATGCCCTCCAGCAGCACCTTGATCACCGTGTGCAACGCCGCGTCCACCAGCTCCGAGCGGTCGTAGTAGGGCACGATCTGCAGCCCGTCGGGCAGCATACCCTTCTCGTTGATCTCCGCTACGCGGGCCTTGATGCGGCTGACCACTTCCTTGGCGTTGCCGCCGCGCAGCATCATCACCACACCGCCCACCGACTCGGTGACGCCGTTCTTCACCACCGCCCCCTGGCGCACCTCGTGGCCGAAGGTCACCTCCGCCACGTCGCGCACATACACCGGCGTGCCGCCAACCTCCTTCAGCACGATGGCACCGATGTCGGACAGGCTCTTCACCAGACCGACGCCACGGATCAGGTACTGCTCGGCGTACTGGGGCAGCACGCCGCCGCCAGAGTTGGCGTTGTTGCGGGCCACCGCCTCATACACGTCGCGCACGGTGATCTTGTAATGGCGCAGGCGGTCGGGGTTCACCAGCACTTGGTACTGGCGCGCGTAGCCGCCCTGGGAGTTGATCTCAGCGACGCCGGGGATCGACCGCAGCAGCGGGCGCACCACCCAGTCCTGCGCAATGCGCCTCTCGGTCAGCTCCTTCTCGGTCAGCTCCCGGTTGCCGTCGTCGGGACGGTCGAGGGTGTACTGGTACACCTCGCCGAGGCCGGTAGACACCGGGCCGAGCACCGGCACCACGCCCTCCGGCATCCGGCTACCCACTTCGAGCAGACGCTCCATCACCAACTGGCGGGCGAAATACACGTCGGTCGCATCGGTGAACACCAGGGTGATCAGCGACAGGCCGGGCTTGTTGAGGGAACGCATCTCCTCCAAGCCGGGCAGGCCGGTCATGGAGATTTCCAGCGGCACGGTGACGAAGCGCTCCACCTCCTCGGGGGAACGCCCCTTGGCTTCGGTGGCGATCTGCACCTGCACATTGGTCACGTCGGGGAAGGCATCCACCGACAGCTTGCGCGCCGCGTTGAGGCCGAAGGCGAGCAGCACCACGGCCACCACCACGACCACCAGGCGCTGGCGGAGCGCGGCACGGACAAGGGATTCGATCATGGTCCGTCCTTATTCCAGCTCTTTGCGCTTGCGCTCGTTGTTCAGGTGGAAAGCACCCGACACGAGAATCCGCTGATCGGCCTTGAGGCCCGACAGCACCGCGCGACGGCCATCCATGTCGGGGCCGAGACGCACCGAGGTCAGACGGAACTGCTGCGGCGCCACCTCGACGAAGACGTTGTCCGCGTCGCCGTCGCGTACTACGGCCTGGGACGGCACCACCACCCGCTCCACCGGCGCGGCCTGGATCAGCATGGTCGCCAGCATCGCCGGCTTGAGCTGGCGGGACGCGTTATCCACCACGCTGCGCACGGCGATCGTGCGGGTTTCCGGATTGACCGTATCGGCCACGTAGATCAGTTTGCCGGTCAGGCGCGAGCCGAGGGCCGGCACTTCGATATCCACGGCCTGGCCGGCCTTGACCAGCGCCGCCTGCTGCTCAGGCACTTCGGCTGTAACCCACACGCGGGACAAGTCGGCCACCACGAACAGCGCGTCGGCGGGCTGCACCACCTGGCCCTGGGCTACCGGCCGCTCGACCACCACACCGGCCATCGTGGACGCCACCGAGGTCACGGAATTGATGCTGCCGGAGCTGCCCAGCCGGTTGATGGCAGCCGACGACATGCCGAGCACGCGCAACTGGTCGGCCGCGCCGCGCTGTTCGGCGGAGGCGATGGCCAGCTCGCTCTCGCGGCGCTGCAACTCGGCCTTGCCGATCACGTCGGCGGCGAACAGCTGACGCGCCCGCTCCACGCTGCGCGCCTGCAGGTCGGCCTGGGCGCGGGCTTTCAGGTAGGTGAGCTGGGCGGCGCTGAGCTCGGTGCTGTTGATCGTCGCCAGCGTGTCGCCGACCTTCACCGCCTGGCCCAGATGGGCCTGGATGTCGATGACGCGGCCAGTCACCGTCGCGCCGATGCGTGTCACCCGCTGAGCGTCGAAGTCCACCTTGCCGGCCACCCGCAGGGTGTCGGCAACGGCGCTCTGCCCGGCCGGCGACACCTTCAGTTCAGCGCCGAAACCCGGTGGCACGCTGACCAGTGCCGGGTCGGCTGGAACCGCTTTTGCATTGACCGCACCGCCTTCGGCGATGGCGGCCGTGCCGTTGGAGTCGGCAGCCGGTTTGTCGGCGGTTTGCGCAGCATCCTTGCTGCACGCAGAAATCATGAGGGCGGCCAGCAGGGTGGCCAGGGTGGTCGGTCGAAGCTTCATGGGAGCGATCCGGATCATTGAGCAGCGCGCAGGCGCTCGATTTCGATGACGGCCAGCTGCAGTTCGTAGCGGGCGGCGATGAGTTCATTGCGGGCGGCACGGAAGACGCGCTGGGCATCCAGGTAGTCGAGGATGCCGCGCTCGCCGAAGCGGTAGGCGGCTTCAGCCACCTTCAGCGCGGCCTCCGCCTCGCGGATGATCCCGTTCTCGAGGGCATTCACCTGGGTGCGGGCGATCTCGTACTGCCGGTAGGCACCTTCCAGCGCCTGGGTCAGCGCCAGCTCCTGGCCGGCCTGCTCGCTGCGGCTCTTGCTCAGCAGCGCACCGGCCTCGGCCACCGGCCCCTGGCGGCGATCCCACAGCGGCACGCTGAGGATCACGCCGACGCGGCTATCACGGAGCTCGCTGTCGCGCTCCTCAGTCACCTTGACGGCCAGCTCGGGATGACGGCGCAGACGCTCCAGCTCCAGCTGGCGCTCGGCACGCTTCACCTCGGCCTGGCTGCGCGCCAGTTCCGGGTTGCGGGCCAATACCTCGGCACGCAGCTTGTCGAGGGACGGCACCACCGGGCTGCTCGCCAGCGAACCGTCCACCGCGAACTCAGCCGGCAGCGCCGGGCTGACCAGCGCGCGCAGGCCCGCCCGTGCCTGGGACACCCGCAGCGCGGCCCCTTCGGCCGACTTCTGCGCGTTGAGCAGTTCAGTGTCGGCCTTGATAAGTTCATAACGCGGCGACTCGCCGGTCTGCACGCGCACCGCCACGCGGGCACGGATCTGCTCGGCAAGGCCCAGATCCTCCTTGGCTGCGCGCACTTCCGCCTCGCGGCGCAGGAGCTCATAGAAACGCTGATCGAGGCGGGCCAGCAGATCGTTCTCAAAACTACGCCGCTCGGCCTCGCGGGCATTCAGCGCGAAACTGGCGGCATCGATGCGGGCGTCCCGCTGCCAGGGGTTGTCGACGCGCTGGGTGATCTCAAGGCTCTGTACCGCCCCGGTGGTGGCGCCAGGCGAGCGGGCCCGCGTGCGTCCGGCGAGGAACTCCACCTCGGGATTGGGATAGGCGCCGGCACTGGTCACCTGCGCCTGTCCGGCCTCGACAGCCGCGCGGGCGGCCGCCAGCGAGGGATGAGCAGCCCGCGCGGCGTCGCGCAGGGCTTGCAGGGAATAGGTGGCGGGACCGTCAGCGACGGCGTGGGCGGCAGCCAGCAAAAGGGCGGCCGCCATAAAGGACTTCCTGAACATGCGGATTCTTCAGCACCCAGCGGGCGCTGCTCTCGTTTTGTTATGCGACAACCGACAGGCGACACAAGGCCCGTCCGGAACAAGACGTGAAGGCGCAGCCGGCCCCTTGGGGGGCAGGCTGTTCAGGAATGTCTGGGAGGCGGCGCCGCGGGCTGCGGCAGGATGGAGTGCCACACCGGCGGAATGGCTTCCGGGCGGACTTCTACGAGATGGAGGACAGGGAGAGGAATGCCGCTTGAAAGTGCCGGGCAGTCCTGTGGGTCGGCGCCATGCAGATCGGGGACCTGCGGTTCGACCTCCGGATGGAACTGCTCCGCACTCTGCATGTAGTCGGCCAGGTCTTCCGCCGCATCGACGCAATCGTCGGCAAAGGCCGCCCCTGCCCATATGAGCACGAGACAGGCCAGCACGAGGGAGAGACCGCGGCGAATGAGTTGCATTGCTTCAAACCAGACAGGGACACACTACTGGAGTTCCCGCAGCAGCGCAAAAAAACCATTACAAACTCGGGCGTCGGGCACCGGACGGGGTGTCTATAATTGCGCTTTTGCTTCTCCCCACCCCACCATGTTGCGTCGTTTCGTCCTGCTCCTGCTGCTGATTCCCACCCTCGTCTTCTCCCAGATGGTCCCGCCGACCGTCGCCGCACGGGCATGGCTGCTTGTCGATGTCGGCTCCGGCCAGGTGCTCACGTCCGAGAACCCCGACGAGCGCATCGAACCGGCCTCGCTGACCAAGCTGATGACCGCTTACCTCACGTTCGCGGCGATCAAGAACAAGACCATCACCCTCGACCAGATCGTGCCGGTGTCTGAAAAGGCCTGGAAGATCAGCGGCTCCAAGATGTTCATCGAGCCCAACATGCCGGTCACCGTGAAGGAACTGATCCACGGCATGATCATCCAGTCCGGCAACGACGCCTGCATCGCGCTGTCCGAAGCCATCGCCGGCTCCGAAGAGAACTTCGTGCAGCTGATGAACAAGGAAGCCGCCCGCCTCGGCCTGAAGAACACCCACTTCGAGAACTCCACCGGCCTGCCCGCCCCGACCCACTTGGCCTCGGTGCGCGACCTGGCCACGCTGTCCGCCGCGATCATCCGCGACTTCCCGGACTTCTACCCGATCTATTCCATCAAGGAATACACCTACAACAAGATCCGCCAGCCCAACCGCAACCGCCTGCTGTCCCTCGATCCCACCGTCGATGGCCTCAAGACCGGCCACACCGAGAGCGCCGGCTACTGCCTGATCTCCTCTGCCAAGCGCAACGACCGCCGCCTGATCTCGGTGGTGGTCGGCACCGCCAGCGACAGCGTGCGTGCGCAAGAGTCCCAGAAGCTGCTCAACTGGGGCTACCTGGCTTACGACTCCGCCAAGATCTATTCCGCCAACCAGGCCGTCAGCGATTTCCGCGTCTGGAAGGGTGCCGAGAACAACGTCAAGGTCGGCGTGCTGAGCGACCTGGTGCTGTCCCTGCCGAAGGGCGATGCCCAGAAGGTGAAGACCAACATTGTCACCCCGCCGGACCTGATCGCCCCGATCGCCAAGGGCCAGAAGATCGCCAGCGTACAGCTGTCCGTCGACGGCAAAACCATCGGCGAATACCCGCTGGTCGCCCTCGACGAGGTGCAGGAAGCCGGCTGGTTCGGTCGCCTGTGGGACGCCATCCGCCTGTGGTTCAAGAAGTTCTGAACACCGCGCGGCTCGAGGTAGCGCGTCGGGAGACTTGAAGTTGCGCGGCCGCGCCCGCATCTAACGAAGATGAAAGCGGCACGCGCCCCGACGCCCCACCCTCAACCAGGAACAGCCATGACTGAACAACGCACCACCCTGCTCGAATTCCCCTGTGAATTCCCGATCAAGATCATGGGCGCGCGGGTCGACGGCTTCGCCCAGGCAGTGCTGGAAGTGGTGACGGTGCACGCACCGGATTTCGACGGCACATTGATGGAAATGCGCCCGTCGGCCAAGGGCAACTACCTGTCCATCACCTGTACCGTCAATGCCATTTCCCAGGCCCAGCTCGACGACCTCTACCGGGCGCTGACCGCCCACCCCATGGTCAAGGTCGTACTGTGATCGTCCGCCACCTGGGCCTGGTGCCCTACGAGCCCACCTGGCGGGCCATGCAGGAATTCACCGCCAGCCGCAACGACACCACCCCGGACGAGTTGTGGCTGGTCCAGCACCCACCCGTATATACCCTCGGCCAGGCCGGCAAGCCCGAACACCTGCTGCACGCCACTGAAATCCCGCTGGTCAAGATCGATCGCGGCGGCCAGATCACCTACCACGGCCCCGGCCAGGTGGTCGCCTACCTGCTGCTCGACCTGCACCGCCGCCACCTCAAGGTGCGCGAAATGGTGAACCTGCTCGAACAGGCCATCATCGACTGCATCGCCGACTTCGGCCTCGTTGCCGAGCGCAAGGACGGCGCCCCCGGCGTGTATATCGCCGGCGAGAAGGTCGCCGCCCTAGGCCTGCGCGTACGCAACGGCTGCAGCTATCACGGCCTTTCCCTTAACGTCGACATGGATTTAACCCCGTTTACGTGGATCAACCCTTGCGGCTATAGTGGGCTCAAGACAATACAACTCAAGGACTTCGGCGTGACTGAAGGCCCCGACGAAGTCGCCGAACGGCTTCTCGGCCACCTCCAGCGGCATTTTCCCGAAGTACCGCCCACCGCCTTACCAAAGGATTAGATTCAATGGATTCCGAGAGCCGCAAGCAACGCGGCGCCGAAAAAACCGCCCGCATCCCCATCAAGATCGTTCCCGCCGAGCGCCTCAAGAAGCCCGACTGGATCCGCATCAAGCTCGGTGCCGGCGTCGAAGCCGAACGCTTCAACGAGATCAAGGACACCCTGCGCGAGCACAAGCTGCACACCGTCTGCGAAGAAGCCTCCTGCCCCAACATCCACGAATGCTTCGGCAAGGGCACGGCCACCTTCATGATCATGGGTGACATCTGCACCCGCCGCTGCCCCTTCTGCGACGTCGGCCACGGCCGCCCCGAGCCGCTGGACGTCAACGAGCCCGCCAACCTGGCCAAAACCATCGCCGCGATGCGCCTCAACTACGTGGTGATCACCAGCGTGGACCGGGACGACCTGCGCGACGGCGGCGCCCAGCACTTCGTCGAGTGCATCCGCTCCACCCGCGAAGCCAGCCCCAAGACCACCATCGAAGTGCTGGTGCCAGATTTCCGCGGCCGCATGGACGTGGCGCTGGACATCTTCGACCAGTCCACGCCGGACGTCATGAACCACAATCTGGAAACCGTGCCGCGCCTCTACAAGCAGGCCCGCCCGGGTGCCGACTACGCCTACTCGCTG
>JAFEDI010000125.1 GCA_018241725.1 Pseudomonadota bacterium | reverse complement strand
GTCATTGCCCTACTCCGAACCCTTTTCAGGTCTCAATAATTCTGTAATCGCTTCTGCTTTCATCTTCTTGGCGTAGTCTAGGGGAGTAAACCCATGCTTGTCCCGAATGCTCGGATCTGCTCCCTCTTCCAGTAGCCGTTGCACCACAGGAATCGCTTCCTCGGGCTCTTCTCGGAGGCATTTCTCCCCTTGTGCGGTTTTTACCCACGTGAGCTTTCGGTCCGCAAAGCCCAAAACCCCGTAGTGTAATGCTGTCTGGCCCTCTTGATCTACTTCATTCACCGCAAGACCAAGGCTCAAAAACAATTCAACGCCTGGCAACCATTTGGCGCTAGCTGCAACGGATAGTAATGAGCCCGAGTAAGGTGTCAGCGGCGGAATGAAAGTGGTGTGATTCCGCCGGTTTGAAAGTGGGATTCTTTCCGGGTTCGTTTTCTTCTAAGCCTTTCGCTTTTAGAGCTTTTCTTCCTTCTTCCGTTTTTCTTCGCGAGCCAGTGGAGGGTTGGTGGTTTTGCGTTTTTCTTCCGGTCCGATTAACTCGGAATGAGCTCGCGGGTGAGTCGGCGCAAATGCCGTTGTTGCAATGAGTTCTTCCGTCCGGATTACCGCAACGGCCATCACCAAATCTATTGTTCGACGGAGGCTTGCCGCCAGGCCAGCAAGGCGGCCAGCCAAAGGCGCTGGCTGAACAAGCCGGCCAATCGGGATTACTTCCGCGACCCGGAGAACACGCGGCGGGTGCAGGAATGGCGAAAACGGCATCCTGGCTATTGGCGCAAGCAGCCTTCTGCGCCCAAGAACAACGCAACCTCCTCCAAATCAGCAACTAAGCCGGATCAGAGTTCTTGTAACGCACCTCCGGAGAGGGCTCCGGCGTTACAAGATGTCTGCCTTTTGCAAGATCCTGTGGTGATAGGCCTTATCTCCATGGTGACGGGCAGCACGTTACAAGAGGACATCGCTTCGACCGCCCGCCGATTGCAGGCTCGGGGCCGGGACATTCTCGGGTTGAACAGCGCCGGGAAGTCCCCATCGAACCATGATTATCAAACGTCCGATTCGTCCTGACCGGCTGCGCCAGGTGCCGCCGAGTTTCAGTTGGGTGGATCATCGCCTGGTGAGCGCGCGTTACATCGAGCAGTGCGATCCGCCGAGCCTGGCTTTGTATCTGTTCTTGGTCACCGTGGCGGATGTCCAGGGGCTGAGTTTTTACTCGGACGCCTCGATCGGCCGACGCCTCCGGTTGGACTCGGTCCAGCTTTCGGCGGCGCGCCAGCTACTGGAGCGCGCCGGGTTGATCGCTTTCCAGAAGCCGCTTTACCAAGTGCTCGGTTTGGACTCGCAGCCGGCGCTGACCGCTGAAACCGCCCACCCGCGCACAAACCAAACTCATTCGGTGGCGGAGATCCTCCGCCGTGTCAGAGACGGAGGGGCGTCATGATCGATTACCAGACGTTCTGCCAGATCCGGCTGCTGGCCGATGAGAAGCACCTGACGGCGGTGCAAATCGCCGCAGAACTCAAGCTGAACATCAAGACGGTGGAGAAGTGGCTCGACAAAACCACTTACCAGCCGCGGCGGAGCAGAAAGCGCCCGAGCAAGCTCGACCCTTTCAAGGGCCAGATCGTGGCGATGCTCGAACGCCATCCCTACACCGCACAGCAGGTCTTGCAGGAACTCAAGCGCCAGGGGTATGCCGGCGGCTACAGCATTCTCAAGGCGTTTGTCCGCGAGATCCGTCCTGTTCGCAAGCCGGCTTACCTTTCGCTTCAGTTTGCTCCGGGCGAATGTGCGCAGGTGGACTGGGGCAGCTTCGGTTCCGTGCCGGTCGGATCGACCCGCCGGCGGCTCTCCTTCTTTGTCATGGTGCTCTGCTCCAGCCGCATGATGTATGTCCACTTCACCCTTTCCCAGAGCATGGAGCAGTTCCTGTGGGCGCACCGGCAGGCTTGGGAGTTTTTTGGCGGGGTCACCGCGAAGGTGATGGTCGACAACCTGAAAACGGCGGTGCTCCATCATCCTCTCGGCGGCTCGGCGCAGTTTCATCCCCGGTATCTGGATTTTGCGGCGCATTACGGCTTCAAGCCAGTGGCTTGCGGTGTGCGAAAAGCAAACGAGAAAGGCCGCGTGGAAAGCGGCGTCAAATTCGTGAAGCAAAACTTCCTGGCCGGATTGGATGTTCCCTCCTTCGAAGCCCTGCCTCCCGCGGCTCTTTTGTGGCTGAACCAAACGGCTAACGTGCGTCTGCATGGGGAGACCCATCGCAAGCCCAGAGCGATGTTCGAGGAGGAAAAGCCCCACTTGGGCAAGCTTCCGGTGGCCCCTTACGACTGCGCGGTGCTGCAGCACGCTCCGGCCAGCAGCCAAAGCCGGGTCGTCTTCGAAACCAACCGCTACTCCGTCCCGCATCTTTACGCCTCGCAAAGGCTCACGCTCAAAATCTGGCCCGAGCGCCTGTGCATCTATCATCACGAAAAGCTCATCGCCACCCATCCCCGGTCCTATGACCGGCGCAAGGACGTCTTCGATCCCGATCACGAAAAGGAACTGGTGGCCCAGCGGCTTAAAGCCCGTGAACAAACGCTGCTCCTGGCCTTTCTCGCTTTCAGCCCCCAGGCCGAGCTTTACGTTCGCAAACTTCAGGAAAAACGGCTCAACGCTCCGCATCATATCCAGAAAATCGTGGCTCTGAGTGAAATCTACGGCGCCGACCAGGTGGCCCGCGCCATTGAAGATGCCATCGCCTTTGAGGCCTATGGCTGCGAGTACATCGCCAACATCCTCGAACAGCGCCAGCGCGTGCCCGCCACCCCCTCGGCCCTGCACCTGACCCGGCGGCAGGACCTGCTCGACCTGGAAGTGCCTCCCGCGGATTTGACGCCTTACCAAACCAAGCACGATCCATGAAAACCGACTCCTCGCTCCTCCAGCAACACTTGGATTACCTCAAGCTTGCTTACGTCAAAAACCAGCACTCGGATCTGGCCCAGCAAGCCGGCGAAAAACATTGGAGCCACGTCGAATACCTGCGCCGCCTGATCGAGGGCGAGTTCAACGAACAACGGCAGCGCGCTGTTCAGCGCCGTCTGACCGCCGCGCGCTTCCCGGTCGTTAAAACCCTCGACCAGTTTCGCTGGGACTGGCCCAAAAAGATCAACCGCCTCCAGGTGCAGAATCTCTTCCGCCTCGAGTTCATCGGGCAGCAAGCCAATGTGATCTTCCTCGGAACCGTCGGGACCGGTAAATCCCATCTGGCAACCGCGTTGGGCTATGCCGCCTGCCTGGAGGGCTTCTCCGTTCTCTTTGCCAACGCGGTCAGCGTCATCAACAACCTCACCGCCGCCCAGAAGCATGGCGCGCTTAAATCGGAACTCCGCAAATACCTCCGGCCTCAACTACTGATTTTGGACGAGATCGGCTATCTGCCCATCGACCAGCATGGAGCCAACCTTCTCTTCCAGGTCATTAGCCAGCGCTACGAGCGCGGCTCCATTATCCTGACCACCAACAAAGCCTTCAAGCAATGGCCCACCATCTTCAATAACGACAGCACCATCACCGCCGCCGTTCTCGACCGCCTTCTCCACCACGCTGAGACCGTCCTCATCGAGGGCACCAGCTACCGCATGAAAGACCAAGACGAAGCCCAGGCGGCCCGCTGATCACGTCATTCTTCCCACCGAGACCGCTTCCCCCCCCGGCATTCCGTCAGTATTTTCAAACCGGCGCTTTTCCACCATTTTCACGCCGCCGCTAACATGGCCCAACCAAATGAGTTCAGTGTAGAGTCGGCAACGCGCTCCTGTGTTTCGTTCAGGGTCCAAGCGAGGCGCAAGCCTGGAGCGTTGTCGAAGCCGAAAGTGTCCCTGAGTTCCTGCCGACACCGTTTCGGGTCAAATCGCATCGCCACGCCAGCGCTAAACAAGTCGATTCGTCCACCCAGCTTAAGCAACGATTTGAAGCCAAGGCCAAAGCGCCCTATCTGGTTTGCCCGTTTGGGGGAAGAGTGGGATCGCAACAAAGCGTCGATGCCATCGGCGCTCAATGCTGCGCCGGTATTCGCAACGTAGAGGCATGAGCGACTAAGCAAGACCTCGATCTTGCTGCCGTGCTGCGGCAATGCGCCTGACGCATGCGCCTCCAATATGGCGTCCGCACCATTCTGCACGAGTTCCAGCACCTGCCGATAGCCGTAACCACCCGCCAACACC
>JAFEDI010000124.1 GCA_018241725.1 Pseudomonadota bacterium | reverse complement strand
TTTATTGGTATATCTCTGAGCTTGTAACTAACATTTTACAAAATATGTTTGTAGGCATCTGTGCGGGCTGCAATACCAGGCGGCTTTGGCATCGATGGCCAAGGATGGACGGGTGGCAATCGCTTCCGTCGTCACCGCGGCACCCGAACGGCCGCCCCTGGGGGGCCTTCTTTCATCCGGCTCAAGAGGTAAACCATGCACAAGCGTTTTTACAAGACTCTGTTCGGGCAGGTGGTCATTGCCCTCATCCTGGGGATCGCCGTCGGCGCCCTGTGGCCCGACTTCGCCACCAAGCTGAAGCCCCTTGGCGATGGGTTCATCAAGCTGATCAAGGCGATCATCGCGCCGCTGGTGTTCTGCGTGGTGGTCCATGGCATCTGCAGCACCGGCGATCTCAAGAAGGTCGGGCGCGTCGGGGTCAAGGCACTGCTGTATTTCGAGGTCGTCACCACTTTCGCGCTGGCTCTCGGCGTGCTGCTGGCCTACGTGCTGCAACCCGGCGCCGGCATGAACGTGGATCCCCACAACCTCGACGGATCGGCGTTGGCGGGTTACGCGGAGAAGGCTGCCCAAGCCACCAGCACGGTGGATTTCCTGCTCAGGATCCTCCCGACCACCTTCGCCGATGCCTTCGCCAAGGGCGACATCCTGCAGGTCCTGCTGCTGGCCATCCTGTTCGGCTGTGCGGTGGCGGCCCTCGGCGAGCGGGGGCGGCCGGTCACCCATGCGATCGACAGCCTGGCCCATGTGTTCTTCAAGATCATCGGTTACATCGTCAAGCTGGCGCCGCTGGGCGTGCTCGGCGCGATCGCCTTCACGGTGGGCAAGTACGGCGTCGGCTCGCTCAAGCAGCTGGGCATGCTGGTGGCACTGTTCTACGTGAATTGCGCGATCTTCGTGGTGGTCGTGCTTGGAACCATCCTGCGTCTGGCGGGCTTCGACATCTTCAAGCTGCTGCGCTACCTGCGGGAGGAACTGCTGGTGGTGCTGGGCACCGCCTCGTCGGATGCGGTGCTGCCACAGGTCATGCGCAAGCTTGAACTCATGGGCATCAAGAACTCGACGGTCGGCCTGGTGATCCCCACCGGCTATTCCTTCAACCTGGACGGCTTCTCCATCTACCTGACCCTGGCGGCGGTCTTCATCGCCCAGGCCACCAACACGCCGCTGTCGTTGACGGACCTGCTGACCATCCTTGCCATTTCCCTGGTGACCTCCAAGGGCGCGCACGGCGTGCCGGGCTCCGCCATCGTGATCCTTGCCGCCACGCTGTCGGCGGTGCCGGCGATCCCGGCCATCGGCCTGGTGCTGGTGCTGTCGGTGGATTGGTTCATGGGCATGGCACGGGCGCTTACCAACATGATCGGCAACTGCGTCGCCACCGTCGTGATCGGCGTGTGGGAGAAGGACATTGATCGGGCGCGGGCGAAGGGCGTACTGGATGGTGTGATCCCGGTGGATCTCAACGCGACTACCCCGGACGCCCTCGTTGAAGAGCGCGAGGCTCTGGCAAGCACCGGCCCGCTGGCAGCGCAACAGGAGCTGGCATCCCGTAGCTGATTCGTATGGCCAGGAAGGCGCCAGCCCGGCGTTCCGGCCCGTTTTTCGTAAAACCGGAAGCTGACGCCCTTGCCGGGCAGATCGCTTCCACGCATCACAAGCCAAAACTCAAAGGAGACCCATCCCATGGCCAGCCACACCCCCGGCGCCCCCGTCTTTGCCGCCCCCGCCGACCTGCCCGACTGGGCGCTGCGTTCGGTGGACCTCGCCAACCCGCGCCTGGGCGCGCAGGCGCTGTACGCCTCCGACGACTTCTTCGCCGAAGTGTCGCGCATGCTCAACCCGGAACCGGCCCAGTTCGTGCCGGGCAAGTTCGACACCAACGGCAAGTGGATGGACGGCTGGGAATCCCGCCGCAAGCGCGTCGCCGGCCATGACTGGGCGCTGGTCAAGCTCGGCGTGAAGGGCGTGATCCGCGGCTTCGACGTGGACACCAGTCACTTCACCGGCAACTACCCGCCGGCGGTGTCCATCGAGGCCACCGTGTCGGTCAGCGACGACGTGGAAACCCTGCAGGCCGCCAGCTGGACCGAGATCCTGCCGGCCACGCCCCTCGGCCCCAACAGCCACCACATCCTCGAATGCGCCAATGGCAAGGCGTGGACCCACCTGCGCGTCAATATCTTCCCGGACGGCGGCATCGCCCGCCTGCGCGTCTATGGCCGCCCGGTCGGCGCGCTGGAAAGCCTGACCGGCGACGAGACCATCGACCTGGTGGCCATGGAGAACGGCGGCCGCGCCGTGTCGTGGAACGACGCCAGCTTCGGTTCCACCGTCGCCGCGCTGCTGCTGCCCGGCCGCGGCCAGAACATGGGCGACGGCTGGGAGACCCGCCGCCGCCGCGAACCGGGCAACGACTGGTGCGTGCTCGAACTGGGCGCGGCCGGCACGGTCGACAAGATCGAAGTGGACACCGCCTTCTTCAAGGGTAACTACCCCGACCGCTGCTCGATCCAGGCGGCCTTCGTGAGCGGTGGCACCGACCGTTCCATCACCACCCAGAGCATGTTCTGGCAGACCCTGCTGCCCGAGCAGAAGCTGACGATGGACGCGGTGCATACCTTCACCGAACAGGTCGCCAAGCTCGGGCCGATCACCCACGTGCGCTTCAACATCTTCCCCGACGGCGGCGTGTCGCGCCTGCGCCTGTGGGGCAAGGTGGCCAAGTAAGGAGCGGCCATGAGCAGCCTCAGCCTGAACCCGCAGCCGCTCACCCGCGAAGCCTTCGCCCCCTTCGGCGAAGTCATCGAAGCGAGCGACGCGGTGCGCCATTTCACCATCAACGCCGGCAACACCGAGCGCTACCACGACCTCGCCCAGATCGAGGCCGGCCCGGATGGCAAGGTGATCGTCTCCATCTTCCGCGGCCAGCCGCGCACGCTGCCGTTCCGCGTCGAGATGATGGAACGCCACCCGCTGGCCAGCCAGGCCTTCATCCCGATGTCCGGCAAGCCCTACCTGGTGGTGGTGGCGCCGGCCGGCGCGGCGCCGAAGGCGGAAGACCTGCGGGTCTTCCTGGCCCGCGGCGACCAGGGCGTCAACTACGCCACCGGCGTGTGGCACCACCCGCTGCTGGCGCTGGAGACGGTGTGCGACTTCCTGGTCGTGGACCGCAGCGGCAGCGCCCCCAACTGCGACGAGGTCGTCCTCGATCCCGGCGCGGTGATCCCGGCCCTGTAAGGAGACGGCCATGTCCACCGACGATGTCAGCGAAGCCTACGCCCGGCGGCTCCCGGCCTGCGGCGAGGAAGAGTGGCGGGCGCGGGTGGACGTGGCCGCCTGCTACCGCCTGGTCGCCCGCAAGGGCTGGGACGACCTGGTCTACACGCACATCTCCCGGCGCCTGCCCGGGCGCGACGACGCCTTCCTGATCAACCGCTTCGGGCTGGGCTTCGAGGAGGTCACCGCCTCCAACCTGCTGGTGGTGGATTTCGCCGGCCAGGTGCTGGCCGGGGAGGGCGTCGCCAGCCCGGCGGGTTTCGCGATCCATTCCGCCGTGCACCGCGCCCGGCCGGACGCCCATTGCGTGCTGCACCTCCACACCCGCGCCGGCATCGCCGTGTCCGCGCTGGCCGATGGCCTGCTGCCGCTGTCCCAGCCGGCGCTGCGCTTCTGGCGCGACATCGGCATCCACGACTACGGCGGCCTGGTCTTCGATGCCCCCGAACTGGCCCGCCTGGTCGCCGCCCTCGGGCAGCACCCGGCGCTGCTGCTGCGCAACCACGGCACCCTGACTTGCGGGCGGACGGTGGCCGAGGCCTATGTGCTGATGCATACGCTAGAGCAGGCCTGCGAGATCCAGCTCGCCGCGCTGGCCGCCGCGCCTGACGCCGCCCGGCGGGTAATGCCGCCGGACGCCGTGCTGGCCCGCAGCCACCGCCAGCTCACTGCCGATCCGGCGCCGGAAGGCGCGCTCGAATGGCCGATGCTGCTGCGTCGGCTGATGCGGGACGATCCGTCGTTTGCGGCTTGATCTTCTGTTTCGCTGCTGGTGCTTTTTCCCCTTCCGTTTTCCGAAAGAACTCTTCCATGCCGACTTTTCATATCGAACTTTTCGAGGGGCGCACGCCGGCCGAGAAGCGTGAGCTTGTCGAGGTTTTGACGCGTGAAACCTGCCGGGTGCTTGGGTGTGAGCCGTCGGCGGTGGATATCCTGTTGGTGGATGTGAAGCGGGAGAATTGGGCGACGGGTGGGGTATTGTGGTCGGAGAGGGGCGGCTGAGCGCCTGGGCTTTTCTTTTTTTGCCCTGGGCCCGCTGCTGGTTTTCTCCCCCTCCCGGCTGGTGGTGGGCCGTTTTTTTTGGGTTTTTGTTTTTTGGTTTTGGTTGCTCTTTTCTGGGCGGCTTTCCGTTTTGTTTCCTTACGTTGGCCGGGACTCGCCCCGGCGGGCGACCTTCTTTCTTGCGTCGCCAAGAAAGAAGGCAAAGAAGGCGACCCGTGCTTCACCGGTCGTCCGCGTTGCGGACGACTTCCCTGCGCTGCTCGCAGCAGGCGGCCGGCGCGGAACTCGTCGGCTTCGCCTCCTCAGACAGCCGCGCCGGACTTCTCCGCCTGCTGCTGTGCTGCTCGGCGGTTCAGGACGGGCGTTGAGGATGCACCGAGCGTTTGCTGAGGCTGGGGCTGAGCTGGTTCAAGTCCGAGGGAGGTTCACTTACCTTTGTGCTGGGTCAGCTCCCGTCCGAGATGAACCAGCTTCCTCCGGCGGTGAGAGCACTGCCCTCGGAGCTTAAAGAGTTCGGCCGGGAGTTGAGCTGGTTCAAGTCCAAGTGAGGCTCGCTTACCTTTGTGCTGGTTCAGCTCCTGTCCGAGATGAACCCGCTCCCTCCGGTGGTGAGGCCACCGCCCTCGGAGCTGAAAGAGTTCGGTTGGGAGCTGAGCTGGCTCAAGTCAGAGGGAGGTTCGCTTACCTTTGCGCTGGGTCAGCTTCCGTCCGAGATGAACCAGCTTCCTCCGGCGGTGAGAGCACTGCCCTCGGAGCTGAAAGAGTTCGGCTGGGAGCTGAGTTGGTTCAAGTCCAAGGGAGGCTTGCTTACTTTGTACTGAACCAGTTTCCCCCGGCGCGGCAGTTCGCCGGGCCTTTCCTTCCCCCTCTGACGCGCCGAGTGGAGGGTGGGACGGGCGGATCAGGGCTGCGCAGCCATGTCCAGCAACAAACCTCAATTTCCGAAAAGGCTCGGTGTCTCCCAAAGCCCGTTCCGAACCGCCGAGCAGCGCAGCGGCAGGCGGGGATGTCCGGCGCGGCTGTTTGAGCCGGCGTAGCCGGCGAGTTCCGCGCCGGCCGCCTGCTGCGAGCAGCGCAGGGAAGTCGTCCGCAACGCGGACGACCGGTGAGGCTCGGGTCGCCTTCTTTGCCTACTTTCTTGGCGACGCAAGAAAGTAGGGCGCCCGCCGGGGCGCGTCCCGGCCAATGCAAGCCAATAAAAAGGAAAGCCGCCCAGTAAGGACCACCAAGCAATTACATCCGCAAGTCCAGTGAACTCGCACCAGGGATGGGCACGCACCCGCTAGCCCGCACGACGCCAACCGCGTCCGCCACACCATCCCTCTCCACCAAGCCCGCATAACACCTCACCATCTGCGCAAACGAATCCGTCCCGAGCTTGCGCCCCAGGCGCGAACGGTGCACCTCGACGGTACGCGGCGAGACCTCCAGCGCACGGGCGACTTCCTTGTTGGTGAGGCCGGCGACGATCATCGCCAGGACTTCCCGCTCCCGCTCCGACAGCTGCGCGTAGCGCCGGCGGGCCTGGCGTTCCGCGTCGAGGCGGGCGTGCTGCAGCACGTGCTGGCCGATGGTGTGGCGCAGGGCCTGGCGCAGTTCGGCGCGCTGCAGGGGTTTCTCCAGGAAGTCGGCGGCGCCGGCGCGGAAGGCCTGGCGGCATTGCGCCGCGTCGGCGTCGGCGGCCAGCACGATCACCGGCAGGTCGATGCCGTCGGCGGCCAGGCCGGCGATGAAGTCGGCGCAGTCGCCGTCGCCGTCGATATGGCGGATGTCCACCAGGATCACGCCGCAGGTGTCGCCGTCGAGGGTGGTGCGCAGCTCGTCCGGGCTGTTCCAGACGTGCAGCGGCAGGTCCAGACTGTGGGCGCAGGAAGCGAGGGCGCGGCGGGTGGCCGGAGCGTCGTCGATGCAGTGGATGGTGGGGCGGGGCGTGGTCATGGCAAACCTGTTCAGGAGCGGGGTGGGCCGCCGCGGCGGAGGACCGGGACGAGATTGACGAGCAGCAGCGCGGCGCCGATCAGCAGCATGCCGCCGAGCTCGGCGCTGCTCGGGCGTTCGCCCAGCTCCAGCCAGCCGGCGAGCACGCCGATGGCCGGGATGCCGAGGGCCGACAGGCCGGCGATGGCGGCGGGCAGGTGCTCCAGCACGTAGAGCCACAGCAGCCAGGCCAGACCGGTGGCGAGTACGGCGTTGAAGGCGAGGGCGCCGAAGA
This sequence comes from Pseudomonadota bacterium, assembly GCA_018241725.1. GTDB lineage: Bacteria > Pseudomonadota > Gammaproteobacteria > Burkholderiales > Rhodocyclaceae > Zoogloea. The sequence continues at coordinate 199,977 of JAFEDI010000124.1, read as the reverse complement.
AGTAGGGGGTCGGCTCGATGGGGCGCGACGGATGCAGCGCGGCGACGACGCACAGGGCCAGCGCGCCGAACAGCATCTGCCAGGCGGTCAGCGTCAGCACGTCCACCTCGTGCTGCTGGCGCAGGCGCTTGGCGACGATGGTGGCCAGCGCCCAGGCGAGGCTGCCGGCGAGCGCCAGCAGGTTGCTGGCCAGGCTGCCGTGGGCGGCACCCCAGGGTTCGAGGATCAGCAGCAGGCCACCGGCAGCCACGGCGGTGCCGGCCTGCTGCAGCGGGCTGATGCGCTCGCCGAGGCGCCAGGCGGCCAGCGGCACCAGCCAGAAGGGCATGGTGTAGACCAGCACCGCGGTCTTGCCGGCGCCGCCGGCCACCAGCGCCCACTGGATCAGCGCCGTGAAGGCGGCGGTCTGCAGGAGGCCGAGCAGCAGGGTCTGGCGGGCGGCCACCAATTTCAGCGGGCGGCGGCGCAGGAGCAGCAGCGCGAACAGGGACAGGGCGCCGAGCAGGGTGCGGATCGCCGAGAAGTCGAAGGGATCGGCGTAACGGATCACCTGCTTCATCACCACCCAGTTGTAGCCCCAGATCAGGGACATCAGCAGCAGCGCGACGGCGGCGGGACGGGGGAAGGAGGAGGACGGCTTCATCGGCTTATCGGATTTCGAATAATGGTGGGCATCGCTTGGTCCGCAGAATACCCACTAGGTGCCGCCGATGATCTTGCCGGCCATCCCGCACGGCCTGGAAAAACGTGGTGCACTGCATGATGGGCGGAGGATGGGCCAGGACTGGAGGGGGATTGAAAATGCTGCGTTGCGACAATATCGAAGTGCTTATTCCGCTTATCAAGACTGGGCTCTGCCGCGCTGCGGGCCGCCACCTAAACTGGGCCTGAGTCCGGTCGATTCCTCGTCCGGAGCATTCGCCACCAGCGCCCGCAGAGGCGCTCATGCTGATAACGAAGGAGACCTCCATGTCGGAGTATTCGCAGGAAAGAAGTGCCCAACCGGTCGATGCGGTCGACGAGCGCCTGCCCGCCGGCCGCCTCTTGGCCCTGGGCTTGCAGCACGTGCTGGTGATGTATGCCGGCGCTATCGCGGTGCCGCTGATCGTCGGCGGCGCCCTCCGGTTTCCGAAGGACCAGATCGCGCTGCTGATCAATTCCGATCTGCTGTGCTGTGGTCTGGTGACCATCATCCAGGCCTTCGGTATCGGCAAGTTCGGCATCCGCCTGCCGGTGATGATGGGTGTCACCTTCGCCGCCGTCGGCCCGATGGTGGCGATGGCCGGCAACCCCGAGCTGGGCATCAACGCCATTCTGGGGGCCGGCATCGCGGCGGGTATCTTCGGCATCTTCTTCGCGCCACTGGTATCCCGCTGTCTGCCGCTGTTTCCGCCCGTCGTCACCGGCACCATTATCTCGGTGATCGGCATCTCGCTGATGCGCGTGGCGGTCAACTGGGCGGCCGGCGGCAATCCGACGATCAAGGACGCGGCGACCGGCAAGATGATCGACAACCCGGCCTACGGTGCGCCGGAACACATCGCCATCGCCACCATCGTGCTGGTCTCCGTGCTGCTGATCACCAAGTACGGCCGCGGCTTCCTGTCCAACGTGTCGGTGCTGCTCGGCATGGTGGTCGGCTTCCTGATCTCGATGGCCCTCGGCAAGGTGAGTTTCGCCGGCATCGACGAGGCGCCGGTGATCGCCCTCGTCACCCCGCTGCAGTTCGGCATGCCGACCTTCGACCTGGTGTCGGTGGCGACCATGTGCCTGGTGATGGTGGTGGTGATGGTCGAATCTCTCGGCATGTTCCTGGCCCTCGGCGACCTCACCGGGCGCCGCCTGAGCCGTGACGACCTGACCCGCGGCCTGCGCACCGACGGCCTCGGCACGCTGATCGGCGGTCTGCTGAACACTTTCCCGCACACCTCCTTCTCCCAGAACGTCGGCCTGGTGGGCGTCACCGGCGTGAAGAGCCGCTGGGTGTGCATCGTCGGCGGGGTGATCCTGATGGCTTTCGGCCTGTTCCCGAAGATGGCGGTGGTGATCGCTTCCGTGCCCCAGTTCGTGCTCGGCGGCGCTGGCGTCGTGATGTTCGGCATGGTCGCCGCGACGGGCATCAAGATCCTGGTCGGCGCCGACCTGCGCAGCAACCGCAACAACCTCTACGTGGTGGCGGTCAGCATTGGCCTGGGCATGATCCCGCTGGTCGCGCCGACCTTCTTCCACAGCATGCCGAAGGCCCTCGGCCCGCTGCTGCACAGCGGCATCCTGCTCGCCGCCCTGTCCGCAGTGGTACTCAACGTGTTCCTCAACGGCACCGGCCGCCGCAATGCCAGCGGCGAAGCCTGCGAGCACGTCGCCCACGAAGCCCACTGATTCCCAGCCCGGCCCACACCTCACCGAAAGACAATCATGCAGAAGATTTTTTGCCGGCCGCTGGCCGGCGTGGCCTCCCTTTGCCTGTCGATTGCCGCGCCCCTCGCTTCCGCCGCCACCTGGTCCGACACCTTCCTCGGCTACCGCTACGGCACCCAGTTCCGCGAGCCGAACAACACCCAGGACGTGCGCAAGAACGTGCTGCAATTCACCCACAGCAGCGGCTACGCGGTCGGCCAGAACTTCCTGAACCTGGACGTGCTGCAGTCCGACAAGAACGACCCGGTGAATGGCGGCGGCTCCGGCGCCACCGAGTTCTACCTGACCTACCGCCACCAACTGCACCTGGGCAAGGCCCTCGACAAGGACCTGTCCTTCGGGCCAGTAAAGGAAGTGGCGCTGACCGGTGGCTTCGACCTCAACACCAAGGACACCCGCTTCGCGCCACGCAAGCGCCTGCTGGTGGTTGGCCCGACCCTCAAGTTCGACGTGCCCGGCTTCCTGGACGTGAGCCTGCTCGCTGCCCGCGAGTGGAACCACTGCGGCCTCGGCGCACCGGCCTGTCCACAGGCCGAGATCTCCTTCGACACCCAGTGGATGCTCAGCGCCGCGTGGGGCATCCCCTTCCAGGCCGGTCCGCTGCCCCTCAAGTTCCAGGGCTTCATCAACTACATCGGCGAGAAGGGCAAGGACTACGCCGGCGTGAAGACCGAGGCGGAAACCCTGATGCGGACCTCCCTGATGGCCGACCTGGGCCAACTCGCCGGCAGCCGCAAGAACACCGTTTGGGCTGGTGTCGGCTACGAGCTGTGGCTCAACAAGTTCGGCAACCATGCCACCGCCGCCGGCGTCACCAAGCCGGGCATCAACACCCGCGCCCCGACGCTGCAGCTGGAGTGGCATTTCTGACCATGCCCCGCGCGCCAGCGTCGATACGGTGCGTATCGAAAGTGCCTATTCCGGTGCCAATTCAAGCGACCCGGCTTTGTCCCTAAGCTGTTGGCGCAGCGGCCCGGCGTTCGCCGGGCCTGCGAATTGGCCCCGAGTACTTTCCTGGAGACAGCATTACATGTACGAAATAAGCCATATCGAAGGACTCGAAATCCTCGATTCCCGTGGCAATCCGACCCTGCAGGCAACCGTCACGCTGAAGTCCGGCCACCGCGGGACCGCGGCGGTGCCCTCCGGGGCGTCCACCGGCAAGCGTGAAGCCCTCGAGCTGCGCGACGGCGACCCCGCGCGCTTCGGCGGCAAGGGCGTGCAAAAGGCCCTGGCCCACGTCGAAGGCCCCATCGCCGCCGCATTGAAGGGCCGCGACGCGGCCCGCCAGGCGGATGTCGACGGCATCCTGTGCGAACTCGACGGCACGCCCGACAAGTCGCGCCTCGGCGCCAACGCGCTGCTGGCGGTGTCGCTGGCCAGCGCCCATGCGGCGGCGGCGGCGGCCGGCCAGCCGCTGTACCGCCACCTGTCGGACGGCCGCGAGCCGGTGCTGCCGGTACCGCTGATGAACGTGCTCAATGGCGGCGCCCACGCCAACAACAGCCTCGACATCCAGGAATGCATGATCGTGCCCCATGGTTTCGAGCGCTTCGGCGACGCGCTGCGCGCCGGGGTCGGGGTCTTCCATGCGCTGCGCGGCCTGCTCGACCGCTACGGTTTCCCGACCTCGGTGGGCGACGAGGGCGGCTTCGCGCCCAACGTGGAGGGCACCCGCCAGGCCCTCGACCTGATCCTCGAAGCGATCCGCCTGGCCGGCTACGAGCCGGGCAGCCAGGTAGCGCTGGCCCTCGACTGCGCGTCGTCGGAGTTCGCCCAGGGCGAGCGCTATGTGCTGGCCGGCGAATCCCTCGACCTGTCGCGGGCCGAGTTCTGTGACTACCTGGCCAAGCTGGTCGCCGACTACCCGATCGTCAGCATCGAGGACGGCATGGCCGAGGACGACTGGGCCGGCTGGGGCCAGCTCACCGACCGTCTCGGCCGGCGCACGCAACTGGTCGGCGACGACCTCTTCGTGACGGACACCCGCCTGCTCGCCGAGGGCATCAACAAGGGCGTCGCCAACGCGATCCTGATCAAGCCCAACCAGATCGGCACCCTCAGCGAGACCCTCGCCGCCATCGCGCTGGCGCGCCAGCACTGCTACGGGGCAATCGTCTCCCACCGCTCCGGCGAGACCGGCGACACGACCATCGCCGACCTGGCGGTGGGCACCGCCTGCGGGCAGATCAAGACCGGCTCGGCGAGCCGTTCGGACCGCGTCGAGAAGTACAACCGGCTGCTCGCCATCGAGCGCGAGCTGGGCCCGGCGGCCCGCTTCGCCGGCGGCGCGGCGCTGGCCCGGCGCTGAGGGCGCGGCGATGTTGCTCGGACTGGCGCTGCTCTACGTGGGCGCCGTGCTGATCCTCAACGGCCTGTGGATGCTCGGCCGCATCGGCGACCGGGAGATCCCGGTGATCAACCTGTTCGCCGGCGGCCTGAGCCTGCTGGTGGCCCTCAAGCTGGCCTTCGGCGACGGGGCTGACCTGGCCTCGGTGAAGGCGGCGGCGCTGTCGCTGCTGTTCTCCTTCACCTACCTGTGGGTGGCGATCAACCGCTACAGCGGTGCCGACGGCCGTGGGTTGGGCTGGTTCAGTCTGTTCGTGGCCCTCACCGCGGTGCCGGTGGCGGCGGACTGCCTACGCCTGGCGAACTCGCCGGGGGAATGGTGGCTGGGCCTGTCGTGGGTGGCCTGGTCGATACTCTGGCTGCTCTTCTTCCTGCTGCTGGCGCTGAACAAGCCGCTGACCCGGCTGACCGCCTGCGTCGCCATCGGGCAGGGTGTGCTGACCGGCTGGGTGCCCGGTTATCTGCTGCTGAACGGCACTTTGCGCTGATCACGGGGCCGCCTTCGGTGCGCTGCGGCAATCCGCGCAGCGTATCGAGGGCGGCCTTCTTGCACCGGTAGTCGATATGAAAAGTATCGAAAGAACCGATCCCGGCGGCAATTCAAGCCGCCCGCCTTTATCCCTAAGCTGTCCCCATCGATTCATCGGACAGACCCCAAAGGAGGACAAGAAATGGCCCGAATGAGAGCAGTGGATGCCGCCGCGGCGGTGATGCGCAAGGAAGGCGTGGAGACCGTCTTCGGCGTGCCCGGCGCAGCGATCAACCCCCTTTACTCGGCGATGAAGAAGGACGGTGGCTTCAAGCACGTGCTGGCCCGCCACGTCGAAGGCGCGTCCCACATGGCCGAAGGCTTCACCCGTGCCACGGCCGGCAACGTCGGGGTGTGCATCGGCACCTCCGGCCCGGCCGGCACCGACATGATCACCGGCCTCTACTCGGCCTCCGCCGACTCCATCCCCATCCTGTGCATCACCGGCCAGGCGCCGCGGGCGCGCCTCTACAAGGAAGACTTCCAGGCCGTGGATATCGAGTCCATCGCCAAGCCGGTCACCAAGTGGGCCGTCACCGTGCGTGAGCCGGCCCTGGTGCCGCGCGTCTTCCAGCAGGCCTTCCACGTCATGCACTCCGGCCGCCCCGGCCCGGTGCTGATCGACCTGCCCTTCGACGTGCAGATGGCCGAGATCGAGTTCGACATCGACACCTACGAATCCCTGCCGCTGCACAAGCCGGCGGCGACCCGCGCCCAGGCCGAGAAGGCGCTGGCCATGCTCAACGCCGCCGAGCGTCCGCTGATCGTGGCCGGCGGCGGTGTCATCAACGCCGACGCGGCGGCCCGCTTGCAGGAGTTCGCCGAGCTCACCGGCGTGCCGGTGATCCCGACGCTGATGGGCTGGGGCACGATCCCCGACGACCATCCGCTGATGGCCGGCATGGTCGGCCTGCAGACCTCCCACCGCTACGGCAACGCGACGATGCTGGCCTCCGATTTCGTGATCGGCATCGGCAACCGCTGGGCCAACCGCCACACCGGCTCCGTCGAGGTCTATACGGAAGGGCGCAAGTTCGTCCATATCGACATCGAACCGACCCAGATCGGCCGTGTGTTCGGGCCCGACTACGGGATCGTCTCCGACGCCGGCGCGGCCCTCGACCAGCTGATCGCCGTGGCCCGTGACATGAAGGCCGCCGGCCAGCTCGCCGACCGCAGCGCGTGGGTCGCCGAGTGCCAGGAGCGCAAGCGCACGCTGCAGCGCAAGACCCACTTCGAGGCCACGCCGATGAAGCCGCAGCGGGTCTATGAAGAGATGAACAAGGCTTTCGGCAAGGACACCACCTACGTCAGCACCATTGGCCTGTCGCAGATTGCTGCCGCCCAGTTCCTGCATGTCTACAAGCCGCGCCACTGGGTCAATTGCGGCCAGGCCGGCCCCCTCGGGTGGACCATCCCGGCGGCCCTCGGCGTGTGTGCGGCCGATCCGTCCCGCAAGGTGGTGGCGATCTCGGGCGACTACGACTTCCAGTTCATGATCGAGGAGCTGGCCGTCGGCGCCCAGTTCAAGCTGCCCTACCTGCACGTGGTGGTGAACAACGCCTACCTGGGCCTGATCCGCCAGTCCCAGCGCGGCTTCGACATGGACTACTGCGTGCAGCTGGCCTTCGAGAACATCAACGCCCCCGAGACCGAGGGCTACGGCGTCGATCACGTCACCGTCGTCGAAGGCCTCGGTTGCAAGGCGATCCGCGTGCGCAAGGCCGAGGACGTGCAGGCGGCATTCGCCCAGGCCTACGCATGGATGGAGGAGTTCCGCGTGCCGGTGGTCGTCGAGATCATCCTCGAGCGCGTCACCAACATCTCGATGGGCACCGAGATCAACGCCATCAACGAGTTCGAGGATCTGGCCGCCTGCGGCGCCGACGCCCCGACCGCGGTGGCTCTGCTGGACTGATTGCACCCTGACCCCGTGCGGGCGATGTCATTCGCCCCACGGCCTCACGCCCCTCCGGGCCAACGAAAGGACACGACCATGCCGCGTTTCGCCGCCAACCTTTCCATGCTGTTCACCGAGCTGCCTTTCATGGAGCGCTTCGGCGCCGCCGCGGCAGCCGGCTTCAAGGGGGTCGAATACCTCTTCCCCTATGCCTTTGCCAAGGAAGAGCTGGCCGCCGAGCTGGCACGCCATGGCCTGGTCCAGGTGCTGCACAACCTGCCCGCCGGCAACTGGGAAGCCGGCGAGCGTGGCATCGCCTGCCACCCGGCGCGGGTCGCCGAGTTCCGTGATGGCGTCGCTACCGCCATCGACTATGCCCGTGCCCTCGGCTGCTCGCAGATCAACTGCCTGGCCGGCATCGCCCCCGCCGGCGTGTCCGAGGCCGCGCTGCGCGAGACCTTCGTCGCCAACCTGCGCTTCGCCGCGGCGCAGCTGAAGGAAGCCGGCATCCGCCTGCTGGTCGAGCCGATCAACACCTACGACATCCCCGGCTTCTACCTGAACCGCACGGCGCAGGCGCTGGAGATCCTCGACGAGGTCGGTTCCGACAACCTGTTCGTGCAGTACGACATCTACCACGCCCAGCGCATGGAGGGCGAGCTGGCGGCGACCATTGCAAAGAACCTGCCGCGCATCGCCCACATCCAGCTGGCCGACAACCCCGGCCGCCACGAGCCGGGCAGCGGCGAGATCAACTACCCGTGGCTGCTGCGCCACATCGACGGGCTCGGCTACGCCGGCTGGATCGGCTGCGAATACAAGCCCGCCACCACCACCACGGAAGGCCTCGGCTGGCTGAAGAACGCCTGAGCGCCGGCCCCACGACGATCACCACCAGGAGACAAGACATCATGGCAAACATCGGCTTCATCGGTCTCGGCATCATGGGCGCCCCCATGGCCGGTCACCTCATCAAGGGCGGTCACACCGTCTTCACCTTCACCCACGGCGCCACGCCGGCGGAACTCGTCGAGGCCGGTGCGCGGACCTGCGCCAACGGCGCCGAGGTGGCCCGCCAGGCCGACATCATCATCACCATGGTGCCCGACACCCCCCACGTGGAAGACGCCCTGTTCAACCCCGAGGGCGTTGCCGCGGGCCTCTCCGCCGGCAAGACGGTGGTGGACATGAGCTCCATCTCCCCGGTGGCCACCAAGGATTTCGCCAAGCGCATCAATGCGCTGGGCTGCGAATACCTCGACGCGCCGGTGTCCGGCGGCGAAGTGGGCGCCAGGGCGGCCAGCTTGACCATCATGGTCGGCGGCAGCGAGGCGGCCTTCGACAAGGTCAAGCCGCTGTTCGAGCTGATGGGCAAGAACATCACCCTGGTCGGCGGCAACGGCGACGGCCAGATCACCAAGGTCGCTAACCAGATCATCGTCGCGCTGACCATCGAGGCGGTGGGCGAGGCCCTGCTGCTGGCCGCCAAGGCCGGCGCCGATCCCGCCAAGGTGCGCCAGGCGCTGATGGGCGGCTTCGCCAACTCGCGCATCCTCGAAGTGCACGGCGAGCGCATGGTCAAGCGGACTTTCGATCCGGGTTTCCGTATCGCCCTGCACCAGAAGGACCTCAACCTGGCTCTCACCACCGGCCGCCAGCTCGGCGTCGCGCTGCCCAGTACCGCCATTGCCCAGGAGCTGTTCAACACCTGCGCGGCCCACGGCGGCGCCGGCTGGGACCACTCGGCGCTGGTGCGGGCTCTCGAGAAGATGGCCAATTTCGAGATCGGCCAGCAGGCTGCCGACTGAGGAGCGAGCCGGTGCGCCATCTCGCCATCGAAGTCGGTTCCTACCGCTTTGTCGCCCGGCTCGAAGAGGATGCCGCGCCGAAGACCTGCGCGGCCTTCCTGAAGATGCTGCCTTTCTCCAACCAGGTCATCCATTCCCGCTGGAGCGGCGAGGCGGTGTGGGTGCCGCTGGCCGACTTTGACACCGGCCTGGACTTCGAGAACCACACCAGCCACCCGTCGCGGGGCGATGTGCTGCTCTACCCGGGCGGCTTCTCGGAGACCGAGATCCTGTTTGCCTATGGCAGCAGCCGCTTTGCCAGCAAAATGGGGCAGCTCGCCGGCAACCACTTCCTGACCGTCGTGGAAGGCGCCGAGCAGTTGATGGACATGGGCCGCACGGTGTTGTGGAAGGGCTCCCAGTGGGTGCGCTTCCTCGACCTGGGCCGCCGCTGAACGACAAGGACAACCCACATGCACAGCGCCCCCCGCGATCTCCTCACCGCAATGTTCACCGCCGCGGTCAATGCCGCCCAGCCCGAGCACTGCATTCCCCGCTTCCTGCCCGAGCCGCCCAAGGGGCGAACCCTCGTCATCGGCGCCGGCAAGGCCTCGGCGGCGATGGCCCAGGCGCTGGAGCGCCACTGGCCGGGCGAGCTGTCCGGCCTGGTGGTGACCCGCTACGGCTACGCGGTGCCCTGCGAGCGCATCGAGATCGTCGAGGCGGCCCATCCGGTGCCCGACGCGGCGGGCCGCGAGGCGGCCGCGCGGATGCTCGAACTGGTGCGCGGCCTCACCGCCGACGACCTGGTGATCTGCCTGATCTCGGGTGGCGGTTCGGCGCTGCTGCCGCTGCCCGGCGCGGGCGTCACGCTGGAGGACAAGCAGGCCATCAACCGGGCCCTGCTCAAGTCCGGTGCGACGATCTCCGAGATGAACTGCGTGCGCCGCCACCTGTCGGCGATCAAGGGCGGCCAGCTGGCGGCGGCCTGCCACCCGGCGCGGGTGGTGAACCTGCTGATCTCCGACGTGCCCGGCGACAACCCGATGGACATCGCCTCCGGGCCCACGGTGGCCGACCCGACGAGTTGCGCCGGTGCGCTGGAGATCGTCCGCCGCTACGGCATCGAGCTGCCGGCCGGTGCCCGCGCGCTGCTGGAGAGCGGCTCCGGCGAGACCGTCAAGCCGGGCGATCCGCGCCTGGCGGGCGTGGGCACGCACCTGATCGCCACCCCGCAGATGGCCCTGGAGGCCGCCGCCGAGGTGGCCCGCGCTGCCGGCGTGACGCCGCTGCTGCTCGGCGACAGCATCGAGGGCGAGGCCCGCGACGTGGGCAAGGTGATGGCCGCCATCGCGCTGCAGGTGAAGCGCCACGGCCAGCCCATCGCGGCGCCCTGTGTGCTGCTGTCCGGCGGCGAGACCACCGTCACCGTGCGCGGCAAGGGGCGCGGCGGGCGCAACGTGGAGTTCCTGCTGTCCCTGGCGGTGGCCCTCGACGGTGCGTCCGGCATCCATGCGGTGGCCGGCGACACGGATGGCGTGGACGGCCTGGAGGAGATCGCCGGCGCGCTGGTCTTCCCCGACACCCTTGAACGGGCCTGGACGAAGGGCATCCGCCCCCGCGACAGCCTCGACAACAACGACGGCCACGGCTTCTTCGAGGCCCTCGGCGATTCGCTGGTGACCGGGCCGACCCTCACCAACGTGAATGACTTCCGGGCGATCCTGGTCACCTGACCCGCCGGGGCGAATCCAGTCGCCCCGGCTGCAGCACACCAAACGAATAACGAGGAGACACACATGAAGAACATCAAGGCGCTCACGCTCGATGACGTGAAGCGTATCGCCGCGGCCGCCGAGGCCGAGGCGCGGGCCCAGGGTTGGGCGGTCAGCATCGCCGTCTGCGATGGCGGCGGCCACGCCCTGTGGCTGCAGCGCATGGACGGCGCACCGCTGATGAGCGCCGCCGTGGCGCCGGAAAAGGCCCGCACCAGCGTGCTCACCGGCAAGCCCAGCAAGGCCTTCGAGGAGATGGTGAACAACGGCCGCATCGCCGCGCTGGCGATGCCGGTGGTGCCGCTGGAAGGCGGCGAGCCGATCGTCGTCGATGGCACGATCATCGGCGCCGTCGGCGTGTCCGGCGTGAAGGCCGGCGAAGATGCCCAGGTGGCCCGCGCCGGGGTTGCCGCACTGGCGGAGGTGAAGTGATGAAGCGCGCCCGCCGTTCCCGCATCCTCGCCACCCTCGGCCCGTCCAGCTCGACGCTGGAGCGCATCCGCGAACTCTTCGATGCCGGTGCCGATGTCTTCCGTCTCAACTTCAGCCACGGCAGCCATGCCGACCACGCCGAACGCCTCAAGCTGATCCGCCAGGTGGAGGCCGAGCGCGGTCGCCCGATCGGCGTGCTGATGGACCTGCAGGGCCCCAAGCTGCGCGTCGGCCGCATCGCCGGCGGCAAGGTGCTGCTCGAGGCCGGCCAGTCCTTCCGCCTCGACCTGGACCCGGCCGACGGCGACGCGACCCGCGCCGGTCTGCCGCATCCGGAGATCTTCGCTGCGCTGGAAGCCGGTACCGAGCTGCTGCTCGACGACGGCAAGCTGCGCCTGCGTGTCGATAGTTTCGGGCCGGACCATGCCGAGACCACCGTGCTGGTCGGCGGCCCCCTGTCCGACCGCAAGGGCGTCAATGTGCCCGGCGTGGTGCTGCCGATCTCGCCGCTGACGGCCAAGGACCGGGCCGACCTGGCCTTCGGCCTGGAGATGGGCGTCGATTGGGTCGCGCTGTCCTTCGTGCAGCGCCCCGAAGACATCCGCGAGGCCCGCGAGCTGATCGGCGATCAGGCGTGGATCATGGCCAAGCTGGAGAAGCCAGCGGCCATCGAGCACCTGGACGAGATCGTGGCGCTGGCCGACGGCGTGATGGTGGCCCGTGGCGACTTGGGCGTCGAACTGCCACCCCAGCAGGTGCCGGTGCTGCAACGGCGTATCGTGCGTGCCGCGCGGGCCGCCGGCCGGCCGGTGGTGGTGGCGACGCAGATGCTCGAGTCGATGATCAGCGCGCCGGTGCCGACCCGCGCCGAAGCCTCCGACGTGGCCACCGCGGTATATGAAGGTGCCGACGCGGTGATGCTGTCCGCCGAGTCGGCCTCCGGCCAGTACCCGGTGGAGGCGGTGGCCATCATGGACCGCATCATCGGCGAGGTGGAGCAGGACCCGGCCTGGCGCGGCGAGCTGGAGGCCAGCCACACGCCGGCCGCGGCGACCACGCCGGACGCCATCTGCTGCGCGCTGCGCCGCATCGCCGGCCTGCTCGAACCGGCCGCCACGGTGGCCTTCACCAGCTCCGGCTTCAGCGCCCTGCGGGCCAGCCGGGAACGCCCGGTGACGCCGATCCTGGCGCTGACCCCGCGGCAGGCCACGGCGCGCCGCCTGGCCATCGCCTGGGGCGTGCATCCGGTGCCCTTCGACGAGGTGCATGACGTGGTCGAGATGATCGAGCACGCCACCGCCGCGGCCCTGCGCGAGGGCGTGGCACAGCCGGGCGACACGGTGGTGGTCATCGCCGGCCTGCCCTTCGGCCAGCAGGGCAGCACCAACCTGCTGCACGTGGCCCGCGTGCCGGGGGCCTGATGGACGGCCGGCTGCTGTCCGCGCAGGAGGGGTCCGCATGGATCGTTACACCGAGCTGAGGAGCTTCGTGCTGGTGGCGGAAAAGGGCAGCTTCGCGGCGGCGGCGCTGGTCGAGCAGGTCACGCCGGTGGTCATGGGGCGACGCCTGGATGCGCTGGAGGGGCGCCTCGGCGTGAAGCTGATGCACCGTTCGACCCGCGGTCTGCACCTTACCGAGCTGGGGGAGCGTTTCCTCGAACAGGCGCGCCAGCTGCTCAAGGACTTCGACGACGTGGAGTCGGCGATCACTGCTGGCCGCAACACGGTGCGCGGCCACCTGGTGGTGTCGGCGCCAGCGGCCTTCGGGCGGCGCCATGTGGCGCCCCACGGGCCGACCTTCCAGGCCCTGTATCCGGACCTCAAGCTGTCCTTCAACCTGACCGACAGCGTGGTGGACCTGGTGCGCGAGGGCTACGACATGTCGATCCGCATCGGCGAGGTGATCGACCCCAACTACGTGGCGGTCAGGCTGGCCGGAAACCGGCGGGTGGTGTGCGGCACGCCAGCCTATTTCGAGCGTCACGGCGTGCCGCGCACGCTGGACGACCTGGCCCACCACAACTGCCTGGCCTTCAACCTGCAGGGCGGCCAGCAGCGTGGCTGGTCCTTCCTGCAGGACGGCAAGATGGTGGCGGTGAAGGTCAGCGGCAACCTCGACTGCAACGATGGCGAGCTGCTCTACAGCTGGGTCAAGCAGGGCCTCGGCATCGGCTGGCGGTCGACGTGGGAGATCGAAGGTGAGCTGAAGCGCGGCGAGCTGGTCACCGTGCTTGACGACTTCGCCGCGCCGGCCTACGCGATCCAGGCGGTCTATCCGCAGCAGCGCTACCTGCCGGCCAAGGTGCGCGTCTTCATGGACTACCTCAAGCGCATCTATGCCGAGCCGGGCTACTGGGAACGCTGAGGGCAGCCCAGGTGCTGCGTGTCCATCAGGCCAGCGTTACCGTCAGCAGGTGGCCGCTGCGCACCTGGCGCAGCAGGCGCGGGTCGTCCTCCAGGCGGCCGAGCACCTGGCAGCCGCTATTGTGGTGGACCGCCGACGAGCCGAAGGGCAGGGCGATGGACGCGCCGGCTGGCCAGTAGCACACGGTGCCCGGCTCCAGGTTGTTACGGGTCTTGCTGCCAGCGCGGACGCGCAGCGGAACGCTGAGGACGAGCTCATCGCCGCGGCTCGCTGCGGTGGATTGCAGCGGCAGCACAGCCAGCATCGCGCGGCTGCCCGGCGTGTCGTCCAGGCGGGCAAAGACTTCCCCGTGGTCCCAGGCAATCCGGATGCGCATGGCCGTGTTCCTCGTTTCGATGATGTCGGGCTGATCTTAGGGGAGTGGGGCGGTGGCGATAAGTGCTGCAGGCAGCAGTTCTGTGCATACCGCCGGTATTGGCCCGGTGGCCGCCGTCATGCGCTTTCCGCCAATTCGTTTGTACTTTCCGACGATCTGAGCCGGCCCGCGCCGTGGGCTGCGGCGGGCCGGCTACACTGCCTCCGCGCACCCCGCGCTAAGCCATAACAAGATTCCAGGAGACAAGCCATGTCCGATCTGCCGATCAGCCGCTACCCCGTTCCCGAACTCGCCGACCTGCCCGAGGATGTGCGTGCCCGCATCCTGGCCGTGCAGGAGAAGGCCGGTTTCGTGCCCAATGTGTTCCTTGCGCTGGCCCACCGCCCGGAGGAATTCCGCGCCTTCTTCGCCTACCACGACGCGCTGATGGAGAAGGATGCCGGCCTCAGCAAGGCCGAGCGGGAGATGATCGTCGTCGCCACCTCCGGCGCCAACCAGTGCCTGTACTGTGTGGTCGCCCACGGGGCGATCCTGCGCATCCGGGCCAAGAGCCCGCGCGTCGCCGACCAGCTGGCCACCAACTACCGCAAGGCCGAGATCAGCCCGCGCCAGCAGGCCATGCTCGACTTCGCACTGAAGCTGTCCCTCGACTCGGCCAGCGTCGGCGATGCCGACATCGCGGCGCTCAATGATCACGGTTTCGACGACGAGGCGATCTGGGACATCGGTGCGATCACCGCCTTCTTCGCGATGAGCAACCGGCTCGCCAACCTGATCTCCCTGCGCCCCAACGACGAGTTCTACCTCATGGGCCGCCTGCCGAAGAGCTGAGCGCCCGACACCGTTTTTCCTTTCCCTCTCGGCCGCTAGTCCGGCCCTTTACCCGCCGGCGCATGCCGGCGTTTTTTTGCGCCAAATTATTTTCTCCAGGCGTGTAAGAACGCGGGGGGCATCTCCGTCCAATCGCCAGTACCTGATAATTCGGGGCGCCACGTTGGCGTCCGGCAGGTCTGCTTTCAACCCCTCTAGGAGATTCGCAATGAACAAGGCTACCGCTCTCACCGCTGCTCTCGCCGCTTCCGTCGCCTTCGGCGCCGCCCATGCCGCCGACAACCCCTTTGCCGCCAAGCCGCTGGCTGCCGGCTACCAGCTGGCCCAGGCCGACACCAAGATGCAGGACGGCAAGTGCGGCGAAGGCAAATGCGGTGCCGACAAAAAGGCCGCGAGGAAGTCCGCGCACAAGGCCGAAGCGAAAATGAACGACAAGATGGCGATGGACAAGAAAGCCGATGGCAGCTGTGGCGCCGACAAGAAGGCTGACGGCAGCTGCGGTGCCGACAAGAAGAAGTAATCGGGCGGAATGGCCGGGGCGGGCAGACGCCCTTCCCCGGCCCTCAAGGGAGAGTTCGACATGTCAGGATGCATTCCCCACGGGGCCGGGCTCGGCTTTCGCCGCGAACTGCTGGCCGAGCTGGAGGCCGGCGTGCCCGCCGCGGTGAATTTCTTCGAGCTGGCGCCTGAAAACTGGGCCGCCATGGGCGGCCGTTCGGCCCGCCAGTTGCGTGCCTTCACCGAGCGTTATCCCTTCGTCTGCCATGGACTGTCGCTGAATCTCGGCGGCCCCCAGCCCCTCGACATGGAGCTGCTGGCGCGCATCCGTGCTTTCATGCTTGAGCACGGCATCGGTCTGTACACCGAGCATCTGTCCTGGTGCGGCGATGCCGGCCAGCTCTATGACCTGTTCCCGCTGCCCTGTACCGGTGACGCGGTGCGCTGGGTTGCCGCGCGCATCCGTCAGGCCCAGGACATGCTGGGCATGCGCATCGGCATAGAGAATGCCTCCTACTACGTCGCCCCTCCGGGTGCCGAAATGAGCGAGGCGGAATTCATCCGCGCCGTGGTGGAGGAGGCAGACTGCTGCCTGCATCTGGACGTGAACAACATTCTCGTCAATGCGGCCAACTTTGGCTTCGACCCTTACGACTTTCTGCACGGGCTGCCGCTGGAGCGCTGTTGCTACATTCATGTGGCGGGGCATGACGTGGAGCCGGACGGGCTGCGCATCGACACCCACGGCGCGGATGTGATCGATCCGGTGTGGGCGCTGCTCGATGCCGCCTATGCACGTACTGGACCCTTGCCGACCTGCCTGGAGCGGGATTTCAACTTTCCGCCCCTGGCCGCGCTGGGGGCTGAGGTTGCGCAGATCGTCGCCCGCCAGGCTTGCGCGCGGCGCACGGCCGAGGTGGTGGCATGAGCCGGCCCGCTGATCTGGCTGTGCCAGGGACGCTGCAGGCCTGGCAGGCTGCCTTCGGCCGGCGTCTGCGTCATGGCCGGCGCGCCGCCTGTCCGGCAGGCGTGCCCGCCGCGCGCATGGCGGTGTATGAGAGGCTCGTGTTCCAGCGTCTGAGAGGTTTCCTGGATCGCTGCTTTCCGGTGGCGCGGGCCACCCTGGGCGAAGCGCGGTGGACTCGCCTTTGCCGCGCCTTCCTGCGCGACTGGGACTGCGTGACGCCATGGTTCCGCGAGATTCCGCAAGAGCTGCTGGCTTACCTTGACAGCGGCGCCTGCCGCCAGCGGTTGCCGCGTTGGTTCGGTGAACTATTGCGCTATGAATGGGCCGAGCTGGCGGTGGATGTGATGGAGGTGGCGGTGCCGCCGCACCGTCCGGATGGTGACCTGGTCGACGGCGTGCCGCTGGTCAACCCGGCCCTGCTGTCCCTGGCCTTCGCATGGCCGGTGCAGCGCATCGGCCCGGATTTCCGGCCGCGCCAGCCCGAACCGGTTCACCTGGCGGTGTATCGGAATGCGCTGGACGCGGTGTGCTTCATGGCATTGAGCCCGGCTACGGCGCGCCTGTTGAGCTTGCTCGATGGCGAGTGCAGCGGGCGGATCGCCTTCGAAACCCTGGCGGCGGAGCTGGGACGACCGGCCGACACCGCTTTCATCGATTTTGGCCGGCATAACCTGGCCGAGTTGCGCCACCACGGCGTTTTACTGGGAGAACGCACATGAATACGATCCGCAGCCAGGTATCGGCCTGTCTCGATGGCGGCCTCGGCCACCTGGATAGCTTTGGCCAGTGGGTTGCCCTGCTCGGCCTGCGGGCTCTGCTGGCCTGGGAGTTCTTCGATTCGGGACGGGAAAAATTTTTCGGTCACAACTGGTTCGCCGACATCCAGGACCAGTTTCCGTTTCCCTTTGACGTGGTTCCGCCGGAGATCAGCTGGCAGCTCGCCACGTGGATCGAGTTGATCGGCGGCGTGGCTTTGCTGCTGGGGTTGGCGACACGCTTCTTCAGCGTGGCACTGGCAGTGCTGACGGTGGTGGCGATCGCTGCCGTGCATTGGCCGGCGGAGTGGGCCGGGTTCGGCGAGCTGTGGTTGGGCTATGCGATCACCGACGATGGCCACGGCAATTTCAAGTTGCCGCTGCTCTTCCTTGCTATGCTCATGCCACTGATCCTGCTTGGGCCGGGGCGGCTGAGCATGGATGCGTGGATCCGTCGGTGGCTGCATGGCGGACCGTACGGGAGAGCCGCCCTGCAACCCATTCGCCAGACATGATCGACTCCGGGAATGCCGACCTCATTTCGGGCTTTCGCCCGCAGATGCTGAAATTCGCACGCCTGCAACTACACGATGAGGCAGCCGCCGACGACGCGGTGCAGGAAGCCATCGAGTCGGCATTGCTCGGCATTGACCGTTTCGCCGGGCGCTCGGCGCTGAAGACCTGGATCTTCACGATCCTGCGCCACAAGATCATCGACACCCTGCGGGAGCGCGGCCGCACGGTGCAGATTTCCAGCTTCGAGCATGACGAGGGCGAACTCGACGAGGCCTTCGACAAGCTCTTCAAGGAAAACGAACACTGGAGCCCGCAGGGGCGTCCGCAGGCCTGGGGCGACCCGGAAGAGGCGCTGGCCCAGCGCCAGTTCTGGCAGGTCTTCGAGACCTGCCTGGAGGTGCTGCCGGCGCGCACCGCGCGGGTTTTCATGATGCGCGAATTCCTCGGTTTCGAGACCGACGAGATCTGCGCCACGCTGGCGCTTACTGCCAATAACTGCAATGTGATCCTGCACCGGGCCCGCGCGGCGCTGCGGCAGTGTCTCAGCCACGGCTGGTTCGGCGAGGAGGGCCGGGCATCATGATGAATTGCAAGGACGCCACCCATTTGATGTCCGAGGCGCTGGACCGCCCGCTCAGTCATGGCGAGCGGCTGCGCCTGAGACTGCACCTGCTGTTCTGCCGTGGTTGCCGGGCCTTCCGCCAGCAGATGGATTTTCTGCGCCTGGCGACCCGGCGCTTTCTCGAACGGAACGATTAGCGCGCCGACGTTCGAGCTGTCTGCCGCGGCGTGCCAGGAAACGCCGGGCCATGCCGGGCTTCCTGGTTTTCACGGTGGTCGGGCTGGGCACAGCCCGACCCACGGGGCTCAATGGCGGCTCTGGATTTCCTCGATGTAGCCGAGCATGCCGGTGCGGATGTTGGCGGCGTTGCCCTCGTCGGTGTCGATGTGCATTGCCAGCCGGTAGCTCGGGCTGACCCGCACGATCACGTCGCCGAAGATCAGCTCGCGCTCGCCCTCGACCCGCACGCGCACCACGTACTTGTCGCGCACCCGCAGGCGGCGCGCGTCTTCCGGCGTCATGTGGATGTGACGCTGGGCGCAGATCACGCCGCGTTCGATGGTGGTGCTGCCGGCCGGGCCTTCGAGGGTGATGCCCGGCGTGTTGGCGAGGTCGCCGGATTCGCGGATCGGCGGCTGCAGGCCGACCTTGAACTGCTCGGTCATCGCAATTTCGACCTGGGTTTCCTTGCGGGTCGGGCCGAGCACGCGCACGTTGGCGATGCGCCCCTTGGGGCCGACCAGGTGCACCTTCTCGGCGCAGGCGAACTGGCCTGGCTGGGACAGTTCGTGTTCCGGCGTGAGCTGGTGGCCGGGGCCGAACAGTTTTTCGACGTCGGCCTGCGAAAGGTGCACGTGGTGGGCCGAGATCTCGACGGGGATCGGCATCGGCGCCTTTTCCTCGGCCTTGGCCTCGCGGATCAGTTCGTCCCTTTCGATGGCGCGCAGGGTTTCCCAGGCCACCAGGCGCTCGTCGTCATTGTTGATGACGAGGATGGTCACCGGCGAGTCGTCGGTGGAGATGATTGCGAAGTCGTCCACCTTGCCGAGGTTGCGGTTCTTTTCTTCGTCGAGCTTGATGCCCATGTAGGCGAGGCCCTGGCAGGCCAGGCTGCGCACCGCGGCGCTGGTCTCGCCGATGTCGCCGGTGAAGGCCAGCACGTCGATGCCGCCCATCGCCGCGATATAGGCGCCGATGTTCTTGCGGATCTGGTAGCAGAAGGCCTTGTGGGCCAGCAGTGCGCGGTGGTGGCCGTTGCCGGCGGCGGTTTCGATGTCGTGGATGTTGCTGGAGATGCCGGAGATGCCCTTCAGGCCGCTCTCGGTGTTGATCAGCGTGGACAGGGCCTCCGGCGACATCTGTTGGCGTTCCATCAGGTGCACCATGACCGCCGGGTCGATGCTGCCGGAACGGCTGGGCATGATCAGCCCATCGGTGGGCGTCATCCCCATCGAGGTGTCTACCGAGCGGCCGTGGTCGATGGCACACACGGAGGCGCCGATGCCCAGGTGGCAGGACACGATCTCCAGTTCGCCCAGGGGGCGCTTCAGCACCTCGGCCGACTTCAGCGACACGTAGCGGTGGGAAGTGCCGTGGAAGCCGTAGCGGCGGATGCCGTCCTGCTTGTAGAGGTCGTAGGGCAGACCGTACAGGTAGGCATAGGGCGGCAGGGTCTGATGGAAGGCGGTGTCGAAGACCGCCACGTGGGGCACGTCGGGCAGCTGTTTGAGGGCTTCGCGGATGCCCGCCACGTTCACCGGGTTGTGCAGCGGGGCAAAGACCGACAGCGCCTCGATGTCGGCGATGACCGTCGGCGTGATGACGGCCGCAGCGGCGAAGCGGTTGCCGCCATGGACGACCCGGTGGCCGACGGCGCAGATTTCATCGAGTTCGAAGGCGAAGGCGTCGCCGAGTTGGCGGGCGGCGTCCTGCATGACCGGGAACAGCTCGGACAGGGGGAAGGGGTCGCGGGTGATGGTCTTGACCTGCGGGCCGACCATCACGCTGATGCGCGACACGTACTCGTCGGTGTTGTCGATGATGCCGTGGACGTCGGAGCCGAGGTCGCGGGTGTCGTAAATGCCGAAGTGGATCTGGCTGAGGCCCACGTTGAGGGCGATTACCTTGCCCGGGCGTGCGGAGTGCAGTGACAGCACCGACGCGGCGGAGGACTTGGCCGACACGATGTCCAGCGACATGCTGCGCATGCGTTCGAGGAGCATCCGCGACAGGTAGCCGATGGCCTTCGGGTTGGTGAGGATGTGGGTGTTGAAGGTCTCCAGCGGGATCAGCAACACGTAGCAGCGGTTGCCGGCGATCACGTCGGCGGTGACGCGGTCGCCGGTCAGGGTGGACATCACACCGAACACCTCGCCCGGCCCGAGTTGGGTCAGCACTGTGCGGGTGCCGGTGTTGTCGGTGACCGAGATCTCCGCGTGGCCGGTGATCAGCACGCCGAGGTACTGGCCCTCGTCGCCGGTTTCCAGGATGGCCTCGTTGCCTTCGTAGGTGGCCAGCCGCCCGCTGGCAACGATCTCCTCGACCTTGTCGGCCGGGAAATGCTCGAACAGGCGCACCTGTTCCAGGAAGAAGCGTTTCAGATCGATGTCGCTCACGCTGTGTCTCGCTTGAAAGAGTGGAGCCGAATGAAAGGATAGAGACAGGATAGCGTCCCTGTTGCGATGCATCAAAGGCCAATTGCCGTTGTGGTGTGTCGCTGTTCAGGTCACAGGATAGTTCGCGGAGGCGTCAGCCCGATGAACGGGCGAAAGATGGTCGTCCGGCCGCGGAAGCGGTTGGCGGGAGCCGCGTGGGAGAGGAGCGGAAAGCACAAAGGCCGACCCGGAGGTCGGCCTTTGTGGCAAGTGCTGGTGCTCATGGGCAGGATTGAACTGCCGACCTCTCCCTTACCAAGGGAGTGCTCTGCCACTGAGCTACATGAGCCGGAACCGGCATGTCGCAGGCCAGAAGGCCCGGTGACAACGAAACGCCATGTGACGGGCGCCGCGCTTTTGACTGGAGCGGCAGAAGAGTCTCGAACTCTCGACCTCAACCTTGGCAAGGTTGCGCTCTACCAACTGAGCTACTGCCGCGTACTACCTGAAAACAAAGAGCCCAACCGGACGATTGGACTCTTTGCGAAATCGGGTGGGTTGCGAATGTTTCGGCAACTGCAAAAAGCGGGCGCATAGTATCAACCAGTTTCGTGGTTGGCAAGTTTTTTGTGCTTTTCGGTGCATTTCGTTGCACATGGCCGCCGTGGGGCAGCATGCGGAGGGCTTGACAATCGTTCGCGTTTCTTGTTGTCCATCAATGATAGGGAGTCCCCAGCCAGTGATGATGGGCAGGAAGTCAACGCACTGAATGCAGGTGTCACCATGAACGTCTTTCTCGCCCCGGCCGTGGCCTTCCTTAATCGTCTGGGTTTTCGCGGCAAGTTCGCGGTGATCAGCGCCTGCGTGGTGTGTGCGCTGGCGGGCCTCGGGAGCCTGCTGGGCTTCAATCTGTGGGGCGAGGTGCAGGCGACCCGTGCCGAGCAGGCCGGCATGCGGCTTCTGGCTCCGGCCCTGCATGCCTTGCAGGACGCGCAGAAGCACAGGGCCGCGATGATCAGCGTGCTGTCCGGCCAGGCTGACGCAAAAGGGCGGGCCGACGAGACTTCCGTCCAGGTTGGGCGCTGGATGGATCAGGTGGACGAAGTGCTGAAGGCTGCGCCGGTGCTGCAGCCGACCCGCTCGAAGTGGCAGGCCGTACGGGAGGAGTGGTCGCGGCTGGTCGCCACTGGCGGCAGCATGGACGCCACTGCCAATCGCATGGCCCACCGCGAGCTGATCGAGCACCTGCTGGATTACCTCGATGATGTGGTGACGGTGTCGGGCCTGCTGCTCGACCGGGAGGCGGATGGCTTCTATCTCGTCGATGCCGTGCTGGTCCGCCTTCCTGACGTGATGGAGCGGATCGGCAAGATGCGCGCGATGGGCAATCAATTGCTCACCCAGAAGAGCGCCACCGACAAGGATCGGGAAGACCTGGCTACACTGCTGGCGGTCAGCGATGCGCGTTATCAAAGTGTCGTCAAGGAGCTGAAGAAGGCCAGTGCGGAGCGGCCGGCGCTGGCCGCCGCGGTGGCGCGTCTTGAGGGCGAGGCCGGTCCGCAGTTGAAGGCGCTAACCGATGTGGTCCGGCGCGACATCCTGGCCGGCCGCTACGAGACGCCGGCGGCCGATTGGGTGCAGCGCACGACGGCCACCATCGACGCCCTGTACGGGCATGTCTTTACGCAATTCCTGCCGGAACTGGAAGGTCTGCTCGCGGCCCGCGAGAGCCATTTGCTGCAGACCTTCGCAATTACCGTAGCGGTCGCCAGCGGCGTGTCCTTGCTCATCATCTACCTGCTGGCCGCAGTGTCATCGGCGATCGGTGGGGCGGTGGCGAGCCTGGCGACCAGTGCCGAGCGGGTCGCCGATGGTGACCTCACGGTGAAGGTCGATCTGGTCTGCCGGGACGAGTTGCAGCGGGTGGCCCAGGCCTTCAATCGGATGAGCGGGTCGATCGCCACTCTGCTGCGCGGGGCGCGCCAGACCGCGGACGATCTGTCGACGGCGGCGGATCGCCTGGTGGTGGCCTCCGGCGAGGTGGCGCAGAGTTCGTGCGGCCAGAGCGACGCAGCGTCGGCGATGGCGGCGGCGGTCGAGCAGATGACGGTGGGCATCAACCACATCTCATCCAATGCGCAGGATGCCCAGGGTGAAGCGACCCACGCCGGTCAGCTGGCGGTGGAGGGAGGCGACGTGGTGCGACGGACCATCGATGACATCAACCGGATTTCCGAGGTTGTGCAGCGCACTGCCGGCATCGTTGGCGGTCTTGGCGAGCGCTCGACGCAGATTTCGGCCATCGTCGGCACGATCAAGGAGATCGCCGACCAGACCAATCTGCTGGCCCTCAACGCAGCCATCGAAGCAGCCCGGGCCGGCGAGCAGGGGCGCGGTTTTGCGGTGGTGGCCGACGAGGTGCGCAAGCTGGCCGAGCGTACCGGTCAGTCGACCCAGGAGATCGCTGCGATGGTCAAGGCGATCCAGGACAGCACGCGGGATGCGGTGCAGGCCATGGAAGAGGGCGTCGGCCGGGTCGGCGAGGGCGTGGAGCGGGCCGGTCAGGCTGGCGGTGCGATTGCCGAGATCCGCGACGGTTCGGGGCGGACCGTGCAGGCCATCAACGAGATCAGCGACGCCCTGCGCGAGCAGAGCGCCGCCAGTACCGAGATCGCCCGCCGTGTCGAGGGTATTGCGCAGATGGCCGAGCGCAACAGCCTCAATTCCAGCGAGACGGAACAGACCGCCCATCAGCTGAAGGCGCTAGCCGGTCATCTGGAACAGGACATCGCCCGTTTCCGCCTGCCCTGAGCGCGGGCTTGCTGCGCTCAGGCAGTGGCCAGCTTGCGGGCCACCGGCGCTTCGCGGATCGGCAGGTTGACCAGCGCGGCGAACACCGCCAGCGCCATGTCGGCGTACCACATCCAGCCGTAGTCACCGAAGTGGGCCAGGGTCAGGCCGCCCAGCCAGGCGCCGAGGAAGCCGCCGATCTGATGGGACAGCAGGGTCAGCCCGAACAGCGTGGCCAGGTAGCGGATGCCGAACAGTTTGCCGACGATGCTGGCGGTGGGGGGTACGGTGGCCAGCCAGGTGAGGCCGAGGCCGGCGGCGAACAGGTAGAAGGTCATCGTCGTGTGCGGCGCCAGCAGGTACCAGCCGATAAGTGCCGCGCGCGATGCGTACATCACCGCCAGAACGTGCTTGCTGCGATAGCGCGAGATGCAGGCGCCGGCGTACAGGCTGCCGACCACGTTGGAGAGGCCGATGATCGCCAGCGACCAACTCGCCACCGATGCGGGCAGGCCGCACAGGTTCACCTCGCCGGGCAGGTGGGTGACCAGGAAGGCGATGTGGAAGCCGCAGGTGAAGAAGCCGGCGTGCAGTAGCAGGTAGTCCCGGTTGTGCAGCGCCGTGCCGATGGCCTGGCGCAGGCCGCCGTCGGCGGTCGCATTGGCGTGGTGGGGCTGGGTGACGGGCCGGTCGGTGAGCTTGTTTACCAGGGGTAGTGCGCCGAGGGTCATGAGCGCCAACGACCACATCGCGCCCATCCACCCGAGGGCCTGGATCAAGGCCTGCAGCACCGGCGCGAAGACGAACTGGCCGAAGGAGCCGCCGGCGTTTATGACGCCGGACGCCGCGCCGCGGGCCTCCGTCGGCATGCGCTGGGCGGCGGCGCCGATCAGTACGGAGAAGCTGCCGGCGCCGGAGCCCATTGCCGACAGCAGGCCCAGGGTCAGCACCAGGCCAAAGGCGGAGTCCACGAAGGGCGTCAGCGCGCTTCCGACGGCCAGCAGCAGCACTCCGCCGATCAGCACCGGGCGCGGCCCATGGTGGTCGGCTATGGCGCCGGCGATGGGCTGGATGGCGCCCCAGCTGAACTGGCCGATCGCCAGTGCCAGGCTGATGGTGGCGATACCCAGGCCTGTGGAAGTGTTCAGCGGGCTGACGAACAGCCCGATGGATTGGCGGGCGCCCATGGTGACCAACAGGATGCCGGCGGCGGCCAGCGTGGTGAGCAGGACGTCGGGCTTGCGCAAGGTATGGAACATGATGCCGATCCGGGTGAGCAGGGGATGGATCGACTATAGGTTTCGCATAAGCTCTGAAAAAGACGATAATCGTCACCAGTGCGTCAACGGATCATTGACAAATGCGCTGGCTGGCCAGTTGGGAGAGTTTCGTCCGCGTCGTCGAGGAAGGCAGCATGGCCGCCGCGGCCCGGCGCCTGGACTGCACGCGGGCCCAGGTCAGCAAACAGGTCGGCGAACTGGAGCAGGCCTTTGGTGTGCGCCTGTTCGAGCGCTCCACCCGCAAGCTGGTGCTGACGCCGTCCGGCGAGATCTTCCACCGCCACGCGCTGCAGGCCCTCGATGCGGTGGATGGCGCCGAACTGGCGGTACGCAACGTGGACGAGGTACCGCGCGGCGTGCTGCGCATCGGCGCCTCGGCGGTGTTCGGGCGTCAATGTGTGGCGCCCTTCGTACCGCGCCTGCTGGCACGCTATCCGGAACTGGAGTGCGAGTTGATCCTCAGCGACGAGCGGGTGGACTTCGCCGATGCGAGCATCGATCTGGCGCTGCGCATGACCAAGTCCCCGCCGGAGGACGTGGTGTCGCGCCTGCTGCTGGTGTTGCGGCGCGTGATCTGCGCGTCACCGGCTTATCTGGAAGCCCACGGTCGGCCCCGGTTGCCGGCCGACCTGGCGGTGCACCAGTGCTTCAGCCACCTGCTCAGCGACGGCGGCGTGTGGCGACTGCGGGATGCCCAGGGCGACGAAATCGGCGTACCGATCCACAGCCGCCTGCGCTTCAATGACATCGGCAGTACGCTGGACGCGGTGCGCGCCGGGCAGGGCATCGCGATCCTGCCCACCTACCTGTGCGGCGATGGGCTGGCGCGTGGCGAACTGGAAACATTGCTCGACGCCTACGAGCCGCAAGTAGATTTCGGTCGCAATCTGTACGCTTGCTATCTGCCCAGCCGTGGGCGCCTGCCGGCGGTGCGGGCTTTCCTGAGCGAGTTCCAGGCCTGGCTGAGCCCCGAGCCGCCGTGGGAGCGTTACGGACGGGGGCGCTGACAGCAGTCACAATGCGTATGCGTTCGGGAAGCCAGTTGACAGCTTGAAGTGGCAGACTGGTAGCAGTTGTTCCAAACTGCCCATGCTATGTCGCGGATTGCGCTTCGTTCATTTCCCGTGGTGCTCGCTACGGCTCTGCTGGCCTCGCCTCCGGGGTGTCTGGCCATGGGGTCGCTGCTGCTCGAGCAGGATGTGCATGTGGAGCGTGCCAACGGCGGTTTCGTGGTGGATGTGGTGATGCACACGTCGGCGCGGCCCGCTCTGGCCTGGGCGGTGCTGACCGACTTTGAGCACATGGCGTCTTTTGTGCCGAACCTGAAGAGCAGCCGCGTCCTTGAGCGTGGCGAGGGCGTGTTGAAGGTGCTTCAGCAGGGTGTAGCCCGCTACGGCTTGTTTTCCGCGAACTTCGAGTCCCTGCGGGAAATCCGTTTGACGCCCTGCAGCGAGATCCGTGCCCATGGCCTGGGGGGCAACGTCCAGCGCATGGAGAGCCTGATGCGTCTGGAGCCGGAGGGGAGCGGCACCCGCCTCAGTTACCACGCCGAAGCCCAGCCGGGTTTCTGGTTTCCGCCGATGATCGGCCCGTCGCTGGTACGCCACGAGACCGCCGAGCAGTTCTCCGCGATGCTCGACGAGATGTTGCGCCGAACGGAGCGGGAGTAAAGGGCGTGGCATCTATTCGGTGGTGCTGGGGCTCCAGAAGGCCTGGCTGATGCCAGGCTGCTCGGCGAGCCGGCGGGTCAGCTGGTCCAGTTCGTCGCCGTCCACGGCGGTGGCCATCAGCACAGCCTCGATTTCCACCGCATCGTCGCCGAAGGCATGTACGACGAGGTCGCGGGCCGTGTGGTCGGCGGCTTCCAGTGCGGCTTCGAGCAGGCGCAGAGCTTCCTTCTGGCGTTCGCGTGGGGCGATCACGTAGACGGTGTTGGTGACCTCCACTGCCAGCGTGTCGATGGGCTCCCGGTTGATGCGGTCTACCACCGGCCTCAGCAGCGTGTTGGCCGCCAGCACGAACAGCGCGCCGAGGGCGGCCTCGGGCAGCAGGTCGGCGCCGGCACAGGCGCCGACCGCAGCCGAGCCCCACAGCGTTGCGGCGGTGTTGAGGCCGCGCACGTTGCCCTCCTCGCGCATGATCACGCCGGCGCCGAGGAAACCGATGCCCGACACCACATAGGCCACCACGTGCTCGGCGCCCTCGTGGCCGCCCAGGTGGTTGGCCATGTCCACGAAGATCGCCGCCCCCACCGCCACCAGAACGTTGGTGCGCAGCCCGGCGGTACGCTGCCGGTACTGGCGCTCGTAACCGATCAGCCCGCCGAGCACGAAGGCCGTCACCAGGCTCAACAGGGTGTCGAGGAGGGATACGAGGTTGATGTTCTCGATCGCTTGCAGGGTCATGCGGTCATCTCCAAAGGGCCGGCGGGTTGCTGCCCGCCGGGGGAGAATAGGGGCGCCGTGTTACGCAGGCAGCCGGATTCAGAAACCGAGGCTCTCGCCGGCACCGAGCAGCGTGGCGACGCCGAGCACGGCGAAGATCGCAGCGGCGATGCCATGCACCAGGCGGACCGGGATCGCGTGCGCGATGCGGTCGCCGAGCAGCACCGCCGGCACGTTGGCGATCATCATGCCGAGGGTGGTGCCGGCCACGACGACCGCCAGATTCTGGTACTGGGCGGCCAGCGCGATGGTCGCCACTTGCGTCTTGTCGCCCATTTCTGCGAGGAAGAAGGCCACCAGCGTGGTGCCGAAGACGCCGAAGTGGGCCAGCTTGGCGTCGTCCTCGTCGAACTTGTCGGGGATCAGCGTCCAGATCGCCATTGCGATGAAGGACACGCCGAGCACCCAGCGTAGCGTGGTCGGGCCGAGCAGGGTCGTGACCCAGGTACCGACGGCACCGGCGAAGCCGTGATTGACCAGCGTGGCGATGAGGATGCCGATGATGATCGGCACCGGCTTGCGGAATTTGGCGGCCAGGATGAAGGCCAGCAATTGGGTCTTGTCGCCGATTTCGGCGAGGGCGACGATGCCCGTGGAGACGAGGAAAGCTTCCATGTGAAATCCCTTGGCCGGATAGAGACGAATGACCACGCGCCTCTCCGGCCAAATCCGGAGGCGGGTGGTCAAAGGTCTTGCCAAGTTTGGGACCGCCTGCGCCATGGCCGCGAAGCCAAGTATGTTGACGCAGGCCCTTTCGAGAGAAAGGAGGCTACTCCCCAATGACGGCCGCGATGCTACGCGAGGCAACGGTGCCTGTCCATCCGCAATGCAGGGACATATTCGTCCGGCTTCGGCCATGGTTGGCCGTGGCTATGCCGCTTTCAAACGGCAATGGGATGAAGCTATGGGAAGAGGATAGAATCGAGATCTGGATGGCAAGAGTGGAAAGGTTGAGGCGATGGCGGAGGATGGATTGGACGCAGGGCAACATGCGGAGCGCCGAAAGCGTCAGCGTTTCGTGGCGCGGCGCTGGGGTAGCACCTGTTTCTGGGTGTCGATCGATGGGCTCCGGTTGCCGCTGAACGACCTGTCCCTCGAGGGCTTCGGCGTGCCGGCAAGTGCGCCGCCGGCGGAGCCGCGCAGCTTCCCCTTTGTGCTGCATCTGGATGGCATTCCCGATCAGATCCGCGGTGAGGCGACGACGGTGAATTTTCTCGCCACGCCGGAGGGTGGGCAACTCGGTTGCCGCTTCACTTCCTTCGAAGAGGATGGCGCTCTGCGGCTGCACGATTGGCTGACCGTGCATGTAATCGCCTCCGCTTCGGTGCGCATTTCCGAGCAGGAGGCGGCGGCCATCGTAGCCGGCCCTTCGCTGGTCTGAGCGCCGGGGCGAGATATTTGCCCAGGTGCTTGAAACATCGGTAAAATTTGCAACAGCTTCGCCGGCCGCTGGCCGGCGTTTTCCTTTTCCGTTTTGCTGTCGCGCCGCTCCCTCGGCGGACTCAAGGAATACCTGCCGTGCTCATCGCCAATAACATCACGATGCAATTCGGGGCCAAGCCCCTGTTCGAGAACGTCTCCGTCAAGTTCGGTGACGGCAACCGCTATGGCCTGATCGGCGCCAACGGGGCCGGCAAGTCCACCTTCATGAAGATCCTGGCCGGCGTGCTCGAGCCGACCGCCGGCAACGTCGCCATCGACAGCGGCGAGCGCATGGCCTTCCTGAAGCAGGACCAGTTCGCCTATGAAGACGTACGGGTGATCGACGTGGTGATGATGGGCCATGCCGAGATGTGGGCCTGCATGCAGGAGAAGGACGCCATCTACGCCAATCCGGAAGCCACCGAAGAGGACTACATGAAGGCGGCCGAGCTGGAAGGCCACTTCGCCGAGTACGACGGCTACACCGCCGAGGCGCGTGCGGGCGAACTGCTGCACGGCGTCGGCATCCCCACCGAGCAGCACAACGGCCCGATGCGCGAGGTCGCCCCCGGCTGGAAGCTGCGGGTGCTGCTGGCCCAGGCCCTGTTCGCCAACCCGGACATCCTGCTGCTCGACGAACCGACCAACAACCTCGACATCAACACCATCCGCTGGCTGGAGAACGTGCTCAACGAGCGCAACTCCACGATGATCATCATCTCCCACGACCGGCACTTCCTGAACCAGGTGTGTACGCACATGGCCGACCTCGACTACGGCCGCATCCAGGTCTGGCCCGGTACCTGGGACGACTACATCGAGGCGTCCACGCAGGCCCGCGAGCGCCAGTCGGCGGCCAACCAGAAGGCCAAGGAAAAGGTTCAGGAGCTGCAGGAGTTCGTGCGCCGCTTCTCGGCCAACAAGTCCAAGGCCCGCCAGGCGACCAGCCGCGCCAAGCAGATCGAGAAGATCAAGATCGAGGAATTCAAGCCGTCCAGCCGCCAGTACCCGTGGATCCGTTTCGACTACGACGAGAAGGAGAAGCTGCACCGCCAGGCCGTCGAGATCGAGAACCTCACCTTCGGCTACGATCCGGCCAACCCGATCATCAAGAACTTCACTTTCACCGCCGACGCCAACGACCGCATCGCGATCATCGGTGAGAACGGTATCGGCAAGACGACGCTGCTGAAGCTGCTGGTCGGTTCCGAGCTGCACGGCCTGACACCCCAGTTCGGCACCATCAAGTGGGCCGAGAAGGCCAAGCTCGGCTATTACGCTCAGGACCACGCCGAGGATTTTGCCGGTGGCGAGAACCTCACCGACTGGATCAGCGGCTATGTGCGTGAAGGTGGCTATGAGGGCGACGATGCGGAGACCCTGATCCGCGGCACGCTGGGTCGTCTGCTGTTCAAGGGCGACGACGTGAAGAAGTCGGTCAAGGTGATCTCCGGCGGCGAGCAAGGCCGGATGCTGTTCGGCAAGCTGATGCTGCAGCGCAAGAACGTGCTGCTCCTCGACGAGCCGACCAACCACATGGACATGGAGTCCATCGAGTCCCTCAACTCGGGCATCGCGGACTTCACCGGCACGCTGTTCTTCGTGTCCCATGACCGGGCCTTCGTGTCCTCCATCGCCACCCGCATCCTCGAGATCCGCGGGCCGGGCGAAATCATCGATTACCGCGGCACCTACGAGGAATACCTGGCCAGCCAGGGCATCGAGTAAGCCACAGCCATCGGTCAGGCGAGGGGTTCCGGTATGTCGTCCGCCCCGCGCCTGGCCTTCCTGATCGTCGTCACCATCGCCGGCGGCCTGCTGGCCGACAGCCTGGCCGGTAGCTGGGGGCAGCCGCTGGTCAGCCTGTGGGTGTGGGCGCTGTTCGGCTGGCTGCTGTGGCGGGAGCGGGAGCTGAGGCCACGCCTGCTCGCCTGCCTCGTGATTGCAACGGCTGGGGAAATGGTGTTGTCGCTGTGGTGGGAGCTGTATGACTACCGCCTCGGCAACCTGCCGCTGTTCGTACCTCCTGGCCATGTGCTCCTGTACTGGCTGGGCCTATTCCTGGCTGTGCGACTACCGGTCTGGCTGCTGGTGTGGGGCCCACGGCTGGCAGTCGTTGCGGTGTCGGTGCTGGCGCTGGCCGGCCTGGACTGGCTGGGGCCACCGCTGGTGCTGTTGTTCCTGCTCTGTGTACGACGTGGGCCGGCGCCGGCCTTGTACGTGACGATGTTCCTGCTGTCCCTGCTGATGGAACTGTGGGGAACCTGGCTGGGCTGCTGGAGTTGGCGGGCCTTTGCTCCAGGCCTGGGCTGGCCGGTGACCAATCCGCCCCTGGCCGCTGGCGCCTTCTATTGCGTTCTCGATCTTCTCAGTGATGCCGCGCACCCCCGCCGGCGATTGCGTACGGCATAATTCGGGTCGTCGCCCGTTCTTGCCCGTGCATGAAGCTCAGCAAGCTTTCCCTCCTGTTCTCGGCTGCGTTGTTGTTGATCGTCGGTATCAATGGCTCGATCTCGATGCTCGTGCTGCGCGCCTTCGACCAGGCCCAAGCGGTCCAGGATCATCGCGTTGACGCTCTGCGGGTGGTCGAGGAACTGCGCCGCGAGACCGATACCCTGTCGCGCCTCGTACGGGCCTATGCAGCGACTGGTGAAACCCGCTACCTCACTTATTACTACGCGATCCTGGCTATCCGCGAGGGTGAAGCGCCGGCGATCGTGGACGGTGATGACGCGACGTTCTGGGAGCGGGTGATCGCCGGGCAGGCCCGCTATGTGCCCGGCGGAGCCGGGCCGCGCGTATCGATGCGCTCCCGCATGGTGGCGCTGGGTTTCGAGGGCCCGGAGCTGGCGACGCTGGAAAAGGTGCTGGTGGAGACGGAAGGGCTGAAGGCCATCGAGCAAGTGGCCTTCGCGGCCACCCAGGGACTGTACGATCCCCATACCCGCATGATCGTCTCAGAGGGGGTGCCGCGGCCCGACGTGGCAGTGAAACTGGTTTTCGGGTCGGACTACGACCGCCAGCGGTTCCGCGTGGCCACCGCGGTCACCGAGCTGATGCAGCGGGTGGACCAGCGCACCGGCGCCGAGGTCACCGAGGCCCGCGAGCGGCTGGGGGCATGGATCATCGCGTCGGTGGTCAGTATGGGCATGACGGCCCTGCTGGTCCTGCTGGCCTTCCGCACCACCCACAGGAAGGTGCTGCAGCCGCTCGCCGACATGTGCGCAGTGACCGGTCAGCTGGCCCGGGGCCAGTACGACGTGCGCTTGGGCTGCGCGAACGGGGTGGAGGAAGTGCAGGCGCTGAGTACGACCCTCAATTCGATGGCCCGGGCCATCGAGACCGACATCCGTGAGCGCGAGGCGATCGGCCGGGAGCTGCAGCAGGCCCGCGCCAGGGCGGAACAGGCCACGCAAGCGAAGTCGATGTTCCTGGCCAACATGAGTCATGAGATCCGTACTCCCCTCAATGCAGTGATCGGCATGGCGGAGTTGATTCTGCACAGCCGCTTGCTGCCACGCCAGCGCGAGTATGCGGAGAAGATCCGTAGCGCCGGCCGGTCGCTGCTCGACACATTGAACGACATACTCGATTTTTCCAAGATCGAAGCGGGCCGCCTGGAGCTCGAGGATATTCCGTTCCGTCTGGAGCAGGTCGTTGCCAATGCGCTCCAGATGGTCGAGGGGGCGGCTCGCGAAAAGGGGATCGAACTGATCTTCGAGGTTGGGCCGAACTGCTCTCGGGCGCTCGAAGCTCCGCTCCTCGGCGACCCGCTGCGCATCGGTCAGGTGCTTGGCAATCTGCTCTCCAACGCCGTGAAGTTCACCCCCGCCGGACATGTTGCCCTGCGCGTCGGGGCCGGGCCGGCCGCCGCTGGGGTCCTGCCGGTCAGCTTCAGTGTAGAGGACACCGGCATCGGTATGCGTGCAGTGCAGATCGAACACATCTTCGAGGACTTTGTGCAGGCCGACGGCGCCACCACCCGCCAGTACGGCGGCACTGGCCTGGGACTGGCCATCGTGCGGCGCCTGGTGGAGGCGATGGAGGGCGAGGTGCGGGTCAGCAGCGAGCCCCGGCGCGGTAGTGTGTTCCAGGTACGTCTGCCGCTGGTCCTTGGCGATGACCACGACGCGCTGCCCGCTGCGCCGCTTCCCTGGGAGGGGCTGCGGGTGCTGGTGGCCGACGATTATCCGGAAGCACGGCTGTCCTTGATCGACCTGCTCAACCAGCAGGGCATCGAGGCGGTGGATGCGGCGACCAGCGCGGCCGAGGTGCTTGAGTGCCTGCAGGCGGCCCAGCGGGATTGCGTGCCCTACGATCTGCTGTTCCTCGACTGGACGCTCCCGGATCGGGACGGCGGTGCGCTGCTGGAGTGTCTGCGCAGCCGGACGGAGCTGGTGCCACGGCACATCGCGCTGATGACCACGCCGCGCGCGCTGGATGCGCGTATCCACGAGATTCTTCCCGGTGGCCTGCACGTCTGCGAGAAGCCCCTGCTGCCCGCTGCATTGAAACGTCTCGGTGACGTGATCTTCGGTCGCCGGGAGGTGGAGGGCGGAGGGCGGAGCCCTGAGGGGGCGCTGGACGGCATGCGCGTGCTGCTGGTCGAGGACAACTCCACCAGTCGCGACGTGGCTGTAGCCCTGATGGGGCGCTGGGGGGTGGAGACGGACAGCGCCGCCGACGGCCGGGATGCCTTGGCCCAGCTCGCCGCCCAGCCTCCCGACTGCTACGACCTGGTATTCATGGATCTGCAGATGCCGATGATGGATGGCTACGAGGCTGTGCGTCGCATCCGTGCGCAATCCGCCTTCGACAGCCTGCCGATCTATGCCTTGTCGGCTCATGGTGGGCGCACTGCGCTGACGCGTTGTCTGGCGGTTGGCATGAACGGCTGCCTCGCCAAGCCCTATGAGCCCGGAGAGCTCTATGCGGTGTTGCGCAAGCACTATCGCGGGCCGGTGCAGCCCGAGCCGACACCGCAGCTCCAGTCCGGTCTGGAGGCAGTGACGGGGCTGGCCGGCATTCCGGGTATCGACCCGCGTTGTGCGATCAACGACACCGGCGTCAGCCCGACCTTGTATCCCCGCCTGCTGGCCAAGTTCCGCGATCAGTTCGCCGATGGTCCGCAACGCCTGCGCATCGATGTGGAAAACCGGGCCTGGGAGCGGGTGGTGCCTTTCGCCCATACCCTCCGGGGCCGGGCCGGGCTGCTGGGCATGATCGAAATTTCTGCTATCGCCGGACGTCTGGAAGCCGCAGCACGGGCCCGTGACAGCGGACGCGCGCGGGCGGCACTCCGGGCGCTGGAAGAGCAGTTGCGCCCGATCGTCAAGGGGCTGGGGCAGATCCTGCCCATGCTGGAAACGAGTAACGAAACTCCGCCCGCGTCGTCAGCCGCCGGCGCAAATCCTCCGGAGCTGGTTCAATGAAACACCTGTTGCCGATTCTCGCCGGATGTACAGCTCTCCTGGTGCCGTCGCTGACCGCGGCTCAGGAGATCAGCCTGTCGGGCTTCGGTACGCTGGGGTATGCCCAGTCCAACCGCTCCTATCGCTATCAGCGGTTCATCGACAGCGGTGGGACCTTGCAGCGGGACTCGCGCCTCGGCGTACAACTCGACGCCAGCCTGACGCCGGAGTGGAGCGCCACCGTGCAGGCAGCGCTAGCGCCTGCGCCGGACTGCGACCGGCAATGGGATCTGACCCTGCCCTGGGCCTTCGTCTCCTGGAGGCCGGACAACGACTGGTTGCTGCGGGCCGGCAAGCTGCGTCTGCCGCTGCTGCGTTTCTCGGAAACCCTGGACGTGGGGACGACCTTCAATTTCGCCCGTCTGCCGGTCGAGGTCTATTCGCTGGCCCCCACCGCCGACGTGACCGGCTTGGCGGTGGCGCGGAACTGGCTGGACGAGGACAGGGAGGTGAGCCTGGAGGGCTACGTAGGCTCTGCCGACTCCTACTGGCGCTTCTTCCGCCGAGATGCGGTGCCCGGATCCCGCCCCCGGGGGGCATGGTTCGAACATATAGACATGTGGCTGACCGGCGCGCTGCTGACGGTGCGGGACGGGGATGACCGGCTGCGCCTGAGTGTTCATCGCAGCGATGTCAAGCGCGCCGATGGCCCGATTCCGGTGACCTATCCCTTCGTGCCGGTGGCGAGCGGCGGCTACTATCAAGTCACCGATGCCCTGCCGGGCCCGGGCGTGCCAACCGTCAATCGGGTGCTTAACTATACGTTCACGGCCAGTGTCGAGCTTGCGCTGTCCCACGACTTCATCTTTACCGGCGAGGCGGTGCGCCGGCGGGTCACGCGTGCCACGCTCGGTACCGACTCGTGGGCGGCCTATGCGGCACTGCAACGGCGGATCGGGTCCTGGACGCCCTATGTGTATATTGCAAGAATCCTGTCATCGTCGGGCGCACGGCGGCTCTACACCGATGTCAACGGAAACCTGCTGCCTGCGTCGGTCGCCGGAGTGGAGATCATCAACCCCACCCAGCGGGCAGGTGTCGATTCCCTCAATGTCGTTGACCAGCGCTCCATCGCAGTGGGGACGTCCTACACACTGACTCCCCAGCAGAAACTGAAGGTCGAGTGGTTGCACACCCGTACCGGCAGCGCATCGGACTTCCTGGATGCGCCGGCCGGGGAGAACAGCGGGCATCGCGCGGTGGATGTCCTGTCCATGTCGTACAACTTCACCTTTTGAGGCGCGTCATGGGAATCCGTCGCGCCGGCCTGATCCTGTTCCTGTGCGGGAACATGGTGAGCGGCCATGCGTTTGCCGGCGACGTGGTGGTGATCGCCCATCCTTCCGTGCCCCGTCTGGACAGCGTGATGGTCGAGCGTATCTACACCGGAAAGATCGTCGAAGTTGGGGGCGTGCGTGTCACGCCGCTCGATCTCGTAGCGGGTCATCCTTTGCGGGGGCGCTTCCTGGCTCGTTGGCTGGATCGGGACGAGGAGCGCTATTCGGCCTACTGGACCGTACGCCGTTATGTGGGCAAGGGGGTACCGCCATCCCAGGTGCCGACGACGGCGGAGATGATCCGGCGGGTTGGGGCCACGCCCGGTGCCGTCGGATACGTGGATGAGGCCGACATGAAGGGCGATGTGAAAGCGGGCCTGAACGTGCTTGTGCGCTGACCGCTCCCGTCGCTGGTGCGGATTGGGGGGCCAGTCGTTGTCATCTGATGTCGAGTCGCTATTCGGTCACGGGCGCGCTGTGCGTCAGCGGCTAAACTCGGGGCATGTCGAGTGTGTCACCGTCCCGCATCATGAATGCCCTGTCCGTTCCCCAGCCCGTTCCCCTGGCCCAGGCCTATCGACTGCTCAACCATGGTCCCACGGTCCTGGTGTCTTCCGCCCATGGGACGCGCCGTAACATCATGGCCGCGTCCTGGAGCATGCCGCTCGATTTCGATCCGCCGAAGGTCGCCGTAGTGCTCGACCGGGCAACGCTGACCCGTGAGTTGGTCGATGCGTCCGGTGAGTTCGTGCTCGCGGTGCCATGCCGCGCCATCGCCGAGCAGACCCTGGCTGCAGGGCGGTCGAGCGGCCGTGACGGCGACAAATTCGCCGCACTCGAATTCGAGACTTTTCCGGCCAGCCACGTGGCAGCACCGCTTCCGGTGGGCTGTATTGCCTGGCTCGAATGCCGGGTCATCGACGAGCCGGGGATCCAGCACACCTACGATCTGTTCCTCGGCGAGGTGTTGGCTGCGTGGGCCGATCCGGCCGAGTTCTCCGACGGGCGTTGGCATTTTTCGGCGGACGAGCGGCGCTCTCTCCATTACGTTTCCGGTGGGCAGTTCTTCGCCACGGGCGAAGCCCTGGAGGTTTCCACGACGGGATGACATGGGCAGTTTTCCGGGATGCCCAGGGCGCGAAAGAATTTTTTGTTGCATTGCACAAAAACGCTTGCATTCTCTCTTTGTGCGATGCAACATAGCGCCATACCGAAACGATTCGGTGACCGCAACCCACTTCGAGGAGAACACCATGTCCGTCAGCCCCGAACAGTTCGTGGCCACTTCCAAGGCCAACGTCGAAGCCGGTCTGAAGACCGCCACCAGCTTCGCCACCACCCTCTTCACCGCTGTCGAGCGCATTGCCAGCCTGAACCTGGCCACCGCCCGTGGTGCTTTTGACGACAGCCTGGCTTTCTCCAAGGCTGTGCTCGCCGCCAAGGATCCGCAGGCCCTGGCTGCCCTGCAACTGGGCGCCATCACCCCGGCCGTCGAGAAGTCCGTGGCCTACGGCCGCAGCCTGTCCGACATCGGTGGCGATACCCAGGAAGAGCTGACCAAGCTGATCGAAGCTGAAGCCGCTGTTCTGTCCAAGAACATCGACGTCGCGCTGGACGGCTTCTTCAAGAACGCCCCGGCCGGTTCCGAGCCCGCCATCAAGGCCGTGAAGACCGCCCTGGCCAACGCCAGCAGCGCTTACGAAGGCGCCACCAAGGCTGCCAAGCAAGTTGCCGCAGCCGCCCAGGCCAGCGTCGAGAAGGCCACCCTGGTTGCCGTCGAGAGCGTCGACAAGGGCACCAAGGCTGCCGCTTCCGCTCTGAAGGTCGCCTGATCGTCCGCGGCTCGCGCCGCGCGTTCATAGCGTCCGACGAAAGGGCCCTTCGGGGCCCTTTCGTCGTTTACGCGTCGTGGGTCTTGTCGTCCTTCTTCGGATGGATGAAGGCCTGGCGCAGGCGGGCCAGCTCCTGCAGGCCCGCTGCGATGCGGCCATTGACCGAACCATCCGGCCAATTGCCATCGGTGTCGGCCTGGCCGGCTGGCAGCCCGGTGAGCAGTGTCAGCGCCTCGTCCACACTATTGACCGCCCAGATGTGGAAGTGCCCGCTACGAACGGCATCGACCACCTCGCTGGCGAGCATCAGGTGGCACACGTTGGCGCTGGGGATCAGCACCCCCTGTTCGCCGGTCAGGCCACGGGCCGCGCAGAGCTCGAAGAAGCCTTCGATCTTTTCGTTGATGCCGCCGACAGGCTGCACGATGCCGAATTGGTTCACCGATCCGCTGACGGCCAGCGATTGGCTCAGCGGCAGTTTGGCCACGGCCGACAGCAGCGCGCACAACTCCGCCAGAGACGCGCTGTCGCCCTCCACGCCGCCGTAAGACTGTTCGAAGACCAGGCTGGCCTTCAGGGACAGCGGCGTGCCGAGGCCGAAGCGGGCGCCGACGAAGGACGACAGGATCAGTACGCCCTTGGAGTGGATCGGCCCGCCGAGTTTCACTTCCCGTTCGATGTCGATGATCTCCCCGTCGCCGACCCGCACCGTGGCGGTGATACGGGCCGGGTGCGCAAACGTGCTTTCCCCCAGCTGGATCACCGCCAGGCCGTTGACCTGGCCGACGTGCTGGCCCGCACTGGCGATCAGCAGCTGGTTGCGCAGCATTTCGTCCCGGTAGCGCAGGCGCAGGCGCTCGTTGCGGTGCCGCTGGGCGGTAAGGGCGGCTTCCACGTGCTCGCGGCCGATGGTGTCGGCTTCCGCGCTGGCAGCGAAATGGTTGGCCTGGCGCAGAAGGTCGTCAATGGGTTGGGTGTGGGTGCTCAGGTGTTCTGCATCGCCGGCCAGCCGTGCCGCATGCTCGATGATCCGTGCCACCGATGGGGCCGACAGCGGGCGCAACTTGGCCTGGCGGGCCAGCGTGGCGATCAGGTGGGCATAGGTCGCGGTGTTCTCCGGTGTGCGGACGATCTCGCTTTCCATGTCGGCGTTGATCTTGAACAGGGACGGAAACTCCGGGTCGTACTGCGACAACAGGTAATACACCAGCCGTTCGCCGACGAGCACTACCTTCAGGTTCAGCGGCATCGGCTCCGGCTCCAACTGGACGGTGCTGCCCAAGCCGATCAGATCGGACAGGGACTCGATGCGCACCACTCCAGCCTTCAGGCAGCGCTTGAGGCCTTCCCAGGCGTAGGGCTGGTTCAGTACGCGCAGCGCGTCGAGGACCAGGAAGCCGCCATTGGCCCTCTGCAGTGCGCCGGCGCGGATCAGTGTGAAATTGCTCATCAGTGTGCCCATGTGAACCATGTGCTCGATGCGCCCGACGAGGTTCTGCAGGG
This sequence comes from Pseudomonadota bacterium, assembly GCA_018241725.1. Classification (GTDB taxonomy): domain Bacteria; phylum Pseudomonadota; class Gammaproteobacteria; order Burkholderiales; family Rhodocyclaceae; genus Zoogloea. The sequence goes on along the minus strand of JAFEDI010000124.1, from coordinate 161,305 downwards.
TCGGATGGTCCTCATACACCACAGGCCGCTGGCCACCGGATGGGTTCTCCACCAACAGGTTCACCAGGTAGCGCTGCACGGCGATCATGCCGGAGTAGGTGGTGGTTTCGCTCTCCTCGTCGCCGCGCGTGGATTCGCGCAGGGATTCGCCACTCTCCGTGACGTCGCGCAGAAGCTCGTCCAAATAGGCGATGACATCCGGCAGGTCGGCGTAGTCCGGTTTGAGATCGTCCACCAGATGGGTCACGGTGACTTGCAGGGCTTCGCTACCGGCCTGCCTGATCCGGTTCTGAAGTTCCCGGCGCCAGCGCGGGAAGTCGTTCGTCAGCTTGTGCAGGCGCTCACGCAAGCCCTTGATGTGCTCCTCCAACTCGTGCTGGCGGGCTTCCGGCAGTTCGGCGAATTCTTCCGGCGTCAGCGTGGCCTCGCCATTCTTCATTGGCACGAAGGCAAAGCCATGGGGCGTGCGCAAAAGGGCCACGCCCAGTTCTCCCGCATCGCGGCCGAGGGTCTGTAACGCGGTTTCCTCGCGCAGCTTCTCTTCCTCCTGCATGGATTCCAGGCGGCCCCGGTAGTCGTCGCTCTGAAAGGCGGCATTGATGGCTGGAATCAGTTCCTCGACAAAGTGCTGCATGTCGTCCCGCAGGCGGGCGCCGCGGCCGCAGGGCAGACGCAGAAGACGTGGCCTGTCCGCGTCACCGAAGTTGAAGACGTAACACCAATCGGCCGGTGCATCGCCACTGTGGCTCTCGGCTTCCAGAAGCTGGCGGATGATGGCGTGGCGGCCACTACCGGTCTCGCCGAGAAGGAACAGGTTGTAGCCGTCGTGACGGATTTCCAGCCCGAGATGGATCGCTTCGATGGCCCGGCCGTGGATCTGCGCGGCATCCAGGTCGGGCAACTCGGCACTGGTTTCGAAGGGGAGATCGGCCGGAATGCAGGCGGTGTAGAGAACATCCGGTGGCAGGGGATGCAGCGAAGTCATCGGGCGGGCCTTGTGTCATGCGCTGCCGCTAGCATAATCACTCCACTGCGCGCCGGCCATCATCGAATTGCACGCGCTTCGCTTTTCCCGGCGCCCGAATGATCTGCGTCAATTCTTCCGGAGGTTCGCATGTCCGCTCAATCCCTGCAGGATCGTGCCGTCGGAGCCCTGATGGGGGCCTTCATCGGCGATGCACTGGCTCTCGGCCCTCACTGGTACTACGACCTGGATGCCCTGCGTGCAGACTATGGCAACTGGATCGATACCTACACGACGCCGCGCCCCGGCCGCTATCACGCCGGGCTGGCGGCCGGCCAGCCATCCCAGGCCGGGGTGTTGCTGGCGCTGACGCTGGATTCGCTGGTGGAGAGGGGTGGGTATGACGAAGCCGACTTCTGCCGGCGCATGGATGAGGATTTCTTCCCGCTGATCGATGGTACGCCGATGCACGGCCCTGGCGGCTATACCAGCCAGTCGATCCGCGAGGCCTGGCGCCGGCGCGTCGGGCAGGGGCTGGCGTGGGGCCATTGCGGCGGCAATGCGGATACCACCGAGGCGGCTGAGCGGACGCTGGCGATCGCCGTACGCTATGCGTTGCGGCCTGCCGAACTGGCGTCGGCGGTGACGCGCAACACCGTACTGACGCAGACCGATGGCACCGTGGTGGCGATGACCGTGGCTTTCGGGGCCGTGCTCGGCATGCTCGTCGAAGGCTATGCGCTGGACGAACAGCTGTCGGGCCGCCTGATGGCCCGCGTGAAGAACGGGTTGCTGCCATTCCACTCGGTGACCCGCGGCGCGCTGCAGGCGCCTCATCCGGATGCCGAGGAGGCGCCGGTGGCCGGACGCTTCCCGTCCCCGGACGCCCTGCTCGGGCCGTCCGACACCGCGCGGGCCGCACGTGATCCGTCCATCCGCATCGAGCCTGCGTGGAAGGTGTCGCTGGTCTATGGATTGCCTTGCGCGGTGTATCACCAGTTCCCTGCCGCCTATTACCTGGCCGCCCGCTTTCCGGACGATTTCGAATCGGCGGTGCTGCATGCGGTGAACGGCGGTGGCCAGAACCAGGCCCGAGCCATCCTCACCGGTGCTCTGGCCGGCGCCCAGAGCGGCTTGTCGGGCATTCCCCAGCGCTTCATCGACGGCCTGGAGAACGGGACCGAGCTGCTCGAGCAGGCCCGCCGCCTGGCCGTTCAGGTCATCGTGGGGACTTAGCCGCGTATGTCCGGCGTATGCCCCGCATATTCCGGCTCTCGGCGGACGTCCCCGGTGAGGGCCGGCTGCCCGGCTCATTCCAATGTCGTTACAATGCTGCGCGGATCGGACATGAAGGCCCGGGATACGCGGGCCATGTGGAGGAGATAGGGATGAGCGTCATTTTTGCCAAGACCCTGAAGGGGTACGAGGAGATCGAGCGCCGGGCTGCCGGCTTCAGCCCACGGGTGCGTCGTCTGCTGATCTTCGTGGATGGGAAGCGTACGGTCGAGGACCTGCGCGGCCTGCTGCAGTCGGACGATCTGGAGCACACCCTCGGCATGCTCGAGGAAGAGGGCTACATCGGGATGGTGGAGGCCATCGGGCCGGACGGCGTGCGCCAGGCCCCGCCACCACAGCAACCTCCACTGACGGCCTTTCGCCTGCATCCCCCGGGGGATGACCCGCAGCGTTTCAGAAAAGCCCGCAACTTCATGGTCAACACCCTCAATACCTTCATTGGCGCGGTGGGGACCAGTTCGCTGCAGAACCGTATCGACGCGGCCGCCAGTCCGGCCGCACTGCGCGAGCTGTTCGATGAGTGGTATTACGCCATCGTCAGCTCCCGCGACGGCCGGCGGGAGGCCGAACAACTGCGCCGCCTGCTGCTCGAGGTGATCTGAGGCGGGCGCAACCGCACTTGCGCCGCATCAAGTACGCGGCGGCAGGGGATGGCTAAGCTGAGGATGCCATGGCCAGTTCCGAGCTCGACTTCAATATCCCAGGCCGCGAGATCGCCGTCGCGGCAGAGGCTCTGTACCTGGCCAATCTGATGATCGTGCCGGGCATTGCTTTCATCGCGCTGCTGGCGCTGTGGTTCCGTGAGCATCGGCGGGCGCCCGAGCTGGCCCGTGGGCACCTGAGCCAGACCGTGGCCGCCAGCCTGTGGGCCGGCGTGCTGCTGGTGGTCGCCAACGGGGCGATCATCCTCGCCGGCGGCTACGGTTCGCCGGCCACCTGGGTGATCGTGATCCTCTATTTCACGACCTGCCATTCCACGCTGATCTTCTGTGGGGCCATTGGCCTCGCCAAGGCGCTGGCGGGCAAACCCTTCCGTTTTCCCCTGATCGGCCCCCGTTGATGGCAACGCCTCGTGTGATCCCGATCCACCCGGTCAGCACGGTGCGGCCAGACGGAGGCCGACAGCGTCTGCGGCGCTGGGCCCAAGGCGGCTTCTTCGTGCTGTTCGTGCTGGCTCCGGTGTTCAATCTGCTGCGCTATGACCTGGTGGCGGGGCACGCCTGGCTCTTTGGCTTTGAGTGGCACGCCGGCCTGGAAGATTTCTCGGCTGGCCACGTCGATGCGCTGGGGGTGGTGCTGCGGGTCATCGGGCGGGTGTTGCTGCCGATCCTCGCTGTCGGTGCTGTGCTGATCGGCGTGGCCTGGCGCTGGGGGCGGCTGTACTGCGGCTGGTTGTGTCCGCATTTCTCGGTGGTGGAAACCATCAATGGCTTCATGCGCCGCGCCATCGGTCGCCCCAGCGTGTGGGAGGCTCGTGAGCTGCCCCCGTGGGAACCAGACGGCACGCCGGTCCGCTACGACCGCCTGTGGTGGCTGGTGACCGTGCCGCTGGCGGTGGGCTTCGCCTTCGTGTGGGCGGTGGTACTGCTCACCTACCTGCTGCCGCCTTTCCAGGTGTACGGACACTTGCTGGTACTGGCGCCGAGCCGCAACGAATTCATCTTCATCACCGCCGGCACGCTGGTACTGTCGGCGGAGTTCCTGTTCGCGCGCCATCTGTTCTGCCGCTATGCCTGCGCGGTCGGCCTGTTCCAGAGCCTGGCCTGGATGGGCAACAAGGCGGCGATGGTGGTCGGCTTCGAGCGCGAGCGGGCCGCCGACTGCGCGAGCTGCTACAGCGCCTGCGACCATGTCTGCCCGATGCGCCTGAAGCCGCGCAACATCAAGCGCGCGATGTTCACCTGCACCCAGTGCGCCCAGTGCGTCAGCGCTTGTGAGACGACCCAGCGCGACAACCCCCGCGGCCCCTTGCTGCAATGGGTCAGCGGCGAGGCGGCACGGCATAACGAGGCGGCCTTCAGCGCGCCGAAACCGGAAAGGAAGAACCTGTGAGTGGCTTCAACGATTTCGCCATCGCCCGTGCGCTGCACGTGCTGGCGGTACTACTGTGGATCGGCGGTGTGGCCTTTGTGACGCTGGTGCTGCTGCCAGCCTGCCGGGCTCTGGCCGAGCCGCAGGCCCAGCTCGAACTGTTCGAGCGGCTGGAGCACCGTTTCGCCGGGATCGCCCGCTGGAGCGTGCTGCTGGCCGGTGCGTCGGGGGCCTGGCTGGTATGGCGGCTGGGTGTCGGTTCGCGCTTTGCCGACCCGGCCAATTGGTGGTGGATGCACGGCATGGTGATCGTGTGGACCCTGTTCGCGGCGATGCTCTTCATCCTCGAACCCTTCGTGCTGCACAAGGCTTTCCGGGCAAGTGCCCGGCGCGACCCGCTGGGCACGATGGCACGCATCCAGCGCGTGCACGTGGTGCTCCTGAGCGTGAGCTTGATCGTGGTGCTCGGCGCCGTGGCGGGCAGCCACGGCGGCTGGGTCTTCCCGGTCTGATCGGGGTCAGCTCGAACAGCTCACCGCCAGACCTTCCGCCCAGTCCGGCGGCGGCGCGGCGAAACGTTCGTATTCCGGCTGAGCGTCGAAGGGGCGCGACAGGCAGGCCAGTACGCTGCGCACTTCGCTGAAATCGCCGGCCTGCGCGGCACGGATCGCCCCTTCGGCGATCCAGTTGCGCAGCACGTACTTGGGATTGACGGCGTCCATGGCGGCCTGGCGTTCGGCGTCGGGGCGTCCGTCGGCGGCGATGCGCGCCCGCCATTGGGCGATCCACGCGTCGCCGGCATCCCTATCGATCAGCAGGTCACGCAGCGGCGCGTCGGCGGCGGCCCGCCCGGCTTCGTCCACCTGAGCCGGCAGGCGGCCCAGATTGCGGAAGAACAGCGTGAAATCCGGGTGCTGCTGCTGGAGCAGCTGGAAGGTGTCGCCGATGAAGTCTTCGTCGCCCGGGCGGATTTCGGCGAAGCCCAGCTTGGCGCCGAACTGCGCGAAGAACTGCTGCTCGAACACCGGTGTGTAGCTCTCCTCGATGGCGGCCTGCACTGCGGCGGCCTCGCCGATCAGTGGGGCCAGCGCGCGGCCGAGGGCGTAGAGGTTCCAGTGGCCGATCTGCGGCTGCGCCTTGTAGCTGTAGCGGCCGTGATCGTCGGAATGGTTGCAGATGTGGTTGGCGTCGAAGGCGTCCATGAAGCCGAAGGGGCCGTAGTCGAGGGTCAGGCCGAGGATGGACATGTTGTCGGTGTTCATCACTCCGTGCATGAAGCCCACCGTCTGCCAGCGGGCGATCAGCTCGCCGGTGCGCCGGCCGACGTCGCGCAGCAGGGCTTCGTAGGGATTGGCGGCGTCCCGGCATTCGGGGCGGAAGCGGTCGATCACGTAGTCGGCGAGCTGGCGCAGTTCGTCCAGTTTGCGGTTGGCGGCCCAGTGCTCGAAGGAGCCGAAGCGGATGAAGCTCGGCGCCAGCCGCGTCACCACGGCGGCGGTTTCGATGCTTTCCCGGCGCACCGGCGCGTTCGAGCCGACCACCGCCAGCGCGCGCGTGGTGGGGATGCCGAGGCCGGCCATGGCCTCCGAACAGAGGAACTCGCGGATGCTCGAACGCAGCACTGCGCGTCCGTCGGCGAAGCGGGAGTAGGGCGTCTGGCCGGCGCCCTTGAGCTGGATCTCCCAGCCGCTGGCGGTGTCTGTCAGGCCAATGGCCACTTCGCCGAGCAGGTGGGCGCGGCCGTCGCCGAGCTGGCCGGCCCATACGCCGAACTGGTGGCCGGAATACACCGCGGCGAGGGGCTCACTGCCAGGCAGCAGGCGGTTGCCGGCGAAGAACTCGGCGAACTCGGGGCGTGCCAGTTCGCCCTCCGAGAGGCCGATCAGTGTGGCCGCGGACGGGCTTGCGGCGACCAGATAGGGATCGGGCAGCGGCTGCGGCGGCAGGCGTGTGTAGAAGGCGGCGGGCAGCCGCGCGAAGGCGTTGTCGAAGGGCAGGGTCTCGAGGGTGTGCATGGTCTCTGTTCGGGCAATTTGCCCACGGGGGTTCGGGTAATCTGCGGGACCGCGGCTCGGGCCACGTGTTTTATAAAATCCGACTGTTTCACTATGGTATGGCTGCGCAGGCCTGAGGGGAAGGATGGAGACGTATATGGGCCGTCCGGCCGTGGCGATGGACGAGGGGCATGAGCACAGCGTGGACCTGAAGCGCACGCTGTTGCTGCGGGTCAGTCTGTTCGCGGTGGTGATCGGGCTGCTGGCCAGCGCGGTGGTGCTGCAGCGGGCCGAGGCGCGCATGCGGGCCCATATCGAGCGGGCGGGTGGTGCCGTGGAGCGCCTGCTGGCCAGCGAGGCGGCGCAGCCGCGGGATGTATTCCGGCGTAGCCTGGACGGCCTGGACCTCTCGTCCCTCGACGGCATCGGGCCGCTGCTGGGTATCTGCGTGGCAGTGGAGGACATCTACAAGCGGCCGGTGGTGCACCGCTGCTTCGGCGACGGGGCGGAGGCGCCGATCCTGCTGCGCGGCTTGCTGGCAGCCTTGACCGGGCCGGACATCGCGTTCCGTGGGGTGATCGGCCAGTATCCGGGCGTGAAGGTAGGCGAGTTCGTCGTCACCCCCAACCTGGATAGCGAGGCAAACGCGGTGTGGGACCAGATCCGCACCGTGCTGGGCATGACCATCGGCATCCTGGTGCTGAACCTGCTGGTCTACCTGCCGGTACGCCGTGCGCTGGGGCCGGCGCAGGAGATCCTGGCAGTGCTCGGGCGTCTGCAGGCCGGTGACCTGGCGGCGCGCATGCCGCGCCCGCGGCTGGTGGAGCTGCGCCTTATCGCCAGCGGCTTCGATCACCTGGTGGCACGCCTGCAGCAGACCCTGGCCGGCCAGCGTCAGCTGGCCCTGCGTCTGCTGACGGTGCGGGAAGAGGAGCGCCGCCACCTGGCGCGGGAGCTCCATGACGAGTTCGGCCAGTGCCTGGCCTCCATCGGCGCCGAGGCCGCCTATGTCAGCGCCGCGGTGGAGAACTCCCGTCCGGATCTGCTGCCTGCCGCCCAGGCTATCGCATCGGTCACCGGCCACATGATGGAGAGCCTGCAGGGCATCCTGCACCAGCTGCGGCCCGTGGGGCTGGAGGAGTTCGGTCTGCAGGCGGCGCTTGAGCAGTTGCTGGCAGGCTGGCGCCGTCGGCGGCCTGACTGCGCTTTCACGCTGGACATTGACGGGGCAGTGGACGATCTGCCCGACGGCCTCACGGTCAGCCTATATCGTATCGTGCAGGAGAGCCTCACCAATGCATTGCGCCACGGCGATCCGGAAAAGGTGGCGGTGCGCCTGCAGCTGGACGCGGCTGGCTGCCGCCTGTGGGTTGAGGATGACGGCGCGCCGCGCGAGGGCGATACGGCCGGCAGTGGCCTCGGGGTGCTGGGCATGCACGAGCGGGTTGAAGCCCTCGGCGGGCGCTTCGCGCTGGAGCCGGTCGCGCCGCGGGGCATGCGGGTGAGTGCGATCTTTCCGCCCGATGCCTGCCACGAGGAAGGGTAGCCCATGTCTGACATCACTCGCCTGCTGCTGGTGGATGACCATGCCATCGTGCGCGAAGGCTATCGCCGTCTGCTCGAGATGCGGCCGGATCTGCGCATCGTCGGCGAGGCGGGCACGGCCCGCGACGCGCTGGAACAGTTCCGGGCGCTTGAGCCCGACGTGCTGGTCCTCGATCTGGGTTTGCCCGACATGGGCGGCGTGGAGCTGATCCGACGCCTCGTGCAGCGTGACGACCGCGTGCGCATCCTGGTCTTCACCATGCACCGGGAGCCCTTGTTCGCGACCCAGGCGCTGCGTGCCGGCGCCCTTGGCTACGTAACCAAGAGCAGCCCGCCGACGGTGCTGGTGGAGGCGGTTTACACGGTGGCCGCACGGCGTCAGGTAATCAGCCCTGACATCGCCCCGGAGCTGGCCCTGGCGCTCGTCGACCGCCCGCGGGAGCCGCTCGCCGAGCTGGCTCCGCGGGAGTTCGAGATCCTGCGACTGCTCCTCGACGGCTGCAGTGCCGAGGAGATCGGAGAGCGTTTGTCGATCTCCTCGAAAACGGTGCAGAACTGTCACTACCAGATCAAGAGCAAGCTCGGCGTGCGCAGCGATATCGAACTGACCCGGCTGGCGCTGCGTCTCGGGCTGATCTGAGGCTCAGGCCGTCTCCGCCTCCGCTTCGGCGGCAGCGGCCTCGAAGAGGGCCTGCAGGGTTTCCAGGCTCAGTTCGGCGATCGTCTCGCCGGAATCGTCGAGGATTTCGTACAGCAACTCGCCGGGCTGCGGGCGCATGCTGAACAGCACGATGCAGTCTTCGGCGCCGCCGCCTTCCCGGTGCGGTGTTTCGCTGGGCGGCGACACCGTGTAGCTGCCGGTCGGGCGTACTTCCCGCAGGCGGCCGTCCAGTTCGTAAAGGCGATGCTCTCCCTGCACGACGAAGGTGTGGTTGAGGGCCTTGTGGCGGTGCAGGACGATCTGCTGACCCGCGGCGAACTTGAACAGCACATCGGCGATGCGCTGCTGCATGTCCACCTGGAGGATCGCATAGACGAAATGGGGAAAGTCGCCGAAGGGCTGCCAGCGGATGACGCGTTCGTCAAAGTGGTGGGGCATGGGTTTGTCTCCTGGTTGTCGAGGCCGGATGGCCGCTGCCAGTAGACCCTGGCGGGTTGCTCCGCCGTGAGGTCAGCCTGCCCGGAAAAGGGTGGGCAATCTTCCCGATGCAGATGAGGTCTGATGGTCGGGCAATTTGCCCACCGGCATCCGGGCAGGATGCCGATGCCCCGGTTCGTCCCCAGGCCTAGAGTCGGAGTGAGGCGGGGCACGGGTTCCCGCCATGACTCGACGGGGATGCCGATGCGCAGATCGACCGGGGCCGCCATGCTGGCCCTGTTTTTCACCACCTCCGCAGTGGCTGCGGACAACCGCTTCTGCGGTGGGCCGGTGCCGCAGACCGGGGAGCCCACCGACCTGGCCCACGTGGTCGGCGACCAGACCCTTGAATACATCGTGGATCAGCCGGCCAGCCTGATGGTGTGCAGCAAGGGCTATCTGCTGGAAAAATGCGGCGACCACGACAACGCCCGCAAGGTCTTCGACAAGTGCATCGCCGCCGGCTACATCGGCGCGATGATCTGGAAGGCCTTGATGCTGCAGGACGGGGCGGGCGGCGTGCGACCGGATCTGCCGGCCGCCGCCGAGCTGATGCACCGGGCGGCGCTGGCCGGCGATTCCCCGTATGCGACCTTGGGCAAGCTCCACTACGCGAGCGCCTTGCAGGAGGGACGCGGCGTGCCAAAGGACGAGGTGGAGGCGCGCAAGTGGTTCGAGGCGGCGGCGCGCGACGGTAATCCGGATGCCATCGAGTTCCTGCGCACCGGCTACCACGTGGGTGACCGGGACGGGCAGGCGCGGGGCACCGGCACGCCGCCGCCCCCGGTGCCGGTGGGCCCGACGCCGCCTTTGCCGGGGGAGCTGTTCGAGGCCGCACAACCAAAAGCACCCCCACGGCCTGCCCAGGAGGTGCGTGGGGCCAGCGCACGGCGTCTGCTGGATGATGCGCCGCCTGTCAGCCCGCCACCGCCCGCCACGGCGCCCGTATCCGCTCCGGTCGCCGGGCAGCATCTGGCGAAGCTGGCCGAACCCGTGGTGCAGCCCGTGGGTTCCGCGTCGGGCGGGCTGGCCGCGCTGTTCGGCGTGCTGCTCCTGTCGGGCGCCCTGCGCCAGTCCCTGCGTGCGCCGACGGCGCGCCGCTCACTTTTCCTTTCCCGGGCCTGAAACGATGAATGCCAATCTTGAAATCCTGATGTACGACGCCAGCCAGCTCTTCCTGGTGCCGGTACTGCTCGCCATCGCGGCGTTGTTCCTGTACGCCTTCCACGCCTGCGGGGCCTTCCTGTGGCAGGCCTGGCAACGGCGGCTGGGCGTGGATGCCGGCTTCGAGCTGGTCGAATTGCACCGCGCCAATCCCGCGCTCGACATCGCCGAGCTGGAGGCGGCAGCCAGCCAGCGTCTGGAGGTCTCCCGCATCGCTACACGGGTGGCGCCGATGCTCGGCCTGGTGGCGACGATGATTCCGATGGGGCCGGCCCTCAAGGCGCTCGGCGACGGGCAGCTGGCCGATGTGTCGCACAGCCTGATGGTGGCCTTCTCGGCGGTGATCCTGGCCCTCATCGCGGCGGCGCTCACCTTCTGGGCGCACAGCGTGCGGCGGCGCTGGTATGCGACGGATCTGCTGGCGGTCGAGAAGGGCCTGCCCGCGGACGGTCCGGCAGCCATGGAGGTGGCGCGATGAAATGGCGTCTGCACGATGCCGGCGAGGACGACGATCCGCTGCTGTCGGTGGTCAATCTGGTAGACGTCTTCCTGGTGCTGATCGCCGCGCTGTTGCTGGCGGTGGCCCGCAGCCCGGTGAATGTCTTCGATGCCGGGCAGGTGACGGTGATCCGCGATGCCGGTACGCCGGACATGGAGATCGTCGTCAAGAACGGGAAGAAGATCGAGCGTTTCCGCGGCGATGGCGCCGCGGCGTCGGCCGGCCAGGGCGTCAAGGCCGGCATCGCCTACCGGATGCCGGACGGTTCGCTGGTCTACGTTCCGGAATGATCTGCTGATCTGCGCGCTCCCGCTGGCGGGGGCGCTTTTTTTGTCGCTACCTTCAGCCCGCGCTGACGGGACACACGCTCGGCAGCTCGTCGTCGGTGAACGGGCGGGAGTGGGTGAAGAAGGCCTTGCCGCGGCCGCAGTCGAGGGAGAAGTCGCCGCCGTTGCCCGGTTTTACGTCGAGGGTCAGCTGGCTGTTCTCGTAGTACTGGAACTCCTGATGCCCCAGGTAGAAATCCGCGCCATTGATCGTGCCCAGCTTGAGCATGGTCTGGCCGGGAAGCACCTCGCCGAGCTTGTAGCAGTTGGGCACGCTGCCGTCGCAGCAGCCGCCGGACAGCAGGAACATCAGCGGGCCATGCTCGGCGCGCAGTTCGTCGATGTACTGATTGGCCGCTTCGGTGGCCACGATGCGTTCGGTCATGTTCGCGCTTTCCTGAGGGCGAAAAAAACGGGGCGAGAAACCCGCCCCGTAACACCTTGCCTTACTCGTGAAATGCCTGGATCAGAAGAAGCCCAGCGCGTTCGGGCTGTAGCTGACCAGCAGGTTCTTGGTCTGCTGATAGTGGTCGAGCATCATCTTGTGGGTTTCGCGGCCGATGCCGGATTCCTTGTAGCCGCCGAAGGTGGCGTGGGCCGGGTAAGCATGGTAGCAGTTGGTCCATACGCGACCGGCCTTGATGTTGCGGCCCATGCGGTAGGCACGGCTGCCGTCGCGGCTCCACACACCGGCGCCGAGACCGTAGGGGGTGTCGTTGGCGATTTCCAGGGCTTCGGCTTCGTCCTTGAAGGTGGTCACAGCCAGCACCGGTCCGAAGATCTCTTCCTGGAACACGCGCATCTTGTTGTGGCCCTTGAAGAGGGTCGGCTGGATGTAGTAGCCGCCGGCCAGATCACCGTTCATATGGGTGCGATCGCCACCGATCAGGCACTCGGCGCCTTCCTGGCGACCGATTTCCATGTAGGACATGATCTTGTTCAGCTGGTCCTGGGAGGCCTGGGCACCCATCATGCTGTCGGTGTCGAGCGGGCTGAGTTGCTTGATGGCCTTGACGCGGGCCAGCACCTTTTCCATGAAGCGGTCGTAGATCGACTCCTGGATCAGGGCGCGGGACGGGCAGGTGCACACTTCGCCCTGATTGAAGGCGAACAGCACCATGCCTTCGACAGCCTTGTCGAGGAAGGCGTCGTCGGCCGCCATGATGTCTTCGAAGAAGATGTTGGGGGACTTGCCACCCAGTTCCAGCGTGGCGGGAATCAGGCTGGTGGCAGCGGCCTGGGCGATCACGCGGCCGGTGGCGGTGGAGCCGGTGAAGGCAATCTTGGCGATGCGGCGGCTGGTGGCCAGCGGCATGCCGGCTTCGCGGCCGTAGCCATTGACGATGTTCAGCACGCCCGGCGGCAGCAGGTCGGCGATCAGCTCGGTCAGGATCAGGATGGAGATCGGGGTCGACTCGGCCGGCTTCAGGACCACGCAGTTGCCGGCGCCGATGGCGGGAGCCAGCTTCCAGGCGGCCATCAGGATCGGGAAGTTCCAGGGGATGATCTGGCCGACGACGCCCAGGGGCTCATGGAAGTGGTAGGCGACGGTGTTTTCGTCGATCTCGGAGATGCCGCCTTCCTGGGCGCGCAGGCAACCGGCGAAGTAGCGGAAATGGTCGACAGCCAGCGGGATGTCGGCGTTCAGGGTTTCGCGGATGGCCTTGCCGTTATCAACGGTTTCGGCGTAAGCCAGCTTCTCGATGTTGGCTTCGAGGCGGTCGGCGATCTTCAGCAGCAGGTTGGCACGCTCGGCAGCCGGGGTGCGGCCGAACTTGTCGGCGGCGGCGTGGGCGGCGTCGAGGGCCAGCTCGACGTCTTCGGCGCCGGAGCGGGCAGCCTGGGTGTAGGGCTTGCCGGTGATCGGGGTGACGACGTCGAAGTACTCGCCCTTGACCGGAGCGACCCACTTGCCGCCGATGAAGTTGTCGTACTTGGACTTGTATTGGACTTTGGCGTCGGCAGAGCCGGGCAATGCGTACAGCATGGGTATCTCCTCCAGGTGTCGGTTCGAAAACGCTTCGTGCAGCGCTGAACCTTATTCAGCAGGGGGCATGCCAGTATCGGATCAGGTCTGGTTATGGATTCAAACGTCTTGTTTATCAGTGGTTTGGCGGAGTTGTCCAAATTTTGTGCAGCGCAATGACCGGGCTGATGAAGTGTTTAATTTCGATACAGGTGCTCCATGCGAAGTGCACGATGGAGCACCTGGCGTTGCATCAGGCGATGCGAAAGCGTCCGGATACGACTTCCAGCTGGCGGGACAGTTCGGCCAGTTCGCTGGCCGCGCGGGTCAGTGTGGCGGCGCTGGCGGCGTTGGATTCGGAGGTGCCGGCAATGCGTTCGACCCGCTGCGCGATGTCCCGGGCGGCGGTCGATTGTTCCTCGAGACCCAGCGTGATGCCGGCCACCGAGGCAAGCACCCGCTGGGTACTGTCCTGGATGCTGCCGACCGTGGCGCCGGCCTCGGCGGCCAGCGAGACGCCGCGGGCCACCCGCGTGACGCCGGCCTCCATGTCGTCGGCCGCGCCACGGGTCGCACTCTGGATGCGTTCGATCATCGTGGTGATCTCGGCGGTGGAGTTGGTGGTTCGCTCGGCCAGCTTGCGCACTTCATCGGCAACGACGGCGAAGCCACGTCCCGATTCGCCGGCGCGGGCTGCCTCAATGGCGGCGTTGAGGGCGAGCAGGTTGGTCTGGTCGGCGATGTCGCGGATCACGCCGACGATCATCGAGATGTCACCGGACAGGCTTTCGAGATCGCGTACGGAGTTGGCCGACTCGTTTACCGATTCGGCGATGGCGCGCATCTCGCCGGCCGCCGCGGTGATGACTCTGGCACCGCTGCTGGCCTGGCTGCCCGAGCCTTCCGAGAGTTCCCGTGATTCACGGGCGTGGTCGCCGATGTGGTCGATGGAGACCGACAGTTGCTCCACGGCCGCGGCCATCGCCGACGCCGATTCGGACTGATCTTCGGCGAGCCGGTGAGTGTCGCTGGCGGTCTGGCTGAGCTGGCGGGCGTTGGTGAGCAGCGCGGTGACCTGGTTGCGGATCGATGCGATCAGCTCGTGCAGGTTGTTGCGCATGACCGCCAGGTGGATGATCAGGGCACCCAGTTCATCGTATCCGGCCTGGGGGAGCGGTTGCAGCAGGTTGCCGCTGGCAATGGCCTCGGCAACACCCTTGCCAGCGTCAACGGACTGACGCAGGCGGTGAGCCAGTGCCGCGGACCCCAGTGCAGCGGCGAGCAGGCCGATTGCGCCGAGTCCGATGAACAACTGCAGGAAGTCCTGGTAGTGGGCTTCGGCACGGGCGTATTCGGCCTGGGCCACGTCTCCCTGGTGGCGCAGCGTTTCACCGAGCTGGTCCAGCCCGCCTGCGTCGAGGCTGCCGTTGGCCCGCAATTGGGTGCTCAGGGAGGCGACCTGTTGCACGAGTCCGGCTTGTGCGCCCTGGTGTTGTTTCAGTGCATCGCGGGCCTGTGCCGCGTCGTTGAGCCCGACGATACCGAAACCGGCACCGATGGCTGCCACGAAGGCTGTGAGCAGATAGATGCGGGTGCCGATGCTGAGGGCTGGAACGATCCGTTGTGCCAGCGCGGCGATGCCGCGGGGGGCGAGACGTCCTTCCTGCAACAGGATGCTCGGATCGCGCCGCATCTGCGCATAGAGGGCTTCGGCGCCGCTGATCTCGCTGCGCGTGGCCTTGATGCGCACGGACATGTAACCGGAACCGTCGGGAAGGGGCGTGGCGGTGGCGTTGACCCAGTAGAAGTCGCCGTTCTTGCGGCGGTTTTTGACGACGCCGCTCCATGGGCGGCCGCGTAACAGGGTGTCCCACATGTCCCGATAGGCTTCCGACGGCATGTCGGGGTGGCGGACGATATTGTGAGGCTGACCGATGAGTTCATCGTAGGTGAAGCCGCTGGCGGCGAGGAATTCGCTGTTGCAGTCGGTGATCTTCCCGTCCTGGTCGGTGCGGCTGATGATTGCCGCGCCATCCGGGATGACATATTCGTTCTGGCTGACAGGCTGGTTGTTGCGCACGGGGGGCTCCGGGGCAGGGTCGGTGCGCGTTTATAACGGATTAAACCCTCGATGCTGAAGGGCTATTCGCATCATGCGGACGGACTTTTTACAAAAAACCATTATTTTTATATGGTTTTATCGTTATCCGCGTATTTCGGTGCTGCGACTGGTACCCGTGACGACGCCGTTCTGGTCGAAATGGATATTGAAGAATAGGGCCGCGTTGAATTCGGGAGGCAGGCGCCAGTCCCAGACTTCTTCCCTTTTCAGCGCGAATTTCTGGATGCTGCGCGGTTTGCCGAGCAGGCGGCGGACCTGATCGCGGGTCCAGCCGGGCTGGACGCGGGCGAAGTTCTCCGGGGTCAGCACGTTTTCCAGGCTGCGCAGGATGTTGTCGGGGCCGATGGTGGCCATGAAGCACTCGGTGCCCTCGGGTTGGCGCGTGTATTCCCAGGTCACGCTGCCGTCCTCGTTGCGCCATTCGATACCGGGCTGGCCGAGTTTGGTGCGCACGTCGTAGCCGGTGGACACGCCGGGCTTGAGGTCTTGCATGTTTGCGGCGTCGCAGCCGGCCAGACCGAGGGCGGTCAGGGCGCCGAGCAGGAGGGCGATCAGTTGGCGCATCGGGAGCTCCATATCTACCCGTTTCCGGTCAAAGCGGCCGGGCTTGGTTACAATCCACCCCCGGCAGGACCGGGGCTTTCACGGTCGATTCTGGCACGAACCCACTTGGCGGAGGACGGACAGGTGAAACACGACATGAAGGTGCTGGCCCTGGCGGGCGTGATGATGTTTGGCGGTACCGCGGCATGGGCCGACGTGATCGTGAAGATCGGTTTTGCAGGACCTCTGACCGGGCCGATCGCCCACGTGGGCAAGGACGAGCAGTACGGTGCCCAGCTGGCCCTCGACGACACCAACGCGAAGGGCGTGGTGCTTGGGGGGCAGAAGCTGCGTTTCGAGCTGCTGTCCGAGGATGATCAGGGCGATCCGCGCACCGCCACCACAGTGGCCCAGCGTCTCGCCGACGCGGGCGTTAAGGGGGTGGTCGGGCACGTCACCTCCGGTGCGTCGATTCCCGCTTCGCGCATCTATGAGCAGGCCGGAATCCCGGCGGTCACCCCGTCGTCCACCAGTCCCAAGCTGACCCAGCAGCGCTACCGCACGACCTACCGGGTCATTGCCAACGACACCCAGCAAGGCGCGGCGATGGTCGGCTTCGCTGCCGACGTGCTGAAGGCCAAGCGCATCGCCGTCATCGACGACCGCACGGCCTACGGCCAGGGGCTGGCCGACGCGGTGGTGGACAGCCTCAAGCGTCGTGGCCTGGCGCCGGTCGGGCGGGAGTTCACGTCCGACAAGGCCACCGATTTTGCGTCCATCCTGACAAAGCTGAAGGCGGCCCAGCCGGATGCGATCTTCTACGGTGGCATGGACGCCCAGGGGGCACCGCTGCTCAAGCAGATGAAGCAGCTCGGCATTGGCGCCAAGTACCTGGGCGGCGACGGGGCGTGCACCACCGAGATGATCAAGATCGCCGGCGCGGCGATGAGCGAGGACGTGTATTGCACCAAGGCCGGTATCGCGATGGAGAAGATGCCCGGCGGCAAGCAGTTCAACGAGCGCTTCAAGGCGCGTTTCAAGGTGCCGGTGCAGCTCTATGCGCCCTACAGCTACGATGCCACGATGGCACTCATCGAAGCGATGAAGCTGGCTAATTCGACCGAGCCCGCCCGTTATCTGCCTTTCTTGCAGAAAGTGGCGTTCAAGGGCATCACCGGCAACATCGCCTTCGATGCCAACGGCGATAGCCGCGAAGGCGGCGTGTCCCTGTACCAGTTCAAGGCCGGCCAGTGGGAGCCCCGCAACTGAACGGCCCCGAAGTTGCTTGCCTGCTTCACACTTTACAAATCCGAGGAGAAAACCGCATGAAACACACCCTTGTCGCCCTCGCCGTGCTCGGTCTTGGTGCATCCGGCGCTTACGCCCAGGAAGTCGTCAAGCTCGGCACCGCCGCGCCACTGACCGGCACCCAGGCACATCTGGGCAAGGACATCGAGAACGGCGTGCGCCTGGCCATCGAGGAGTACAACGCCAAGGGCGTGACCCTCGGCGGCAAGAAGGTGAAGTTCGAGGTACAGGCCGAGGATGACCAGGCCGATCCGAAGACGGCCACCACGGTGGCTCAGCGCCTGGCCGACAGCGGTGTGAAGGGCGTCATCGGCCACCTCAATTCCGGTGCCTCCATCCCCGCCTCGCGGATCTACAACGAAGCCGGCCTGCCGCAGGTGTCGCCGGCCTCCACCAACCCCAAGCTGACCCAGCAGGGCTTCAAGGGCGCTTTCCGCACCATCGCCAACGATGTGCAGCAGGGCCAGGCCATCGGCCGTTACGCCGCCACCAAGCTGGGCAAGCGGATTGCGCTGATCGACGACCGCACGGCCTACGGCCAGGGCCTCGCCGACGAGGTGGACAAGGCCGTCAAGGCCGCCGGGGGTACGCTGACCGGGCGCGAATTCACCAGCGACAAGGCCACCGACTTCCTGGCCATCCTGACCCGCATCAAGTCCCAGAACCCGGACGTGATCGTCTATAGCGGCATGGACACCCAGGGCGGTCCGATGCTCAAGCAGATCAAGCAGCTGGGCATCACCGCCAAGTTCATCACCGGCGACGGCGGCTGCACCGGCGAGATCGCCAAGCTGGCCGGCGACGCGATCGGCGCCAACGCCTTCTGCACCCAGCCCGGCCTGCCGCTCGAGAAGATGCCGGGCGGCAAGGATTTCAACGCCCGCTTCAAGAAGCGTTTCAACACCGACGTGCAGATCTATGCCCCGTATTCCTACGACGCCGCCGCGGCGATCATCGAGGCGATGAAGGCTGCCAACAGTTCCGACCCGGCCAAGTACGGTCCCTTCATCTCGAAGGTGCATTTCCCTGGCGTGATCGGCACCGTGGCCTTCGACGCCAAGGGTGACATCAAGGACGGTGCAGTCACCGTCTACCAGTTCAAGGCCGGCAAGTGGGAGGCCGTGCAGTAATCCGATAGCCGGCCCTCAGGGGCTCGAATGGGCGCGGAGTCGACTTTCAGGCGACTGGCGCCCATTGTTGTATCTCCGGGGGCGATCGAGTTTGCCCCAACCGGGGTTTTTCCCTCTCTTCACTCTGCGGTGTATCGCAATCAATGGAAACCCTCCTCCAACAAACCGTGAATGGCCTCGTAGTGGGTAGCGTGTACGCGCTGGTCGCCCTCGGCTACACGATGGTCTACGGCATTCTCGGGCTGATCAATTTCGCCCACGGTGATGTGTTGATGGTCGGCGCGCTGGTTGCCCTCGAGGCGATCCGCCTGATCCAGACCCATGCGCCCGAGCTCGGCCTGGTGCCGACGCTGCTCGGCGGCCTGGCCGCTTCCGTGCTGGTGTGCATGGTGCTCGGCTACACCATCGAGCGCACCGCCTACCGCCGCCTGCGCAACGCGCCGCGGCTGGCACCGCTGATCACCGCCATCGGCGTGTCCTTCCTGCTGCAGACGATCGCGATGATCATCTGGGGCCGCAACTACCATACCTTCCCGCAACTGGTATCCACCACGCCGCTGGAGCCGGTGGCCGGCGTCTTCATCACGCCGGTGCAGATCGCCATCCTGGTGGTGTCTGCAGCGCTGATGGTGGCCCTGATGCTGCTCGTCAATAAAACACGCCTCGGCCGCGCGATGCGTGCCACCGCCGAGAACCACAAGGTGGCCAGCCTGATGGGGGTGGACACCAACAAGATCATCGCCGCCACCTTCATCATCGGTTCCGCGCTGGCGGCGGTTGCCGGCGTGATGTTCTCGTCCAACTACGGCATCGCTCACTACGCGATGGGCTTCATGCCGGGCCTCAAGGCCTTCACCGCGGCGGTGCTGGGCGGCATCGGCAACCTGGGCGGGGCGATGCTCGGCGGGCTGGTGCTGGGCCTGGTCGAATCCATCGGTGCCGGCTACATCGAGGACATGAGCTTCGGCTTCCTCAATTCCAGCTACCAGGACATTTTCGCCTTCATGATCCTCGGCATCGTGCTCATCTTCCGGCCCACCGGCCTGCTGGGCGAGCGCGTGGCTGATCGAGCGTAGCAGGGGAGTCTAAAAAATGCATGAACTCGCCCTCGCCATTCCCTGGCTCGGCAAACGCAACCCGGCGGCGGCCCGCGGCGTAGTGATCCTGCTGGCCGTTGCGGCTCCGCTGATCGCGATGCTGTTCGGCAAGACCTGGGTACGCATCCTCGACTTCGCGATGCTCTACGTGATGCTCGCCATCGGCCTCAATCTGGTGGTGGGTTTCGCCGGCCTGCTCGATTTGGGTTACATCGCGTTCTACGCGGTCGGTGCCTACACCTTCGCCTTCCTGGCTTCGCCGCAGTTCGAGCTGCATCTGCCGTTCTGGCTGGTGCTGCCGCTGGGGGCCGGCTGTGCGGCGTTGGCCGGCATCGTCCTCGGCTTGCCCACGCTGCGCCTGCGCGGCGACTACCTGGCCATCGTCACGCTGGGCTTCGGGGAGATCGTGCGGATCTTCCTGAACAACCTGAACCAGCCGATCAACATCACCAACGGGCCCCAGGGCATCAACATGATCGACCCGCTGGTGCTGTTCGGCTGGGATGTCTCCAAGCCCTTGAAGATCGGCGAGGAGATCACGGTCAATTCCCTGTTCCAGTACTACTACATCTTCCTTGCCTTCGTCGCCTTGTCAGTGGTGCTCGTGCAGCGTCTGCAGGTGTCGCGGGTTGGCCGAGCGTGGGCGGCGATCCGCGACGATGAGCTGGCCGCCAAGGCGATCGGCATCAACACGCGGAATATGAAGCTGCTGGCCTTCTCCCTCGGCGCCACCTTCGGCGGCGTGTCCGGCGGGCTGTTCGCTGCCTTCCAGGGCTTCGTGTCGCCGGAGAGCTTCTCGCTGATGGAGTCCATCGCGGTGCTGACGATGATCGTCTTCGGCGGCATGGGCAACCTGGCCGGAGTCATCGTCGGCGCGCTGGCCCTCACCGCGCTGCCGGAGGTATTGCGTTACGTGGCGATCCCGGTGCAGCAGGCGCTGTTCGACAAGGTCATCCTCGACCCCGAAGTGCTGCGCATGCTGCTGCTGTCGCTGGCGATGATCTTCATGATGCTGCTGCGCCCGGCCGGGCTGATTCCCGCCTACAGCCGCTATTCCCGCCCCGAACTGGTAGTCGGCAAGGAGGGCGGCAAGTGATCACCCTGCTTGAAGCACGCGGCATCACCAAGCGCTTTGGCGGCCTCACTGCGCTGTCCGACGTGTCCCTGACCATCCGCAAGGGCGAGGTGTATGGCTTGATCGGCCCCAATGGCGCAGGCAAGACGACCTTCTTCAACGTGTTGACCGGCGCCTACGTGCCGGACGGCGGCGAGCTGGTCTTCAACGGCACCGAACTGCCCTCCGGCAAGCCGCATCAGGTGGTGGAGGCCGGCATAGCCCGTACTTTCCAGAACATCCGCCTGTTCCGCGACATGACGGCATTGGAGAACGTGATGGCGGGGCACCACATCCGTTCCCGCGCCAACCCGTTCGCGATCCTGCTGCAGACCCGCCAGGCCAGGGAGGAGGAGCGCTTGATCACCGAGCGTGCCTACGAGCTGCTGCGCTACGTGGGCATCGAGCGCTTTGCCGACACCGTGTCGAAGAACCTTTCTTATGGTGACCAGCGCCGCCTGGAGATCGCACGCGCGCTGGCCACCGAGCCGCAGCTCTTGGCCCTCGACGAGCCGGCGGCGGGCATGAACGCCACCGAGACCGCCAAGCTGCGCGAACTGGTGCAGACCATCCGCCACGACGGCGTCACGGTGCTGCTCATCGAACACGACGTGAAGCTGGTGATGGGCCTGTGCGACCGCCTCGCGGTGCTCGACTTCGGCAAGAAGATAGCCGAGGACGTGCCGGCCGAGGTGCAGAAGAACGACGCCGTGATTTCTGCCTATCTGGGCGGGCACGGTAACCACAAGGCAGGAGCGGCGGCATGAGCGACGTGAACACGCCGATCCTCCAATTGCGCGACACCAAGGTGGCCTACGGGGCCATCGAGGCGGTGAAGGGCATCAGCCTGGAATTGGCAAAGGGCGAACTGGTGTCCCTGATCGGTGCCAACGGCGCCGGCAAGACCACCACGCTGAACGCCATCGCCGGCACCCTCGGCACCGCCGGCGGCGAGATCCGCTACGCCGGCGAGGCTATCGACAAGCTGCCGGCCCACAAGCGCCTGCGCAAAGGGCTGGCCCTGGTGCCGGAAGGGCGCGGCATCTTCACGCGCCTGACCGTCGAGGAGAACCTGCGCATGGGCGCCTACTGCCGGCGCGACACTGACGCCGTCGAGGCCGACATGGAGCGCATCTTCGGCATGTTGCCGCGGGTCAAGGAGCGCCTGGCCCAAGTGGCCGGCACCCTGTCCGGCGGCGAACAGCAGATGGTGGCCATCGGCCGCGCGCTGCTGTCGCGGCCCAAGCTGTTGCTCCTCGACGAGCCGTCGATGGGCCTGGCGCCGCTGGTGGTGGAGAAGATCTTCGAGGTGATCCGCTCGGTGGCCGCCGAGGGCGTCACCATCCTGCTGGTCGAACAGAACGCCAACCTGGCGCTGGAGTTCTCCCAGCGGGCCTACGTGATGGAGTCGGGACGCATCACCCTCAGCGGTTCGGGGGCCGACTTGCTCGCGGATCCCAAGGTACGCGCCGCCTATCTGGGGGAGTGAAGGATAGGGGCTGACGTGGAGGGCTTTGCCGTCTAGTCTTTGGAGACGGGGTTCCATTCGCGTCACCCATGTCCGTTCCGTCCATCGGTTCGTCCTCTTTTGCCATCCTCAGCCAGGCCCTGGCGGCCCAGGCCAAGGCGCGGGCTAGTGCGTCCTCCTCCAGAGCCTCGACGGGTGCCAACGGCAAGCTCAGTGAGTCGGACCAGCGCGTCGTGGCCAAGCTGCAGCAGCAGGACCGGGCCGTGCGCGCCCACGAGTTGGCCCATATTGCCGCCGGGGCCGGCGTCGTCACCAGCGGTGCCAGCTATACCTACGAGACCGGACCGGACGGCAAGCGCTACGCCAACGGCGGCGAGGTCAGCATCGACGTCTCGCCAGGGCGCACGCCGCAGGACACCCTGCGCAAGGCCGAGCAGATCCGTGCATCGGCGCTGGCGCCTGCCGACCCATCGGCGCAGGACCGCAGCGTCGCTGCGCGGGCCGAGCAGATGGCGACCGAGGCGCGCATCGAGCTGGCCGATGCGTCCGCCCAGAAGAGCCGCGGCACGACGAGCAGTGGCAGCAACGACGACCCGGCCAGTGCCCTCTACCTGAGCGTCGCCGACGGGCAGGCGTCGTCGGGCAGCCGCGTCAATACCTGGGCCTGATCCTGCGCCCGATGGGCGACCCATTCGACGAGGTGCCAGCGGGCGCCGGCTATCGGCCACGGTGCATAGGCGAAGGGGCCCGTGCCGCCGAGGTGGAAGGTGGCATGGTCCGTCACCGTGAGGGCCTGGCCCGGCCAGAAGCGCGCCAGCGTCGTTTCCAGGCTTTCCGCTTCCATGATCGTCAGGGCATCCCGGCAGCCTGGCGTGGCGAGGGTCGAGATCACGTCGTGGTAGCTCGCCCATGTGCGTCCGGCCAGGTGGTGCCGGAGCAGTGTGGACCAGTCCCCTGCCGGCGCACTGATCTGGCCGAGTACGTTGGAGAACAGGAAGGCCGCGTGCGGGAAGCGTGCGGCCAGCCATGCCAGGCCGTCCGGTGTGCGCAGGCAGTCCAGTCGGTCGAAGCGCAGTGTCGTCGCGTCGCGGCGGCGGGCCAGCAGGCGGCGGGCGAGGGGGTCGGGTTCCAGCGCGAAGATGCCATCGAAGCGGCCCAGGAAGCCGTCCGGCAGTGCGTAGCCCGCATTGGGGCCGACGATGACCAGTTCCTGCTCCACGACTTGCCAAGTGTCGAGCCAACTGGCCACGGCAGCGTGGAAGGCTGCCCAGCGCCCGCGTTGCAGCCGTGCGCGCAAGTGATAGACCAGGCCGCCGCTGGGATCGAGCAGGTGGTCGCGCAGGCGGGGAAAGGAAGCGGGCACGGGGAGGGCGTGACGAGCGAACAGGCCCCGATTATGCCGGATGGGCTGGTCAGCCCCATGTCCGGGATGCGATGCTTCGGCCTTTATCGAATCTGCTTGAGCGAGAAGGAGAACGGGATGACGGATCCGCTGCACGAGGCGCAGTTGTCGTCGGAGGTGGTGTTCGAGGGACGCTTGCTGAAGGTTTACCGGGACCAGGTGCGTCTGCCTGACGGCAAGGACGGGGTGCGCGAGTACATCAAGCATCCGGGGGCTGTGGTGGTGATCCCGGTACTGGCGGACGGCCGCCTGGTTTTCGAGCGCCAGTTCCGCTACCCGGTGGGGCGGGCCTTCCTTGAATTGCCGGCCGGCAAGCTCGATCCGGACGAGGACATCCTCGACTGCGCCCGGCGCGAACTGCAGGAGGAAACCGGCTACGTCACCGAGCAGTGGCGCTATCTGGGCGTGATGCACCCGTGCATTGGCTATTCCAACGAGCGCATCGAGATTTTCCTGGCCACTGGCCTGGAGCATGTCGGCCACGCCTGGGATGACGGGGAATTCCTGGAAATCCTGACCCTCAGCATGGAGGAGGCCCGCGAGGCGGTCTTCGATGGCCGCATCACCGACGCGAAGACCATCACCGCACTGTTCTGGGCCGAGCGGGCGCTGCAGAAGGGCTGATCGCGCCGCGTCGGTCAGGGCTCGTCGGAGGCCGGCGCTTCGATCCGCTGGTCCGTGGCCGGCCGGCTGCTGCGATGGTAGAAATGCCACCACAACAGGAAACAGACCATCCCGAGCAGTAGACAGCCTGTCGCGCCGCGTGCCAGCCCCGGCACCGTGTCCCATAGGGCGGGAGCCAGCGCGCCAGCGGCACCGGCGCTGACCAGCATCTGCAGGAAGCTTTGGCAACTCGACGCAACACCGCGTTGGGCGGGGAAGTGCTCCAGCGCCAGCAGTGTCAGGCTGGGCATGGCGATGGCCATGCCGAAGTTGTAGAGGGCGATCGGCAGCACCGAGTGGGGCAGGCCGGCGGGCATCAGGAAGGACATCCCCAGGTTGAACACGGCAGCGGTAATCATCACTCCATAGCCGAGGGCGATGGTGCGCGCCTGCGACAGCCTCCCGGCCAGCCGCGCCGACAGCGCCGAGCCGCCCATCATGCCCAGCACACAGGGGATGAAGAACCATCCGAACCCGGTTTCCGGCAAGTGCAGGTGGCGCATCAGGAACACCGGTGCCGACAGTACGTAGATGAAGAAACCGTTGAAGTTGAGGCCAACGGCGAAGGTCAGCAGCAGGAAGCCCGGCGTGCGGAAGACCTGCGCATAGCGCCGCGCCAGCGGGCCGGGATGGAGCGGATGGCGGGCTGCCGGCGGATGGGTTTCCGGCAGCTTCCACGCACACAGGCTGGCCAGCACGAGGCCCAGCAGGGCCAGGAAGACGAACACCGCGCGCCACCCGAAAGTGCTGTAGATCCAGCCGCCGAGAATGGGCGCAATGGCGGGGCCGAGGGCGAAGGCCATGCTGACATGGCTCATCATGCGCTGGGCGCGGGGGCCTTCCATCAGGTCGCGCACCACCGCACGGCCGACGACCATGCCGGCGCCGGCGCTGATGCCCTGCAGGCCGCGGCCGAGCAGCAGGGTCTGGATGCCGCCGGCAAACACGCAGACCAGCGAGGCCAGCGTGAACAGCAGCATCGAGATGACGATCACGCGCTTGCGCCCGTAGGCGTCGGACAGGGCGCCGTGCCACAGCACCATCGCACCCATCGGCAGCATGTAGGCGGTGAGGGTCTGCTGGACTTCGACGGGGCTGACATGCAGGTCGGCGCCGATGGCTTGTAGGGCCGGGAGATAGGTGTCGATCGAGAACGGACCGACAGTGGCGAGCGCTGCGAGCAGCGCCGCCAACTGGGCATAGGGCATGGAATGAGGTGCTTTACTCGACGGCGTGGATTTTGGTGACGTAGTAACCGGTTTCACCGAAGCAGGTGGACGGGATGCCCACGTGCTGTTCGTAGGATAGCGCGACTCGCTTGCCCATCTCGGTGTTGATGGCGGTGGCGACGTTGTCGTCGCGCACGGTGAACTTGAAGATCTCCGGCAGGCTGCCGGGAATCGCGACGATGGCCAGTTCGCCTTCCCAGGTCTTGCACAGCCAGCCCTTCTGGGAGAACTTCTGCACGTAGCCGGCCCGTTCGCCCGAGGAATAGCTCCAGTTGAGGGTCAGCCAGGTGTAGCCCGCGGCCAGTGCAGCAATCAGGATGAAGAAGCCGGCGAGCCACAGGCGCCAGTTCTTGGCGCGGGGGAGGCCGGAAGAGAGGGTCGATGCCACGGGAGGCTCCTGTTCGTGTTCAGCTGAATTCCCCCGGGCCGCGACGGCTCTGTACGGCTTCGGCCACGTGGGGGGCGCCGATATTGTCGGTGCCGTTCATGTCGGCGATTGTACGCGCCACTTTCAGGATGCGATGGTAGGCGCGTGCCGACAGGCCCAGGCGTTCGATAGCTGTGCGCAGCAGCGCGTCGCCGGCGATATCCGGCCGGCACCAGCGGTCGACGCCGGCCGCGTCGAGGCGCGCATTGGGCATGCCCTGGCGGGCCTGCTGGATGGCCCAGGCCCGGGCGACCCGTTCCCGCACCACCGCAGAGCTTTCGCCGACGGCCGTAGTTTGCAGCTCGGAAACAGACAGGGCCGGCACTTCCAGCACCAGGTCGATGCGGTCCAGCAGCGGGCCGGACAGGCGCTGGCGATAGCGCCGGACCTGCTCCGGCGTACATCGGCAACGGCCGTCGGGATGGCCGTGGTAGCCACAGGGGCAGGGATTCATCGCGGCGACGAGCTGGAAGCGGGCCGGAAATTCCGCCCGGCGGGCGGCACGGGAGATCGTGATGTGGCCGCTTTCCAGCGGTTCGCGCAGGGCTTCGAGTACGCGCCGGTCGAACTCGGGCAGTTCGTCGAGGTACAGCACGCCGTTGTGCGCGAGGCTGATCTCGCCTGGACGGGGCGTGCCACCGCCACCGACCAAGGCCGCCGTCGAAGAAGTGTGATGGGGCGTTCTGAGTGGACGCTGGCCCCACCGCTCGGGGCGAAAGCTGCCTTCGATGGACTGTACGACTGCGCTTTCCAGTGCTTCCTGGTCATCCATCGGCGGCAGCAGGCCGGGCAGGCGCTGGGCCAGCATGGATTTGCCGGTGCCCGGCGGGCCGTACAGCAGCAGGGAATGCTGGCCGCTGGCTGCGACCTCCAGCGCCCGGCGGGCATGGGCCTGGCCTTTCACGTCGGTCAGATCGGGGTAGGCTGCCGGCGATGCCAGCGTCTCGCCGTCGTGGGGGGCGAGGAGCGTGTGCCCGCACAGGTGGGCGGCGACGGCCGACAGGCTGCGCGCCGGCAGCATTTGCACGTTTTGCACCAGCGCCGCTTCGGGGGCGTTGGCAATCGGCAGAATCAGCGTGCGTCCGCGGTGGGCGGCCTGCCGGGCCAGCGCCAGCGCGCCACGTACCGGCCGCAATTCGCCAGTGAGGGAGAGCTCCCCGGCAAACTCGTAGCGGTCCAGCTTGCTGGCGGGGATCTGGCCGGAAGCGGCGAGGATGCCCAGGGCGATCGGCAGGTCGAAACAGCCGCCTTCCTTCGGCAGGTCGGCCGGCGCCAGGTTGACGGTGATGCGCCGTTGCGGGAACTCGAATTGCCCGGTCTGCAGTGCGGCGCGCACGCGGTCGCGGGCTTCGCGGACCTCCGCATCGGGCAGCCCGACCAGCGCGAAGGCGGGCAGGCCGTTGGCCAGATGCACTTCGACGGTGACCTCCGGGGCGAGCAGGCCGACGAGAGCGCGGCTTGTCACAAGGGCTATACTCACGGCGTATCTTTTTGGAATAAACCGGCAGTCTAGCCCAGGTGT
The DNA here is from genome assembly GCA_018241725.1 of Pseudomonadota bacterium. Lineage (GTDB taxonomy): Bacteria > Pseudomonadota > Gammaproteobacteria > Burkholderiales > Rhodocyclaceae > Zoogloea. The sequence continues at coordinate 134,357 of JAFEDI010000124.1, read as the reverse complement.
TGCCTCGGGTTCAGTTCATTGTCATTGTGAATCGCGGTAGGCTTCGACCGAGATCACTAGGCGCACCTCGTCGCTGACCGACGGGATGTTCTTGGTCATGCCGAAGTCCGAACGCTTCAGGCGGGCGGTGATGTCGGCACCACAGGTCTCGCGCTTGTTGAGCGGGTGCGGCGCACAGTGGAAGCGCGATAGCGTGAGCATCAGCGGTTTGGTGATGCCGAGCAGGGTCAGGCTGCCTTCGGCCGTCACCGGCTTGTCGCCGTCGAAGTTGAAGCGCTCGGCCTTGAAGCTGATCGTCGGGTAGGCGTCGGTGTTGAAGAAGCCCTCGCCACGCATGTTCTCGTTCCATTTGGCGAAGCCCATGTCGATGGAGCTCGCGTCGATGCTGACCTCCACCGAACCGCGGTGGGCGGCGGTGTCGAGGACGATCTTGCCGCTGGTCTTGTTGAAGCGCCCGCGCTGGGTCGAGAAGCCGAGGTGGTCCGTTTCGAACAGCGGGTAGGTGTGGTTGGAGTCGATCGTGTAACTGACCGGGGCGGCAAATGCCGGGGCGCTGGCGATGGCCAGCAGGGCGAGCAGCTTCTTCAAGGGAGGTCTCCGGGAGTCCGAAATGGTGAGTTGTAATTGGCTTGAAGCCGGCATGAAAAAGGGCGCCTGGGCGCCCTTGCAGTGACCGCCAGAACGGCGGGAAGGTTCAACCCGCCTCTGCCGGCGGACGCGATGCCAGCTCCGACTCCAGCTGGGCAACCCGGTGTTCAAGTTCGATCAGCTTTTCGCGGTAGCGGGCGAGGGTTTCCTTCTGCAGGTCGAATTCCTCACGGGTCACCAGATCGAGCTTGGAAAAACCGCTGGCGAGCAGTGCGCGGGCATTCTTTTCGAGATCTTTGGCGGGGCTGTTGGCGAGGAGTTCGGAAACCTTCGAACCGATTTCATCGAGGATTTTGGGATTGGCCATGGCAGCGTTCCTCACGGGAAAAAGGGAAAAATCCAAGTTGTATTCAAGTTTAGCATCGGAGCCCGGCGGCCGTTGCCGCACCTCATGCACCAACACGGCGCCCTCGATTGGTGCGTGTTCCCAAAGTGGTGCGGAATGATTTTTTCCTGCGCTGCAGCAACAGCCACTTTCTCATATCAACTTATTGAAATAATAGTGTTTTTAAAACTGGCATAGTGGTTGCTAAAGCACGTGAGCCAACTTTCAATACTAGGAGAACCCAATCATGCGCAAGACCGTTATCGCTTCCGCCCTGATCGCAGCCTGTGCCGCTCTGCCGTCCTTGGCGAGCGCTGAAGATGCCGCTCCCGCTCCGGAGCACACCTTCACCAGCAATGTCACGCTGGCGTCGGAGTACATCTACCGCGGTATCGGTCAGACCAATCGCAAGCCGGCCATCCAGGGTGGTTTCGACTATGCGCATTCCAGCGGCCTGTATGTCGGTACCTGGGCGTCCAACGTGTCCTGGCTGACCGATGGCAGCCCGACGGTCAGCAACAGCATCGAGATGGACTTCTACGGCGGCTTCAAGAACACCGTCGGCGACTTCGGCTATGACGTGGGTCTGCTGCAGTACTTCTACCCGGGTTCCGGCTACGGCAACAACCCGAACACCATTGAAGGCTACATCGCCGGTTCCTGGACCTTCCTGACCCTGAAGTACTCCCACTCCTTCAGCGACCTGTTCGGCTGGACCGACTCCAAGAACTCCGGCTATCTCGATCTCACCGCCACCTACGAGCTGGCCCCGGGCCTCAACGTGATCGGCCACGTCGGTCGCCAGAAGATCCACGGCGACAACAGCGGCGCCTCCTACACGGACTACAAGCTGGGCGTGACCAAGGACATCGCGGCGGGTGTCGTTGTCGGCCTGAACTACATCAACACCAACGCCAGCCAGGCCTTCTACACCAACGCCTTCGGCAAGGACCTGGGCAAGGACCGCGTGCAGCTGACCATCACCCGTACGTTCTAACTTCCCCCCGTAACCGCGCGGCGGCTCGTTCGGGTCGCCTTGCAAGAGGACCCAACCATGAAACTCGTAACTGCCATCATCAAGCCCTTCAAGCTCGACGAAGTGCGTGAGGCCCTGTCCGCTATTGGCGTGCAAGGCATCACGGTGACCGAGGTGAAGGGCTTTGGCCGTCAGAAGGGCCATACCGAGCTGTACCGCGGCGCGGAATACGTGGTCGATTTCCTGCCCAAAGTGAAGATCGAGGCTGCCGTCAAGACCGAGATCCTCGACCAGGTCATCGAAGCCATCGAAAAGTCTGCCAGCACCGGCAAGATCGGTGACGGCAAGATCTTCGTGTTCGATCTCGAACAAGCCATCCGCATCCGTACCGGCGAGTCCGGTGCCGAAGCGCTGTAAGGGAGCTTCCCACCATGAAAAAAATCTTCGCTGCCCTGCTGACGACGCTGACGGTCGGATTTGCGGGCCATGCGCTGGCCCAGGACAAGGACGCTCCGGCCGCGCCGACCGCCGCTCCCGCGGTGACCGCCCCCGCAGAGGCGGCTGCTACCGCCAAGCCGGCCGAAGCACCTGTTGCCGCCGCACCGGCTGCCGCTGCTGAAGCCAAACCGGCTGAAGCCGCCGCTGCCGCACCGGCTCCGGTGCCCAACAAGGGTGACAACGCCTGGCTGATCGTGGCTACCGCCCTTGTCATCATGATGTCTGTTCCCGGCCTGGCCCTGTTCTACGGTGGCCTGGTTCGTACCAAGAACATGCTGTCCGTGCTGCTGCAGGTGTTCACGGTATTTTCGCTGATCAGCGTGCTGTGGGTCCTGTACGGCTACTCGATCGCCTTTACCGAGGGCAGCGCCTTCTTCGGTGGTCTCGACAAGGTTCTGCTGAAGGGCATTACGCCGGATTCGGTCGCCGCCACCTTCTCGAAGGGTGTCGTCATCTCCGAGTTCATCTACGTGGCCTTCCAGGGTGCCTTTGCCGCCATCACCGTGGCCCTGATCCTCGGCGCCTTCGCCGAGCGCATCAAGTTCTCCGCCGTGCTGCTGTTCTCCGTGCTGTGGTTTACCTTCAGCTACCTGCCGATGGCTCACATGGTCTGGTACTGGGCGGGTCCGGATGCCTACACCACCGCTGAAGCGGCCGATGCTGCCAACGCGACTGCTGGCTTCCTGTTCCAGAAGGGCGCCCTCGACTTCGCTGGTGGCACCGTGGTGCACATCAACGCCGCCGTGGCTGGCCTGGTGGGTGCTTTCCTGGTTGGCAAGCGCGTCGGTTTCGGTCGCGAATCCTTCGCTCCGCACAGCCTGACCCTGACCATCGTCGGCGCCTCCCTGCTGTGGGTGGGCTGGTTCGGCTTCAACGCCGGCTCTGCGCTGGAAGCCAACGGTTCTGCCGCGCTGGCCTTCGTGAATACCTGGGTTGCCACCGCTGCTGCCGCTGTTGCCTGGCTGCTGGCTGAATGGATCATCAAGGGCAAGCCGTCCGGTCTGGGCGCTGCGTCCGGCGCTGTGGCTGGCCTCGTTGCAATCACCCCGGCCTGCGGTTTCGTCGGTGTCGTCGGCGCGATCGTGATCGGCCTGCTGGCTGGAGTGGTCTGCCTGTGGGGCGTCAATGGCCTGAAGCGTATGCTGGGCGCTGACGACTCCCTGGATGTGTTCGGCGTGCATGGCGTCGGTGGCATCCTCGGTGCCATCCTGACCGGTGTGTTCGCCTCCCCGTCCCTGGGCGGCGTCGGCATCTGGGATTACGTGGCCAACAAGGCTGCCGATACCTACTCCATCAGCGACCAGGTCATCGTCCAGCTGACCGCTGTCGGCACTACCGTTGTATGGTCCGCCGTCGTGGCCTTCATTTCCTACAAGCTGGTCGACATGTTCATCGGCCTGCGCGTGCCGGAAGACGAAGAGCGCGAAGGTCTGGACATCACCTCCCACGGCGAAACCGCTTACCACCAGTAATTCTGGTAAGTCGGCTTCACCACGAAACGGGCGCTGCGGCGCCCGTTTTTGTTTGTATGCTTGCCGCTGGCGTCATCGAGGATTGAAAGTATGGGTTTTTTTGACTGGTTGCTGGGCGGGCGTTCGGCATCCTGTGCCGGCGACGAGCGCCTCCAGGCGGCCGTAGCGCGGGTTATCGGCAGCGTCGATCCGCGTTTGCAGTTTCTGGATGACGTCTCCTCTCGGCTGTGCCCGGCAGTGACCCATGCGCTGAAGTATGCGGATCAGGTGGTGGCGTGCATTCCGCCATGCGTGGATATGAATTCCCTGGCCTGGTCACAGAACCCCGTGTTGCGCGCCGTCTTTGCCCGGCCGGCGGATGTGGCGGAGACGCTGTCGGCCAGTGTGGATCTCCAGGACTTCCTGGCTTCGCCGGCGGCGGTTGGGCTCGAGCGCATCTGCTGCATGGTGGCCGCGACGCGGGTCGAGCAGAACGTGCTGGGCATTGCGCTGGAGGGCGACCAGCTGCGTCAGGATGTGCCGCAGACCACGGTCAGCTTCCAGCATTTCCGGCTGTTCGCGTTTGCCGCGGATGAGGCGGCGCTGTTCCGGCGCATTCACGAACTGGTGCTCGAAGGTCTGGTGATGGCCGCGCTGCAGGAGATTGCCGTGCGGCAGCGGCAGAGCGACCGGCTGCCCTTCGATCATCAGCTGCTGCAGACGCGCCTCAGCCTGCTGGAGCGGAGCCGGCCGGGCCTGGATGCGCTGGAATGCCATTCCTGGCGCGGCCGCGATCTGGATGGACTGCGGCGTCAACTGGCCGACAATGAAGCTGCTCTGGTCAAAAGGAGCGCCTCCGGCGCAGGTCTGGAGATGGTGTTGGCCGCGGTGATCGAGACCCTGCTTGCGGCGGAGCGGGTGATCCATGCCCGGCGCCTGGTGCTGTGCGTGAATCCTATGAACGTGCTGGTCGACGCGGGCAAGGACGATGCGTTGAGCATCCCGCTGATCGAGTTCTCGACCCCGACGGCCATCGGGACCCGGCGCAGCGCTTTCCTGGCCAGTTTCGCCAGGGATGCGGTGGTGGAGAGGAGGCTGGATTTCGCGGCGGGGATGCGCTTGCTGTAGCTACGCGGCAGGCGTGAAAAAGCCGGCGATACGCCGGCTTTTGTCGTTTTACAGGCTGGGCTGACGCTCAGCGGAACACGACGGTCTTGTTGCCGTGCACCAGCACCCGGTCTTCCAGGTGGTAGCGCAGGCCGCGGGCCAGCACGGCCTTCTCGATGTCCTTGCCATAGCGGACCATGTCGTCCACCGAGTCGGAGTGGTCGATGCGGATCACGTCCTGCTCGATGATCGGGCCCTGGTCGAGGTCCGCCGTCACGTAGTGGCAGGTTGCGCCGATCAGCTTGACGCCCTTGGCGTAGGCCTGGTGGTAGGGCTTGGCGCCGACGAAGCTGGGCAGGAAGCTGTGGTGGATGTTGATGATCTTGCCCGGATGGGCTGCGCACAGCTCTGGCGAAAGGATCTGCATGTAGCGGGCCAGCACCATCGTGTCGCCGTGGGATTCCTCGAACAGGCGCTGTACCTCGGCGTAGGCCTGGGCCTTGTTGTCCGCGGTGACGGGCACGTGGTGGAAGGGAATGCCGTGCCATTCGACGAAGCCACGGAAGGTGTCGTGGTTGGAGATCACGCAGGGGATCTCGATGTCGAGTTCCTTCGATTGCCAGCGCGCCAGCAGGTCGTAGAGGCAGTGTTCCTGCTTGGAGACGAGGATGACGACGCGCTTCTTGACCGCTGAATCGGTAATTTTCCAGTCCATGTTGAGCTCTTCGGCGATCGGGCGGAAGCGCTCGCGGAACTCGGTGAGCATGAAGGGCAGCGAATCGGCCTTGATCTCGATGCGCATGAAGTAGCGCCCGCGGTGCTCGCTGTCGACGGCGGGTTCGGCGTGGAGCGCGGTTTCGAGGATCCAGCCCTTGTGCTCGGCGATGAAGCCGGACACCTTGGCGACGATGCCGGTGCGGTCGGGGCAGGAGGCAGAGAGGGTGTAGAAGCGTTCGCGGTGCATGATGGGCTCAGGCACCGGCCGCCGGCCACGGGGCCGCGACCGGCGTATCGGATGGGGTCAGATGCGGGCAGAGGCGGCGCGGATCTGGGCGGCCAGGCCGCTGTACTCGCGTTCAACCGGGAATTGCGGGAACTCGGCAATGACGTTGTCCGGCGCGCGGAACAGGATGCCGGCGTGGGCTTCCTTGAGCATCGCGGTGTCGTTGTAGGAGTCGCCAGCGGCGATGACCTTGAAGTTGATTTCCTTGAAGCGCTGCACCGCTTCCTTCTTCTGGTTGGCCATGCGCAGGTGGTAGTTCACCAGGTAGCCCTCGGCATCGGCCTCGAGCCTGTGGCAGAACAGGGTCGGCATGCCGAGCTGTTCCATCAGCGGCATCGCGAATTCGTAGAAGGTGTCGGACAGGATGATGACCTGGAAGTCCTTGCGCAGCGCGTCGAGGAAGTCCTTGGCGCCGGGTTCGGGGCCCATCTCGGAGATCACCTTCTGGATGTCCGGCAGGCCCAGCTTGTGCTGCTTGAGCAGGTCCAGGCGGTACTTCATGAGCTTGTCGTAGTCCGGCTCGTCGCGGGTGGTGCGACGCAGTTCGGGAATGCCGGTGCGCTCCGCGAATTCGATCCAGATTTCGGGGACGAGAACACCTTCGAGGTCGAGACAGACGAGTTGCACGGCAAAAGCTCCAGGTTACGGCGGTTGATTTGGCGAATCCGTGATTCTAGCAAAGAGACTGTGACGGCTTCAGCGGGATTGCGTGGTGAGTGTCGAGCCGGCCGGTCTAGTCAGCCGGAATGGCATCGAGGGCTTCATGCAGTTCGAGCCAGCGTAGTTCGGCTTCGTCGATCTTCTCGCTGAGTTCGGCCTGGCGCTTGAGCAGCTTGGGAACCTCGCCGGCGTCGGGGCCGGTATACAGGTCGGGGTCGGCGAGGCGCTCGTCGAGCTTGGCCTTTTCGGCGTTCCACGGGGTGAGCTTCTTGTCGAGCTGTTCGAGCTCCTTGACCAGCGGCCGGCGGGCCGCCAGGCGGGCCTGGCGTTCGGCGGCGGCGGCTTCCCGGTCGGCCTTGCGGCTGGCTTTGTCGGCGGCCTTGTCCGGGCACTGGCCGGCAGCGGCGTCGGCCGCGCGCTGCTGGGCCAGCCAGTTCTTGTAGTCGTCCAGATCTCCGTCGAAGGGCGTCAGGCGGCCGCTATCGACGAGCAGAAAGCGGTCGCAGGTGGCGCGCAGCAGGGCCCGGTCGTGGGACACGATGACCATGCCGCCTTCGTAGTCCTGCAGGGCCAGCGTGAGGGCGTGGCGCATTTCCAGGTCGAGGTGGTTGGTTGGCTCGTCGAGCAGCAGCAGGTTGGGTTGGTTCCAGATCAGGATGGCCAGCGCCAGGCGGGATTTTTCGCCGCCGGAGAACGGGCCGCAGGGCGTGGTAGCCATGTCGCCGTTGAAGTCGAAGCCGCCCAGGTAGTTGCGCAGCTCCTGCTCGCGGGTCTGCGGGTCGAGGCGCAACATGTGCTGCAGCGGCGATTCGTCGGGGCGCAGGCTTTCCAGCGCGTGCTGGGCAAAATAGCCGAGCTGCAGGCCCTTGCCTTCCCGACGTACGCCGGCGGTGGGCTGCAGGCTGCCGGACAGCAGCTTGATCAGTGTCGATTTACCCGCGCCGTTGCGGCCGAGCAGGCCGATGCGCTCGCCGGGGCGGATGGTCAGCTTCATGTCCGCCAGGATCGGCTTGTCTACGTAGCCGGCGGCGGCGTCCTCGATCTGCAGCAGCGGATCGGGGGCGGCGGTGCAGTCGCGGAAGCTGAAGCTGAAAGGGTTGTCGATGTGGGCGGCGGCGATGACCTCCATCCGCTCCAGCGCCTTGATGCGGCTCTGGGCCTGGCGGGCCTTGGTGGCCTGGGCGCGGAAGCGGTCCACGTATTTCTGCAGGTGGGCACGCTCGCGCTGCTGCTTCTCGAACATCGCCTGCTGCTGGGACAGGCGCTCGGCGCGCTGGCGTTCGAAGTTGGAGTAGCCGCCGGTGTACAGGGTGAGTTGCTGGTTCTCGATGTGGGCGATCTGGTTCACCACCGCGTCGAGGAAGTCCCGGTCATGGGAGATCAGCACCAGCGTGCCGCGGTAGTCGGTGAGCCACTGTTCCAGCCAGATGACGGCGTCCAGGTCGAGGTGGTTGGTGGGTTCGTCGAGCAGCAGCAGGTCGGAGCGGCACATCAGCGCCTGGGCCAGGTTGAGGCGCATGCGCCAGCCGCCGGAGAAGTCGGCCACCGGCCGCTCCAGCTCGGAGCCCTTGAAACCGAGGCCATCCATCAGCGCGGCGGCGCGGGCGCGGGCCGCGTAGCCGCCGATCTCCTGCAGGCGGCCGTGGAGGTGGCCGATCTCCTCGCCGTCGTGAGCGGCTTCGGCCTGCTCCAGCGCGACTTCGATGCGACGCAGCTCGGCGTCGCCGTCGAGCACGTATTCGATGGCCGGGCGCGGCAGGGCCGGGGTTTCCTGCGCCACGTGGGCGATGGTCCACGATGCCGGCATCTCCAGATCGCCGGAGTCCTGGTGAAGTTCGCCGCGCAAGAGGCCGAACAGGCTGGACTTGCCGCAGCCGTTGGCACCGGTGAGGCCGACCTTCCAGCCAGGGTGGATCTGCAGGCTGGCGCCTTCGATGAGAGTCTTGACGCCCCGGGCGAGGCGGAGATTGCGGAACTGGATCACGGCAGCGGAAGCGGTAAGCGGGCAGGAAATCCGGTATTGTAAGCAGTTCCGTCGTGTCCAGCCCTGTCGTCCCATGCATCGAAGCCGTCTGTTCAGCCGATCGTCCCTTTCCGCCAGTCTGTCCGTGTTGCTGTTGGCGCTGTTGTGCCAGGGGACCGTGCAGGCCCAGGAGCCCCCTGTCGATGAAGGCGCGGAAAAGGCTCGTGCGGAGAAGATGCGCGACGAGGCGAAGGCCTTGCGCGAAGCCGCGGAGGCACGCTTCAAGGCGGACGAGATCGCCTGCTACGAACGTTTCCTGGTTAACCGCTGCATCGACCGGGTGCGTCAGCGCCACGTGGAGGACATCCGTCAGGCGCGGGCCCTCGACCTGGAGGCGGGGCGCGTCGAGCTGGCAGAAAAGAACCGTCGTTACGCTGAGCGTATGGCCGGGCAGGCCGAGCAGGCGCCGCAGAAGGCTGTCGAGAAGGCCGAGCAGGAGGCGCGCAATCGGGCCGACAGCGAAGCGCGCCTGCGCGCTCTGGCGGACAAGGACGCCGAGCGCATCGAGCGCGAGCAGGAAGGCAAGTCCCGTGCGCTGCACGAGGCCGAGGCCCGTCAGTCCAAGGAAGCCGCCGATGCACGGCGCCGGGCCGCCGAGGCCGCGGCGGCGGCACAGCGTGCCAGTCAGGCGGAGAGCGACCGCCGCGCCTACAAGGAGCGGGCTGCCAAGGCCGCGGAGAAGCGCGCCGAGAAGGCGGAAAAGCTCAAGCAGACCGAAGGGGCCAATACTCCGGCGAAAGCCGCCGAGCCCTTAGTGCCCGGTCGCTGAGTCGGGGCGGAGTGGGGGAGATGCCGCCCAGGCCAGCGCGTCCTCCAGTCGGTCGTTGCCCCAGAACAGCTCCCCGTCCGGCGTGATGAAGCTCGGGGCGCCAAACAGGCCCCGTTCGGCCGCCTGTTCGGTCTGGCTGCGCAGGGCCAGCTTGTTTTCGGGGCTTTCCGCTTCGGTGAGGATCGCGTCGGCTGGCAGCGCCAGTCTTTCGAGAATGGCGCGGATCACCGCCGGATCGGCAATGTCCCGGTCTTCGGCGAAATTGGCCTGCATCGTCGCACGGGTGAAGTCGCCGATCCACGGCTGGTCGGCTCCGGCCAGCGCAACCCGGGCAGCCAACAGGCCGTTGCGTGGAAAACGCGACGGAACCTGGAACGGCAGGCCGTAACGGGCCGACAACCGGGCCAGGTCGCGCCACATGTAGCGGCCCTTGGGGGGATAGATGTTGAACGGTGAGTCGTTCCAACCCAGGGACAGGAATACCGGCCCGAGCAGGAAGGGCCGCCACGCCAGCCTGATGCCAGCCTCCTTTGCCAGCGCCTCGATGCGCATCACGCTCAGGTAGGAATATGAACTGGCGAATTCGAACCAGAATTCGAGGGGTTTGCTGTTCATCGGCGCCTCCATCGCGGTAGGAGGAAGGCAGTCTAGCACTCATCCTGTCCGCGGGCAGGGCGCCGAATGGACGCCGCCGGAGGCTTAGACCTTGTACAGCTGCAGCGTGGCGATCTGGCGCTGGGCCTGTTCGTCGAGGCGGCGGGCGGTGCTGGAAGACTGTTCCGCTGCGGCCGCCGCCTCTTCGGCCATCTGCGCGATGCGCTCGATCTGCACGGCGATGTTGGTGCTGGCTGCACCCTGTTCGCGGATTGCGTCGGAGATCTCGGACACCATGTGGGCGGTGCCGCTGGCGGCAGTGCCGATTTCCTTGATGGCCTTGTCCGTGTCGTCGGCCCGTTTGACGCTCTGGGTGACCAGGCTCTCGGCGGCCTCCATCTCGTGGGCGGCCTGATCGGAGTGACGGCGCATGGCCTCGATGGTGGAGGAGATCTCCTGCGTCGAACTGGCGGTGCGCTCGGCCAGCTTGCGCACCTCGTCGGCGACCACCGCGAAGCCACGGCCCTGCTCGCCGGCGCGGGCGGCCTCGATGGCTGCGTTGAGGGCCAGCAGATTGGTCTGGTCGGCCACCTCCTTGATGACCTGAACCACCGAGCCGACCCGCTCGCCCTGGGCGCCCAGCTCGCGCAGGGATTCGGCCGCGGCACTGACGGAGGAAGAGATACTGCGGATATCGGCGATCGTCCGGTCGATGGTTGACGAGCCGGCGCGGGCCATCTCGCCCGAACGGTCGGCCAGTTCGTGGGCTTCGTGGGCACGGTCACCGACATGGGTGACGCTGACCGTCATCTCCTCGACCGTCGCGGCAATCGCCGAAGAGGCTTCGCTTTGCGTGCCGGCGGCACCCGATACCTGCTTCGACGCGTGGGTCATCTCGCGGCTGGCGTCGGCGACCGAGCGCGCGCCTTCGGTGAGGCTGCGGAAGTTGTCCTGCAGCTTGGACAGCAACTGGTTGAAGGCCGTGGCGGTCTCGCCGATTTCATCCATGCGCTTGACCGGCGCACGGATGGTGAAGTCCTGCGATTCATTGACGTGCACCAGTGTGTTGCGAATGCTGGCAAGGCTGTCGCGCAAATTCTGGATCAAGAGATAGGCCATGATGCCGACGATGATGAAGGCTGCCGCGAGGATACCGCCGACAGTCCATAGCGCGGAATTGTAGTCTGCGACATTGTCCTTCTTGAGTTGCTCGGCGAAGCTGTAGTTGTAGGCCTCGTGCTTGGCCAGCGTGTCGCGAGCCGTTGTTGCGGCATCCTTCAGTGAGCCGCGCAAAAAGTTGCGGACGGCGCCCATGTCGCCACTGTTGAGAACCTGAAGATACTCTGCGCGCTTGGCCCGGTAGGCCGCCATTGCCGACCGGTCGGCCTCGAGAAGCTGGCGGTCGGTGGCATCTGAGATCAGTTCGTTCTCATAGTGCTTGAGGGTCGCATCGAATTTGTCGTCAGCCACGCGAATTGTCTGTTCTATCTCTTTCCGATGTGCTTCATCGACAGCCAGGGCGTGCTGGTACGTTCCGATCCGGCTGGCTGTCAGGAAGCTCCGGGCTTCCAGTAGAGCCTTCAAGCTCGGAAAGGTATTGGCATGCATGTAGTCGAAGCGGGCATTGGCCTGTTGCAGTTGCCAGACGCCCATGCCCCCGACGAGAAGGAGGGCGAGAAGTGCGGCGCTGAGCGCTACGATGAGGCGTTTTGTGAGATTCATGCTGACGGCTCCAACTGGCAGACAGGTACTAATCGGGATAGGACGGAGAGCGGGGCCGTGGCGGCGCTCTCGTATGTGCCCGACTTGCGGACGAGAGCGTTTCTTACGACGGAAAAACACCTAACTTTAGGTTGGTTCCGGTCTCTCCAGCCATTTGATAACGCCAGTTCCCGCCGTGATCCCACTGGCAAAGCAGGCGGTGAGCAGGTAGCCGCCGGTCGGTGCTTCCCAGTCGAGCATCTCACCCGCACAGAACACGCCCGGGCGTTTGAGCAGCATCAGATGCTCATCCATCTCCTCGAACAGCACGCCGCCGGCGCTGCTGATCGCCTCGTCCAGTGGGCGGGGGGCGACCAAGCGCAGCGGCAGTGCCTTGATGGTCGCAGCCAGGAGGGCCGGGGCGTCCAGCACGTCCGCACTCACGCATTCCCTCAGCAGTGCCATCTTGATGCCGGCGATGCCCACGCGGCTCTGCAGGTGGCTGGCCAGGGAGCGGGCGCCACGCGGATGGGCCACCTCGGCGGCGACCCGCTCGGCTGAACGGCCGGGGGCCAGGTCGATAGCCAGGGTGGCGGCGCCGTCCTCCTCGATGCGCTCGCGGATGGCGGCGGACAGGGCGTAGATCAGGCTACCTTCAATGCCGTCGGCGGTGATCATCGCTTCACCTGGGCGCGTGGGGGCGTCGGCGCCTTCCACGCGGATGCTCACGGACTTGAGGGGCTGGCCGGCGAAGCGCTCGCGGAAATGGGCGCTCCAGCCGTCGGCCCCGCCGGAGCGGGGCGATGCGGTGATGAAACCGCAGTTGGCCGGGCGCAGCGGCGCGACGCCCACGCCGAGCCCGGCCAGGGTCGGGACCCATGCGCCATCCGAGCCCAGGCGCGCCCAGCTGCCGCCGCCGAGGGTCAGCACACAGGCGTTTGCCCGGTGCTGGCGGGGGCCGTCGGGGGTCGTGAACAGCAGGCAGCCGTCGGCGTTCCAGCCGGTCCACCGGTGGCGGACATGGAAGCGCACCCCGGCTTCGCGCAGGCGCTGCAGCCATGCGCGCAGCAGCGGCGCTGCTTTCATCCCGGCCGGGAAGACGCGCCCGGAGCTGCCGACGAAGGTGGACACACCGAGTCCTTCGACCCACTCGCGCAGGGCCTGAGGCCCGAAAGCCGCGATCATTGGTTCGATCTGCGCCCGGCGCTGGCCATAGCGACCGGCGAAGGCCGCAAAGGGTTCCGAGTGGGTGATGTTGAGGCCGCCGCGGCCGGCCAGCAGGAACTTGCGCCCGACCGACGGCATGGCGTCGAAGACATCCACCTGCAGGCCGGCGGCCGCGGCGGTTTCGGCGGCCATCAGGCCGGCGGGGCCACCCCCGATGATGGCAACGGAGGCGGGAATGGAAATGGACGGCATGGGCGCGGGATCTGGCGGTGGAACGGGAAGGCGCGATTGTAGTGGCGCGGGGCCAGATTGTTTTTATCGCGTTGCGGATGTCACTCGGGCTTATGTCAAAGGATTACAATCGAAGGCGGTCGTCGAATACGACTTTTGAATAACAACAAAGGGAATAGCGCGATGTCGATCGAACGGAAGAGGCCTGTCGGGGCCGGTTTGCTGCGGGCGCTGCTGGGCCTGTCAATGTTGGCGGCGACGGTGCCGGTGGTGGCGCAGACGGAGGTGCCGAGCGCGGCGCCAGGGGGGCGCGGACAACTGGAGCGGATCATCAAGAGCCCGCCGGCCGAGCAGAAGGCGACGCAGGAGGCTGGCCGCAAGGCGTCGTTCTTCTGTGCGAACTGCCACGGGGATACAGGCCTCAGCAAATACACCGAGGTGCCCAACCTGGCCGGTCAGCACCCAGCCTATGTGCTCAACCAGATCGATGCCTTCCTCACCGGCAAGCGCAAGGACCCCTTCATGCAGGGGCTGATGAAGGTACTCAAGGACGACGAAAAGGCGGCCATCGCGGTGTTCTACGCGGCGCAGCCGGTGGTGCCGGCGGTTTCCATGGGCGGGCCGCGGGCCGCCGAGGGCAAGGCCTTGTTCGAGAAGAACTGCGTGCGCTGCCACGGTGCCGAGGCCAAGGGCGGCGAAACCTTCCCGCGCCTGGCCGGGCAGCAGTCCGAATACCTGCGCCGCAGCCTGACCCGCTACCTGACGATGAGCGGCGAGCGGATCTACCCGCCGATGACGGCCGCGGTGACCGGCATCGGCGCGCAGAACATCGAGGCCGTGGTCCAGTACCTGTCCGCGCTGCGTTGAGCGCGCCCGCAGTCCCCGCAGGGACTGCGCGGTCCGGTGGTCAGCGGGTGATCGGCACGCCGCCGTCCGCGCCGCCGAAGATCGTGGCGCCTTCCTTGACGGTGCCGATCACGCGGATGTCGCCGAGCTTGTCTGCGGGGGTCTTGAGCGGATTGGCCGACAGCACCGTGAGGTCGGCGAGCTTGCCGACGGTGATGCTGCCCTTGATCTTTTCCTCGCCGAGCTGACGCGCTGCGTTCAACGTGATGGCTTTCAGTGCTTCCATCGCCGGGATCTGCTGATCAGTGCCCACCGGCCGCTTTACGGCGGCAGAGAGCACTTCCATCGGTGCCGGTTCGATAAGGGCTGCGTCGTTGTGCAGCGTAAGCGGCAGGCCGTGCCCGAGGGCCGCAGCGGCGGGGCTGAAGCGGGCTGTCCGTTCGGCGCCGAGGGCTTCGTGGGTCAGGGTGTCGAGGCTGAGGGCCAGGCGCTGGGGGGCCAGGGACACGCCGACGCCGAGTGCCTTCAGGGCGTCGAGCTGGTCGTCGCGGATCGTCGTGGCGCCGACCAGCAGCGGGCGGCGCTCCTTGCCGGGGTACTTGTCGGCGGCGGCCTTCAGGCCGGCGATGAACTGATCGATGGCCGCATCCCCGCTGGCCTGCACGGCTACCTGCCAGCCGTTGGCGTAGGCGCTGCCGAACAGGGCGCTGACGCTGTCCTCGCCGAGCAGCGGGTAGCCCGAGTAGCGGGTTGGCTTGCCGGGGGGCGGCAGCTGGTAGGGCTGGGTCAGCCAGGCGCTGCGATCTTCGGCGGTGCCGTCGAGGGTGAAGGACACGCCGGCCAGGCGCAGGTGGCTCTTGTAGTACTTGGCGCCTATCTGCTTGTGAGTCTTGAGAGTGGCGGCAGCGCTACCGGCTTCGGTATAGACCGACACGTCCAGCTTGAGGGCGCCGACATCGGCGGCCTGGGTGTATAGCGCCAGGTCGTCGGCGGTGGCGCGGGCTTCCACCGCGGTGGTGTAGCCGTTGCGCAGGTAGAGGGTCTGGCCTTGCTGGATCAGAGCCTGGCGTTCGTCCTTGCCGAGTTGAGGCAGAGCCCCGAGCAGCGCGGTGGCGGCGGCGCCTTCCAGGCTGCCGTCCGGCTCCTTCGAGCCCGGCCAGCGGCCGATGCGGCCGCCCGGTGGGTCGATGCTGTTGCGGTCGATGCCGGCCAGCGCCAGCGCGCGGCTGTTGGCGACCAGGCGGGTGCCAGTACGGTCGACGATGATCACCGGCCGGTCGGCCGAGATGCCGTCGAGCTCGTTGCGGCTGGGGGCGCGCAGCTCGCGCAGGTGGCTTTCGTCGTAGCCGAAGCCGACGACCCAGCCCAGACGTTTGGCCATGTCGCCCTTGCTCCAGTCGCGCAGTTCGCGCAGCAGCACGGTGCCGTCGGTGACGCGGCCCTCGGGCGGGGACTGCAGCTGCGCCGCGACTGAATACAGGCCGAGGCGGGATAGTTCGCCCCAGGCATCGATGAAGCCCGGCACCAGGGTCTTGCCGGCCAGGTCGACCACCTCCGTGCCTTCGCTCTTCCAGCGCGCCAGGATGGCCTTGCTGGTGCCGACAGCGATGATCTTGCTGCCCTTGATCGCGATGGCCTGCACGGCGGGATGCTTGTCGTCGAGGGTGACGATGTCGCCGTTGGTAAAGATGATGTCGGACAGCGGCGGTGGAGGTGGGGCAGGGGGCGGTGCTGCCGGGTCGGCCGGGGCGCTGCCGGCGGTGGCCGGTGTCGGGGCCGTCGGTGCGGCACCCGGGGCAGGTTTTGCGGCTACGGCTGGACTTGTCGCGGCGACTGGCGCCGCGGGCTTGGCGGTCGTGCTGGCCGGTGCGGTGGCGGCGGCCGCGGTCTTCGGTGCCGCAACGGCGGTGGCCGGCTTGGCGGTGCTCGGGGTCTGGGCAAAGCCGGACGGGGCGGCGAGGGCCAGCAGGATGGCGGCGCTGCCGAGGCGCAGCGGGAAGACGCAGATCATGGATGGGCTCCGGGAAACGGTGCGACCGGCGGGCGGTGCCGGCGGCGAACCCGAAGAGCATAGCACCTCGGCGTGCTGCTTCCCGTGACGGGCTTGGGGGGCGTTGCCGCTCAGCCGATGACGGTGACCACCACGTGCCGGCTGTGGGCGCTGCTGCGGTGTTCCCACAGGAAAATGCCCTGCCAGGTGCCAAGCAGAAGGCGGCCCTGGCCGATGGGCATGCTCAGGCCGACATCCGACAGCACGCTGCGGGCATGGGCCGCCATGTCGTCGTCGCCCTCCAGATCGTGGCGGTAGGCCGGGTCGCCGTCGGGCGCGAGGCGGCCGAAGACCGTCTCGAGGTCGCGGCGCACGTCCGGGTCGGCGTTCTCGGTGATCATCAGCGAGCAACTGGTGTGCTGCACAAAGACATGGGCGAGGCCAGTGGCGATGCCGGATGCGGCCACCACGTCGGCGACCTGCGCGGTGATGTCGAGGCTGCCGCGACCGCGGGTGCGGAATTCGAGGATCTGCTGGAAGGCCATCGTCACAGCCCCCGCGCCCAGGCCGGTCGCAGCCCGGCTGCTGCCGGCGCAGCGATTGCGTTGCGTACTTCGGCCAGCAGGCGGGGCTTGTCGGCACCGAGGGTGCCTTTCAGCACCAGCCAGTTGCTGGCGTGGTCGGAGCGGAACACCGTGCGGCGCAGTTCGAGCTGATCCAGGAAGCGCTCCATCTCATGGAACAGGCCGGCTTGATCGAGGGGCTCCCATTCCGGGAAGGCGGCGCGGAAGCGGGCTTCGCCGGTCGGAAAACTCACCACCAGCGTGGACAGGAATTCCGGCTGGGTGGCGTTGGCGAGGCGGGCCGAGTTGTCGGCGTGCCGGTCACTGAGGATCTGTCCGCCGAGGCCATTGAGGATCATCACCGAGCGGGTGATGCTGGCTTCGCCGAGCTTGTCGAGGGCTTCCCGCGTCGAGTCGAAGGTTTCGCCCTTGCTTACCTTCGCCAGAACCTCATCGTCGCCGGATTCTGCGCCCAGGTAGACCATGCGCAGGCCAGCCTCGCGCAGGCTGGCGAGTTCGGCGACGGTCTTCTTCTTCAGGTTGCGCGCCAGGCAGTAGCTGGATACCCGGTGCACGCCGGGCAGGTGCGTGCGGATCGCCTCCAGGATCGCCAGCAGGCGGCGGGTCGGCAGCACCAGCGCGTCGCCGTCGGCGAGGAAGACCCGACGGACCTGGTCGCCGTAGCGTTTGCCGATGCGCTGGATGCTGGTCAGCACCTCGTCTTCGTCACGGGCTCGGAAAGCCTTTTGCGGCGCTGTGTACTGTTGGTATGGCTATAAAAATGCAATACAACAATCTAACAAATAGCGTAAATACATGGTGTTATGATAAATAAACCAGTAAATTTATTACATCGCACTTTAAATATGTAATTTAATTGGCTCTAAACCATAGCTATGGTGCCATTTTCTTACATTTTGGCAGTGGCGATGAAACATCAGCATGACGTCCTTTGAGGTCTTACCAGGAGCCTCAATTCCATACCTTTTCTCATTGGGCTCGCTTGCGCAGCAAATATCTGCTCCGCGGCGACGCTCGTCGGCAATCCATAAAACATACTGATCGGCCAAACACTAAATCTGTCGTTTGGTCGCTATCTTCTTGGCGCGCCCATTCAGGTAGCGCCGAGCCTAATCGTGACGTGGTCTGGTCGTGCTCTTGAGATGATGATGCCGCCTTCCAGCGCGAACGGAACCCCGGCAAACACCAACTGGTGATCGCGCACGTCAACGTGCAAAACTTTTTGTACCGGAAGTTTAATACCACCTTCTACACGACCAACAAGTCATTAGCGGCGGTGGCCAGCCTGCCTTGTGGCGTCTTGGGCTTCTGCATCCTGACTGCAATGGATGCGGCGCCGGGGGCATCTGCATGCCCAAATCACTCCCCGCTATCAGCGGTGACTATCCAATTCCTGAGCTTGTGCGGCCAATTCTCCTAAAGCTCTACGGCGCCCGACCAGAGAGGGTTTGTGCAACCGGTCAGCAAGCCTGGCCTTGAACCTCGCCAATCGAACCTCTGCCGGCGATTTACGCTTTTCTAGCGACAGTCGATTGGCCTTGACCTCGACCGATATCCCAGCCGCATTTCCGCCGAGCGCAGCGAGGATCGGGCGCGGTATGACGATCACGCCACCGGGGCGGATCCGCACGGCGAGCCGCTTAGCTGGATTGACTGAGAAGGCAGGGTTATCTCTCATCGGATTTAGGCATGTTCAGACACAAGACATCTTCTAGCTGATCAGATGTCAGTGGGCGGTTTCCAACAATGCATGCCCCCATGCTCAATTTAGGCTGCCTGTGAGGAAGCTTGAGTGGGCAATCGTTATCAGGTTGTCGCTATACATCATAAGCAACTGCACTTGCGTTGTACGTCTAATCGGATACTATATACAACGGTTGTCCGACACCAGCCAGTGCGCGTCGCAATTGCGATAGGGCGAATCAGGACACTTCCTCTGCTACACCATCATTTTTCCATCGAGCGTTGCTCTGGAATGCGCACACCAGGATTCATGGCGCTCGGACTTGGAGAAAATGATGACTGATAGCACCTCTTCCTTCCCCGAAGATTCCAGCAATTTCTATAGCTTCGGCGCCCGCCGCATTGGCCGATATCTTGCCAAGCTTGGCATGCCAATTCCCGACGAAGATGCCGTGCGTAAGGAACTGCTCAACCGCTTTGAGGGAGTGGACTACTTAGCCGCCAAGCGGCTGCTTGAGAAAGAAGATTCCGCTGATTGGCACACTGTTGTCGCCGGCGAAGTGGACAGTGACCTTTCAGGTTTTTCGGTCCAAGCTGCACGTACCTTCGTTGACGGACTGGCCGCCGTTCTAGGTATCTGCGACCGCGAGCGCATCTTCCCCTCCGCAATTGACCGGCTTCCTGATGGAATCCGCTTACGGGTGCACGACAAGACGTTTGCCGAAATCCGGCGGATGTATTTTGAGCCCTACCAGCCCAGACATCGCGAACGCGTCCACAGTGCCTTGAAAGGCATCCGTACCCGCGGCGAGAACGAACGGATGGTAGCCAGGCTCCGATCACTACCAGGATTTGCTTCCATCAACTTTGAACTCGATCAGGATAGTCGCACTGAACCTTACGGGTTCCTGCTGGTTCCGTTCCCAGCCAACTGGGCAACGGCCATGATGTCGGCGATGGTGTCACTTGGCCTCCCGGTGAAGCGCCATGTCGCCCAGGAACTCGTGGCGCAACTGTTTGGCGCCAGCAACTGGCAGCACCTGGTCGCCAATGATGGCGAGGCACGGGTCTGGGCGACACCGTTTGCGGTAGCGAAAAGCGAGACCGATACCACTAGCTGGCGCTATTACCGGACTGTGGGCGAAAGTGTCTGGGCCTTCGGAAAGATGCTGGAATCCTGGAATGGCAAGCCATTGCTGATCGACAGCTGTAGAAGTGCCACATTGTCGGATGGTTTATACGTTGCCACAGCCTTAGTCGAGAACCCCAGAGATCATGATCGAGAAGGCTTGCCCTTCTGTACCCCGGTCGACATTATCGAGCCAGGGGATTCCAACGATTGCTACCCGCTGGCCAGACAGGCCGCGGCACTGCTGGATGCGGGCGGCGATCCCATGGCGGCACTCGGCTGGAGCGGCGATTTCAGCCGGAACATACTCGCGGCGAACGTCCGTCTTGGATCGACTGGCGAAAGGACGTTGCAACTCGGCGCTTGGTGGCTACGCGTGTTCGACGCTCACCAGAGAGCATATCTTTCACTCGAGCAATTTGACGCTGACGGCACGCGTATGAAGGCAGACAGTATCCCGCTTTACAAAACCACTCTGCGCCACGATGCCGAGAACAACGTTCTCACAGTGCTGGGCGACTATGACCGAGAGGATGTTGCGACAATCCAGAATGTTTCGACTGAACAGATCGAACAGCTCCGACTAATGGTCAGTGAGCCAGCCGACAACCCATCGGCACCGGCCTATTGGGGACAAGGCGATATTCGGGGAGAATGGCCGCCACTGCCTAACTGACGCCGCTGCGGTGCGAAAACCGGCCAATGCTCCAATAGCCTAATGAGGATCCCAGCCCCGTTTGCCATTCTGCCTATCCGACGCAGACGGGGCTTGGCATTCCTCCACCAACCTCTGATAAACTTACTCGGGTGAAAAAGCTGCTCGTGTTCCTTCTCGTGGTCATCTTACCCTTCCAGTTCGCTTGGGCTGGTGTGGGTGTGTATTGCCAACACGAGACAGGCCAAGCCGCGCAGCACTTCGGCCACCACGATCACCAGCACAAATCACTTGGAGATCAGGGCAAGAGCGAGTCGGGCAAAATCAACCCTAGCGCCGACAATGATTGTAGTTCCCATCTAAATGGCCACAACTGCTTTCTCAGCAGTCTGGAAGCTTTGGTCGTAGCTCCAATTGTGGTGTTCAACGGCATCAGCCCGCGTTACTTCGCATCGCATATCCCTGAGGGGCCTGAGCGCCCTGATAGACAGCTCGCCGCGTAAGCCCGGCGAGACATCCCCCTTTTTTCTGCGGCTGACGTAGCCGCCTTTTCGGTCTCGCCGGATTGTCCTGTTCATTTAGGAGAATTCGATGCGTAGACCACGCACATCCCTGATCGGGCTGCTGGGGTTGGCAGCCACCATTTTCAACCCCTTGGTTTCCCCTGCACTGGCGCAGTCCTCGATGGCGCCGGGCAACGTCAATTCGGCTGCACTCCTGCCGAATCCACAGACCGGCAAACTCGAGTCGACCGGGCCGCTGGGCCTGGCCGCCGCGATCGATCTCGCCCTATCGGCCAACCCTACGTTGGCTGCTGCCGCGCGCGAATTGCAGGCCGTCGAGGGAGCCGTCATCCAGGCCGGCGTACGCCCCAACCCCGAAATTGCGACCCTGGTCGAGGACACCCAGAACAAGGCCACCCGCACGACGACCTTGCAGATCAATCAGGCCATCGAACTGGGCGGCAAGCGGGCCGCCCGTATCGAGTCGGCTGAACGCGGACGTGACGTAGCCGCCGCCGATCTGGCCACTCAACGCCTGGAAATCCGTGCGGCGACCGTGGCAGCCTTCTTTGACGTGCTTGTCGCGCAAGAGCGCGTCCGGCTGGCCGAAGCGTTGCTTGACCTCGCCCAGCGTGCGACCCAGGCTGCGTCACGGCGTGTCATGGCAGGCAAGGTTTCGCCGGTGGAGGAAACCAAAGCCCGGGTGGCGGAAGGATCCGTTCGGGTGGAGTTCAATCAGGCACAAGCGGAATTGGCGAGCGCACGCAAACGCCTGGCCGCGACCTGGGGTAATCCGTCACCGCGTTTTGAGCGGGCCGATGGACGAGCCGAGACATTGCCTGCCGTACCAACGTCGGAAGAGATTACCAATCGTCTGGCGGCGTCCCCCGCCCTCGCTCGTGCTCGCCTCGAAGTCGATCGCCGCTCTGCGCTAGCGGAGGTCGAGCGGACGCGCCGGATACCTAACGTAACGGTGAGTCTAGGCGCCAAACGTGCCGAAGAGTTGGGGCGTGACCAAGCCGTTGTGGGCTTGTCGATTCCACTCCCACTGTTTGATCGTAACCAGGGCAATCTGCTGGAAGCCTTGCGCCGTGCCGACAAAGCACGGGACGAACTGGCCGCGACGGAAGTCCGCCTCTCCACCGAAATCGCCCAGGCCCACGAACGGCTCAAGGCGCTCAGCCTGGAAGTCGGGACCTTGCAGAAGGAAATTCTGCCGGGTGCCCAGAGTGCCTATGAGGCAGCCAGCAAGGGGTACGAGCTGGGCAAATTCAGCTTCCTAGAGGTGCTGGATGCGCAGCGCACCTTTTTCCAGGCACGGTCCCAATACCTGCGAGCGCTGGCCGACGCCCATCGGGCAGCGGCCGACATCGACCGCGTGCTTGGCGCCGTAGCTGCGTCATCCCCAATCGGCGGTGGACAACTCTAGGAATTCATCATGAAAACAAATTTGAACAAACTCCGCTCCCAACTCAACAAGAAGCAGAGCATCGCCATCGCCATCATCCTGGTCGCAGGTTTGGCGATCGGCGCCGCGATCCTCGGCACGGGGACATCCCAACCCGCCGGCGACGGCCATGGCCACGGCAGCCATGCCGAGTCAAAGGGACACGCCGATACCGAGCACCATGGCGGGCAAGCAACCGATGGCCATGAACACGCCAAGGAGCACGGCGATGCCGAACATCATGAAGAGGAACCACAAACCGGCCCTCACGGCGGGAAGCTTTTTGCCGAAGACGGCTTCGGCCTCGAAATCCTGCTGGCAGAAGAAGGCGGCGAACCCCGCTTCCGGGTCTGGCTCTTCCAGCAGGGCAAGCCGGTATCACCCAGCGCCGCCAAGGTTTCCGTTTCGCTCACTCGGCCCAGTGGGGACAAGCAGGAAATCGCCTTCGCCGTGGAAAAAGACTATCTGAAGAGCATCGTGGCGATTGAGGAGCCCCATGTCTTCGACGCGACCGTCGCGGCGCAGATGGCAAATGCCCCCTATCTCTTCACCTTTGCCCAGGAGGAAGGCAAGGTGGAACTGAGTGATGCGCAGGTTCAGGCCGCCGCTATCACCATTCAGAAAGCAGCGCCGGCCCGCATTCGAACCGCCGTGCAGTTGCCGGGAGAGATTCGCTTCAATGAAGATCGGACGGCCCACGTCGTCCCGCGGCTGGCCGGCGTGGTGGAAAGCGTCCCGGCCAACCTGGGGCAAACGGTGAAGAAGGGCCAGATTCTGGCTGTGATTGCCAGCACGGGTCTGTCTGAACAGCGCAGTGAATTGCTTTCTGCCCAGAAGCGCCTTGCCCTCGCGAAGTCGACTTATGAACGCGAAAAGAGGCTCTGGGAGGAAAAGATTTCCGCCGAGCAGGACTACCTCCAAGCGAAGCAGGTCCTGCAGGAAGCCGAAATCGCCATGGCTAACGCCCAGCAAAAACTCGTTGCCCTCGGCGCTTCCCCGCAAGCGACGGGAGCCCTCAACCGCTATGAAATCCGGGCTCCATTCGACGGCATGGTGGTGGAAAAACATATAGCCCTGGGCGAGGCCGTGAAAGAGGACGCCAGCATCTTCACCGTCTCCGACCTGTCCTCTGTCTGGGCCGAGATCATCGTACCCGCCAAGGATTTGAACACGGTCAGGGTCGGCGAACCGGCCATCGTGAAGGCCACTGCCTTCGACTCGAAGGCGGAAGGCAAGGTCTCCTATGTCGGCGCGCTCCTTGGCCAGGAAACACGTACTGCCCGAGCGCGAGTGACGCTTCCCAATCCGCAGATGGCATGGCGCCCCGGACTCTTCGTCAACGTTGAGGTGCAGTCGGGCGAAGCAGATGTCCCGGTCGCCGTAGCAGCCGATGCCATCCAGACCGTCAATGACAAGCCCGTGATCTTCACCCGAGTACCCGGCGGCTTTGTCGCTCAACCGGTCACTCTGGGGCGATCCGACGGAAAGATCGTCGAAGTGGCCCGTGGCCTGAAACCGGGCATGTCCTACGCAGCCGCGGGAAGCTTCGTCGTCAAGTCGGAGCTGGGCAAGGGCAGTGCCGAGCACAGCCACTAAGCGAGGGAGCCGATCATGTTTGAACGCATTATCCGTCTGGCCATCGAGCATCGCTGGCTGGTACTGCTCACCGTCATCGGCATGGCCGGGCTGGGCATTTACAACTACCAGCGCCTGCCCATCGATGCTGTGCCGGACATCACCAATGTCCAGGTCCAGATCAACACCGCTGCGCCCGGCTATTCCCCACTCGAGGTGGAGCAGCGGGTCACCTATCCCGTAGAAACGGTGATGGCGGGTCTCCCGAATCTGGAACAGACCCGCTCGCTCTCACGCTACGGGCTCTCCCAGGTGACGGTGATTTTCAAGGACGGCACGGACATCTACTTTGCCCGCCAACTCGTCAATCAGCGCATCCAGGAGGCCCGTGAAAAGCTGCCGGCCGGAATTGCTCCAGCGATGGGGCCGATCTCGACCGGACTTGGGGAAATCTACTTGTGGACCGTCGAAGCCAAGGAAGGCGCCAAGAAGCCCGACGGCACGCCCTACACGCCGACCGATCTGCGCGAAATCCAGGACTGGATCATCAAGCCCCAGTTGCGCAATGTACCCGGGGTCACCGAGATCAATTCCATCGGCGGCTATGCCAAGGAATACCAAGTGGCGCCCAGCCCGGAAAAGCTCGCGTCCTATGGCCTGACCTTGCAGGAGCTGGTGACCGCCATCGACCGCAACAACAACAATGTCGGCGCCGGCTACATCGAGAAGCGCGGTGAGCAATACCTGGTTCGCGCCCCAGGCCAGGTGCATTCAATGGAAGATATCCGCAATGTCATTCTCGGCAATGTCCAGGGCGTACCCATCCGTATCCGCGACGTAGCGGAAGTCAGCATCGGCCGCGAATTGCGTACCGGCGCTGCCACCGACAATGGCCGCGAGGTGGTGCTGGGGACCGTCTTCATGTTGATCGGCCAGAACAGCCGAACCGTCTCCCGGGCAGTTGACGCGAAGATGGTCGAGATCAACCGCAGCCTGCCGGAGGGCATTCATGCTGTGACGGTCTACGACCGGACCGTACTGGTGGATAAGGCCATCAACACGGTCAAGAAGAACCTCCTCGAAGGAGCGATCCTGGTCATCGCCATTCTCTTCTTGTTCCTGGGCAATCTACGGGCGGCGGTCATCACTGCCATGGTGATTCCCCTCTCCATGCTGTTCACCTTCACCGGCATGGTGACCTACCAGGTCAGCGCCAACCTGATGAGCCTGGGCGCCCTCGACTTCGGGATCATCATCGACGGCGCGGTCGTCATCGTCGAGAACTGCGTGCGCCGTCTGGCCCACGCCCAAGCCCACCATGGGCGGGCACTAACCCGGACAGAACGCTTCCACGAAGTCTTCGCCGCCTCGCAGGAGGCACGCCGGGCACTGCTCTTCGGCCAACTCATCATCATGATTGTCTATCTGCCCATCTTCGCCCTGACCGGTGTGGAAGGAAAGATGTTCCATCCGATGGCCTTTACCGTCGTGACGGCCCTGGTTGGCGCCATGATCCTGTCGGTGACCTTCATTCCAGCAGCCGTTGCGCTCTTCATGAGTGCCCCGGTTGCCGAGAAGGAGAACAGGCTGATGTTGGCTGCCAAGCGCTGGTACGAACCCACGCTGGATCGTGTCATGTCCAACCAGCCGGTCGTACTCGTCTTCGCGACTGTCATGATCCTCTTGTCCGGTTTGTTGGCGACGCGCATGGGGAGTGAATTCGTTCCCAGCCTGAACGAAGGAGATTTCGCTATCCAGGCCCTGCGCATCCCTGGCACCAGTCTGTCGCAGTCGATCACGATGCAGCAGCAACTGGAAAAACGGCTGAAGACAGATTTCCCGGAAATCGATCGCGTCTTTGCTCGCACCGGGACCGCCGAAATTGCCTCCGATCCGATGCCGCCGAACATCTCCGACGGCTACATCATGCTGAAGCCGCAGGATCAATGGCCGGAACCCAAGAAATCCCGGGACGAGTTGCTGGCCGCTGTGCAGGAAGTGGTTGGCAGTTTGCCGGGCAACAATTACGAGTTCTCCCAGCCTATCCAGTTGCGCTTCAACGAATTGATCTCCGGCGTGCGTAGCGACGTGGCGGTGAAGGTCTTTGGCGATGACATGAATGTCATGAACGACACTGCCGCTCGCATCGCCGCCATCCTGGAAAAGATCCCCGGCGCTTCGGAAGTCAAGATCGAGCAAACCACGGGTCTGCCCATGCTGACGGTGGACATCGATCGTGACAAGACCGCCCGTTACGGCCTCAACGTCGGCGATGTGCAGGAAACCATCTCCACGGCGATCGGGGGACGGGAAGCGGGCACGATGTTCGAAGGCGACCGTCGCTTCGACATCGTGGTGCGTTTGCCCGAAACCTTGCGTGCCGATCTCGATGCCTTACAACGCCTGCCGATCGCGTTGCCGCGTACGAACGGAAAAAGCGAGGGCCGCACGACCTACATTCCCTTGGGCGAGGTTGCCAGCCTCCAACTGGCCCCCGGACCGAACCAGGTTAGTCGCGAAAACGGCAAGCGCCGGGTTGTAGTCAGCGCCAATGTGCGAGGCCGCGATATCGGCTCCTTCGTGGCGGAGGCGCAGCGTCGTTTGGAGGAGGTGAAGGCGCCTGCCGGCTATTGGACTGCCTGGGGCGGGACGTTCGAGCAGTTGGAGTCGGCCACCCGGCGGCTGCAGATCGTTGTTCCCGTCGCGCTATTGCTGGTCTTCACGCTGCTTTTCGCCATGTTCGGTAACGTCAAGGACGGCTTACTCGTCTTCAGCGGCATTCCCTTCGCGCTGACTGGCGGCTTTATCGCACTATGGCTGCGAGGTATTCCATTGTCGATCTCCGCGGCAGTTGGCTTTATCGCCCTCTCGGGCGTCGCGGTGTTGAACGGCTTGGTCATGATCTCTTTCATCCGCAACCTGCGTGAGGAAGGCCGGCCGCTCGATGCCGCCATCCGGGAAGGCGCGCTCACCCGCCTGCGACCGGTATTGATGACAGCACTGGTGGCCTCTCTCGGTTTCGTACCGATGGCCATCGCGACCGGCACCGGTGCTGAAGTCCAACGGCCGCTGGCGACGGTGGTGATCGGCGGGATCCTGTCTTCGACTGCACTCACTTTGCTCGTCTTGCCCATTCTCTATCGCCTCGCCCACGGCAAGGATGCCGATGAGGAGGACTTCACCACCGACCCGGTGCCCAAGCCAAGCGAGGCATAGCGTTTTCCAGGTGTGACCGGGGGTATGGCGCCAGATGCGGCAAAAGCTGTCGGTCACTCTTTAATCCACTCACCTACGGAGGTTGATATGGGATTCTTTGAAAAAC
Organism: Pseudomonadota bacterium; assembly: GCA_018241725.1. Taxonomy (GTDB): domain Bacteria; phylum Pseudomonadota; class Gammaproteobacteria; order Burkholderiales; family Rhodocyclaceae; genus Zoogloea. The sequence continues at coordinate 107,470 of JAFEDI010000124.1, read as the reverse complement.
TCTTGCGAGGAGCCGCTGGTTCGGATGGCGGAGGTCATCATGGCGGTGACCGGAACAGCGGCCATCATGGATGGGGGAACAGTTATCCCTCAAATTCAGCGCCACCCACCAATAGCGCTGCTGGTGGCCCCTCATGCCCGAAGTGCGGCTCCGCGACACCCCCTGGGGGGCGCTACTGCGCCCAATGCGGCACAGCCTTGGTACCCGGCAATTGTGCGGCCTGCAATGCGAACCTCGCCCCGGGGACGAAGTTTTGTCCGAATTGCGGCAAGGCGCAGCAGCCATGAGCTTGGTGCCGACATTTCATGCTTAAGCACATGATCCACAGCCACCTTGAGTTTCGACTACTCATGGTCACCTTAGGGATGATGCTCACCCTTCTGGCACTTTACGGATGGGTTTGCTGGCGGGAAGGTAGGCGCGGCAAGGCACCCAAATTTTCGGAAAATCTTCGGCGTCGTCTACAGATGACGAAGCAGAAATGGAAGCGACGCCACGATGATCAAGGAGGGGCCGCATGAGTGCGAGCCACACCCACGCGCTCCCGAGCACCGAGAACGAGCGTGCCCTGCGCTTTGCTCTGGCGCTGACCGGCAGTTTCCTGGTTGCCGAAGTCATTGGCGGCGTACTGACCGGCAGCTTAGCTCTCATCTCGGATGCCGCGCACATGTTGACCGATGCTGCCGCGCTCGCCATCGCATTGGCGGCCATCCGCATTGCCCGGCGCCCGGCCGATCGCCGACGAACCTATGGCTACCACCGCTTTGAGATTCTGGCAGCTGCCTTCAATGCCATGCTGCTGTTTGCCGTGGCGCTCTACATCCTGGTTGAGGCTTACCGGCGATTCACCTCCCCGCCCGAAATCCATTCGGTTGGGATGCTCGTGATCGCCAGTATCGGCCTCATCGTCAATCTGATCAGCATCCGCCTGCTGAGCAGAGGACAGTCAGATAGCCTCAACGTAAAGGGTGCCTATCTCGAAGTGTGGAGCGACCTTCTGGGGTCGATTGGCGTGATCGTGGGCGCGGTGGTGATTCAGCTAACCGGCTGGTCCTGGGTAGATCCGCTTGTGGCTGTCGCCATTGGCCTCTGGGTTTTGCCACGCACCTGGATCTTGCTGAAGGACAGTCTGAATATCCTGCTCGAAGGCGTGCCCGAAGGCATCGACTTAGAAGAGGTGGAGCAGGCCATGCTGGCTGTGCCAAGCGTACTCGGCGTCCATGACCTGCACGTCTGGGCGCTGACGACCGGCAAGACCAGCCTGACCGCGCATGTGGTTTATGACCAGACTTACTCCCCCGAAGACGCTTTGATGCCCGCCTTACAGACGGTGTTGGCCAACCGCTTCAGGGTAGTCCACACGACGTTGCAGTGCGAAACCAAACCCTGTGCGCGCCAACCGCAAGGCTGCACCATCGCCGACAGCACATCCGAGCACGGCGACAACCCTAATTTTCATTAACCAATTTACCAACTGACATGGAGCTCCCATGAAACCTTCCACGGTACTTTCCGCTTTTCTATTCGCTTGCTTCGTCAATCTGGCATCCGCTGCGGACGATCATAAGGGCCATGCCCACAACGAAAAGCCGGGCCAGGCGCATACCCATGATGCCAAGCCCCAGCACGATGGCGTCGTATCGGTCGTCAAAGACATCAACTACGAGCTGGTGGCGAAGGTTGATTCCCTCACCCTCTACGTGACTGATCACAATCAGCCAGTCGACACCCGGAATGCGTCAGCTACCGTAACGCTCCTGTCCCCATCAGACAAGATCGAAGTCAAATTGCTGCCAGCCGGAGGTAACCAGTTGCGTGCCCAGGGGACCTTCAAGATCCAAGCCGGCACAAAAGCTGTCGCCTTGGTCAAACTCGGCGACATGTCCGGCCAGAGTGTTCGTTTCATCCTGAATTAGACGATGGTCACTGCACCGCCCATTCGTTCGCTGACAGCCGAGGCAAGGCCTGCAGTGCACAGCGTGGGCGATGCTTTTCCACGGCCGATCGCCACCACCGCCGTATTTCATCCAACGAGTTCCGATGCCTGAGCCTTCATCGCTGTTCCCGGCGAGACAGGTGGAACTTATCGGAACTACTGCGCCTCGTGTGTCCGGGACAGGTGAAATTCCAAGCTCAACGGCGTTTTCAAGCATCCTTGAAAACGCCGTCTCACGTTCGGCGGCTGCCAATACTGCCTCAAGTGACAATTTCGACCCCGCCGGAAAATTGACTCTTGGCACTACCCATTCATCTCATTTACCAGCGAACGAGAACGGTTCAAACAACAAAAACAGAGATTTTCAACAGAAAATTCTCGGAATAAGGGCCTATAGGCAGCAGATTCTTGCGTCCAATATCGCCAACGCTGACACGCCAGACTACAAAGCGATGGATATTGAAATTACCGAGGCCGCCAGTGCCGATCAATCCCCTCCTCTTCAGTTGAACACTTCTTCGCCAGGGCATTTGAAGGGAAATTCTTCTTGGCAGTCGCCACCCGTCAGCCTTAAGTACCATGTCCCCTCTCAGGCCGCGGTTGACGGAAATACCGTCGAAATGGATGTCGAGCGCCAGAAGTTCGCGGAGAATTCATTGATGTATCAATTCTCCCTTGATCGGGTTGGTGGTGAGTTCAAGGACATGAAAGAGTTATTTCAATCACTGAAATAAATAATCGTGTTAGAGAACTAAGGTTGGTGTCTTGCAGGGTCGCAGGCAAAAAAATTCGATGGAGTTCACGTGATGTCCAATAAAAATTCTCATAAGAAGTCCGCTCAGAAACCCGGAAAGCAGAAGGCTAGCTCCACGAGTACGTGCCTTTATCGCGTACTTGGGTATCAGCCTCTATCAGTGGATATGGTGGCGCAAACCCTGAAGGGACTGTCAATCCAGAAAACGCCGTGCAATATCTCTATCCGAAGTGCTCAATCAGAAACCGCCGTGCAGCTTCAAACCGGTGGATCTATCTTGGCAATTGAATTTGAGGCTGAGCCTAACTTCGACCTTGTCGCCGCTGCCCGACGAGGTCTCTCGCTACTAGAGGATTTCCTCTCAGCGATCGCTCTGGTACACGGATCGACATTCCAGACTACTGAACCGCTACAAGTGGCACGCTTAGGGGCGGAGAAGGTTGATGAATGCGAATTCCTAATGTTTAAGCGACTGCCGCTGAAGCATTGGAGTAAGCCAATTACGCAGCAAACCGTTGCAAAGGCAAAACACCTCCTGGCGCACTGGGATGGCTTGGAATCTGGGCATAGACTTCGAAGGGCCGCTCTGCAATATCGAGAGGCGATTGGAAACCTGGACGACACTACCGCATTCCAGGAAGCCTACATTGGCCTTGAATCGATGGAGCCACCGCTTGCTAAAGCGGCAGGGCTACTGCCAGGTACGGAAGAGGTGAAAGGTTCCTGTGAGTCATGCGGACATCAGTTCACAAGAAAGAGAACATCTCTAGTCGGTGTCCGCGCGTTCGTTTTGGATAGCATCGACCCGGAATCGGCTGAAGCGGGCCGGAAAGCAGATTGGAAATTGATCAATTCGCTCCGCAACGATCTTATGCACGGCTTGGCCGACCCAGAGAAGCTAGCTGACCGGCCCCATAAAGCACTCCTTGCCGCGATGCACTATCTTCACGCATCGATCTGCGTTGCCTCACATGCAGCCGACCTTTCCACGGGGCGATACCAGCTCGCACGAGGTGGTCCCGTCTATCTCGTTGGCGGAAACTACAAAACGACTTCTTGGCCAGCGCTCCACGAATGGGGGACAGCCATTGAAATCATCGACGTCACGTGGGTTCCGCACAAGCAGTATGGGTTTGTACCGGAGATGAACTTCAAGAATGAAGGACTGAAGGATCTCGAAATCGGCATCGCAGTGCTGGGCGAGCCTTTCTCGTTCGCTACGATGCACTCCATCCAAGCCACAAGGTTTGAGCGCGACTAGAAGTTATAAAGTCTAGTTCTGACGTTGAACGCCAGCTTCTGACTGGCGCCAACTTCAGCTTAGGTTCGGACCCCGCGACTACGTCAGGGTTTGCGATCTCGTAAAAGCCGCAGCCCGTTGAACACCACCAGCAAGCTGGCCCCCATGTCGGCAAATACCGCCATCCACATCGTGGCGTGATCGAAGAGGGCCAGCAGCAGGAAAACGAATTTGATGCCCAGGGCCAGGGTGATGTTCTGCCAGAGCACGGAATGCGTTTGTATGGACAGGCGGATAGTCTCCGGCACACGCCGCAGATCGTCGTTCATGATGACCACGTCGGCCGCCTCCATGGCGGTATGGGTGCCAGCACTGCCCATGGCAAAACCGATATCCGCCGTTGCAAGTGCAGGCGCATCGTTGATACCGTCCCCCACCATGGCCACGGGGTCGCCGACGCTGGCCAGCGCACGGATGGAATCCAGCTTTTCTTCTGGCAACAGATTCGCGCGCACATCTTGAATGCCAGCCTGGGCGGCAATGCTGGATGCAGTGGCGGGGTTATCTCCGGTCAGCATGACAGGGGTCACGCCAAGCTTCAGCATCTCCCCGATGGCTTCCTGAGAACTCGCCTTGATGGTGTCCGCAACAGCGAACATGACCAAGACTGTTTCCCGGTTGGCCAATATGGCGACGGTACGTCCCTGACGCTCATGCTCGAACAGGAGCGCTTCCAGTTCCGGAGAACACTGATCACGGTCGTGAATCCAGCGATGGTTACCCAGCACGTAATCGTGTCCGGCGATCGTCCCAAAGACACCACGCCCAGCCTCAGCGCCAAAGTCTTGCACGTCCATTTGCTCGGGCAGTGCCAGCCCAGTGGCCACAGCCTTGGACACCGGATGGTCAGAGCGTCCGGCCAAGGCGAACGCAATGCTCAAGACATCGGGTTCGGGGAGAGCCTTGGAGAGGATGACTTGAGCGACGAGCTTAGGGCGACCTTCAGTGACCGTGCCAGTCTTATCCAGCGCCACCGCCTTGAGTTTCCGGGCCTCCTCCAGGTACGCGCCACCCTTAATCAGGATGCCGCGTCGCGCCGCAGCAGCCAAGCCGCTGACCACCGTAACCGGGGTCGAAATGACGAGGGCGCAGGGACAGGCAATCACCAGCATGACCAGCGCCTTGTAGAGGCTGGCCATCCAGGTCCAACCCAACGCCAAGGGACCGACAAGTGCGACGCCTACGGCCAGGACAAAGACGCCAGGCGTGTAGATGGCAGCAAAACGGTCAACAAACCGCTGCGTGGGTGCGCGCGAACCCTGGGCTTCCTCAACGGCATGAATGATGCGGGCCAGCACGGTATCGCTCGCCGGGGCCGTTACCTCAAACTCCAGTGCGCTGCTTTGGTTGATGGTGCCAGCAAATACCTCGTCGCCCGGTCCCTTCTCAATAGGCATACTTTCGCCGGTCACCGGGGACTGGTCGACCGCGCTGTTGCCTAAGGTAACTTTGCCGTCCAGTGCAAAACGCTCACCAGGACGGACACGGACTATCTGGCCCACCTGGATTTCCTTGGCCAGAATTTGAAGCCACGAGCCATTCGGTTGACGCACCTCAGCCTGCTGTGGCGATAACTCGAGGAGGCTCTTGATAGCGTTGCGAGCGCGGTCCACTGCACGGGCTTCAATGAGTTCGGCAATCGCGTAAAGCGCCATCACCATCGCCGCTTCCGGCCATTCGCCAATCACGAAGGCACCTGCCACGGCGACCGACATCAGTGCGTTGATATTGAGCTGCCCACGCAGGATAGCCGCCAGTCCCTTCTTGAAGACGGAAAGCCCCGACAACGCGATGGCTACTCCCGCAATGCCCATTCCCAGCAGCTTCCAGACAAGGGTTTCGGGAGCAACGTAAGCGACCGCCTCGGCAACAATGGCGACCAGGAGAGCCGCGATGGGTTGCACGAACTGATTACGGCTCTGTGCCGCCGAATCAACGCTTGGTTCTTCCGTAGGGAGTTCCGAATCGAAACCGGCCTTCTTGAGGGCTGCTTGAATATCCGACCATGCATCCGTCGGCACATCGAGGCTCAGGGTTCGAGCCGCCAGGTCAAACGACAAGCGACGGATAGCGGGAAATTGCTCCAGCGCACGACGAATTTGCGCTTCTTCCGTCGGGCAGTCCATCGCAGGAACCCGTAGAAGAAGTTGCCCTAAAGCGGCCCTTTGCTGCGGACCAGAACCGTCCGCTGGCTTGGCAGAGGCATTGCAGGCGCGGTTACAGCCGCAGCTGTGTTCATCAGGATGCGCGTTCAAGTTTTTTGCTTCGTGTTGAGCAGACATCTGCAGTCTCCCGTGGCAAGTTGCCAGTATTGATACCCCCATTAAAATCCCTGGAGTGGCTACAGGGTCAAGCCTAGAATACAGACATGTTTCAAGCAGGAGACCGAGATGCGTATTGGTGAACTATCCAAGGCGACCGGGGTGGATGTCGAAACCATCCGCTACTACGAGAAGGCACAGTTACTGAGCGCTCCAACGCGCAGCGACAACGGCTACCGCACCTACACCCAAGCCCATTTGGAACGCCTCGCTTTCATTCGCCATTGCCGGGCGCTCGACATTCCCTTGGCTGACGTGCAGCGTTTGCTGTCCTTCGTCGACAGTCCGCAATCTGATTGCGGGGAAATCGACCTGCTCATTGACGCGCAACTTGCCAAGGTTAGAGCCCGTCTGGCCAGCATGCAGGCCCTGGAACGCCAACTGGTTGCCTTACGCGGTCAGTGTTCGGCCCCTCATAGCGCCTCGGAGTGCGGCATCCTGCATGAACTCGTGGCGGCAGCACATGGTGAAGCTTGCGCCTGTCACCGGGGGACCAAGGAAGTTCAAGCGTGGAGCAAGTCGGGATGAACGCCCCCCTTGAAAACTGTAGATGACACCCCATTATGACCAAGGCAATTCCCAACCTCAAAGGAAATGACCATGGCAGATTTTTGCATCACAGCAGTCAGGTACAACGAAGATCGCAGCCACATTGAATATGTGCGCGTGAACGAAGAAAAACCGGAAAAAATCGGGACAAACCGAACGGTTTCGCGAGCGTTCGTGGCAGACCTCATCCGACTCGGTAAAGCAACGTTCCAAACTAGGACGAAAACCCCTGAAGGCAAGTGGAAGCTTGGTGCTCCAGTCCACCTCATTGAAGAGATTTACCTGACGACCGACAGAAACAGTACCAAGCGGGACAACTTGGGGAACCTGCCGGAGTTCTAATCAGCGTCACCGACACTTCCCAAGTGCCCGGTAGCATCCCCTGCTTTTGAAGAGAATCTTTGATAGTGGTCTTGGTGACGTTTCAGGGGCGATCATCGACATGTTGCAGCCATGGTATGGCCACGGGTAACGTTGCCGAGTGCTCTCGCCCCTGACAGTCCATTCGATTGGCATTGGATCAGCAGTACTGGCGTGCTACCCTTTCAAGCCTCTGCGACGCCCTTCACCCCATCGATGATCATCAAAGAAGCCGACGACAAGAAGCCCGCAATTCAGACGCTGCAAGCCCTACTGTCCCGCCCCGACTGCGGCACCGACACCAGGAAGCGTATCGAACAGGAAATTCGTAACATCCAGGCCGGCATCCGCGGCGAGGAGGAAGCTGCCTACGAGATGCGGGTCCATTGGGGTGAGTCCAAGAATTGGATGGTCATCCACGACCTGAGAATCGAGGTCAGCGGCCTGGTCGCCCAAATCGACCACCTGCTCATCAACCGTTTCATGGAGATCTGGGTCTGCGAGAGCAAGCACTTCTCGGAGGGGATCGCCATCAACGAGCACGGCGAATTTGCTGCCTTCTTTGGGAGCAAACCCTACGGCGTGCCATCCCCCATCGAGCAGAATGCCAAGCACATCCTGATCCTCAGAAAGCTCTTCGACTCCGGCACAGTCAAGCTGCCGACCCGGCTTGGTTTCACCATCAAACCCGACCTGAAGAGCCTCGTCCTCGTCTCGAAGGGTGCCCGCATCAGCCGGCCGAAGGCGAAAATCGATGGCTTGGAGGCCATCATCAAGAATGATCAGGTCTTCAAATACATCGACAAATCGATTGACCAGAACAACAACCCGCTGCTGATGGCGAAGATCATCGGGCAGGACACCCTCGAAGCCTTGGCGCGGGAGATCGCGCGGCTACACAAGCCGATTGCCTTCGATTGGACGGCAAAATTCGGGCTGCCGAAGGAGACTCCCGTACCGCCGGCGGCGAAACCAGGGCCCGTTTCAGCGGCACCCAAAGCCGAAGCCGCTGTGGAGGCGCCGGCGCCCGAGAGCGCAAAGCCGGCCGCCGCCGAGGAAAAGCCCAAGCAGAAGCTGATTTGCCATGCCTGCGGCGCGTCCGTGGGCTACAACGTGGCGAAGTTCTGCTGGTTCAACAAGCCGAAATTCGGCGGCAACATCTATTGCATGGATTGCCAGAAGACCGTCTCGGCCGCATAGGTGGAACGCAAAGGGATGAGGATTCCATTGAAAGTACCGAATCGGGAGTCGGCACAACGATGACTGGGCCCTGCCTGTGCGTTGATGACCCCGAGATTGATGAGGTCATAAACCTCGACACGGGCATCATTTCGCCGGCGAGGAAAGTGATCGGCAGCGACTACGACCGCCTCGAAAAGCTGCGGATGGAACTTGCGGAGGCAAACGCCTCCGGTGAGTCCCTGTATGCCTGCCCCATCTGCATGGTCGGGGTTTATCTCTCCTGCCGCAGAAAGGACGAGAAGCGCTTCTTCTTCAAGCACCGGACGGAAAATGGCAACTGCCCCGCCATCACCCGCAGCGAACTCTCCAAGGATGAGATGTTGGCGCGTAAGTACAACGCCGCCAAGGAAAGCCGCGCCCACATCCGGCTCAAGGAAATCATCGCGGACAGCCTACGATGCGACCCCGGGTTTTCTGAAGTGGAGACGGAAAAGGTTTGGCGCGGAATGGACCGGACGAAATGGCGCAAGCCCGATGTCCAGGCGCTTTGGAAGGGCACAATCCGGATCGCCTTCGAGATTCAGCTATCAACCACCTTCCTGCATGTCATCGCCGAGCGGCGCAACTTCTACCGCCAGGAAGGCGGGCTGCTCTGCTGGATCTTCAAGTCCTTCGACCAGGCGGAGGCCCGCATGACGCAGGACGATATTTTCCACAACAACAACCGCAACCTGTTCATTGCCGGCGAAGAGACATTGAAGGCTTCGGCCGCCGACAAGGCGCTGATGCTCGATTGCCATTGGCTTGAACCCCAAGCCGTCAATGGTGAAGTCATCGACGCCTGGTGCGAGGAAAGGGTCCCGTTTTCGCACCTGCAACTCGACGCAGCAGGGCAGCGGGTGTTTTTCCGCGATTGCGATGGCCTGAAAGCCGGTCTCGCCCACCAGGCCGGCGAGGAAGCCTTGAAGCAGCGCTTCTTCATCTGGTGGCGGAACTCCAAACGCTCCTGGCAGGATGCAGAATGGAACGAGGCGAGGCAGGAATTCAAGAAGAGGGGCGTGTTCTTGCCGGAATACACCTACGACGTGCTTGGTCTGCTCAACGGGCTGTATTCGGCCCGGGAAGGCGAGTGCATCGGATGGAAGCATCCGAATTTCATTTCGGCGGCCAACACGGTCGCCAACAGCTACAAGAACGTCATTCGCGCTTTCCGTGCCGCTCTGCTGGTCTATGACCGCGGCGACCTGCTCAAGCGGGAGGACAAGAAAGGCAATTGGGCAAAGCGGGTCATCGAGTACAAGAAGAAGCTCGCCGAGGGCGACAAGGACTATGACCGCGACGAGCAATACGATCCCCTGATTGCCTTTCTCTTCCCCGAGGTTTGGGCGGTCCTTTCCGGCGACAAGTAACGTTTTGGCGACCGTCAATACGGCTTATCCCGCATGCCGCTATCTCCTCTACTGATGGATGTGGTCAAATTCAAAATGCTGAAGAGATATACAGGTAACGCCAAATGCATGTAGAAAAAATTACGATCACCGGGTTTCGCTGTTTTGGGCCTGAACCTACGGTAATCGGTTTCAATTCTGGGCTGACTGCCATCGTGGGGCCCAACGCTTCGGGAAAAACAGCGGTTCTCCATGCGCTGATGCGCCTGTTCGGCATCACTCGCGCGCAGCGCACGATTGTTCCTGCAGATTTTCACGTCCCGCCAGAGGAACACACGCCACCGAACACCAGGGGTCTGACGATCGACGTTCAACTGTGCCTACCCGAATTGATTGCGGGCACGGCGACAGCGGCAACCGTGGCTCCCGTGTTTCGGCACATGTGCATCGACCGCCCAGGCGGTGTTCCGATCTGCCGGCTGCGACTGGAAGCACGCTGGGATGCCGATGGCACCGCCGAAGGAGCCGTCAGCCAGACGTTGTGCTGGGTCAACACCACGGACGATGCCGTTCGAGATGACCAATGCACGCCAGTAGCCGCCGCCGACCGGGGCTTAATCCAACTGTTCTACACGCCGGCAACCCGTGACGCCAGCTCGCAGATTCGAGCGACCACCGGCGCACTGGCGGCGCGCCTGCTCAAAGCGATCGAGTGGTCGGCTGACACACAAAGTGCCGTCGAATCTGCTACCGAGCAACTCACCACCACCTTTGGCAGTGAGCGCGCCATTCAGGCCTTCAGCGCATCGCTTTCCAGGCGCTGGTCGAATCTGCACGATGGCGACGTCGATTGCGAGCCGGCCCTGAGTCTGATGAGTCGCCGCTTCGAAGAGGTCGTCACGCGAATCGGCGTCATGTTCAGACGCGGCCCCACAGGTGAAGATCGAGGCCTCGACGTTCTCAGTGACGGACAGCAGTCGCTCTTCTATTTCGCGCTGGCTGCAGCCGTCTTCGACGTGGAGCGCGCAGCAGTCGCTGGAACCATCCAGGGTTTCCGGTCCGAGGACCTCAGCATCCCGGCACTCACGCTATTTGCGGTCGAAGAACCCGAAAACCATCTGTCCCCTTACTACCTGTCCCGAATCATCGGCCAGATCCGCACCCTGGTAGATACAGGCGCCGGACAAGCCCTGATCTCCAGCCACTCCCCTTCGGTCCTGGGACGAGTGCCGCCCGAAGACGTCAGATACTGCCGCCGTGATACGGCCAGCGGGCGCTCGTCGGTATGCGCCATCCCGATGCCGACCGATGAAGTTGAGGCCATCAAGTTCGTGCGCAACGCGATGCTGGCCTTTCCGGAGCTGTATTTCGCACGCTTCGCGCTGCTGGTCGAGGGCGACTCGGAGCGCATCGTTCTTCCGAAACTGGCCGAAGCGCTCAACCTGCTAGTCGATCCATCGTTCGTCGCCATCGTCCCTTTGGGCGGCCGCCACGTTCAGCATTTCTGGCGCCTACTGAACGGCCTCGGCATTCCCCACGCCACCCTGCTTGATCTCGACCTAGGCCGCGAAGGCGGCGGCTTCGGACGTGTCAAGAACGTTCTGCAGCAGCTGCTTGCGCTGGGAGTACCCAGAGAGAGGATTCTGACGGTTCAAGGTGGATCCGTCCTGAACGATGAAGGGCTTCGTAACATGCACACCTTTGACCAAGCCAACTTGCCCGGTTGGCTGAGTTATCTGGAACGCTCTTCCTCCGTCTTCTTTTCATGGCCGCTGGACCTTGATCTAGCGATGCTGTCCGCTTTCCCGGCAGCCTACGCCTCGACCATCGAAGGAACGGGGCCGCGGATGACCAACGAGGCTGCCGCGGAAGTAGTGCTGGGCACCGCAGGGCCAGGCTTGGCCTGCTACAACGGGGACATTGAGCCCTTTCGCGCGCACATGGCCGCCTACCGCTACCATTTCCTGACCCACAGCAAGCCCGCCACCCACCTCCGGGCTTTAACGCATGTGGATGCGGAAGCGCTCAGGAACGCCATGCCCGGGCCCCTGCAGCGCGTGCTTCGCCACATCTCGGTTCAGTTGTCAGGGCTTTAATCGTGTCCCTGCCGCCGCGCCGCGTCCCCCCCGAGGATTGGCAGCCCGTAGGTGTCACCGAGTTGGAGAGGAACGCCTCGATTGTCGTGGGCTCGTCGAGACACTATGCGGTATTGGCTGGCCCCGGTGCGGGAAAAACGGAGCTCCTTGCACAGCGCGCCGCCTTCCTGCTGCAGACGGGTGCGTCACCGGCGCCTCAGCGCATCCTGGCGATCAGCTTCAAGCGCGATGCGGCAAGGAATCTGGCCAGGCGTGTACGTCAACGGTGCCATCCCGAGCATGCGGCACGCTTCGACTCCCTCACCTTCGACGCATTCGCGAAGGGTCTCGTCGACCGCTTCGGCCAGGCACTGCCGGAACGATGGCGCCCCACCTCCGACTACGGAATTCTGTTCCCGACACGTCATCTGCTCGAAGACTTCATTCGCCGTGCAGCCATGGCCGATGACTTACCTTTCCATCGGGCACAGATTCAGGCTATTGCGAGCAAGACCTTGGAGCGCCGGCACGTCTTGGTCGCCCCGTTGCCCGACGCTGGTTGGCCACCGGCTACCCCTGGTCAATGGATCGGCCAACGATTCTGGGATGAACAACTCCACCAGGGCGTGCGAAGCACACTTACGTTCCCGATGCTCACCCGGCTCGCAGAATTGTTGGTTCGGGTCAATGTGTCAGCTCGGCATGCCCTGGCGCTGACCTATTCCCACGTCTTCATGGACGAATTCCAGGACACCACCCAGGCGCAATTCGATCTGGTCAAGACGATTTTTCTGGGAACTCCAGCCATCATGACCGCTGTGGGCGACAACAAGCAGCAGATCATGCGCTGGGCACTGGCCATGGACGATCCATTCACTGCCTTCGAGCAAACTTTTGGCGCACGACGAATCCCTCTGCGCAGCAATTACCGCTCATCCCCCGAGCTTGTGCGCATCCAACATGTCCTCGCCCAAGCCCTCGATGCGGGGGCCGCAGAGCCCCAGTCACGAACCACCTCCAGAATCTCCGATGCCTGCTGCTCAATCTGGAACTTCTCCTCTGCTGCAGTTGAGGCACAGTATCTAGCCCAGTTCATAACATCGCAGATGCAGGCGCATGGCCTCCAACCGAGCGACTTCGTGATCCTCGTTCGCCAGAAAGCCGAAGAATACGCAGCCATTCTCGAACCGGTGTTTCGAGCTCAAGGAATTGCCCTCCGCAACGAGGCTGCCAAGCTCGGGGCCCAGATGCTCCAGGAACTGCTTACCGAGCCGTTGTCAGAGTTGCTAGTTCTGATCCTGCGCTTGGCCACGGTCGGCAGGGCCAGATCGGCCTGGAGCGAAGCGCTCCAGGCGCTGTCATCTCTACGCGGCATCGTGCCCGAAAACGAGCGAGGACACCGACTGCTCACAATGGACCTTGATGCCTTCGCACGCCAATTCAATCGTGGTTTTCCCACCCCACCTCAGACCGCTGAAGCGGTACATGCAGTCATACAGTCCATCATCGGATTCCTGGGGCGCGACGCACTCATCGCCGCGAATCCCGCATACGCCCAGGGCGATTGGCTATCGGAGGTCGAACACAGCGTTGCCCTCCATCTGCAAGGCAGCACGGCAGGGACAACTGACTGGAGCGCTGCGCTTGACGCCTACGAAGGAACACACGCCCTTCCACTCATGACCCTACACAAGAGCAAGGGGCTGGAATACCACACCGTAATCTTCGTCGGTCTGGATGATTCAGCCTGGTGGAGCTTCCAGCAAGACACGGCAGAGTCCACTGCGGGCTTTTTCGTAGCCTTCACTCGTGCAAAGCAGCGGGTGATCTTCACGTATACAGCAGAACGGGGCACCCGCACTACCGTCGCTCCCCTCTATACGTTGTTGCAATCGGCAGGTGTTCAAAAAGTCTCCATCGCCTGATTCGCCAATATCGATTGCCGCTTTCTCGTCAAAGCAACGTGCTGTTCTTCTGAGTAGCGAAATTGCCTGATGCGAGTATCGGTTGCAAGAAAGCGGCATATTCCTCTTGCGTATCAAAAAGCTGAATTTCGCATTGAGGATTTGCAATACCGCCGCTCAGGCGCAGAATCATTTGGCCCTCTCCAGATTCTGCGATTCGCCTTGCTCTTGGACCAAATTGCTTGTGGTTGATCATGAAACCCAAAGCACAAAGCCCTAGTACAGACCCCACCTGTGCCTTATTAGCTGTCAGCAAAGGCTCTTCTGGGACGTCGGACAATAGCATCATGATCGCGCCGAGGGCTCGTGCATCGTCTTCTTGGCTAGAATAAATCTCGTCGGCTTTTCGTACCGCATCCTTGCGGTGCTTCGTCGAGATCACATTTGAGTGATAGAGGTCACCGCAAACCGTTAGTTGGTGCGTCACTCCTCCAGGTTGAACCTTTGGATATATAGGTCTCGGTCGGTTCTGCATAAATATATATTCTCGCTTCGTGTTATATACCCCGCTCGTGGCAAAGGGATTTTGCCCATAGAGCCCGCTCCAAGATAGCGCCCCTGCGCGACAGCCTGGTGGAGACTCTAGTGCTTTTTTGCTCTGAAAGTGTGCCCCCTGCCAAACCATGTGAAAAAGCAGAGGAAGACCAAGTGGCTTTGCTTGAATCAAGAGTGGATCATGGGCTGTATGCGCGCCACGTAGGCTTACCAGTGTTGAATTCTTGAAGAGTCGTCCACTTGCCGCGCCCCTCAACGAAGACATCTTTGCGATTTGAACCTTTGTAAGTGTCTTTGGTAACTGTTGGATAAAGGCCGAGATATTCCTGCCCCTTAAACGAGTCTGTTTCATTATCCAGCAAGGGCATGACCGCCACCTGCCCACCACGCAGCCCATCGAAGTAGCCCAGTTCCCACGGCATCCATTTGGACGATGACGCGGATTCGGTTGCCAAGTACAGCAGTGACTTCGATTGTTTCATCCTTCGCCGCAATAGGTCCGCCGTTTCCGGATTTACCTTGCTTCGGTCCAGCTGACTGTCTGTTTCCCAATCCACATAAACCTTCAATCCCCTCTCCTCTAAGAGGTTCTTGATCCCTAGGACAAGGTCGGCATCGGCGATTGAATGCGATAGGAATACATCGAAGGTGTCGGACTCCTTTGTGGAACTACGAGATTCGTTAAGGACCTGTGCGGAAGCTTTTTGAACATGTGATTTCGCCAGGAATCCCCCTGCTGCAACCCTAGCCTCACTTTTTGTAAAGTACCTCGGCATCTGAATCAATCTCCCATCACGTTCTTACTTGCCGACAGCTTTCGCTACCTGCCATGACGTCTTACCTTAATTTGCGGAGTGGAAATAAGGTGCCAAATAACGATGGCACCAAGCCAAGTTCTTAAGAGAGCAACTTCTTGAGGTTGTCCCAGTTCCAGGCATAGAGACGGCCCGCCTCCGGTACCGGCGTGTAATCCCCATCCCGATAGCCAATGATCTGAACAATCTTGACACCAGCTTTGCGAGCCATTGCAACCTCTTTTATTACGCCCTGAGCCCTATGGGTCTTGGCCCCAACCATGACGAGAACGATTTCTGCTCGAGAGATTGCCATCTCCGCCTTTTTTTCCCAGTCTCGCTCCGGCGCTGCTTCCTTCAGAGAGTGGTCGATAATTTCAAATGGTGAATCGTTATGCCTGGACTGACCAATGATGAAGTCCTTTAAGGCTCGATCATTGTCGAAGTCAAAACTCACAAACACCCTTTTTTTTGCCATCGTTTCATCCTTTAGCAAGGATCTTGCGGCAGGCCCTGCGACGAGGCCAAAGAGGATTCCCGCTCCAGGCAATATTGCATGCCCTATAGCGGCACCAATACCAGCGGCGAGGAGCCCCCCCCCTGGCGAAACATGATTGCGATGGACGACACAAAAGTCTCCGTCGACCGCATTGTTGAGGCACCGCCTGCCCGATTTCGTAGGTGCTGCACACCGCTTCATTGCACTTCGTTGTACTCGAGTAGTTTAAGAAGGCCACACGATTGACATCATATGCCAGACGTATGCCTATGTCTCGTGTCCAGGTACGATTTGCAGCGGCGAGTAGGACATGGCCTTACATCGCTGGTTGTGCGCCTGTAACCTTTCACTGTGACCGTATGCAGAGTGGGAGCTAAACTAGCGGTCTCCCTCAACCTACTGCTCTACATATGGCTTTCTACCTGCCGGGAAAAGTCCCTAGTTACTTGATTCGACTAAGTCATAACTACGCAACAGATAGCAGCAACGCCCAACTGAAGTCTGTCCTCGACTCGGCAAGAGTATTTGTGGCCGAGGGAGTTGATTATGACAACTACAATGGCGGCATGGACGGGCACGGGGTTATCCTGTTCCTTCCCTTGGAGATACTGGGTCCGATTACCCCTCAGGATCAGAAGCGACTCGTAGATAGGCTTTCCACTGATCTCAGAGCTGTTGCCGGAAATGCTCCGGGTGAATTCCTCTCGTACATCCAATTCGAGCTGAACGACGATAACGACGAGTCGTTTAAGAAATCATTCCCAATCTCTAGACGACCACAACTGGCTCCCGACTCATTGAATATCTGGAAGCCGGACATGATCCGTGTGTTTGTGACTCATCGAGACCAATATAAAGCGACGGCTCGGGAACTAGCAGATGCCCTTGAGCCTTTCGGGTTCACCTGTTTTGTTGCACACGACACTATCACGCCAATGGCTGAATGGCGGTTGGAGATCATGAAAGGTCTCCAGACGATGGACATTCTGCTCGTCTTTCTGACCGACGACTTTCACGACAGTATATGGACCGATCAGGAAGTCGGCTTTGCTCTTGGGGATGCAAAACCAGTTATTCCAGTGAAGCTAGGCACGAAAGATCCTCAGGGGTTCATCAGCCACCTTCAGGCCTTAAATGGCGCGATAGACGACCCCAAGGGTACCGCTGAGCTCTTGGTTCCAGTGCTCGCTGATGCGACGAAATCGAAAGACCGAATACAAACTGCCGTAGTCCGGGCGTTTACTGAGTCGCCAGATTGGGGAGAGACAACCAAGCGGTTCAATCGAATGAAGAAATTAATTGAAGTTCTAACGGATAAAGAACTTCAAATGATCGTTGATGCCTATGCCAAAAATGATCAGCTCCATGGGGCTAGTTACTTAAACAACAACCATGCGCGCTTAAAGAATTTCCTCGCCAACACCACTGGCAAGACCTTCCGAATTGAAGGAAACAAGGTGGTTTCTGAGAAAAACGAAGAAAAAATCCCGTTTTAACTTAGCACCGGCTCAAGTCAGCCCCGGAAATCGCTGACTTGAGGGGCGTGCATATTCAGCAGTCCTCGCAACCTGCCGCCATCTACCCAATCTCAGTTTCCAACCCAGTTGGCGAAATTGTTGTAGCCATCCTCATCGATCCAAGAGTAAATCTTGTAGCCCAGTTCCGATAGCTTGATTGCTGTACCCCAACGGCTTTTTGGCGCCGTGGTCTCCAATTCCCACCCCGGCGCATCCGCATATTCGATCCACTTACCTGCCGAATACTCAAGGATCTCAAGGCTTGTCCCATCTTTAGAGTAGCGGAATGCCAAGTAATCGAAGGGATTTTTGCCGTCGGTCTTTACTTTCTCATCTTTGCCTTTGATGCCGTTGATATGCACAGCGAAAACTCGATTCCCGCGTTGAATGCTCTTGATGATTTCGTACCGTACCCACCGTCGCGCATAGGTATCGCTGCCTACCAGTATGCAAGTCGCCGTCGTTCCTTCGACTCCGCCATTAATTAGGCGTTTGAGAGCGAGATCCCCCTTTTTCTGGGCCTCCTCCCAAATGGATGCGTCGAAATAACCTGCCTCTTCCCGATCTTTGGTCACCCAATGGTTACGAACCACATTGGCACGAAAATCGATCACATCTTGGTAATGAAAGCTGAAAAACACGCGCTTCGCCATCTGTTACTCCCCTTGCCGGAAAACGGTTGCCGCTACAACCGACGGATTATTGATTTGATTAAACGAAATTGCCCTCAGCCCAATGCGGTTCTCGGCTCATTGGGGGCAATGCTCAGAGCGTCGTGGAACATGCGGGAGAAATCCACATCCTCCATCTTCTCGACACCGACCCCGAGCTTGGCAGCCAGGTCGCGCGCAGCACCGCCCGGCGCAGCAACCGATAGAACCTCCGCTTTGGGATGGTATCTGACGAACAAATCGTGCTCCGTGGCAATCCCTTCCATGCCGCCGATAAAGACCGCAGCTGATAGATCACCCCGGGAGAGCATGGCTTGCCGCATCCGGAGAAGGCTTGCTTCCCTATCGCCCGGAACATGGTCAATGTATTGCACGTTGCCGAAACGCTGGTTCTCTTCCGGAAAGACGTCCTGAAAGAACGTACTCTGATATAAGACAACGGCACGGCCATAATCCACACCCAGATCCTCACAGGCTGCCCAGACCATTGGTGTAATCGCGGGATGGCCGCCCCAGACGATGAGTCGCCGACCCAGCGCGGCTGTGATCAGTTCGCGCACGGCGAACTGAATCAGGAAGGGATCTGCGCTTTGGTAGTAGGTCCCGCGCCCCGGCACCGGCACGCTTGCCGACAGAAAAATTGCACCCGTTGCCATCTAGACCTCCCAATCCGCCAAGGCCCAAGCGACCTCATGGGCTTTCACATAGCGACCAGCTTGAATATGAGTGCCTAGCCACGACAGATGGTTCAGCCAATCAGGATGCAGCCCGACTTCGTCGTAGACCACCGCGACCGACGAATCCGGCGCCCGGTCGACCGCTTCATGGAGAGTAAGCGAGGTGGGGACACCTACGGTCGGACAGACGACCACTGCCTTGCCGTCAGCCAGGTTAGCGAACACGGCCTTATGTTGCCCAACCCCCGACACGTTGCCGCCGATCTGCTCAATCGCCTGGCTGATGCGACTAAACAGGCTCAACCCCCTAACCGCATGACTTTGGCTGCGCAGCGCTTCAATTTGGAAACAGATACGGGTCACCACGTCATCGGTCAACCGCCCGGTCCCAGCATCAATGTCTGAAACGTCGAGGTCTAAGCGGCTTGCTGTCGAGATCCGAGCGGAAGCCGTCGAGTTGGGCCAACCGACACGCAGTACAGAGATGCCCTTGGCTAAGGCACGGCCAAATTCCGCGCTCGTCCACCGGCTTTCGAAATAACCCGGCGTATCAAGCATCACCAGCACGTCGGAGTCGCACAAGCGATGCCACAACATGGCCTGAAAATCCTCCGCGGGGCCAATACCATGCGTATCCAGGAAAACATCGAAGTGACGTGCTGACAAGACATCGAACAACTGCAGCGCGGCTTCGCGCGATTCGTTGCGGCGATAGCTGACGAAAACGCGTCGCTGGCGAGGTAAGAGACCCGCGCATTCAAGTAAGGCCGTGGCAACCCGCTGCGGCCCATCCACCTGGTAGGCCAAGCAGTTCAATGGCCGCAACATCTCCGGGATTTCCGCATGAACCCGGCCATAGGTTGAGGCGACCGGCACAATCGGAATCCCATGGCGCAAGATAGGCTTAAGCCCTGAATCCGAGACGCCTTCGGCCCCAAAAAATACAACACCTGCGGCAATTCGCTGCGATGGTTCAAAGCTGGTGACGCGCGTGGACCAAGCCACCTCTTTACCCAAGGTCAATCCAAAAGGCTCGATCCCCTTCAGGAGATGCTGTTCCACTTCTCGAACCTGATCGTCCGAGGGCAACCCCATGAGTGCCAATTCATAAAGCACAGCCGACATATAGTCTCCACGTCAAAGACTTCTGACCCAGACCCCACCTCTGCTCTGGCCGGGGCTCCATACAGCTAAACCGCCCTGATCCGCTTGATCAATGCGCCGATAGAGCTGTAAATATTCACTGCCGTACCAAACCCCAGAGCGGTCGGTCGTCGGGATGATCAAAATTTGGTCGATATGTTTCTTTCCATTCGCATACCCAATTTCCCAGGGGCACCAACGCGACCTTACTGAATTAGGCGTGGCCAAGAAAATGAAATATTTGAGCTCGACAACCTTCTGCTGGATACGCAGCGCAGTCTCGCGGTCTGGCGTAGCGGGCATGGAGGCATCTTCCCAATCGACATACACATCCCATCCTTCGTTGGCGAGCATATTAATAACGCCCTTTACCAAGTCTGCATCTTCATGACTATGGCAGAGAAAGGCTGTGGCCAGATTGGACGCTTTTGCCTCTTGTAACGTCCGTGGCGCAGCCCTTTTTACTAGACCTGTCGCGGAACGAATGGCATTTATAGAAATCGGCACGCTTGTAGGATCACTCGGGTGTGGATTACCGCAATTATATGCCGGATAGCTGGCGACACATGTGGTTCACTGCATCCTTGCCTGATAGCCGTCATAGCTTTATTCCTTAAACAATCGGACTCCGATCAACAACCAAGGAGCCCGAGCAAAGCAAGACCCCGTAAATACGGGGCTGCTAGTTGGTTGGGTAAGTACAGCGGTCCTTGCGGAGTTTGCACCGGGTCATGTCTCGATGGGGAGACAGAAATTTATTGATTGGCAATAATTTTCAGTAGACCACTCTTCGGTTCCTTGACGGTCCTAAGTTCATTTACTCAATCACCGTCATTAGCAGGCGTTGGCTTGGCAGCCTGTTTCCGGGCATTCCGCTTTTGCGTCAGTTCATCAACCTGCACCATATTCGTGGCAAAGCGCTCGATCATTTGGCGCAAGTCACGGGGCGTATTTAAAAAGGCATCCAGCTCGTCGATTTTCTGCGCCCTGACCTTCTCCAGCTCATCGCTCTTGGCGACGAGCTTCGCCTCAAGCTCTGTGATCCGATTGAGCAGGAACGAGCGCTGTGCGTTCCTATACTTGGGCCGTGCGTCGTTCAGCATTCGACGCTGGACAGTCTTGGCCTCGCTAAACGCCTCCGCAATGATCTTGCGGCCATTCCATTCCTTCTGCCCGAGCATCTGCCGATTGAAGCCATGGCCAAAGCGCTTCTTTGAGTGGGCGATGACGCTTTCCCAGGTGACGGGAATCCCGCTGTCCGGGAACAGTTCGATCATCTTTGCAATTTTGCGAGCGAGTTCTTCTGTAAGGATTTCCGGGCGTCCTGCCATAGTCAGTCTTCCTCGTCGTTATCTGCAGCGACTAGGTGCCGCTCGTCCGTGATGTTATCCGGCGTAGGTGCGAACTGTGGATACTTGCTGACCAGCGCCTGCTCGTCGCGGGCCACCTGCTCCCGCCCACCGTGCTCACCAAGAGCCATCTCCATCAGTGGTTCCGAATGGCGCGTTGGGTTGTGATACTTGAAGAGCGCACCGCTCAACTTGGTCGTGTCGTCGAGTATCTTGACGCTCTCACGGGCGACGAAGCCTTGCTCTAGCAAATTCGCCAAGCGCCGGTCTTTGAGTAGGCGATTAGCTTCTTGAAAGTTGTCGATCAACTCGTTAGCAAGCTGCTCAATCCCCAAGGGACTTAGCCCTTTCTCCACCAGCGTCAGCATGTGCTCACCGAGCATAGCCGGATCGTCTGCGACGTTCCGGTTGTAGGTAAGGGCAAGATTTTCTAAATGGTAAACGATGATGCTGAACAACCTCTTGTTGTCGTTCCGCACAGCTTCGTTGGTCGGGATATGGCCTTTCTGCTGAACTGCCTCGTCGCAGGTAAGACATGACGCCGACAGTTCGTTGCTGTAGTTCCGGCAGGGCTTCTCGTGGTGCTGGTGAAGGCAGATGCCGTACTTTTGCGGGTAGATAATGATGATTCCGCGACTGGTTCTGGCGACAGGCCGATCTTCAACGGCCTGAATGACAGCATCCAGCGAAGTCACAGCAACACCCGCATCGTGCGCCGTCACGATAGTGGTCTGAAGGCTGAACTGTTCCTCCAGCTTCTCCACGGCAGCCAGTCCGTTCGACAAATCAGCGAGTTCGGTAAGCTTCTCGGCCTTGGGCATCGATGCCGCTGCCGCTATAGCCTCTGCAGATCGGAAGTCATAAGCTTTGAGTTGGGATAGCTTGGATCGATTGGCCCACTTATTGATCAGTACGTCGGAGAGTTTTTCGCCATAAGTGAGAGCCATGGTCGTGAGCCAGCGGCGCGGATCGTGAGTATCCATCTCAGCGATTCGGATCACGCCATCGACCGGCATGGTGATCTTGAGTTTCTCGAAGAGCGACAGTCTTTGGCGTGCTCTTCTTTGGCTCTCAGTTACCTTGAAGCAGGACTTGATCGTATAGTAAGTTGTGGTACTGGGCAAAAAGGCCGGCAACTCGTCATCGTCAAATAAAAACAGCATCTTCGCCAAGTCGCCCTGATAGGGATTTCGACTTGTCACGCGCCGACAGCGATTCAGAGCCTCTCGAACTTTCTTGAGGAGCAGGGCCTCAACGTCCACCCAAGGAAGGTAGTCGATATTTTTCCAGCGCGCCACTCCACGCCCCTCTGTCACCGACACAAAGACTGGGTTGGGCGCCTTGAACTGGCAATCTCGCAGTTCCTTGAAGTAGTTATTCGCTGATTGGATGCAGCCACCATCCGGCAGATTTGCATCGAGTCTGATGATTCGCCCAAGATTTCTCCTGCTAATGGCCTGGCCTCGCAGGTGTTCCAATTCTGGCGGCAGATACAGGATATCTGGGTGCTGCTGATACCACTCCACGAGCATACGCGAACGTTTTCCGTGGCTCTTGATGATATCGGTGGCGAAATAGAACGCATCGATCATGAAGGAAAGGACAGGCTTTGGACTCCACTGCGCCCCCTTGCTCCCCTTCATGGTAATAATTAGCATCTGGTGAGCGCGGTGCGTCCCATCTAGTTCACCGATTGTATTTTGCGCATAGTCTTCGACCGCTACGTGGTCGTCGATGCTCATGCAAAGGGGTTCATTCATACGAGATGGAGCACACAGCAAAATCACCCCTGCACTGAGCGCCACTCGATCCCGTGCCGACAGTTCCGGCGCACCTTCCACCATTTTGTTGAAAGCTTGGTTGAAGGCCTCCATGCAACGGTCAAGTCGTTCACCCTTGCCTTCGCTTTTTTTTGCGCTATAGACATCGCGGACCTTGGAGAGTTCGGCCATCGTCGAAGCATATGCTCTCCATCCGAGCATGGGGAGCACCCCGTTGCGGGAGAGTTGGGTCATAAATTGCGACAACATAATCAACTGGCCCCGCATAGCGTTCGCAGACTGAGGATTCGCTTTGCCATGCGCTAGCAGACGCTCCTCCAAGCGGCGCAGGTCGTCAAGCGCGAGGTCAAAGAATCGATGGGGCGAGTCCTTGGATAACTGGCGGAATGCGGCAACCGGCTCATGAAGTTGTTTGGGTTTTCCGGCAATGACCATTTCCGCCACGAGACAGCGCAGGGCGTCGCCGTAACAGATGTCCTTTTCAGAGAAGTCGGCCATCGGTGCGGTGAAGTACCAGTCCAATTGTTCTGTCTGGTAAAGCGTTCGGAGTGGCCAAGCGTTCTCAAGGAAGTCAATTTTTGGGAAGCGCAAGCTCATCCGACGTTCGCACTCCGCGAGCCACCTATCCAGCGCAGTTCGCATGAGGATCGGATCGAGGGCAATTGGCTCAAGGCGCTTGTTCATGCTTGACTCCTGCCTGAAGGACCTGGCGGTATCGGTCGGCGGCGTTCATAACGAGGATGATCTTGTTCTTGGCGCTCCTTGCACGATCCACCATGTGCTGGAAAGGCTTCCCACGCTTGCTCATGTCCTCAATTTCCTTCTCAACGACGCGGAGGTTGATCCCATGGTCGGCATCCCAGCAGGGGATAAAGCGAACGCATCCGTAACAGACGATGGGCGCGTTGGCGCAAGCAATACTTCTGCCGCACTCCCCGGCGATTTCGAGTTTTCTTGTGTCCTGATTCCATGACTGAATCTGCTTTTCTGGGAGAGCCTGATCGTCACAGGAACAGAAGTTGATGAGGGCAGGAAGGTGCTCGGCGAAGGCCGGGCGCATGACCTCTGAGAAATCTTCCATCAGACCGTTGAACGCTATATCCACGTACGCTCTGCACACCATATCGCTGGCGTGTTTCAGGACTGCTTGAAGGGTCTTGGCTGACGCACCGGTCTGCGCAAGCAGCGTGCCTACCGTGTGGCGCAAAACATTGCTCCCCAGCGTGAATTTGTCGCCGTTGAAATGCCGTTTTTTTATCGCCGTGGGGTAAGAGTTTCCAAATGCGGCTCCTGATTCAAACATCCCAAAGTGTTCATTGGCGTATTCTGATTGCCATTGCAAATGACCTTTTGCCAGTCTCCTGGCTGGGAAAAGAGCTAGCTTCTTGATGTCTTTTTGTGCAACAAGATGCCCGTAGTTTTCGATGACATGCTGGCGCTGTTTTGTCAGTAGGACACCCAAATGCTCATTGATGCCGAAGGTGACTTTGCTGGGATACTCCTCACCGGTCTTGGAGGTCACAATATCGATGAAATATTGACTGGAGGTAGTGACGGTCAGGTCGCCCACCCGGATTTGTCGATAGGAGTTGGGGCGAACAAACACTGCAAAGGCGAGGTGAACAAAGCTGTAATGGCCGATTTCCATCGTCCCATCCGCATAGGCGGCGTCACAAACATCGAGGATATAGGTGGCTGCAGAGCGAGTGAGTGCCTTACCGAGAATGTTGTCGATCGTCTGACCGTGAAGTCCTTTCTTGTTTGTGAACGTCGGGAAGTCACTAACCTCCAATCCTTTCGCGAAAAGCAGTGAATGCGGGTTATTGGAGAAGGCCGTCCTCAGGTATTTCAATTGAAGCGCCGTGAAGTTGTTTTTCTCGGCTGCGAGGCACAACAGAAAGCCTTCATCGATTACCGTGACCTTCATTTCAAAGAGTCTATGGGCAATGATCTTGGCAAGGAGATTTTGTAGGTTTAACTGCTCAGTCCGGATCGAAGCAAGTTTCACGCGATTGCATCGCTCCATCAGGTGCTCCTTTAGATGGCACAGAAATTCTTCGGTAAAACCTTTCTTCAGTTCAGTGAAGTCAATCGTGATGGTTTTGGACACCCGACGGTCGCGAGCCCCGACCTCCTGGGTCATCGTAAAGATGAACGGTTCGCCCCCCTCCCATTCGACGACCGTCTTGCCGATTGTTCTATACACGTGCGGACTCCCTTTGTTGTTTGAGCGCCGCCGCCTCATCGACCAAGCGTTGGTTGAAGTCCATCAGGACCACGCTGGCGTTATCGGATAGTGCTCGCGCAGCGTAGAGCTCTGGCATGTTGGAAGCTGGCACCCAACCGAAGCGAAGCTTCATCAGGTCTTTGACCGTGTCAGGTACGTCCTTGTAGTCATGTGGCCGCGTGATACCAGCTTTTTCGGCGTACTCGATGCACTTCTGGCTCAGAAAGAAGCTTGCAGCGCTGTGTCGCAGTACATATCCGTAAAAGTCGTACTGCTCCTGCTTCTGGAAATAGGGATCGTCCCCAATATCCAGCAACCCGAGCGCCGCAAGTCGCTTTCCGAGCTTGTTGAACATTTCGGTGATGGTTCCGCGATGCTGGATCGGCTCGCCTTTGTCAGACAGAAAGAGAAACCCTTTGCTGCGATTGGTTAACCGCTTCATGAGCACTGCGTCACGCTCAGACTCAATGTAGTCATTGACGGCGCGCACCGTGAACGGCCAGAGCGTAATCATCGTTTCGCTGGCGCTATTGATTTGCGTGCTGGCCCCCAATTTGAGTTTGGGTGTCTTGGTGGAAATGCGCTCTCTCCGCTTTGCCCTGTTGTCCCTGATCGCGAGCATCTCTGCATTCGCCCGGAAGTCGGTAACCGCGATGTTGCCGAGTGTTCCGGGACGCAAGCCTTCGCAAGCAAGTAGAACCATTGCTCGATCCCTCAAGAGAGTGCGCGAGGATTTTCCGGCAGCAGTTTGAAACAGGTCATGCGGGCGTACAAAAACGGCCTCAATAATCGAAAGATATTTGTCCGTGGGCAAGCTCTTGATGGCGAGGTGATGGCTCTGCTTCGTGCCACGAATGGTTCGGCGCAATTGCTCCCCGAGCTTGTCATATTCGTGCTTAAGTTGCTCCTGAGCAGTGAAGGATCGAATGTTTGGCTCAAGAAAGAC
Source organism: Pseudomonadota bacterium (assembly GCA_018241725.1). Lineage (GTDB taxonomy): Bacteria > Pseudomonadota > Gammaproteobacteria > Burkholderiales > Rhodocyclaceae > Zoogloea. The sequence goes on along the minus strand of JAFEDI010000124.1, from coordinate 81,542 downwards.
TTCACGGTAGATGTCGAGGTAGCTAGCAATGTGATGCAGGCGCTTTCGGGCAGTATTGGGCTCAACGGCACCAGGTAACTCGCTCGGGGCTTTGCCGGCTTTTGCACTAGCCAGGAAGAGCACTTTCTTGTCTCCCATTGCCTCCACTTCCGGCAAAGGTCGGTAGCACAATTCAGCGAGCTTCTTAGCCTCGTCATAGGTGAGGCAGCGCCCCTCCTGGGCTCGAAAGACCAACTCGATCTGATGAGCAGCGCAGAATCGATAGAAAATTCGAAGAGATTGCGCCACCAACTCGCGGGTGTGCGGATTGGTGAACTCGTTTGTCAGGAATTTCGAGAACGGGTAGTGAATCGACCCGTCGTCGTGCAGCAAGACATAGTTCCTTCTGGCAAAAACCTGTTCCATTTCTTTACCATTTCACCAATTTCCGAAACCATTTTATTTTCGATTCAAAAAAATGCAAATATTTTATGCCTGCATCAAACTAAACAACCTATTTGTATCGCTATTGATGATTAATTTACATTTACACCACAAATTCCGTCATACCATCTCGCAGAAAGCGCACTTGTTCCATGAGCAACCATCGGTGACCGGCAGAATCAGGGATTCCGCCTCGCTGGGTGGGCGGAAGACCGGTTCGACGTAGCGGATCAGCGGGGCGTTCATGGGCAAGCAAAGGTGCGAAGTGGGAGGCCGACAGGCTACCATCGGGGCGGAATCACTTCGAGATGCTTGCAATGGCTGAAACGACCTCTTCCTGTTCCGGTGGCTGCAGTTGTGGGGCGGGAGGTCCGCAACTGGTCGGGCTGAATGAGCCGAGCCGGCCCGACGGCGAGGCCACGCTGAGGTCGACCTTCCGCGTTGGCGACATGGACTGCCCTGCCGAGGAGGCGCTGGTGCGCATGGAACTGGAGGGGCTGGTCCATGGGCTGGAGTTCGACCTCGGTGCGCGTACCGTCACCGTCTGGCATGGCATGCCGGTCGATGAGCTTGAAGCCCGCATCGCCCGCCTGGGCATGGGGGCGGAGCGTGTCGGCAGCGGTCCGGCGGCCGGTGCGCCAGCGGCGCGGGTGGACGATCCGGTCGCCGAGCGGCGAGCGCTGCGCTGGCTGCTCGCCATCAACGCGGCGATGTTCGTGATCGAGGGGCTGGCCGGCTGGTGGGCGGAGTCGTCCGGGCTGCTCGCCGACGGCCTCGACATGTTTGCTGATGCGGCGGTGTATGCGGTGGCGCTGTATGCCGTCGGGCGTGGGGCAGCGCTGCAGTTGAAGGCGGCGCGCTTCGCCGGCGTATTGCAGTTGCTGCTCGGGCTGGGCCTGTTCGGGCAGGTGGCGGACCACGTGCTCTACGGTTCGGAAACCCTGGCCGGCGCGATGATGGGCGTCTCGCTGCTGGCGCTGGCCGCCAACGTGGCCTGCATGGTGCTGATCGCCGGCCACCGGGACGGCGGTGCGCACATGAAGGCGAGCTACATCTTCACCGCCAACGATGCGCTGGCCAACCTGGGTGTGATCGTCGCCGGCGGCCTTGTGGCCTGGCTCGGCAGCCCGTGGCCGGATTGGGTGGTGGGCTGCATCATCGGCGCGATGGTGCTGGCCGGCGCGTGGCGCATCCTGCGCCTGCGCCACTGAGGCTGGCGCGCTTCAGCGTGCTCGGCTGCCCATCGCCTCGCCCAGGCGGACCGGGCGGGCTGGCGCCCAGGCGTTGGTGAAGCTCAGGCGCTTCTTCGGGAACAGCATCACCACCGTCGAACCGAGCATGAAGCGGCCCATCTCGTCGCCCTTCTTCAGCGTGATCTGGCCGGCCGGGTAGTCCCATTCGCGGATCTTGCCCGGGCGCGGCGGGTTGACCTGGCCGTGCCAGACGGTGGCCATGCTGCCGACGATGGTCGCGCCGACCAGTACCAGCACGAAGGGGCCGATCTCGTCATTCTCGAAGACGCATACCACCCGTTCGTTGCGGGCAAACAGGCTGGGCACGCCGCGGGCGGTGGTCGGGTTGACCGAGAACAGCGCGCCCGGTACGTAGATCATGCGGGTCAGGCGGCCGTCGCAGGGCATGTGGATGCGGTGGTAGTCCCGAGGGCTGAGGTACAGCGTGGCGAATTCGCCGTCCTGGAATTGCGCCGCCAGATCCCGGTCGCCGCCGACCAGCGCACGGGTGGAGTAGGCGTGGCCTTTGGCCTGGAAGATCTGGTCGCGGTCGATGCGGCCGAACTGGCTGATCGCGCCGTCTACCGGGCAGATGAAGTCGGCATCGGCCTGGGGGCGGGCGCCGGCCTTCAGAGGGCGGGTGAAGAAATCGTTGAAGCTGGCATAGCTGGCGATGTCCGGATTTGCAGCCTCGTCCATGTTGACCCCGTAGCGGCCGACGAACCAGCGGATCACTCCGGTGGTGAGGCCGCCGGCCCGGGCGCCGGCCAGTTTGCCGGCCAGCACGGTAAGGGCCTGCTTGGGGATCAGGTATTGGGGAAGGACTTTGAAGCGGTCGGACACGGCAGGTTTCCGGCATGAGGCGAAGGTGCGGATTATAGCGGCCCGTCCGCGCTTCGTCGGCCGCCTGCAGCTGCGTTCAACGGCCGGCGTCGGCGACGATCGGAAAGGCCCGGTCGTAGGCCAGGTTGAAGCCGAAGGCATACACTACGTAGGCCAGAGCGATGCTGATGTCGGCGACGAGGGCGGTGAGCCAGTCCATGCCGGTCCACAGCATCACCACCGGCAGCGTCAGCATGAACAGCCCGCCTTCGAAGCCGATGGCGTGGACGGCCCGCAGCCGCCACGGGCGGCGATCCGCAGTGCGGCCGGTGAGGCGACCTTCCAGCCAGTCGAAGGCGGTGTTGAAGCTGCCGTTCCAGATGGCGGCGATGACCGCCAGGATGGCCATCAGCACAAAGGAGTCTCGGCCCGGCTGGCCGGACAGCCAGATGTAGGGCGGCGTAATCAGCAGCAAGCCGCCGATCTCGAAGAGGGCGATCTGGCGCAGGCGGTCGGTGAAGCTGCGCTGGACGGGGGAGTGGGATGCGGACATGGGAAGCGCTACAAGGGCACGAATGGAATGGACCGTGCCGGCCGGCGGGAGTTTAACCTGTCGCGGCAGAACCGCTAAACTGCACGCCCCCGAGCTTGCTGCCACGCCATGACCGCCTCCTCTTCCATCACACTGGTTTGCCATCCGGATACCCCGGCGACCGGCCTGCAGTCGATCCGCGTGGAATTTGAACGTGGCGCCGACGGGGGCCTGCATTTGATTTACCGGCTGGAAGGCGATCTCGACGTGCTGCGCATTCCTGAGGCCGCCACGCCCTTGCCGCCGGAGCGCCTGTGGGCCTATACCTGTTTCGAGGTGTTCGTTTGTGCGTATTCCCTGGACGCTTATCGAGAATTCAATTTTTCCCCGAATGGCCAGTGGGCACGCTTCGATTTCGCCACCTACCGGGGGCGCGTGCCATCGCCGGTCGGCCCGGCACCACGGCTGCTCATTACCCGTGATGCAGGCGTGCTGAGCCTGGCTGCTGACCTCGAGGCGGCGTGCCTGCCGGCCGGAGAACTGCGCCTGGGCATCACCGCCGTCATCGAGCATGGTGACGGCCATCACAGTTACTGGGCGCTGGCCCATCCGCCGGGCAAGCCCGATTTCCATCATCGCGACGGCTTTGCCGTTGCTCTAAAGGCTCCGACACCATGATCCGCTTCGGTCTCGACCGCCTGCTTGCCGACCCCGAACTGCGCCGCCCACTGGCCGGCAAGCGGGTCGCCCTGCTGGCCCATCCGGCCTCCGTCACCCGTGACCTGACCCATTCCCTCGACGCGCTGGCCGCTCTGCCCGATATCGAACTGTCGGCGGCCTTCGGCCCGCAGCACGGACTGCGTGGCGACAAGCAGGACAACATGGTGGAGTCGCCGGATTTCTTCGATCCGCGGCACGGCATTCCGGTGTTCAGCCTGTACGGCGAGGTACGCCGGCCGACGGCGCCGATGATGGACCGCTTCGACGTGCTGCTGGTTGACCTGCAGGACCTGGGGTGCCGTATTTACACCTTCATCACCACGCTGCGCTATGTGCTGGAGGCGGCCGCCCACCATGGCAAGAGCGTGTGGGTGCTGGACCGCCCGAACCCGGCCGGTCGCCCGATCGAGGGCACGCTGCTGCAGCCGGGTTGGGAGAGCTTCGTCGGCGCCGGTCCCTTGCCGATGCGCCACGGGCTGACGATGGGCGAGCTGGCCCGCTGGTTCATTGCCGCGCTGAAGCTCGACGTGGATTGCCAAGTGATCACGATGGAGGGCTGGCAGCCCGGGGCGGCGCCCGGCTTCGGCTGGCCGCTGGGCGAGCGCAGCTGGATCAACCCGAGTCCCAACGCGCCCAACCTGTCGATGGCGCGGGCCTATGCCGGTACCGTGATGCTGGAGGGGACGACGCTGTCCGAGGGGCGCGGCACGACCCGTCCGCTGGAACTGTTCGGCGCACCGGACCTGGATGCCGGCAAGGTGCTGGCCGAGATGGAGGCCTTTGCGCCCAACTGGCTGGCTGGCTGCAAGCTGCGTGAATGCTGGTTCGAGCCGACCTTCCACAAGCATGCCGGCAAGCTGTGCCAGGGCCTGCAGATCCACGTGGAGGACCCGACCCATTACGACCACGCAGCCTTCCGCCCGTGGCGCCTGCAGGCGCTGGCCTTCAAGGCGATCCGCCGGGTACGCCGCGACTATCCGCTGTGGCGGGATTTTCCGTACGAGTACGAGCACGACCGCCTGGCCATCGATCTGATCAATGGTTCGGAGACCCTGCGCGAGTGGGTGGATGACGCGACGACGCGCCCTGGTGATCTGGATGCGCTGGCGCTGGGCGACGAAAAGGCGTGGGAAGAAGAACGGCGGGATTATTTGCTGTACTGAATGAAACGGCCTCCGGCCCTGAGCAGGGAGGGAGGCCGCCTGGTGTGATGCTGGCGCGCTTAGACGGCGCGCAGGGTCACGCTGGTGTCGACGCGGCCGATGATCTTCTGGACCGCGCGACGGGCGGCGGTATTGATGACCAGTGGCGCCATCACGTTGGCTTGCGGGGCGACGGCCCCCGTGTCGTTGTTGCGGACGATCAGCAGTACGCTGACATCGTCCGGATTGCCGAGTTGGAGCGCGGCGACTTCGTCGTCGGTCAGCGTGAACTCATAGTTCAGTCCAAGCACATCCGGTGTGGTGACGGTGAAGGTCACTTCGGGGTTGTCCACGCCTTGTAACACGAAGATGTTCGGAGCGTCGTCGCCTTCAGGGTGCAGAAGCGTGAATTGGTGGGTGGCTTCGAAGCCGGGCAGGCCGTTCGGGAATTCGATGATGCGTTCGGGTGAGACTTCGATTTCGCCGATGACGGGACTGGTGATTTTCATGGTTTTTTCCCCCTTTGGAATGAGTGTCGGGCAGGCTGGAATAATGCGTGCCAAAAACTGTATTCCATCATAGATGGCCAGCGGTTGATCCACCTCAGGAATTGAGGGGTCTTTTGATGCTATTCCTGTTCCCGTTCAGCGCTCGGGGAAGGGCGCCCTGTCTTGCTTTCGTCGGGATATGGGGGATGCACGCATGACAAGGGGGCGCCCGTGGGCGCCCCCTTGTCATGTACCCCGAGCCGCGCTGTTAGCGGTCGCGGTTGAAGGTGCGGCCAGCGCGCGGCTTGCCGCCGGTGCCTTCGCTGCGTCCGCCGCCGAAGCCGCCGGCATTGTGGTGGCTGGAGCTGCGCTTGGCCACGTGGGGGAACTCGGTACGATGTTCCGGATGGCGCGGGGCGCTGGCGCCATCGGCGCGGCGGGGGGCATCACGGAAATCGCGGCGGCCTTCGCCGTTGCCGGCCCACGGGCTGGCGCTGCGGCCTTCGCCACGGTTGTCGTCGCGACGCTCGCGGTCGAAGCGGTTGCCGCCAAAACCACCGGACGGGCGCTTGTCGCCGAAGCGGCCGCCGCCGTTGCCGTAGCCACGGCCGTCACGGCGCGGCCCACCGGGGCGGCGCTCGTCGGCCGGCAGCGTGGTACGCGGCTCGAGGCCGGGCAGGGTGTGCACGGCCAGCGGTTGGCGGGTGTAGCGTTCGATGGCGCGCAGCAGGCGCACGTCGCGGCGCTCGGCCAGGCTGATGGCGATGCCGCTGGCGCCGCCGCGGCCGGTACGGCCGATGCGGTGCACGTAGTCGGCGGCGACCTTCGGCAGGTCGTAGTTGATCACGTGGCTGATGGTGCGCACGTCGATGCCGCGGGCGGCCACGTCAGTGGCGATCAGCACGCGCAGGTGGCCGCGACGCAACTGGTCCAGCGTACGGGTGCGCATGCGCTGGTTCATGTCGCCGTGCAGGGCTGCAACCGAGTGCCCCTGGGATTCCAGGTTCAGCGTCAGGGCATCGGCGTCGCGCTTGGTGGCGGTGAACACGATGGCCTGTTCGACACCGACATCGCGCAGGATGCCGTCGAGCAGGCGGTTCTTGTGGCTGATATCGTCGGCGACCAGCAGGCGTTGTTCGATGTTCTCGTGGCGGGTCTGCGCGGAGGCGATCTCGATGCGCTCCGGATCCTTCAGCAGGCGCTGCATCATGCGGGCGACCTGGCCGTCGAGGGTGGCCGAGAAGAACAGCGTCTGGCGATCGGCCGGCAGCTTGGCGACGATGGCCTCGATGTCGTCCACGAAGCCCATGTCGAGCATGCGGTCGGCTTCGTCGAGGATCAGGATCTCCAGGCGGCCGAAGTCGATGCGGCCGCTGTTCATCTGGTCCATCAGGCGGCCGGGGGTGGCCACGAGGATCTCATAGGGGCTGGACAGCAGCTTGTTCTGCACCGGGTAGGGCATGCCACCGACCACGCTGACGGCCTTCGCGTAGCGCAGGTTCTTGCCGTAGCCCTTGCAGGCGTCGGTGACCTGGACGGCCAGTTCGCGGGTGGGCGTGAGCACCAGCACGCGGGGGCCGCGGGCCTTGATGGTCGGTTCGACAGTCAGACGCTGCAGGGACGGCAGCATGAAGGCTGCGGTCTTGCCGGAGCCGGTCTGGCTGGAGACCACGAGATCCTTGCCGGCGAGGGCGGCCGGAATGGCGGCTTGCTGGACCGGGGTGGGTTCGGTGTAGCCGGCGTCGGCAACGGCTTTGACGATCTGTTCGGAGAGCCCGAGAGTGGCGAAATCCATGTTCGCTTCCTTATCTTTTGTATGGCGGATGCGGTGCCCGCGAAGAAAAAACGGCAACGCGCCGCTACGCGCAAATGCGTGCGACTGAATGGCTGCCTGACTGGCATATCGGCACTAACCGATCAGGACAACCTCACGTCTAATACGGGAGATATAAGAAGGTCAGGGACGATGTGACTCGGTGCGAAACCGCTTTTTTGCACCGGACCGCGGACTATAGCCATAATGCGCCCACTGCACAAGGAAAATGTTGCAGCGCGACAAGGTATTGCAGGTCTTGAAGGAGGCTTTATGCGTTTGGACGACAGCCGGGAAAGCGACAACGTCGAGGATAGACGCGGTGGCGGGGGCGGTGGTCTGCCCGTGGGCGGCATCGGTGTCGGAACCGTGGTGCTGGCACTGGTGGCGATGTATTTCGGTATCGATCCGCGAGTGGTGCTGAACCAGGCGTCCCATGTGTCGGCCCCGCCGCCGTCGGCGGCGCAGCAGCACCGTCCGCCGGCCAATGATGCGGAGACGAAGTTCGTGCGTAAGGTGCTCGGCGAAACCGAGGACACCTGGCAGCAGATCTTCCGCCAGGCCGGCAAGCAGTACGAGGATCCGAAGCTGGTGCTGTTCACCGGCGCCACCCGCACCGCCTGTGGTACTGGGCAGGCGGCAATGGGGCCGTTCTACTGCCCGGCGGACCATAAGGTCTACATCGACCTGGGCTTCTACCAGGAGCTGAAGACCCGCTTCAAGGCGCCGGGGGATTTCGCCCAGGCCTATGTGATTGCCCACGAGGTAGGACACCATGTGCAGAACCTGCTCGGCGTGTCGGCCAAGGTGCAGGCGGCGCGGGAGCGGGCCGGCGAGCGGGAGGCGAATGCGCTGTCGGTGCGCCTGGAACTGCAGGCGGACTGCCTGGCCGGCGTGTGGGCGAAAAACGCCGATACGGCCCGCCACATTCTCGACGCGGGCGATATAGACGAGGCGCTGCGTGCGGCCACCGCGATCGGCGACGACACCTTGCAGAAGCAGGCCAAGGGTTACGCGGTGCCGGACAGCTTTACCCACGGCTCATCGGAGCAGCGGGTGCGCTGGTTCAAGCGCGGCATGGACAGCGGGCAGGTGAAGGACTGCAACACCTTCCAGGCCAAGTCGCTGTAAGCAGCACCGGATGCGCGAAGGGCCGGCCCCCGCGAGAGGGCCGGCCCTTCGTCGTTTGTTGCGGGTGATCAGCCGGCCAGCTTGGCGAAGGCGTCGATCACTTCCTGCGGGGCCTGCACCAGCTCGACCAGCACGCCTTCACCGCCGATGGGGAATTCTTCGTTGCCCTTGGGGTGGAGGAAGGTGATGTCGAAACCGGCGGCGCCCTTGCGGATGCCGCCCGGCGCGAAGCGCACGCCGTTGGCGCTGAGCCACTCGACGGCCTTCGGCAGGTCGTCGATCCACAGGCCCACATGGTTCAGCGGGGTGGTGTGCACGGCCGGCTTCTTCTCTGGGTCGAGGGGCTGCATCAGGTCCACTTCGACCTTGAACGGGCCTTTGCCCATGGCGGTGATGTCCTCGTCCACGTTCTCCCGTTCCGACTTGAAGGTGCCGGTGACTTCGAGGCCGAACATGTCCACCCACAGGGTGCGCAGGCGGTCCTTGGACGGGCCGCCGATGGCGATCTGCTGGACGCCGAGTACTTTGAATGGTCTTGTCATGATTGGTTTTTCCCTCCTAAAGGAGCCGGCATTCTACGGGAGTCGGCTGCCGGGCGGGATTACTCCCAGTTCACGGCGGCGCACAGCAGGTAGCCGGCGCCGTACACCGTCTTGATGATCTTCGGATCCTGCGGGTCGTCCTCCAGCTTGCGGCGCAGGCGCGAGATGCGCACGTCGATGCTGCGGTCGAAGGGGTCGAGGTCGCGTTCGCCGATCAGCTGCTCGCGGGTCAGGATCTTGTTGGGGCGCTTCAGCAGGGTCTGCAGCAGCGCCGCTTCGGCGGCCGACAACGTGACCTCGCGGCCGTCGGCGGTGCTGAGGTGAAGGCGGCCGAGGTCGAAGTGCCAGCCGGCGAAGTGGGCGCCGCTATGGCCGCTGGATTCCTGCGCGGCGGCCTTCTGGTAGCGGCGCAGGATGGAACGCACGCGGGCCACCAGCTCGCGGGGCTCGAAGGGCTTGACCAGGTAGTCGTCGGCGCCCAGCTCCAGGCCCAGTACCCGGTCGGTGAGGCCGTCGCGGCCAGTCAGGATCAGGGCCGCGCAGGGGTGCTGCTCCTGCAGCTCACGCAGCACCTGCAGGCCGTCCATGTCGGGAAGTCCCAGGTCGAGGATGGCCAGCTCCGGCTGCACGCGGCGGGCGCGGGCCAGCAGCGCACGGCCGGTGCCGAAGCTCTCGCTGCGGAAACCGTATTCGGCGAGGCTGCTGGCGATCAGGCGGGCGATGTCGGCTTCGTCTTCGACGATAAAGATCAGGGGGCAGTCCTTGTCGGCGGCGGTCATGATGCCGGAGTCTCCGGATGGTCGAGGGCGGCGAGGGCCGTGGCGAGGGCGCTGCGCTCGAAGGGTTTGCGCAGGGTCGGGATGTCGGGCATTCCGGCCGGCGGTTCGCCGGTGGCATAGCCAGTGATCAGCAGGATCGGTAGCTCAGGGCGCAACGCGCGGGCCTCGGCTGCCAGCTCCCGCCCGCCGAGGCCGGGCATGACGGTGTCGGAGACCAGCAGCGCGATGTCCTCGACGGCCTCCAGCATGGCCTTCGCTTCAATGCCGTTGCCGGCTTCGAGGACCGGGTAGCCCAGCTCGGTGAGTTGCAGGCGGATCACCTTGCGTACCTCGGGCTCGTCCTCGACGAGCAGCACCAGGCGGTGGGCTTTCTCGGTGGCAGTGGCTGCCGGGACGGCAGGGCCGGGCGCTGGCGTCGGCGCATTGGTCATCGGCATGATGAAGCGCACGTTGGTGCCGGCGCCGGGCGTGCTGAGGACGCGGATGTTGCCGCCGGACTGGCGGATGAAGCCATACACCATGGCCAGGCCGAGGCCGCTGCCGGCGCCGAAGGCCTTGGTGGTGAAGAAGGGCTCGAAGAGGCGCGGCAGCAGCTCCGGCGGAATGCCTGAGCCGGTGTCGGAGACGTCGAACTGCACGTAGTCGCCGGGCGGGACCTCGGCCTGTTGGGCGATGTTCGGCGTAATCTGGCGTCGGCTGACGGCTATCCGCAGCTCACCGCCGTCGGGCATCGCGTCGCGGGCGTTGATGGCCAGGTTGAGCAGGGCGCTTTCCAGTTGGTGGGGGTCGACCAGTGCGTAGAGCTTGTCGGCCGGCAGGTCGAGCTGCATGTGAATGCGCTCGGTGAGGGAGCGGGACAGCAGCGAGGTCATGCCGTGCACCAGCGCGCTGACCTCTACCGGGCAGGGCTCCAGCGGTTGCTGGCGGGAGAAGGTGAGGAGGCGGCGGATCAGCTCGGTGCCGCGGCGCGCCGCCGACAGCGCGGGCTCCAGGTAGTCGTCGTAACCCTGGTGGGGCGGCAGCTTGTCGCGCAGGGTGGCCAGGTTGCCGGTGATGATGGTCAGAAGGTTGTTGAAGTCGTGGGCCAGGCCACCGGTCAGCTGGCCGACGGCCTCCATCTTCTGCGCCTGGATCAGTGCGGCCTGGCTGGCCTTCTGCTCGGTGATGTCGATGGACAGCACGAAATAGCCTTGCACGCTGCCGCTCGGCGAGACCTCGGGTACCAGTGCGCTGCGCGCATGCACCTGGCGACCGGCCGGGTTGATGCGCGAGTACTCGTAGCTGACCTGTTCGCCAGTGGCGGCCTGTGTGATGTAGGGGCGGATCTGCGCGTAGGCCTCGGCACCGAACACCTCGGCGATGCTGCGCCCGATGATTTTTGCCGGATCGATGCCGAACCATTCGGTGTAGCCGCGGTTGGCGAAGATGTAGCGCTCGTCCGCATCCACGTAGGCGATCAGCGCAGGGATGGCGTCCATGATCAGGCGCAGGCGTTCCTCGCTGCGGGCCAACTGACCCGCCAGCGCGTCGAGGCGCGCGGTGGCCGCTTCCAGCTCCGCCGTGCGTGCGCTGACACGGGTTTCGAGGGCGGCGTTCTGGCTTTCGATGAGTCTCTCGTAACGGCGCTGCTCGGTGATGTCGGTCCACAGGGTCACGAAGCCGAGGTTGGGGATCGGCACGCCGCGGATCTGCAGTACCTGGCCGTTGGGGCGGATGCGTTCGGCCTGGTGTGGCTGGAAGGCGCGCACCGATGCCATCCGTTCGGCGACCAGGCGTTCCACGTCTGCGTCGTTGCCGCCGCGGCCGCCGAGCCCATACTCGCCACGCTGCGCGTTGAAGCGCACGAAGTCCTCGAAGGGGGTGCCGACCCGCACCATTTCCTCGGGAAAGTCGAGCAAGCGTTGCAGGGCCTTGTTCCAGGTCACCAGCTTGGGGCTGGCGTCGAATACTGCGATGGCCTGATCGAGCAAATCGAGGCCGGCCAGCAGCAGGTCGTAGCGTCGCAGCTCTTCCGGTGTGGCGGGTTTGCCGGGATTGGTGGGCGGCAGGCGGGACGTCATCGACTGTGGCGGGCGATGTAGGCGAAGAAGGTGTCTTCCGGCAGGGGCGGGGAAAACAGGTAGCCCTGGCCGTAGTCGCAGCCGGCGGCGGCCAGGCGTTCGCGCTGGGCTTCGCTCTCGATGCCTTCGGCGACCACTTCGAGGTCGAGCTTGTGGGCCATCGCGATGATGGCCTCGGTGATTGCCAGGTCGCTTGGGTCGGTGGTCAGGTCGCGCACGAAGGAACGGTCGATCTTGAGGGTGTCGATGTCCATGCGCTTGAGATAGGCCATCGCCGAGTAGCCGGTGCCGAAGTCGTCGATGGAGATCTGGATGCCGGCAGCGCTGAGGCACGCCAGCTGGGCGGTGACCGATGGGTGTTCGTCGAGCAGCAGGCCCTCGGTGATCTCGATCGCGATGCTGGCGCCGGGCACGTTACGCTCGGTGAGTTCATCGAGCAGGACCGCGAGCGAACGTCCCTTGGCGAACTGGCGCGGCGACGCATTGACGGTGACTTGCAGGCTGTCGGCCAGTTCGGGTGGCACCGTTGCGCGCCAGCGCGCCACCATGTCGATGGCCTCGCGGAAAACCCAGGTCCCGATGGTGTCGATCAGGCCCAGCTCCTCTGCCACCGGCACGAACTCGGCCGGCGAGACGGCGCCGCGCTGTGGATGGTGCCAGCGCAGCAAGGCTTCGGCCTTGTGAAAATGGCCGTCGGCGAGGCGCAGGATGGGCTGGTAGTGAAGGCTCAGCTGACCCCGGTCGAGGGCGTGCCGCAGGTCCTTGCCCAGCTGCAGGCGCTGCAGCGCAGCCTCCTGCATGCGCGGCGAGAAGTAGCTGAAGCGGTTCCGGCCCTCGTCCTTGGCGTGGTACATGGCCTGATCGGCGTTCTTCAGGATGTCGGCCGGCGTCTCGGCATCCTTCGGGAACAGGGTGATGCCGACGCTGGCCGACACGTAGGCGATGTCGTGACCGAGCTGGAAGGGCTGGGCGAGGGTATCGATGATGTCCTCGGCGATGCGCTCGATCGGCGCCTCGTCGGCCAGGCCGGGCAGCAGCACGGTGAATTCGTCGCCGCCCTGGCGCGCTACCGTGTCGGATTCGCGCACGCAACTGACGATGCGACGGGCCGCCTCGACGAGCAGGCGGTCGCCGGCCTCATGGCCGAGGGTGTCGTTGACTTCCTTGAAGCGGTCCAGGTCGATGAACATTATCGCCACACAGTCGTGGGTGCGGTGGGACTGCTTCATCAGCTCGGCCAGGCGGTCGTTGAGCAGGCGCCGGTTGGGCAGGCCGGTCAGCGGGTCGTAGTTGGCCTGCATCCAGATCAGCGCTTCGGTCTGCTTGCGGTCGGTGATGTCGGTGATTACGCCGACCAGGCCGCCGAGGCTGCCGTCGGACTTGAAATAAGTGGCCTTGTTGAAGATCACGTCCCGGTTACGGCCGTCCGCCGACGAGACAAGCGCCTCGTAGGTCTGCACGCCGGGGTGGTCGAACAAGGCCTGGTCGGCCTCGTGATAGCGGGCGGCCAGTTCTGGCGGGGAGATCTCGAATACCGAGCGGCCAACGAGCTCATGCCGCTGCTTGCCGAGAAAGGCTTCAAAGGCCTTGTTGCAGCCCACGTAGCGGGCGTGTTCGTCCTTGAAGAACAGCGGGCTGGGAATCGCCTCGACGAGCTGGCCGATGAAGTGCAGTTGCTCGCGGGCGGTACGCTCTGCGGCGCAGCGGGCGGTGATGTCCACCAACATGCCGATGATGGCCGGACGGCCGTCGAATTCGGTGCGGTTGCCGAACACCTCCAGCTCGATCTGGCTGCCATCCTTGCGTCGGCCACGGAAGGTGTAGTGGGCGGTATCGGCGCCATGGTGGAGGCGCCGCGAGATGGCTTCGCTGACCTTGCAGCGGTCTTCCGGCATGATCAGCGCGACGGGCCCCAGGCGGCCGCAGATTTCTGCCTGCGTGTAGCCGAACATCTCGGCGAAGCGCGGATTGGCGTAGCGGAACAGATTGTCCTGGATGATGTAGATGCCGATCAGCGCATTGCGGATGAGGGTGGGCAGCAACTCGTCCGCTTCGCGTAGCAGCTCTTCGGTCAGGGGTTCGTAAACGCGAGGCATGAAAAGGGAATGTTCTGGGCCGACCTGCCATTCTAGGCTTTGTCGTCGCAGTTGACCGCTTCGTCGTGGGCCAGCTGGCGTCGGTAGCGTTCCGGCGACATGCCGGTCCATCCGGTGAACGCCCGATAGAAAGCCGAGGTGTCGGCGTAGCCGAGGTCGGCGGCGACCTGGGCGATGGACTGGCGGGTCTTGGTCAAGCGCGACAGGGCCAGGTCCCGGCGCAGCGCTTCCTTGATACCTCGAAAGCTGGAGCCTTCTTCTTCCAGGCGACGGTGCAGCGTGCGCGGCGACATGTGCAGGCGGCCGGCCACGTCGTCCTGGGACAGGCTGACCGGCAGCGCATGGCGGATCAGGTCGCGGACCCGCGTGACGGTGTTGCGGTCGCGCCGGTAGAGCATGCTGATGCGCCCCGGCGCACCATCCAGGAAGGCCGCCAGGGCGGCTTCGTCGCGGCGGATCGGCAGGTCGAGGAGGGTGGCGTTGAAGCGGGCCACCAGCCGTGTGCCGGTCACGAAGGCGGAACGTTCCGTGTAAACCAGCGCGTAGTCGTCGGCATGGGCGGGGCGGGCGAAAGGGAAATCCACCGCGTCGAGGGCCAGCCCGCGTCCGACCAGCCAGCACGACAGGCTGTGCAGCAGGCGCAGCAGCCATTCGAAGGCGAAGACCCGGGCCGGGTCGTCCGGCGTGGCGGCCACCGGCATGACCTCGCTGATGTGCAGTTCCGCGCGGTTGTCTTGGCGAAGCACGCCGACCGCCAGATCGGGCAGCACGATGGACAGGAAGCGGCGTGCCCGGTCGAGGGCGTCGGCCAGCGTCGGCGCGCCGAGCATGCCGCGGCACAGGAACTCGAAGCTGCCCGGCCGCATCGGCGTGGAGAACAGGCCAAAGGCTTCGTCCTGCAGCTCACCGATCACCAGGTTGTACAGCGTCGCGTAGCGGTCCACCGGCACGCGACTGGCCGCGTCTGCAAGATTGATGTCGAGGCCGGTGAGTAATGGCGCTGCGTCGATGTTGCGATGCGGCATGCCGGACAGCATGCCGCTCACGAAACCCATTGAAACAGTGGCACGTTTACGGGACTGGCTGGTGCTCAAGAGGGTTTCGGCTCCCTGGCGTACGGACGGAAAGGTGTGGATGCAGCTTGGCGGATTTTGCACGAATCCCGTCGACAACGGCAATGGCGGAGGGCGCCGCCCGCTTCTACCATGAACGCATCGATAAACATGATGTGGGGGAGATAACCATGACCGACCTGAGCGTTGCCAACAAGCTCGTCGCTTACAAGCCCAAGAACAAGGTGCGTTTCGTCACCGCAGCGGCGCTGTTCGATGGCCACGATGCGTCGATCAACATCATGCGGCGGATTCTCCAATCCACCGGCTCCGAGGTGATCCACCTCGGGCACAACCGTTCGGTCGGCGAGATCGTCAATGCCGCGCTGCAGGAAGACGTGCAGGGCATCGCGATCACGTCCTACCAGGGCGGCCACGTGGAGTTCTTCAAGTACATGATCGACCTGCTGCGCGAGAACGGCGGCGAGAACATCAAGGTCTTCGGCGGCGGCGGCGGCGTGATCGTGCCGGCCGAGATCAAGGAGCTCCACGACTACGGTGTGACCCGTATCTACTCGCCGGAAGACGGCGCCATCCTCGGCTTGCAGGGCATGATCAACGACGTCGTCGAGCGCTGCGACCAGGACTTGAGCCACTCTGGCCCGCAGGGCGCCGAGGCCGTCATTGCCGCGCTGCAGTCCGGCGACCGCCGCGTGCTCTCGAAGGTCATCACCGGCCTCGAGAACGGCGCCTACCCGGACGCCGTGAAGGCCGCGCTGATCGAGGCCGCCAAGGATCTCAAGGTGCCGGCTCTCGGCATCACCGGCACCGGCGGCGCCGGCAAGTCCAGCCTCACCGACGAGCTGGTGCGGCGCTTCCGCCTCGACCAGGACGACCAGGTCAAGCTGGCCATCGTCTCCATCGACCCGTCCCGCAAGCGCACCGGCGGCGCGCTGCTCGGCGACCGCATCCGCATGAACGCCATTGAGCACCCGAACATCTTCATGCGTTCGCTGGCCACCCGCGACACCGGCAAGGAAGTGTCTGCCGCGCTGCCCGAAGTCATCGCCGCCACCCGTCTGGCGGGTTTCGACCTGATCATCGTCGAGACCTCCGGCATCGGCCAGGGCGACGCGGCCATCGTGCCCTTCGTCGATGTGTCCCTGTACGTGATGACCCCCGAGTTCGGCGCCGCCAGCCAGCTCGAGAAGATCGACATGCTCGATTTCGCCGATTTCGTGGCGATCAACAAGTTCGACCGCAAGGGCGCCGAGGACGCGCTGCGCGACGTGCGCAAGCAGTACCAACGCAACCGCGAGCTGTTCTCCACGCCCACCGAGCAGATGCCGGTGTTCGGCACCATGGCGGCCCGCTTCAACGACGATGGCGTCACCGCGCTGTACCAGGCCATTGCCCCGGTGCTGTCCGCCAAGGGCCTCAAGCTGTCCGCGCCCAAGCTGCCGCTGGTGAGCGTCAAGGCTTCCAGCCGTGGCCGCGCCATTGTGCCGGCCGAGCGTGCCCGCTACCTGGCCGAGATCGCCGATTCCGTGCGCGGCTACCACAAACATACGGCCGACCAGGCCAAGGTGGCCCGCGAGCGCCAGGCCCTGCGCATCTCCAAGCAGCTTTTCGAGGGCTGCAAGAAGGATGCGGGTAGCTTCGACGAGCTCATCGAGTGGAAGGACGGCGAGCTGACCGGCACCTCCAAGAAACTCCTCGACATGTGGCCGAAGACCGTCGAGCTGTACGCCGCCGATGAATACGTGGTGAAGATCCGCGACAAGGAGATCCGCACCCAGCTGACCAGCGAGTCCCTGTCCGGCACAAAGATCCGCAAAGTGTCCCTGCCGCGCTTCGAGGACGACGGCGAGACCCTCAAGTTCCTGATGAAGGAAAACGTCCCCGGCTCCTTCCCCTACACCGCTGGCGTGTTTGCCTTCAAGCGAGAGGGCGAGGACCCGACCCGCATGTTCGCCGGTGAAGGCGACGCCTTCCGTACCAACCGCCGCTTCAAGAAGGTCTCCGAAGGCATGCCGGCGCATCGCCTCTCCACCGCTTTCGACTCCGTGACGCTGTACGGTTGCGACCCGGATCCGCGTCCGGACATCTACGGCAAGATCGGCAACTCCGGCGTGTCCATCGCCACGCTGGACGACATGAAGGTGCTGTACGACGGTTTCGATCTGGTCAACCCGACCACCTCCGTGTCGATGACCATCAACGGCCCGGCACCGATCATCCTGGCGATGTTCTTCAACACCGCGCTGGCCCAGCAGCTCGACAAGTTCAAGGCCCAGAACGGCCGTGAGCCGACCGAAGACGAAGCCGAGAAGATCCGCGAATGGGTGCTGGCCAGCGTGCGCGGTACCGTGCAGGCCGACATCCTGAAGGAAGACCAGGGCCAGAACACCTGCATCTTCAGCACCGAGTTCGCGCTGAAGATGATGGGCGACATCCAGGAGTTCTTCGTCCATAACAAGGTGCAGAACTTCTACTCGGTGTCGATCTCCGGCTACCACATCGCCGAAGCCGGCGCGAACCCGATCAGCCAGCTGGCCTTCACGCTGTCCAACGGCTTCACCTACGTGGAAAGCTACCTGGCCCGCGGCATGCACATCGACGACTTCGCGCCGAACCTGTCCTTCTTCTTCAGCAACGGCATGGACCCGGAATACTCGGTGATCGGCCGGGTCGCCCGCCGCATCTGGGCGGTGGCGATGAAGAACAAGTACGGTGCCAACGAGCGCAGCCAGAAGCTGAAGTACCACGTGCAGACCTCCGGCCGTTCGCTGCACGCCCAGGAAATGGACTTCAATGACATCCGCACCACGCTGCAGGCGCTGATCGCCATCTACGACAACTGCAACTCGCTGCACACCAACGCCTACGACGAGGCGATCACCACGCCGACCGAGGAGTCCGTGCGCCGTGCGATGGCAATCCAGCTGATCATCAACCGCGAATGGGGCCTCGCCAAGAACGAGAACCCGAATCAGGGCGCCTTCATCATCGACGAGCTGACCGATCTGGTCGAAGAGGCTGTGCTCAAGGAGTTCGAAGCCATCAGCTCCCGCGGCGGCGTGCTCGGCGCGATGGAGACCGGCTTCCAGCGCGGCAAGATCCAGGAAGAGTCGCTGTACTACGAGCACAAGAAGCACGACGGCTCCTACCCGATCATCGGCGTGAATACCTTCCTCAACCCGAAGGGCATGGCCCAGCAGGAAATCGAGCTGGCCCGCTCCTCCGAGGACGAAAAGCAGAGCCAGCTCCAGCGCCTGGCCGACTTCCAGGCTCGCAACGCCGACGAAGCGCCCAAGTGGCTGGCCAAGCTCAAGCAGACCGTCATCGAAAACGGCAACGTCTTCGCAGTGCTGGTGGAGGCAGTGAAGTACTGCTCCCTCGGCCAGATTACCGGCGCCCTGTACCAGGTGGGTGGCCAGTACCGCCGCAGCATGTAAGGCTTACAAGAAGACCTCTCGGCAAGAGGGGAACAGCAGGAAAAAGCGGCGCCGATCGGCGCCGCTTTTTCTTTTGGAGAAGGGCCGGGGCAGGTGCGCCGGTGTGACCGATTGCAGGGGCGGCTCGCGGCGCCGCTTGCCTGATGTGCGGAATAGGCACGAAGATCAGGGCCACAAACCATTATGGGCATTCGAGCGCAAGGGCAGAATGACGAACGAAAAACTCATCGGCGACGGCCTTTGCCAGCAGCGGGACTTCCTGCGCCAGGTGATCGACAGCTGCCCGAACATGATTTTCGTGAAGGACCGCGACGGCATCTTTCTGCTCGCCAATGCCGCGCTGGCAGCGGCTTACGGCCTGGGGGCGGCGGATGTCGAAGGGCGCAGCAATGCCTATTTTCATCCCAATGCCGAGGAACTGGAGGCCTTCCTGCGCGACGACCGGGAAGTGATCGACCAGCGGCGGGGCAAGCTGATCGTCGCCGAGCCGGTGTCCTTCTCTGACGGTTCCGTGCATTGGTTCAGCACCACCAAGACGCCGTTGATCGAGGACGACGGGCGCTGCGACAAGGTCCTTGGCATCTGCACCGACATCAGCGACCTGAAGGGGGCGCAGGAGGCGTTGGCGTATAGCCAGGAGCTGTTGAACTCGATCATCGACAACACCACCGCGGTGATCTTTGTGAAGGACTGCGACGGCCGTTACCTGCTGGTCAATCAGCGTTATTGCGACCTGCACCACGTCACCAACGACAGCCTGCGTGGCCGCAGCGATTTCGACCTGTTTGCGCCCGAAGTCGCCGAGGCGGTGCGGGCGGCCGACCTGGCGGTGCTGGAGAGCGGCGAGGCGCGCGAGTTCGAGGAGCTCGTGCCGATGGACGACGGCATCCACACGATGCTGTCGCTGAAAGTGCCACTGCGCGACGGCGCCGGCCGGATCTATGCCGTCTGCGGCATCGCCACCGACATCACCGAACGCAAGCTCGCCGAGGCGGCCCTCGGCGCCTTCAACCAGCGCCTCGAGCAGAGCGTCGAGGAGCGCACCCGCAAGCTGCACGAGACCAAGGAACAATTACGTGAGGCGCTGGCGCTCAACGAGAACATCCTTGCGACGTCGGCGGTCGGCGTGCTCGCCTACCGCCAGGACGGGCAGTGCGTGCTGGCCAACCCGGCCGTCGCGCAGCTGACCGGCGGTACGCGGGAGCAGCTGCTGGGGCAGAACTTCCACCACATCGCCTCCTGGCACCGGGGCGGACTGTATGAGCTGGTCACCCGGGTGCAGGCCGAAGGGGGCCGGCTCGAAACGGAGTCGCGTTTCGTCAGCACCTTCGGGAAGGAGGTGTGGGTTCGCGCGCAATGCTCGTCCTTCATCAGCTGCGGCGAGCCCCACCTGCTGCTGATGTTGCAGGACGTCACCGAGCCGCGTCACGCGGCGCAGGAGCTGGCCGAAAGGGAACGGGCCTTCCGTTCCCTGGCCGAGAACGTGCCGGACAACATCGCGCGCTGGGACTGCGAGGGGCGGATCATTTACCTGAACCGCTCGTTGGAACAGACGCTGGGCTTCACGGCCGACGAGGTGCTGGGCCGCTCTCCGCAGGCCCTGTGGCCGGACGGTCGTTTCGACGGGCTGCTCGAGGCGGTGCGTGAGGTGGCCCGTAGCTGCGAGAGCCGCGACTTCGACCTGATCTTTCCGGGGCTGGACGGGCGGCCGCGCTACCACATGATCCGCATGGTGCCGGAGCGGGCGCAGAGCGGGGGCGTCGTCAGCGTGCTTGGCGTCGGCCGCGATATGACCGACCGCAAGCGGACCGAGGAGCAATTGCGCCTCGCGGCGAGCGTCTTTCACAACTCTGCCGAGGGGGTGATGATCACCGACGCGGAAGGCGTCATCCTGTCGGTCAATCCGGCCTTCGGCAAGATAACCGGCTACAGCGCCGCCGAGGTGCTCGGGCGGCAGCCCAGCCTGCTGCGCTCGGAGCACCACGACGCCGGCTTCTATCGCGAAATGTGGCGCCGGCTGCACGACGAGGCGCACTGGCAGGGCGAAGTCTGGAACCGCAACAAGGGCGGCGAAGCCTACCTGCAGTGGACGACGATCAACCGTATCGACGACGACGACGGCCAGCCGGTGCGCTACGTGGCGGTCTTCCATGACGTCACCGACATGCGCCGCAAGGATGAGCGGATCCAGCACCTGGCCTTCCACGACGTGCTGACCGGCCTGCCCAACCGGGCACTGATCCTCGAGCGCCTGCAGCACGCGATCCACCGCAGCCAGCGCGAGGGGCGCCGCCTGTCGGTGACCTTCATCGACCTCGACCGCTTCAAGAGCGTCAACGACGGACTCGGCCACGACGTCGGTGACCTGCTGCTGCAGGAAGTCGCGCGGCGCATCCAGGGCCGCCTGCGGGCGATGGACACCGTGGCCCGGCTCGGTGGTGATGAATTCGTGGTGCTGATGGAAGACCTCGACGAGACGCGCCACTGTGCCAGCCTGGCCGGGCAGTTGATTGCCGAGATCAGCCGTCCGATGCAGTTGCGCGGCCATAGCGTGGAAATCGGCGCGTCTATGGGCATGGCCTTCTTCCCAGAGGACGGCGACGATCCGCACGAGTTGATGAAGCGCGCTGATATGGCGATGTATGCCGCCAAGGCTGCCGGGCGCAACACCTACCGCTTCTTCCAGGAGGACATGCTCGTCCGCACCAGCCACCGCCTGAACATGGAAATGGACCTGCGCCGGGCGGTTGCCGGTGGCCAGCTGGTGCTGCATTACCAGCCCAAGGTATCGCTCGGCTCAGGGGAGGTGGTCGGCGTCGAGGCCCTGGTGCGCTGGCACCATCCGGATCACGGCCTGCTGGCGCCGGCCGAGTTCATCCCGGTGGCGGAGGAAAGCGGTCTGATCGGTGCTCTCGGCGACTGGGTGCTCGACGAAGCCTGCCGCCAGGCCGCCTGCTGGCAGCACGAGGGCCGGCGCCTGCCGATCGCCGTCAATGTATCGGCCCGCCAGCTCGACAGCGGTGACCTGGCCGAGCGTATCGCGGCCCTGGTGCGGCGGCACGGCATCGCGCCGGCCGATCTCGAAATCGAACTGACCGAAAGCACTGTGATGGCCAACCCGGCCAGCGCCGCCATTCTCCTCGGCCGCCTGCGGGGGCTCGGCGTGAGCGTTGCGGTGGATGATTTCGGTACCGGTTATTCCAGTCTCGTCCACCTGCGGCGTCTGCCGCTCGATGTGCTGAAGATCGACCGCTCTTTCGTGGCGGCCGCGGACCGCAACGCCGAGGATGCGGAGATCGTGCGCACCATCGTCGCCCTCGGCCAGACCCTGGGCCTGGGCCTGATCGCTGAAGGCATCGAGAACGAACAGCAGGCCGCGTTGTTGAAAGCGCTGGGCTGCGGCGTTGCGCAGGGCTATTTCTACTCGCCGCCGCTGAGCGCGGCCGATCTCGCCACCTGGCTGCGCCGCCGCACTTGAGGAGTCGAGGCTGCGGGGTAGCCGGCGGAGGCACCAGTCAATGGCCGCCGCTCCTTCTGGGACACGCACCGTATGGGATGCGTGTCCGCTTACCTCTGCCGCTTCAGTTTTCTTCCGTTGTCCGAGTTATCAGATAGCCGAAATCGATCTGGGCGTTCTCGACCAACTCGGCGACGGCGCTCACCTGGCCCATCAGCAGCTCGGAAAACTGGGCGTACAGGTTGTATTCCTGGGCGATCAACTTGGAGGCCGTATTCACCTGCCGGATCTCTCCGGCCTCCTGGGCGATGCTCTCCAGCCCTTCGAGCCATTGGGTCTGCAGGCCGGACAGGCGTTCAAGGAAGGCTCTCTGGAAGGCGAACAGGTCGTAATAGACTCCGACGTCCTGACTGAGTTTGACGGCTGCCGGCAGTACGCTCTGCAGGTTTCTCAGCTGGCGCAGTGCCACGCCGCCGAGGGCTTGCCGGATGTGTTCCGCATGGTTGCCCAGCACGAATGCCGGTACGGGGTGGCCGTCGGTGCCGACGGTGGGGACGATGAACTTGCGGATCAGGTCGGCCTGGAGGTGATGCAGGGTCTGCAACTGGTCGACCGGTGCATGGGCGAACTGGGTCAGGGCTTGCAGCATGGTGGTGTCCTTTGCGGAGGTTCGTTCAGGGGGTGCCCAGGCGCTGCAGCATGCCGTGGATGGCCCGGATCTGGATGGCCTGCTGGGAGTAGTAGTCGGGCTCGCTGGCGCTGGTGCTGGTGTAACCCCACCAGTCCCAGCAACCTTCGGGGTTTTGTGTCGCACCGTTGTCGGTGCCCTGGGCCTGGGGGTAGAGGATGATCAGATCGTTGGCGTCGGCCAACTCGTTGTAACCGGTGGTGGTGAAGTAGCGGTTGCCGTAGGGCAGGCCGTTTTCCAGGTCGGGACGGCCGTTGACGTAGTTCACGTAGGCGTAACCCTGCTTGCAGCCGTGCAGGGCGATATGCACGCGGGCCGGAGCGCCTTCCTCCACGGCCTTGGGTACATAGGCGTAGCCGTAGTCGCTCATGCTGGCCCGGGACTCTCCATTGAAGAACTCGCGTTGGTCGAAGCGGATGATCCGGCCGGACAGGCGCTCGCTGGGGGGATTGAGCGGGCCGTAGATGTGTTCGAGGATCCGCCAGCTTTGAACGAAGTCGCCCTGGTTGATGTAAGGCGGCCGGTTGGCGGCGAGAGGGTTGTCCTCGGGATTGGTGGTGATGATCGAGTGGCCGGCGGGTACGCCGCTTTCGTAGCGGATGTTGTCGGGAGCGACACCCAGGTGTTCGTAGAAGCGGCGGGTGGTGTCCACTACGGTGGAATTGACGACCGTGTCGCGGCTACCGGTGAAGATGTAGATCCGGTCGTTGACCAGGTGGGACACCGGGTCGATCTCGCCTTTGTCGGCGCAGGCCTTGGCGTTGCGCGCCAGCCGGGCTGGATCGGGGGCGGTCTGGGGGATCAGCGGATTCATGCAGATCGAGACTGCATTGAGGATTGCCGAGTCTTCCGCGATGGCTGCCGCGCGGTAGGTTTCGGCGCAGCGGAAGGGGCCGCCGGCGATGACGCCGGCGCCGACGAAGGTGGACGAGTGGGCCAGATGGAGCTGGACCGTCATGAAGGCGCCGGACGACAAGCCAGAAACGGAGCTCTGGCTGAGGTCCACGTTCTTGAAACCGGGCAGGGGAGGTGCTTTTGGCGATGAAGCGATCGACATGGGAACTCCTCGGAAAGAAACTGGGGGGGACGATGCGGCGGCGACACTTCCTGTTTGCGGGCTAGTTCGTTTGCATACATTACACGATGCTTCGAACCGGCAGGATTTGTTTTGTGCAATGCCGCATTTCGTTTCTGCCTGAAATGGGTTGTGCAGGGAGGCCCGGATTACGGTCGGGTTCTGCGACACTCAGGCCAAGCCCGTGGCCCTGAGTGGCGTGCTTGCCTATCATGGCAGCATCGTATTGCTTTTGCATTGAAGTCGCCCGGCATCAAGGAGATGTGATGAGACCGCTGTGTTTCGTGTTGACGCCCCTTGGCAGGAAGGCCTTCCCGTCGGGACGGACGGTGGATTTCGAAGCCGTCTATGGCATGCTGATCCGGCCCGCGATCGAGGCGGCCGGCATGGAGCCCCTGCGGGCCGAAGAGGAGGCCGTCGGCGGAGTGATCCACAAGGCCGCGCACGAACGCCTGATCCTGTGCGATTTCGCGGTGGCCGACCTGACCTTGGCCGGCCCAAACGTCTTCTACGAGTTGGGCCTGCGTCACGGCATGCGGCCGGCGACGACGGTGACGCTGTTTGGCGACACGGGCGCCTTGCCCTTCGACGTGGCGCCGCTGCATACGCTCCGCTATGAGCTGGCGGCCGGCGGCGTGCCGGCCGATCCGGCCGCCGCCGCCGCGGCGCTGACCCATGTCCTCGACGAGGCGCGGCGCGGCCGGGACGAGCCACGTCGCGACAGCCGGGTGTTCCAGCTGCTGGAGGACCATGTGGCGCCGGACATCGCCCGCCTCAAGACCGACGTCTTCCGCGACCAGGTGTGCTATGCCCTGGAGACCCGCAACACGCTGGCGGCGGCGCGGAGTGCCGGCAAGGATGCCGTGCAGGCGGCGGCGCTGACCCTCGGCGATTTGTCCGACGCTGAGGCTGGCGTGGTGGTCGACCTGCTGCTCTCCTACCGGGCGGTCAGCGACTGGCAGGGCATGGTGGCGCTGGTGGGGGACATGGCCAAGCCGCTGGCCCGGAGCACGCTGGTACGCGAGCAGTACGGTTTTGCCCTCAATCGCCTGGGCCGCAGGGACGAAGCGGAGGCCATCTTTCTGGAACTGATCGCCCGCCGTGGTCCGAGCAGCGAAACCAATAGTTTGCTTGGGCGCGTTTACAAGGACCGCTGGGAGGCCGAAACGAAGGCCGGCAACGCAAAGGCCGCCTGCGGCTGGCTGGGCAAGGCCATCGACGCGTATCTGCAGGGCTTCGAAGCCGATTGGCGCGACGCCTTTCCGGGCATCAACGCGGTGACGCTGATGGAGCTGGCCAACCCGCCGGACCTGCGGCGCGTCGAACTGTTGCCGGTGGTCACCTACGCGGTGAAGCGGCGCGTTGCCAGGGACGCACCGGATTACTGGGATTTCGCCACGCTGGTCGAGCTGGCCGTGCTGGCCCGCGACGAGGCCGCAGCGCAGGCCGCAATCGGTAGCGCACTGGCTGCAGTGCGTGAGAACTGGGAGCCGGAAAGCACCGCCCGCAACCTGGCGCTGATCCGCGTGGCACGGGCGGTGAGGGGCGAAGCGCTGGCGTGGGCCGACGCCATCGAGCAGGCCCTGCGCGCCCGCGCGACGCCGGCGATCTGAGGTTGGCGTTCAGTGCTGGGCGCGCAGGCTGCCCAGCATCTCGTGCACGTCGTAGGTCATCACTGCCAAGTAGGCCAGCAGGCCCAGGTACAGCACGGCGTATTCGAAGCGCTTGCCCGGCGGCGTGTCGTAATAGCCGGGGGCCTCCTCTCCGTCGCCGCGGAAGGCCTTCAGCATGTGGGGCGCGGCGAGGATGGCGATGAGGATCAGCATTGGGCTCGGCCGCCACAGGAACAGGCCGACCAGCGCCGGAGCGCCGAGCATCCAGAACTTGCGCGACACCACGCCGGTCATGCGGCCGCCGTCCAGCGGCGGTACCGGGATCAGGTTGAACAGGTTCAGGAAGAAGCCGGAATAGCTGATCGCCAGCAGCAGCGTGCTGTCCTCCGAACGGGCCAGGAAGTAGCAGGCGAGAGCCGCGACGGTGCCCGCCAGTGGGCCGGCCATCGCCACATAGGCCTCGGTCTCGGCGTTCATCGGCTGTTCCTTGAGGTTGATCCACGCGCCGACGAAGGGGATGAAGGTCGGCGCGCCCACATTGAGGCCGCGCTGGCGGGCGGCAATGTAGTGGCCCATCTCGTGGCAGAACAGCAGCATGATGAAGCCGGCGGCGTAGCGCCAGCCCCAGATCAGTGCATAGACGCCGAGGGACAGCAGCATGGTGCCGCCGGTGGTCAGCAGCTTGCCGAACTTGGCGCCGCTGAGAAGGAGCAGGAGCAGCTTCACGCGCCGTCCTTCTTGCCGAACAGTTTGCGCACGCCGGCGCCGAGGCCGACGACGGCCAGCGCGCCGGCCTTCCAGAACTTGGCCAGGAAGATGCCGAGGGATGCCAGCAGGCCCAGCTTCTTCGCAGCGATACCGCCGACCAGTGCGGCGAGGCCGTATTCGGCGACTTTGTCGGTGGATGAGTTGAAGTCCGCGTAGCGCTTGCCGTCGTTGAATTCGAGGGCCGCCAGCAGTTCGCGGGCGGCGGGCTTTTCCTGGTCGACGCGGGCCAGATCGGTGATGAGGTTCATCGAGAAATAGCCCTCCCGACCGAGCACGTAAGTGTTGTAGTTCACCCCGTCCTCGCCGGCCTGGGCGTCCTTGCGGCGGGTGATCGCCGACCACACCAGGCGGTGGGTGGCGGCGTCGTAGTTAGGGGCTTCCACCCAGCCGACCACGCTGAACTCGGGGACGCCCAGCTTGCGGCGTTCCTCGTTGGCGGCCTCGGTGCCTTCCTTCAGGTTGTCGAGCAGTTTGGCGGCATCCCACTCCTTGGCATCCTCGTCCTTCACGTAGCCGGCGGCTTCGTATTCTAGGGCCAGGAAGCCTTCCAGCTTGTCGCTGACGATCAGGCCGTAGAAGCCGGAGCCGGTGTGGCTGCCCTGGGCGGCCAGCAGCGCCGCCGCTTCGGCTTGGGGGATGAAGCCGTAGCCGGCCGGTAGGTGCAGCTTGCCTTGCTCGCCCAGCAGAATGTCCCGCGGGCCCGGCTGGACGGCGGCGAGGGCGCTCTGCGCCGCTGCTTCGAAGCGGGCGCGGCCATCGGTGACAGGAGCGTCGGCGGCCTGGGACAGGAGGCAGGGCAGGCAAAGGGCCAGCAATGCCAGCCAGCGGAGGAGTCGGTTCTTCATCGGATCGGGAGGAATGTTGTTTGCATCGGCGCGCGGATGATAGCGCGGAACGCCGGCTGCCGATCTATCCTGAAAAAGCTGGGGCGCAGTCCTTGCCGACATGGAGTGGAGGGCCTCATGCACAAGAAGAAGCGGAGTCCGTTTCGTGCGGGCGTGTCGGAAGCCTGGTTGCGGCGCGGTATGCGCCTGCCCTTCATCATGGCTTCCATCCTGTGCTCGCTGGCCCATGCCGGCAGCGGCATGGAGATGCCGACGGCCAAGAATGCGGCCGGGCTGCGCAAGCCCGCTGTGGATATCCAGGTGCAGGGCAGTGCCCGTAAGGAAGCCATCGACACGGTGCTCAACGAGGTGGCGGACGAGTTGCTGGCGAACCTGCCGGGCCGCCTCGCGGTGCCCATCGTCGTCACCCATACCGATGGGCCGCCGGGGCGCTGTACGGCCGCGGGACGCAGGGCGAATACCGGATTCACCGACATGCGCGCGGCGACAACTGGCACCTGTACGCCTACGAGTTCGCTCACGAGCTGTGCCATGTGCGGTCTAACTACGATGAGAACGTGGCGCCGGGGGCGGCGCCTAGTCGCTCCAGCCAATGGTTCGAAGAGACCCTGTGCCAGACGGCGTCGCTGTTCACCCTCAAGCGCCTCGCACAGCGTTGGGAGAGCACGCCGCCAGGCCCCGAGTGGGTGGGTGAGGCCGCCACGTTGCGCCGCTGCTTCGAGCTGCTGATCTCCGAAGGACACCGCCAGCTGCCGCCGAACGTACCGTTGTACAGGAACGTCCCGGAGGAACATCGCGCCCTGGTGGGGGACGTGTTGGCCATGCTGAAATTGGGGAATGACCTCCGCGCCGCCGCCGTCCATCTGGGACGAACTCCGTAAGCAGCTCAGTCCCATCGGTAGCGAATAACCATCTGCATGTTTGCGACGCGACCTTTGTGCTGCGGGGTGGTGTTCGCCTGTGCCGCCGGGCAAAGCGGCCGCCTCGTTCCCGGGCCATTGGGTCCTCTTCTTGCTTCAAGCTCCCGCAAGTCTTTCCAAACACCCGCATGATCCTGTCGTGATGGGTTTTTTGGCGTGCCCACGACACATTCGTCCGGCATCTGTCGCAAACCCGTCATTCCTCGTGAGACCGTCCATGAGCTTTCAACTGCCCCGTAGCCCCATCGCGCCCCTGCTGGTGAGTCCGGCTGTCAATCTGCTGCGCATCGCGGCGGCGGCGGCCAGCCAGGACGGCGAGGTGGACCGGGAGACGGTGGCCCTGATGCGCCGCCAGGTCGCCGAGGGGCTGCTTGCCGACCTCGATCCCGCGCTGGCCTGGGTCGAACTGGCGAGTGGACTGATGAGCGACGCGCCGTCGCGGATGCTGTGGGTGCTGAAGGAGTGCCGGGCGCTG
Organism: Pseudomonadota bacterium; assembly: GCA_018241725.1. GTDB lineage: Bacteria > Pseudomonadota > Gammaproteobacteria > Burkholderiales > Rhodocyclaceae > Zoogloea. Next base: position 53,411 of record JAFEDI010000124.1, on the reverse strand, counting down.
CAGGTATTGCTGCCGGAGCTGGATGCCCTGTTCGGCATGCCCCAGAGTGCCGATGACCCGCCGACCGTGGATATCGGCGAGCACCAGTTCCGCGTGGTGGACGAGGCTGCGCGGCGCCAGGCGCCGCTGGCGGTGCGCTTCGCCGCACTGCTCTACAACGTCGGCAAATCCGATTCGCCGCCGGAGCACCTGCCGGCCCATTACCGCCACATGGAGCGTGGCCGGCCGCGCATCGAAGCGATTGCCAGACGCTTCAGCGTGCCGGCCGAATTCCAGGATCTGGCCGTACTGGCGCTGCTGGAGGTGGAGCGCGTGCATCGCGCTGCGGAGATGCGGGCCGGCTCCATCGCGGCCATGCTCGAGCGCGTCGATGCCTTCGGCCAGCCGCAGCGCTTCGAATGGTTGATGCTGCTGTGCACCTGCGATTTCCGGGCCTATCCCGGACGGGCGACGCGTCCTTATCCGAAGGCCGCGATGCTGGCGGCGGCGCTGGATGCCTGCAAGGTTCTCGACGAGGCGGCTGTCCTGGCCGAGCATGAAGAGGACCCCACCGCCGCCGCCGATGCCCTGCTGGAAGCCCGGGCGACGGCTGTGGCCCGGGCCTTGCGCTCCGAGCGCTGGGCCGAGCACGCCGACTAGCCCGGTGACTACGGTTTTATCCGTGAAAGGATGACTTTCGTCAGGGGGATCTGTCATCGCCTTCGGCTACCATAGCCCGATGGCTCTAAAGCGCATCTCCAACAGTCTCGTCACCCGCCTGGTGCTGTTCGGCATGCTGTTGGTCGTTGGTGGTGGCGTCGCACGCTACGTGATGCAGACCCGCTACCTGCGCGAAGACCTGACCCAGCTGGTCTCGGCCCAGCAGATGGCGCTGGCCGACGAGGTGGCGCGGGAGGTCGATTACAAGATCCGCGAGCGGCGCCGCTTCATCGAGCAGCTGGCGGCCACCTTTCCGCTGGATCAGCTCGGTCAGCCGTCCCGGCTGGAGGCCTGGCTGGCGGAGCGGCATCGATTGAATCCGTTGTTCAACCTGGGGCTGCTGGTGATTGCCACCGATGGCCATGTAATCGTCGATTTCCCGAGGGTATCCGGCCGGCGCGGCGCTTCGACGGCCGGCAATCCGGGTTTCCTGCGGGCCGTGCATGGCGAGGCCGGCGTCGGTGCTCCACTGTTCGGCACCTTCACCAAGCAACCGGTGCTGCCAGTCGGGGTGCCGCTGAAGGATGGGCGTGGCCGGGTCCAGGCGGTGCTGGTGGGGGTCACCGCGCTGACAGCGCCGGACTTCCTCGATCGCATCAACCAGGGGCGGATCGGCGAAACCGGCGGCTTCCTGCTGATCTCCCCGGCCGACAAGCTGTTCGTCGCTGCCAGCGATCCGGACCTGCTGCTCAAGCCAACGCCCTCGCCCGGCGTCAATCTGCTGCATGATCGGGCGATGGCCGGTTTTCGCGGCAGCGGTGTGACGATGAATGCCAAGGGGGTCGAGGAGCTGTCGGCGATGGCCAGCGTGCCGAGTACCGGCTGGTTCGTCGTGGCTCGCCTGCCGACGGCCGAGGCCTTTGCACCGATCCGCCGGATCAAGGACAACGTGGTTCGTTACAGCGTCGCTGCGATGGCTATCGTGCTGCTGGCCGCCGGCCTGTTTATGCGGGTCACGCTGCGTCCGCTGTATCGGGCTGCGCACTTGGCCGAGCGTATGACCCAGGATGAGATCCCGCTCAAGCCTTTGCCGGTAGTGCGGGACGACGAGGTAGGCCATCTCACCAAGGCCTTCAACCGCCTGCTCGACAAGCTGGCTGGCAGCCAGGCCGAACTACGCCGCATGGCCCACCATGATGGCCTGACCGGGCTGCCCAACCGCATGTTGCTCGACGACCGCATGCGCCAGGCTCTCGCCCGCGCCAGCCGCCACGGTACGCAGGTGGCGGCGCTGTTCCTTGATCTGGACGGCTTCAAGCCGATCAACGACAGGCTTGGGCACGAAGCCGGTGACCTTGCGCTGGTGGAGGTGGCCCAGCGCCTGTCGGCAGTGCTGCGTCAGAGCGATACGCTGGCCCGCGTCGGCGGAGATGAGTTCGTGATGCTCGCCGCTGACCTGGGAGAGGACGCCGAGGTCGGGGCCGCGGCGCTGGCTACACGTTGCATCGAGGCCCTGTCCTTGCCGCTGACCATCAAGGGCGGCCCGTGCCGGCTCGGCGTGTCCGTCGGCATCGCCATCAGCGGCGGGGCGAGCACACCCGAGGCCATGCTGCTGGCGGCCGACCAGGCCATGTACATGGCCAAGGAGCAGGGGCGCGGTCGGTATGTCATCGCGCCCGAGGCCACGGGGCTCCCCGTCCTGGCTTGACCCGGCGCGCCTCCCGCGGGCGCCGGCACAATTCCGTACATTTGAAAAACAGTTGCGCAAACTTGCTTTGCCAGACTGCCTCCGGGACTAAACGACCACTCGCTGCCACCGGCGGAGCCCTTGGGCGACGCGGTAGAAGCGGCGGGGGACGACATCGAGACAAACCGGAGGAGGGGGCATGGCCACGACCCGAGCGGTTGCTGTGGACGTCGCCAGCCTGGATACCTTTCCGCGCCTGCTGATGGAGCATGCCCGCCAGCGGCCGCAGCGGCCGGCGATGCGCGAGAAGGAATACGGGATCTGGCAGACCTACACGTGGGCGGATGTCGCCGCTCGGGTGCGTGCGCTGGCCAGCGGCCTGGCGGAGCTGGGCTTCAAGCGCGGCGACCGCCTGGCCGTGGTGGGGGACAACCGGCCGCGCCTGTACTGGTCGGTGGCGGCCTGCCAGTGCCTGGGCGGCATCCCGGTGATGATGTATCAGGATGCGGTGGCTCAGGAGATGGCCTATGTGATGCTGGACGCGGACATCCGCTTTGCCAGCGTCGAGGACCAGGAGCAGGTGGACAAGCTGCTCGAGATAGAAGCTGATCTGCCCAATCTCGAACGCGTCATCTATGACGATCCGCGCGGCCTGCGCCATTACAGCCAGCCCTTCCTGCACGGCATGGACGAGGTGCTGGAGATGGGGCGCATCCACGACGAGTACCACCCGGACTTCCTCGACAAGGAGCTCGACAAGGGTAGCCCTGAGGACATCGCGGTAATGCTCTATACCTCGGGCACCACCGGTCAGCCGAAGGGGGTGTGCCAGAGCCACGCGGCCTTCATCGCCGCGGCACAGGGCGGTTGCGCCTTCGACAGTCTCGGCGAGACCGAAGACATCCTGTCCTACCTGCCGATGGCCTGGGTCGGCGACCACCTGTTCTCCTACGCCCAGGCGCTGGTAGCCGGCTTCACGATCAACTGCCCGGAATCCGCCGAGACGGTGATGAACGACCTGCGCGAGATCGGGCCGACCTATTACTTCGCGCCGCCACGGGTCTTCGAGAACCTGCTGACCCAGGTGATGATCCGCATGGAGGACGCCAGCCGCCCGAAGCGCGCGCTGTTCGGCTATTTCATGGACGTGGCGCGGCGCTGCGGCGCGGACATCCTCGACGGCAAGCCGGTGTCTGCGACCGACCGGCTGCGCTATGCGCTGGGCAAGCTGCTGATCTACGGGCCGCTGAAGAACGTGCTGGGCCTCAGCCGCATCCGCGTCGCCTACACCGCCGGTGCGGCGATCGGGCCGGACCTGTTCCGCTTCTACCGCTCCATCGGCATCAACCTCAAGCAGCTCTACGGTCAGACCGAGACCTGCGCCTACGTGTGCCTGCAGCCGGACGGGAACATCAAGTTCGACTCGGTGGGTACGCCGGCGCCCCAGGTGGAGGTGAAGCTGGCCGACAACGGGGAGATCCTGGTGCGTGGGCCGATGCTGCTGAAAGCCTATTACAAGCGCCCGGAGGCTACCGCCGAGGCGATCAATGCCGAGGGCTATTTCATGACCGGTGATGCGGGCGTCTTCGATTCCGACGGCCACCTGAAGATCATCGATCGGGCCAAGGACGTGGGGCGCCTGAACGGCGGCGGCATGTTCGCCCCCAACTACATCGAGAACAAGCTGAAGTTCTTCCCCTACGTGAAGGAGGCGGTGTGCTTCGGCAATGGGCGTGAGCATGTCACCGCCTTCATCAACATCGACCTGGAGGCGGTCGGCAACTGGGCCGAGCGCCGCGGGCTGGCCTACGCCGGCTACACCGACCTGGCCGGCCAGGCGGCGGTGTATGAGTTGGTGAAGGACTGCGTCGAACAGGTCAATGTCGATCTGGCCGGCGATGCGGCGATGGGCGACGCTCAGGTCCGCCGCTTTCTGATCCTGCACAAGGAGCTCGATGCCGACGACGGCGAGTTGACGCGGACCCGCAAGGTGCGCCGCAACTTCATCGCCGAGAAGTACGCGGTGCTGGTCGATGCGCTGTATGCGGGCAAGACCAGCCAGTACATCGAGACCCAGGTTAGCTACGAGGACGGGCGCAGCAACATGGTGGCCGCCGAGCTGCGCATCGAGGACGCGCAGACCTTCCCGCCGCAGGCGCGGAAGGCCGCCTGAGCCGGAGGAGACGCCATGGCCCGGCAAAGCGGCGACGTGATCGTCGACCTGCGCAACATTTCCCTGCGTTTCGGCGGCGTGAAGGCGCTCACCGACATCAGCTTCGACGTGCGCGAACACGAGATCCGCTCGATCATCGGCCCCAACGGCGCCGGCAAGAGCTCCATGCTCAACGTGATCAACGGGGTGTATCACCCGCAGGAGGGGCAGATCCATTTCCGCGGCCAGCTGCGCCGCCGGATGGAGCCCCACCACGCAGCGGAGCAGGGTATTGCCCGCACCTTTCAGAACATCGCGCTGTTCAGGGGCATGACGGTGCTCGACAACATCATGACCGGGCGGGCCCTGAAGATGCGCTGCAACTTCCTGCAGCATGCCCTCTACTGGGGCGCCGCCCAGCGGGAAGAGGTTGCGCATCGCCTGAAGGTCGAGGAGATCATCGAGTTCCTGGAAATCCAGTCCATCCGCAAGACGCCGGTCGGCCGCCTGCCCTACGGCCTGCAGAAGCGCGTCGAGCTGGCCCGCGCGCTGGCCGCCGAGCCGCACATCCTGCTGCTGGACGAGCCGATGGCCGGCATGAACGTGGAGGAGAAACAGGACATGTGCCGCTTCATCCTCGACGTGAACGACCACTACGGCACCACCATCGTGCTGATCGAGCACGATATGGGCGTGGTGATGGACATCTCCGACCGGGTGGTGGTGCTCGACTACGGCCGCAAGATCGGCGATGGCCTGCCGGATGAGGTCAAGAACGATCCGGACGTGATCCGGGCCTATCTCGGCGGCGCCCATTGAGGCATCCGTGCGTCCCGGCTGACGGAGGGAAGGAGGAGCGGACATGCAGTTCTTCATCGAGGTGCTGATCGGCGGCCTGCTGTCCGGCGTGATGTATGCGCTGGTGGCCCTCGGCTTCGTGCTGATCTACAAGGCCTCGGGGGTCTTCAACTTCGCCCAGGGCGCGATGGTGTTTTTCGCCGCGCTGAGTTTCGTCGGCTTCCAGGAAGTGCTGCCGGCCCGTTTCGGCATGGAGGCGGGTAGCGCGGCGGTGTTCTGGCTGTCCTTCCTGCTGGCCTTCGCGACGATGGTGGTGCTTGGCATCGCCACCGAGCGCATCGTGCTGCGACCGCTGGTCAACCAGCCGCCGATCACGCTTTTCATGGCCACCATCGGGCTCACCTACGTGGTGGAGGGGCTGGCGCAGATGACCTGGGGCGCCAACGTGCGCGGCCTCGAGCTGGGCATCATGGATGAGCCGATCGGCTGGCTGATGGACGACTACGGGATCGGCGTGTCGAAGTTCGACCTCTTCGCCGCCGGCGTGGCGGCGTCGCTGGTGGCCCTGCTGGCGGCGCTGTTCCAGTACACCAAGGTCGGCCGGGCGCTGCGGGCGGTGGCCGACGATCACCAGGCCGCGCTGTCCATCGGCATTCCGCTGCAGACGATCTGGCGCGTGGTGTGGGCGGTGGCCGGCTTCGTGGCGTTGGTGGCCGGGATGATCTGGGGGGCCCGCAACGGCGTGCAGTTCGCGCTCACCTTCACCGCGCTGAAGGCGCTGCCGGTGCTGATCCTTGGCGGCTTCACGTCGGTGCCCGGCGCCATCGTCGGCGGGCTGATCATCGGGGCTTCCGAGAAGCTCGCCGAGGTGTATGTCGGGCCGCTGGTCGGTGGCGGCATCGAGGGCTGGTTTCCCTACATGCTGGCGCTGGCCTTCCTGCTGGTGAGGCCTGAGGGCCTGTTCGGCGAACGGCACATCGACCGGGTGTGAGCGAATGGCAAGTAACAGGGAGCGCATGCATGCTTTACCGTGAGGCCGGCCAGTTCAAGAGTAGTTACGCCGAGGATGGGCGGATCTTTCCGATCCGCCAGGACCGGGTCGGCTTTACTCTGCTGATGCTGGTGTTCGGCGTGGCGGTGCCGCTGCTGGCCAACGAATACTGGCTGAAGGCGATCCTCACGCCGGTGCTGATCTTCTCGCTGGCGGCCATCGGCCTCAACATCCTGACCGGCTACGCGGGCCAGTTGTCCCTCGGCTCGGCGGCCTTCATGGCGGTGGGAGCCTTTGCCGCCTACAACTTCATCCTGCGCGTGGACGGCATGCCTTTCCTGTTGGCGCTGGCTTTGGCCGGACTGGCGGCGGCGTTGGTGGGCGTGCTGTTCGGCCTGCCGAGCCTGCGCATCAAGGGCTTCTACCTGGCGGTGGCGACGCTGGCGGCCCAGTTCTTCATCGTGTGGGTGCTGGTCAAGTTTCCGTGGTTCTCCAACCATTCCTCGTCAGGGGTGGTGACGGCCCAGGAGGTGAGCATCCTCGGCTATGCATTCGTGTCGCCGGAGGCCAAGTACGTGCTGACCTTCCTGGTCGTCGCGGTGCTGGCGCTGGCCGCCAAGAACCTGGTGCGCTCGGCCACCGGGCGGGCCTGGATGGCGGTGCGCGACATGGACGTGGCGGCCCAGGTGATCGGTTTCCGCCTGATGCGCACCAAGCTGCTGGCCTTCGCGGTGAGTTCCTTCTACTGCGGCGTGGCCGGCGCGTTGTACGCCTACACCTATATCGGTACGGTGGAGCCGGAGGGCTTCAACCTCGACCTGTCCTTCAAGATCCTGTTCATGATCATCATCGGCGGCGTCGGCTCCATCCTCGGCGCCTTCCTCGGCGCGGCCTTCATCGTGCTGCTACCGATCCTGCTCGACAACCTCGTGCCGGCTCTGTTTGGCGATGCGCTCGGGGCGGGTTTCGCGTCGAACCTGCAGCTCATCATCTTCGGTGGGCTGATCATCTTCTTCCTGATCGTCGAGCCCCACGGCCTGGCGCGCCTGTGGCAGATCGCCAAGGAAAAACTGCGCCTGTGGCCCTTCCCGCACTGAGCGGTCGCTGCACCCATACCCATAAGAGGAGACACACCATGAAACTGAAGCACTCCGCCCTGCTGGGCACGGCCCTGGCTGGCCTGCTGGCCTCCTCCATCGCAGGGGCCGTCGAGGAGCAGTTCATCGGCCTGCCGAGCTACCGGGTCGGCCCGTATGCGGCAGGCGGTTCCGGGGTCTTCGGCGGCTGGATCGACTACATGCAGCTCATCAACGAGCGCGACGGCGGCATCAACGGCGTCAGGCTGACCTGGGAAGAGTGCGAGACCGAGTACAACAACGCCCGCGGCGTGGAGTGCTACGAGCGCCTGAAGAAGAAGGGCAGCACCGGCAATACGGTGTTCCAGCCGGTGTCCACCGGTATCACCTATTCGGTGCTCGACAAGGCCGCGCAGGACAAGATTCCGGTGGTGACGATCGGCTATGGGCGCACCGATGCCGCCGACGGGCGGGTCTTTCCGTGGGTCTTTCCGCTGATCACCACATATTGGTCCCAGGCGTCCGCCATCGTGAACTTCATCGGCGCGAAGGAAGGCGGCATGGACAAGCTCAAGGGCAAGAAGATCGGCCTGCTCTACCACGACTCCGCCTACGGCAAGGAATCCCACGCGATCCTCGATAAGCTGGCCGCAAAGCATGGCTTCGAGCTGACCAAGATCGCGGTCGCCCACCCCGGCAACGAACAGCAGTCCCAGTGGTTGCAGCTGCGTCAGCTCAAACCCGACTACGTGATCCTGTGGGGCTGGGGGGTGATGAATCCGACGGCGCTCAAGGCCGCTGCCAAGGTCGGCTACCCGCGCGAAAAGATGGTTGGCGTGTGGTGGTCCGGGGCAGAGGAAGACACCGTGCCGGCCGGCCCAGCGGCCAAGGGCTTCACTGCAGCCGGCTTTAACGTCGCGGGTGCCAATTACCCGGTGGTCGCCGATATCAAGAAATTCGTCTATGGCAAGGGCAAGGGCAACATGGAGGACAAGGCCCGCATCGGCTCGGTGTATTACAACCGCGGCGTAGTGCATGGGCTGATCACCGTCGAGGCGATCCGCAAGGCCCAGGAGAAGTACGGCAAGGGCAAGGCGCTGACCGGCGAGCAGGTACGCTGGGGCTTCGAGAACCTCAATCTCGACGAAGCGCGCCTGAGGGCCCTCGGCGCCACCGGTTTCCTGCCGCCGTTGAAGATCAGCTGTGCCGACCATGAAGGGCCGGGCGTGGTGAAGTTCCAGCAGTGGGATGGCAACCAGTGGAAGGTGATTTCCGACTGGGTAGAGTCCGACCGTCCGCTGGTACGCGGCATGATCGAGGAGTCCGCCGCCGCCTACGCCAAGGAAAAGGGCATCAAGCCGCGGGACTGCAGCAAGGAAGGTTGAGGACCCGATGTCCTACCTCAGCCTCAACAACATCGAGGTCATCTACGACCACGTGATCCTGGTGCTCAAGGGGGTCTCGCTGGAGGTGCCCGAGGGCCGCATCGTTGCGTTGCTGGGGGCCAACGGCGCCGGCAAGAGCACGACGCTGAAGTCCATCTCCAACCTGCTGCACGCCGAGCGTGGTGACGTGACCAAGGGTTCGATCGAGTTCAAGGGCGACCGCATCGACCGCATGACGCCGGCCGAGCTGGTGCGGCGCGGGGTGATCCAGGTGATGGAGGGGCGCCACTGCTTCGGCCACCTGTCCATCGAGGAGAACCTGCTGACCGGCGCCTATACGCGCCGCCAGTCCCGCGCCGAGTTGCGTGACAGCCTGGAGCGGGTCTATGCCTACTTCCCGCGCCTCAAGACCCGGCGTAGTTCCCAGGCCGGCTATACGTCCGGCGGCGAGCAGCAGATGTGTGCTATCGGACGCGCCCTGATGGCCCGCCCGGAAATGATCCTTCTCGACGAGCCGTCGATGGGGCTGGCGCCGCAGATCGTCGAGGAGATCTTCGAGATTGTGAAGGACCTCAACGGCAAGGAGAAGGTGAGCTTCCTGCTCGCCGAGCAGAACACCATGGTGGCGCTGCGCTATGCGGACTTCGGCTACATCCTGGAAAACGGCCGCGTCGTGATGGAGGGCGCGGCGGACGAGCTGCGCAACAACGAGGACGTGAAGGAGTTCTATCTGGGCCTGTCGTCGGAAGGCCGCAAGAGCTTCCGCGACGTGAAGCACTACCGGCGGCGCAAGCGCTGGTTGTCGTGAGCGGTCGGGCGCCGGCTCGTGAATCCAGATATGACAGAATGCTGGCCAGGAGCAGCTGCCCGCCGACGGTGGCGTGAAACGGAATGGAGCGACGATGAAATACCACGATGCCCGTGAAATCCGCCCCCCCGCCGAGCGGGAGCAGGACCTGCTGGCCGCCTTGCCGGCACAGGTTTCCCATGCCCGTGCCCATGCGCCGGCCTTTGGCGAGCTGTTGCGGGATGTGGATCCGGCGGCGGTGACGAGTCGCGCGGCGCTCGCCGAGTTGCCGGTGATCCGCAAGTCGGAGCTGGTCGCGTTGCAGCGGTGCGAGCGTCCGTTTGGCGGGCTGGCGACTGTGGGCTGGGGCCAGGCCTGCGCACGGGTGTTCGCGTCGCCGGGGCCGATCTATGAACCGGAGGGCGCGCGCAAGGACTACTGGCGCCTGGCCCGGGCCTTCTATGCGGCGGGTTTTCGGGCTGGCGACCTGGTGCATAACACGTTTTCGTATCACTTCACGCCGGCCGGTTCGATGATGGAGACGGCGGCCCACGCGCTGGGCTGCACGGTGTTTCCGGCCGGTGTCGGACAGACCGAGATGCAGGTGGCGGCCATCGCCGATCTGCGGCCGGTCGCCTATGCCGGTACGCCGTCCTTCCTGCGCATCATTCTCGACAAGGCCGACGAGCTGGGGCTGGCTGTGACGAGCCTGACAAAGGCTTTTGTGTCGGGTGAGGCGTTTCCCCCCAGTCTGCGCGATGCGCTGATCGCGCGAGGCATCCAGGCTTACCAAGCCTACGCGACCGCGGATCTGGGCTTGATCGCCTACGAGACGCCGGCGCGGGATGGGCTGGTGGTCGACGAGGACGTATTGGTGGAGATCGTGCGCCCGGGGACCGGCGATCCCGTGGCGCCCGGTGAGGTGGGCGAGGTGGTGGTGACGAGCTTCAGCCCGGAATACCCGCTGATCCGCTTCGGCACCGGCGACCTGTCGGCGCTGCTGCCGGGCATCTCGCCCTGTGGCCGCACCAATGTGCGCATCAAGGGCTGGCTGGGGCGGGCTGATCAGACAACCAAGGTGAAGGGCATGTTCGTGCATCCAGGTCAGGTGGCGGCGGTGCTCAAGCGCCATGCGGAGCTCGGCCGCGGTCGCCTGGTAGTCGATAACCCGGGCCAGACCGACTGCATGACCCTCCATTGCGAAGTAGCGGGCGAACCGGCGGGGCTTGCCGAGGCCATCGCGATCTCCCTGCGCGAACTCACCAAGCTGCGCGGCGAAGTCCATTTCTGCGCGCCGGGGAGCCTGCCCAATGACGGCAAGCTGATCGAGGATCTGCGCAGCTACGAGTAGTCCGGCTGTCCGGCAGACGGGCTTGTGGATAGAGCTGTGGGTAGCTTGTGGGGAAGCTGTGGGTGATGTGTGGGCGAATTCATTTGCCCCGACAGGGAAAGCTGCGTCTCCAAGACTTCTGGCACACTCCGCCGGATGTGTGCCTTCCCGTCTTCCCTTTTCTGAGCGGCGATGCAGAGCTTCCTGCTGCTGCTGCCCGATTTCGCGCTGATTGCGCTCGGCGCTTGCTTGCGGCGCTATGGGCGTTTCGGCGAGGGTTTCTGGCCGGGCGTCGAACGTCTGGTGTATTTCGTGCTGTTTCCGGCGCTGCTGTTCAATGCGCTGGCAAAGGCGTCCATCGAGCTGTCGGCCATGGGGCCGCTGTTCGTCGTCGGCCTGGCGACCCTCGGCTGCGGTTTCGTGCTGGCGCTGCTGGCCCGCCCGATGATGGGGCTCGCGTCGATGACCTTTGCGTCGCGGGTGCAGTGCGCCTACCGCTTCAACACCTACATCGGCATCGCAGTGGCGGGGAAGGTGGCCGGTGCGACCGGCGTAGCCACGATGGGAGCCCTGTGCGGGGCGATGGTGCCTTTCGCCAACATGGCGGCGGTCGGCCTGCTCGCCCATCACGGCGAGGGCCGGCTGTGGCGGGAGCTGGCGCGCAACCCGCTGATCCTCGCCACCGTGGCCGGCATTCTGTTCAACCTGGCCGGCGGCGTGTTGCCGGCGCCGGTGCTGCCTTTCCTGCAGCGCCTAGCCGATGCGGCGGTGACGCTGGGTCTGCTGGCGGTGGGGGCGGCCCTGCGTGGTGGCCGCCATGAGGGTGGCTGGCCGGGGCTGCTCTACCTGTGCGGGCTCAAGCTGCTGGTGCTGCCGGCCATCGCCTGGGGGCTGGCCGTCCTGCTCGGGCTGGGGGGAGTGGGCTTTACGGTGGCGGTGTTGTTTGCCGCGCTGCCGACGGCATCGTCGGCCTACATCCTGGCAATGCGCATGGGTGGCGATGGGCCCGGCGTGGCTTGGCTGATTTCCGCAACGACGGTGGCGGCGGCGCTTACGCTGACCGGGTGGCTGGCGGCGCTGACGCACTGGGGGCCTTAGAGCGGTCCCGGTGTGGGGAGCTCGGGGCTCCCCGGTGTCGTGCTTACTTGCTGTCCTTCGGCTTGGCCTTGCTGGCCGGTGATGCCTGGGCAGGAGCTGCCGCTTCGGCGTGGGCCTTGGCCTGTTCGGCGGCGTTCTGCATCAGGTTCCACGGCCACATGGAGCTGGCGAAGGGGTTCGGCTGGGCGGTTTCGCCATCGGGCGCCTTGCCGCCCTCGGCGGCCAGCTTGCTCATGGCCTGCATCGTGGCGATCGTCGCGCGCTGCATTTCGAGGCCCTGGATGGCCATCTGCAGGGAGCTGAGATTCATCTTGAGCCAGTTCTCGACGGCCTTCATGTCGGCGATGCGCTTGTCCAGCTCATCCACATCGAGCGTCGGGGTGACCATGCCGGGCAGGCTGAAGCCCATCTTGCTCCACATGTTGCGCATGAATTCCATCGGGTCCTGCGCCTTGTTCTCGGTGCTCATCGTTCTCCCCCTGATTTTGGATATGTCATCGACGCAGCGATAGTAACCGATGCGTCGTGGCGCTGCATCAGGCTTGGGTCATGCGCTGCAGCAGAGCGCGCAGCTTGGCTGGGCGTACTGGTTTGTGGAGCAGCGGGATGCCGGCCTGCTGGGCTGCGCCAGCGACGTCCGGCGAGGTGTCGCCGCTGAGCAGGATGGCCGGGATGGGGCGGCCGAGGTGCTGGCGCAGGTGGGTGGCGATGTCCGGGCCGACCCGCTCGCCACCGCTGCGGTAGTCGCAGACGAGCACGTCCGGTGCGTGTTGCCGGTCCAGCGTGGCAAGCAGTGCATCGGGGCCGGTGGCTGCGCTGACCCGGCAGCCCCAGGATTCCAGCAGGCCGATGGTTCCGGCAAGGGCCAGTTCGTCATCGTCCACCAGCGCCACGTGGAGCCCCTGGAACGAATGGGTGGCGGGCGGTGCATGACGGTCGGATGCGGTCACCGGGGCCGCGAGCGGAAGTTCGATCGAGAACAAAGCACCTCTGCCAGGGACCGAGTGCAGCGCCAGTGGGTGCTGCAGCAGGCTGGTCAGGCGGCGGACGATTGCCAGGCCGAGGCCGAGGCCCTTGGCCCGGTTGCGCTCGGGGTTATCCAGCTGGACGAACTCCTGGAAGATGGCTTCCTGGGCTTCCGGCGCAATGCCGGGGCCGTTGTCGCGGACTTCGATGCGTACCCGCTGGCCGCGCCGGCGGGCCGCCAGAAGGATGGTGCCACGGGGGGCGTAGCGCAGCGCGTTGCTGATCAGGTTGTGCAGGATGCGCTCGAGCAACAGCGGATCGCTCTCGACCCATAGGGGCGTGGGGCGCAGGCGCAGGCGCTGCTTGCGCACTTCGGCCTCGCGCCGGTAATCCACATCGATGCGCTCGAACAGTGGCTGCAGCGGGAAGGGCTTGATCTGCCGGTCCAGCACGCCGGCGTCGAGGCGGGAGATGTCGAGCAGGCTGTCGAGCAGGTTCTCCATGGTCTCGGCGGAGACGGCGATCTGCTCGACGAGGCGACGGGTGTCGGGGGCGTGGGGCTTCTGGCCCAACTCGGCGACGAACAGGCCAAGCGCATGCATCGGCTGGCGCAGATCATGGCTGGCGGCGGCGAGAAAGCGTGTCTTGGCGCGGTTGCCCTGTTCGGCCTCTTCCTTTTTTTCCTTCAGTTCCGCAGTGGCGGCATCGATCTGGCGTTGCAAGTCTTCCTGCGACGCGCCGAGCCGGTCGGCCATTTCGTTGACGCCGGCGGCCAGGGTGCTGAGGGTCTTGCCGCCTTCCACCGGTACCCGCGCCGAGAAATTGCCCTGGCCGAAGCTGGCGACCGCGCTGGCGACGCGCAGGATGGGGCCGGAGATGCCGCGGCTCATGCGCATGGCCAGTGCGACGCTGGCCAGCAGGACCGTCACCACCATCAGGAAGGCGTTGCGCAGCAGGCGGCTTTCCTCGGCACGCAGGGACTCGCGGCTCATCTCGACAAGGACCTCGCCGTGGCGGGTTTCCTGCATGGTGGCCGAGGCGGTGGTGCTGTCCAGGAAGGGGTCGTCGAGACTGACGCCCGGGCCGGCCACCGGCTCGCGGAAGCGCAGCGGCGCGTTGTTCTCGTGGGGGACCAGATTCACTGCAGCCGGCGTCTGGAGCGGCTTGTTGCTGTCAGCCAGCACTTCCTGCAAGGGGCTGAAAACCGCTACGCGGACTACGTCCTTCTCCTGCAGGATGGAGTTGGCGAGCTTGCGCAGGTTCTCCTGGTTGCCCGAGAAGATGCCGTATTCGCTGGCGGCGGCGAGTTGTCGGGCGAGGGCCTTGCCGCGCTGGACGTGGGCTTCTTCGAGGTCGGACAGGCGGGTGGTGGTGAAATAGGCGATCAGCACGGACGCCATCACCACCGTCGGCAGCATCGCGATCAGGATCGCCCGCGGGCGGATGTCCCAGTCTTCCGGACGGATCACTGGGCGTTCTCCCAGCGCTCGAGGCGTTCGCGCAGGGTGTTGGCGTCCTCGAGGTTGATGCCGAGGGAGCGCGCCACGTAGGGGTTGGTGCCGACATGGAAGTAGCGCGGGGCCGTGGCCGCCGGCAGGCTGCCACTGGCGAGGCCGTGGCGGGCCATCTCGCCGGCCTGCTGGCCGATCTGCGCCGGGGTGCTGTACAGGGCCAGCAGGGCGCCTGCCTTGACGTAGGCAGGCGAGAATCCGACGACCGGCGAGCGGTGGTGGTAGGCGGTGAGCAGGATGTTGGAGATCGTGCGGTTGTTGTACAGCGCGGCGTCGGGGATTGCGAGCAGGATCGTGGGTTCGGCCAGTACGCGCTGCAGTGTCGGGTAGAGATCGTTTTCGTCACCGACCTGCTCCAGTACCGGGCGCAGGCGCCGTTCGCGGGCATTGGCCTGCAGACGGGCGCCGAGCTCGCTGCTTTCGCGGCCGACGATCAGCGCCACCCGCGACCAGTCGGGCAGCGCGAGGCGCAGCAGTTCGATCTGTCGGTTGGCGGGCTGGTCGATGAAGACCGCCGACGTGCGCCGCCCGTCTTCGGCGCGCTGGGGCAGGCGTTCATAGGCGCTGCGGGGCAGCAGGGTGTGCAGCAGCAGGCTGCGTGGCGCGAGCCCGGCAATGATCTGGGCGGCCCGGGTGCCGAAGGTAACGATCAGCGCGCTGGCGTTGAGGACTGCGCCGTCCTCGGCACGCAGGGGCGTCGCGATGCTCTGGATGCGGTGGCCGGCGCTGCGCAGTTCGGAAGACACGGCTTCGGCAGCTTCGGCGAAGGCGCCGCCCTCCTCGGACAGGACCAGGGCCACCTGGGCCGCGCGCACAGGGGCGGCCCCAGCCAGCAGGGCCGCACACAGGGCGAGGAGGAAGAGTCGCAGGCGCCCCATTGGAGATCAGAACTCGGACCTGCGGGGGGAGGCGCGCCAGTTGTAGGCAGGGGGGGCGGAGCTCGCGAGGATCATGCTGGATTTGTGCTCGGACGCCATCGGACTCCGGTATGAACGGTTGGCGGTCAGCCGCCGGGATTGCGCTTCCGTCATATGATAGTTGGCTGAATGGCGTGGCGCCAGCTGCTGCTGACATCCACGCCGCGCCGAAGTCCGGACGCAAAGCGGAGCAGTTCATTGCTGTCGGGGGGGCTGGAGGCCATGATCCCCTGCCGGTTGGAGATCGTCACCGCGCCGGGCGCGTCAGCCCAGGCCAGGGGCAATGGGGCGACGGACGGCATGGTGGGGAGATCGTACGCGCTCGCGCTGCCTGCGGCCGGGGTTCTGCCCGAAACGGGTAGTGTGGTTGAAGGTGACAAGAAGGCCGCGGCGTGGCGGGTAAAATGCTGGGGGATCGGCATGGTCATCGTGCCGTTTCGGCCCGGGGACCGGATTTTCTCCGTTTTACCGAGTGCTGGGTAGGCTAAACTGGTCCTGATTTTAGACAAGCGTTCAATTTAACGGTTTGTAATGATGCAGACGCGCATACTGATTATCGAGGACCATGTGCTGGTGCGGGAGGCAATGGCGCTGACCCTGGCCCAGGTTGGGGAAGGCGTGCACTGCGAGCAGGCCAGCAACGCCACGGATGCGTTGGCCCTGCTGGAGGGCGATCCGAACTGCGACCTGCTGGTGGTGGACCTGATGCTGCCGGAGATCAACGGCTTCTCGCTGCTGGGGGTGATCGCCAAGCGCTTTCCCGACGTGCCGGCGCTGGTGGTGTCGGCCCTCGACGACCGGGAGTCGGTGCAGCGGGCGATGAAGGCTGGTGCGTCGGGCTTCGTTTCCAAGGCCAGTCCCAGCAATACGCTGATCGAGGCGGTGCGGACCATCCTGGCCGGCGGTGTGTTCACGCCCGATTCGGCCATCGGCGGCAATGATGGCAACCGCAACCGGCGCGCCAGTCAGGCCTTTGCCGAACGCTTCCAGCTTACTGCGGCGCAGGGCCGGGTGCTGGAGCTGGTGGCCCAGGGCAAGTCCAATCGGGACATCGCCGAGTTCCTCGGTTTGTCGGAAGGCACCGTGAAGGTGCACGTGTCGGCGATCCTGCGCTCCCTCGGCGTGACCAGCCGGGCCCAGGCCCTGTTGATGATGACCCGCGCCGGCCTGCGCGTCTGAGCCCTGGCCTGACGCGAACCCCGTTGCCGGCACAACGGGGAATTCATTTGCGAACAATTCTTATTTGTACCTATAATCGTCGCAACTGATCTGCATTCGGCGGTTCCCGATGACTCGTATTCCTGGACAGCAGCGCAATCCGGCGGGGCCGGCCCGGTTCTCCGTTATCGGCGGGAGCTGCGCATGAATGCCGCTGCCCCCGCTGTTGCCACCATTGCGCTGCCCACCACGCTGCTGCGCGGTGCGCGCCGGCCGCAGATCGCGCTGGTCGGGCTGGCCCACACCGGCAAAAGCACGATCTTCCAGGCCGCCTCCAGCACCGCCGTCGAATCCGGCAAGCTCGACGGCGGCGCCCTCGGTTTCGATGCCTGCCAGGTGAATGTCGGCCTGGAGCAGGCTGCGCTGGTGGACCTGCCGTCGCTGCGTACCCTCCATGACCTCGACGACGCCGATCGCCTGCTGCTGATGGCCCTGTTGCGCGGCGAGCCCGGCCGCGGTGGCTTCAAGGCCCCCGACGTGCTGATCCAGGTGGTGGATGCCACCGCGCTGGAGCCCAATCTGGCCCTCGCCCAGGAGCTGTGCCAGCTCGGCAAGCCGCTGGTGATCGCCCTCAACCGCCTCGACGAGGCCCGCGAGCGCGGCATCTACGTCAATGTGGAAGCCCTCTCGGCAGAACTCGGAGTGCCCGTCGTGCCCACAGTCGCGCATATGGGTAAAGGCATTCCCGCGCTGTTCGAGACGGCACTCAATGCGGTGCGCAGCAAGACCTGCCCCTTGCCTCAGTTGCCTGGCGCCCATCTGGTCAAGGCGCTGGCCGGCCTCAATGCGATCCTTGACCGGCCGGAAGTGGAAGCCGCCTTCCCTGTGCCGCGCTCGCTGCTGCTGACCCAACTCGCCAAGGACAACACCTATTTCACCGCCGAGATGGCGCGCCTGTTCCCGGCGCTGCTGCCGGCCATCCAGGATGCGCGCGCCGAAGCGGCGCGCCACCTGCCGCGTCCGCTGGCAGAGGAATTGTTCGCCGACCGCCACTACCGCGCCGCGGCCCTGCACGAGCAGGTCACCCGCCTCGGCCATGCCGCCGAGAAGGCCGGCTGGAAGCGCGCGCTGGACCGGGTCTTCCTGCACCCTCAGTGGGGTTTCATCGGCACGCTGACGGTGTTCGCGCTGGTGCTGTTCATGGTCTTCGAGGTCAGTACGACGCTCGATGCGCTGACTTCGGCGCCGCTTGCGGCGTGGGTTGGCGAGTGGGAGCCGGATACCACCCTCGGCGTGGTCGGCCGGGCTGTCGCCGATGGGCTGGTCGGCCTGGTCGGCATCGTCGTTCCTTACATGCTGCCGCTGGTGCTGCTGCTGGTGAGCCTGGAAGAGTCCGGCATCATGCACCGGGTTGCCTTCGTGGTGGACCGAGGCTTCCACCACATCGGGCTGCATGGAGGCGTAGCCGTACCCTTCCTGCTCGGCCTGGGCTGTAATGTGCCGGCGCTGTCGGCGGTGGCGGCCTCTTCGTCGGGGAGGGAGCGCATCGTCGCGTCGCTGTTGATCACCTTCGTACCATGTTCTGCACGCTCGGCCATCGTGCTTGCCATCGGCGGCAAGTACCTGGGCTGGGAAGGCGTGCTGGGCATCTTCCTGCTGACGATGCTGATCATCGCCGTCGCGGGCAAGCTGCTGACCCGCCGCTATGTGCAGGCCAGCCCCGGCCTGATCCAGGCCATTCCTCCCTATGCCTTGCCCCAATGGCGGCGCCTGCTGTCCATCACCTGGGAACGTACCAGCGACATCCTGACCATCGTCACGCCGCTGCTGGTGCTGGGCAGCGTGGTGCTGGCGCTGCTGGCCCACTTCGGCGCCGACGCGGTGATCAATACGCTGTTGCTGCCGGTCACCCACTGGTGGCTGGGTCTGCCGGTGGCCCTCGGCGTGCCCATCCTGTTCGGTGTGCTGCGCAAGGAGCTGTCGTTGCTGATGGTCTACCAGGCCCTCGGAACCCAGGACATTGCGCCGCTGCTCGACTGGGTGCAGATCGCCACCTTCCTGGTGTTCCTGACCTTCTACGTGCCCTGCGTGTCCACCTTCGCGGTGATGCTGAAGACCATTGGGCGGCGTGATGCGCTGTTCTCCATCGGCCTGTCGGTGGCCCTGGCGCTGGGGATCGCCTTCCTGTGCCGAGTCGGCCTGGAGGCCGTGAACTGGCTCATCTGAACCCGGAATAGGTTTCTTCATCGGCAGGTCATATTCCTTCGGCAAGGTTGCGGGCTGATCCCTGACCTTCCGAGGACGCTTGATGCAATTCCCTGTCAACAAGATTGCCGCCTGGCTGGCGGCATCTTCCGTGCTGGCCCTGACCGCCTGTGGCGGCAGCTCCGGCTCCAGCAATCCGCCCGATCCGGTCACCGTCAAGGTGATCGCTATGAACGACTTCCACGGCAACATCGAAGTGCCGGCCGCCAACAATGGCGGTTCCGTCGTGCTGAAGGACCCGGCCAACGCCGCCGGAACTACCGTGCGCACCGGCGGCGCCGCCTACTTGGCCACGTTGATCAAGCAGCTCAGGGCCAGCAACGCCAACAACATCGTCGTCGGCGCCGGTGACATGGTCGGCGCGTCGCCGGTCACGTCCACGCTGACCCACGACGAAGCCACCGTAGACATCCTCAACCAGATCGGCCTCGAAGTGACCTCGGTCGGCAACCATGAGTTCGACCATGGCAAGGGCGAGCTGCTGCGCCTGCAGAACGGCGGCTGCTACGTCGGCGGCACCGTCGGCAAGGACACCTGCATCAACGGCGGCGTATTCCCGGGCGCCAGCTACAAGTGGCTGTCGGCCAACGTGGTGGATACCGCCAGCGGCAAGACCTTGTTCCCGGCTACCTACGTGAAGAAGTTCGGCAAGGCATCGGTGGGTTTCATCGGCCTGACCCTGAAGGGGACGCCGGCGGTGGTGACCTCCACCGGCGTAGCCGGCCTGAATTTCCTCGACGAGGCGACCACCATCAACAGCTACGCCGCGCAACTCAAGAAGGACGGCGTCGATGCGGTGGTGGTGCTGATCCACCAGGGCGGCCAGACGACGGCCTCGACCCTCAACGACCAGAGCTGCCCGAACCTGTCCGGCGACATCCTGCCCATCGTCGATGCCCTCGGCAAGGACGTGGACGTGGTGGTCAGCGGCCACACGCACCAGGAATACGTCTGCAAGCGCAACGGCAAGCTGCTGACCTCCACCGGCTTCTACGGCAGCGCGGTCACCGACATCAACATGACCATTGTGCCGGGTACGGGCGCCACCGGTCTGACGGCCAACACCGTGCCGGTCATCAACGATCTCAACACCACGGCGCCGACGGGTTACTCAATCCTCGCAAAGGACACCACCATCGATGCTGCGGTGCAGTCCTACGTGAATCTCGCCGCCACGCTGAAGAACCTGGTGGTCGGCTCGATCACCGCCGACATCAAGCGGGCCCTGCTTGCCAACAGCTCCACGCCGACTCGCGACGAAACCGCCGAAGGCCCGATGGGCGACGTGATGGCCGACGTGTACCTGTCTGGCGGGCCGCAGGCCGACATCGCCTTCATCAACCCGGGCGGCGTGCGCGCCGACCTGATCTACAAGAACGGCGGCGCGGTGACCTACGGCGACCTGCTCACCGTGGCGCCCTTCGGCAACACGCTGGCCACCGTGGATCTCACCGGCGCGCAGATCGTCCGCCTGCTCGAACAGCAGTGGGAAGCCCCCAACTGCTCCGCCAAGACCGGCGCCAACGGTTGCGGCCGGATGCTCCAGCCGAGCAGCACATTCAGCTACACCTGGGACGCCTCGCAGCCGGCCGGCGCCGCTGTCGGCAGCGGCAACCGCGTGGTGGCCGGCTCCCTCAAGCTCAACGGTGTGGCGATGGACATGAGCAAGACCTACCGGGTCACGCTCAACAGCTTCATGGCCCCCGGACCGGGCGACAACTTCTCGGTGGTCACCACCAGCGGCACCAACGTCACCAACAGTGGGGTCATCGACATCGACGCCTTCGTCGGCTACATGAAGAAGAACCTGAACCTGGCACCGCCGGCGCCGCGCATTACCCGTCTGAACTAATAACAAGGATCTTGCGGAGCCGGCCACGTGCCGGCCTTTTCGACCGGGGCGGCGCTGTCGCCCCGGCTTGTTTTGGGGGACTGATCCCATGTTGAGACATCTGCTTGCCTTCCTGCTGGTACTGAGCCTGCCGGCCGCCATCGCCGGTGCCCCCGATCCGGCATTGCCGGGCCGGATCGCCGAGGCTGCGCTGGATGCCCAAGGGCGCTGCTACCGGCTGATCCACCATGACACTTTCGCCTTCGAGTCGTGCTTGCAGGGCCTTCTCGCCGAGGAGAAGAAGGTTGGGCCGCGGCGCCTTGGCATCGAGTATTTCGGCTTCGTCGGCGCCCTCAATTCCGCGAGGCTCGGCATGCTGGGTGCCCAGGACTCCGCCTGGACCTTCCTGCAGCGTTTCCGTGTCACGCAGAAGAAGCTGCGTATCGACGACACCAGCTTGTGTGTGACGATACCCGGCGACTGCGAGGTGCGCATCGCCCGCATGAAACTGATGGAGAAGTCGCCGCCGCCGCAGCGTAGGCCCCGCGATCTGCCGGACGACGGGCATCGCCACTAGGCTCCGCGGGCGTATGCTTGGCATGGCTCGATGAACATAAGGGATGGGATATGAGCGACGTCGTTGAACAGATCCTGGGCTTCAATGCAGGCCGGGACCCGGACCGCCTGGTCCTGAAGTACCGCAACATGCGGGAGAGTGCCTTCGTCTTCCTGCGCGGCACCTGCCACCTGTTCTACCGGCACCTGCCGGATGAGCCCCTGTTTGCTACCGCGCCGCCGGTCTGGAGCTGCGGCGACCTGCACCTGCAGAACTTCGGCAGCTACAAGGGCGACAACCGGCTGGTCTACTTCGACCTCAACGATTTTGACGAAGCCGCGCTGGCGCCGGCCAGCTGGGATCTGGTGCGCTGTCTGGCCAGCGTGCAGATCGGCGCCGCGTCGATGGAGGTGAAGAAGAAACAGGCCGCCGAGCTGTGCGACGGATTCCTCGATGCCTACCGGGCCACGCTGGTCGCCGGCAAGGCCGGCTGGGTCGAGCGCGACACCGCCAGTGGCCTGATCCGCCATCTCCTCGACGGCCTGCATGGGCGGTTGCGGCCGGCTTTTCTGGATGGCCGGACCGTGCTCAAGGGCAAGCGTCGCCAGCTACGTCTGGACAACGGCAAGGCGCTGCCGGTCACCGACAAGCAGCGCGACAAGGTCACCAAGCTGATTGGCGAACTGGCCGAATCCCAGGCCGATCCGGGCTTCTACGAAGTACTCGATGTGGCCAGACGGATTGCCGGCAACGGCAGCCTGGGTGTGGATCGCTTCGTGATCCTGGTCCGTGGCAAGGGCTCGCCGGACGGCAACTACCTGCTCGACCTGAAGGAGGCATTGCCCTCGTCGTTGGTGCCCTATTTGCAGACGCTGCAGCCGGATTGGAGGTCTGAGGCGGAGCGGGTCGTCACCGTGCAACGGCGCATGCAGGCGGTGTCGATGGCTTTCCTGCAGCCGGTGAAAATGGGCAAGCGCTCCTACATCCTGCGCGGCCTGCAGCCGACCGAGGACCGGGTGACGCTGGAGGCGTCCCACACCGGCTTCGAGGCGATCCGCGGCGTCATCGGGACGATGGGTGCCATCGTCGCCAGCGCCCAACTGCGCAGCAGCGGGCGCAGCGGTTCGGCGATTGCCGACGCGCTCATCGACTTCGGTACCGGCAAGTGGCGCAAGGCCTTGCTGGGAGCCGCCGACGAATGCAGTGACCGGTTGCGCAAGGACTGGAAGGTCTATTGCGAGGCCTACGACGATGGCGTGTTCAAGGTGCAGGGCTGAGCTGCCCGGCGATGTTCAGCGCATCCGCGCGATGTCCCGCAGTGGCGGGGCGCCGAACAGGCGGCGGTATTCGCGGCTGAACTGGGAAGGGCTTTCGTAGCCGACCCGGCGCGCCACGGTGGCGGCGTCGATGGCTTCGGTGAGCATCATCTTGCGGGCTTCCTGCAGGCGGATCTGCTTCTGGTACTGCAGCGGGCTCATCGCCGTCAGCGCCTTGAAGTGGTGATGCAGGGAAGACTTGCTCATGTTGACCGCATCGGCCAGCGCGTCGATGGATAAAGGCTGGTCGAAGTTGCCCTTGATCCAGTCGATGGCGCGGGCAGTGCGGTGGCCCTGGCTGTCGGTGGCGGCAATGCTGCGCAGGCGCTGGCCCTGGGCGCCGGTGAGCAGGCGGTAGAGCAGCTCCTGTTCGCGCAGCGGGGCCAGCACAGGAATGTCGTCCGGCGTGTCGAGCAGGCGCACGAGGCGCAGGAAGGCATCCATCACCGACGTGGTGAGCGGGCTGACGCCGAGACCGAGCGCGCCGGCCCCCGGCGGCAGTGGTGCCAACTGCATGGAGCCGGCCAGTTCGGCGATCTTGCGTGGGTCCATGTCGAACACCGCGCACAGGTAGGGGCGTTCCGGCGAGGCCTCGGTGATCTGGCCGATCACCGGCAGATCCACTGACGTGATCAGGTAGTGCTGGCTGTCGTACTGGAAAGCCTCGTCGGCAAGGCTCAGGCGCTTGGAGCCCTGGGCAGCGACGGCCAGCACCGAGCGATAGACGGCGCAGATCGGTGTGCTGGTGCTCGATGCGCGGAACAGGCTGAGGCCGTCGATCGGCGTCGGATTGGGGCCGTCAGCGGTGCAATATCGTTCAATCAGCGCGGCCAGCTCGAGGCGCGACGCATCGAGCGCAAATGGGGCCGGCTGAGTGGGAATGCCTGATTCGGTCATGGTTTGGTCCTCCTGCCCAGGATGCCGAGGGTGTCGTCTTCTCCTTCGGGACTCAGCGGATGAGACACTATTCTGGATGATTGGGCAAGAATCTCACAGGATCCTGCAATGCCTTGTGGATGGGCTTCGGCTACATTTCCGCTCATGGTGGAAGGGTTTCCGCCGACCGCCAGGCGAATTTATCCGCTCCCGGCATGTCCATCGAAGCCTGCAGGCGAATCCGTTCGCCCCCCGAACACAGAACAATCCGGCAACCCCACGGAGATAGACCATGATCCAGCTGAATGTGAACGGCAAGCCTCAGCGCGCCGACGTCGACCCCGATACCCCGCTGTTGTGGACCCTGCGCGACTCGCTCCTCCTCACCGGCACCAAGTTCGGCTGCGGGGCTGGCCTGTGCGGTGCCTGTACGGTGCATGTGGATGGCCAGCCGACGCGCTCCTGCATCACGCCGGTGTCCAGCGTGGCGGGCAAGAAGATCACCACCATCGAGGTCGTCGACAACTCCCGCGTCGGCAAGGCCGTGCAGGACGCCTGGCGCAAGCTCGACGTGGTGCAGTGCGGCTACTGCCAGTCCGGCCAGATCATGAGCGCCGTGGGTCTGCTGAAGGCCAAGAAGAACCCCACCGACGCCGACATCGACGCTGCGATGGCCGGCAACCTGTGCCGCTGCGGCACCTACGTGCGCATCCGCGCGGCCATCCACGAAGCCGCCAAGGCGCTGGCCTGAGGAGAGACGACATGACCCAAGCCATTCACAACCTCTCCCGCCGCCACTTCCTGCAAGGTTCCGCCGGTCTGACCCTCGGCCTGGCGCTGCCGGCCTTCGCCGCCAAGGGCGCCAGGACGGCCACCGCAGCCGGTTCTGCTGCAGCGTTCGAACCCACGCCTTTCCTGAGCATCGGCGCCGACAACTCGGTGACGGTGATCTCCAAGCACCTGGAAATGGGGCAGGGCACCTACACCGGCCTGGCCACCATCGTCGCCGAGGAGCTCGACGCCGCCTGGTCGCAGGTGCGTGTCGATGGCGCCCCTGCCGACGCCAAGCGCTACAACAACCTGGCCTTCGGCCCGATGCAGGGCACCGGCGGCAGCACCGCGATGGCCAACTCCTGGGAGCAGTTGCGCCAGACCGGCGCCGTGGCGCGCGCGATGCTCGTTGCAGCCGCCGCCAAGCGCTGGAACGTGCCGGCCGCCGAGATCAGCGTGCGCGACGGTGTCGTGAGCCACGCGGCGAGCAAGCGCAAGGCGACCTTCGGCGAACTGGCCGAAGCCGCCGCCGCCGAGGCCGTGCCGGCCACCGTGCCCCTCAAGGACCCCAAGGATTTCCGCCTCGTCGGCAAGCACGCGCCGCGCAAGGACAGCTTCGCCAAGACCAACGGCAGTGCCCAATTCACCCAGGATGTGCACCTGCCGGGCATGCTGGTGGCCGTGGTTGCCCACCCGCCGCGCTTCGGCGGCAAGGTTAAATCCTTCGACGCCAGCAAGAGCAAGGCGATCAAGGGCGTCGTCGATGTGGTGGCGATTCCCAACGGCGTCGCGGTGCTCGCCAAGGACACCTGGAGCGCCAAGAAGGGCCGCGATGCACTCGCCGTCGAATGGGACGACAGCGCCGCCTTCAAGCTCGGCAGCGAGGAGATCTTCGCCCGCTACCATGAACTGGCCCAGACCCCCGGCCTGATCGCCCGCAAGGACGGCGACGGAGACGCAGCTCTGGCCGGTGCCGCCAGGGTCGTCAAGGCCAGCTACGACTTCCCCTACCTCGCCCATGCCGCGATGGAGCCGATGAACTGCGTCGTGCAATTCACCGGCGACAGCCTCGAAGTGTGGAACGGCGAGCAGTTCCAGACCGTGGACCAGGGTAACCTTGCCGCCATGTTCGGCCTGCCGCCGGAGAATGTGAACATCCACATGCTGTACGCCGGCGGCAGCTTCGGCCGGCGTGCCTGCAAGGACTCCGACTACGTCAAGGAAGCGGCTTCCATCGTCAAGGCGGCCGGTACCCGCGCGCCGGTCAAGATGGTGTGGCTGCGCGAGGACGACATGAAGGGCGGCTACTATCGGCCCCAGTTCCACCATGCGATGGAGGCCGCGCTGAATGCCGACGGCTCGATCCGCGCCTGGCGCCATCGCCTGGTCGGCCAGTCCATCGC
Source organism: Pseudomonadota bacterium (assembly GCA_018241725.1). GTDB lineage: Bacteria > Pseudomonadota > Gammaproteobacteria > Burkholderiales > Rhodocyclaceae > Zoogloea. The sequence continues at coordinate 27,898 of JAFEDI010000124.1, read as the reverse complement.
CAAGGGTTCGCCCTTCGAGGGCTTCATGATCAAGGACGGCGTCGACGGCCTGTCGGTGGAAGGCGCGGCGTCGCTGCCCTACGGCATTCCCAACCTGCAGGTGGAACTGCACACGCCCAGCGACATCACGGTGCCCATCCTGTGGTGGCGTTCGGTCGGCTCGACGCACACTGCCTATTCCACTGAGACCTTCATCGACCGGTTGGCGGCCGAATCGAAGCAGGACCCGGTTGCCCTGCGCCTCAAGCTGCTCGACAAGCATCCCCGCCATGCCGGCGTGCTGCGCCTGGCCGCCGAGAAGGCCGGCTGGGGCACGCCGCTGGCCAAGGGCAAGCCGGGCGAGCGCCGTGGCCGTGGCGTGGCGGTGCATGAGTCTTTCCACTCCTACGTGGCCCAGGTGGCCGAGGTGACGGTGCAGGCCGACGGCAGCGTGCGCGTGGATCGGGTCGTCACCGCGGTGGATTGCGGTGTGGCGATCAACCCGGACGTGATCCGCGCCCAGGTCGAGGGCTCGGTGGGTTTCGCGCTGTCGGCGGCGCTGCACGGCGAGATTACGCTCAAGGATGGCGTCGTCGAGCAGGGTAACTTCGGCGAGTACGCGCCGATCCGCATCAACGAAATGCCCAAGACCGAGGTGTACATTGTGCCGTCCGCCGAGAAGCCGACCGGCATCGGGGAGCCTGCCGTACCGCCGGTTGCACCGTCGGTCGCCAACGCAATCGCCGCCGCCACCGGCAAGTGGCTGACCCGCCTGCCTTTCCGTTCCGACGAGCTGAAGGCCTGAGCGTGTGGCCGGCCTCCCGGCGGGAGGCCGCGCCCGGCACTTTCGGGCCTGTGGAGCGAAGGTGAATGACATCGCCGCGACGGGGATCCGTGGCGGATCATGAGGAGGTTTGCATCAATGGACAGCCAGGATCTGCAGGTCCTCGCAGCGTTGCGCCGTTGGCGCGAGGAAGGGCATCGGGCGGCCCTCGTCACCGTCGCCCAGACCTGGGGCTCGGCGCCCCGCCCCGCCGGGGCCTGGATGGCTCTGCGCGACGATGGCCGGGTGCAGGGCTCGGTGTCCGGCGGCTGCATCGAGGACGATATGATCGCCCGCATGCTGGACGGTCGCATTACCGGCAGCCAGCCCTTCGTGCTGCGCTACGGGGTGACGCGGGAAGAGGCCAACCGCTTCGGCTTGCCCTGTGGCGGCACGCTGGAGCTGGTCGTCGAGCCGGCGCCGGATGCGGCCCAGCTCGCCGAACTGGCCGCGCGCATCGAGGCCGGCCAGTTGGTGCGCCGGGAGATTGCGCTGGACAGCGGCGCCGTGCGCATCCTGGATGCCTGCCGCGGCGAAGCCCTGCTGTGGGACGGCCGCCGGCTGGGCACGATCCACGGCCCCCACTGGCGCCTGCTGATCATCGGTGCCGGGCAGATCGCCCGCTACCTGGCGCCGATGGCTCAGGCCCTCGACTACGCGGTGAGCGTCTGCGATCCCCGCGAGGAATACTCCGTCGAATGGGACGTGCCCGGCGCGGCGCTGGTGGCCGGCATGCCCGACGACGCGGTGCTGGCGATGGGGCCCGATCCCCACACCGCCATCGTCGCGCTGACCCACGACCCCAAGCTGGACGACATGGCCCTGCTGGAGGCCCTCAAGTCGCCGGCCTTCTACGTCGGCGCGCTGGGCTCGCGGGTGAACAATGCGGCGCGCAAGGAGCGGCTGCTGAAGTATTTCGACTTGTCCGAAGGGGAGGTCGGGCGCCTGCACGGGCCGATCGGCATCCACATCGGCAGCCGCACGCCGCCGGAGATCGCGGTGTCCATCCTGGCCGAGATGACAGCCGTGAAGAACGACGTGCTGGTGCCGCGGGCTGAAACGAGCACTGTCATCAGCGCCGGCTGCGGCGTGCGTTAGCGGTGGCCGGCGAGATCGTCGGGTTGCTGCTGGCGGCCGGGCAGGGGCGGCGTTTCGGTGGCGACAAGCTGCTGCATCCGCTGCCCGACGGTATGCCGATCGCCGTGGCGGCGGCGCGCCAGCTGCGCGAAGCCTGTCCGCGGGTGATCGCGGTGCTGCGCCCGGAGCAGCGCGAACTGGCCGGGCTGCTGCAGACAGCAGGGCTGGAGACGGTCTTTTGCGCGGCGGCCGTGGACGGCATGGGCCACAGCCTGGCGGCCGGCGTAGCGGCCAGTGCCGACGCGGAGGGTTGGATCGTCGCGCTGGCCGACATGCCTTTCGTGCAACCTGACACGCTGCGCAGGGTCGTCGCTGCCATCAGCGGAGGCGCGGCGCTGGTGGCGCCCGTTTGCGCTGGGCGGCGCGGCCACCCAGTCGGTTTCGCGGCGCGCTGGCGGGATGAGCTGCTGGGCCTGGTCGGCGACGAGGGCGCGCGAGCCATCCTTGTTGCCCACAAGGCGGAACTGCTCGCTATCGAAACCGACGACGCGGGCTGCCTGCGCGACGTGGATACCCGCGCCGACCTGCCCGCCTGAAAATCCGGCTCAGAAGCCCAGGGACTTGAGCAGGTCGTCGTGGTCGTCGCCTCCGCCGTTGGCAGGGGCCGGAGTTGCCGCCGCCGGCGCTCCGTCGGCGGCGTCGATCAGCGCGTCCGGATCGGGGGCGTCCTGGGGCTCGAAGTCGTAGAGCTTGATGAACTCCGTGCGGTCGATCGCCAGTTCCAGGTAGAAGATGTTGTTGCGGCCGGTGTAGAAGGTCACCCGGCGGGTCTCGGGCTGGTCCAGGTGGGTATCCACGCTGAGGACCACCTGCTTGTTGAGGACCAGCATCTTCGGCTGGTTCTGCGTGATGTGGGTCTGCAGCTCACGCCCGATCTGGCCGGTGAAGTCGCCGACGATCTGGTTCATCAGCTCGCCCATCACGTTGCTGACGTCGTCGGAGGTATAGGTACTGGCCAGGTCTTCCTTCGCCATGCCCATGTTGAGCATGTAGCTCTCGTACAACTCCATCGCCGACTGGGCCGAGAAGTTGATGACCACCAGGCCGGAGAAGCCTCCGTCGAACAGCACGAAACAGCCGATATCCGGCTTCAGGCAGGTTTTGGTGATGCGCTGGACCATGCCCGAATAGCGGATCTGGCTGTGGGTGGCCACGCTGAGAACCTTGGTGACCGAGTTGCAGAGGCTCAGCAGCAGGTCTTCGGTACCGAAGACGACGGGATGTTTTTCTTGTGTGCTCATGCTTTGGCGATGACCCCTATGGAATGAGCTGACTATGTTAGCGGACTTGCCTATTTGAAGCCGAATGAAGCCGAACAGGCTGTGTGGGTTGTCCCGGTCGTCGCCGGAGCTGGGGCGGCGTGCCGAGTTCCTGCCCGGTGGGCTTGTAGAAGCTGTCTTCCCGGTAGGGGTAATGCAGCGGCTTGAAGATGTGCGCGTAGCCGTCGATCCTGGCTTCGTCAAAGATGCTCATGGTCGGGTGTCGGGCAAGGCCTGGCGGACGCTCTGCCAGTCTACCGGGATGGGCTGGCTCGTGCCGGCCGGGTGGCTGGCCAGCGCCTCGCGCAGGCGCTCGATGCGTTCGGCGGTGGCCGGGTGGGTGGAGAAGACGGTCGGCATCGCCGAGGCGGCGCTGTTTTCGGTGCGTGCCAGTGTCTCGAAGAAACGCAGCATGCCCTGCGGGTCGATGCGGGCTTCAGCCAGGCGTTGCAGGCCGCGGGCGTCGGCTTCCCGTTCCGCGTCCCGCGAGAACTTCAGCTCGCCGAGATGCGCCCCCCAGCCGCCGAGGGCCCCGTAGTCGCCGAAGAGGGCGGACACGATGACCCGCAGACCAGCCGAGCGGACGATCTGGCGCAGGCTGTGGCGCAGCTCCACGTGGGCGATCTCATGGGCCAGCACGCCGGCCACGTCCTCCGCCGAGCTGGCCTGCTTCATCAGCCCCGAATACACCACCACTACGCCACCGGGTGCGGCGAAGGCGTTGATGTCCGGGCGCTCGGCCAGGTAGAAGCGCAGGTTCTCGCCGGGGCGGGCCAGGCGCTTGCCGATGAGCTGCAGCGCATCGACTGCCGGCCCCTGTTCGATCAGCTTGCTGTCGAGGCGGGTACGGGCCAGCACCGCTTCGCCGATCTGATTCTCGATGGACGGCGGGATGTGTTCGACGACCCGGTCAGCCAGCGGCTCGACAGCCAGGAAGATGCCGGCGATGAGCAGCAGCGGCAGCAGGATCAGCGCTGTCACGCCGAGGCCGAAGCGCCGGTGGGTCTTGCGCTGGGCGTGTGCGCCGCTGGCGAACAGGGTCGGCGCGGTGGCACGCAGCGGTGCGATGGCCGCGTCGGCGACGATCAGAAGGTGATCGCCGCCCTCGCCGGGCCAGGCGATCGCCCACTGGCTGTGGTTGAAGCCCCGTGCCTCGGCCCGCAGCGCAGCGGCGCGTATGCGCAGCGGCTCGGAATCCTCGGGGGCGACGAGCAGGTGCCCGCCCTCCCAGTACAGCAGTGCCGGGTGACCATGGGCATCGCCGCCGGCTGGGTAGTAGCGGGCAGAAATTGGCGCCTCACTCACGGGAACACTCTCCTGCCGCTACGCGACATCCTCCCCACGGGAGGGCAGAGGCTGCCTGCGGACGGCCGGGCGGCGTTCAATCGTCGTCGCCGAGCAGCGAGGTGCTTTCCTTGCCGCCGCCACCGGCTACGACGCGGGAGGCCATCACGATGCGGTCGGCCATGCGTGACAGGGGCAGGGACTGCAGCCATACCTTGCCGGGGCCGGTGAGGGTCGCGAAGAAGAGGCCTTCGCCGCCGAAAAGCGCGGTCTTGATCTTGCCGGCGTACTGGATGTCGAAATCGACGCTGGGCTGAAAGGCCACCACGCAGCCGGTGTCCACGCGCAGGGTTTCGCCGGGGGCGAGGGTCTTTTCGAGCAGAGTGCCGCCGGCATGGATGAAGGCCATGCCGTCGCCGTCCAGCTTTTGCATGATGAAGCCTTCGCCGCCGAACAGGCCGACGCCGATCTTCTTCTGGAAGGCGATGCCGAGGGACACGCCTTTGGCGGCGGCAAGGAAGGAGTCCTTCTGGCAGATCAGCGTGCCGCCGACCGTGGACAGGTCCACCGGCACGATCTTGCCGGGGTAGGGAGCGGCGAAGGCGACCCGGCGCTTGCCGCTGCCTTCGTTGTGATAAATGGTGGTGAACAGGCTCTCGCCGGTCAGCAGGCGCTTGCCGGCGCCGAGCAGCTTGCCGAACAGGCCACTCTGCTGGGCCGAGCCGTCACCGAAGATGGTGTCCATCTGGATGCCGTCCTGCATGTACATCATCACGCCGGCTTCGCCAACGGCGGCCTCGCCCGGGTCGAGCTCCACCTCGACGTACTGCATTTCGTTCCCGAAAATTTCGTAATCGACGACATCCATGGCCATGCTGGGGATCTCCATCCTGTAGCGGTAAGGGTACGCAAGGGCGCAAACCGTGCTGTGCGTATTCGGCGCATACGGTACGGGTAAGGACGCTATCTTTCAATGCCCGTTTTGCATGGCAATGAAAATGCTGCTGGTGTGGCAGTGGGCCGATCGGCGGCGAAGGCAGATTTCTCCGTGCCGCGGGGGGCTGGGAGGGCTCAGGCGGCGGGCGGGCTGCCCGGCAGGCGTACCTGCAGGCGGGCGCCTCGTTCTCCGGTGGGATTGAGGGCGTGGACTTCGCCGCCAAAGCCGCGGGCGATCTCGCGCACGATGGCCAGGCCCAGGCCGCTGCCCTGACCGCCGGTGCCCGGCAGGCGGAAGAAGCGCTCGAAAATGCTCTCGCGGGCTGCCAGCGGGATGCCAGGGCCGTTGTCTTCGACCTCGATGAAGACATCGTGGTCCTGTTGCCGGCAGCGGATCGTCACTTCCCCGTCGGCGGGCGTGTAGTGGATGGCGTTGATCACCAGGTTGGCGATGGCTTCGCCGAGCAGCAAGCTGTCGCCTCTTACGCAGGCCGGCTGCAGTTCGAAACCCAGGTCGATGCGGTGTGTCTCGGCGAGGCGGATCCACTCCGGGCTGCGTTCGCGGATCAGCTCCGGTACGTCGATGGGGGCTGCCAGGTCGGCGTGCCGGCCGCTGGGTTCCGCCGACAGCAGCACCAGCATCTGGTTGACGAGGTGGCCGAGGCGTTCGATGGCGCTGATGCACTGACTGCAGCGGGCGGCCCGCGCATCGGCGTCAGTCTCCCGCTGCAGCAGTTCAAGCTGGGTGCGGACGCCGGCCAGCGGGGTACGCAGTTGGTGGGCGGCGTTGGCAACGAAGCGCTGCTGGGCGGCGGCGGCTTGGTCCAGGCGGTCCAGCACGAGGTTGAATTCTTCGACGAGGGGGCGGATCTCGGTCGGCGCGGAGTCCGAGTCCAGCGGTTGCAGCGCGCGGTGCCCCATGCGCTTGAGCGCGGCACGGATGTCCTCCACCGGCAACAGGGCGTGGCGAATGCCAAACCAGATGGTGAGCCCGGTGGCGCCGGCGAAGAAGAGCAGCGGCAGGACTAGCGCGAAAGTCAGGTCCACGCGCAACTGGTCGCGCTTGCGGGTGGTTTCGGCAGTGACGAAGAGAAAGGACTCGCCGTCGATGGTCCGGCGCAGCGTGCTGACGCGGATCGGGTGGCCGCGGAAGTGGGAGTCGAAATTGATGTGCTCTTCGCCGTCGGGTTCGCTGCTGTCATCATCGCCGGACGCGGCGTGGGGCAGGCCGATGTCGCCGGCGATGAAGCGCTGGTTGGGGCCGAGGACCAGGAAGTAAACCTCGTCCACCCGGTCGGTACGCAGCACCTGCTCGGCGGCGGCCGGAAAAACGAAGTTGGGTTCCCCGCCGATGACCTCCAGGTGAGGCACCAGAGCCAGGCCGGCGTCGGCCAGGGCCTGGTCGAAGGCTTCCACGGCCGGCTGGTGGATCAGGTGGTAGGCCAGCGGCAGGAAGGTAACGACGGCAAGCCCGGCCGGCAGCAGCAGCCAGAGCAGCAGTGCCTTACGCAGGCTTCGCGTCATGGGGCATGTCTTCGAGCATGTAGCCCAGCCCGCGCACGGTACGGATGCGGATGCCCGCCGGTTCGAGCTTGGTGCGCAGGCGGGAGACGTACACCTCGACGGCGTTCTCGCTCATGTCCTCATCCCACGAGCACACGGCGGCGACGATGCGCTCCTTGCTGAGTACGCGCTCCAGATTGTCGAGCAGGAAGGTGAGGATGGCCCATTCCCGCTGAGGTAGTTCCAGCGGCTGGTTGTTCAGCCAGGCCCGGTGGGCCTCTTCGTCGAGGGCGAGGGGGCCGAATTCGCGCCGAGCGCTGCCCTGGCCGCGGCTGCGCCGGGCCAGCGCATTGACGCGGGCGAGCAGTTCGACAGCCGCAAAGGGCTTGGTGAGGTAGTCGTCGGCGCCGAGGTTGAGGCCTCGCACCCGTTCGTTGAGGGCGTCGCGGGCGGTCAGCATCAGCACATGGACCGGATTGTGGCGGGCCCGCAGGCGGCTCAGCAACTCCAGCCCGTCCATGCCGGGCAGGCCGATGTCGAGCACCAGCAGGTCGAACTTCTCGGCGGCAAGCGCGGCTTCCGCCAGTTCGGCGGTGCCCACGTAATCGGTGGTGAAGCCTGCACCGCGCAATAGTTGTGCGACGCCATCGGCCAGCAGGGGGTCGTCTTCGACAATGAGGATGCGCATGGTAGGTCTGTTTGTCGGTGAAGATCGGGCTGTTTGAGTGGGGGCCTCAGCCTTCGTGGCCGTTCTTGTTGCCGTTCTGGCCACCGTCCTTGGGGCCGCCGAAGGACAACAGCACGGGTAGCAGCAGCAGCGTGAAGATCGTGGCGCTGACGATGCCGCCGACGATCACGACCGCGAAGGGGCGCTGGGTTTCCGAGCCGATGCCGTGGGACAGGGCTGCCGGCAGAAGGCCGAGGCCGGCCATCAGCGCGGTCATCACGATCGGGCGCAGGCGCAGCATGGCGCCATCGAGGATGGCTTCGGTACGGGTGGCACCACGGCGGGCGATCTCGATGACCTGCTCGACCATGATCACGCCGTTCTGCACCGAGATGCCGGCCACCGCGATGAAGCCTACCGCCGCCGACACGGACAGGTGCAGGCCGGCGATGCCCAGCCCGGCGAAGCCGCCGATCAGCGTGAAGGGCACCATCGCCAGCACCAGCAGGGCCGGGCGGATGTCCTTGAAGGCCCAGAACAGCAGCGAGAAGATCGCTCCGAGGGTGATCGGCACAATGACTTTCAGGCGCGCCATGGCGCGCTGCTGGTTCTCGAACTGGCCACCCCAGGTGACGGAGTAGCCGGCTGGCAGGGAAACCTCGGCGGCGACTTTCTGCTGGGCTTCGGCGACGAAGCTGCCCTGGTCGCGGCCGCGCAGGTTGGCCTTGACGATCACGTTGCGGCTGCCGGCTTCGCGCTGGATGCGCGAGGCGCCCTGGCGCAGCTCGATGTCGGCCAGGTCGCCGAGGGGGATGCTGCCCTTGCCGTCGGGCAGGGCCACCGGCAGGTGGGCGATGTCGTCCACCTGATCGCGGTATTGCGGGCCGAAGCGCAGCGTTACGTCGTAGCGCCGTTCGCCGTCGTAGTACACGTTGACCGCGGTGCCGCCGAGGGCGGTCTGGATCATCGCATTCACGTCGTTCACCAGGATGCCATAGCGGGCCAGGGCTTCGCGCTGCAGGCGGATGTCCACCTCGCTCTGGCCGCCGACCGGCAGGGCCGCCACGTCGGCGGAGCCCTGGATGTGGTTGAGGACGGTGGCGATTTCCTGGCCCTTGGCTTCCAGCACCTGCAGGTTGGGGCCGAAGACCTTGACCGCCAGTTCGCCCTTGGCGCCGGACAGGGATTCCTCCACGTTGTCCTCGATGACCTGGGAGAAGTTGGACGGCAGGCCGGGAATGGTCGCCAGCTTGGCGGCCATGCTGTCGATCATTGCGTCCTTGCTGGCAAAGCGCCATTCGCCGTGGGGCTTGAGGTCGGCGAGGATTTCCAGATTATTGGGACCCTTGGGGTCGGTACCGTCGTCGGGGCGGCCGACCTGGGTGATCACCGTCTTCACTTCCGGGTAGCTCAGCAGGATGCCGCGTACCTTGCGCTCGATCTCCTTGGTGTTTGTCAGCGAGGACGACTGGGGCAGGGTAACGGTCAGCCAGATGTTGCCTTCGTCGAGCTTGGGCAGGAACTCCGAGCCGAGCAGCGGCGCGAGTGCTAGCGCGACGACCAGCGAGACGGCGGACAGACCGATGGTTACCGCCCGGTGTGACTGCAGCTTGACCAGCAGATCGCGGTAGCGGTGTTGCAGTTGGTGCAGCCAGGCACTCTCCTTCTCGGCCATGTCCTTGTTGAGGGCGAAGGACAGCAGCGTCGGCACCAGCGTCAGGGTCAGGATCAGGCCGCCGAGCAGCGCGAAGGACAGGGTCAGCGCCACCGGCGTGAAGATGCGCCCCTCGACCCGCTGGAAGGTGAAGATCGGCAGGAAAGCGACGATGATGATGGCCTTCGAGAAGAGAATCGGCGAGCCCAGCTCGATGCAGGTCTGCTTGAGGGCGTGGATGCGCCGCCCGACCGGCGAGGTGATGCCGTGGTGCTCGGTACGGGCATCGAAGGCCAGGCGCACCATCAGGGCTTCCACCATCACCACCGCGCTGTCGATGATGACGCCGAAGTCCACCGCACCGAGGGAGATCAGGTTTGCCGACACGCCCAGCGCGTGCATCAGGATGAAGGCGAACAGCAGGGACAGCGGAATCACCGCGGCGACGATGATCGCCGCCCGCAGGTTGCGCAGGAAGATCAGCAGGATCGCGGTGACCAGTACCGCGCCGACCAGCAGGTTCTCGCCGACGGTGGAGACGGTGTGGCCGATCAGCTCGGTGCGCTGGTAGATCGGGCGGATCTTGTAGCCTTCCGGCAGGCGCGCATTAACCTCGTCCACCTTGGCGCGGAGAGCTTCGACGACCTTGGTGGCGTTGCCGCCCTTGGTCATCTGTACGATGCCCTCGATGACGTCGTCGTGGTCGTTGAAGGCGACGATACCCGAGCGCGGACGTGCGCCGGCGACCACTTCGGCAACGTCGCTGATGCGCACCGGTTTGCCGTCGCGGGCCACCACGACCACATCGCGGACGTCGTCGAGGTTGCTGAAGAGGCCTAGCGAACGCACCACCAGGGCCTCGTCGCCGCGGCGCAACAGGCCGCCGCTGCCGTTGCCGCTGGCGCCCGTCAGGGCCTTGCTGACGTCGTCGAGGCTGACGCCGTACTTGCGCAGCAGGTCGGGTTCGATGCGTACCTGCACCTCGCGGATCGAGCCGCCGAAACTTACCACGTCGGCGATGCCCGGCACGATGCGCAGGGCCGGGCGGATGGTCCAGTCCTGGATGGCGCGGACTTCTTCCTGGGAGGCGCCCGGCGGCGAGTCCAGCACATAGCGGTAGATCTCGCCGACGGCGGTGGTCAGCGGGGCCAGCGTCGGCTGCACGCCCGGCGGCAGATTGACGGTCTGCAGGCGCTCCAGCACCTGCTGGCGGGCGAAGTAGTCGGCGGTCTTCTCGTTGAAGGTGAGGGTGACCACCGACAGGCCGGTGATCGACACCGAGCGCAGCTGGGTCATGCCCGGCACACCGCTCATCTCGCGTTCGATCGGCAGCGTGACGGTGCGCTCGACCTCTTCCGGCGCCTGGCCGATGGCCTGGGTGACGACCTGGACCTGCACGTCCTGTACGTCCGGAAAGGCTTCGATGGAGATCTGGCTGAAGGAATACAGGCCGTAGATGAGCAGGGCCAGCGCGGCGATGATGACGAAGGCGCGCTGGCGCAAGACTGCGGTGATGATGGAGTCGAACATGCCGGGGCGTCCTTAGCGGGAGCTGCTGGCCAGTTCGGCGTTGAGGAGCAGGGCGCCGACGCCGACCACCTTCTCGCCGGCCTTGATGCCCTGCCAGACATAGGCGTAGCTGCGGGTCTGCACCGCCAGCGTCACTTCCCGCTTCTCGAAGACGCCGGGCTCCCGTTCGACGAAGACGTAGTTCTTGACGCCTTCCACCAGCAGCGAGCCGGTCGGAATCTTCGGCAGTTCGCCCTGATTGTCGGCGAGGATGCCGACCTTGGCGTACATCTCGGGCTTCAGCAGCCCTTCCTTGTTGTCGACGGCGACACGCGCCTGCACGCGGCGGGTCTGTGGGTCGAGGGTCGGCGCGACGCGCACGACCTTGCCTTCGAAGCTGCGGTGCGGGTAGGCGGATACTTCGACCTGGGCGGACTTGCCGACGGTGACCAGCGGCAGGTCACGCTCCGGAACATCGACGAGGACTGACAGGCGGCTCATGTCCGTGATCACGAACAGCGGCTCGTCGGCGTCGGGGCGGACTTCCATCGCCGGGTTGATGCGGCGGGTGGCGACGATGCCGGCAATCGGTGCGCGCAACACATAGCGCTCGCCGCCCTGGGTGGCGCCGCTGCCCGGCGTCAGGTTGGCGAGGCGCAGGCGGGCCCGTTCGACCTCGGCCTGGGCCTGATGCCAGTCGGATTGGGCGGCCTCGAGATCGCGCTTGGGAACGACTTCGGCATCGAAAAGACTCTTGCTGCGTTCGAAGGCAGCTTTCTTCTGGTGGGCGTCGGCCTGGGCCTTGGCCAGATCGGTGGCGGCGGTGCCCAGCTCGGGTGCGTCAAGAACGGCCAGCACCTGACCGGCCTTGACCTGGTCGCCGATGTTGGCGTGGATCTCCAGGACACGGCCGGCGATCGGTGCGAACAGGCGGGCAGTGGCGTTCTCGTCGTAGGCGACGCGGGCGGCCAGGGGTTCGTCCAGCGGTACCGGCGCCACTTCGGCCCGTTCGACCTTGATCTGGGCCAACTGCGGGGCGGCGGTCGGGAAGCGCAGTACGCCGGGTTCGGCCGACGGTTTCATGATCACCGGTTCGGAGGTGGCTTCTTCGGTGCCGTTGTGGAAATACACATAGGCGCCGCCGGCAGCGGCAGCCACGGCCAGGGCGATGACGATCAGTCGGGTTTTCATTGCGGGGTGTCTCCGGCCAGGCGCAGCAGCATGGCGGCGCGGGCGAGGTCGGCGCGGGCCTGGATGGCCTCGATGCGGGTGGCGCGCAAGGTGCGCTGGGTGTCGAGATAGTCGGTGAGGCTCATGCCGCCTTTCTGGATGGCGATGTCCGCACCGCGTGCAGCGCGTTCGGCGGCCGGCAGCACGACGTCGCGAATGCGGGTGAAGCGCGCTGCGCTGGCGGCCTGTTCGGCGCGCAGGCGGGTCTGCTCGCTGCTGACGCCGGCCTGGGTGGCGACGAGTTGCTGTGCGGCGGCGATGTAATCGGCTTCGCTCTTGGCGATGTCGCCGCGGTAGTCGTAGCCGAGGAACAGCGGGATGGACACGCTGAGACCGTAGGCGTTTTCGGGAACCGTACTGTTCGGATTGACCGGCGTGTGTTCGTACTGCACGCCGATCGACACATCGCGAGTGCGCTGGGCGCGGGCCACATCGCGCAGGGCGTTGGCCTGTTCCACGCGCTGACGGGCGGCCACGACGTCGTAGCGCTCGCCTGCGTTCGACGCCCCCGGGGCCGGCAGGGCTTCGGCCCCGGGCCACTCGTCGGTGGTGTCCACGCGATCGGCGGGGACCCGGTTGCCGAGCAGCAGCGCCAGCGCAACGCGGGCGCGGGACAGGTCCAGCTCGGCCTGCACGGCGTCGTTGGCGACGCGGGCAGCATCGGCGGCGAAGCGGGCCACGTCCACCCCGGCCAGGTCGCCGGCCTTGCCCCGCAGGTCGGCGGCGTCGGCGGCGCGGCGGGCGAGGGCCGCGTTCTCGTCGGCGATGCGGCGGATCTCGCGGGCCGCGCGCAGATCGAGCCAGGCATTGGCCAGGTCGATGCGGGCCAGACGGATGGTGTTGTCCAGGTCAGCCTGGGTGGCTGTCAGGTTGTTTTCAGCGGCGCGCAGGCGCAGCGCGCGCTTGTCGCCGCGCTCGAACACCTGGTCGATGCGCACGACGTTGTCGGTGGGGCGTTTCCAGTAGCCACCGCTGCCTTTCGCGCCAGGGTCGACGGAGGTGGCTCCGACGGTCAGTTGCGGGTTCGGTCGGGCCGCCGCGATGTCGATGCCGGCACGGGCGCCGGCGAGTGACGCGCGGGCCTGGACGATGGCCGGATTGGCCTCCAGCAGCAGGCGGTCAGCGTCGGCAAGGCCCAGGGGCTGGATGTCGGCGGCCTGCACCAGGCAGGGGAGGGGCAACGCAAGGGCGGCCAGGATAAAGCAGGAACGGAAACGCATGCCGGAATTCGGGATGGGACAGTGACCTCAGTCTAGAAAGACTTTCTGTCGATGAACTTACTTTTTTCTTGCGCAAAGCTTGCAATGTGTTTCCTGGCGAAGGCCGTGCTCCGCATATGAAGGAAGTGAAAAAGCTGTGCACGCAGACTTGAAAAGCGTTCTGGGCGACCCTATTATTAGCACTCGTTGGGGCTGAGTGCTAACAGGCCTCGTCCCCGGTCCTCGCCAAGACCTGAATTGGCCAATGCATTTTTCCGTCGGGCAGCTTTGCCCGGTTTGAAACGAGTAGGAGATCTATAGATGAATATCCGTCCCTTGCATGATCGCGTGATCGTCAAGCGCGTTGAAGCCGAGCGCACCACTTCCAGCGGCATCGTGATCCCCGATTCCGCCGGCGAGAAGCCCGATCAGGGCGAGATCCTGGCTGTCGGCAACGGCAAGATCCTCGAGAGCGGCGAAGTGCGCAAGATGGATGTCAAGGTCGGCGACCGTGTCCTGTTCGGCAAGTACGCCGGCCAGACCGTCAAGGTCGATGGCCAGGAACTGCTGGTCATGCGCGAAGAAGACATCATGGGCGTGCTCGAGGCCTGAGCCTCGCCACCCGCGTCTTCCCTAGTCCCTAGATAAAGAATTCCGGAGAAACACTAAATGGCAGCTAAAGAAGTCAAGTTTGGCGATTCCGCTCGCGCCCGCATGGTTGAAGGCATCAACGTCCTGGCCGACGCGGTCAAGGTGACCCTGGGCCCCAAGGGCCGCAACGTGGTGCTCGAGCGCTCCTTCGGCGCTCCGACCGTGACCAAGGACGGTGTGTCCGTGGCCAAGGAAATCGAGCTGAAGGACAAGTTCGCCAACATGGGCGCCCAGATGGTCAAGGAAGTCGCTTCCAAGACCTCCGACATCGCCGGTGACGGCACCACTACCGCCACCGTGCTGGCCCAGTCCATCGTCCGCGAAGGCATGAAGTTCGTCGCCGCCGGCATGAACCCGATGGACCTCAAGCGCGGCATCGACAAGGCTGTCGTGGCCACCCTGGAAGAGCTGAAGAAGCTGTCCAAGCCCTGCTCCACCAACAAGGAAATCGCCCAGGTTGGCTCCATCTCCGCCAACTCCGACTCCTCCATCGGCGACATCATCGCCAACGCGATGGAAAAGGTCGGCAAGGAAGGCGTCATCACCGTTGAAGACGGCAAGAGCCTGAACAACGAACTCGACGTCGTCGAGGGCATGCAGTTCGACCGCGGCTACCTGTCCCCCTACTTCATCAACAACCCGGACAAGCAGGTTGCCATTCTGGACAACCCCTTCGTCCTGCTGTTCGACAAGAAGATCTCCAACATCCGCGACCTGCTGCCGGTTCTCGAGCAAGTTGCCAAGGCTGGTCGCCCGCTGCTGATCATCGCTGAAGATGTCGATGGCGAAGCCCTGGCCACCCTGGTGGTGAACAACATCCGCGGCATCCTGAAGACCTGTGCCGTGAAGGCTCCGGGCTTCGGCGACCGTCGCAAGGCCATGCTGGAAGACATCGCCGTGCTGACCGGCGGCCAAGTGATTGCCGAAGAAGTCGGCCTGACCCTCGAAAAGGCCACCCTGGACGATCTGGGCCAGGCCAAGCGTATCGAAGTGGGCAAGGAAAACACCACCCTCATCGACGGCGCCGGCGTCGCCGAGCGTATCGAAGCCCGCGTCAAGCAGATCCGCGTGCAGATCGAGGAAGCCACTTCCGACTACGACCGCGAAAAGCTGCAAGAGCGCGTGGCCAAGCTGGCCGGCGGTGTTGCCGTGATCAAGGTTGGCGCTGCCACCGAAGTCGAAATGAAGGAAAAGAAGGCTCGCGTCGAAGACGCGCTGCACGCCACCCGTGCAGCCGTTGAAGAAGGCATCGTCCCCGGCGGCGGCGTTGCGCTGCTGCGTGCCCGTGCCAACCTGGCTGACCTCAAGGGCGACAATCACGATCAAGACGCCGGCATCAAGATCGTGCTGCGCGCCATGGAACAGCCCCTGCGCGAAATCGTCGCCAACGCCGGCGCCGAAGCTTCCGTGGTGGTGAACAAGGTTACCGAAGGCTCCGGCAACTTCGGCTACAACGCCGCCACCGATGTGTACGGCGACATGGTCGAAATGGGCGTTCTGGACCCCACCAAGGTGACCCGTACCGCGCTGCAGAACGCCGCCTCCGTGGCCGGCCTGATGCTGACCACCGACTGCATGGTTGCTGAACTGGCTGAAGACAAGCCGGCCGGCGGCATGCCTGACATGGGCGGCATGGGTGGCATGGGTGGCATGGGCATGGGCATGTAATTCCAGCCCGGCTTCCAAAGCCTCGGAAAACCCCGCTTCGGCGGGGTTTTCTGTTTTCTGGGCCCGTGTCCCCATCTTTTATTAAGGAGTTTTATCGGCCCATAGAATGCGTAAGTTCTCAGTAAGGGAGGCCCGGTACCTTGACACCACCCTGAGAGGAATCCTGTGGTTCCTCAACAAAGGTTAATTGGAGAGGAGAAAAAATGAGAGACGAACTCGGCGACCGCATCCGGGCAAATCCCAAATACCAGGAGCTGGTCTCAAAACGCAATGCCTACGGCTGGGTCATGACGGCCATGATGATGGTCGTGTATTACGGATACATCATGCTGGTGGCCTTCGACAAGGAATTCCTGGCCCAGAAGACTGGCGCAGGTGTGACCTCGCTCGGGATTCCCATTGGCCTGGGAGTCATCTTTTTCACCATCATCATTACCGGTATTTATATCCGTCGTGCCAACACCGAATTTGACGATCTGAAGGCTCAGGTTATCAAGGAGGCCACCAAGTGATGCGCGTTTCCAAACTTTTCCTCGGCCTTCTCGCCGTCGCGGCCTCCGGTGCAGCGCTGGCTGCCGGTGCCGATCTGGGCCAGGCTGAAAAGCAGGCTACCAACTGGACTGCGATCATCATGTTCGGCGTATTCGTCGCCTTCACGATGTTCATCACCAAGTGGGCTGCCTCCAAGACCAAGTCGGCAGCTGACTTCTACACTGCAGGTGGTGGTATCACCGGCTTCCAGAACGGCCTGGCGATCGCCGGCGACTACATGTCCGCCGCGTCCTTCCTGGGTATTTCCGCCGCGGTGATGGCCAACGGCTACGACGGCCTGATCTATGCGATCGGCTTCCTGGTCGGCTGGCCGGTGATCACCTTCCTGATGGCCGAGCGCCTGCGTAACCTCGGCAAGTTCACCTTCGCCGACGTGGCTGGCTACCGCTTCCAGCAGGCTCCGATCCGCGCCTTCGCGGCATCCGGCACCCTGGTCGTCGTGGCCTTCTACCTCATCGCCCAGATGGTCGGTGCCGGTCAGCTGATCAAGCTGCTGTTCGGTCTCGAGTACTGGATCGCGGTGGTCGTGGTTGGTGCCCTGATGATGGTCTATGTGCTGTTCGGCGGCATGACGGCCACCACCTGGGTGCAGATCATCAAGGCCTGCCTGCTGCTCGCCGGCGCCTCCTTCATGGCCTTCATGGTGCTGGTCAAGTTCGGTTTCAGCCCCGAGGCGATGTTCGCCAAGGCCGTCGAGATCAAGACTGCGCTGGCCGCCAAGGATGCCAAGCTGATCGAAGAAGCCGCTGCCAAGGGCGTGGATATCGCCGTGGCGGCCGCCAAGAAGGGTGACTCCATCATGGGGCCGGGTACCTTCGTGAAGGATCCGATCTCCGCCATCTCTTTCGGCATGGCGCTGATGTTCGGTACCGCCGGCCTGCCGCACATCCTGATGCGCTTCTTCACCGTGCCGGATGCCAAGGAAGCCCGTAAGTCCGTGGGTTGGGCGACCGTCTGGATCGGCTACTTCTACATCCTGACCTTCATCATCGGCTTCGGCGCGATCACCTTCGTGCTGACCAATCCGGAGTTCCTGGATGCCAAGGGCGCGCTGAAGGGCGGCGGCAACATGGCGGCCATCCACCTGGCCAACGCGGTTGGCGGCAACATCTTCCTCGGCTTCATCTCCGCGGTTGCCTTTGCCACCATCCTGGCCGTGGTTGCGGGTCTGACCCTGTCCGGCGCTTCCGCCGTGTCCCATGACCTGTACGCCACCGTGTTCAAGAACGGCAATGCGGATTCCGCCGCTGAACTGCGCGTGTCCCGTATCACCACCGTGGTTCTGGGCATCATCGCCGTCGTGCTTGGCATTGCTTTCGAGAAGCAGAACATCGCCTTCATGGTGTCCCTGGCCTTCGCAATCGCAGCTTCCGCCAACTTCCCGGTGCTCTTCATGAGCGTGCTGTGGAAGGATTGCACCACCAAGGGTGCGGTGATTGGCGGATTCCTCGGCCTGATCAGCGCTGTGGTGATGACCGTGCTGTCCGACTCCGTGTGGGTGGCTGTGCTGGGTCACCCGAAGGGGTCCGCTCCGTTCCCCTACACCTCGCCGGCCCTGTTCTCGATGAGCATCGGCTTCGTTGGTATCTGGATCTTCTCGCTGCTCGACCGTAGCCCGAATGCCCAGAAGGAGCGTGAGGACTTCGCTGCCCAGCTGATCCGTTCCGAAACCGGTATCGGTGCCTCGGCGGCGTCCAGCCACTAAGCTGTGTTCCCCGCCGGGTGAAAGCCTGGCGGTCGTTTGCCAACCCCGGTGGGCCGCAAGGTCGCCGGGGTTTTAATTTGCATGGCTGGCACGGGCGCGCCGGAATGGGGCGAGGAGCCCTGTGCTAGACTCGGACGGATTCGTATTGGGCGTGCGGCAGCGCTGTCGTCGGCCGGAAATGGCGGCTGAGAGTGGTGGCGTGGTGCGGCAGGGGTGGCCGGAAGCGGCCAGGCGGGAGAAAAAGACGGCGGGGGACAGAGCCGTCGGGCGGCCTGATCCCCCGAGGCGTGGTCCAGGCGAAAGCCGGGCCCGTGCCCCCAAGACCGAGTAAAAGGAGAACAGCGAGCCGAATATGCAACGGCCTGCTTACTTCAAACTTACACCTCAGTTTCATCGGGAGTGCCATGCGGATTCTGTTGGCTGAAGACGACCTGATCATTGCCGATGGCCTGTGTCGTGCGCTCAAAAAGGCCGGCTACGCGGTGGACCACGTTGCCAATGGGGCTGAAGCGGACACGGCCCTGCTCGGCCAGGCCTTCGATCTGCTGATTCTCGACCTGGGGCTACCCAAGCTGTCGGGCATCGAGGTTCTGCGCCGCCTGCGTGCACGCAAATCGGCGCTGCCAGTGTTGATCCTGACTGCCCAGGATGGTGTCGAGGATCGTGTACGGGGGCTGGATGCCGGGGCCGACGATTACCTGACCAAGCCTTTCGCTTTGCCGGAGCTCGAGGCCCGGGTGCGGGCGCTGACCCGTCGCGGCACGGGCCAGGCCCGTTGCATCGAATACGCCCGTCTTGTCTATGACCAGGCTGATCGGGTCGTCAAGATCGACGGACAGGTGGTGGAGCTGTCGGCACGGGAGGTCGGCTTGCTTGAGGTGCTGCTGTTGCGTGCCGGTCGCCTGGTGAGCAAGGAGCAACTGGTCGACCACCTGTGCGGCTGGGGCGAGGAAGTATCGAACAACGCCATCGAAGTTTATGTGCATCGCCTGCGCAAGAAACTCGAGCAGAGTGGTGTGCAGATCGTCACCGTGCGTGGCCTGGGGTACTGCCTGGAAAAGCCGGATGTGGTCGCCTAAGTGGCGCAAGGTGGCGGAGGAAGCGTCCTCCGCGGACGGAAAGGCCTTCAACTCTCTGTTCGGTGAGATCCTCGACTGGATGCTCGCGCCCCTGCTGTTCCTGTGGCCGATTTCCATTATCGTCACCCACAACGTCGCCAACAGCATTGCCAACCAGCCCTATGATCAGGCGCTGGCGGTCAACGTGCGGGCCATTGCCCGGCTCGTCAAGCTGGAGAACGGCCAGGCCAGAGTCAATTTTCCGGCACCGGCGCGCCTGATCCTGCGGGCCGACGAGGATGACACCGTCTATTACCAGGTGATCGGCTTCAAGGGTGAGCTGCTGGCGGGTGACAAGGAAATCCCCCACCTCAGTCCGCCGGACAACGTCGTGCCGGATCTGGTGATGTATCGGGATGAAACCATCGCCGGTGAGGAAGTCCGCGTCGCCTACCAGTTCCTGCGCCCCATCGACAGCATGCCCAATCGGCTGGTGCTGCTGCAGGTCGCCGAAACCCGCAACAAGCGCAGCACCCTCGCATCGCGGGTGGTGACAGGAGTGTTGCTGCCTCAATTCGCGATCATCCCGATTGCCGTGATCCTCGTCTGGCTAGGTCTGTCGCGCGGCATCGCGCCGCTCAACCAGTTGCAGCGCCTGATCCGCCGCCGCCGCCCGTCCGATCTGTCGCCGATCTCGGTGTCCGGCGTGCCGGAGGAGGTGAGGCCGCTGATCGTCGCCTTCAACGAAATGATGGCGCGCCTCGAGGAGAACCTGCAGGCCCAGCAGCGCTTCATTGCCGATGCGGCTCACCAGATGCGCACGCCGTTGACTGGCCTGCGTATGCAGACCGATCTGGCCCTGATGGAGACCGACCCTCAGCAGATCCACCGCTCCCTGCTGCACATATCGCAGAGCGCGGAGCGCGCCAGCCACCTGATCAACCAGCTCCTGTCCCTGGCTCGTGCGGAGGCTAGCTACGAGAAGATCTATGCCGTCGAACGGGTGGATCTCGAGGCGCTGCTGCGCAACATGCTCAGCGACTTTGTGCCGCGGGCACGCCAGAAGAACATCGATTTCGGCCTCGAAACCACCGATGAGCCTCTGGTCATCGATGGCAACCCTGTGCTGCTTGGGGAACTGCTGAAAAACCTCATCGACAATGCCATCAAGTACACGCCGGATGGCGGTTGCGTCACGGTGCGCACTATCGCCACCGAGAGAGCCATCGTCGAGGTCGAGGATACTGGCATCGGTGTGCCCGAGGCCGACCGGGAGCGGGTCTTCGAGCGCTTCTACCGTGTACTTGGCAGTGCCGAGAGCGGCTCGGGTCTCGGTCTGCCCATCGTGCGCGAAATTGCCGAACTGCACCGCGCCAAGGTCAGCCTGATTCCCAACCCGTCTGGCAAAGGCACCATCGCTCAGGTGGTTTTTCCGCGCAGTCGCTCGGCTGCCGAAGAGGGGCTGGCAGAGCGCCCGGCCTTGCCGCGGATAGCGTCAGAACACTTTCCTCCGGGCTGATTCAAAATAAAAACAGAAAGTGCTTGACGAGTTCCGAACCTCTTCCTATAATGCGCTCTCTTTCGGGGCCAGTTAGCTCAGTTGGTAGAGCAGCGGATTGAAAATCCGCGTGTCCGTGGTTCGATTCCGCGACTGGCCACCAAGTAATTCAAGTAAAAACGCCGATCCATGTGGTCGGCGTTTTTGCGTTCACGCGGGAAAAAGTCCGCGGCCCGAAAGATTGTCGGGTCTGCCGTGGCAGAGCGGGGAGGACGCGTTCGCAGGGCTAGGTGCCAGCTTGGCCGTGAAGGGCTTCGTTTCCGTCCAACTTGGCAAGTTCCTCCGCAAAAAAATCCCTCAAATCCTGGCTGGGCGGTAGCCTGCCTATCTCCTCCAGGTCTCGCAGAATCCGCGTGGACGCTGAGCAAGTAGTTGCGGCGAGCGTTGTTGCCTAGCGCGGGATTGTTGCCCAACTTTACGCACGAGACGACCATGTCAATCTGCTACTGGATGTTGGCAGGCTCGCGCTGGAGATGCGCGCCATCGTCGATCGCGGTGGGGATCCGCTGGAAGACCGTGACCGCGTGAAGGGCATGCCAACGTTCAGCGAGTTCGTGCGCCAGGAGTACCCGACCATTTCTCTGTCGGGCTTTATCCTTGCCTGCTTGGCACTCCGTTGGCCCTTGTGCTCTGCCCTGTCGGACTTTACTCTCGACTGATTAGCACTCTGTTGGCCCTTGTGCTCCGCAGATAATTGCAAGTCGGGTCGGCCGGAGTCAGGCCATTGGGGCTTTAAGGACGCTGCGGCTGTGCGATCGGGGTGATCACTTGGGATACATGATTCGATATGAAACGCTGGAGAAGCTGTCGGTCGGCCGACCGGTGGACCGGTTGGAATTCATTGAATCGCGATGTCGCGACAAAGTGGTGTTGGACGTCGGATGCTTCGATGAGACCGCGCTGCAGAAGCGAGACACCGACTATTGGCTGCACGGCCGACTCGCGAAGGTCGCGAGAAGAGTCGTTGGCGTCGATAATTCCAGCAAAATTCCAGACGCTGGCCTGCGCACAAGCGATCGTTCCCTGATCTACAGGGGTGATGGGATAAATATTGACCCGCGCATCCTTCATGGCGAGCCGTTCGATGTTATCGTCGCAGGCGAATTTATCGAGCATATCGAATCGCCACTGACATTCTTCAGGAATGTTAAGTCAGTATTCGAAGGTAAGGAATTTCTGTTTTCGACGCCGAATGGAGCGTGCTTTGCCAACACGCTGATGGGAGCCGTGGGTCGCGAAGTCCAGCACCATGATCATATTCACAATTTCAGTTTCAAGATCTTGAACACCCTGTGCATGCGGGCGCAGTTCGCCGACTGGACCATCATTCCTTACCATTTCTTTGCGACCGAGATGATCCTTGGTTCTCAAGGGGCCAGAAAGTTGTTCGTGCAGGGCGTCGAGAAATCGATACGCGTCGTCGAGCGTGCATTCCCCTTGCTCAGTTTCGGATATGTTGTTCGAGCCAAATTGTAAAGTTCGGCGTTAATCGGCGTCTGGTAGGGCTGCCTTAGGATCGATCGACGACACCCAGCAGTACAGTTAGCACTTGATCATTGGTGACCTTGCCCAGGGCAGGTCGGATGAGCTTCGGTCTATGCCCGCGCGCAGCGACGAGTGCCTGGAAGTCATCATCCTTCGAAACCAGCACAAAGCCGTTCCCCGCTGCGTATTCGCACAACTGTGAATCGGTCGAGCAGCCGCTTCACGCAACCGTCGCGGCAGTCGGCGTCGTAGGAAATCGGAGCGTCTTTCATGCTCATCGCAAAATCGTCGCACGATGTGCGCCTGTCAACAAGTTGCGATGCTCTCCAGGTAGGGGCGCATCACGTTGGCAACACGGCAGATTTTGGCGAAGCGCCAGATTTCATCCACCGATGCCTTGCTGCTGGCCCGCGCGTCCTTCAGGGCTTCCCGCGCTACGTCCGGACCGATCTTGTTGTGGTGCTTGAAGCAGTCGTCGGCCACCGTCTTGGCCACGCTCGTGGTGCACAGCGTCACGCCATCGTGAAGATGCTCCTCAATTCCGCTGGCGTAGACCTCTTCGGACATCTGCACCATCTTAAGGCGCGTCAGGACGATGCGTGGCACGTCGATCGCGCTCAGATCGTTGGCGCGCAGCAGCCCTTTCTGAGCTCGACGAATGGCGAGGAGGTGAGTTTCTGCCGGAAGATCGAGCCTTCAGCCTGTCTCGTTAGTCACGGCCGGTGAGCAGAACCACAGTTTGTTTCCTTCGCTGTCGAGGAAGCTGCCGACATTGAAGCCATCGTCGTAGGTCTGGACCGGGTCGGAGATGCGGACGCCGCGGGCGGTCAGGGCGGCGGCGGTATCCGGCGCGTGGGCCGTGGCGATGGTGATGCGGGGGTTGGGCTGGTCAGTGGGGGCGCCGTACCAGCCGGATTTGAGCATCAGGATCGTCGTGCCGAGGAAATAGCCGACCTTCTGCGTGCCTTCGTAAGCCGGTTCGAGGCCCAAAGTCTCGCTGTAGAAGCGGTGAGCGCGGTGTTTGTCGGTGACGGCCAATGCGATGACCTTGACGCGCAGGAAGCCGAAGTCTGCAGCAGCCATGATGCACTCCTCCGGAAGCGGGCCTGGGGCCTTGTGGAAAGGCGCGGTGCGCCAATGCGCTGTGCAAGGCCTGTAAGCCCACTATAGACAGCCCCGGAGCGTCTTTCAGGTGTCCCCCTGCATGTGTGTACTCACAAGAGTGCTTCGATCTGCTTGTAGAGCGCGAACCGTTCCTGGACGCCGACGAAGCCGCCGTTGATGCGGCGGGTGATCTCCCGGAAGTCCTCCAGGTCGTCATCGTCCGTCTTGTCGTCGGCGAGGGCGTTGAGCCCGTGGCTCTGCCAGAACCAGGCGGCACTGAGCACGGCATACGCGGGTTGTTGAAGGAGTTCCGGATTACCGACCAGATCGGCACCGATGGCCTTGCCTGCCGCAGCGTAGTTGCTCCGGCCGGTGAGTTGGATGAGGCCCCGGCCACGGTAGTGGAAGCCGTCGCCGCTGTTCACGTCACCATTGCCGAGCCGGTTGGCATAGACGAAGTTGCCCAGTTTCTGCTCGTTTTGCGCATAAGGAGTCGCGGCGTCGAGGGTGGGGAAGCGCTTGGGCCAGACCTTCACCAGTCTTGCTGCACTGTAGTTCAGTGATTCGACGAGGTTCCGGAACTGCCCCGACTCGTGTCCGGTCTGGGCCAGGAAGCTGCAGATGCGGTCGCGGGTGTTGATCTCGTATTTGGACAGTGCTGGGGCGAGCGCTGCGGCCCAGGCATCGGGATTGGGGCAGAGGGGAAAGACCTTCTTCAGCGTGTCGGCGGTCAGCATGCTCATTCTCCGTGGGGCTGCCGTTGAAGCATGGGACAAGTGGCAAGGGGGCCGGACTATCGATGCAGGTGGCGTAGCGCCTCTCCGTTATAGCCCGCGGTCTCGTCTTTGCAAGCGCACGGCTGGAATGGCGCGGGCCTCGTCCGCGCAAGTATCCCCATCGAGAGGACGTCCGGTGGCAGAGGATGTGGCGGTATGGCATGCGCTTGATAAGATGCCGCGACACGGGGCCTGGTCCTCATCCGGAGTTTTTCAACGATGCGCATGCTGTCCTTCCTGTTGGGTGTCGCAGCCGTGGCGTGGAGTGCTGGCGTCATCGCGGACGCAGGCAATCTGTGCCGTGGGGGTGAGAGAGCGGTCTGGTCTTGCCGCGCCGGCACGAAGTACTACTCCCTGTGTGCATCCACGAATCTGGGGGCGCAGGACGGCTATCTCCAGTACCGGGCCGGCCGGCCGTCGAGGCTGGAGTTCCGCTTTCCTGGCGGGCTGATCCACCCGCGCGGCCATTTCAGGTTTGGGCTGTTGGCCCATGGGGCGAACCTGGAGTTCGAGCGCGGAGCCTACCACTATGCGATCAGTGAGGATCTGAAGGGGCAGACGTCGATCCTCGTGCGTCTGCCGCAAGGCAGGATGGCATCCGTCGACTGTGCCGATGCAACGCAGACCCTGACCGAAAACGCGACCATCGATCTGTTCAAGTCTGCAGGCCTGACGGAATAGCTGAGCTGACCGCGGCGTGCAGCTGGTTCGCCGAGTCGATGAATCCCGCTGGCGCTGGTCAGTCCTCGAGAATTTCCGTGTCGTCGTGAGTATAGGCTGGCGAGCAGCAGCACAGGATGCGCAGCGCGTCGTCGCCGTTGGCTTCGATGCGGTGGGGCGTGCCGGGCGGGATGCAGATCGTGTCGCCTACTATTACCGGGAACTGATGGTCGCCGAGGGTCATCCGGCCGCTGCCGGCGGTGATGTGGTAGAGCTCTTCAGTCAGGTGATGGCGGTGCAGCAGCGTCCGTGTGCCGACCGGTACCGTGGCCTCGGCCAGACTCTGGGCCGCGTTGCCGTGGACCGCGGGGTGCATCAGTTCCCGGATCTCGGAGCCGTCCTTGGTTAGATAAGGCGGAACCTGTTCGTAGTGCTGGATCTGTGGTGCTGTAGGTTTGCGTGGAGGCATGATCAGGCCATTGAAGTGTCACGATGGCCGCGCAGGCGGATCAGTCCTGCGCCGATGACCAGCCCGCTGGTGTCGGCTACCACGTCCCACGGATCACCCACCCGGTTGAGCGTGAAGAAGTGCTGGGCTAGTTCGATGAGTACGCCGTACAGCAGCAGGCCGATGGCAATGGACCACAGGCGGCTGGGCCAGCCGCTCCAGCCCAGCAGTATCAGCATGAGGAAGGCGGCGCAGTGCTCGAGCTTGTCCTGGAAGGAGAAGGCGTTGAACGCTTCCGGCAGCGGGATCATTGCCATGGTGAAGATGACGATCAGCGCCACGATGAAAGTGGCGCGGGACAATCTCGGCGGGAGGATTGGGGTAGCTTTCATGCGAAAAATGCTGTTGTCTTATCGGCCGGCATTCTAGCGTGTCTCCGCGGAATCCGGGCAACGTCGCCTGGCCAGCCATTCCCAGATCAGGCCGCCGGGGCTGTCCCGTCCGGTCAGCACGAAGCGCAGGCTGTGCTCGTTGAACAGTGTGAGACCAAGTTCCTTGCGTGCAATTTCGCGGCCGGCGAACAGCAGATGATCACCGGGCTGCAAGGCCTGGTCGAGGTCCGGCAGCAACTGCGGGGGCTGGCCGTCCCGGGCCAGCAGCAGGGGGATGCAGCCCAGATCCGGACGGTCGGTAAGCGGCGCCTTGAGAACGTCGGCCAGGCTGGGGGGCGCGCCGCCATGCATCAGCAGGCGGTGCAGCGCGGGGGCCTGGGCGAGGTTCAGCTTCACGCTCCACACCGCGGGTACGGTCCAGCCGAGTTTGCCGGTGAGCTGTTCGAGTACGGAGCTTGCCCACGCATCGCCGGCCTGCCTGACGGCATCGAGAAACAGGGACAGCAAGGGGGTCGTCAGCGTGGCGAGGCATTCATGGGCGACGATCTCGCTGGGGACGACCGAGAAATCCGCACCCACGGCATTGAACAAGGTCCGGTTGGCAACCTGGTTCTGGCGCAGCACCGTGAACAGGCCGGGGTTCAGCGTGCGGGCGGTGACGACGATGGACAGGTTGTCGATGTCGTTGCCGGTGGCCGCCACGATGCCGACGGCGTCGCCGATGCCGGCGTTGCCCAGCGCGTCGCCGCAGGCGCCGTCGCCCTTCACTCCGACGCGCGGCGGATCGACGAAGACCTTCTTGTCGATGATCGTCAACGGTAGGTCGGCCTTCTCGAGGGTGGTCGCCATGACCTTGCCGAAACTGCCATAGCCGCACAACACCCATTTGCCCCGCGGCGGTTCCCGGTGGCGCGTCACCGTGGTGCCGGGCAGGCCGGTCAGCCACAGCAGCAGGTGGTAGGCGGACGGGGAGCGCAGGGCCAGGGCCATGTACTCGCCGAACTTCTCGAAGGGGTTGATGATGTGGCGAGTGCCGAAGGACGCCATGTTGGCCGCGGTGTCTGCGTGCTCGGCCCGGCACAGGGCGGGGACGGACGGGGCCAGCAGGCGCGCGGCGATGGCGATTGCCAGGTTGGTCGGGTCGTGATCGGTCAGCGCGATGACGCCGCGGCACTGGGGCTTTGTGAGGCCGGCGAAGATCAGTGTGTCCGGTACGCCGGCGTCGGCGCACAGGGCTGGCATGTCGGCGGAGTAGCTCTGTAGCTCCAGGTCGGCGATCTTGCCTTCATCGTTATCGATGACGACCGCCCGGTAGCCCATCTCGTCGAGGGCCTGGCAGATCAGGTGGCCGGTTTCTCCGTAGCCGCAGACCAGGAAGAAGGCCTCGCGCAGGCGCCGCACCTGGCGTGCGAAGCGCTGCACCGCCAGGGCGTTGAGGAAGTTCTTGTCCTGCAGCATCGCGAACACGGTGCCGAGGGTGTAGGCCCAGCCGATGACCGACAGGTAGATGCAGACGGTCACCCACAGCCGTTGCTGTTCCGAGAAGGCGTAGGGGATCTCCCCGAAGCCGATCGTCGTGGCGGTGTAGCTGAGGAAATAGGTGGCGTGGAAGAAGCTCATCCGCTGCGGCACGCCCTGCGCGTCGGGTGGGCCAGGAACCAGCGTCAGTCCGAGGACTGACACCGCGAAGATCACGATGAGGGTCAGCAGCGGCGCCCGCAGGCGGCGCAGGACCAGGAAGATCGTGCTGGCGGGCGTGCGGTCCAGCACTTGGGTCAGCGCCGTTGCATGATCGTTTCGGCGATAAGGATGATCACCGACACCACGTTGGCGAACAGTGCTCCGCCGGACAGGGAGACGATGCTCGACATGCTGGCGGCGGTGACTCCCGTGCCGGCCACATGGGTCGCGTAGCCCCACACCATCGCAGCGGCCAGCAACTGCAGGTCTGCCACCAGGCTGGTCGCCAGGTGCACGGCGCCGATCTGCGTCCGGTCGCCGAACTTGAGCACCGTGGCGATCAGGTTGACGACGATCGCCGCGAACAGCTCGTAGATGTCGTGGTGAACCGGGTTGTCGAGTTCGCCGATGAAGAAACCGAAGTTCAGCGTGGCGGCAAAGACGATGAAGAAGCCGAAAATGACTTTTTCCAGGTTCATCTAAGGTGTCCGGAGAAAAGGTATGCGCGGATGCTACACCGCCGGGATGGAATGAGGGCCTGACCCTCACCTGGTTGGCGCGGGTCAGGCCCTGCTAAGGCCGTTTCCGGGTGGATCAGACCTTGCGATAGATCTCCGCGCCGCTCTTCACGAACTCGACGGCCTTGGTTTCCATGCCCTTGCTGAGGGCCTCGTCCTCGCCGATGCCTTGCTTGGCGGCGAAGTCGCGCACGTCCTGGGTGATCTTCATCGAACAGAAGTGCGGGCCGCACATGGAGCAGAAGTGGGCGACCTTGGCCGACTCCTTCGGCAGGGTCTCGTCGTGGAAGCTCTTGGCCTTGTCCGGGTCCAGGCCCAGGTTGAACTGGTCGTCCCAACGGAACTCGTAGCGCGCTTTGCTGAGCGCGTTGTCGCGGATCTGGGCGCCCGGGTGGCCCTTGGCGAGGTCGGCGGCGTGGGCGGCCAGCTTGTAGGTGATGATGCCTTCCTTGACATCGTTCTT